>NZ_JAKLTZ010000033.1:0-31038 GCF_022012555.1 Bradyrhizobium zhengyangense | reverse complement strand
CACAGCTTCACGGCCACGGCGACCGATGCTGCGGGCAACACCGGCACGGCGTCTTCGCCGGTCTCGGTGACGATCGCCGCGACGGCTGCGGCGCCGACGATCACGTCGTTCACGACCGACAGCGGCGTTGTCGGTGACCACATCACCAACGACAACACGCTGACGCTGACGGGCTCGGCCGTCGCCGGCAGCACCGTGAAGATCTTCGATGGCTCCACTCAGCTGGGTAGCGCCGATGTGGACGGCAGCGGGCACTGGTCGTTGGCGACGCCCACGCTCAACGATGGAACTCACAATCTTACCGTGCAGGATGCGTCCGGCGGCCCCACGTCAGGGACACTTGCGATCACGATTGATACGCATGCTCCGACCGCGCCGACGATGGGTGTTGATTCGCAGACTGGGACGATCGCGACGACCAGTACCATCCTTGACGACGTCATGCTCAAGGGTACCGCAGAGGCGAATAGCCTGATCAAGATCTTTGACGGGTCCGTCCAGATCGGGACCTCGACTGCAACCAGCGCTGGGGCGTGGAGCTTCGATGCAGGCAATCTGAGCGCTGGTGGACACGATTTGACCTCGACAGCGACGGATGCCGCGGGGAATACCAGCCAGGCCTCCGCTATTACACACCTCGAGGTCGCTGCGCAGGCCGATGTCGAATTCACAAATCTTTCGGAGAACCGTTGGGGGGCCGTCACACTCAAGGGTACGGCCGATCCCAACAGCACTATCAAACTGTTCGATGGCACGAAGGCCATTGGTTCGGCCACCGTGGGGTCGGATGGAACCTGGACGTACACGACCAAAGCCGGCTTCCCCAACACCGTTCATACGTTCACGGCGCAAGAAGTCGACAGCGCAGGGCACGTTGTTGCCAACAGTGATGGGGCAGCAATTCTGGGATCAACCGGAAGAAACACGCTTACCGGTACGAATGGGGATGACGTTTTCCGGGGTAACGGGAGCGTTGATACGTTCGTTTTCGCGGCCAACTTTGGCAACGACGTCATCAAGGACTTCCACGCCGGCGGTTGGAATCACGACGTGATACAATTCAACAACACCGCTTTCGACAGTTTCGCAACTGTTTTGGCTCATGCTTCTCAAGTCGGTAGTGATGTGGTCATTGCCGCCGGCTCCGACAGCCTTACGCTGAAAAACACCAAACTTAGCGCACTCGATACCCACGATTTCCACTTTGGATAGCGCTTGATGAATAGAAGACAGACCAGTTTGCGGGGGACGTATGACTGATTTGGGATCGCGGCGGGAGTTCCCGCCGCCCGACGCTTCGGCGATCGAAGTTTCTCACTTGCAGGTGGCTAGGGCTGCAGTGGGGATCATCGTCGATCGGCTTCGATTGAAGATGTCCGGCGGGGTCCTAGAGACGATCCGTTCCCGAATCTTCCGCGAGCGCACGGGTGCGGATGCGCTCTACGGCGACGCACGCTCCGAGGTGCTCACTTTCGTCGTTTCTTGCCGTCGTATCTTTTGGGCTCTCGCGATATTCAGCGGCCTGAGCAATCTTCTTATGCTGAATGGCTCCTTCTTCATGCTGCAAGTTTATGACCGGGTTCTGCCGGGCCGCAGCATCCCGACTCTTGTGGCGCTGCTGGTCCTCGTGACAATGCTGTACGTGCTTCAAGGCGGGCTTGACCTGGTCAGAAGCCGGATAAGTTTGCGCGTCGGCCGATACCTCGACGAAAGGCTGGGATTGCGGGTCTTTGATGCGCTCGTCAGATTGCCGCTCAAAACACGAGGTGACGGCGATGGTTTGCAGCCTTTGCGCGATCTCGACCAAGTTCGCAGCTTCCTGTCCAGCACCGGCCCGGCCGCCCTATTCGATCTGCCCTGGATACCGATCTACCTGGGTATCTGCTTCCTCTTTCATTTTTGGATCGGAATCGCTGCCCTGCTCGGCGGGGTAATACTGGTCGGCCTCACCGCTCTTACGGAAATTCAAAGCCGCGGCCCGGCCAAAGCGTCGTCACGACATGCAGTTCTGCGCAGTGCCCTTGCGGCTGAAGGACGACGAAACGCAGAAGTGCTTCAGGCCATGGGAATGCGGCGTCAGGCCGCTGAGCGATGGCAAGACGTCAATCAGAAATATCTGGCGGCCCACGAGCGATCCAGCGACATCGGTAGCGGGCTCGGCGGCATTTCGAAGACGTTCAGGTCGCTTCTGCAATCGCTAATCCTCGCGGTGGGTGCATATCTGGTCATCAATCAGGAATCTACCGCAGGTATCATCATCGCCAGCTCGATCTTGACTGCCAGGGGACTTGCCCCAGTCGAGATCGCAATCGCAAACTGGAAGGGCTTTGTTGCAGCAAGGCAGGCAGGGCGTCGCCTGGACGATTTGCTCAAGCTCTTGCCGCGCGAAGAGGAGCCGCTCGCGTTGCCACCGCCGACCGGCGCGCTGGTCGTCGAGCAGCTTCATGTCGCAGCTCCAGGCTCCCAGAAACCCCTGGTATCGGATGTATCGTTCGCGCTGAAGGGCGGGCAAGCGCTCGGTATCATCGGTCCAAGCGGCGCAGGCAAGTCGACGTTGGCAAGGGCGCTTGTTGGGGTGTGGCCACATGCTCGCGGCAAGATCAAACTGGACAATGCGGCGCTCGAGCACTGGTCATCCCAGTCACTCGGCAAACATATTGGATATCTTCCTCAAGATGTCGAATTGTTCGACGGTAGCATTGCCGTCAACATCGCCCGTTTTGACGTCAAAGCTACCCCCGCTGCGGTTTTGGGAGCTGCGAACGCTGCCGGCGCGCACGACCTCATCCTGTCTCTCCCCGATGCCTATTCAACGCGTGTGGGCGAGGGCGGAATGGCGCTGTCGGCCGGTCAACGTCAGCGGATCGGCCTTGCCCGCGCGTTCTACGGTGATCCTTTTCTTGTCGTGCTGGATGAGCCGACATCCAATCTCGATTCGGAGGGTGAGGAGGCGCTAACCGAGGCAATCCTCGGCGTCCGTCGCCGTGGCGGCATCGTTATCATTGTTGCTCACCGTCCTAAGGCCCTCGAAGGGGTCGATCACGTTCTGGTGGTCGGAGAAGGTAGAGTGCAGTCGTTCGGGCCCAAGGAAGAGGTACTGAGGAAGGTCTTGCGCACGCCGGTACCGCTGAGGGTTGTCGCTGACGGACATGGAGGAAGCTGATGGACGGCGAAGTGGCCACGCCAGCGTTACGATCTATTCAGCGCTACATAATCGTTGGCACACTTATTTTTTTGTTTGCGACGTTTGGAATTGGTGGTTGGGCCGCGACTTCACAATTGACTGGGGCCGTGATCGGTCAGGGCGTGGTTGTCGTCGATTCAAGCGTCAAGAAGGTGCAACACGCGACAGGTGGCATCGTTGGTGAGATGCACGTACGCGAGGGTGATCATGTCGATGCAGGGCAGATCCTGATTAGACTCGACAAGACGCAAACGCTCGCCAACGCCACGATTGTCATTCAAGGCGTCGATGAGCTCCTTGCTCGTCAAGGTCGTCTCGAGGCAGAGCGCGACAATTCAGATCAGATCGTCTTCCAAAAGCCTTTGATCGAGCGCGCTCGTGACCCCTCTTCGGTGGCCGCGCATGCCGTAGCGGCCGAGAAAGCCCTCTTCAATTTAAGACGGGAAGCCAGGGCTGGCCAGAAGGCCCAGCTGAGGGAGCGAATTGCGCAACTGGGGGAAGAAGTTAAAGGATATTCGGGCCAGGTTGATGCGAAGCTTAAGGAAATCGATCTGATCCGTCAGGAACTCGAGGGTGTTCGTGCCCTTTGGCAGAAGAATCTCGTCCCGATCGCACGACTGACGGCGCTTGAGCGTGATTCAGCACGGCTTGAGGGTGAGCGCAGTCAATTGACCGGGGCCATTGCGCAATCAAAGGGAAAGACGGCC
Organism: Bradyrhizobium zhengyangense; assembly: GCF_022012555.1. NCBI lineage: Bacteria > Pseudomonadati > Pseudomonadota > Alphaproteobacteria > Hyphomicrobiales > Nitrobacteraceae > Bradyrhizobium > Bradyrhizobium zhengyangense. Next base: position 27,147 of record NZ_JAKLTZ010000033.1, on the reverse strand, counting down.
GAGATCCAACTGCAGATGATCCAGATCGATCAGGATCTGCGAACAGAGGTTGGCAAGGATCTGATCGAAACGCGCGCAAAGCTATCGGAGTTGTCGGAACGCAAGACTGCGGCGGTGGATCAACTGAGCCGCGTGGACATTCGTGCCCCTCAAAGCGGTCGCGTGCATCAGCTGACGGTTCATACCGTTGGCGGGGTGATCGCGCCTGGTGAGCAAATCATGCTTATTGTTCCAGATGCAGACACGCTTGCCATTGAGGTGAAGATCTCGCCGCGGGATATCGACCAAGTCTATTTCGGTCAACGGGCGGCCTTACGCTTTGCTGCGTTCAACCAGAAAACCACGCCGGAAATCGAAGGCACGGTAACCATGGTTTCGCCGGACCTCACCCAGGATCAAAGGACCGGAAATAGCTTCTATACAGTGCGAGTGGGTCTTGGCGCCGATGAGCTCGCAAAGCTCGGAACGGCCAAGCTCGTGCCCGGCATGCCCGTCGAAGTGTTCATCAAGACGGCTGGTCGAACGGCATTGTCCTATCTGACCAAACCTCTCATGGACCAAGCTGAGCGCGCATTCAAGGAGAGGTGAGTTGGCTCGGCCCATCAAGGCGTCGCATGTGTGTCAACGTGCGACGCCGCTCCTGAGATTTGTCTGACTGCAGAGCCTTCAATTGCGACGCAGGTCAGGCGCCCCGTTACGAAGGCTCCGGTGTCTATGTTTAGGCGATTGGTCCGCACATCCGTAACTCGCACGGGCGTATGGCCGTGGACGACGAAAGCCTCGAAGGGCGCCGTGAAATTGAGGAACTCTTCGCGAATCCATAGGAAATCGCTTTCGTCTTGATGAGCGATGGGGATATTCGGGCGGATTCCTGCATGCACGAACAGGACGTCTCCGCACTGAAACCATGGTTGCAGCGAGTCAAGAAATGCCCGGTGATCGTCGGGTAGGGTGGTGGCGAATTGCACTGCAAGGTCAATTCTTTCCTGGATGTCGGGTTGCAGGGTCGGCCTTAGGCCATAGGAGTGGAGCGTCTCAAGGCCGCCGCAGGTCCGCCACGAGTCCAGCGCCATAGGATCCTGAAGAAAAGCTGACACGAAAGTCTCGTGGTTCCCTTTCAGGAAGATGCTTTCGATATTGGCTTTGCATCTGACCAGGATATCGAGGACCTCCTTCGACGACGGTCCTCGATCGATGTAGTCACCCAGGAAAACGAGCATTGGCCGCTCAGCCGGATTCTTCGTACAGTCCGAACTGATCTGTTCGAGTACCGAACGCAGCAGGTCCGCGCGGCCATGGATGTCTCCGATCGCATATATCCTCACGCCAGCGGGGAGAGCAGCCGGGATACGAACGCTCCCTCCCGAATCAAAGACGCGAGGCTCGTCGCCGCTTCGCGACACCGAGCGCGATCTCTGCGCGGTATCCAGGGGTCTTGGTGTCGGTTTGACCAATTGACCGGTTATCTGCCCGACCATCGTCAAAATCGACGAGCGGAAGGTTTTCCGAAACATCGATTTGGAGCGTCTGCCATGACGCGGCGCGTTGCGAGAGGGCCGATTGGAGGAAGCCCCACGCAGAGCATCCCGATCACGCCAAGCTGACGAGGAGCCAAAATCCCGGTTCAAGACGTCTGATCGCCAAAGATGCAATTTTACCACACCAATGGAGCCCAGGATCACGACCTGGGCGCACACGAGCAGGGCTAGTTCGCCGACCGTCATTCTCGTGCAATCCTGCGGCAGATTACCTGTCGAGACAGCCGAAGCGCCGCGAGATAATCGTGAATTCCGCTCAGCAAAAATGTCGCGGCCGAGCCCCGAGATCAAGATCTGCCGAACCTAAAATGTCCTTGACGGCTGAGAGGCGAAGTCGGGCATGAAATATCAGGCGGCAGCTATCTTTGCGCCGGATGGAGCCAGGTTTATTGCTCTTGCGGCGAGGAGATCGCGGATGACCCGAGGTACCTGTCGGTGTGCTTTGGCGCGAGCAAATGGCATTTCAACGATGGCTTTGCCTTCGGGGTACAGTCCTTCGTGTTCATGCCAATTGTCGAAGGCGAGGCGATCGACATTGTCGATAAAGGTCTCCGCAGGCGTGTTCTCAGCCAAGATCAAGGAGTGATGTTCCAGTTCGACATGATAGTATGTGAACGTCAGAGGTACTTTGGTCTCGCGCACGATCGATGTGCCATTGACCAGCGCACCGGCCTGAATGAGAACACCTCCGACGAGGATTGCGTGATCAGGCGATACTAGAAAATCGCGCGACGGCACGTGCTCACCGAGGGCGTTGGCCCGAATGCGAACCGGCAGTACACGGAGCGGATCTGCGAACAGCATGCAGATGGTCTGACGCCCTATCCAGACGACCCGTTCCGTCTGGCCGTCGGACGTCAAGACGCGGTCTCCGCGAACCATCGTCTCTACAGCATACTCTCCATCGGGCGTACGGATCATTGTCCCCGCCATGAAGCATGCGGCCTCCCGGAGCGCGATTGAGAATCCGCGCTGATTTACGGTCGGATACAACTGGTCCATCTCGTTGGGCGAGGTCGCTCCGGGAGATGCCAGGTGCTCGTCGGCGACCATAATCTGGGGAAATTCGTATGTGTTTGAACGGGTGTTGGAACGGACGGTGGTCGTCGGGTCTGCCGTATAACCCTCGGCGCCGCCTTTGCTCATCCAAACGCTGACAAGGGTGTCGTTTGGGCTGGTGGTCGTCACTGACGGCGCGACCGTTTCATCAAGGTAGTTGCTCGTGTTGGTCTGACCTCCGAAGACGTCGATCGGCGAGGTCGGATCCACGCCGGAATAGCTCAGCAGCGTCCAGGAGTAGTCAGACTGATTGGACCAACTAAAGTTAAGGTTTTGGCTCTCGTTGCCCGTTGCGACCTTGTAAAAGATCGATGCGTTGGCGGGCACGCCATCGAGCGACAGCGCTGTATTGTCCAACTGCGCCCAACCCGGCGGAGGCTGGACGGGGCCAGACGGAGGGCCAACCAGTGGTCCGTCCCCGTGGTCACCAGTGTGCGGCACCAGCGGTACGACAACTGCGATCAACAGATCGTTCGGATTGATCGTTCCGGCGGTTAGAGTGACCCCCGTCGCGAGCTGAAAATTGGAGTTCCCCGACTCTGCCCAGTTGAATTCGATGGCCAAGACAATACTCCTACCAATACCAATCTACCGCAACCGCTACCGCTGGTTTCTTCGAATGTCGAGCCGACATTTTGGATTGAAAATGCCTTATTGAATTTTAAACTATTAAATAAACAAAACAACAGAAAGGTGAATTTAAGAGCCGGTCAATTGTCGCGGCTCATAGTTAATATGGCTTCGCCAGTTCAAAAGGCGGGACAGATAGAGCCGGCACATTCATGAAAGAGCAGATTATCGCCGTGTTGGGTAGCATGAGGGCAGGCGAAGCCGCCGACCTGGCTCAGGCACGGGTTTCCGAAGTGACGATCTACAGCTGGAAGGCCAAATTTGGCCATATAGATGTCTCTGAGGCAAAAGCGTTGAGAGCCTTTGTATATGAGAATGGGAAACTGGAGAATTCTCACCGGGCAGATCTTCGATGTGACCGCGCGCGAGCTACTTTCAAAAAATGTCGGGCCCGCCGCCAAGCGGGCTGCGGCCGCGCATCTGCGAACTGTCATGAGTCTGTCGGAACGGCGGGCCTGCTCGATCGCAGGCGCGGATCGGAAGATGATCTTACAGCTTCAGCCGTCCTCTGGACACGGCCCTGCGGGGCCGGCGGCGTGAGCTCGCCAACGAGCGGCGACGTTTTGGGTACCGCCGGCCGTTCTCTATCGCGAGGAAGGGCTCACCGTCCAGAAGCGACGAGCTCACGGCAAAGCCTCGAGAACGCGCGCTCCTAATCCTGGTTGAAGCGAGCCCGATCGACCGCTCGTCACTGGATTCCGCTCGCGACCGATTCGCTAACGGTCGGCATTTCCGCATCCTCGACATCATTGACGAGTTGACGAAGGCTGATCGTCAAGGTCCGATGCTGGGTCGCAGCCGAGATGCCCGTTACCCCGATTGCAATGGAAACCGCCGATAGCTTAGCCGTCCGGTCGGACCAAGTAACTCGCTCGCACATCTGTTGACGAGGCGTGATTTATGATCCGGGAGAGACATAATGTTCGCTACAGCCCATCGCGCCATTATCGCCAGTTATAGGAACCATGCCGCGAGGTCCGAAACGGTAGCATATTTTGCAGCGGCTATTGATCACGCTAAGCCAAATTACTTGTCGCCCGAACGCCCCACAGACAGGACAGACAACCCCGCCCCTCGCATTGCCATACCTCGTGTGATCAGGGGTTGACCCGGTAACCGATATGCCCAAAAAGACCTTCTCGAGTTTGGTTTTCGGAAACTATCGTGCTTGTTGGGGTAACGTGCAGGGGGAGAGCGTCCACTCGCGACCTTGATTTAGAAGAAAGGGCTTTTCCATGCGTGAGCGGATCGCTCTGATCACCGGCGTAACCGGCCAGGATGGCGCGTATTTGGCGGAATATTTGCTCTCGCTTGGCTATATCGTGCATGGGATCAAGCGGCGCTCGTCCTCGTTCAATACGGCGCGCGTCGATCACCTGTATCAAGATCCGCATGTCGGTAAGGTGCCGTTCCTGATGCATTACGGTGACATGACGGATTCGACCAATCTGATTCGACTAGTGCAGCAGATCCGGCCGACCGAGATCTATAATCTTGCCGCCCAAAGCCACGTCGGCGTTAGTTTCGAAAGCCCGGAATACACCGCCAATGCCGACGCCATCGGCGTGCTGCGTCTCCTGGAGGCGATCCGCATTCTCGGCATGGAAAAGGAGGCGCGGTTCTACCAAGCCTCGACCTCCGAGCTCTACGGTCTCGTGCAGGAGATCCCGCAGAAGGAGACCACCCCGTTCTATCCACGATCGCCCTATGGTGTCGCGAAACTCTACGGTTACTGGATAACGGTAAACTACCGCGAAGCCTACGGCATGTTTGCCAGCAACGGCATCTTGTTCAACCACGAGAGCCCGATCCGCGGCGAGACCTTTGTCACCCGCAAGATCACGCGTGGAGTTGCACGCATCGAGGTCGGGCTGGAGCAAACGCTCTATCTCGGCAACCTCGCGGCCAAGCGCGACTGGGGCCATGCCAAGGATTACGTCGAGGGTATGCACATGATACTGCAAGTCGACGATCCCGATGATTTCGTGCTTGCCACCGGCGAGACGCATACGGTGCGCGACATGGTCGAGCTGTCCTTCGCGCAGGTTGGCCGCCGCATCGAATGGCGCGGCGCGGGCGTGGACGAGATCGGAATCGACTACAAAAGTGGCAAGGTTGTGGTGAGGATCGATCCGACTTATTTCCGTCCGACCGAAGTTGATCTCCTCGTCGGCGACGCCAGCAAGGCGCGCCAGGTGCTCGGTTGGAAGCCAAAGCGGACTTTTGCGCAGCTCGTCCAGGAGATGATGGCGAGCGATCTGGCCGAGGCCAAACGCGACATCGCGAATGGCAAGCAAGCCGTTTGAGATCAAGCGGAAAAGCAATGTACGTCGCCGATCATCGCAGACTTGTTGAGTAGAAGTCTCGCACCTGTAGCGCAAACGCTTCATTCACCAGCGGGCCCAGAGAGTTAATGCCGCGGCGCATATCGGTATGGTCGATTGCAAATCACACCCGCACGCCCGACGCAATCGGGATCACCTTAGGTGAGCATCTGCCGGCGCAGTGACCGCGGCCTATCGTCGCCGCATCGACCATACCCGCGGTCCGCATCCGAGCCCGGCGGCAACTCGATCTGGATCGCCCCGGCGCTGCTGGCCGGCGCGACCGACAAGGCGTGGGCCCTGAATCCTCGACCACCTTTGCCGGTACGAAACTAGGTTGGGCGGCGTCCTTCGGCTCAGGCCAAAACGACCGTTGCCATTCGTTCTCGATTTGAAGCTAAGGGCCGGCGATGACTTTTGACGAATTGTCAAACCGATCGTTGATGCGCTGGCCGCACCCGAATGGGTGAGCGGTCATAAACCAGCATCTCAAGGTGTTCGGGTCGATTTGGATGATGAGTTGACCTACAAGCAGATTGCTGAGGGTCTGAACATCCGTGGGGCGCGAGGTCGCACAGGGGCGGAGTTCACCGGGCAACCGCTCTAAAACTTCATCAGCCGGCTTGTAGGGCCCAGGCAGCCTGTTCGGTCCGGGCTCGGGCCCGGACAGCCGCCCTTCTTAGTTCGCCTGCCCAGAATTGCTCGCGAGGTTGGATGTCGCCTTTGTTGGCGGCCTCTTCATTTCTGGGCCAGCTTAACTAGACATCAGGAGCACACGCAATCTCGATTACCTGGAAGTCCAAGCAGGCACAGCCCGGAAGCCATCGAAGCGGCCGGTACAAGGATGGGTGCGCGCCCGAAACCTTCCGCACCTTCGCCTACGCTGGAATCGCCGTTTGCGCTTCGGGGCGCCCCTCCAGAGGGAGAGTGTTGTAGGCAAGGTGAGTAGGCAGGGTTTTGCCGACGCCCCCCGTTACTTCCCGGGAACTGTAACGCGTTTTTCAGACAAATGTAACGCGTTAATCGGGGTCTCCGACGACGCTTCGGGACAGGGCTCGAAACTCGATTAACGCGTTGCAGTTATCGAATAAAGCGTTGCCGGACGGCAATTCCAGCGTCGCATACCAAATTTGGATCCAGACCGGCGTACGGAGCACCCCAGGCGAACACGCCCGCGAAAGCGAAGGTCTGGAGGGTGCGAGCATGTTGGGCGACGGGCCGGATGGAAACGCCGGAACGCGGCGGCCGAGGGGGCCAAATCAAGAGGGCTTGCAGCCTATGACTATCCAAACCGGGCCGGAAACACCGATCCGCGACCCCCTTGGTGTCAAACGCCATCTGGAACCGCCCCCACCATCGGGATTATGATCTCGGTTGAAGGTTGTTTCCGCCGGTGCCGGGCCGGAGGGCCGTCACCGGGCGTCGGCGCCTTGATGAGGCCGCTTTTGCGCTTGGTGAGGAGCCGAGCTGTCGCCGCGGATCGGCAGTACGTGGCTGTGATGTAGGAGCAGGTCGGGGATCGCGGTGGCGACCACGGGATCGGCGAACACTGTGCCCCATTCGGCAACGCTGCGGATAGCATTGCGCCGGTTTCGTATCGCCACCTCTACGATGTGATGCTGAATTCGCGGATCCATGGGCGCAAGGACGATCTGCTGATCTTTGGGCCTTCGGACACCGAACGGCTCGTCAACACGCTTGTGACCCAGGTCTACGACAAGGACATCGCCTGGCGGTGATCGGGGCGAGCCGACCTTTGGCGGCTGCAAGCCGGTGGCGCGACCGACATCATTCCCGGCCAAATCCTCGACACAGACCGCTGTAAGATCAGCCCCGAACTCGTTTCGCATGGCGAAGGGCTCGACATGTCAACGGCATTTCTTGGATGTGCCTCGGCTATCGTTTCGAAGCGAAAGGCGGTCATTGCCATTTCCGGCGACACCGTTCCCTGGCCCGTCCTCAAGCGGCTTGCCGAGAGCGCCGCTTGCTCGTGCAGGTTTGGTTCCTGGCAACGTCCGGGATCAACAACGAGCATTCCCGCAGGCTGGCGAAATACGCGATCGCCTGCGGTGACACGGTCAGCAAGATAGCAGCCAAAGCCGGCGTCTGGCGCTGACACATCACCGTCCGCACCGACCACGCCATGCAGAACGCGCTGCTCGCAGGGTGTTTGTCAGGCAGGACTCTTCGGGTCCCTTGTGATCGGCGAAGACCTCACGCGCATCGAGGTATGACAGCCAAAAGCGCGATGAGGTTGGGTTGAAGCGTCATCGCGCTTTACCTCTTTGTTTGAACATGATCTCCGCGCAAACGCGTTCCGCTGATGTCGCGAGGGAAAATTGCTTCACACGTTGCGCTAACGCGGCCCTTCGGGGTCGCATTGCCTTGCCCAGAATGTTACCGGACAACTTCTCGCCGATGATCGCGGCCGAACGAGCGGAGAAGGGACGGATCCTCGACGAGCTATGCGCGACGACGAGCTGGCATCGTAAGCATGCGGTGCGCGCGGTCCGGCGACGCGAGGCGGTTGGACCGCGCGAGGTTGAGGCAACAAGAAAGCGAGGGAGCAGATAGGGCGCGACGTATCAAGGATGCGCTGACGGCGCTGTGGGACGCGTCGGATCGGGTGTGCGGTAGGCGGCTCAAGGTGATTGATGGTCCGGACCTTGCTACCGGCCCTTGAGAAACATGGCCGATTGCAGCTTGGTCAGTCGGACCGTGATCGTGTTGACCATCGATCGCCTGCTCGTCTGTGAAGATCGCGGCGGCAGGCGGCGCCGTCCTGGATTCTATTCGGCAATCATGCGCGATGTCCCCGATCCGTACGTGCAACGACTGGATCAGCTCGGTGCCCGGCTTCTGCGAGGTCGACATGGTCGCCCATGGCGGCACGTGGGGGGCTGGCTCGTTCATCCAAACTCTAACGGTGGTCGATGTCGACACCGGCCGAACGGAGTGCCAGCCTTTGCCCACGCGGGGGGGTTCGTTGGTCGTCGAGGCGATCAACCACGCACGTCTTTTCCCCCGGCTGTTGCGCGGCGTGGACTTCGAAAACGGCAGCGCCTTCATGAACGATCTCGTCGTGCCATGGTGTCGTGAACAGAAGATCGAAGTCACACGCTCGCGGCCTAAGAAGAACGATCAGGCGTTGTCGAGTAGAAGAATGGTGCGGTTGTCCGCCGTCATGGGCTATGGTCGCGTCGATGGCGTCGAGACAGCGCGCATGATGAGCCGCCTCTACGCGGCGGCACGGCTCTACGTCAACTTCTTCCAACCGTAGTTGAAGCTGAAGGAGAAGCGTCGCGAAGGGGCCAAAGCGATCAAGCACTATCATCTCCCATCGACGCCCTATGAGCGTGCCTTGGCGCATCACACGGAGACCACGGCCGTGAAGAAACGGCTACCCGATCAGTATCGCTGGCTCGATCCGCTCGCGCCGTTGGCGGAGATTCGCGTAACCCAAGAGGAACTAGGCAATCGCGTCGATGGTCGTGCCGGACAGGTGCGCTGCCTGCAACCCGCTCACCGCGAAGACGCTCGGCAAGACCGTGACGGTCGGCGAGCCGCGTGCAACGCGTTGGCGAACTCGTCGGCCTATAGGACCTCGTATGCCGTCCAAGCTCGACCCGCATATTGCCGCGATCGAATCATGGTTCGCAGAACAGCCGCAACTGACGGCGCTCGCAATTGTGGGCCGACTGCGCTAGAAATACCTCGAGGAGTTGGGAAAGAGACAGCATTCGATCGCGCAACGTCTGCTGAGGGCGCTCAGACGAAGTGCTGCCAGACGGTTGGTTGCTGCAGGGTCCGCTCGACGACGCCACGACCTCGGCCCCATTGCCCGGGGTCGTGGGTGGCTCGGGCTAGGTAGGGCCCCGCCGCCACGTCTCGTCGAGCGAGCCGGGAAAGCCATCTGGCGCGACCGATTATTCGACATCGGATCGTCATCGGCAATGGCACCGTCAGGGTAACATTCGTAGATGTCGCAATACGGGGGTCATTGTTGCAAGCCGAAACACACGCGTGATAGCACGCAAGGACCATCGCCGCATCGAGAGATGGCGCTGAAGCTGGCGCACTTCCCGGCCGTAAAGGGTTTGCTGGCTTCGACTTCGAGGCCGTCCATCGATCCGAAGCAGATTCGTGATCTTTTGCCGCATCGCGTTGGATAGCCAACGGAGAGAACGTGCTGCTGCTCGCTCGCCAGGCGTGGGTAAGACGCACTTGTCGATCGCGCTCGGACGAGAGCGATCCTGGCCGGATACACGGTGCAGTTCACCACTGCGACGCTGGTCGCTGGCCTTGCCAAGGCGCACGGCGAGCGACGCCTGGACAAGAATCTGTCGCGCTATCGAGGCCAAAGCTGCTCATCGTCGACGAACTCCGCTACTTGCCCCTTGAACATGACGCGGCGCATCTGTTCTTCCAACTGGTCAGCCGGATGTGATCGAAATGATGGTGGGTGAGAAACACCGTGTTGATGGCGCCGAGCGGCATGCCGGCCTTGCTGAGCTGCACCATGACGCCGCGGCCAGCGTCGAACAGGATGTTCTCCTTAGCGATCCTGATCAGCGTGGTCGTCGCCATGTGGCGGGTCTGCTGTCGAATCGGAATTCGGAGGAGCGGAATTGTTGGTGCCGGTCGAGTATAGATGCGCTCAATGAGAAGGGTGGGGCAATTCAAAGCTAATACTGCAATACCGTGACCTATATGTTGTCTGGGCGATACAACCCGCCTAGTATTCGGCAGGCAGTTTGAGGGGCTCGAACAGGCCGTGAGTGTTCGTTCACAGGACAGTGCATCGCGCGGCCACTTGAGTTTTCAAGCCCAGTCGCAGGCACACAGGACATCCAACATCGTGGCTGATTCCGCACTTCAGGAATTGCGGCCTATCGGGCGCGAGCGGCTGATCGTCGTCGAAGACGATCCCGTGACGCGAACGATGCTGGTCGGTTACTTCAGCGAGAATAATTTCGACGTGGTCGGCGCCGGCACCTGCGCCGAGTGCCGCCAGGCGCTGCGCGCACGCACCGACCTCGTCTTCCTCGACCTGCAATTGCCCGACGGAGATGGCTTCGATCTCGCCAAGGAGATCCAGGCCACCAGCAACGCAGGCATCATCTTCGTGACCCGCCGCGACACCGACGTCGATCGCATCCTTGGCCTGGAGATCGCCGGCGACCATTACGTCACCAAGCCGATCAATCTGCGTGATCTGCTGGCGCGCGCGCGCAGCGTGCTGCGGCGGCGCTCGATCGACCGCAAGGCGGCGCGCAACCACAATTCGATCGCCTTCGGCGACTGGATCATCGACCTGACGCGGCGCGAACTGCTGGGCAGCGACGGCAAGCCGGTGGCGCTGACCCGTGCCGAGTTCGACCTGCTCGCCGCCCTGGTCGGCGCGGACGGACGCCCGCTCAGCCGCGACTATCTGATCGAGGTCGTCAGCAACCGCCAGGCCGAGGTCGACATCCGCACGGTCGATGCGCTGGTGGCGCGGCTGCGCCGCAAGCTCGTCGGCAGCGGCACGCCTGTCATCACCACCGTCACCGGCGTCGGCTACAAGCTCGCGCTCAGCGAACGCCTCTAGTTTGCTTTAGCCGCTGAACCCGACCAGGAAACGGATGGCGATGAAGGGTCGAGGTGGCCACGGCCGCCGTTGCGACAATCGCAAACAAGGCTCTCAAACTGTTGTGCATAGTCATTATTTGGGGTTACGCAGAAAGACTGTTGGCTTAATCGCTGCAGCTACCCCGAAAAGGGGAGCATCCGTAGTATTCCATCGACCATGACGGTCTCGTCAAGAGCCGGGTCCGCTTTGTGACGAACGACCGTTAACGCGAGGCCGTCCGCTTCCACCTTGCCTCGATCCGGGCCTTGATGCGGCTGACCCTGGCCTCATGCGCGGCCCAATAGGCCCGGCTTGCGGCGGCCGTGCCCCTGATGTAGCGGGCATAGACGTCCTTCGGCCGTGCCGTCCTGGGCTGCGTCCGCGGCTTTTCAGTTTTGGCTGATGTTGTTGCCGGTACGGGGTCCGCCGCGGGTGCCAGCGGTGTAACGGCCGCAGCCGGGGTGATCGCTGCCGTTGAGCCCATCGCGAGCAGCCGGTTGCGGGCGCGATTGCAGTAGACCTGCGAACGAGGGGTCATCTCTTCCTCGTCGTGGCTGGCCCGATATTTCATCAGCGTGCGGCAGAGGTCACCGCCGGCGAGGCGCCATGCACGGCTGAGATGAAGCACACCGTAGTGGATGTTGATGTCAGGCTCGGCGAACTCGGCGGCGTTTCCTTTGAACCCGAGCGTCGCCGCGGTCTCGAGCCGCAGCTGCATCAGGCCGAGCTCGCCGGCGCTGCCGACGACCGCCGAGTTGTAGCCGCTCTCGACGAAGACGACCGCCTCCGCAATGTCGGCGGGCAGATTGGTCCTCGCCGTCTCGCGCTCGATGATCTTGCGGATCTCGGCGCGCGACGTCACGGTTTCGCCGGCGCCGAGGTCGGCATCTTGAGCCCGCGCGCAGGTCGAGGCGGACAACAGCAACGCGGCCACGACGTGCGTCCACGTCGCGCTCGGATTTCGTCGTGCCGGGCCCCTCAGCATGGAGCCCGTCCTACATCTTTCGAGTTAACAACCGATGTGCCCGCCGACGCTCCCTGCGCGCCACGAGGGCTATCGCGCACGCGAGACCTGGTCCGTGGCCGTTCCCTGCGCGCTGCCGGAGGCGAGTTGGTCGTCGACCGCATAGAGCGTGCAGGTCGGCGACCATTTCATGCAGGCCGCGAGCGAATCGCGTTGCGCATCGTCCACGGTGTTGCGCCCCGAACGCCAGCCGTAGCCGCCATTCGGCGACACCGCGAAAGCCTTGTGCGGCATGGTGCTGGCGAGATAGCGCGCGAACTCGGCTTTCGCCGCGTCGTTGAAATGGTCCGGCGGCGGCAGCGGATCGGGCGCGCTCAGCGCGTCGTGGCCGAGCCCGCGCTCGCGCAGGAAGGCGTCGATGTAGGGCGTCCATTGCGGGCGGGCCACCACGGAATAGAGATAATGGCCGTCATCGCCGTAGGCCGGCGCCGCAATGAATTTCGCGTTGCCGCCGCCGGAGCGAAATCCGTCATAGAACCGGCGCGCCAGATCGGGCCCGAAATACAGGTCGTTGGTTGCGTAGACCCACAGCATCGGCACGCGCGAGGTCTTGCCGAAGGTGGCGAAGGCCTGCACGAGCCCGTCCGGATTGCAGACGTCGTCATCGTCGCGCGAGCCGCGGCCGCCGGCGAAGCTGATCGCGGCGACGAGGCCGCTCGGTGCCTGCGCGGTCAGCGCAACGGTTGCGAGCCCTCCGGCGGAATGGCCGGCCGCGATCATGCCTGATGTGGTGACGTCGGTTCGCCGGGCCATCGCATCGATCGTCGCGCGCAAATCCGCAACCGCGACCGCGGCCGCCGGCAGATAGGCGGCGTTGGTGCAGCCACCGACGCTGTCGACGCGTCCGCCGGGCGAGGTGCCATAACCGCGCCGCATCACGATCAGCGCGGCAAAACCGCGCCGGGCATATTCCAGCGCGATGCCGTAATATTTGTGCGCCGACATCGTGGCGCGGTCCTCGAAGCTGCGTGGCGAGCCGTGGCTGAGCAGCGCCAGCGGATAGCGCTTGGTCCCCGCGGGGCGGACCAGGAACGCTTCCAGCCCCTGCGGTCCGGCCTCCGCCATCGGGATGCGCAGGTCCTCGGTGTAGAACTGGGCGGCGCGCGCCGGTGTGCCGGCCAGAGTAAGGCCCAAGCCAAGGCCCAAGCCAAGGCCCAACACGCCAAGACCCAACACGCCAAGGCTGGCGATCAGCAAGGACAGTAGCTTGCGCGAAAGAGCCATGGGACGATTCGAGGCGGTCAGAACACGCGAACCATAGCATGTTCCCAAGACCGCCGGCGCGGTCGGAGCTGGGAAAGACGCCGCCGATTGCCGTCAGCGCGTGATGGCAGGAGGGGAGGACGCTGCTGTGCTGTCCGATGCGGAGCTGTGGAGCGCCCGCTCGATCCGCCGCTTCACCTTGGCAAGGTCGTGATCCACCGCCGCATAGCCCAGCATCGGGTTGCGCTCGACGTCGGCCGCCCTGACATGGTCTGGCGACGGGGATGCCAAGGAACTGGCGAGCAGTACGGCGGCCGCTGCGAAAATGGTCATGCCTGCATTGACGGACCAAAATGCGGCCATTTGTTGCCGTGGTTGACCCCAGGGGCTTTTGGTGGCGTAGACCCACAGCATCGGCACGCGCGAGGTCGTTCGGATCGGTCTACCGTCCGCCCCGATCGTTCACTTCAGCGTCTGAAGATAGGCGATGACATTGGCCCGATCTGCGGGGTTCGGTAGCCCCTTGAAGAACATCTTGACGCCATGGACGTCGCCTCGGGGATCGGCGAGATAGGCCTCCAGCGCTGTTGGCGTCCAGGCTTCCTTGTTGGCCTTCATGGCATCAGAATAGGCGAAGTCCGGAACGGCGGCAGGCTTGCGGCCGACGACATTCCAGAGACTTGGGCCGACCTTGTTCACCCCGATCACGACCGCGTGGCAGTTCTCGCAGGTTCGCTGGAAGACGGCCTTCCCCGCGGCCGGATCGCCCTCCGCGGCGGAGGCGGACGATGCGGCGCCAGCCAGCATAAGCATGAAAATCAAACGTCCAATCATGGTGATCGCCCCACTCACGGGATCTGCCGGTGAATCCTGCAAGTCCCCGCGTTCCTTCATCAAACGGGCAGCATCGTGCTCCACGCCAGGCAACGACGTCCTTGTCCTGCATCAACCGAGACTCGGCACCAAAGTACGAGATCGCCCTGTGCAATTTCCGATGGATCGCTCCGTGGAGGATCGGCGTTGTCGATTGATCGTTGACCGGGGCGTGGCATCTGACCGGTCCGCCAATTGGCTTGGCGGCGGGACGGCCGATGCTATGGTGGGGCTGCAATCTGTTCAGGACAGGACGAGGATATCCAGTGGCTGATGTTCATCCCGCGGCGGGCAAGCTGGTTTCGCCGGACGCGCTCGCCAACATTCCGCGGCTCGTGACCGCCTATTTCGCCGGCAAGCCGGACGCGGCCGACCCGGCGCAGCGGGTGGCGTTCGGCACGTCGGGCCATCGCGGCACCTCGTTCAAGAACACCTTCAATGAAGGCCACATCCTGGCGACCACGCAGGCCATCTGCGACTACAGGAAAGAGAAGGGGCTGACCGGTCCGCTCTTCATCGGCATCGACACCCATGCACTGGCCGAGCCGGCGCTCGCGAGCGCGGTGGAGGTGTTCGCGGCGAACGGCGTCGAGGTCATGATCGACAAGGATCACGGCTACACGCCGACGCCCGTCATCTCGCATGCGATCCTGACCTACAACAAGGGCCGCGCCAGCGGCCTCGCCGACGGCGTCGTCGTCACGCCCTCGCACAATCCGCCCGAAGACGGCGGCTACAAATACAATCCGCCGCACGGCGGGCCGGCCGATACCGACGCGACCTCGGTCATCGAGAAGCGCGCCAACGCCTATCTCGCCGATGGCCTCAAGGGCATCAAGCGGATCGACTATGCCAGGGCGCTGAAATCATCGACCGTTCATGGCTATGACTACATCACGCCCTACGTCGCCGATCTCGGCAACGTCGTCGACCTCGAGCTGATCAAATCCGCGGGGGTCAACATCGGCATCGATCCGCTCGGCGGCGCCGCCGTGCATTACTGGCATCCGATCATCGCGCGCTACGGGTTGAAGGCGACCGTGGTGAACGAGGCGATCGACCCGACCTTCCGCTTCATGACGGTGGACTGGGACGGCAAGATCCGCATGGACTGCTCCTCGCCTTACGCGATGGCGAGCCTGATCGCGATGCGGGACCGTTTCGACGTCGCCTTCGCCAACGACACCGATGCCGACCGACACGGCATCGTCACCCGCACCGGCGGGCTGATGAACCCGAACCATTATCTGGCGACCGCGATCTCCTATTTGTTCGCGCATCGCCCCAATTGGGGCAAGGATGCCGCGATCGGCAAGACCGTGGTGTCGAGCTCGATCATCGACCGCGTCGCCAAGAAGCTCGGCCGCAAGCTGGTCGAGACGCCGGTCGGCTTCAAATGGTTCGTCGATGGTCTCCTCACGGGCGGCTTCGGCTTCGGCGGCGAGGAGAGCGCAGGGGCCTCGTTCCTGCGCCGCGACGGCACGGTGTGGACCACCGACAAGGACGGCATCATCCTCGGTCTGCTCGCCGCCGAGATCATGGCCAAGACCGGCCGCGATCCGAGCCAGCTGTTTGGCGATCTCACCGCCGAGTTCGGCATGCCCCATTACGCCCGCATCGATGTCGCCGCGACCGGGCCGCAGAAGAACATCCTGAAGTCAGTCACGCCCGAGCAGCTCGGCCTCAAGGACCTCGCCGGCGATCCGGTTCGCTCCACGCTGAGCAAGGCGCCCGGCAACGGCCAACCCTTCGGCGGCATCAAGGTCGAAACGGACCATGGCTGGTTCGCGGCGCGCCCCTCGGGGACGGAGGACGTCTACAAGATCTACGCCGAGAGTTTCCGCAGCACCGAGCACCTGAAGCGGATTCAGGAAGAGGCGCAGGCCGGGCTCGCGAAGGTGTTCGGGGCTTAACTGCCGACGCGCAGCGCTGACGCTTCTCCTCCAAGGAGGCTTGCCGTATCGACAGGTGTCATCGCCTGCCTTGTGCGCGCTTGCGTACTGGATTCCCCGCTTTCGCGGGAATGACAGCGAGTCCATACTGTATACATTTTAGCACAATTAGGTATTATGGTAAGCTAATTTTAGCCTTGATGGTCGTCCATCTCGTCTGTATTGTATACATAACGCATACAGCAGCCTTGGGAGACCGCCCATGACAAAACCCTTCCCCATGAACGCCTGGTACGCCGCCGCTTGGGACGCCGAGGTGAAGCCGGCGCTGTTGCCGCGGACGATCTGCGGCAAGCACGTCGTGATGTATCGCAAGGCCGATGGTTCGGTGGCCGCGCTGGAGGATGCCTGCTGGCACCGCCTGGTGCCGCTCTCCAAGGGCCGGCTCGAAGGCGACACCGTCGTCTGCGGCTATCACGGCCTGAAATACAATGCGCAGGGCCGCTGCACCTTCATGCCCTCGCAGGAGACCATCAACCCGTCCGCCTGCGTGCGCGCCTATCCCGTCGTCGAGCGTCACCGCTACATCTGGCTCTGGATGGGCGATCCTGCCTTGGCCGATCCGGCGCTGGTGCCCGACATGCACTGGAATCACGATCCGGCCTGGGCCGGTGACGGCAAGACCATCCGCGTGAACTGCGACTACCGTCTCGTGCTCGACAATCTCATGGACCTCACCCACGAGACTTTCGTGCACGGCTCCTCCATCGGCAACGATGCGGTGGCCGAAGCGCCGTTCGACGTCACCCATGGCGAGAAGACGGTCACCGTGACGCGCTGGATGTGCGGCATCGAGGCGCCGCCATTCTGGGCGAAGCAGCTCGGCAAGCCCGGTCTCGTCGACCGCTGGCAGATCATCCGCTTCGAGGCGCCGTGCACCATCGCCATCGACGTCGGCGTGGCGCCCACAGGCACCGGCGCGCCTGAGGGCGACCGCTCGCAGGGCGTCAACGGCTTCGTGCTCAACACCATCACGCCGGAGACCGAGAAGACCTGCCATTATTTCTGGGCCTTCGTCCGCAACTACCAGATCGGCGAGCAGCGTATCACCACCGAGATCCGCGAGGGCGTCTCCGGCATCTTCCGCGAGGACGAGCTCATCCTCGAGGCACAGCAGCGCGCGATGGACGAGAACCCGGATCGCATCTTCTACAATCTCAACATCGACGCCGGCGCGATGTGGATGCGCAAGCTGATCGACAAGATGGTGGCGAAGGAAAACGGACCGCAGCATCTGCAGGCCGCGGAGTAGGGGCATGGCCGAGGTCGACCGCTCCGTCTCGCAGACCGTGAAGGCGCAGCTCGCGCTGCGCGACCAGATATTGTCCGGATCGTTGCGTCCGGGCGAGCGCATCTCCGAGCTTCAGGCGGTGGAAACCACAGGCGCCTCGCGGACGCCGGTGCGCATGGCGCTGGTGCGGCTGGAGGAGGAGGGCCTCCTGGAGGCGATCCCCTCTGGCGGCTTCATGGTGAAGGCGTTCTCCGAGCGCGACATCTCCGATTCCATCGAGCTGCGCGGCACGCTGGAAGGCCTCGCCGCGCGCTTTGCCGCCGAGCGCGGCGTTTCCGCGCGCGAGCTCGAGCCGCTCAAGGAGTGTCTCGCGGCGATCGACGAATTGCTGCGGCAGGTGCCGATCTCGATCGAGGCCTTCTCGTCCTATGTCGCGCTGAATGCGCGCTTCCATGCGCTGCTCACCGAACTCTCGCGCAGCCCGCCGCTGGTCCGCCAGATCGACCGCGCTTCCGCGCTGCCGTTTGCTTCGCCGAGCGGCTTCGTGATGGCACAGTCGGCGCTGCCGGAGGCGCAGCAGATCCTGATCATCGGGCAGGAACACCATCGCGTCGTGATCGACGCGATCGAGAACCGCGAGGGCGCGCGGGCCGAAGCGATCATGCGCGAGCACGCCCGGCTTGCCGTGCGCAATCTCCGCCTCGCGCTGCGCAACCGAACCCATCTCGACCTTTTGCCGGCGCTCGCGCTGATCAAGACCGCAACCGATTGAGGGCACCATGCGCTTCATCGAAACCTGGATTCCGGCAACGCTGGTCGCGACGCGCGATCTGTCGCCTGATATCCGCGAATTCCTGATCAGGCCCGACCAGTTCGACGGCGCTGCCTATCCGGTCGGCAGCCACATCAATGTCAGCGTCACCATCGACGGCCAGCCGGAGACCCGGTCCTATTCGCTGGTCGGTGAAGCGACCTCGCAAGGCTTCAGGATCGCGGTGCGCCGCGCCGAGGATTCCCGTGGCGGCTCGCGCTACATGTGGCAGTTGGCGCCGGGCGCGCGGCTCGACATCACGCGGCCGGCTTCGCTCGTCGCGGTCGACTGGGAGCGCGAAAACTATTGCCTGATCGCCGGCGGCATCGGCATCACCCCGATCCTCGGCGCCGCGCAGGCGCTGGCGCGCCGCGGCGCTGATGTCAGGCTGCACTACGCCGTGCGCGGGCGCGCGGATGCCGCCTATCTCGATGACCTCGCTCGCCTGCTAGGTGACCGGCTGGTCGTCCATGCGAGCGATGAGGGCAAGCGGCTGGATCTCGACGCCCTGTTCGCCTCGCTGCCGAAGGGCACGCTGACACTGTTCTGCGGCCCGATGCGCATGCTCGATGCCGCCCGCCACGCCTGGATCGGCGCCGGCCATCCGCTCGCGGATCTTCGCTACGAGACGTTCGGCTCCAGCGGCACGCTGCCGACCGAAACCTTTCGCGTGCGCCTGAAGGATTCTGACGTCGAGCTCGAAATCCCGCGGGAGCGATCGATGCTCGATGTCCTCAACGCCAGCGGCTTTGAGGTGATAGCCGACTGCAAGCGCGGCGAATGCGGCCTCTGCGCCATCGACGTCGTCGCCGTCGACGGCGAGATCGACCACCGCGACGTCTTCTTCAGCGACCACCAGAAGCAAAGCAACGCGAAGATCTGCACCTGCGTCTCCCGCGCGCGGGGCACGATCACGGTGGATACGCTGCTGCGGGCGGATGCGGTCTGAGGATGTCTACGCCGCAAAAATCGCCCGAAGCTTCTTCGTATCCAACAGCGCCCGCACGGCATCGGCCGACACCGGTCGGCCGATCAGATAGCCCTGCACTTCGTCGCAAGCGATCTGCCTGAGATAGTCGAGCTGGTCGGCGGTCTCGACGCCTTCGGCGACGACCTCGATGTTGAGGTCGCGCGCCAGCGAGACCACCGATTTCACGATTGCGGCGCAGTCCGGCTGCACCAGCATGTCGCGGATGAAGGATTGGTCGATCTTGATGCGGCTGAACGGCAGCTTGCGCAAATAGGTCAGCGACGAGAAGCCGGTGCCGAAATCGTCCAGCGCCACGGTGGCACCCAGCTCCAGCAGCGCGTTCAGGATCGAGGCGGCCGAGCCGTATTTCGACAGCAACATCGATTCCGTGATCTCGATCTCGAGCCTGCGTGGGGCGACCTTCGCATCGGCCAGCGCCTGCACGATGGTCTGGAGAATGCCGTTGTTTTGAAACTGCGCCGCCGAGAAATTCACGGCGACGCGGATGTCCTCCGGCCACTCCTTCAGCGTCGCGCAGGCGCGCCTGATCACCCATTCGCCGATCTCGTGGATCAGTCCGGTTTCTTCAGCGATCGGAATGAACTCGCTCGGCGGCACCAGGCCGCGCGAGGAATGCTGCCAGCGCAGCAGCGCCTCAAAACCGGTGATGCGGTTTTCGTCGAGATCGAGGAACGGCTGGAACACCAAAAACAGCTCGTCGCGCGCGATGGCGCCGGCGAGGTCCGCCTGCAGCGCCTTGCGGTCGCGCGAGACCTTGTCGTCCGCCTCCTCGAAGAAGCGGACCGTGCCGGGTCCGGCCTTCTTGGCGCGATAGAGCGCGGCGTCGGCGTTCTTCATGATGTCGAGCGCCGTATTGCCGTCGCGCGGCACCAGCACGACGCCGACGCTGGTGGCGCCAACGAACTCGCAGCCTTCGATCAGGAACGGTTCCGTGAAGGCCGCGATGAAGCGCTCGGCGATCTCGAGCGCATCCTCGGGCCGCGTCAGATTGGCCATCACCAGTGCGAACTCGTCGCCGCCGATACGCGCGACGTGTTCGGCCGCGCGGGTGCAGCGTTGCAGCCGGCTTGCGACCTGCACCAGGAATTCGTCGCCGGCAGGGTGGCCGAAGCGGTCGTTGACCTCCTTGAAACGGTCGAGGTCGAGCAGCAGCACCGCGAACTCCTCGCCCGATAGCGCCAGCCGCCTCAAGGCGGCATCGAGCGTCTCGTTGAAGGCGACGCGGTTGGGCAGATGCGTGAGCGGATCCTGCCGTACCGTGCGCTCGGCCTCGATCTGCCGGATGACGCGCCGGGCGAAGTTGAACGAATTGACGAACACGCCGCGCAGCAGCACGCTACCATAGACCACGACGAGGAAGGCGATCAGCAGGAAGGCGAGGTCGCCGTTTCTGCCGAGGCAAATCGCGATGCCGACGAAGATGGGAGCGGTGAAGGCGATGGCCGCGACCGGGATGGTGGCAAAGGCGAGCGCGCCGCCGGCCAGCATGCCCGAGCACAGGCAGGTGATGACGAGCTGACCGCCGGTCGAGGCGTCCGCGAAGAAGGCGACAGGGACGATGCCCCAGGCGACGCCGAGAACGAAGGCGTTGCGGACCAGCCGATGGATGGCCCGGCGGGAGACGAATTGCGGCTTCGTGATCCGGCGCGAGGCATGGGACTGCACGCCGAACGCGATCGCGGCACCGGCGACGATGATCGCCCAGATCGCGGCGAAGGTCCGGTCGGGCGACTGCCACAGCGCGATCGCGAGCACCGTGGCATTGCAGGCATTGGCCAGCATGATGCCGACCGAATAGCCGAGCACCAGCGACATCTGTTCGGCGCGAATATGTCCGGCGACGGTTTCGTCGGTTGCGGGACCGCCAAAGGCTGACAGATCGCCGGCAAACAGCCGCGCGAAATAATTGGTCAGTTGAATCCGCATTCCAGAGCCTGCAGCAGCATCGGCCGTTTGTCCGGCTCGATCGGGAGAATTCGCCGCAAATCTTTGACGAACTATGAATTATCCCCGATTGCGGCGGTCGCCGCGACCACTTCTGCGTGTTCGATCGCGCATATCGATAACAAATCGATATAAATGCGGCGCGCGCGTTACGGCTGTAGCGGCGCGGAGAATGTTCACCACTCATTCGGTTGTCATGCCGGGCGATGACAGCGGTGCATTTGGCGCATCACCGCCCAAGCTGCTTCGGGTCGTAAAAGAACCGCTCCTCGATCAGCTTGTCGCCTTGCCAGGTCTGCCAGGCGATCTCCTCCAGCGTTCGTGTCACGCCTTCGGCGTTGGTGAAGCTGAAGATCCAGCGCGAGGCGACGTTATCGCCTTCGATCAGGCTCGGCCCGACGCGCACGGCCTTGACCTCTTTGGAAGCCGCCAGCACGCCACGCTCCTTGGCGACGAGATTGTCGCGGCCGACCGTTGGCGCGGCGTTGTTCTCATAGGTCGCGGCATCGGGCGTGTAGTACTGCTCGATCGCTTCGACGAACTCCCCGTCCTCCAGCCGCCTTGCAAAGGCTTCAACGACGTCACGGCTCGGCATGGACCACCTCGCATTAAAACCGACTGCTAGTCGGTAAATACCGACCGATAGTCGAAAAGTCAACTGGTGGGGCGGAGCGAATTCGATTAGACCAAATTCATGGCGAAACAGGCGGAGCGGCGGGCGGCGACATCGGAGGCGATTCTGACGGCGGCGCGCCGGCTGTTCGGGACGCAGGGCTTTGCCGCCACCACCATGGACGAGATCGCCGAAGGCGCCGGCATCGCCAAGGGCGCGGTCTATCATCATTTCAAGACCAAGGAAGCCGTGTTCGAGGCGGTGTTCGACCTGGTCTCGCGCCATCTCGTCGTCGAGATCGACAGCGCCGCGCGGGCCGAGAAGGACGTGCTGGCCGCCATGGTCGCCGGCACGCAGCATTACTTTGCCGCGACCGCCAAGGGTCCGACCGGCCAGATCATCTTGCGCGACGGACCCGCCGTGCTCGGCTGGGAGCGCTGGCGCGAGATCGATGCAAAGCACTTTGGCGGCAAGATGCCGCGTGCGATTGCCGCTGCCATGGAGGCCGGCCTGATCGCAAAGCAGCCGGTCGAGCCGCTGGCGCGGCTGCTGCTCGGCGCAGTCACGGAGGCCGCAGTCGCCTGCGCCGGGCGCGCCGATATCGCAAGGGCAGGCGCGGAATATGCCCGTGCGTTCAAGTCGCTGGTCGAGGCGCTGCGTCTGGGCGCATGATTGTGGTAGTGACGAAACGGAAACGCCCACGCCCACGCCAACAAGAAGAAACAGCGCATGAACGCAACTTCGTCCCTCACGCCATCAGATTCTGAGTTCGATTACATCATCGTCGGCGCCGGCTCTGCCGGCTGCGTGCTCGCGAACCGGCTCTCGGCGAGCGGCAAGCACAGCGTGCTGCTGCTCGAGGCGGGCCCGAAGGATTCCAACATCTGGATCCACGTCCCGCTCGGCTATGGAAAGCTGTTCAAGGAGAAGTCCGTCAACTGGATGTACCAGACCGAGCCGGAGCCCGAGCTGAAGGGCCGGCAGGTCTTCCAGCCGCGCGGCAAGACGCTGGGCGGATCGAGCTCGATCAACGGCCTGCTGTATGTGCGCGGCCAGCACGAGGATTACGACCGCTGGCGCCAGCACGGCAATGCCGGCTGGGGTTATGACGACGTGTTGCCCTATTTCAAGAAAGCCGAGAACCAGGCGCGCGGCGCCGATCAATATCACGGCACCGGCGGGCCGCTGCCTGTCTCCAACATGGTCGTGACCGATCCGCTGTCGAAGGCCTTCATGGATGCCGCAGTCGAAACCGGTCTGCCCTACAATCCTGATTTCAACGGCGCCACCCAGGAAGGCGTCGGCCTGTTCCAGACCACCACCCGCAACGGCCGTCGTGCTTCGACGGCGGTCGCCTATCTCGGCCCTGCGAAGACCCGCAGCAATCTCAAGGTCGAGACCGAGGCGCTGGGCCAGCGCGTGCTGTTCGAGGGCCGCCGCGCCGTCGGCGTCGAATATCGGCAGGGTGCAACCGTGCGCCGAGCCCGCGCGCGCAAGGAGGTCGTGCTGTCGAGCGGTGCCTACAACTCGCCGCAGCTGTTGCAGCTCTCCGGCGTCGGCCCCGCCGATCTCTTGCGCAAGCACGGCATCGATGTGGTGCTCGATGCGCCGGGCGTCGGCCACGATCTCCAGGACCACATGCAGGTCCGCATCGTGATGAAATGCTCGCAGAAGATCACGCTCAACGACACCGTCAACAATCCGCTCCGCCGAACGCTGGCCGGTGCGCGCTATGCGCTGTTCCGCAAGGGCTGGCTGACGATCGCGGCCGGCACCGCAGGCGCGTTCTTCAAGACCAATCCGCGGCTCGCTTCGCCCGACATCCAGGTGCACTTCCTGCCGTTCTCGACCGACAAGATGGGTGAGAAGCTCCACGACTTCTCCGGCTTCACGGCGTCGGTGTGCCAGCTCCGGCCCGAAAGCCGGGGCTCTTTGCGCATCCGAAGCGCGGACCCGACCGTGCCGCCGGAAATCCGCATCAACTACATGTCGACCGAGACCGACCGCACCACCAACGTCGAAGGCATCAAGATCCTGCGCAGGATCCTGAATGCGCCGGCATTGAAGCCGTTCGTGGTCAGCGAGTACGATCCCGGCACGAAGGTATCCACGGACGCCGAAATCCTGGATTATTGCCGGGAGCGCGGCAGCACCATCTACCATCCGACCTCGACCTGTCGTATGGGCAACGACGCGCTCGCGGTGGTGGACCAGCGGCTGAAGGTGAAGGGGCTCGAGGGCCTTCGCGTCGTCGACGGCTCGATCATGCCGGACCTCGTGTCGGGGAACACCAACGCGCCGATCATCATGATCGCGGAGAAGGCGTCCGATATGATATTGCAGGACGCGCGTTAATTCGCGGCTCGAAAGGACAATGGCTTGGCTACGCGACTGAAGATCGGCACCCGCAAGAGCGCGATGGCGCTGGCGCAGACAGAAGAGATTGCGCGCCGCCTGACTGCGGCCGTGCCCGGTCTCGACGTCGAGATCGTCAAGTTCGACACCACAGGCGATCTCGACCAGACCAGCAAGCTGTTGCCGCACGGCGGCAAGGGCGGCGCCTTCGTCGCGCAGATCCGCGCTGCCGTGCTCGCGGGCGAATTGCAGGCCGCGATGCATTCGCTGAAGGACATGCCCGGCAACGAGGACACGCCGGGCCTCGTCATCGGCGCGACCTTGTCGCGCGATCCGCCCGGCGATGCGCTGGTGTTGCGCGCCGGTGTGACGCTGGAGGCGCTGCGCCAGTCCCGCGGCAAAGGCTTCAAGATCGGCACCAACGCCGTTCGTCGCGCGGCTTATGCGCGGCGTCTGTTTCCGGATGTCGAAGTGATCCACTTCCGCGGCGCCGCCGACACGCGCGTGCGAAAGCTCGATCATCGCGAGATGCAGAAACTGCCCGACGGCGGCGCGGTCGGGCCGGCCGACGCGTTGATCATGGCGCGCTCCGGCCTCGACCGCGTCGGGCTCGCCGATCGTATCGCCTACGAGTTCACCGCGGCGGAGATGCTGCCCGCCGCAGGGCAGGGCATCGTGGCGGTCGAATGCGCAGCGCGGGACTGGCCAACGCGACAAATCCTGTCATCGATCGACGACCCCGCCGCGCACGCCTCTGCCGATGCCGAGCGCGAGGTGCTGTGGGTGCTGAACGGTCACTGCAATTCGCCGGTGGCCGGTTTCTCGACCATCTCAGGCGATCAGATGTCGCTGACCGCTTCGGTGCTGGATCTTTCCGGCAACACCATCATCGAAGCCTCGCGCACAGGTCCTGCGAACCGGCCGCGCGAGCTCGGCCGTGCCGTGGGACTGGATCTGCTCGGCAAGGGCGCCGCCGAGATCATCGAGCGCAGCCGGCCGCGCTAGGCCGTGCGCCCACGAGTTCAAGAGCATCTGAGATACGCGGATAGCGCGCAAGCGCGATATCAGCTCAGGGTCGCAAGCTGACGAATGGCGCAATGGGCCGTAGGCCAGACATTCGGCCGTGTCGTCAGCCGTGCGGATGTTCGCCCTTGGCTACCATCAGGTGATGCTGCTGGTGATGCATCCCGCGTGTCATGGTGCCAATGAAGCCAAGCGCCTTCAACTTATCCATATCCTGCGGCGGCACGCGGACTTCAAAGATGGAACCCTCGTCAGTGTCCTTCGCGACGAAGTGCCAGCCACCCACGCCGTCCATGGTTGCCGCGTGTGCTGACGTCATTCGCCGGATGGAATCGCGGACAGCACCGTTACCTGTGACGACAAATTTCATCCCACCATCGATTGCTTCGTTGCTGACATGGGCTGCCAGAGTGACGTTATTCATGTCGATCAGGTGCTGGCGTAGGGCTTCGATGTTGACCTTCGACCAATCCGTTTGCGGATCATCTTCCAGAATTTGAACGATCTCCTGAATTGCTGCGAAGGCGGACTGTCCCGGCTCGGTCGGCCCTCGGGTGCCTTTGTGCGCATCCGTTTCGTTGATGCTCCCACTGTGCATCATCTGCATATGGTTCATCATTTGCGTCTGGCCCATCGGCATGGGCTTACCGGACATACTCTCGCCGCGCATCGAATGTTGGTGCTGTTGCTCAGGCTGCTGGGCCAGTGCTGCCATTGGAAGGAGCAAAAGTGCGAATGTGAGCAGGCGCATGGAGGACTCTCCTGTTAAGGCATCTTGCCACAGTGGTCGTTTCAAGAACATGATTGCTATCATGTTCTCCGATCTTGCCCCGCTACTGAACGGCCTCGACCGACGCCAATTAGGCTTTCAGCCCGGCGAGACTGTATTCCGCCAGGGGGACCCGGTCCGGTATATCTTCATTGTGACCGGCGGGGCTATCGACCTGGTGCGACATCAGGCGTCCGGAGCCTCACTTGTGCTCCAGCACGCTGGACCGGGGACAATGCTCGCGGAGGCGTCAATCGATTCCCCGACATATCACTGTGCCGCAGTCGCGGTTTCGAGTTCAACAGCCTGGGCCGTCTCGAAGAGAGAGTTCCTGAACCGCCTCGCGCAAAACCCCACACTTGCATTGGCTCTCATCCGACACTTCGCTCATGAGCTTCAAAATGCGCGCTTCCACGCGGAGACCTTGTCCATGAAAACCGTTGCCGAGCGCCTCGATGCATGGATTGCGTGGCGCGGTCCTCTCCCATCCAAGGGGCAGTGGGTGCGCCTTGCTGCCGAACTGGGTGTTAGCCCCGAGTCGCTGTATCGCGAAATCGCCAAGCGCAACTAGCCATACCCCTCTTGGCGGCTGCGAGGACCAGCGGCCGAAGGTCCGCAACGAGGTCAGAGGCTGCCCTCGGCAGCCGCCATGGTGCGGAGAACGCATCTGAGACGATTAAGGCCGCCTCAGTTGGCGGCCTCTTTCGTATGTCTAATACGTATTGCGTCCCGAAAAT
This sequence comes from Bradyrhizobium zhengyangense, assembly GCF_022012555.1. Classification (NCBI taxonomy): domain Bacteria; kingdom Pseudomonadati; phylum Pseudomonadota; class Alphaproteobacteria; order Hyphomicrobiales; family Nitrobacteraceae; genus Bradyrhizobium; species Bradyrhizobium zhengyangense. The sequence goes on along the minus strand of NZ_JAKLTZ010000033.1, from coordinate 459 downwards.
CCTGCGAACGCGAAACTCGTACTCATTCTTATCGCGCGATACTTGGGCGATACCTTTATAATGAATGGTATCGCCTCTCTGCTGACCTGAGCATTTTGACCACTTAATCGACGACTGGTCCTCCTGATTTAACGGGATCATCGCTGGTACGCCGCGCCAGCGAGCGATGACGCTCGTCCGCGGCTAATCTAAAGGAACGGAACAATGCCCACGATCACGACGACAGACGGCGTAAACATCTTCTACAAGGACTGGGGCTCAGGCCAGCCGATTGTTTTCAGCCACGGCTGGCCGCTGACAGCGGACGACTGGGACGCCCAGATGAGCTTCTTCCTTCGCCACGGCTACCGGGTGATCGCCCACGACCGGCGCGGCCACGGCCGGTCCGACCAGCCCGGCACCGGCAACGACATGGACCACTGGGTTGCCGACCTCGCGGCCCTGACTGAGCACCTCAAC
>NZ_JAKLTZ010000032.1:0-31232 GCF_022012555.1 Bradyrhizobium zhengyangense | reverse complement strand
CAGCTTTAGGTCCGGGCCGCGGTCGGTTGTCCTGTTAGGCATCGCAACTCCTCCGTCCGATGATGGGCTGGAGGGTCTGGGCTATGCCAATTTGTCATCTTCCTAATCGGGATCGCCGTCGAAACGGCGTCACCACTCTCCGGCCGCTACCCTCCGAGCTAAATGATAGCACAAGGCTGTTTCTATCCCGCGCAGGCGCGCCACGACGCTGGACAGTTTTTTAAAATGTCGCGTTCCATCCGCAGCCGCTCGTTCTCCTGGCGCAGCAAGGCGAGTTCCGAAGCCTGGTCCGCCGACATCGGCGTCGCCTGCGTGGTGGGGCGCCACGCCGCCGATGCCGGCTCGCGCCGGAGCTTATCGACCCAGCGCCGCAGCACTGAGTCGCGCAGACCGAGCTCCTTGGCGACCGACCCGATCGAGCGGCCGCTCGACACCACCAATCCTGCCGCCTCGCGCTTGTACTCTTCAGTAAACGACCGTCGTGCACGTTCCATTCAACACCTCCAGGCTCAACGAGCCTACTACAGGTGTCCACTCATTCGGGAGGAAGTTCAGCTATCAACTAATGTGACGAACTTGCGTTCCAGATGACTAGCTAGTCACGTGAATCTAAAGTGCGCCACATACGCGCGGCCATGTTCGACGAGTAGCTCAGCCGGTTGGGAGAGTGGTCGCGAGCAGTGTCATTGCGCTATTCCAGGCAAGCGGATAATCAAGCCCCACCGCAAGCCAAAACAGGAGGAGATCGAGTTGAAGATGGTGTTGTGCGTCGTCGCATTAATGGCAACGATTGCGAGTGTTCGCTCAGGCGATGCCGAGCAACTGAAGGTATCGTTATCTGAAAAGGGCGCGTATAGGTCAATACAAGACGCGGTAGACGCGCTACCTCAGGCTGGTGGAAGTATAGTAGTCGCGCCGGGTACCTATCGCGGAAAGGTTAGAGTGACGAAACCCAATGTCAATATCAAGGGCGCCGGTGGTGGGCCGGATGAAGCGGTGATTGTCTACGGTGATAGCGCCGTCACTGCGGGTGGGACTGTCCGTTCCGCGACCTTAGATGCGTCGGGCGATAACTTCCGGCTCGAAAATCTGACTGTTTGGAACGACTATTCTGCCAATTCGGGCAATCCAGCATCTCAGGCAGTGGCACTTTCTGTCACCGGCGACAAGGATGTTTTTGCAAACGTCAGAATACTTGGTGCGCAAGACACATTGTTTGTCAACAAGGGGCCGAACAGGAACGCCAGTCGTCAGTTCTTCGTAAACTGCTACGTCGAAGGCCATATCGATTTTATATTTGGTAACGCCAAGGCCTACTTTAGGCAATGTGAGCTACACGGTGTTGCAAACCACGCAGTCGTCTATACCGCACAAAGCAGAGCCTTCCCGGACGAAGACAGCGCCTTTGTGTTTGATCATTGCACGCTGACAGCCGACAAGGGCGCGCGCGACATTGCTCTTGGGCGTCCATGGCGTCCCTATGCTGCGGTGATCTTCTTATCGTCGCAGATTAATGCGCCGGTCATGGCTGAGGGGTGGGTGGAATGGGACCCGGGCAAGAGCCGCCGCTTAATGAACGCCTACTATGCTGAATACAGATCCTCCGGTACTGGTGCCGATCCTAGAGGAAGAGAAAGATATGCGCGCCAGCTAAGCGATCGGGAGGCAATGCAATGGTCGCTCCAGACATTCTTCTCGCACGATACGAGCTGGATCCCGCAAGCGCGATAGAACGCAGCGGGAGTGCCCGCAATAGCAGCGCGCCGGTGCCGATTAGCGACAGGCCTGCAGACGGGCTGTCTTGGCGGGCCCGAATTGGGACCATCTGTGTGGGAGCGTGAGTATCAGGAAGCACTGGTGCGAGTTGCGTACCAAGCACGGCGGGTACGAAGCTGACCGCAACCATGCAATCCGGCTTTTACACCGGCCAATCCTTTGTGATCGTCAGCGATCGATTGGAGCTGCGGCCCGAGGGTCGCGCTCAATGCCACCGTTTTTGCTACTGGTGGCTTCAGGGAACGGGCGGAAGGCAACTACGCACGGGTTCGATGCGCCGTAATGTGGAGTAGCGGCGGCACCTGGCGGAGATGGAAATACATTGACCGCGGTCACTGTTGCATTCTCCACTTGCCAAGTTGCGCGGGGAGAAAAGCGCACATCTTCCATCGCAATATCGAGCGGATGCTGTTGATCAAAGCCTCGCATTACGAGCGTACCATCAGTCCCATAGACGTGCCTTAGGACGATCTGTTGATAAAGTGGCAAGTTATTGCCAGCGAAGGGGCCGTAGCGCGTGTCGAAGTGTATGGGCCATTTGTTATTTCTCATACATATATTCTCGTAATTAACCCGCTCAACTAAGCCGCCTCGGCTGGGATCGCTTTTAATGCGCAGACCAAATGTCGTGCCGTCCAAGGTCAGGTTGCGAACCAGCACGTCACTGACACCGGAATTCAGTTCGCTACCAATCGACATGCCGTGCCCCCAGCCGAATTGGTTGTCTAAAATGGAAATGTGGCGTGCAGGGCCGCTTGTGCCAGCCTTGATCGCGATATTGTCGTCTCCGGTGCGGATAAAGGAGTGGATTATCGTCACATCCTCGCTTGCGGCTGGGTCTATTCCGTCGGTATTGCGGGCATCAGCGGGTGTATCAATGATGACCGCCCAGATGGTAGCACGTTCCACGTGGCTCATCGCAATGTGAAAGTTTGCTGCGTTGCGCAAGGTGATGCCATGAACAGAGACGTCCTCAGCACGGTCCATTTGGATCAATCGAGGCGCGTTTTGTTTTGCGCCCTCACTTTGTGCACGACGGGCCAGTTGCCACCAAGTCTCAGCCGTGCCCGCCATCAAGGTCCCGCCTCCGCCGTCTATTGTACCGTATCCATAGAGACCGCCGCCTTTAGTCTTCGTGAAACTGATGAGGGGCCGACAGCCATCACCGCTCCGATCGATGTGGCCACAGCTTCCCGAGCTCTTTTGGTATGCTTTTGGGTCGGCTACAGCCGTCAGTATCGCGCCCCCAGCGAGCCACAGTGTTGTGCCGGACTTCATTTCGATTGGACCCGAAAGGAACGGCCCTGGGCCTAGATATACGGCGGCGCTTGGGACGCAATGGTCTATGGCGGCTTGCAATCTGGCAGTGTCATTTCCACCTGACGGGTCTAGGCGCGCGCATACCCCTTTAGGCGCGGCCGGTTCGCGAACATTGCGGCGATCCTTTGCCTGAGACGCGGCGGAAAGCAGCCCGACCGCAAGTATGAAAACTGCGGCTAGGTAGCGGAAACGGGCGGCCATTGCCACTCCATTGGTTTCATAGGCAGGCAAGTGCGGGCGGTCGCTACGGCTGTGCAAGTCTCGTAACCTGTAGATGCGGGTGCAATTGCCGCGTGGTGAAACGGATGGCCATCCGGCGGAAGTGCGCTGGTGGAAAGCGACGACCGCAGACGTCTCCCTATTCCCGGAGTCGAACGAAATCGCTGGCGGGTCATTTAGCCATCCGAATGTACTGCTACGTCCGCATACTATGACCGTATTTGCCTTTGTCTTCCGGTCTGCCCGTCGCAGTCACCCGGAGGGTACGACCTATTTACGCAATTGGCTTGCATCGAAGTCCCTCAAGTGACCGATCAGAAAACAGCTGGGTCGCGCCCCGCGCAGCTTGTCGAATGCCCGTCTCGCGTATGCGCGTTTGTCCGAGCTTAGTAAAATTGAGTGTTTGGATGGGGCCCATTTAAATGATGGATCGTAGCCACTTTGGCTTTTGAGGCGATGATCGGAGGGGCGATCCGATGGTGGAATGGAGCCGGGCGGGAATGTAGCAGTCACGAACGAACGCGGAGATATACACGCGGTGCATCGGCACGAGTCTCCTCCTGACGATCGTGAACGAGCTCGGCAGGGTGGTGGACAAGCTCTCCATCAAAGCATTGTAGAAGCAGTCGCCCTTGTGGCGCGTCGATCGGGTACAGCCCGCAGCCGCAGGGCTCCGCACGCGATATGTGGAACGTACTGCTCGCTCCGACCTCAATCATGGATCAGTCCGTCAGAGGCTGCTGGCGGATCGTCGTTATCACAGCACAGGGGAGTTAGCCCGCATGTGATAGCACATGGGCCGATCGACCATCTTGCGGCCGAACCGGTCGGTGATGGCGGCGCGATACAGCCGGCACTCGACAGGCGGGATATAGGTGATGTCAGCCAGCCAGAGCCGGTGTGGAGCTGTGGTGGTGAAGTCGAGCGCGATCAGGTTCGGAGCGATCGAGAGATCGTGACGAGTTACGTTGGCGCGGACAGGAGGTTACGGCCCTAATCGCTCGAATGCGATTGCGGCGGATCAGAGCTACGGCCAGCGCCGCTCCCTGCGTCCGTAGAGCGCCTTGGACCAAACACTGCATAGCGCTGGCCATGCTCGCAATGCTGCACCACCATTTGTTCTGCCATATTTGCAAAAAGCGTGTCTTGGGGGAAAGGCAGACGCGAGCGGGTGGGAGGAGGCGTTCGCTGCATGGCCTCGATGTCAGTGCGGCCGACCAATTCAGAATATGAATGCGCTCTATCAGAACAATCGATTTCACTGATGTCGATCAAGCCTGGTACTCAGGTCGCAGGGGCCGCATGGCGTGCGTTATACGCTGACTAGCCGTTTCACTCACGGCGCGCGTCCTGGTACAGAACCATATAACGGGTGGACGTGATGATGATGATGAACAGTACCAGAAACTCGACCTCGGCGGAACAAATCAGCATGGGAGATCAGGCCTTAACGTTGTGGTTGCCGAAACTGAGGCACTATCTGTCGTGGTGGCGACTGTTTACAAGCCCCTTACCTTCCCGGCGGCCCCACCTCGAATCGCTTGCTGACCCGCCTGATGCGGCTGACCCGAGCGATTCTCAGGAACGTCTCAGGCAAAATATCGAAGCGCAAGTTGCGGAGATTGGCAGGTTAGTGGGCGGAGGTGAAGCGCCAGGCGAAGCAACCCGCCATCTCACTGAGTTGACAAATCAACTCATACTCGCGCAGCTCGGGATTGTTTCCAAAGTCAAATGCGTCACTACTGAGGCGACGGATCGCTTCGCTAACCGTGCTCCGGTAGAAATGAGCGACATCTATGAGCCGGAAAGGCTCTTGAGATTGGGCCATCTTTTTGACAAAGCGGTATCGGCGTTAACTCCGAGTTTGCGGACGCAATGCCATAGAACAGATATAGCTAAACTTATCCTCGGCCGGACATCTGAAACCAAAGTCGAGTTTAATCGTTTCATCAAGTGCGTCGCTGCGATTGCTGCCGCCGCCGAAGAGATGTGACTGTACCTAACATCGTTTCCGAAGTAGCGCAGCCGCGATTGCTCGCGTTGTGAGGAGATGCCGATGTGCTCGGCTTTGACGTTTTCTGTTAGTCGACTGGGCAGGGCGGGTTGCAATCGCATAGTGTCGTAGCGGGCAGACAACCTTTCTGCGCTCCGGTGCTGCGCATGTTGGATCGCCGCCTCCTCCCTGGCTCTCTGGAGAATCGCTTCAGAGCGGACGGCCGTACGCCCGCTCATGGTCTATGGATCGGAAACCTCGCAGTATTGCCATCAGGAGAGAAGCAAGCGGAGAGCAAAAAAAATAAATATCCATGTCGCAAGGCAGTACAGTGCGGCGAAGCGCCATACTCCCGCTCTGAATCGGCGGCGCCAATTCACAAGTTGCGGCGCGCAACCGCTGAAGCGACGGCCGCGGACAACCTCGATCATCTCTCGATAGCTGTCAAAAGCAAAATACGAGCGATTGTTTCGAATGTACGTTATCCGCTCTTGAGGGGAAAGGCACAATTGCCAGACGTACTGCGCCTCCTCGCGCACACTGTCAGAACGTGGCTCGTGCCCACCTGAGTTGTAAGCACGCCGATCAATGGAGAGTGGCGATGGAAGTTGACGCGATCGCGTGCTCCCGATGAACGTGAATTTCTGCTGAAGCATCGAAGTGTCCCTTTCGCAATTCGGCGAATGATGCGTACAACGTGACGTAACGAGAGAATCAAGAAGATCCTGCGCAGATCCAACGGATCAGCTGTGCGCTCTGTCCACGACCCGCGCCGATCTAAGTGTAGGTCCGAGCGAAAGGGCATTGCGAAAAGCGGGCGCTATAGTCAGGCCAACGTGGCCGGTGCTGGCTGTTGATTGCGAGATACAGCTCCCGAGGCAATGATGGTGGCCGTTGAGAACTCTCTGAGGTGCCGGCTCGTTGAACCGGGGCGGCGAGTGTGGGGCGCGGGCACGGCTGCTTACAAATGTGCTCAGTTGGTTAAGAGAGGGGTTGAATCGGACGCAGCGAGAGATTGTACGATGTGAAGCAAATGAGCAGTTCGAGACGAGACGCGCGAGGCCGCAATGGTGTTATCTTTGGGCGATGTACCGGGCATCGTGAGCCAGATCGGGCGGCTCCACAAACAGGGGCGCTGCTCGTGGTTTGGATTGGCCGTGCGGTCGATAAACCGGGATCAATGAATTGATGGTCATCGTCCGTGCAGATGGATTCAATCAGGTTACGATGGCCCACTAAGCAACCGTTCGAGCCATACCCTCTCGGTAGCACTCGAAGTCGTCGACTTGCGACCTACAAACGTTATAGCACACCGTGTCCACCTAAGCCGACCTACCTTGAGAGGATATCATGCGTCGAAGGCAGCTCAACTCATCTTGCTGGAGCGACAGATTCAAGTACTATATGCTAACGGTTAGTATTGTTGCCGCGCTAAACTCGTTGTCATTCATGTACGCCAAAGCCGGCGGGCCTCTACCCACGGAACAGGAAAAGCAGGCGTGTATCGCCGACGTCTTTCGGCTCTGTAGCGCGGCCATACCTGATGCGAACGCAATCACTTCGTGTCTGAAGTCAAACGTGGCCGGTGTGAGTGCGGAATGCCGCTTGGTTCTGTCAACCCGCGAGCGGCCGAGTGGTGTATCAAAGTGAGCCGGCGATCATATAGATTGTCGTACGGTGTTGGCGCTGGCTGACACTAAGTAGCGCGGTCGGTTACGTCCGGCGTTCGACGCACGGTGAGCAGCGTGTCCAGGAGATGTACGTGGCGTCGGATTGCAAGCGAGTATCCAGCCTAAGGGGCCTGATGTATCGTCGAAGTAAAGGCGCCTGGCGGAGCGAATTCATTGAACCAGTGTGGTCGGGTGCTAGATGAGCAGAGTCGCTAAGTGGTTAGTCAAGGTGGGCCGCCACACGAAAGCATCAGATGAGCAACGGTGTGAGCTGTCGCTGGCGCACCGTGGTGTAGATGATCGGTTGAACTGCGCCTCTGCCTTGAAAGCGGTCTATCTTACGAGAAGCATCCGGCGGAGTCTGCGTGTGATTTGCTCGTGCCTTAGTGGCCCGGTAAGCTGAAGCGTGAACCTGTGCTTTCAAACGATCCCCCGGTTGCAGTCAAGGGTGATTATAAGTGCTTTAGCTCGACTCCGTGTTTTTTGAGTGCGTAGCCTATTTGGCGCGACGTCAGTTTGAGTAGCCGTGCTGCTTTCGCCTGTACCCAGCCCGCCCTTTCCATGGCCGCGATAAGGTGCTCGCGATCAATTATTCGCTCACCTCTCGTAACCTGCAGGTGCGAGAGCGTGGTTCCGTGAGCGGGTTCGGATGAAGCATCGCATGGCCCCGTATGCGGCAGCGGTTGTGACGGCATCGATAGCGGCTGCTTACTCTTCCAAAGTCGAGCGGAGAAGCAACCATCGGATTTGCAGGCGAAATCGCGACTGTTAATCGCTGGACCGGCCGCCATGGTGGCAGTCCGCTGAACGCAATTGTGAAGCTCCCTAATATTGCCGGGAAATTCGCAACTTTTCAATACGTCGAACGCGCTTGGTTCGAAAGTCAACGAGCGCTCGTTTTCGGAGTTGAACGTGCGAAGAAATTCAGTAGCGAGCAACGGAATATCGTCGCGGCGCTCACACAATGGTGGGACAAGCAAAGGGATGACGCTCAGACGGTAGTAGAGATCCGCGCGAAATTGTGTCTGCGAAACGGCGACCTCTAGATCCTTGTTAGTCGCTGCTATGAGTCGAACGTCAACTCTTATCGTGTGTGTACCGCCGACTCTCTCAAATTCCTGCTGTTGTAGCACTCGCAGCAGCTTCGCTTGAAAAGAAGGTGAGATTTCACCAATCTCGTCGAGAAACAGCGTGCCTTTGTCAGCCAGCTCGAAGCGCCCTTTGCGCGAATTGATGGCTCCGGTAAAGGCGCCCTTCTCGTGTCCAAACAGCTCAGATTCCAAAATAGTCTCCGATAATGCCGCACAGTTTAGTTTGACGAATGGGCGGTTGGCTCGGGGCGATAGGTCGTGGATCGCTTGTGCAGCAACCTCTTTTCCGCTACCGGACTCGCCTCGCAAGAGTATCGTTGCATTTGATTTAGCGACCACATTGATCTTGCGGAGGAGCTTGCGCAGGGCCGGGCTGCGACCAACTACGCCAGGTAGCGTTAGGTTGCGGTCCGCTTCGGCTTGATCATCCTGCGGCAACGTTGTCTGGTTGCCATCGGTCGCAAGAGGCGGCTCGCTGTCATCGTGGGCCGTGGAGAGGTATGACCTCAGAAAGTGGCCGAGCATGTTCGCGATAGCGAGGAGAAGGGTCACGTGTGAATTGGGATCTAACGATGGGGACCCGTCCCGGAACAGCTCGGCCGAGAGCACCCCGACGGTCGTGCTCTCGACAGCGATTGGAACGGCGATGAACGACAATCGACTATGTGCCGTGGCGTCAGATGAACCTGAATCGCTTGTGGTCTGGGAATTGTTCGGTTGCGTAGGGGTTATTATAAGGGGTGTGGCCGTATTGAGCACGCGCTCGACAGCTCCTTGCGGCAGGCGGAGTCGAAAACGCTGATCGCTCCCTTCAGTCCAGCCCGCGCCCACGGCAATCGCCGGAGCGTTGTGACCGGCATGCAGACAGACCACACAATGTTGCATCTGAAGCTGAGACTGTATTAACGCGACGACGGCCTCCAGCCGAAGCTCGAGCCGAAAGGGCGCGGCGAGTTGTTCCGCTATGCGCAGCAGGATCTCAGGCACTTTCGGGTGTGCCCATTGAGCGTCGCTGCGAGAGGCCTCCGCTCCCGGTGACTTGAACTGTGATGTTGAAGACAAAATGTCGCTAGTCATATTGTCCGGTTTCCGCCGATCGTTGTTACGCCGGCCGTGGCGCCTGCGCTGTCGCGGACCTAACAACGTTTCGTGCAGCGACGACAAGGCCAACCATGATTAAAGAGTCAGCCCTGGACGAGAGATTTGCTCCGGTGCAGCGTCGCCAGTTTGAATATGTGAGGTCCTTTAACGCAAGGAGTGCGCCATATTGGCGCATCTTATGCAAATGATCCTCGAGTGCTTTCAGAGATAGCAGGTCGTCTGTCGTCCATGCCGGTCCCTACTGCGGGCAGCATCTAGGCTCAGGTGAACAGGTTCGGCGAAGCTGCGAGGGCCGCCATTTCCGATTGGTGACAATCGGACTTCTTTCAAAGTCGTGGTCATGCAGCTCGCTCCGCTCGTCCTGGACTGGTGTACCGATGAAGGTGCCACCGCAAATCGCTTTCAGCGCGCTGCTGCCCATTGGGAGGGCTGCGAGAGGCGCGGCATGCGAGCTCAGCCGTAGTCGGGCAAAAGTGCGTTCGGACGAGGTCCGGGTACTGTGATTTACGCGAGAACAATGGCCGTAACAGCTGTAGAGGCAGCTGTAGGAGCCGGGACGTTTCGCTCGAGACACGTAATCAGGCACCAGACTGGTTTGCGAGGTCGTCGTGCTCCTTGACCTCCTTTGGCCGCAGCGCGTCGCTCCGACGCTTAAAGCTGTGCCGGATTCGCAGGACGCTGACGAAGCATTCGCAATGGCCGGCTGACTCGGTCGCCTCGAGCCGTCAACACCGCGCCCGTAAGCGGTGGTTTCACGGTCGGAGGCCTATTGACGAAGCATTGGTGCCGTCGACCTAGAGTGATTTACTGACAGGCTGCATGCAAAATGGCAGAGTGAGGCGGTCGGGCAAAGGCGCTTTGCGCGGCCGGTGACGCGGTCCTCCGCGTGTTCGCTCAACGGCTTGATGCGACTGATCCCGTGTCTCCACTGGAGGGCGCCCGGTATGTCAGCATGGCCGATTACGAAACGTCCGCTGACGAGGGCCGTCAGGGCGGTTGAGTCTGGAACCGGCACGTCGCAATGGCGAGAAGGTCAAACGAGGGAGTGTAAGGCGATGGTGCGCGTTGGTCCGCAACCACGGAGCGCCTCTCATTGCTACTACCGTTGCCAAGAAGCGAATCGCAGAGCGGCGTCTCAGGATAGAGCTCGTCCGCGGTTCCACCCTGAGGGGGTGCGTCATGGGACAGCAGGACGAGTCGAACGACACCGAGACCCAGGCATCACGCGATAGAATGAGCGCCTAGATGATCGTGAGCATCATCGCCACGACCGCGTGGCAGCCTCGTGTGGCATGTCGTTCCTGCTCCCTGCGGCTAACTCCTGCTTGTGGTAATCGTATCTAGGTTTGCGGCGGGAGCCGAGTGAACGCCTGATAGGATTCATAGGCGCGCATCAAGCCGTCGCGAAGCGACGTCGTCGCCCGCTAGCCGAGCTTGTCAAGGCGGCGGAGATCGAGCAGCTTGCGTGGCATGCCGCCGGGACGCGAGGTGTCGAAGCTGATCTCGCCTCGATAACCGATGACCTCGGCGACGAGGCGGGAGAACTCGGCGATGATGATGTCCTCGCCGCTCCCGATATTGACGAGCTCGGACTCAGAATAGCGCTTCATCAAACGGAGGCAGGCATTCGCCATGTCGTCGACATAAAGGAATTTGCGCGTGGCAAGCCGGTGTCCCTGACCACAACGTTTTTCGCGCCGGCAAGCGTCGCTTCGTGAAAGCGCCGGATCAGCGCGGCTACGACGTGGCTGTATTCTGGATGACAATTGTTGCCAAGGCCGTACAGAGTAGTCGGCATTACACTGACGAAGTCGCTGCCATACTGGCTGCGATAGGCCTCGGCCATCTTGATCCCGGCGATCTTTGCATGGCGTAGGGCTCATTGGTCGGCTCCAGCTGGCCTGTGAGTCCTCGCGAAGCGGCTGTGGCGCCAGCTTCGGATAGATGCAGGAGGAGCCAAGAAACATCAGCTTCTCGGCGCTATTCAGATGCGCGCCATGGGTCACGTTCGGCGCGATGGCAATATTATCGTAGATGAACTCAGCGCGCCGCGTATTGTTGGCGAGGATACCGCTGACTTTGGCCGCGGCAAGGAAAAACGACTTGCGGCGTCTTCTTTGCGAACCAGTCGAATACGGCGGCCTGGTTGCAGAGGTCGACCGTGCCGGTCGACAGTCACAAGTTCAACCTCCTCCTGCGCGAGCCGGCGCGCCAGCACGCTGCCGACCATGCCGCGATGACCGGCGACGTAGACGCGTGTGACCTTCAGCTCAAAGGAAGTGGCTGCCATTGTCGGCGTCCCGTTTTGCTTCGGCCAGATCACTCGCCATCATTTCCTGAACCAGTTGGACAAAGCTCCGCTTTGGCTTCCACCCGAGCTTGGTGCGCGCCTTGCTGGCATCGCCGACCAAAAGATCAACCTCGGTGGGGCGAAAATAGGTCGGATCGATGCGGACCACGGTCTTGCCGCTTCTAGCGTCGAGGCCGGTTTCCTCGACGCCCACGCCCCGCCATTCGATGCGGCGGCCGACCTGCGCGAAGGCCAGCTCGACCATCTCCCGCACGGAATGCATCTCTCCGGTGGCAAGCACGAAGTCGTCTGGCTTATCGGCCTGCAGGATCAAATGCATGCCCGCCACATAGTCGCGGGCATGGCCCCAATCCCGCTTGGCTTCGAGATTGCCAAGATAGAGCGCATCTTCCAGGCCGACCTCGATGCGCGCGACGGCACGCGTGATCTTGCGGGTCACGAAGGTCTCGCCACGGATCGGGCTCTCATGGTTGAACAGAATACCGTTGGAGGCGAACATGCCATAGGCTTCGCGGTAGTTTACCGTAATCCAGTAGCCATACAGCTTTGCGACGCCATAAGGCGAGCGTGGATAGAATGCGGTCGTCTCCTTCTGCGGAATCTCCTGCACCAGGCCATAAAGCTCCGAGGTCGAAGCCTGATAGAACCGCGTGTGCCTCTCCATTCCAAGAATGCGGACTGCTTCCAGGAGGCGCAGCACCCCGATTGCGTCCGCATTAGCGGTATATTCCGGGCTCTCGAAGCTGACGGCAACATGGCTTTGGGCGGCGAGATTGTAGATCTCAGTCGGCCGGATTTGCTGTATCAGGCGGATCAGATTGGTCGAATCCGTCATGTCGCCGTAATGCATCAGGAACGGGACCTTGCCGACATGCGGATCCTGGTAAAGGTGATCGACGCGCGCTGTGTTGAACGAGGACGAGCGGCGCTTGATGCCGTGCACAACATAGCCGAGCGACAGTAGATAGTCGGCGAGATAAGCCCCGTCTTGCCCGGTTACGCCGGTGATGAGAGCGACGCGCTCAGCCATATTCACAAATGCTCCCAAATGCCTCAGGGGCCTACCGACTTCCAGCAACGGCCGAAGCCTGTCCCTCTGACATATCGTCCGGCGTGGTCAACCTACTATGGCGCTAGTGCTCATATTCCGGGGAAGTGTGGCGGCGCGCCCTGGCTCCACCATCTCTCAGCCGTGGAGAAGTTGGCAAGGCGCTGTGTGGTGAAAGCAGCAAGGAATACCAAGTACGTTGGGGCCTGAATTAACGATCCTGGGAGGCCTGCATCCGGCATCAACCCGCGCGAGGTGAGCTCGGCGCCCTTCCCTCGTGTGCATAGAGAGGTCCAGCACAATGTGTGACCACCTTATCTCCAGGTATGGGCATCGGTAACTCATTTGAGAAATCTACTCCCGCCGCACCTTCATCCGCAGCACTCGCCTTCACCAAACAAGGTGCTTGGGATACGAACCGAGCCGGCTCCGTCGGAGAACGGCATAGGTCGGTGAGACATTACGACAGCAGTGTCGCACCCTCGCTTCGCGCGGAGTCCATTGGATGGCTTCGAACCGATGTCCAGATATGGCACCGAGGCGTTGTACCTGGTGACTGCTGAAGTAAGTGCTAGGCTCATTTAAGCCTTTCTTGGCGCTGGTGGGGCTTGACGTCCTGTGGCAAGCATCAAAAGGCCGGCTTCGCTGGCCGCCGCTCGTGAGGACCGGCGAGAGAGCGCGCATCTGGCGCGTGCTCGGCGGATGACCTTTCGGCTAAGATCAAGTGGCTTGGATCGTCCAAGCTAAATTCGATTACTTGGGGGACGACTAGGCTTGCGTAGCGCGAGAAAGCACTTGTCGACGGAAATCGGATAACGGTATGGCAGTAGGCCAGGAGGTACATTTCCACGAGAGCAGCGAATCCGCCCTCGACTCCAAGATCTGCAGTGTGCAGCGGGCCAGCATCGTTCGCTCGGAAGCGTTTGGGAATGCTGAAGAGCTCAGAATAGACAGCCGAAAGGTGATCAGCGACGCTGGGACTGTCAGTGCACAAAAAGAGCCTTGTCGGTCGTGTATGATGCAATGCTTTTGCCCGTTCAACTGCAGCGCATACCTGCTCCATAGCGACTCGTGGGTCGGTCCAATAAGGCCTATGACCCATAGTATCTTCACCGTTCCCGTGCCGAACGTGTATCCCGATTACATCGTGCCCCTCAAACGCTCGATGGTAAACATCGTCGATGCGACGCCTGATCTCCTGGCGTGGTGTGATGCTTTGGAATATGTTGCGCTCGGCCTCCTGATCACAGCCCCACATTAAGCAAGCGTCACAAACGATAGTATTCGCCTGGATATCCCTTGACGTTACCAACAACCTGCGCAGCTCATCACGCTCGTGGAAAATTTGGTCATCCGACCGGTAAACGCCGTCAATTGCAGGCCTGTTCCACCAATGTGGAAAAAACGGCCCAGGAAAGCAGAGTTGATTGATCTTATCGTCGCAGATAACGGGTACGCCCGAGATGTTGTCGAGCGGCTCAAAGAACACGCTGAAGGCGTTTGTAAAGGGGTCAGAGAGATAGCAAGATCCGCGCCAGTCAATGACCAAAGTGCGCCCTGTTCGCTTGGAGTATTGCCAGGCTGACGCGAGCGACCATAAGCAATCGCCGAAACCGGTGCGACGCCTGGAAATGACGAAGCGCTGTTGATGAGTCATCTTGAATCCATTGCTCCGGCAGTTGAATAAGTTGCTCACCCTGGACGGCAGGAAAGTACCGGCAGTGTTATCGTCCGCCAGGCCGTCGCGAGCCGTATGTTAGGTTGCGAGAGCTTGTCCGCTTCGCGACCAAGAGGTCGGTTATGGATTGCCGTTCGCTAGCTAGACAAAGAGATACCTATCAAGTCGCATGCGCCTGATCGCGCAGATCTCCCAGATTGTTGGCGGCGGGACGCAAGCAGATGCGGCGCTTTTCCCACAACTGCCGAAGTTCAAGGATGATTGCGTCGCGCCGCTCGCCCTTTACGTGAGCGAGAAGCTCGCCGAGGGCGGCGTCCCCTTTGATTCCATGCAGCAACTCGAATAGATCGGGCGAGATGCGCACAGCGCCGCCATCGGAGAAGGTGGTATAAGTCTCGCAGACGATCTCCCGACACTCTGCGGTGACGTGATCCGGGGTACGGCGAAGTGAAGTGTAGGCCGGTAAGGAAACGCGGAGCGCAGCCCAGTCCTCCGGCGTGGCGACGCGCTTCGTGATGAGAAGCGATCCGATCACGAGGGCGTCAAGATCTGTCGTAAGGAACGTGACCATTGCGTCGGTAACCGACTGCACGATCGGTTCGACATTGTTGTTGAAAGATGTATTGAGGAGGACAGGGACGCCCGTCCGCTTGTGGAATTGATTAATCAGCTCCCAGTACCGCGGGTTCGATCTACGTGACACCGTCTGCAGCCGTGCTGTACCATCGACGTGCGTAACCGCACCAAGCACACTTCGCTTGCAATCACGAACTTGAACGACAAAGTTCATGAACGGAAAAGCTCCCGCGGTCTTAGGAAGATCGAAAAACTCAGCGGCATGTTCCTCCAATACGGAAGGTGCAAACGGCCGGTAGCCCTCGCGTTTTTTAACGATGGCGTTTATGCGGTCCTTATTCTTTGCTGGTCTGGGGTCAGCAACAATGCTGCGGTTACCGAGGGCGCGCGGTCCAAATTCGGAGCGGCCTTGGACCCAGCCAACAACCGAACCGTTGGCTATCCATTCAGCTACCACGCTCGCCACGTTCGCGCTTCTTTGCACGTCGATATGCCCGCGCCATGCAGCAACCTCTCGCTCTACAGCATGGTCATCCCCAAGTGCCGGGCCCCAATAGACATGCTGAAGCCGCTCACGGGGTGCGGGACGTCCTTGTTCTTCGGAAACCATGAGAGCAGCGCCGAGTGCGCATCCAGCATCGTGCGCCGCGGGCTGCACGAAGATATCATCAAATAGTCCTGTATAGAGCAACTTACCGGTCATGGTGCAGTTGTGGGCGACACCACCAGCCAAGCATAGCCGCTTCATGCCGGTCACCTCACGGTAATGCCTGAGAACATGAAAAACAATACGTTCCAAGGCCTCCTGCAAGGCTGCACTAACATCTTTATGCTCTTGGGTGAACGGCATTCCCTTGCCGCGAACGTGTATGTCGTGCTCTAACGCCGGAGCGATGTCGTTCAAATGTATCTTGTAGCCACCGTTCTCCTTTAATTCGTAGAATTGCTGAAATAGTTCTCGGAAACGCGAGGAGTCCCCGTACGGAGCAAGGCCCATAACCTTGTACTCGTCGAACAAGCCATAACCGAGGCACTTGATTGCCTCTAAGTAAAACAATCCGAGGGAACCGTCCTCTGGGAAGGTATGTAGTTGAGTAAGACGACTTCCCGATCCAATGGCCACCATCCCGGAGAGGAAATCACCGCCGCCGTCGATTGCCAAGACTAGACCTTCGTCATAGCCGGACACAGCAAAAGCACTTGTTGCATGCGCATGATGGTGACTGACGAATGACAAGCGCGATGGCTCGATCTCTGTATCAAACTCCTGCGATAGCATAAGCTGTAGAAGGGTTCTGGCGTCGAGAGGGATGCCACTCTGCGTCTCCGAACCAAACAAAAGCCGAAGCATCGCGTTGCAATAGGACTCGGTTGCATAGAATGCGATGCGATCGATGTCCTTTAATTGCGCTCCCGCAGCAGCCAGGCAGTAGCGGATGGCCTGGGCGGGAAATTTGTTGGAATGCTTAATTCGGTTTAGGCGTTCTTCTTCAACCGCGGCTAACACACGCCCGTCACGCACCATGACAGCTGCGCCATCATGCAAGAATGTGTGCGAGAGTGCAGGTCGATATTCATGGACCTTATCCAATCCGCCGCTCAATCCAAGACACAGCATTCTATCCTCCAGCAAGTGTGGTAGTAATCATGATCTTTAGGGCGGCCGGGTAATGAAACGTCCGCGACGTTGAACGCGAATAGGCCGGCAAGCGCAGGCCGAGAAACAGGGTGTGCGTTCATTAAGCGGCTGGGCATCGTCAGTGTGATAAGCGTCGCCGAAATAGCTTTGCCGACAGTAAGAAGAGCAGTACTGCGTAAGCGAAAAGGACACCAACATGCGCGCCGATGCTATCGAGTGGTAGCCCGAGCATTGCAGGCCGTATTAGCGCAATCGAATGTTCCAAAGGTAACGCGGCTGCAGCCAACTGGAGAGCGGGCGGAAGGTGCGCAACGGGAAAGACTGCCCCGGATAGGAACACCATAGGGGTCGAGATGAGAGTCTGGTAGAACACAAAATAGTCGTAGCTTGGGGCAATCGCGACAACGACGAGCGCCGCGCTCGCGAACGCAAGGCCGGTGAGGGCGAGAGCGGGGAAACAATAGAACGTGGATAATAAGGTGCCATAGCCAAGCCCCGTAGCAACAAGCGCGATTCCGGTGCCCGCCAAAGTGGCCTTGCTTGCTGCCCAAACCAATTCACCGAGGAGGATATCACCCAGCGTGAGCGGAGTGCACATCATTGCGTCCCAGGTTCGTTGGCTGCGCATGCGAGCGAACGTTCCGTACAGAGTTTCGAAGCTTGCCGCGGTCATAGCGCTGGTTGCCACCATTCCGCCGACCAAGAAATCGACATATGAGTGACCGTCTACATTGCCGACAATCAGGCCGAGCCCAAAGCCGAGACCCAAGAGGTTGGTCAACGGGTCGGCCAAGTTGCCAAGCAGCGAAGCAGCGGCGGCCTTCCTCCATGCCAGATAGTTGCGGCGCCACACGCTGATCCAACTGAGTGCGTCCGATGGCAAGGCTGCTTTGGATATCGTCTTCATGCGTCTATCCTGTGTCCCGTCAACCGCAGGAAGACGTCTTCCAGGTTAGGCGGCCGCTCCAGAAGGCGCAGACCGGTGCATCCACGAAGCCGAAGCCGCACCGCCGCCTGATCCGGCGCGTAGCAAAACAGCGTCTCTCCCCTCACCTCGATGCGCGAAGCGTGAGGCTCTATTATCGCACGGAGCTCGAGTGGGTTTCCGCCGTAGACCTCGAGGACATCACAGCCAATCTGAGAGTCGATCAGAGCATTGGGCGCACCCTCGGCGATCTTACGTCCATTCTCTAGCACGCAGAGGCGATCGCAAAGTCGTTCAGCCTCTTCCATGAAGTGGGTCGTCAGCAGGATAGTCTTTCCTCGAGCGAGCAGAAGACGCAGGCGTTCCCAAATCAAGTGGCGGGCGTGGGGATCGAGGCTGGTCGTGGGTTCATCCATGATGAGCAGTTGTGGATCGTTGATCAGGGCACGGGCCAGCACGAGACGTCGCTTCATGCCGCCGGACAGATCCGCGACCCGTGACTCTGCTCTACCCTCAAGTCGCGCAAATTCGAGCAGCGAAGGCACAGCCTCCTCACTTTCGCGCGTATTCAGTCCAAAGTACCGTCCAAATATGAGGAGATTTTCGCGCACAGTGAACGCATCCTCGAGATTATCAACTTGTGGGACGACGCCGATGCCCGCGCGCGCCAAACGGGCGCGTGCCGGCACCTGCTCACCCAAAACAGTGATCCGGCCGGCATCGGGCGATATGAGGCCGAGGATCATCCGAACGATCGTGCTTTTACCCGCCCCATTTGGACCGAGTAGCCCGAAACACTCTCCCTTAGCGACGCTAAAGGTCAGACCCCGTACGACGCCTCGATCATGATAAGTCTTTTGGACGTCAGTCAGTTGAATCGCTGGATTGGACATAGGCTGTCTTAGTCAGTGACCAGAGCGGAATTGGATAATGTCAGACCAGCTTCGACGGATCGTTGCCAGAGAAAGCCGTCGCACCAAACATGGTCGACGCGACCCCAGTCACAAGCGCTAGCAACATCAGGAAAAAACCCCCGGCCAGGATGGTTGGCGCTCGTGTTGCAGAGCAGCGGAATTCCTGTAAGTTTCTCATACTCGACCAGAAGAGCAGCGATCTTTTGCGGAGACGTTCGGGAGATTGTTTGCAATCGGGCAGAACCATCCAGGTGCACGATAGCGGGAACTTTTGTCCGCCATTCGCGACGGGTTTGATGGTCGAAGAGCATGTAAGGATCTGGGCTGCCGGGATCGAAAATTTCAGCAGCCCGGTCCTCGAGGCAAATAGGAGCGACGGGACGAAATCGTTCCCGTAGCTTGATATCGTTCAGAAGGTCTTTCATCTCCTTGGAGGTTGCAGCCGCAATAATACTGCGGCCGCCGAGTGCTCTGGGTCCGAGCTCCGCGAGGCCGGTGAGGAACACTACGGGCTTGCCTGTAGCGATGAGAGCCGCAAGCTCTACGATGGTACAGGGCAAAGCCTCCCATTGGCCTGATGGGTTGCTTCCGGTCAAGGCCGGTCCGCTGTGAACTGACCACTCCAAAGGAGTCAAAGCGTTTGGCTCGGCCATGGCGGCGCAAGCCGCGCCAATTGCTGAGCCGCTATCATTTGGAAACGGGGGTACCCAAACTGAATCAAACAATCCCGTCGCGCGCAGAGCACTATTCCACTTTATATTAAGTCCACACCCTCCAGCGATGCACAGGTGCCGTAAGCCCGGAAGACCTGAGTGCCGTAGCAGAGCAAGTCCTATTTCTTGCTCCAGCAGCCGCTCCAGAAAAACGTGAAAAGATGCGAGTACATCTTCGGAAGGCGTACCGGTGAGCCGACGACCGCATGCCTCGAAAAACCAGTCAGTGGCGGCAAGTAAGGCTTCAGGATCGTTTATGCTGGCACGGTAAGCGCGAGCACGCTCGGAAGGACCGGCTAGACACGCTTCATACATCTCTTGAAAGACTGCCAGAATGCCCTCATCGAGAGCGCCTAGCCCGATATACGCCATAAGCTTACCTGCGACACCAAGATCCCAGCCTGCCCTGCTGGCTTGACGATAGGGCCCGAAGTGCTGCCCAGCGATAGCATAGGCATGGCCGATGAAAGGGAAAAGAGTGTCGAGGAAGCGGGCTCCGGTCGGATCTACATGATACAGGCGCGGAAAGATGCAGCCGTCCCACACTAAGCACAATGCAGGGGCTCGGGCTTTGGCGAAAGCACTGGTACAGTAAGCGCCGGCCACGTGGCCGGCTACGTGAGCATAGCTATGATAACGTAAAGGCACCCGATCGAGGACGAGGCCCGACCCGGCATAGGGCGTGAGGAGCGTGTTTTCGTGGGACTCGATATATGGCGCTCCCTTAATGGTGAGCGGCACCCCTTCACTTAGGACATCAAATTGCGAGTGCGTCAGCCCGTCCCAGCCGTCGATGACAAATCGGTCAACATCCGTGGGCCTTAAGCCGTGTTCGGCCAGCGCGAGAGTGACTGCGCAGAGGTCGGTGATGGCTTGATAGCGTGGATTATTGGCTCTCTTTTCTTGCTCTATGCAGAAGAGCAAGCGCCCATCTTCCACAACGGCAACCGCTCCGTCATGTGTCAGCTTGATTCCACAGATTCGCATAGTCACTCCGTGTTCGCCGCAGCGAATGCACTAGTCTGGCAAGTTCGACTTAGTGCGAAAAGACGCAATCAAACAATCTTCGTCGATGCTCGCGCCACGGCATTGTACGCGCTCAGTCTCGACCAGATGTTCATTCAAAACATCAAGCATTGTTTCGGCACCCGCAGGATGCCCCCAACGCTGACAAGAGGCGTCACGCGCTGATCCGAAAACGAGCCGTCCGCTGGGCGCCAGCATTCGCGTGAGCTTCTCGATGGCGTCACCCATCTGGCCGGTATCTTCAAGATAATAAAGCACTTCCGCCACCACGATCAGGTCGAATGGATTAGTTGCGTTGAGGTCCCGCACGTCAGAGATGTGCCAGGCGATATGAGGCCATTGAGCTTGCTCCCTTGCTCGAGTGATCGCACGCGGCAGAACGTCGATTGCTACGAGTTGCTGGCAGTGGGGCGCCAGCTTTGCCGTGAAGACGCCCGCTGCGCAACCCACCTCAAGCGCGTTACCGACCGCGCCTTCCGCGAGGCACAGACGGAGCAAGTGCGCGTGGCGCTCTTGCTCGAATGGGTTCGCGTTGAGCCGCCACGGGTCGTCCGCCTCCATCTCCCGCTCGAGCAAGCGCAGTACCTTATCGAATGTCATTCACCCTTCCTTACTTTAGTGCGCTTGTTTTCGCCGCGTTTGAGCGCGGTCCTAGATCACAGGCCGAGCGTTGGAGCGCCTTAACGGGTGGTCCCCTCCCCGGTGACCGCCAGCGCTGCCGGCTGTCGCCGAGCGGCATCATGGTGACAGGCGTCACGTTCGTGGATCGTTTCCGGAGCCCCGCAGAGTGATGCCGGAGGCGTCGTACGGGAGAGCCAGTTACTGTTATCCAATGTACACAATGCATAGGCTTTCAAGGGAAGCACTAGGAACAGATTGATTGGCGTGTGCAACGCGAAGCCAAGAAATCGCACCTCACGAGCACGAATCGCCGCTGTGGTGCACCGCATCAGCGTTAGCGATGAAATAGCAACGATCGTCAACCATGGTATGGTGTGCGTGGTCGCAAGCTGAGCGAGCCCGGTCATTATGGACAGAGCCAAAAGAAGAGGGCCAAGGTTCTGTCCGATAACATCTAATGTGAGATAGCCATTAAGATGAGGCAGCAGCCGCAGTGCTAGCAGCGTGTCGCGGAACGTACTGCGTGCCCAGCGTAGTTGTTGACGCAAATAAGGTCCGAGCCTGTCGGGAACGACGGTTGCGGCTATCGCATCTGGAACGTATTCAGTTCGAAACCCTGCCTGCAGCATAAGTATTGTGAGGTGACGATCCTCGCCGAAATCACTGGGCTTCCCGCGGAAATATTGCGTTTCATACTTGTCGAGCAGCGATGTAAGAGCCGAACGGCGATACATGGCGCAGGGTCCGCAGCAGCACATAACAGCACCGAAGCTGGCTTGTGCAGCGCGTTCTTCGTTACAAGCAAGCCAGTACTCCATGTCGATGAGCCGCGTGAGCCAAGTGCGATCCCGATTGGTCGCGACCAGATGGCCCATAGCGGCACCAACTTCCGGCTCGTGCATGCTAGCTGCTAGTTTTGTGACGACATCGACTGCGAGCGTCGTATCAGAGTCGACGTTGAGAACCAGGTCTCCAGATGACTGCCGGATGGCACAAATCTGCGCCTTCCTCTTGCCTACGTTCTTTCGCAGAATGATAAAGCGAAATCGTGTATCTTGCGCGTAAGCGTCGTGGACAGCTTTGACAGCAGCGAGGTTTTGAGAGCCATCGTCAACGACATAGACGCGCAGTCGTCCAGTAAAATCCTGGGCGGCAATCGAGCCTAAGCACGCCGACAGGGTGTCTGGCGTTTCATTGTAGCAAGGAACGATAACGTCGACACTGGGCATCGTTTCGTGATCGACGTCCGTGAGTGGCGGCGATGAGGCCCGGCTCTTTATTGCATAGATCATTTGAGCGCTCTTATAAAACGCTGAAAGGATTGTGTATGATCCAATCGCGGCAGTGCTGGCGGTCACAAGCAGGCTCATTCTGGTCTCAGTGAAAGTGAGGAATGGGACGAATTGCAAAGCCGCGACTGTGCAATGCGGGAATTAGCTGGCTGACGGCGCATACTGTCTGATCGCGCAGCCTTTGATCATGACCCCAATTGCGTTCATCGGGAGGGCAGCCATCGTGCAAAAGAACAATGGCTCCAGGTTGGATGGAGCTCAGTACCGCGCTGACGATCGCATCCGCACCAGGCCGAGACCAGTCGCGAGGGTCTACAGACCAGTGAAGTGCGCCGAGCCCAGCGCTCGCGGCGCAGGAGAGCACATGTTCGGTCCAGAGCCCATATGGCGCACGCACATGTCGGAGCCGAGCCTCCGGGCAAGCCGACTTAATGGCACAGTTCGCGTGTGCAATCTCCGACGCGACTTTCGTTGGCTCGCATTTCGAGAGATCGGGATGGTTCATGGTGTGGTTTGCGAGTTCGTGTCCGTCGGAAACTATCCTGCGCGTAATGTGCGGATGTTCTGCTGCATATCTGCCGATGACGCAGAACGTCGCCGGCACGTTATGTTGGGAGAGGATGTCTAAGATGTGCGGGGTATAAAAAGAGTGCGGCCCGTCGTCGAACGTCAAGTGGACGCTTGGTGAGTCAGCATACTGCCTGCCATCGCCAACGCTTGTTAAGTGCATAGAGAGGCCTGTCACAGTTCGGGCCCGTTTCGCTCAATTGTCGTTCCGGGCGGCCATTCGCTCAACGGCTTTCCGACAGGCAAAACGACGAGAAGAGCGTCGTCTGTTCGCGTGGGCGGCAAAGCAGGATAGACCTCCGCCAGCGTAGAACGGACGCGTATACCCGGAATGATCGAGGCCAGCCCTGGGCGATCGAGCAACCTCGTGATGTGCGTTTTGAGCGCATGACGGACTGTGCCAAATCCGAAAGGAACGCCCATCAGGTGTAGTGTAGGATACATTGCGCGTACAGAGTGTGGCACTCCCAGACCCTCTAGGTCGGGGCGTACCGCGTACAATCCGAGTTCGGCCACCAACACGTCGGCATCGCCGACCTTGATGAACCGTCGCAGCGCGCCAAGATGAGCCGCAACGCCCCTGCTGTCGTAGCCGACACATCGGAGCTCGGGCCTCGCACCCGCCCAGCTCCGATAGCCCTCAAAGGGACGTGCATTGAACGTTCCGGTCGGTCCGTAAGCCGCTCGTAAGAATGCCGAGAGCTGGATATGATCCGATAGCTCCAACTCATTCTCCCAGCACGTCCGCCACTGTATTGGGGGGCGCATCGACCCATCTCCTACGTTTGGCTTCATTGCCGTGTATGCATGAGGTGAGGCGCTACAGCAGGGTGCGCACGGAATCGAGCGCACGGGGCTGCTGCAGGCGCTCTCCTGCGGTTCGGCGAAGAACGACTTGGGAATGCGGCGCAATGCGTAGCAGGCCGCGGGAGCCCTACAGGAATCCTGCTAGAAAGAAGGTGGGTGCGGTCAGGTTGTACAATATACGATGGTATATCGGCGTCCTTTCGCGGACATATCGGCGTCCTGCGAGTTGCGAGACAAAGCACCTCTGATGTATTACTCGCCTTAAAGATGTTTGATGGGGTGATCGAGGTGGTTTGAATGTGTGAACTGGTACGGGCTACTAATGTAAGACATGGCGCGCTCGAACTGGGATAGCGCCTGTTGCTGTTTGCAAGGGGCACGCATGGTGGTGTCGATTGGATGGGGCGCGCTGTCCGATTGATCGTTGTAAAGAGCCCATTGCCGCTTGATAACTGGGTCGCGAGACCAAGGGGTCTGCAGGGCTGAGACCATATGTGAGCTTCAAGAAATGCCTGGGGCGGTGTCGCTATGATTCGCGGTTCACTATGTTCAATGCGCAGCGCCACGATCGTGGTCTCCAAAATCTAACGTGTTGCGTCGGACACGTCACTTTTATTCCATCGTGGCGCGCGCGGGTAAAATCGATTGTTTAGATGAGTTACATCTACACTGCGGATGAATGAACAATGCGGTTTCGTGGCCTAGATCTAAATCTGCTCGTCGCTCTTGATGCCCTGATAGCAGAGCGTAACTTGACGGCAGCAGCACGCAGCATCAACTTGAGCCAGCCCGCAATGAGTGCGGCGGTCGCCCGCCTGCGTGCGTATTTCAAGGACGAGTTGTTCACGATGAGCGGCCGTGAACTTGTCCTGACCCCACGCGCAGAGGCTCTCGCCTCACCTACTCGCGAAGCGTTACTGCACATTCAGCTTTCCATCACGTCTCGCGAGCCCTTTAGGCCGGACGAATCAAATCGCCGTTTTCGCCTTTGCATGTCCGATTTCGCGGCTATCGTGCTTATTCGCAAGGTGATTGAGCGCGTCGCGCGAGAGGCGCCCGGCATCAAATTCGAGCTGATGCCACTGGCCGATCCATTCGACCACCCCCTTCAGCGGGGTGCGGTCGACTTTATCATTCTTCCCGACGTGTACACGACGGATGAGCATCCGAAGGCCACGCTATTTGATGAGACGCTGGTTTGCGTGGGCTGCCGTTCCAACAAGCGATTGGCGCGACCGCTGACGTTCTCAAGCTACATGTCCATGGGGCACGTTGCTGTCCGGTTCGGCCGTTCTCGCGTCCCGTCAATCGACGAATGGTTCATGCAGGAGCATCGAGTTAAGCGGCGCGTGGAGGTCGTGGTTCAGGGCTTCAGCATGATGCCCCACATGCTCGTCGGGACGAACCGGGTAGCGACCATGCCGGCAACGTTGGTGCGGCATTTCGCAAAATCGCTACCCTTGCGCGTTGCAAAGCTTCCCCTGCCGTTGCCTGGCTTTACGGAGACGCTGCAATGGCCTGCACTGCACAACAATGAGCCTGCAAGCAAGTGGATGCGCCAGGTCTTGCTTGAGGAAGCCGCTCGCCTCGGTTCGTCACAGGAGGAACCAAGCCTGGCTCCTGAGTAGCGCGTCCCCCAATTGGGGCCGTTCAGACGCGGCGGAGCATGTCGCGCTAAGCCTTCAATTACTGGCCTCCACGTGACACGGGTTGGCCGCAGCAAATGACCCGCATGCCCTTGTTGGTCGTCGGAAACGGTGTCGCGCAGCGGCGTCCAGACAGGCGACGGCCCCACTCTGATTGCCGCCGAGCGCGCCGTTCGAGCAGAGGTACTCACATGTCGACTTTACCCGGAGGTCGGTTCAGATGGTTGGGTAGCTCGTCTAGCCGGACATCTGCGTCGACATTCTGAGCGAGGCGGCGCAGCAGATCGCGGACGGCGGTTGCGCGCATCACTTCGCGCTCTGCACGTTCCAGCTGCTCGCTCAACAAACGCGAAAGAGACGAGCGTCCTTCAAGAGCGCTCCGGATTTCCTGAAGCGAAAGGCCGAGCCGGCGAAGTGCGACTATGTGGTAAACGCGTGTCAAACTGTCGGCGTCGTACATGCGATGGCCGCCGCACGTACGCTGAGAAGCAGTGAGCAGTCCTGTCTGCTCATAGTGACGCAATGCCCGCACCGTGACGCCGGTGGCATCTGCAAGTTCACCAATGCGCCGCCACCGACGCTTATAGAATGAAGGCCTGTTCATAGCCGGACCTGTACAACCTGACGCCAGGGGAGGTTCAAGCGCTTTCGGACCGCTTGCCTGGCAGGGCGGCGGCGTGTCGTAGATCGAACGAAGCTTGCGATACGCGGGTGTTGCGGCAGGCCATGTAGCGCAATATTGCGCTAATAGCGCATCCGGCCTGAACTACGTTGAGGGCGCTACAAGCTGCATCAGCCTGACAAATGAACGCAGATCGTCCGCGGCGGACGTGCGTTCAAGAATGAGCGTCGCGAGTGCTGTGCGATTCGCAGGAGTTCGCATGCAATCGGGGAGCGCAACGACGGCCTCATCAAGAAGACGTCCGAGCATTAAGAGGTCTTCGGGAGTATAGATGCGGCCTGGCATATGCAACGTGGTCCCTTAGCTTGTATTCAAATCCGTCACGTCGGCGCGGCTCCTTACAAAGGGGTTTGGCTGCTATGAGGCAGAACGGAGACGGACCTGGGGCGCGTAGGACCGGAGACTTGAAAAAACGCAGGCTCCTCGGCCCGGGCACGGAGAAGCTCTCAGGTGCCCCCGCCTAGAGGAGCGAGTTTAAGCGACAACGCCCCGCCGAAGCGGCCGATCGCGCGGTGCCGGTCACTGGGAGGGAGACCTCATCCTTGGTCTTGGCAGCTCGGTGATCGGCACGCTGGTTGAGCGTACGACGCGCTTCACGATGCTGCTGCATCTTCCCCGGGTTGCGGGGCATGGCGAAGCTCCGCGCATGAAGAATGGGCCTGCTCTCGCAGGGCACGGAGCTGAAGCGGTGCGCGGCGCGATTACGCGCACCATCATCAGCTTGCCCGAAGAGCTGCGTCGTTCGCTGACCTGGGATCAGGGAGCTGAAATGGCTCAGCACGATCGTCTTAAGATCGACGCGGGTGTCCAAATCTACTTCTGCGATCCGCAAAGCCCATGGCAGCGTGGCACCAACGAGAACACAAATGGGCTGCTGCGTCAGTACTTCCCGAAAGGCACCGACCTGAGCGGCCACAGCGCCGACGAGATCGCCGCTGTGGCCGCGGCCCTCAATGCTCGACCGAGAAAAACCCTGGGTTAGAAAACGCCGGCAGAGGCCCTTGACGAGTTGCTATCGTGAGTGAACACAATCTGTGTTGCGACGACCGCTTGAATCCGCCTTGAACGCCGCGATCGGAATGGTGGATCAGGCCGGCACTTGGCCGCCGCGCCGCGATCGCCATCCGCAACGCCGCCAAGGCCAGCTCGGCGCGCAAATGATCCGCCATCGCCTAGCCGACAATCCTGCGGCTGTACAGATCCATGACGGCAGCCAGATAGAGCCAGCCCTGATCGGTCTCGATGTAGGTGATATCGGCCAGCCAGATCCGGTTCGGCGCAGTGGCGATGAAGTTGCGGTCGAGCAGATTGGGGGCGATCGGCAGGTCGTGGCGGCTGTCGGTGGTCCGCACCCGACGTGGCCGCGCCATGATGGCCCTGCTGCCGTGACGCCGCATCAACCGCTCGATGCGACCACGGCTCGCCCCGCGGCCCTGATCCTTCAACTCGGCATGGATACGCGGGCTGCCATAACGCCCGCGGGTGTCGCGGTGGACCCGCCTGATGTCGTCGACGAGGTCACGATTGGCAGCAGATCGTCGGCTCCCCGGGCGCGAGCGCCAGGCATAATGCGCAGCCGCTCGTTCTCTCGCTGCAAACGCGCGATCTCTGCCGCGTGGTCCGCCGACGGCAGCGTCGCCCGCGTCGTGGGGCGCCGCGCCGCCGCCGTCGGCTGCAGCCGAACCCCTCGCTGCTCCACCCACCGCCGCAGCACGGACTCTCGCAAGCCAAGCTCCTTGGCAACAGATCCGATCGAGCGCCAACTCGATGTTACGAGATCAACCGCTTGCCGCTTGTAGTCGTCCGTAAGCGACCGACGCTGACGTCCTTCCATCCGACACCTCCTGGCTCTTCGAGCCTACTACAGGTGTCCATCAATTCGGAGGAGGTTCACGGGTGCAACAAGGGAGATCGGTAATATCCGGAGCCAATGTGCGGTGTGGCACCGGGCTGTTTCTGATCGGTGCGGCATTCAGCGGCAGAGGCTCAACAGGTCATTTGAACAGGCCGGGGGGCAGGCGGTTTGCTTTTGGCGGCCCTGTGGCGAAAGGAGTGATCTGTGAACGGCGGCATTATTGGTTCGGATTGTGTGTGCTTCCAGCTGATTAATGTCGGTCTGCAGGAGCGGCCTTGGGATAAACCACTTGAATCGACCGCAGGGTCAGGTTGTACACGGAAAAGGTGGAAGCGCACAGGCGTGCCGAGTGAGCTCGATTGGTAAGCAATGGCTATGGCGATCGCGCTAGATGCTGTCGGTTAGGGCTGCATTTTGACGCCTTGCTGTGTGACAGCCTCGAGTGTCTTCAACCGAACCCATAGAGCCCAATGTGGGGCACTGTGACCGGCTTTGAACAAACCAAGAGGTGAGGTGCGGCTGGTCCGCAACAGAGATAGGGAAAGCAGCGCGACCTGCGGCAGCAGGCGGATGTCGGGCTGCATAGAGGAGGATCTGGATGTCAGGTGACGAGGAATACCTTCATCGACATGCTATGGCAGACAGGAGTCTCGCGGAAGGCAGATCCGCCGGGATCGCTGCGTACTCGCTGCCATGCGTGAACCTCAACAGGAACGAAAACCCGTTCCCGATGCCTGACGTAGTCATGCGGGCTGCGTTTGCCGCGATTGGAACCCACAATAGGTATCCGGAGGAGGACAGCGGCGGCTTACGATCAGCGGCCGCGCGAGCCTATGGGGTCTCTGTCGAGCAGGTGATCGCAGGAAATGGCTCATCGGAGATTCTCGCACTTATTTACCGGGGGTTTCTTGCCGCTGGCGATACTGTCGGAATGTTGTCGCCCGGCTTTTCGTTCAATCATAAATTGGCGGCGGTGAACGGAGCGCGCTTGCTTGAAGTTGATTGGGCCGATCACAATGCTCTGCCGGCGAGCCAAAGTGTTCGGCAGGCGGCAGGAGACGCAAAGTTCATCGTGCTCGCCAACCCAAATAACCCAACAGGGACATTCGTTCAGATCGCGGAAATTGAGCGACTGGTCGCTGAAACGGATCAGCTTATCGTGCTCGATGAGGCGTATGTCGACTTTGCTCCAGACAATGCACTGGGTCTGATCGACCGATATCAGAATCTTCTGCTGCTAAGGACGTTTTCGAAGAGTTACGCTGCAGCGGGCCTTCGCATCGGCTTTGGCCTCGGTAACCCGCGGGTGATTGCAAGACTGCGTAGCATACAGAACCCTTTCAACATGAGCGTGATTAGCCAGTCCGTTGGCGTCAGCATCCTCGAGCATCGTAATGCCTACGATCAGTGCATTGAATGCATTGTTCAGGAAAGGGAGAGAACTATGGTGGCGCTGTCGGCGCTTGGATTCTATGTCCTGCCATCACATGCAAACTTTGTATTGGCTCGCGTACCGCTTGGGTACGACGGTAGATGGTGGCAGCAAGCCTTAGAGAGGAAGAATGTGAACGTTGCGGTGTTTCCCGAGGGGGACCTTGGGGGCTTCATAAGAATCTCAATAGGTGCGGCGGAGCAGATGGACACCTGTTTATCTGTGGTCAGTGGCATTGCTGGGGGGCTGATCTGATTAATGAGAACGATTTCGTCAAATCGGGAGGACTAACGTGACAAATGTATCACGTCGAATACGGCTTGGAATCTTTGACCACTTGGACGAAGACGGTCTCGACTTATCGCAGCAGTATAACGATCGACTGGTGTTGGCCGAAGCGTGTGACCGGTTGGGATACCACGCGTACCATCTTGCCGAGCACCATTGCACACCGCACGGGCGATCGCCCTCGCCTAACGTATTTCTGTCGAGCGTTGCGCAGCGTACGAAGCAGCTCCGCATCGGGCCGATGGTCATGCTGCTAAGCCTTCAGCACCCCCTTCGGGCCTATGAAGAGGCATGCATGCTGGATCATTTGAGCGGCGGTCGTCTTGAGCTCGGTATCGGGTGGGGCTCTCTACCGATTGAATTGGGGTACTTCGGGGTTAGCGCAGAGAGCGCTCGCGAGCTGTATTCCGAAGGAATGGAGATCTTGACCAGAGCGATGCGAGGCGGGACCTTGTCCTACGAAGGTCAGCATTATCGCCTCCACGAAGTGCCGTTAGCAATTACGCCTTATCAGCGTCCCCATCCACCGACCTGGATTCCCGTGAGCCAGCCCGGCTCTGCGCGAGCGGCCGCTGAGATCGGTGCCAATATCGCGAGCATTGGCCCGGCCTCTATGGTTCGGAAATCGACTGACGCGTACCGCGCGTGCAATTGGCGCGGAGGGGCTCCGCTTGTCGGTTTGCTTCGCATGATTGTAGCAGACACTTCGGAAGCTCATGCGTATTCGCTAGCTGCAGCGGCTTACGACAGATGGCTCACGAGCTTTAGGGTCCTTTATGATCTCAGCGGGGTACCTGCCCCTCCGAACCTTCCGCCAACCTTCGAAGCAGCAATTGAAAGTGAATTGTGCGTTGTCGGAACCGCCGCTTCTGTGCGAAGTGTCCTTATTGATCACCTGGAGCAAGCGGGAGCTAACTATCTTCTCTGCCAAGTGGCCTTTGGCGATCTCCCGCTTGTTGCGGCCTTGAACACGGCGACTATTCTCCGGTCCGAACTTATGGCGGGAGGCGGCCCATGAACCTCTTAGGATAAGAGTGATAAACCTTTCGGTGGGCTGAAGCCCATGATCCTCTCTGGACAGGCGCTGCGGCGCCAGGTCGAGCGCCTGTGAAGCGGATGCCCGCTCGGCTGCACCTAGTGCAGTCGAGCGGGCACATCAAGTGTTCGAAGCATGGTTGTCCCAGGCGGCGCGGGTGAGTACTCCAGGTCTGCTCATTCGGCGGGCTTTCCGGGCGCTGAACGAGCGAGTGGTGGTGCCTCGCAAGGTGGCGAGGTCCGATGACCTCGAGGTGGGCTCTGTATTTAACAGGAGAGTGACGACCGACTGAGGGCGGATCAGTCAGCCGAGCAATGCGAAATGTCAAAGAGAGACAGAAGCTGTTGTAGTAGGAGGTTAGATGGCGAGAAGTTGGTTAGGAAGATGAAGGTTTGTGAACTTGTCGAGCTTTTGTCGAGATGCGAGCAGGATGCGGTAGTCGTCATCACGGACGGTTCGTCGTCCTCGATTGCCGTGGCTGTGGTTTGCACGGTCCAAACCGGATGGGCCCACAGCCAGCAAGCGAACCCCAATTTGTCATTCCTGCCCGACGGATTGGATCATGCCATGTTACCGAGAGGTAGCAATTTGGCGCGTGGGGTGAGATTACTTGGCCCTAGATGTGAGCCGTTGTTGCTCCTTCAGTAGACATTCCGGGGACGACAGTGCCGGCGTCTGTCCCCAGTCTGGCGTCATCCGTGCTTGACTGTTGGACGGGCGGCTCGTTCCGACAAAGGCATGGAACTTGGCGACTCCCATTTGGAACTTCTGGAACTACATCAGCAGCCGTAGACTTTGACTGACCCCCAACGATTATCCAGCCCTGAGTACACTCTGGCTGTTGGATTCCCGATTGGGGTCGTAGCGACGGGAGCTGATGTAGCGCGGCAATCTGGGTAGGAAGTGCGCGGCAATCAGGATGGCGAGGCGTGTCGCGGCCTGATGATGATTGCCGCGATGATTGTCGCGCGCAAGAGTTTTGTTGAACTCTGATTGTCGCGCAGCG
>NZ_JAKLTZ010000031.1:0-35711 GCF_022012555.1 Bradyrhizobium zhengyangense | reverse complement strand
TCCAGCCAGCATGGTGAATCAGAAACTAACTGATTTGGGAATCCCAAATCGATTCAGACTAAAACCATCCCGCTTTAACGGCGTGAATCGATAGGTTGTTCAGGCGAGCCTGGGCCAGATCCGGGCGAGCCGATCGGCAGCCCATTTGGCGCGGTGCCCGCCCCTGCATTACGTCTGGCTTGCGGGGTTGCAGGCAAGCCTCCCGGCGCGTTGGGGTCGGTGCTTTTCGTCGTGTTCGACGAGGCGCTGTTGCCTGTAGACGACTGGCTGACACCACCAGTCGTCGTCGACTGGTCGGTCCCGCCAGTTGTAGAGGATTGAGTTCCGGCTCCGCTCTGTCCGGTCGCACTCGAGGATCCGCCGTTGGCAGCGCCGGAACTACCCGACGAGCTACCAGCGCCCGCGCCGCCGGTGCCTCCACCACCACCTCCGCCCCCGCCTTGAGCTAATGCGCCGGATGAAAGTGCTAACCAGGCGACTGCGATGATTGTTGATGTCCGAACCATGCTGATTCCTTCCGATTTGAACAGGGCAATCATTGGCAGGTACGGGAAGTTCCTAATGAGATGCCGTTGGCCGCAAAGGATTTGCTTGTGGGCTGCGCACTGCGAGCAACGCGCTTTGGCCTCTCGCGGCGGTCCCGCATCCGATGCGTAGTTTTTGACGTGTAACCCAGTCCGGTCGCCCGTAATCTGCTCGACATAGTCTTCGATAACGTCGATCAGAGACGCGTGTAGCCGAGTGTTGGTTCTCGAAATGAAGTGGCGGCGTAACCGGTCTAGCTCGAAGAGTTCGACCTCGACCGACTTGGCACGCCATTCCTTGTTGATGCAGCGGCTGAGGCAGGATGGTCATCCGCGATAGAGCCACAAGCCGCCGCCATGGTTTGTTAACATCGCTGGCGCATCTCTTGCAACGAGATCACCGAAAAGGTGCCCGAACTGATCGTTGAAAAATAGAACATCAAACGAATTATTGTACATCAGAAATGCCCGTACAGCATAAACCTCGTTCCACGAATAGTTGCGTTCGATGACCCATTCCCTCGGGTATTCAAATGGGTAGTGGATGTCATGTATGTGGACAATAACGCCCTTTTTTAACCGCGGAAGTATTTCAAAGAGTTCAAAGTTGACGTCCGATCCGGTCTTTAGGACATGCGATGAATCGATAAAAAGAATGTCATTCTCATCGAGAACATCGAACATCTCGATGTCTGTCTCCTGCACCGGCTTGTTGATGATTTGAACGTGGCTCAAGTCAGATGGTTTCAACAAGCTCAGCAACAGCTCGGGAAAGGGCTCGATGAATGTACATTGGACTCCCGTGCTGAGATGCTGGTCGATGGTATCGAGCGCGCACGCCGAAGAATAGCCCGACCCAATCTCAATTAGGCGCTTTGGATTGAAGTAACGCAGCATGCAATATAGTACGGTTGCATCACCGGGGCCGAAATTCGGGTTATCGAAATAATATCGAAAGCTCGGTTGTGGCGTTGCTTTAAATGGCATCTCTGCCAAGAATGGGCGCCACTGGTCCCACAAATGGCGTTGCGCACTTTCATTCAACGCAATTCCCGGCAAAGCGACAGCCTGGGAAGGAGCTTGCGGGTCTCGATAATGTCGGGCGAGATCGTCCGCGTTGCAAATAGGAGAATAAAAATGCCCAGGCCTATAGGCTAGATGGGAGCCGGATAGAAAGCGTAAGTTAAGAAGTCGGGGTCCGATTATCGATTTGGTAATTTGCTTCGATAAGCTTGCAGCTCGTTTCCTATGCGAAAACGTCATATAGCTTCTCCTTATCACGCAGCTGACTGCACGAGACAGCTCGGCGCCCAAGTGAGGCCTGCTTTATTGGCGCCTTAAGCGAAGTCTGCGCCAGAAGAAAGCTAGATGCTAGTCGTAGGCTTGAGGATCTCCGCATCCCAAGGTGGCGGGCCGACTTTCTGGAGCAAAAGGCTTCCGGTATCGGCCGGCACGTCGTTCGGCACTCCGATCACCTGCCCCGACGACGCGAACACATTCGGCTCGAACACCGCGGCGCGCCGGCAATAGTCCAGAAATTGCTGGATGGCGCCGGTCTCGCCCTTAAGCACGCGCTTGAACAGGCCATGCAGGGTGGCCTCGTGAAGATGCATCTTCGTCCTCTTGCCCTTGCTCTTGACCTGCAACGGCTCATCGAGGAGGGCGGCGATGTCGACCTTAGTGCGCTCTGACGCCCTTGCGCTAGGCTGGCGCTGCGCGCCAAAGCGCGCATCCAACGGAAGTTTCTTGTAGCCGACCCGATAGGGTTCAGCTTCCAGTCTCTGTTTCGCCTCGCCGTCGGTTGGCATGATCTTGCTCCCAGGTCGGCGCTTCGGAGCAAGACTTTATCCTGAGAGGAACGTCCCAGATCAAAGCAAGCCGCGGCGACGGTTCAACACCACCGTTGCGAATAGTCATTGTTTGCCGGGGTTTCTGGGGCACGCGGCCAGCCCACAGGCTCGACCGCTGAAAGATATTTAGGAGCAAAATATCCTGTGGTTAAACATAAACTCGCGCTGCAGCGATGAGAGCCGGTTTCGTCCCCGTCGTCCTTGCGACCTTGCCGGCCGATTCTGAATGTTTCCCGGGGGACATACTCGCAAATGCCGCGGCACCGGGCGGGAATTTCGTGCAAGCGCCTCCATGTTTAAGGGCCATTTGCCGAGTTTGGCGCAATTCGGAGGGCAAAAATTTATGCACTTTGCCCGGTTATTTCCAGAAGACCAAACTGACGTCGCTCCGCGCGGTAAGTTCGAGAGAAGTAATTTGTTGAGGGAAGTGTTTCAAACAAAGATTTTATACGCATCATGACTACGATACGGGTCCCCACTGTTGAGTTGCAACGAAAACCGGCCCGCCGCCGTACGCGCGTTAGACGGCAGGCCGTTCCGGGTGGATGGTGCGAAGATCTCGCGCCACAGACCAGGTCAACAACATTTTTGTTTGAGTGGCGTTCCTACCTTGGAAACGGCGAGTAGATCAGAGTAACCGAGAAGACGTCCAATGCGGTCGTGGAGGTTCCCAAAATGAGGACGTCAGCCAAGCTGCACCTCCGTGATTTGCAAATCATTGAATTCCGCGCTGGGGATTTCGCATGCGTGGCGAATAGCTATTCTCTGAACCGTGGCGTCATCGTTCGATGGCACGAGCCTGAGAGGCATCCAGCCGACAACGGCGCATGTTGTCCAGTCGCATCCTGTGGGGTGAAAAAATCACCGTTCACCAAACCGATAGCAGTTCATCAAGTTTAGTGGACCAAGCAAGGATATTGAGCTAGGATTTGCATATCATCGCTCGGCTCCCGGCATTTTCGGTGACTGAGGGCAGATTACGCTCTCGCCTCATTAGTTGAGAGTGTCGCCCATGAGCATCCGGGGAATTATGTTTGCGTGCTTGGTTTTGTCCTTTCCGAGCAACGCGAAAGCTCAGTTTGATATTATTGCGCCGGAACTCGCGTCTAAAGCGGACATGGCCTGTGCTTCGATAACAGGCTACGCACTGACTCGATCGGAAGATAAAATCGTCCCGCTGCTCAAGCTATGCAGTGAAAACCCACACAAGAACGTGTGCGACATCACAGTTTCGTTGATGAAAGATCTTCACGGGGGAAGAGGAGGGACCTATGGGCTTATGTGCAGCGGTGGGTTGGACAACTGACAGCAGCGCCCTGTCGCATGTGCTGGCAGCAGAATGCCAAATTCGAAGCCATCTAGCGTGAGCCTTTGACGTCGGCGGTTGGATTCACGCCACCTCTTCACTTATTCCTTAGGAGCAAATGGCGGTCTTCAACCTGGAGGGCCTCATGCGGCCATACCAGTAGCCAGGCCGGGGGAGCTTCGAGATAAGCAGCGTCAGTCATGAGCCGACGCCGCCTTTAGTGTCCCCGAGCGGCGCAGATTAATTCCAGACGAGCCTCGAACCTAATGCTGCGCTTGCCTGCAACAGCCGTGCCCTCGAGGATTCAGCCCTTCGCATCGCATGTCCCCGCAAAACCAATTCCGATCTCGCCCGCCAAATACCGGGTCTTCACCTCGCGCTGGCGGAGGGCGCGTCGGGGTTCGACTGCGCAAGCCCACGAGATAGATGGGCCAAACATGCGCGCTCGATAAGATGTCCAAGATACAGACAGCAGCTGCTCTGAAACCTGCCTAGCTCGACTTGCCCTTGCGGCGGTCGCGCCGGAAGGCGGTACGGCTCCAGTGCCGGTCGGTCGACTTGTATCTGACGGGGCAGTGGATGCCGATCACGCGTTGGAGATGGCCGAGGTCGAGCACCTGGGTCCGCCGAAGAAGTCCACCCGGACGTCCGCTTGCCCACTCCAGAGCGAAGGCTCGGGTCAACAGGCCCGGGCCGGTTGAAAGCCAGACCAGATCGGTATCGCCGCGGTTCATGGCCGCCGTGCCCAAGTCGAGGGCGCGAACGATGACAGGATGCTCTGGCGTCACAGCGATGAAATTGTTGCCGATCGAACCGTAGTTCTCCTGGTGAACGGCCAGTGTTGCTTCCGGATGAAGATAGCTGTCGATCGGTGCAAGGCATCGGTCGTCGGCATCGGCATAGATGCCGCCGCGCGCCGCAAGCCAGGCGAGGCGGAACAGATCGGCCTGTTGAGCCGGCACGACGGCGCGATCGTAGGCACGAAGGACCTGCACACCGAATTCACGCCTCAAGAATTCCCGCGCGCTGTCGTTATCGAAACAGGTCCAGCGGTGATTGGGGTTGAGCTCCCGCCACGATGCCATGAGCCCGGTGACGTCGTCTGGCGGATCCCGATCCCAGAATTGGACGATGTGCCGCGGGATCGGACTCTCGGCTCGCGGGTCCGACGATGGCGATACAGCGAACTGGCCGTTCTGGCGGAGCGCAATCGCCAGGAGCATGGCGGCCGGCGTGTAGTCCGGATAGCCCGCGAGCATCGCGCGCAATCGGCCGAACCGCGCTGCGGCATCGCCGGACATGATGCCTTGCAATTCCGCCAGGGCATCGGCATCCAGCACAAACTCGTCGAGCAATTGCCCGACATGATTTTGCGACGGGCTGAGAGACTGGCCCTTGAGGAGAAGCGAGGATCGGCTGACACGAATGAAGTTCGCGAGCGCCTTGCGCGATGTATCGATGTCGAGGCTCATCAATGCCGCGCGCGCGAGTTCGAAATGGGCCCATGCATCGCCGGGATTGAGGCCAATCGCCTCCTGATAGGCGGGGATCGCCTCGCCGTAGGCGAACCTGGCTTCCGCAAGCTGTCCGCGAAGCAATTCGACCCGCGCATGGTCGGTCACGCTCGAGGCGGGGGTCGCGCCATTAAGCTCCTGCTCGGCCAGGGCATAGTCGCCGGTCATCGTCGCGATCTGGACCTTGTGCGACCAAAGCCAGAAATTCGGGCGGGGGGCCTCGGCCATGGCCTGATCGATGGTCTGTTGCGCCCGGGTCCATTCCCGCAGTTGACGCAGCAGCTCGATTTCCATGCCGGCCATCTCGGGATGCGATCCGAGCCGCTCCCGCGCTTCCATGATCATCCGGAAGGCGTCATCGCGCAAACCCGTCTCGAAGGCAGCCCGGGCACCGCCGAGCCACGCCCAGACATTCGTCGGGTGGGCGGCGGCGGCGCGCCGATAGAGGCCAAGCGCTGCTTCCGCATCGTCGCTCTGCATGGCGAGTTCGGCGAGCGCGACCAGCGCGCCGACGTGTTCGGTCTCGGTGGCAAGAGCCTTGTCGAGCCACTGCTTTGCAAGCTGCGGGCGGCCAAGTGCACGCTCTTCAGCCGCCGCTTCCACCATCGCCTGGGCGTTGTCAGGGTGATAGGAGATGAGCTGCTCGAACACCGCCAACGCGTCGGCCCGACGGTCCTGCCGGCGCAGCAGCTGCCCGCGTTGCATGAGGGCGCGTGCTTCCGTCGGAGCCGAGGCCAGCACCCGGTCG
Organism: Bradyrhizobium zhengyangense; assembly: GCF_022012555.1. Classification (NCBI taxonomy): domain Bacteria; kingdom Pseudomonadati; phylum Pseudomonadota; class Alphaproteobacteria; order Hyphomicrobiales; family Nitrobacteraceae; genus Bradyrhizobium; species Bradyrhizobium zhengyangense. The sequence continues at coordinate 29,769 of NZ_JAKLTZ010000031.1, read as the reverse complement.
ATCACCCCTGCGCATTCGTCCAGCCGGCCGAGGTCCCTAAGTTCAACGGCGATGTCGAGCAGCCGAATCTCGTTGGCCGGCTCGGCATCGGCTGCCCGCCTGAACGATGCGAGTGCTGCATCGCGATTGCCCTGGCGTCGATGGATGTTGCCGAGCGCCGCGTGGCTATCGGCGTGATCGGGTTGGCTGGCGATCACTTCCGCGAATAACGCGGCTGCTTCATCCAACCGGTATTGAGAATCCAGCAGATGACCAAGCGCCACGCGGGCGCCGCCATGGCCTGGCTGTGCGGCGAGCACCTCCCGCAGCGCCGTCTCGGCCGGCTCCAGCTGACCCAGACGGCGAATTGCGTAGCTGAGGCCGACCAGGGCCGACGCATTGCCCGGCGCGCGCCTGAGCGCTTCTCGAAAGCGCTCCGCCGAATCGGCGGGTCGACCGAGCTTAAGAAGGACGTGGCCGGCCTCAATGGAGCCATTGGGGTGTGCCAAATCGTCTTGCGCTGCCGCATCAAACGCGGCAAGTGCTTCTTCGCTGCGCCCGGCGCTTCGCAATGCGTAACCCAGTCCCAGATGCAGCTCTCGCGATGCCGGCCAAAGCTCGAGCGCCTCGCGATACTGCAGCACGGCGTCGTCGAAGCGTCCAAGATTGCGCAGCGAGTTGCAGATCTCGAGCCGAATATAGAGTGCCTTTGGGTCGGCCTCGCGCGCGCGGTTGAAACAGCCGAGGGAAGCCTCATGGTTGCCGCGGTCGCGTTCGATGATGCCGAGCGCGTGCAGCGATCCGGCATGGGTGGGCTGCAAATCCACCGCGCGCCGGAATGCATCCGCGGCGAGGTCGGGCTTGGCAGTCTTCCGATGCAGCCAGCCCAGCGCGACCCAGGCGCTGGCATTTGCAGGTTCACGCTCGACGACCGCGTCCAGCACTTCGAGCGCTTCATCGAGGGCCTCGATGTCACGAAGAATATGACCTAGCTCTATGCGATAGGTCGTGTTGTTTGGATCAACCGCAACGAGTTTTCGAAACGCCTCTGCCGCCTCGAGATTGCGCCCGGTTTGCTTCAGCAGACGCGCAAACGCGGAAAGATGTCCCGGATTTGACGGCTCCTGTCCGACGACGTCCTGCAACAGAGCAATCGCGTCGTCGGCTCGATTCGTCTCGCGAAGTATGTTCGCAGCTTCGGTCTTCGCGGCGGTGCTGGTGGGAGCGGTCTTTGCGGCCGACAGGAAGGCCTCAAGCGCCTGGTCGTTGCGACCGAGCGACTTCAAGGTATAGCCGAGCCCCATGGACGCGCCCGCGTGACTCGGCTCGAGCTCAAGTACGCGCTGAAAGCAGCGCTCGGCCTCTTCGAGGTCGCGCAGATGCCGAAAGGTGTGACCGAGACCGATCAGACCTGCCTTGTTATCCGCTTCGAGTTCAAGACCGCGTTCGAAGGCGACCCTTGCCTCTGGGATTTGGACCAGATGAAGATGATCATAACCGCATTCGATTGCAGCAGTTGCGTTCGAAGGATCAGCCTCGGTAGCTTGCGCGAACAGTGCAAGCGATCCGACACGATTATTGTCTTTCCGGAGTTGGCGGCCTTGCTCGATCAGGCTCCGCGCGGATTCGGCAGCTGAAGGCGTGGGAGGCCCCGGAAGCTGCTCGGTTGTCTCGCTGTTTTGGATAGGTGCTTGCATTGAGCAAATTGGGGGAGCTGGTCCGATAATGGCCGACAGATCACGGTATTTAGCACGGTCTTATCTCAGCAAAAATGGACCCGCATCTGAAGGGTTAATCTCGGCCCAAATGCGGTCTCTTGCCGCCTCAAACGTGCATAACCCAGTTGTATCTTGAAGGGAATAATTGGCATTTATCTACTGTGGGATACTGGACTGGCAGCCATTTTCATTAAAGCGCGGATTGGGCGGGCGAGAATGTCGACAACATTGGGGATCATTGTTCCCTATCGCGACCGGGCGGAACACCTGGCCGCTTTCGTTCCGCATTTGCAGGCCTTCTTTGACCGTGATCCGATTTGCTCAGCCGTTACCGTTCGGGTCATGGTTTCGGAGCAGGCCGGCGATCTTCCGTTCAATCGCGGCTTCGTTAACAACGCAGGATTTCAGGCACTGGCGCCGGATGTGGATTATATCTGTTTCCATGACGTAGACCTGCTGCCGGAACAGGCCGACTATCGTCGGTCAGAGCGGCCGGCCATGGTGATATCGGACGGACTTCACGCCAGCTTCACTCCTGAATTCATTCGACAGCTTTTTAGCGCTGTCGTTTTAATGGACAAGGCACATTTTAGCGCGGCGAACGGGTTTTCGAATGACTATTGGGGATGGGGTTTCGAAGATGTTGACCTTCGAGAGCGGCTCTTGCGTGCTGGTTGCACCATAGAGCACCGGTCAGGTCGCTTCCGGCGACTGCCCCATACTGACGCTGGGAGCCTTCCGGACGGAAAGCCCACGCCAGCACATGTGAAGAACAGATCTCGCTACCTGGATCTCTGGCTTGAGCAAGTGGCGCAAGGGTTCATTCGCAAGCGCAAGATCGACGACTTCTGGCAGCGTGACGGATTATCGAACCTGACAAGCGTTCAGAAAATACATGCGCGACGTCAATTGGAGCGAAGCGGCAACATTGTCGTTGAGCACATCCTCGTTGAGCCGCTTCATCGGCCGCAAACGTCTGACGCTTAAAGCCTGGCGTGTGGCTGAAGCCGAACGTCTACTGCTTGATGCCCACGCGCTTGGCCGTGTATCCCCGCTCCAGAATGGCCGTCCACCACGGCTTCTGATCGAGATACCAACGCACCGTCTTCTCGATCCCGCTTTCGAAAGTCTCTTCCGCCCGCCAACCGAGTTCGCGCTCCAGCTTTGAAGCGTCGATGGCATAGCGCCGATCGTGCCCGGGGCGGTCAGTGACGAATGAAATAAGGCGGCGGCGCGAGCCTTCGGCTGTCGGTGCCATGCCATCCAGCAAATCGCAGATTGTCTGCACGACTTGCAGGTTCGTTCGCTCATTGCGGCCGCCAACATTGTATGTCTCGCCAATCGCACCCCGTTCGAGCACGGTGGTCAGCGCCTTGGCGTGGTCTTCGACGTAAAGCCAGTCCCGGATATTTGTGCCATCGCCATAGACCGGCAAGGATTCGCCCGCGAGGCCCTTGATGATCATGTGCGGGATCAGCTTCTCCGGGAAGTGATATGGCCCGTAATTGTTCGAGCAGTTCGTCACCATGGTGGGCAGATCGTAGGTCTCCCGCCAGGCACGCACGAGATGGTCGGACGACGCCTTGCTGGCCGAGTAGGGGGAGTTCGGTGCGTAGGCCGTGGTCTCCGTGAAGAGCCCCTCATCACCAAGCGAACCGAAGACTTCATCGGTCGAGATGTGGAGGAAGCGGAATGCCTCACGTTTCTCCGCAGACAAAGTTCGCCAGTGGCGGAGAGCTTCCTGCAGGATCGTGAAGGTGCCGACGATGTTGGTTTGGACAAACTCGCCGGGCCCATCGATCGAGCGATCGACGTGGCTCTCCGCGGCAAGGTTCATCACCGCGTCAGGTTGATACTTCTCGAACAATTTGCGAAGCGAGGCGCCTTCACAAATACACTGCTTTTCGAATTGGTAGTGCGGGTTGCCTTCGGCGCCTGGCAAGGACTCCAGATTTGCCGCATAGGTAAGCTTGTCGATGTTGACAACGCGCGCGTGGGTATCGCGCAGCAGGTGCCGTACCACGGCGGAACCGATGAAGCCTGCGCCGCCGGTGACGAAGATCGTTGAACCTTTGAAGCGCATCTGGAGCGTCCTCCGCGATTAAAACTATTGTTTGAAGGAGCGGGCGACCGATTGCAAGTACTCGCCGTAGCTGCTTTTGGCCGTCTTCTCTGCCACCTTCTCGAAGGCTTCCAAGGAGATGTACCCCTGTCGCAAGGCAATTTCCTCGGGGCAGGCAACGCGCAGGCTCTGGCGTTGCTCCAGGATCTGCACGAAGTGGCTGGCTTCGACGAGCGAGGCATGCGTGCCCGTATCGAGCCAGGCAAAGCCGCGGCCAAGCACTTCGACGTAAAGGTCGCCGCGCTCAAGATAGGCTCGATTGACGTCGGTAATTTCGATCTCGCCACGCGCCGACGGTTTTACGTTGGCCGCAATATTGAGTACGTCGTTGTCGTAAAAATATAGCCCTGTGACTGCGACGTTGGATTTCGGTTGTTTGGGCTTCTCCTCGATCGACAGAGCGCGGCCTGTCGAATCCAATTCGACAACGCCATATTGCTCCGGCGTATTCACATAGTAGCCAAACACAGTTGCGCCTTTTTTGCGCGCGCCGGCATTGGCGAGCATCTCTGGCAAGCCATGACCGTAGAAAATATTGTCACCCAGGATCAGGGCGACTGAATCTTGACCAACGAAATCGCGTCCTACGACGAACGCATCGGCCAATCCGCGCGGCGTTTCCTGGCTTTCGTAAGAGAAGCGAAGGCCGATGTCGGATCCGTCACCGAGCAGGCGCTGGAACAGCGGCTTGTCCTGAGGGGTCGAGATGATCAGAATGTCGCGAATCCCCGCCAGCATCAGCGTGGAAAGGGGGTAGTAGATCATCGGTTTGTCAAATACCGGAAGCAGTTGCTTGGATACAACGGTGGTCACGGGGTATAGGCGCGAGCCAGTTCCACCGGCGAGAATGATGCCTTTCATGGCTCCTCACAAATTTACCAATCAATACGTATCAGATGGAATGCGCTGCACAAGTTCGCTATAGATCTAGAGTAAATGAGATGCGTCCCCAGTCCCCGTATACCATATGAATGTTATCGCAACTGCCCTTCCCGAGGTTCTGATCGTTGAGCCCAAGCTGTTTGGCGACCAGCGTGGCTTCTTCCTCGAAACATATCAGCTTGGCCGATATGTCGAGCACGGCATTAGCCGCCCGTTCGTGCAGGATAACATGTCGCGATCATCCTATGGGGTGCTTCGTGGCTTGCATCTGCAAAATCCCTCGACGCAAGGCAAGCTCGTCAGCGTCATGCGCGGCAAGGTGCTGGATGTGGCCGTAGACGTTCGTGTCGGCAGTCCAAATTTCGGGCGGCACGTGGCCGTCGAGCTCAGCGAGGAAAACCGTCGGCAATTGTGGGTCCCTCGAGGCTTCGCACACGGCTTCGCTGTGCTGTCGGAGACGGCCGACTTCTTCTACAAGTGCGATGAACTTTACAGCCCGAAGAACGAGCTCGTCGTCCGATGGAACGACCCCGCCATTGGGATCAATTGGGGCGTTCCCAATCCTTCATTGGCGCAGCGTGATGCAGAAGCGCCGCTTCTTGCCGAGGTGAAGAATTTGCCGAGGTATGGGCAAGTCTGATGCGAATTCTCTTAACCGGGACGAGCGGGCAGGTCGGAGGCGCGCTTTTGCCTCTGTTGGGTGAGACCCACACTGTGTTGTCTCCTCAGCGTGCTGAACTCGATCTTTTGCAACCGGCGACGATTTCGGCTGTGTTGGATCGCCTCGCACCGGACCTCATTGTCAATCCGGCGGCGTATACGGCGGTTGATCGCGCCGAAGACGAGCCGGAACTCGCATTGCGTGTCAACGCAGTCGCCCCCGCGGCAATGTCGACTTGGGCCGCCAAGCGCAACATTCCATTGATCCACTTTTCGACGGACTATGTCTTCGACGGCTCAGGTGAACGCCCCTGGCGCGAGGACGACGAATGCGCACCGCTCTCAAGCTATGGCCGAAGCAAATTGGAGGGTGAGCGGGCGATCCAGGCATCAGGCGTACCCCATCTGATCGTGCGGACGTCCTGGGTCTACGCCGCGCAGGGGACGAATTTCCTTCGTACGATGGCGCGCTTGGCGCGCGAGCGTGAGGAATTGCGGGTGGTCGCTGACCAGTTCGGCGCCCCAACGGCTGCGCCTTCGATCGCCGAGGCGACTTCGCACATCATTAATCGGCGCCAAAATGCTGAGGATCTGGTGAGAGATTTCGCTGCGGCCGATGGGCTAGTTCATTTGGCCAACGCCGGCACGACGACCTGGCACGGTTTTGCGACCTCTATTGTTGAGGGTCTCAAGGTCCGAGGGCAGGCCGTCAAGGCCGTAACGATCCAGGCAATCTCGACCAGCGATTTTCCAACCAAGGCAGTTAGACCGACCAACTCGCGTCTGGACGCATCAAGGCTACGCCACGCCTTCGGTGTTTCGATGCCAGGCTGGAACCAAGCCTTGCAGCGTGAGCTCGATCTGTTGATTCAGCCTGGTTAATTGCCTGTTGCGTTAGAAGTGGCTGTAACGGGCGCTATCGGCCACGGGTGAAGCCTCCAGCTATGGTCGCTCCAAGAGCGTGCCTGATGGGCTCCAACGTTGGCGCCTGAAAAGTTGCAAGGCTTCCAAACCGAACCGCAGTTGCGGTCGGCAGCCACAAGCTTCATGTCGAAGACCGCGCGTTAATTGGCTCACGAGGGCGGGATAATTCCGGTCGACTTGCCGCCGTTCGACTTCACTCCGCTCGTTCAGAGTACGTAGATACCGAACCCCGTCGATACGGTCCCACTCGGACGGATCTGATGCGCTCGCGTGATCGCCGAGCGTCGGCTGATAGCGGGCCCCTGCGACGGCCCTTCGTGAGTAGTGGAAAAATCGTAAAACGCGTGTTTGCAAAACATCTCAAGTTACAATCATTTTGTTTCACCGTATATCAACGGGAGTTTCAATTCGGTATGAGGACGTGGGGCTAGAGTAAATATTGGACGTCGAGGGTTTCTAAGATGACGACGAAAACGAGTGAAGAATTTAATTACGCGTACCAGTTGGTAAAAACTGGCGGGACTTACAAACTGGTCGATTCCAATACTAACTCCCCGGGCGTCGACCCGGTCGCAATCGGCGTGAAGGCTATTGACCAGTCTGGTGACGATCCCCTCAGCCACGGGGACAAGGTTAAAATTAAAGACGTTGCGAGCGGAAATCTCAGCAACGGGAATAAATATACTTTTGTTGGCACAGCCGACCTGTCCGGCCATACCGGCATCATCATCCAGGACAACCAAGGCAACTACTTCTTCCTCACCGACACGGCTTATAGTGGCAATTTAAATGGCCAACACGGCAGGTTGACCAACGTCGACACAAGTGCCGAGGTCACCTTCTGCTTCATGGCCGGCACCATGGTGCATACGCCCGGCGGCGAGGTTGCCGTTGAGACGTTGCAGCGGGGCGATCTGGTGCTCACCCATGACGGGCGTGCCGTTGCGGTTGATTGGCTCGGCAAGCAGACGGTCTCGCTCAGGTTCGCCGATCGAGGACGCGTCCTTCCAATCCGGATTCGCGAGGGAGCACTTGGAGAACACGTTCCTGCGCGTGATCTTCTGGTGTCGCCGGACCATGCGGTGTTGGTCGATGGCGCATTGATCCAGGCTGGAGCGCTCGTCAATGGCTCCTCAATTTGCCAAGAAACCGACGTCCCGATGGTCTTCACCTACTACCATGTTGAGGTGGACGACCATTCTCTGATCCTGGCAGAGAACACGCCTGCTGAGACGTTCATCGACAACGTCGACCGCCTGGGCTTCGACAATTGGGCCGAGCATCAAGCGCTGTATCCGGACGGCAAGCCGGTGAAGGAATTGCCGTATCCGCGAGCAAAGTCGCATCGTCAGGTGCCTGTCAGGATCCGCGTAATGCTCGCTGCGAGAGCGCAGTCGATGAGAATGACGACTGTTGAGCAGTCGGTCGCCTGATTGAGCGACTTGGTCGTTGCCTGAGCGGCCACCGGGCGTTGAAGTTCGCTTCATCGTCGCAGGTGGCCGCTCTGATTCTTTGTGCAGTTAACTCGGTTGATGGTGCAGGAGCCGAACGCCGTGATTATGCAGCGTTGATCTGTGCGAGCCATTTGCTCAGTGAATTCTCCCCACCTCCTTCGGCCTTGAGAACGTTATCTGCAGGCCCTCTGGCGGCTCTCTTCCGCGCCTGGCGGGGTGTTATTCCATAGGTGCTTTGAAAGAGGCGGTTAAAGCTGCTGACGTTCTTAAAGCCCAGGCCGTAGGCAATTTGTCCAATTCGCCGGTCGGAATGTTCGATCGCGGCAATCTGCTGGTAGGCGTGATCCAGCCGTGCCTTGCGGATGTATCCCGCAACGCCGCCGATCGGTTCGAACAGCCGATAGAGCGTAGCCCGGGACAAGCCAAATGTCTTCGCGATTGAATTTGCGTCTAATGTCGCTGATCTCAAGTTTCGATCGATATATCGTCGGATCGTTATGACGGGCGCGGAGGGAGACGCCGATATCAGGGGCTTCGCTGCCTCCAAGCGGGGCACAATCGCGCGAGCGACAAGTTCGACAAGGCCGCTTGCTGCCGCGTCGACCTCGCTCTGGGGCACTTTAGCTGCGATTTCAGCGAGTGAATTCAGGGCGGCGCCAATGACCGATGCCGCTGCAGACGACTTCTTCAGTACCAGGCCATGCAATGCGGTCTCGTCGCCAATCGATGTAAGAAACCGGCGCCGCGAAACCCAGAGGGTAAGCTCGCCCGTCGGCTCGCCATGTACCGATATCTGACGAGTCATGGTCTGCGACATGTCAGAGATGAATACATCGCCCGCTTCGGCGACCATGTCGATTGAACCCGAGATTCCTGCGGTCGTACCAGAGGTCACCAGAGTGATCGAGAACTGATCCAGCTTGGAGCGAGAGATTGTGTCCAATGTCCGTAGCAGGGTTATTTTTGAAGCCGAAGTCTTTGTCAGGACATAGTGACTGGTTGCCAAGGCGGCGAAAGCGCCCGCGAAGCTGGCCATCTCGGGTGGTTCGGCTGCAATGTCAAAGACTGCTCCTACAAGTTGTCGCCACGCGGCGAGAGGAATCGTTCGCTCCTCGCGGGGCCATTCGATCCGATAGGAATGTGTGGGAGTTTTCATGCCCTAACCGCAAGCGAAACTGGTGAAAATCATCTCACTATAATTGCATTTTGTTCCATTTTACCATATTATGTCTCATAAAGTTTGCGGGTAGTTTAATTGTTTGATTCCGCGATTGATGGGATTTTCTGGGATTGGTAAGCAAAAATCTACGCTCTGTTAATTGATTGTTGGTGCGAAATTAACGCGCTGTAGTTTTTGGAGATTTAAATGGCGACATTTACCGCAACGACGGCTGTTCAGACGCTGAACGGAACCACTTCCGCCGACACTTTTGTGTTCGCTACAGGGACAGCCCAGGCCGGCGACGTCGTCAACGGAGGTAACGGTACCGACACGATCGCCCTCGGCTCCAGTAACGAGACGATCGACCTTTCTGGCGTCACGCTCTCCAGCATCGAGAATATCACGCAGTCAGCGAACAGCAGCAGCGATACCGTCACGATCACCGCGCAGCAGCTCGCGGCACTTTCCAGCGTCAATCTGGGATCCGGCACTGATACCGATACGCTAAATATCAATGTTAGCGGTGCAGTTGACATTTCCGGCGGTACCTCCGCGACCCTGTCGAGCATTGACATCATCAATATCAATGGCACGACCGGCGCCGACACGCTCACGTTGACCGGTGCGCAGCTAAACAACATTCTGAGTGCGCCCGGCACCTCTGCCAACATTAATCTTGGCAGCGGTACCGACACCCTTGTTTTGAAATCAACTTCGACACAGCTCAATTCGCTCGGGAATACCAACCTCACGGGTGTCGAGAACATCTCCACCGTTGGGGCGACGAGTGCCGTAAGTCTGTCGCTGGCCAATCAAACCGAAGGGTTCACGATTACAAGCGGAACGCTCGGCGATTCGCTGACGGGCGGATCGGGTAACGACACGTTCGTGTTGAGCGTCGATAACGCACGCGACGTCCTGAATGGCGGTTCCGGAACGGATACGGCCGACTACTCGAATTATACGGCTGGCCTCACCGTCACGTTGAATACGTCGACTGCTGCCGTTGTTACGGGCTCCGGGTCGACCACAACCTTGTCGGACACGATCGCCAATATCGAGAACTTCATCGGTGGTTCTGGCAACGACACGATCAACGGCGATAGCGCGGCCAATGCGCTGACCGGCGGCGCCGGGAGCGACACGCTCAATGGCAATGGTGGCAACGATACGTTGACCGGCGGAGCTGGTAACGACATCATCCACGGCGGAACGGGTAGCGACACCGCTGTCTTCAGCGGCAATCGTTCCGACTACACTGTCACCTACAGTGCTGCGGGTCATTTCTTCACTGTGACGGACAATCGCGCGGGCTCTCCCGACGGTACGGACACAATTTATTGGAACGGTTCGAACACGGCCAGCAATGACTCTGTGGAGTATTTGAGCTTCGCAGATCCGGCAAATGCGCAGGTCGTTATCTGCTTCATGGCCGGCACGATGGTCCGTATCCCGAGCGGCGAAGTCGCCGTTGAAAGCCTGAAGCGCGGCGATCTGGTTGCCACTCACGATGGTCGGATGATGCCCGTCACCTGGCTCGGCCGGCAGACGGTTTCGACCGTGTTTGGTGATCCCCTCCGCGTGCTGCCGGTTCGCATCAAGGCGAGTGCCTTGGGGCACAACATCCCTGCGCGCGACCTCCTGATCTCCCCCGATCACGCGATCCTGGTCGATGGTGCGTTGATCCAGGCAGGTGCCTTGGTGAACGGAAGCTCGATCACACGCGAGAACAACGTTCCTCAGGTCTTCACCTACTATCACGTTGAACTCGATGATCATTCGCTCGTTCTGGCAGAGAACACGCCGGCCGAAACGTTCGTCGACAACGTCGATCGTCTTGCCTTCGACAACTGGGCTGAGCATCAGGCGCTCTACCCGGAGGGTAAGGTGATTGAGGAGCTGCCCTATCCCCGTGCCAAGGCTCATCGGCAGGTTCCGGTCGCCATTCGCGTGAGGCTCGCGGCGGTCGCCCAGGAGCTCGGCTACCATGCGTCCGAGGCCGACGTGGCCTAACAGCAATACGACCGAGGACAAGTTTCAGCGGCGGCGCCCAGAGGCGCCGCCGTTTTTCTTTGTGGGGCGTCTGTTACATCATCTGAGACTTATCAACTCTCCAGCAGCTGCTGGTCCAGCATTCGGACATAAGCCTTTTCGAGGTTGCGAACGAAACGGCCGGTGTCGAAGAGAGCGCAGGCTTGGCGCTCGCTGTTCGCGCGGGCACGATAGACGCCCAGCAGCTCCGGGTCGCGGGCAAGACGAAGCGCCATTTGCTCGTATTGCGCAAGATCATCTGTGATGAGCTCTGGAAGTCCGGCAGCGTGGAGCAGGCTGGAAGCAACCCGGCCTGCGAAGCTTCGGCCGCGGCATGTCAGGACGGACAGGCCGGCCCACAACGCATCGCTCGCGGTCGTATGCGCATTCACCGGTAGCGTATCGAGGAAGAGATCAGCGTGCCGGTGTCGCGCGAGGTGCTGATCGAGCGGCTTGCGCTCGGCAAAGACGAGGCGGTCAGGGTTGACACCGCGAATGGAGGCCTCTCGGTTGAGGTTCCTTGCTGCCGCATGATTGCCACGCAGGAGCCAAAGAACGCTGCCGGGCGTCGCCTGAAGAATCCGGCCCCATATATCGAAAACGGTCTTGGTTATCTTGTAGTTGTTGTTGAAGCAGCAGAATACAAAGCCTTCGGCAGGAAGGCCCTCTTCCTCCCGGGAGGAAGTGCTGTCTGCAATGACCCGCTTTGAGTCGTTGACCTGATAGCTGTCAGGCAGGTGAACAATTCTCTCGGTAAAGAATGGTTGCTGGTCGAACGGCAGAACAAAGCGATCGGCAATCACATAATCGAAGAAGTCGACGCCCGCGGTGCCGGGATAGCCGAGATAGCTCACTTGAATGGGGGCTGGTCGATAGCCAAAAATCCCGAGGCGTGAATCGGCTGTGTGTCCTTTTAGGTCAACCGCTATGTGAACATCCAGTTCGCTGACCCGCGCGGCAATCTCCTGATCACTCTTCTCCGGCACGTTCTCGAAACGGTCAAACGCCGCGACCAGTCGGTTGCGCGTGGCACTGCCATCGTTCTTTCCATAGGAAATGCCGACGATTTCAAAGCGCGAGCGATCGTGTCGCTCGAATAGTTCGGCCGCAAGGTAGGCCGTTGCATGTTCGTGGAAGTCCGCAGACAGGTATGCGATCCTGATCCTATCCGACACGGCGGCTGTTCTCGATCGAACGGGCTGCCAAACAGGTAGCGTTTGTTCGGCGAACATCTGCGCGCATTTGAGTTGAAGAGCCGGGTCGTCGCAGTAGGTGAGGAACGTAAATGGTGAGGGTGCGGCATCGCCGGAATTCACAGCGTCTATCAACGCGAATTCCAGGTCCGAAGTTCTGTTCCAGTCGCAAGCCGCTCGTGCGCACATCGCGAGCGCGTCAAGAGCGTAGGGCGATCCGGGCCTAACTGAGCGTGCGCGCTCGTAACTCGCGATCGCCTCGTCGTCCCTGTCGAGTGCGGCGAGCGCGTGCCCGCGGCCGAGAAGCGCGTCAAAGTGGAGGGGAGCCGATTCGAGCGCAAGATCGTAGCCGGCCAATGCCTCATCCAGTCGTCCCAATCGCTTGAGCACGCTGGCGCGATTGCAGATCGCCAGGACATGGGCCGGCGATAAGGCTATGGCCCTGTCGTAGCTTTCAAGGGCCGCTTCAAGGCGGTTCAGGTCGGCAAGAGTATTGGCGCGATTATTGTGTGCGTCAGCGAGCGTCGGCGCGAACTTAACCGCGAGGTCATAACTTTCCAGCGCGGAAGCGAAATCTTTCAGCAGGCGCAGTGCATTGCCACGATTGGTATGTGCGTCAGCGTAGTCTGGCTTGAGTCGAATCGCTCTGTTGTACGACTCCACGGCTTTGTCCGGCCGGCCGAGATCGGTAAGCACGTTTCCGCGATTGCATAACGTCTGGACGAGGTCTGGCCGGATCGATAGCGCTCGATCGGTCAGGGCAAGAGCGTCGTTGAGGCGGCCGATCTTATGAAGGATGACGGCGTAGTTCGAGTGATGAAAGGCAGTGGCCTGGGTTGCGGCCGATGCCCGATCCAGGAGGACCAGCGCCTCGGACGTGCGATTTTGCTGATGCCGCAGAACTCCAAGATAGTGAAGCGCGTCCACGTGATTGGGCTCGTCGGCAAGCAGGGCAGCATAGATTGCCTCGGCCTCCGCGAGCTGACCTGCCTGATGCAGCTTGATGGCCGCTTCAACCGACCGACCGGGGGTCATAGGGGTGAACTGGCCGAGCCGCCGGGGCGTTCAGCAACTCTTTGCTTCAGGGCGAGCAAGACGCGCGCCATAACCTCTTCCCAGTCTCCGGGGCGGGTCTGCCGGAATAGACGCGCTGTTGGGTACCACGGACTATCGTCCCGACCCAAAAGCCAACGCCAGTCCGGAATGTACGGAAGCAAGATCCACACGGGCTGCCCGATCGCGCCGGCGAGATGCGCAATGCTTGTGTCAACCGAGATGACCAGATCCAGGGTGGCAGCAAGCCCGGCAGTATCGGAAAAGTCGTTGAGTTCGTCCCCGAAATGCATGATGCACAGCTGATCGAGAACAAGGCGGTCCTTGCTTGAAATGTCTTTCTGCAGGCTAACGAGCTCAACGTCCGGACTTAGCAGACCCAACAGTTGCTCGAGCCCGAAGGATCTGTCTCGGTCGAGCCGATGCAGGGGATTTCCTGACCACACAATTCCGATGCGCAGCTTGCCCTCTTGACCGAGCCGAGCGCGCCAACGTTCAACCTTGTCCGGATCTGCAGTCAGATAAGGTGTGTCAGCCGGGATGGTGGATAGCCGTGTACCTAATGCGAGCGGAAGGCTAAGTAAGGGCGAGCAAAAATCATGATCAGGAAGTGCACCGTCCTTGTCGACGATCTCGTACCCGTGCGGAAGCGTTGACAGCAAAGGAACTAGCGGCGTCTCAACTGCGAGGATCACCGTCGCTCCACGTGCCCTGATGAGGTTCGCATACCGGCAGAATTGAATGGTATCGCCAAAACCTTGCTCGGAATAGAGCAGGATCGTTTTGTCCCTGAGGTCCTCAAGCCCAAGCCAGCGCGGCTTGCTGAATTTCGCTTGGAGTTCGTCGCGCCTGTCCACCTTCCATCGCCATTCGTACTTTGCCCATCCCCTTTCGAAATCGCCCAACAAAAGCCGTGTGAGAGATTCGTTGAAATTTGCGTCGGGATGTGCGGGGGCCGCCATCTGGGCGGCCTCAAAACGCTTCAGTGCATCATCAATGCGCCCGGTCATCTTGAGACCATAACCTAGATTATTCAGCGTAGACGGGGCGTCCGGCTGAAGCGATGCCGCCTGTTCGAAGCATCTGATGGCTAGTTCAGGAAACCCAAGCTGAAAAAGGGCGTGGCCACGGCCGTTGTAGGCCGCCGCGAACGTCGGCTTTAGTTCGATCGCTTTCTCGAACCACGAAGCAGCATCCTGGAATCGCTTCAGCGCGGCCAATGCGTTGCCCCGGTTGTTGCAGATTTCTGCAGAACCAGGCTTCGATTCAGATGCGCGTTCGAACAACTCCAAAGCCTCCGCTGGTCGACCCAAGTCCAGCAAAGTGGTCGCGACATTGTTCACGAAGGCGGCTGACATTGGCTCGAGAGCGCTGGCCTTCCCATAAGAGACGAGAGCACGCGTGTGCTGCCCAAGTCCACGATATGAGTTGCCGAGACTGTTGTGAGCCTCGGCCATGCCCGGACGCACGGTCACGGCCCGATCGAGAGGGGCTGCGGCTTCCTCAAATCGCTTTAAATCGTTCAGGATCATTCCGGAGAGAACGAGTGCATCGCAATCATCGGCTGTCATACTCAGGATTGTCTGACACACCAAAAGTGCTTCGTCGCGGCGGGAAAGGCCCACCAGGGCTGAAGCCTTGTTCCTCAATGCGTTAATATAGTTGGGCTTGAGCTCAATGGCTCGAGCCGCGCTTTCGAGGGCTTCTTCATGGCGCTTCAAATGAATGAGCGCGAAAGAACGATTGTTGTGGGTCTCGGCAATTGTTTCGTCGGTGGCCAGGACGCGATCCATATATCCGATGGCATCCGCGTACTTCTCCTGCTCATTGAGGACCACCGCGCAATTATTGAGGGCGTCCAGAAAATCCGGTCTTAGCGAGCAGGCGGCCTCAAAGGATTCGAGCGCTTCGGTCAGTCGCTTCAGCGATCGAAGCGCCTTGCCGTTGAGATTATGAAGGTCGGCGTCTCCGGGAGAATTACGCAGGGCTTCACGGAAGCAATTCAGAGCGGACGCAGGGTCCCCTCCGTCCAAAAGCATCACCCCCTTTCCTTTCAAGGCGGGTCCATAGCCGGCCTTAGCCGCGATGGCTTCGCTGAACGAGTCCAACGCATCTTGGGTTCGACCAAGTGCAACAAGAATGTTTGCCCGACTGTTGAACAGTGAGGCATCACTGCCTGCGGCAATTGCTCGCTCGATCAACGCCAGGGCTTCGCCGTGACGCCGCCGCCGATGCTCAATAATTGCAAGGTGATGTAACGCGGCGGCGTTCGCAGGCTCGACCCCGATGGCTGCTACAAAGAAGGCTTCAGCGTCGTTATGGCGCCCCTCGCCAAAAAGGGAGATGCCTTTCCGCAACACTTCTTTCAAAGATAATTGGTCCATTGCTGCTGAAGGTCTCTCATGATGGTCGGGGAGGGCCTCGGAAGGTATCCTGAATATCCCGTATCCGCGAAGATTTCCGGGCTTCGCATCAGTAAAATAGGTTGAATGGTGTACAGCTGCGGTCTTCGGTGGGGTGAGTGCCGCCTGCCTTTTGATCAGGTGCACGTGTACGACGCCCGTCACCGGCGACATCGCAGTGTTTTCCGAATTTTAGCATTCGCGGCACACGCTCGTCGAGACGCTATTCATGCCGCCTTTTCTGTGCTCCGAGGCGCTGTGTTTCGAATTAATAACCTAATTGAATCGGAAAATGGCGGTGGACCCTGCATTTTGCGGGCCGCCGCCGGCAGGATTTGGCCTTGCCCAGCTGGGTCTTTCTAAATGAAAGAATATACTTTGCTGAAAACCCGTATGGCATCGATGATTTCCAAGGGGGCGATATGTATGGGAGAGTGCTGGGTGGGCTTTTTGCAGTATTGCTCTCATCAGCGGCCTTAGCTGAGAATTCGCTAACAGGGATCCCGACGGAAATCGTCGATGGCGATACCATCGCATCCTCGATATGGATGCCCCCGAGATCGACCAATTCCGCCTTGATCTAAATGGCGCGCCCTGGGAATGCGGAATTGCCATTCGCGATTCGTTGAAAAAGGAAACTGCCGGAAAGTCGTGGCAATGCGAAGCCGTGAGGCGCGATGTTGATCGCCGGTTGCTTGCCGTAGGGGTCAATCTTGAAGAGACCCCACCTCGTGCTTGCCACTCGATCGCGGGCGGATGCCAGTGTTACGTCCGCTAATGCAGCCGCACTCATCTGCTTCTCAGCTCCGGTCGCTCATTCAGCAGCATCAACGCTCTGAGCGCACCGCGCCAATCAGCGTCGCAAGCGGCGATGATCTCATCGACCGCCAGCTCGTATCGATCAAGACCAGAGTTGGTTCGTTGGCGTGGCTTGCGAACAACAGCCCAAGCAGTGCTTGGCAACTCAAAGCTTCCCCAAAAACCGCTCATGCAACGTGATTGGACCCTTGGAGCCATCGAGAAGAACCCTGACCCGGGTGCGCGTTACACCTAGCCCGAGGACCACACCACGCTTACCGGATAGTCGCGGGCCAGCGGTGGCCTCCACAACGACCAACTGGCCGGCGGACATTGGCGTCGTTACCGATATGCCCGGACTAGGTGCATCAGAACTTTGCGGCCTCGGATGATGTTCACCCATCGATTATGCTCTCCCACTGATTGATGAGCGGATCATCGTGTCTCAACCAGCTCTCAACGGTGCAGCATTCAGGCGGTGCTTCGCGCGCGCCAGCTAGGCCACGGCCGCCATTTGATCGCCCATATCATCGCTGGTGAACAGAAGACGCCGCCGAATTGCTTCTTCGACCAAAGCCAGAGCTTGTTTCGCGCTATGCGCTTCGGCCTCAGCGGCTTGGGCGCGGCACTCAAAAGCCGTGACCCGATTTTGCAGCGCCTCAATGCGCTTCTGGGCTTCCTCAAGAGCTTTTGAGGCTTCCATCAGCTTACGATCAGCGTTGGTCAGCAATTCTTTGTGCGCGCGCTCAGCCGCCACAGCCCGCCTTTCGCTCTGACGAGCTTGCTCTTCAATGCCGCTCAATACTTCTGCAGCTCGATGCACGAGATCTAGGGCGTGAGAGCCAGCATTCATCTGCGCGGGCCTATGAAAACCGACTATGTTCTCTGCTCTTTTGAAATCGTGCTGCGCCATTGTCCCGAACCCCATGCGCGAACCGAATATGGGGATAGGATGGGCTGTTATGGTGAACGCTTAGTTAAAGCCATCTCAGTCGCGCAACGATGATGAGCTCGCTAAGTTTTCCCGATGGTTTAGGTCCGTGGTCCCGGTGCACAAGGTGACTTGAGCCCCAGCTCACTTTTCCTTTGGTGAAGCTGGGGCCTTTTGGCAAGCCTAACAGCGTGAACCGGCGGTATTCTGATAATCGACATGCTCGCGGCCCGGCGCGGTCGTTGTCCGGTGAACGCGCGCCGGGCCTAACCATTCCCCGCTTCCCCCGTGAGGTTTGGCTAAGCTGAAGATAAAGCGATTCTCGGGGCGCCTTATACTTTTTAATGCAAGCCCCAGAAGGCGATCAGCAGAAGGGCGAGCCCCCATTCCGAGCATCAACAGAACGGTTGGTTCGGCCCAACCGTCGCTGGCGTTTGCTTTTCCACGCCCACGAGGAGCAGTAGCTCGCGCATCTTCCGAACCACAATAATCGACAATTTGACTCTCGTCGGTGCCGCGTTTCGATGGCGCCATGCCACGCCCGCGACACAAGGACCGCACCGAACCTGATGGGAGGCCGCGCAAGATCACGCTCGGCGATCTCCGGTCAACAGGCGTGCGCGATCTGATCGTATTTTGCCAAGACTATCGCTGTAGCCACAACGTCAAGCTTGCCGCTGACTACGTCGACCGATGGCCGGACGACATCAGGATCTCGCAGCTTGAGCCGAGGTTCGTCTGCACGACCTGCGGAATGCGCGGGTCCATCATGGTCGCCGGCAGTGACAGCACCGAAAAAGCCATCCTGCCGAGACCCGCAATTGAGAACCCATAGGAACAGCCAAGCGTCTGGCAGCATCCTGTCCGCGACAGGTAGCCCGAGCACCCGTCCGGCATGGACCAGCCGCTCGCGGCGTGCTTCAATCAAGCCATTTAAGAGGGGTGTTTTCAGATGGATGATACGAGCGGCTTCGAGTTGGTCATGGGCAGCATGGTGATCCTGAGCAAGGCGCTGAAGCGCGTGACCTATGAATTTGCGATACGCTCTCCCGCCGAAGCACAGGCTGCAGCAAACGTCGTGCTGCAGACCATTCCTCGGGATTTTGCCGTCCACCTCCCCGACCTCGCGGACAAGCGCTACGACGAATTTCGCGCCTTCCTGGCAAAGTCGGTGGACAACCTTCTTCAGGAGGCGCTCACAGAAGCCAGCGTGTCGCGACGGCTGAACTGAGTCCGTCAGGCCCGCCGACGTGAAATAGGAGGGTAACGATCGTGGGCTCTCATTCTGAGGAGCGGACTACACCATGTTGCCGAAGTCGATACCTTCTTTGGCAAGCTCTTCAGCCTCTTCGGCGGAAGTCGCTGGCTTCGTGTCGAGGTAAGGACGTTCGGACGCCGGGATGATTATGCGGATGTTCTGACCGTCAGTCCGCGTGACGCGAGCAATCCAGCGTTTGGCCCCCTGCTCAAATCGTTCGATATGGTATTGCTTTTACATAATCATGATGCTCAGACACAACTCACGCTTACATGGCGCCTCTTCTAATCCACTCTGACACCGCCGGAAGGTGATTTCTTGATCTTGGTTAAGTGCAGCAACTCCCACCGCCGGAGTGTCAAAAGAAAACCCGCCGACAAGGAAGTCGGCGGGAAGTTTTCAGACGTTAGATGCGATCCTGACAGACCGCTCCTCTTTGTAGCACGGCTCACCATCTCCACCGTTCGGTTGAGATCATTTGCCGCCCGTTAGTAAAACTCGGCCAGAATATATCTTGGGACGAGCCGTGGGGGACATACGCGGCTTGGCTCGGGAGAGCCCGCGAGCCAGCCAGCCCCGGCGGGCTCTCCCTCAGCGCGGATGGATCAGATTAATTATTAATATGATTTGTGATTTAAATCACAATGCAGTGCTCGCGGGCGCGATAACATCTCCCGACCGGGGCTGGCTGCAATATTTCACTTAAATCGTTTTCACCCGGAATTTTTGACAAAGTGCGGGCCGCAGTCTGTGTCCCCAGGCTGCGGCCTATTGCGTTTGACAATTAGTTTGCCGCGCTCATCACGTCCACGTGCACGAAATCGTTCGCTGAGATCTCGAAGTACGCTCGAAACTTTCGCGGCCCAACCTGTCACGGTTCGTGCTAGAGGGGATTTCAAAATGATTGCACTTAAAGTGATCGCAATTGCTCTTGGCGCCAGCGCACTGTTTTTGGCGTGTTCGGGTGACCTTGGCGCCGACTTTGTCCTGGCGATAGTCTCCTGCCTTACATGACGAAATGCTTACCGGCGTGAACCGGGGCGCATTGGTCGGGAATTCCTGCATAAAGGCTTCTGGCTTTCCTATCTTCGAGGGTCTGGAATGCAGCGGCATTCTGAGGAATGGCTCGCACCTTGCAGCTTAGGCAGGTACGCGCGGCAACGCTAGGCTCCGAAACGTCGATCTCTGCGTGAGTAAGCCGCAAGTTTCGAGCTGACCGAGGACGGCTCGAGTCTCGACGGCGTCTCACCAGCCAATACACGCCATATCCTATCGCGAGGATAGGAAGGCCGGCGCCTGCAATAGGTCGCCGCTGAGCGATGCGTTCGCACCGCAACAATGATTGATCGTTGCCTGAAATCAGTCTTCGGATAACCTGTTCTCATTGTTGCAAAGTTAATTCCGCACCTTGGGAGACTGTTTTGACAAACGATACAGCCGTGTATGACGCCTTTGGCGTCGATCCTACCGATGGTAACAAGCAATGGCTCGAGCGCATGGGGACACGTCGTGCCATCATGCGAGACGGGCTTACAATCGATCCTGCGTCTCTCGCTTATTGCCCGCACGAATGGCTCGATGAACGCGGTTACGTCGATATCGAGCGCGTGCGCGAATTTCCGTTGACGTTCATGCTCTGAGCCAGAAATGGACCAGCCATCTTCGGAAACGGCGGTTAGGAGACTACTAAGTCGCTTCGCCCGACGTCGACGTTCCAACCGACCGACGTTTACGGTAGCCCATGCAACTGAGAGTGATCCAAACCGCGAGTTCTCACGAGAGGAGAGCACTTGGATCTATTTCTTCATTTTCTTGCCAGTCTTCATGCTGCTTTATGCCGCAGTCGAGAAGATGCACGTGAGATAACGGCCCGATCGCTAGGGTTATCGCGACATCATTGCTAGTCAGCGCGGCTGAAATGCTTAGCAATCTAAATCCTGCGTCGGCTTGCCCCTCTCCATGCTTCCGCGTAGGGCTTCGATCGATGAACCGGGTTAAAAAAATTCGTTGAGCAAGGCGCATATGGCGAGCGGACTGGTCGCACCGCGTACGCCTTCAACGTAAGCCAACCGATCAGCAAGCCGCCTGACCTTCACCCAACGCCATCATAGACCGTGCCCGCGCGCATCCGTCAATCCGGCGGTCTTCGTCGTATGCGTACGGCTGAGGCGTACGCCTACGAGGAATGCCGCCTTGTTTGACGGAGGCGAACGCTGCATTTTGTCGACGCGCGTTGGCAGCTTCGCAACCGAAGGAAGTGGTCCTGCTTGGATAGCCTTCGACGTCTTCGAATTCTTTGCACCGTCCCGGCATACACCGGGGCGGCCATTTTTTGCGAGCATTTGTATGAAAGGCAACCAAAGGGGAATTGACGGAAATTTGTGCGCCGATGCTGTGAAGTGGTTCACAGGGGGATCGCAGATCAAGCTTAAGATGATGACGCGCAACGGAGCGCGAATTTGAATAGGGAATTTGGCCATGGCGATTTCACACACCATGCTGCCGTCTTCTGTTCGCAGCTATGACGGCTTGATTATCTTTGGCTACATTGCGTTTTCTGTAGTGCTGCTCGCATCGATATTTTTTGCATATGGAGGTCCAAGCTTCGGTGACGCCGATCTGATAGCTATGGCGGCGATGCCGTAATGCGTTTGGCAGCGTGGACCTTTTTCAGCGCGCTTGTCGTGGCCATCGCCATTTGGGCTCTAATCGGCCCGCCTGAGGCGGACGCGACAAGTCTGCTTCCCGTCATTGCAAGATTGCGCTGAGAGGCCGGCGACCAAGTTTAAAATCCTATCGTGCGCTGTAGGTGGCGAAGCATCGACAGAGCGCCGTCCCGGAATCGCTGCGTTTCGGCGAAATGTTGGCCGATGTGTCCTTCATGGCAGCCTCGGTGATCCGGTCGGCGCCGTCGAAAATGACTCATCTCGAACTCGGTAGAAAAACTCGTGAACCTCTCCGTATGCGCTGAGACTTAACATTGGGGTTCTCAGAATCATTAGGTCACCGTTGCTGTCACGAAGTGTCTTCAGAAACGAGACTGGTGATGGTGAAATCTTCTTTCAGAAAAGCGCGAGAAGTTTTTGATCGCACGAACCTCGCGCCTTCCTTAACTACGGTCGCCGCTATTTACTTTTTAGTTTCCAAGGGGGGCCTGGAAAAGCAGCGCTCTTCTTGGAATTCGCGCAGGCTAGATGGGACTGCGCTTCCGTCATTAGTCACCCCATCGCACCGGAGGAGCAGCACAATGAATGTCAAGCAGCGTATTCTCTCGTGTTCGATTAGCGCTCTCGTTAGCATGGTGACTTTGCCGGCCTTTGCGGATTGCTCCGCACTGCCGGATTTTTCGCAGCTCCGTTCCGCGCTTGCCAGCGCCATCACACCTGCCGCGGGCGCAAATGGGGGGCTCGGCTTCCATATGTGGGGCACGTTGGTTGCCAATGACGGCACGGTATGTGCGGTTGCTTTCTCGGGCAGTCAGGGCACCTCGCAGTGGCTCGGCAGCCGCGTGATTTCCGCCCAGAAGGCAAATACCGCAAACGACTTCAGTGTTGGTCACAATGCGACACCTTCCGGCAGTCTGTTTCCAACGGGGCTTGCCTTGTCGACTGCCAATCTGTTCACGGCCGTGCAACCCGGGGGCAGCCTTTATGGTCTACAGCACAGCAATCCGATCGATACGGCAGCTGCCTATGGCAACCGTCCTCCTTTTTCGAGTAGTGGCATCAGCACCGCAAACTTCAACCCGGGCCCATCCAGCGGGTCATCATTCGGCACCCCAAATGACCCGATGGTCGGCCTGCGTATCGGCGGGGTGAACGTATTCGGCGGAGGCCTCGCGCTCTATCGCAACGGAGCCAAGGTGGGCGGTGTCGGCGTTAGCGGCGACACTTCCTGCACCGATCACATGGTGGCGTGGCGGGTCCGAAATGCTCTTGGGCTCGACCAACTACAGGGCGTCAAGGGCGTGGCAGACCCTGCCCATCCCGACAACATCATCTTCGACATCACTCCGAACGCTGACGGCACCGGTGGTACAGGCCAGGCGCCCAACGGACAGGGCGGCGTCGGCCATAGCGCTAGTGGCTTTGGACATCCGAAGTGCCTGAACAATCCTTCCGACGCTGCTGTCGCCGGTCTGCCGCCCGTGAAGTGATCGTTGTCATGGCGCGGGAAGTGCGTGCCGCTTCCCGCGCACGTGACACCTGACGGTCGAACGTAGTCGCGGGCTCAATCTGGTGATTGAGCGTGGTGGTATCGACATCGATCTTTTCGAGGTCGACCAGATGATGCGCCGTCCGTACTATCAAGAATTCTTGGCGCATCAGCTGCGTCGGTTTGGTCGCCATTGAGCGGATGCTTGAAGATCCGCCGCTTCCCTCGGGGCGTCAACAAGAGCGACTTTCTTGCGATCTCCAACTCTTATGCTGCCGACTATCGCCCGCCGCACCGCCCGAAGCGCGATATCGGGTTTCAGTAGGTTTGGCAGGCGGCAATGACCGAAGCGAAGATGGGTTGCGATGACCGTGTCACTGGTGCCAGAGAAGTGGCGAGATCGGAGTATCCCCAAGAGTTATTGCTGGTGACTGTGATGGTGCCAGACGCGCGCGAAATGGTGACACGTTCGGGCCATACCAGTCGTTGTCGTTGATCGTGATCGTGCCGTTGGCACCGAACGCTGAACCTGTCGTTGCTGGCTCGCAATTGAACGGAGAGATTGTCCCCGCTCGCTGTTACGAGCGACAGCGATCGTGGCGCCGCTCGCCGACATCGTGGCACTATCATTGCTGCCTGTGATGTTGATGGCACTGCTTGGCTCTGTGAGGGGCAGGCTTGTATTGCTCGCTGAAAATGTAATCGAATTATTGCTGCCAGCGACCATGACAACGTGAGGCAGTTCCACCGCGTCGATTGAACCTGTCGCCCCATCAGCGAGACCCAAAGAAGGGGGCCGCCGCAAGTTTAAAACTCCGGAGCGTTTTGGCGTGTCCACAAGAATGAAAATGACGGCCGAGGAGCTGGAGAGCGTCATCGCCAGCAAGCTTGGCCACAGTCCGTCTCAGGTCACGGTATTCCGCGCGTCTACGGGTAATTGGAGCGCAACTCTTGCGGTGGGCGCGGGCGGAACGCGGCAGGACGCGGAGCAGGTCGAGCAGCTCGCGCGCGCGATGCTGCCTCATTTCGACCTAATCTAGGATTCTCGCTCGTTCTTCAGCTGCAGCTGCTCGCGGCGGATCTCGGCGAAAGCCTCTTCTTGTCTTTTTGGTCTTCGTCGTCTTGGTCGCTGGCCTCCGCTTCGTCTGCCTTGCGACATCAAGAGCACGACCGCTGCGTGCTCTGCCACAGAGTTCGCACTAGCACTCGGCAAGACCCAGATTTTGGGACGGTTTGCGGCCCGCATCGGCTACGCCATCATCGCATCATAGTCCTCCCGCACGAAAGGGGCCGCTCGAGGCAGCATTTTTCATCTTGAAGAGCGCTTCTTGGAAAACGGCAGCCATTCGATCCACTCGCCATCTTTGAGACGCATAAGCTGAAGTGCTCTTCCGCTAAGAGGGGTGCGAGAAACGATTTCGATCTCACCGAACCTTGCTACCAACTTTCGCTCGATCTCAATGTCGTCCGCCATTGCTATCGTAAGCTGCCTGACCAAGCCTTTTGAAACGAAGCAGAAAGTGTATCCGGCGATCGTGGGCATGTGCTGTTCGCGTTGGGTTGCCGGTGAGCCGCCTTGCCGGGCCGAGGCGGCGCGAGCAGCGGGAACACCCGGCTTTTCTGGCTTAGGTTAGGCTACAATACCGGCTCAGGCTTACGGAGTATGGCCACCCGCCTGTAGCACCGTGATCATCTGGCTGACGTTGGCGGCTCGGGCGGTTTCACCTTCTCCGCTGGTTGCAGTGCGGGGGAAGGCGAGCACAGCAGTCCGTTTTCGGCCTCGTCAGCAAGCTTTCGAAGCAAAGCGGCAGCTTTCGGATCGGGCTCTGCAATCGCCAGCCGCCGATACCGCAGAGCGCGAGCTTGGTTGTTGTGACTGACCATCGGTACATCCTCAGACGAACAGAGCCGCCGAGCTGAGTATGATCGCCTGACGGCTTTGCCCTGGTGGGCCCCCGGTTCAAGTGCAATGAACCTCGTGGACATGACGATAGGGACATCAGGGGGACGCGCAAGAAGAAGCACTCGTTAAGCTTGACATCCAACGAGCGGGTTAATTCAGAAAAGTGCTTTCTCACGGGCCGCGTGGTCGCCGCTTCGGTGACAGGATTGCGAAACAGTGCCGGTCGCCGGACCGTAGACCCGGCGAACCGCTGCAGAAACAATAGGCGAGCGCCTACACGCTGTTCTGGCTTGGCGTTTCAGAAACTCTATCGCGTGCTAATTCTTGAAAGGGCTGAAGTGGGCAAACGTGCAATTGGCAGTTTCGTCAGTGCAATGTGTGCGGACCAGCGTCGTCTTCGGATTGCCCCAGCGCTACGTCCACGCGCTCCAATTGCAATTCCAGCCGTTCGTTGAGAGCCATCAACGCTCTGAGAGCTTCATGAAGGTCCCCGTCGCAAGCGGCAACGATTTCCTCGATAGCCTGCTCATACTGGTCTAGAAGACCGATTTTTCGGACGCGTGACATATCGACAACAATCAAGCACGGCTTTTCCCTCATGTGGCTGTATGGGAGTGACTTTCCTCGTAATCCACAGAAGCGGATTTCCGAGTTGCCCGCCGCTAAACCGGGCATTGTTGTAGATTTACAACCCCGCCGCAGCGCAAAAGAGTTAGAAAGTCCACGTTGGAGGTGGATCATGTTTGATGTCTACATCAATGATAAGCGCGAACTCCTAGTGGTGAGCAGCGGATCAAACCAATTGATTCCGGTCCAAGCAGCAAAGTGGCGGAAAAGAAAAAAGCGCATCAAAAAAGTTAGTGTCGAGATTGCGTTATCGATCGAAAGCAAGGGCTTTTATCTTAGGCGACTGACTGTGAAGAAACACGGCAATACACACCTTGCCGCAATACCTAGCCCTTAGCCCAATACCAGCGCCGAAGGAACGGCTCGCAGAAAGACCGCCGACCTCGCACTCTGTGGAAGTTTTGCTGACTGTAATCGCGTCCGGCAGATATTCCTCGATTTCGTGTGGAACGACGGCCAGGTACCGGGCTTGTAAGTCTCGCTGGCCCCGCCGCCGGGCTGGCGGAGCGGCCCCGGCCCATACTCGCCCAGCCCCCTGCGAGCCGGGGCCATCTCTCCGCCGGGCGCAAGCGTATGCGTTCCTCGCCTTCGATAGTCCCGCTGGAACCTCTGGACCGTGACATTTATCTGGTATTGGAGGACTTCGGGGCGCGTGCCGGGTGCGCTTTGCGCGAGACCGACGAACAGGACACTGATCTCGAGACCGTCCTTCGCCGTCTTCTCTCGGGCCGATACACCTATCCGGTTCGGATCATTGCGTTCAACGCGATCGAAGGTTGGTCAAGAGACGCGACGTCGGACGTCGCCGGCGCCGTCGCTCAAGGGGCAGTCGATACGGACGCTGAGGTTTCTGCCTCGTTGCCCGCCTTCATCGAGGCGAACGGGACACAGCACTTCCAATTACAGCTGGCATTGCCGCTTCGCGGCGCGGCGTAAAACCGCTCACAGTCGACTGCAAGGGTACGTGGACGCATGGACGACTACTATTTCGTTTGGGTTCTAGATCAATTTGGAAGAGCGCGGCCGCAAATCTGGGCGGCCGATCAGTTCAATCGGCTAGACTGGCAGTTACAAAGCGTCATCCAGCGACGGCTGCTTAGCGCAACAGAGCGCACTATGCAGCTCAATCGGCTCGCAGAAATTTATCCATCTCCCGTCTGACGCCGTTATGCAGCATCAACAATGAACGTCGAAGGGGCCGCCCACGTCTTATTACCGGCATACCAGCGCGGGAAGATGGGCATCTTCGGAATTCAGCATAAAAGAGCGGCGCCCAGTCGTACCGCTTGAAGATGCCTTGCTCAAGATTGGCATTTCGGCCAGCTTTTCCCACTCTTCGGCGAGGCGAAGCCATGCCTGCCGATCAGGCTCATTATGAGCAGCCGCGGCCGCCCGGTTACATGATTTCGCACGATGCTAAGACCAATGAACCGGCTTCAAAAATTCGCTTAGCAAGGCGCATATGGCGAACGAACCTATCGCAGCGCGTACGCCTTCAACGCCTCGATCTTGCCGGAGGCGACGAAAGGTCTCGATTGGCGTCCAGTGACCGGGTTCAGCGGCGCTGATGAGATTATTGGCAGGCCGGATTTAAAGCAGGTTTTCGCGGCTGCGTTGAAGCATGGTTGCCCGATCATTCCGACAACTGCGCGAAGGCCTTTCCAGTCGTTCTACTTGTTCGGCCTCGCTGCTTTTGAAAGCGTTGCAGGCGAGCGTAGACTGCCTGGCGCGAGCGTCCCAGCTGAGTGCCAACCTCTTCACCCGTGGCACCATTACTGAAGAGCGAGAGCAGTCGAGCCTCTTCTTCCCGCGACCAGTGTCGCGTTATTCCTCGGCTTTTTGTCATTCCCAACCTCACGATTAAGGACGCGGCGGCGCCGGTCGCCGTGGCTTCTCAGGAAAACGGTTGGGCTGCTCGACCCGTGGCGGTGCCGGCAAGCGGCTGGGCTCGGGCGTACGATTGTCGCGCACCATCCACGCCGCTAGTCGGGCATAGCTCCGCCTGAGGGCTGGCACGAGCCAAGCCGATGCGTCCTCATGATCCATGCCGCGAAATAATATCCTTGAACCGTTTAGAAAAGGTTGCTCGCTGCCAGTAGTGGCAACACCAGAAACGCATGCTTCGAGGCGGAGCTTACACAACCGCGATAACTCCTCGGCCGGCGAGTATCCTTCGACCACACATGCGGATCGCGATACTGCGCTATGGATGAACCCCATATTGAATCCGATCGCAGTTTGGTAGGAGTTGCGAGAGACCTTTTCGTAGACTGTCCGGGTCCGGGTGTTGCTATCGACGCTCGTCCCGCTGTTCGTCGAAGTTCGTCGAATGCTTACAAGTCACGACGATGTCGTTCACGTCTACCGTGCTGTAGTTTCGAATGACAAACGACGACGCCTTCATGATCGTTCTGAACGCATCCTTTTCCCAAGTCAGGCTATCGACCTTCAGCTTTGACAATATTATTAGCGCGACGCTCAAGGCGAGCGACGGTCGTGACGACTGCCGCCAATAGCGCGACCCAGACACAGACGCCGCAAACAAGTGACGCAAGCTTGCGCACGTCGGGCCTCGCGGCGGGAGCGAGCCGCCGCGCCGAATATCTTGGTGCGACGGCTCGCCTTGGGGTAAGCCCGGACGGGGCAATGTCCGGTAATCAGAACCGTATCGTGCTCGGCAAATGCAGCAAGCATGCACCGGAATTAAGCTTGATGTCTCCGCGGGAGGTTAATTCTGGAACCGCTCAATCGATCTTTAGCAGCTGCGCTCGTCCGCACGCAGGAGTAACACTAACGACCCCATTTTATTGCGTTAAACCTAGAACGGAGCGGATATTGATCGCAGTCGCGAAGCCGTCTTCGTCTCGCGTAACGGCGTCTTCGCGGCGAGGGGTCGCCGTCCTTTTTGGCCGACGACCCCGCCTTCTGGCGGGCGACACGAATGTTGGAGCGAAGAGCCTACAATCGCCACTCGGTCGATCTCGATGCCACAGTGTCTTTTGGCACATTGGTCCTGTCGCACTGCCGCGTTCTAGACGCCTCCGTCGGTGGACTTGGCATCTGGCTGAATGGGGTTAGGTTCGTCCCTTTGGAGATAAACCTGACCATCGACGGAAATCTGCTTCCCTTAGCGTGCTGCTTGGCTTGGCGCGGGGGCGACTTTGTAGGGCTTAGGTTCGTGAGCTCTGCGGTTGCCGCAGGACCATCTACGCGCGAGGAGCAACCAAATGCCAGTTGAGCGACGAAGAGCCGTCCGAAAAATACTGGAGCAATCCGTTTCGCTCTCCATTCCGGGTGAAGAGACGTCCACACACTGCACTATGAAAAACCTGACTGTTTTTGGCGCCGGAGTTTGCTTGCCGAGGGTCACGATACTGCCGACAGAATTCGAGCTGTCATTCGATCAATTTAGAACGAGCTTCGCTTGCCGGCTCGTCTGGCAGCGAGATGACTGCGTGGGCATTTCTTTTGTCTGGTAACGTTGCGTTCGTCGAGATCGCTTGCCTAGGCGGCTTTCTGATAGTGCCCCTCGCGATCAGCTCAGCTCTACGAACGCTACGCGGCTAGAGTCGGACCGGTGCGCCGGACGAGCTAATCGATCTGTCCCTATTTTTCTCGTCGTCCCGCATATTGTCTCACGTTCGAGCTGTCGCTGGGTCGTCGACTCACGGATGCAATTACTTTCTGCTCCTTCACGACGTTCCGGCCTCTGGCGCATCCGCCTGCTTCCATTCCGGACCCTTCTTTTGAGCTGCGCGAGTTTTATCCTGACCGCAAGTGTCGCGTCGAAGCCTGGCAGAAAATCAAGATCATCCAGCGCGGCAAATCTCCTGTACGAAGTCCGGACCATCATCGTCGAGACGGCTAATCGTTTCGCTCGCGACCTGATCTCTAGGAGAGCGGCTTCCAGCGCCTGCAAGCGGATGGCATCACCCTGATCCGTTCGTCGACGACACGGCCACCGCTGTCATGGTCCGCCAAATCGTGGCAAGTGGAGCAAGCCAAACTTGCGCGCGAAGGGAACCATCGAGGGAACATTGGGGACAAAATACGACAGGAACGGACAAAAGCAGTGCTTGAGTTCGACGACTCACATATCTTCCAAGCAAGTCCCGCTCCGGGCGGGTCGACGACACCCCGCCGGGCGGCTCCTTTCACACGCCCCAGACCGCCCGGCGCGGCTCGTCAAAGGTCGACGGGCGCCCGGGTGGGCGCTGAACGCCCGCGGGTTTGGGTTTTCGGAACTTGCCAAACACGAGTGACTGCAGCGCTGTTCCCGTCCGCGGACGCTGACGTCCGCCGGCTACCTAGCAGGCTGTTGAAAAAAGGCGCTCGCCGCCGACCGGTGACGGTGATTCATTGGCTCCGAAGAGAAGATTCGGAGATGGAACGTGCGCGGCGGGGACATTCGAACGGGCGAGCTGTTCAGCTACGTTGACTTGGAGGCGCGGGTCCGGCGTGATCATCCGCTGCGAGCGATCCGGACGATTGTGAACGAGGCGCTGTCGACGCTGGAG
>NZ_JAKLTZ010000030.1:0-35771 GCF_022012555.1 Bradyrhizobium zhengyangense | reverse complement strand
TTCGCTTCGGGGTTCAAACACTGCGTTCTTGGCACATTACGATGCCGTCTGGGGAGGGCGGCAACCATCCCATCTCATCTGGTGGTCGGTGATGTGAAGGCCAGGCAAGGCATCGATTCCCTCTTGTCGAGACGAATCAACAGCTTGCACCAGCCGCACCCAGCCGCCAGACCGGTCCGAAAAACGCGACGCCGATGGGAACGGTCCTCCGGTCGGGCTACGCCCTCCCTTCGGTCCGTCCCCATCCGCGCAGTCTCATCCTGATTGTCGCTAAGGTCTCACCTTGATCGCCGCCGCCCATGCAGGCGAGGAACCATGATCTTATATACCTACTCACGCGAGATTGAGCCGAACGAAGATCGCTGGAAAGACACAGGAATCCAGAGTTTCTTTTTTGCAGAGCTGGAAGAGGTGCGACAGATCGTTCTCGAACTCCGCGAGGAAATCGCCTCGGATGAGGACAAGCAGCCTTCATGGAGTCCAGTTCGCATCGAGCGGATTGAACTCCTCGCTCCGACAACGCAGAACGTCCTGACCCTGCTCAACGAGGGGATCGGACCGCTGATCCGGCGCTATGAAATCGTGGAAACCATTGCTTAAGTCGAGAGCTATCCGGCCAATTCACACCCGCGCAGTTGGCAGCCTCCCTTTTTTTGCAGTCGCGTTGCAACGACTGTTCGCCAGATCGGTGAAGTAAAACTCTAGTGTCCTGAGTCACAAGTTCGCAATCGTAGATTCGCATTAGATTCGCGTCGCTGTGCCAAAGATGGCGGCAAACAGCGACGGAGTCTCCGATGGCGGTCCAGCAACTTGCCCCCCTGATATTGAGCGATGACGAGCGCGCCGAACTGACGTCGCTGACGAAGCGGCGGAAGACGGCGCAGGCGCTGGCTTTGAGAGCCCGGATCGTGCTGACCTGCGCGGAAGGTGGTCAGAACAAGGACGTGGCGGCCAAGCTAGGCCTGGAGCGGGGCACAGTAGGCAAGTGGCGACGACGTTTTGTGGAGCAGCGCGTGGCCGGGCTGCATGATGAGCCGCGCTCCGGCGCGCCTCGCACGATTGACGACGCCCGCATCGAAGCCGTGATCGTGAGAACGTTGGAGAGTTGCCCTGAGAACGCCACTCATTGGAGCTCCCGGGACATGGCGAAGGCGAGCGGCCTATCCGTATCGACGGTACAACGCATCTGACGGGCCTTCGGCCTCCAGCCGCACCGGATGGAGACGTTCAAGCTCTCGACCGATCCGAACTTCGTGGCCAAGGTGCGCGATGTCGTAGGCCTTTACGTCTCGCCGCCGGCACACGCCATCGTTCTGTGTGTAGACGAAAAGTCGCAAATCCAGGCGTTGGACCGCAGTCAGCCGATGTTGCCAATGCGTCCCGGCCAGCCGGCCCGAAGGAGCCACGATTACAAAAGACACGGCACCACATCGCTGTTCGCCGCCCTCGACATTGCGACCGGACGGGTTATCGGCAAGTGCTACGGACGGCACCGTGCCGCCGAGTTCCGCAAGTTCTTGGACGAGATCGAGGCCGCTGTGCCCCGCCAACTCGACGTCCATCTCGTCATGGATAACTATGCCACCCACAAGACTCCGCTGATCCGGAAATGGCTGGCTAAACGGCCGCGCTGGCATGTGCACCTGACCCCGACCAGTTCGTCATGGCTCAATCAGGTCGAGCGCTTCTTCGCGCTTCTTACCGATAAGAAGATCAGGCGCGGCGTCTATCGCAGCGTAGCCGCCCTCAGGGCAGACATCGCCTCATTCATCGAACGACACAACGCCGATCCGAAACCGTTCCGATGGACCAAATCCGCCGACGACATCCTTGCTTCCATCGAGCGCTTCTGTCGTTACAGCGCCCCGGAAAAACAAGACCCGATGTTGCGAACTTCTGGTTCAAGACACTAGGATAAGACCTCCTTCAACGCTTCGGCCAACCTCGTCATCGTGTGGATGTCCGGCGACCGTCTTAGCAACCAGACATCACAGGCATGAAATAGCCCCGTTAGAGGCCGGACAACGCGGAAATTCTGACACGGAACCGCAGCGCGACGCCAACAGAGCCCCCTAAATTGATTCCTCCCATGATCGAGCGCTTTGTGGCGACCGACCGCGCCTTGCGATGTCCCCAGCGAAGTGACACTCATTCCGTCCCTCGAGCGGCCGAGAGATCCGGTTAGCGCTCGCGAAGCAGGTCGAGCAACCTGCGCAGCGATGAACTACCTTTTAAATCAACAGCTTAGAAGGCGTTGGGGCGCAGAGTCGCCATTTCTGATCAGTTATGCAGAGGCTCTCGGAATTTCCTGTTCTACCAAACGCAACAATCGGGTGTTGCGTATCCCCGCAACTAACGGTTCTTGCGAAAGGCAGACACTCAAAAGCTCGGCTTCGGAATGGACGCAGGGCTTCTGTTCGCGGCGAGCCGGCGCAACCCATCACCGTTCAATTTCCGATAAATGTCGGCTGCCGACTTGTGGTGAACGCCAGGGCGCTTTCAGCGCATCTTGCGTGCTTAAGAGGAAACCGATTGAACAACTGCTCTACTCGGGGCCGTTGGTAACGCGACGTCCCTGGTGCGAACGGCAAGTTCCTTTGACTTCGCGTGATCGACGAGCGAGCTTGAGAGGCTGGCGACGCCATGGGCACGACACGCCCCTCCTGTGGATCGTCAGCCCGAGCACAATCGAGCTTTACAACGGCTTTGGCCGGCCGCTTGCACAAGGCGATGCGGAAGCTAACCGACTCCACACGTTCAAGATCATCGCTAGCGAGCTAACCGCGCTGGACGAACTCGCCGGGCGCCTCGCAATGGAGAGCGGCCAATTCTGGCTTCGAAACGATTCCATCAATCGGAAGAATACCGTCGATCAAAGGCTTCTGTCCGATCTAAGCGCTCTCGAGCGGGACCTCGTCGCTGATGACCTAGAGCGAGGCATCGCTCAAGGTCTAATCGGCCGAGTAATATTTACCCAGTATCTCGTCGACCGCGGTATCGTAGATAAGCGCAAGCTCAAAAAACATTGCGGCGAAGACACGTTGCCTGACGCCTTACGCAATACGACGTCTTCGCACGCGTTATTTGCATGGCTTCGCGCCACGTTCAACGGAGACATGTTTCCAGCCTCCATGCCAATGAGCCGCTTGCGCCATAAGCACTTTGTTCGGTTGCGGACTTTCTCGAAGCCATTGACCCGGAGACTGGGCAGCATTCGCTATTTCCATACCGCTTCGATATCATCCCCGTTGAGCTGATTAGCTCGATCTACGAGCAGTTTGCTCACTCACACAACGACAGCTCACGCGGCCCCCGACACTAGCGCACGAAAGTTAGGTGTTCACTACACTAGACTTCCCGTCGCCTCCCTCTCGGCGGTGAGTGTCGCGGTCAGTTTGGCGGGCTCCAACGCGGCAATGAACGCCCGGGTGATGGCGTCATCGACCTGAACGCCGCCGATATTGAGGCAGTAAACGCCTCGGTTCTCGACCAGCACTTTGCCAGCACAGTGATAACCTGGCGAAGAATTGCGTCCG
Source organism: Bradyrhizobium zhengyangense (assembly GCF_022012555.1). Classification (NCBI taxonomy): domain Bacteria; kingdom Pseudomonadati; phylum Pseudomonadota; class Alphaproteobacteria; order Hyphomicrobiales; family Nitrobacteraceae; genus Bradyrhizobium; species Bradyrhizobium zhengyangense. The sequence goes on along the minus strand of NZ_JAKLTZ010000030.1, from coordinate 32,235 downwards.
CGATAGTGGGTGTGCAGGCGGCGGCCGCAATGGCCGCAACTGACAAGACCTTGCAGGAGGGCGTTGCCCTCTCTCACGGCGCCGCCGCCCTTGTGCGGCTGGGGTCGCGTGTTCGCGGCGAGACGTTGCTGATTTGCTTCATAGGTCTGCCAGTCGATGAACCCTGGATGATGCTCGGGGATGAGAACCTGCCATTGGGAACGCGGCAAGAATCGAATCCGCCTCTTGCGGGCACCAGTGCTAAAGAGAATCGTCTCTTGACGCGTTTTGCCATAGATATAGGCGCCGACATAGACGGGATTGGTCAAGACCTGGTGGATGGCGGTGTAGCTTGCCTCGACCCAACGGATCTGGGCACGGGCGTGCAGCTGCAGCGGGAACGTGAGCCCCTCGGAACGAAACCAGAGCCAAACGCGACGCGCCGATCCCATCTCGGCAAAGCGTGCAAAAACACTGCGAATGGCGATGACGACAGCTTCGTCAGGATGGAAGCGGACCTCGCCATCAGCCTCGCCCCAGACGAAGCCGACCGGCAGCCCGCGGCGCAGTTCACCCCGCGCCGCCTTGTTGCGGATTCGCCGTTGAGGCGAGCCCGCAGCACGTGCAGTTCGGCTTCGCTCATCGTGCCTTTGAGCCTCAACAAGAGGCGATCGTTGAAGACGGCCGAATGATAGATGCCGTCGGCATCGCCGATCAGCGTGTCGGTAAATCCGGCCAGATCAATCAGGCGGTACCATTCGGCGTTATTGCGCGCGAGCCGCGAGACTTCGAGACCGAGCACCAGGCCCACGCGCGCGAGCGCCACTTCGGCGGTGAGGCGGGCAAAGCCCGAACGCGCCACCGAGCCCAAACCGGAGAGGCCAAGATCCTCGTCGATAACGATGATGCGTTCATCGGGCCAGCCGAGGTCACGCGCTTTGCCGGCAAGCGCATATTGCCGGTCGGTTGATTCGCGGTTGTGCTCGACCTGTGCGGCGCTGGATTGGCGCAGATAGACGAAAGCCTGTCGAGAGAGATGACTTGACGTAATCTTGACGCGCTCACTCATCGCTTGCCTCCATCGCCAGGTCGTCCGGGAGCAGGCGTGCAATGAGGCGCGCCAGAATCTCGATTGCCGCCATGCGGGCGGCTTCGTCGATTTGGTCCCACGCTGCTGGCGCGCTTGGTGGAACATCGGGCTGATCGAAAAACTCCAGGTTCAATTGCATGGCGACTCTCCTTGCACGGCGCCGACTCGGCACCCCCGATGCAAAGAGCGTCGACGAGCTTGCGCAAGTGGAGCAAATCACCGAGCCTGCCGAGATCGTGGACAGCGTCATCGGTCGGCGGCGTGCCTCCAAGCGGCTCAACCTTCCAATCGGTCCAACTCGCCGGAATCAACGACCGACTGCCATCTGGCAGAACTGTGAGGAGATAGCGGACGCCGCGCCGCCTAATGGTGCCGATCACGGCCAACGCCTGACCTTCGAATGCGTGACGCTTGCGCGTGATCGTCACCGAAGCTGGGATATCATGGCGATGGGTAGTGTGTGGCCGCTTCCTTCGACTCGGTCGACCACGAGTGGCTGTTGCGGATGCTGGCGCACAGGATCGCCGATCCTCGCATTCTACGGCTCATTGGGCTGTGGCTGCGGGCCGGTGTTCTGGAGAGCAGCGAGAAGCAAGAAACGGACAGGGGTACTCCGCAAGGGGCGGGCATCAGCCCGCTCCTCGCCAACGTCTTCCTGCACTACGTCCTCGATCTCTGGGCCCACCAATGGCGCCGTCGCCATGCACGCGGTCGCACCGTGCGCTATGCCCGACGACTTCGTCATGGGCTTCGAGAGTAAGGCGGATGCGCAGGAGATGCTCTTGGCCCTCAAGGTGCGGCTGGCCAGCTTTGGCCTGATGCTTCATGAGGGCAAGACGCGGCTGATCGAGTTTGGCCGGTTTGAGGCCCTCTCGCGTCAGCGGCGCGGCGAGCGGCGGCCCGAGACCTTCGCCTTCCTCGGCTTCACCCACTACTGCGGGCGGACCCGGGACGGCCGGTTCATGGTGAAGCACAAGACGGACGGGAAACGCCTGACGCGCAAGCTGACGGCGTTGCGCCAGGACGCCTGGCGGCTCATGCACGAGTCACTGGCCACGCAGCACCAGTGGTTCGCCGCTGTTCTGCGTGGACACTACGGCTACTACGGCAGGCCGCACAATTATCCAGCGCTCAACGGCTTCTACCGCGAAGTGCGTCGGACGTGGATGCGCTGTCTGAGACGGCGTAGCCAGAAAAGTCGGCGCATGGGCTGGTCGGAGTTCGAGACCCTGACGACACACTTCCGTCTGCCCGGTCCGGGCATCACTCGCACTTGGGCGCAGGCGCGGATATGACGCGGGTTACTCTCGGGAAGAGCCGGGTGCGGGAAAGCCGCCTGCCCGGATCTGTGAGGGCGAAAGCCAAATGGCTGAGCTACTCGACCACGATCCAAACAGGCCAAGTAAGATCTCGATCTAGAGCCTGTTGTTTCTCCCGAATCGACATCGTCAGAGGGGAATTGTCTGATTTAATCCTATGCTGAGGAGGAGCGAGCTTGGATGATGCAACTCTATTCGGAAGGTCCTCGCCCTAGCGGAGGCGAGGCCTGTTCGTTACGGCGCTCATCAACCGGTTCCGAGGCATGGCGCCGAAACTGTACTCGCTGACCAGCACCGCGCAGCAGCAGGTCCCTTCCATTTATAGGCTGGTGTCAGAGTATGGACAGCTTAGGGGTCTACGAGTGGGTTGGTCAGCGGCCCGACACAATGCAAGACATGTGAACCATAGGAGAGTGCTCATCATGTACGGTCGAATCAACAATTTTTCCGAGAACGAAACTTATTATCGGCAAGATGCGGAGCATTCGAATTGCGAAAGCCAAGACTTCGCGGACGCGTTCGCTAGAATGCAGTTGCAAGATTCGGCCGGCAGCTCATCTTCGCATCCGCAATATGCCCTCCTTGCAAGGCCACCCGTGGTTGAGATCGATCAAGCGACATTCAGGAGAGAGGCGCGGAACTATCATGGGGAAGCTATCAATCGAATCGCCAACAATCCTCACGAATACTCTGAGCTTGTATCTGAAAGAGCAAGGCGCACGGTAGAGGTTGCCGAGAAGTACGCCGTCAGAAGAGATTCCGAGGACGCCCGATACTACAGCTACCAGTTAGGAAATATGAGCGTCGGCCTGCAAAGGACTGAACGCGGATTCAGCATGACTGAGTTCGAAAGCGGTAGGTGGCGAGACCAGTTCCCCGGAAGAAGTGAAGTCACCTCAGTTGTCGACTTTCAGGTGGCTCATCCGCTTGTCACGAATGCTGGCGATATTCTGCTCGAGCACCAACTTCGGCAAGACGGCGAACGACCGTTGGTGAATTGGCGTCCTGCTAATCCAGAAGCGAAAGCCCGCGCGCAAGCAATGGGGTTCGTTGAAGTGGATGAGGACGACATGGTGCTCGATCCCACCCAGTCCGGAAAGTGGGAGCTAAACAGCGATGGTGAATGGCAACGTGCAACTAGTTCTCGGCGCTATCTCTCCAAAGCGGACAGTGATACTGAAGCTGCAGCAGATTCCGACGAGGACGGTGACTTTATGTAGCGCGGATCTGCAAGCGTTCGTGTCGCGGCGGGCGGTGGAGCAACGTAAGTCGACATTGTCGGCTTACGTTGAGTCCTCGGCGGGTCGAAGCCGACCGCTTTGACCGGATGAGATCCCTGGTAACAACCGCACCGTGGTCTATGAGAGTTGCGCGGCGATGATAGCTCAACAAAAGCCCCGGCTTCGAGCCGGGGCTTTCCATTTGCATCCGGAGAGGAGGAATCATTCGCGGATTGACGCCATGGGGGCCACGCGTCATCGTGCCGGTTTCCAGCCCAGTCGCGGTGTGCGCCAATGTCCACCATCAGAACGGTCCAAAGTGATTTCCGTTTGAGGAGCGAATCTGATGGTGTGTCTTCGGCCGTTTCGATCGAAGACGCCAAATCTGGAGAGATGTCGAGCCACCTCGTGCTGAGCATACCATCAAGTTGTTCGTCGGCGGCCGGTGCGACAAGCAATGCGAATTGCTTGCGTCGTGCGTAATGTTTCTTCGGCGTTGCTGTAGAGAAAAACCAGCAAATGCTCTCTCCATCGCATACACTAGGTCGCTGGAAGACAGACATGAGTGTCAGAACCAGCACACGCAATCCCAAGCCTCGGGGATAAGAGAGCATCTGCACATTGACTCGCGACTAACCCGTTAGCCGAAAAAGGACCCCAGCGGATGCAGGCTGAGCCGTGCTCAACCTACCAAACCCTGCAGGAAATGTATCGTTAGCGAGCAACGGCGCTAGCGAGATTGCGCCCCCTGATGGGCGGCTAAAACTGCTGTAGGCTCGCGCTTCCTGTTTTGGCCTTCTCATTAAGTACGAGCGACAGCTTTAAGTTGTTGCGCAGCATCGGATTATCGAGGGTCGTTGCGAGAGCTTGCCGATATAGCGCTTGTGCTTCACGGTGACGTCCTTCACTGTCAAGCACAACTCCCTTCGCAATTCAGGGCGCGCAGGTCTGCAGGGACCGCGAGCAAGACCTTGTCGAGGACATCAAGCGCCTCATCCGGGCGCTTGCGCACCAGCAGGGCACGCGCCAGAGGAATCGCCGCATTGACCTTGCCCGGTTGTTGTTTCAACGTTTCGCGAAAAGTCTCCTCGTCAGCGTCCGCTTGGAGAGCGTAGGCAATGCGGTCGCGCATAGCAGGATCGATATCCTTGTCGCCTAGCGTTCTGGAGCGGTCTCTTGCTGCGATGAAGGACTGGGCTTAGGCGAGCTCGCGCAGCCTCCGAGTAGCAGAATGGCAAGCGGAGCGAGGATGGCTGAGTATAACTTCGGATCAAGTGAGAACAACCGCCGCCAGACATTCATTTTACATAAATTCAACTGCTATCTCACGACCACTGCTGTGCCTTTGTTAGCTGGTTGCGGCGATCGGGTCACGACGCTCTCCTGGGGAAGTCTTATGTTGTGAAGCCTCTAGCTTGACGGATCCAATCGGCTGAACCGTAAAATCCGCAGCGAGATCCTGATACGAAAGAACAGGAAGGTCGATCCCGTTGCGGGTGAGAAAACCCCGGACGAAACGCCGGATATCCATCGAACCCAGAATGACGGGTTGGCTCTGACCGCGTGCGATGCTCGAATGGATCTTGCGAAACTGCGAAAGCAGCATCTCGCTATCGCAATCGTCCAAAACGAGATAAGGACCCACGGCGGTGTCGCGCACCGCACCGCGCACGATATCCTCGGTGTGGCGCTCTACGATAAAGGCTGCCACGACACGGTGGGCGTTGGCATAGCGATGACAGATCTGCCGTTTCAGACCGGAGCGAACATATTCGGTAAGCAACACAACATTTTGTTCGCGCTCACTCCATTCTGCCAACACCTCCAGGACCAAGCGAGTGTTGCGAATTGGGATGCCCTCGTCCAGTAAGCGGCGCAGGACATCGGCGATCCGGGGAACCGGCATCGTGCGCAGCACCTCCTTCACCAGATCGGCATATTCCTGCTCCATTCGGCCCAGCAATTGTCGGGTCTCCTGAATGCCCACCAGGCGCTGTGCATAGCGCATCAATGTCGACTGGACGCGCAAGGCGACGACTTCGCTCGGACGGTGATACCCTATCCCGGCTGCTTTGAGAGCCGGCGCATGAAGTTGTTCGATCCAAATCCGATTTGTCTCTACGTCTTGCCGAAAGGGGATACCGCTCAATTCAATATTCGCTACGTCGTCGTTGAGCATGAGTTGCGTCGGATCCACAAAATCTCGCCCAACGGGCACTCCCTCAACGTCTACCCTGAATTGCGATTCAGGTAAAAGCTGGTCTATCTTGGTTGGTATGCGCGGAATTGTGATACCAAGATCAGATGAGACCAGTGTCGATATTCGCACGATTGCCTGCTCGAGTTCCTCTTTGTCGATTGCACCTGCAAGGTTTGGTGCGAGGAACAGCGCGATTGGAAGGGCCTCTGCAGGCAAGGTCTGTTTCTGACCCTGCGATGGAGCTTGAGGCGTACCGGCGCTACTGACCTCCGTCTTGGCGGCGTTCTTGGCGCGCTGCACGCCAACATTGACAAAGCTCGCCGCGCCGAAGAGTACGGCCAGCATGATGAACGGAGGCAAAGGGAAACCCGGTACGAGCCCCATCACAATCAGGACGCCGGCGGCCAACCGCAGCGCTTGCGTGCTGGCCGTCAGTTGGCTGACAATATCGCCACCCAGATTGAGCTGCAAAGGACCATTGACACGAGTGACAATGGTTGCAGCCGTAATTGACAGCAGCAGAGCCGGGATCTGCGAAATTAGCGCATCACCTATGGTGAGGATCGTATATTGATGCAGCGTCTCCTCCAGGGGCATGCCCTTGGAGAGCAAGCCGATTGTGATGCCGCCCAGCATGTTAATGCAGATAACTATGAGCCCGGCGATGGCGTCGCCCTTCACAAATTTCATAGCGCCATCCATAGCGCCGTGAAGTTGGCTCTCTTGCTCCAGCGCCGCTCGCCGACGGCGAGATTCGTTCTGATCGATGTGCCCGTTGCGCAGTTCCGCGTCGATTGCCATCTGCTTGCCCGGAAGCGCGTCGAGCGTGAAACGCGCCGACACTTCTGCGACCCGTTCTGCGCCTTTGGCGAGAACCATGAATTGCACCATGGTCACAATGAGGAATATGACGATGCCAACAGCGATATTGCCGGATATAACGAAATCGCCGAATGTATGTATGATGCTGCCGGCATCCCCCTCCGCAAGAATCAACCGCGTCGTCGCGACGGTAAGCGCTAGGCGAAAGACGGTCGAGATCAGGATGACGCCTGGCAAGGACGAAAAGTCAAGCGGCGTCTTGAGATACAGGGCCACCATCAGCAGCAGTATGGCAAAGCCGAGGTTGAAGCCGATCAGCATGTCGATCAATACGATCGGGATCGGCATGATCATCATTCCGATCGCCAGAAGAAGCATCAACGCGACCATCAAATCTGGGTTAGCTGGTGCGCGCACGATGAGACTATGCAGGGTATTGGCCATGAGAAGCCTGTTATTGTTTGATTGGAGCAGCGCTCCGCAATGAAACATAGCTCTTGAAGAGTGCGCGTGCCTCGGCCATGCGGCCGGCCTGACGAAGCGCATGACTGCGCAAGACCATCAAAGGCAGGCGCGAAGACGGGTCGTCGTCAAGCTTGTCTAACCTGTCCAGTGCCGCCAATGCGTCGTCACCGTGGCCCTCCGAGATCAGAGCGTAGACCAGAATGCGGAGCAGCTCGACGTCGTAAGAATGTTCGTGAGCTACGATTTGCAACAGAGCCAGGCTCTGTGCGCTCTGACCGCAGGCAAGATGGACATACGAAAGCGCGCAGAGCAAATCACGCTCCCTTCTTGTGATGTGCAAAACCTCACCGGCACGTGATAAGTGTGGCGGCGGAGCAGGTGTGAGGTGTTGCTCTCCGTCAGGCGCGGCCATTGCTAGCCTTTGATTAAACCGTTGTCATTCTGCCGGAGCAGAATTAACCGTCGCAGCTCCAACTGCACAATCGCGAGGTCTTCACGAGACACCGAACTCTCTGGCGCGGCCGAGAGCGTATCGGCCAAACGCTCGAGAAGAATGCCCTGCTTCTCTGGGCGCAAAACATGCGAATGAAATAGGCGCGGCGTGACAAAGGAGAGCAGGTTGTCCGCGAGACTGGGACCATTAAGCCAAGCAAGTTCTGAGCCTGGCTTGATCTCACCAATCTCGCCGCGCGCCTCGTTGACATTGACGCGCGAAACGGGATCAATAGAGGTAAGGTCCAGTGCGGTTACGATCGCGGAGACAACAGGCAGATCTTGCGGGGGATCATCCTGGAAAATCGCGAAGCTCTTGCCACCATTTGCATGAGTTCTCTCGATTGCGGATTCCGTGGCTCTAGCAGTCGCCGGCGTAATAGCAGGTGGGTTGTCGTCGACCTTGAGCTCCTCAAAAGAGGCGCCGGGCTCAAGCGAATGCTCAGACAGCCTAGTCATGAGTCTTTCCTCCTTATTCGCGGGCTGAAACTCTAATAGGGGAGGGCAACAAGCCGGCCGTTCCTGCTCAGCAGCAGACGTCGTTCCTCAATCCCATTGACGGTCCATCCGTTATTCAACAGCGCGCCCACGAAATACTTTTGACCAGCGATGACCAGATATGGCTCACTTCCTCGCCAAACGGCTTCGACGGAAATCGAGGACGGCGTCTTCTCCTCCCTGATGGCGACTGCATTGACGAGAACATATGCGTCCTTTCGATCGCGATCGAACCATTCTTGAACTTCCCGCCACTTTGGGAGAGAAGCGCGCGTTACGGTACCGTCAGCAGCGACAACACCCGGCTCAGATCGGACTTTGATATCAAAAAGGCCCGCTCGATCAACTTCCTCTTGCAGCCGTGTGGCAGCTGCTTCGGCGGTCGGAGCATCAGGAGCGTTGGGCGCCAGCTTAGGTGCAACGTCGACGTTACGGTGCAAGTCGGCGTTCACGTCAACAGCGCTGTCCGTCTCGACGAAACTCGTTGAGACGGCGCCGACCGCGACGGAACTGATCAGGACAGAGGCGAGTACCGCGGTCGATCCGAGCCAGCGGCTGATGGAGCCAGCTTGTTTGGAATCCTCTATGGAACAACGGATGGACATCTCGCCCGCATGGATGACGGCGGGAAGAGAAACAGCAACGCGCTCGTTCGGGAGAAGTGCCCGTTGTCCCTCTATCCTTACTTGCGGCGCAAGAGGCTCGATTTCAATCGAATTGTGATGGGGGGTGATACGAAAGTGATGACGTTCGAGCCCTTGTTCGATGAAAACCAAGTCAGCATCCAGGTCGCTACCAATCAGGCTCGATCCAAAGCCCAATTTGCCGGTCAGCCCGGAGTAAAGCCCCGACAGCACCTCGAAATGCAGGGAGTGTGGTTCATTCACGGTCGACGGTCTCCTGAACAGCGAGAGAGCCGTACGGCTCGTTGCGAGCTTTGCAGCTTACGCAGGCGAAGAAAGGTGGAACGACGACGTCGTCCCACCTCCTCCGTTACTGCACCCGCTCGTCGGCGACCTTCTTGATCGTCGTGAGCTCTGTTGAAACGATGCGAAGTTGCACATCCCTCTCAGTCGCTTTGGTGGTTTCAGCAGTCAGAGCGGCGATTTGGGCGTGCCAAGCGGCGTCTCCGGTGACTTCAGCAGCTGCAGCACCAACTGCGGCCGTAGCGGTGCCAGCGGCCCCCCCTGCGACCGAGGCAGTAGTCGCACCAATTTTAGAAGGCATATTGTTCTCCTGTGTGTTCGGGTGTCGCCGCTCCTGGCGGCTCCTATTTCCCGACGCCGCAACATCCGGCGTCAGGAATCCTCCTCGCTAATGGCCTCATGGAAACGAGCCATTGCATTACTTGCCATTTGGACAGCCGCGGCTCCGAGAGCGGCGTTGAATGCTTGGCGCAACGCGGCCTCTTGCGAGCTACTGTCCGGAGTTGACGTGCCATTTCCAGCGCTGCTTGTACCAGGCGATTGACCATGATTGTCATTGTCGTCGGGTGTGCGGGAGCCGTTCTTGTCACCACGAGCAGCATGGAAGTCAGGAGCAACGCGCGCAGTGGCGCTTGAACTCGGAATGCGCATTAAAGGCGTCTCCTATGTCAAGGTGGTCATGCCGTCGTGGCTTTCCTCACTGTGCGAGCATTAGCTTTCGACAAGCTGACGGATCTCAGAAATTCAACCGGTTTTGGCGGATTAACGAATTCGACGTGATTGGTGCATCGGCCACGTGTGGAGATCAGACAGTTGGCACCAAGAAAGACGATCATGTTATGAAGCCGGTTGATCGGGCGGTCTCGTTGATCATCAGGCTTTGAGGCCGAGATGCTATAACGTCCCGCTCGCCGTCGCCGGCGGCATCTCCATCAGGTAAGGCATTAAGACATTTCTCCCTGCCAAGCGCAGGCGGCGATGTGCCTAGATCGGATCAAACACGACCTGGAATGTTAAGCGTGCTGAAGCGATTAGAGCGTCAAGGCAAATCCGCCAAGTCTGCTAAGCCCTCAGCGTCATCGAGCACTTTCCCGCTGAGCGGGCAAAGGGCAAGCCTCGAGCGGTCGCCCTTGGTCTCATTCGTTCTGCCCTATTGCGCATCTCAGTGCGGCGTGTGCCTTCTCGTCGACATCATCTCGTTCTGTCCCGGTGTTAAGAAAGTCGACAAGTTCAGCGTCGGCTGTTGGAACCGGACGGCCGCCTATCGAACTGTTGCGACGACGTGCCGCATTTGGGGCTGCTCTCGAAGCACCGGTCGAGTCCAGCCAAACATAAAGCGGGCCATGGTGAAAACCGGCGAAGCAAAGTCGTCGGATGTGGGTAAGGAGCTCGAACATGCTGGCAAAGCTTGCGAGCCCCTACCGGTTTGGAGTGGAGACCCAACCGCACGAGGGCTGCGCAAGCTCGTCTAGCCACGCAGTTGTGAGCCGAGAGCCCCAAGTCACTCTGACTAGCTGTAAACGCCTGCAGCTTGCATGTCCGCGGACTCAATCCGCTCCTTTAGGGAGTTCAAATAGTCCTCCGCGTAAGATTGTGCCATCGAGACCGGAAGGTTGACGCCGGCCGTCGCGGCTTCTTGAATTGCCTGCTTCGTCAAGCCTTCGCGCATGGCTAGTTTGACCTCCGGGCCGCCGATACAACCCACCGCCTGTGCCGCAAGATTGAGTCCCGCTTCTTCCAGCGCCTGCTTTATGTTGCCGCCTGTGATGGCTGTGTGCAGAAGATTTGCTGCTTGCGCCTCGCTCTCGAGTATCATTGACGCGAGATCGGTCAATTCCCCCAAACCTGGAATGAAGCCGAGTACACCAACTGCCGTCGCAGCCCAGTCAAGCACGTTGGAGCCCACCTTGAGCACTTCATCAAAGGCGTGCATGAAGGCACCTCCGTTTTTCTTGGGTGACTTGACGTCCGGCTGGTCCGCCACGCCCGTCATCATGTCCTTGACGGCCGCCTGGTCGGCAGCCGGCTGAACAGCGTGCTGCTTCAATTGGTGAGCGGTGCGGTTCGCGCCGGACATGTTGCTGAAGAAATGGGTGAAATCGTTACTGCTGATGTTGCCGGAATCGACCGTATGGCCGCCGCCGAAGTCGAAGAACTTGTGGTGGGTCTTGTAGCCTGTGATCGAGTTGTTCAGCAATCCGAACAAGAGAGGATCCGACAACAGCTGGGAGGCCGCCTTTCGCACGTCCGGGGCGAGACTCTTGTCATCGACCATACTAGTGAGCGTCTCCCGGGTCAGGTCACCCTTCCCGAAAAAAGCCGCTTGGTTCTTATTGATCGTACCTAGCGTATCCAACTCGGCATGCGTGAGGTTCATCGATGACGAAGCCATCTGCAAGAAGTCCTCTTTGTGGACCTTATCTACCGAGCCGCCATACAACTGTTTCCATTCCTCTGGATGATTGAGGAAGTATCTCGCGGCTGCGAGAACCTGAGGTGGGCATTTACCCGTTTTAGCCTCGCCATCAACGATCTGCCTGAAATCCGCGAGGCTCAGGTTCTTGGGCAAATTATCAGAATAGCGATAGAGCTCACGCAGTGCGTCGGTCTGGGTCATAACGCAGGGCTGGCCGTTTCCGGTGCCGTCCGACGGAACGTAGTTATGCTCGTAGCGCCGCGCCTGCTGCTCCTGGAATGCAGCCACTTGTGAGTGATGATCGGAGAAGCCGGAGAGATCTCCTGCCTTGATTGTCCCCCCGCAGCGGCCATCGCCTTGTGAGCCTATCGCATAGAAGAGCTCCGGATCCTGCTGCAATGCTTCGATCGCCGTCTTCAGATCCGGCGGTGTGGAGGGGTCCGTCGCCAAATCTACGAGCGACTTCCAATCTAGGGGGCATTTATCTTTATGACGGTTCAGCACCGACACAATCTGCAACTCGGTGTCAGTCAGAGTGCCACTGTTCCATGTAATCCGTGAGCTGGGTACTGGCGCCGCTGCAATCGCAGTGGAGGCCGCAGCAGAGGTTGACTGCGGGGGCTGGCTATACGCTTCTGCGTCCAATGCAGCCCTAACGTCGGGTGGCACGATATTCCCCGTCAGCTGTATGAGCTCCTCCGTCAGGTTCTTAGTCGACTCCGAGGCCGAATCCTGTGGTGCGGAATGATCGCCGGTCGTGTCATTTAAGGCGTAGCTCGCAAGCACCGCCTCGAAACTTGACAGCTCTTGCGCCGGAGTGAGCCCGGGGGCAAGCCCGGACAAAGCCACGTTCGAGTTGGCGGCGAGGGATAGGTTGTTGACTGACATTATACATCCTGTGCTGTGAGATTGCGCCACCGTCCTGTCACACCGTGCAGCCCGAGTTCGCGACGAACACCAAGTGTTGATGGGCAGATCCAACAACTCCTGGCGGCTGCTCCCGGCGGCTGAGTGAGCGTCCAGTGCTCAGGTCCCGATCAACAGGCTCATTGCCTGCTAGATATTCACCCCCTTTTATAGTAGCGGGAGTTAGCTTTCGAGAAGCTGACGGCGCTCAGCGGAATGCGCGAACGGACATGAATGCGGTGTTGCGCAATACCCGCATCCCCCCAAAAGTGTCTGCCACTCCGTCGCGTCCTCACGCGGCAGATGGCAAAAATGGGAACTCGGGCCTGCAATCCGCGGAAGATCGGCGCGGGTTCGTGCAACAAAATTAAATGATACTGCCGCGTCGTCTGGCGATGGCGAGTGGGCGCGCTTACGGCCCGTTACGAGAGGGTTAGCGTCTGCTCCGTCAGCGCCATGAAGCATTATGGGATCAGTCACCGTTTGCCGGCAAATGTACTCAAACGGTTGAGATCGTCGATCGTTGAGTGGAGCTAAAGCCGTAGCCAGCGCAAGAATGATGCTGCCCACCTTTCCAGTTGAAGGCATCACCGTCTAGGTCTCGGGCTCTCATGCCGACAGCATCAGCTTTCAACATGCTCACAAAGAAAGCCGCGACCGCATTGAGCGCCGTTGTAAGCGACTTTTGCTGTCCAATTCATCTCTGGCTTGGGCCGGGCGCGTGAGCCACGTTATCTTGATGCGTCGCCTCGGGCAAAACAGGTCCCTCCGGTCGTCCATCACGAATAACCGTACTTGAGGAGCCCCGAAACAACATCAAGACCGACGCGGGCGCCGGCTTTGCGGTTGTCGTAAGAGTTCGTCGCGCCTGGGCCTCCGCCACTAGGCCGTTGAGCATTTGGTCGACGAGCGCGATGAAGCGAGGCGGACCAGAAGCGAAGACCAGTCCATCTTCCGGTGCGGCTCTCACGACGTAGCGTTCATCGGAAATTTTGAGTGCATCGAGTGCCGCCTTGAATGCATCGAAAGTGACCGGGTTTAAGACAAGCAGGCGACTTTCCGCCTCGTGCGCGTCGGATACGTACAGCACCAGCCCGTCATAGTACCACTGAAGATTATAAAGAGTGGTCACGCGTTCGAGGAAATCTCGCGGCGCGAGATCCGGCATGCGCCCGCGAATCCGCCCCTTTACATGGGTGCTGACATTGATTCGAATATTCAAATTGTTGCCGAACTCCTGCAGTGCGGCCGCGAGATCCTGATCCAGAACTGTGTAAGTATAAGGCGTGGATGGCAGCTCTAGAGTGGCGCCGAGCGCCCTAACCGCGCTCAAGGAGATGAAAACACCAACAATTAGAATGTTCTTCAACGTGTGCAGCCTCGTGGTGTGGTTGAGTATTCCAGGCGGTCATGCGCTGGTACTCTTCCAAAGTTGGAAGACGAACTTCGTCGCAAATTGGAAGCCAATCGTGATTTTTGGATGACGTAGCTCTTGATCCACGTCAGGTTTTGGTCAGCTCGGCTCGCTAGGGTGCCGAGCCGTTCCCGGCAACGACAGCTAATAGACGCGAGAGCAATGATTCCTTCCGTGATGTTTGGCGCGATGCCGATCTCTGCCAACCTCGGCGAGTGTCTCACCGAGGGGTGTTCATCGGCGCCGGGCAACTTTCATGAGCATCTTGCAAAGGCGGCATCGAAACAAGGCGCCGCCTCTTTGGTGGCCGACAGCGCGTTGGCGCCACCTGTACCGGAGGTTCAGCGTGCAGTCGCGCAGACAGGTCCACTGGGCGATCGCATTCTGCAGAATCTTTTTGGAGCGCACTTAGGCAAACCATATCCTTCGACCGGACTCCCTTCGATCGGCGAGCCGGGCCCTTCGAAGAGCGTCCAGCTTGGGCCCGCCGCGCGGCCTATCTCGCGCTTGGACGGAGTCGATGTCCATGTTATCGGAAAACCAGAAGGTGCCGACAATTTCGAGTCGACGTTGCAGAATCTGCGGGATGTTTACAACGGCGTCATTCAGGTTTCGCTCATCTCCAAGAGTGCTGGCGCCGTCGGTTCATCTCTGAATAAGCTGCTATCAGCGGGCTGAGCGGCGGTTGATGGTTCTTTTCGCGCAAAGAAAGATCGGTCGCGGCGCGACTTCTGGAAGGCAGGTGCATGCCGTTCTCCTATTGCCGCTTGTGCTGTTGCTAGCCGGCTGCAAGGCCGATCTCTATACGAAAGTTCAGGAGCGTGAAGCCAACGAGATGCTTGCCCTTCTCCTTAGTAAGGGTGTCGATGCAGTCCGTGTTGTCGCTAAGGACGGTAGCAGCACGATTCAGGTCGAAGAAAAGCAATTGGCCGTTTCGATAGAACTGCTGAATGGCCAGGGCTTGCCGCGCCAGGTGTTTAAGAATCTTGGGGAGGTGTTCAAGGGATCCGGCCTGGTTGCGTCCCCAGTTGAGGAGCGCGCTCGTTACGTTTATGCCCTAAGCGAAGAATTGTCGCGCACAATCAATGATATCGATGGGGTTCTCTCCGCCCGGGTTCATGTTGTCTTGCCGAAGAACGACCTTTTGCGACAGGATGCGACCCCGTCCTCGGCGTCGGTCTTCATTCGACATGGTTCCAATGCGAACCTCTCAGCCTTGTTGCCCCAAATCAAGATGCTCGTCGCCAATGGCATTGAAGGACTATCATACGACAAGGTGGCCGTCGTTTTCGTGCCGGTTGAGCGAGCGCAGCATGAGATGTTCTCTGCACCAGCAGCTGCTTCGATCCACCCGACCAAGTTCACGTCAGCCACCTTTCTTGCGATCGTGGTCGGGGGTGTCGGCGCCGCGGTCGGCATTCTATCTTACGTGCTGCTGAGCACACGTGTGCGCCAGCTAGGTCAATTCTGGCGGAAAGTGCCGAATATTGACACAGCGGCGAGTATGCCCGCCGTCCTAGCCGCTGGCAAAAAGCGGAACTCCGATGCGAGATAGGCCGAATGCAATGTCCGCAACGATGACATCCAACGAACCAAATCATTTGCTCAACCAACATTCCGGTCGGCCGCGGGAGCTTGCTGCGATAATCCATCCAAGCCGTTTTGCTGAACGTCTTGATGCGTCGCTGGCGGCGTCTACAGTGCTGCAACTGCAGAAAACTCCCAGACTACAGGAAAGACTAGTCGAACTGCTCCTAGGCAGTGAACTGGTCTTGAAGGGAAGTAGCTGGGGAAGGGGCGCTTTGCTTGGGCATGATCCGCATCGTGCGGCATTGCTCGCTGGCGGCATTTGGCATGCCCGTTCGGTACTGAAGCTGGTGTCAAAGCATGATCTTGCTCCACTGATCGGAAATATTGGTGCGGAAGCACATGCTTTCGCTATCCGACATGTATCCAGCGCCGTCGAAACCCAATTGATTGTCGATCCGGAGCAACTTTCGCAGCGGATTGCACATGACGGATATGCCTGCCTTGGCGCTTTCCTCAAGCGAGCCTCAGAAC
This sequence comes from Bradyrhizobium zhengyangense, assembly GCF_022012555.1. NCBI lineage: Bacteria > Pseudomonadati > Pseudomonadota > Alphaproteobacteria > Hyphomicrobiales > Nitrobacteraceae > Bradyrhizobium > Bradyrhizobium zhengyangense. The sequence continues at coordinate 16,427 of NZ_JAKLTZ010000030.1, read as the reverse complement.
TCGACCGTACGCGCGTGCTTCTCTGCTTGCCTGTCGGGACTGCCGCGGAGAGTCCAGCCGCCGAACATCACAAAGCCGCGGGCCAATTGATGTCTTTGGTGATGACCCATTTGGCCGCAGAGACACGGCCGGCATGACCGCGGGTGAGCCAGCATTGCCAGAACGCCCGCAGATACGTCCGGTGGGTCCAGTCATACCAGCCTCGGAACTTGGGATCTGGTGCGATGTGGTACAGACGCGCGCGCTAGCTCAGCGGTATCTACAGCAGGTTCGCAACTGGGCAAGGAACGCTTATCATCGCGAGCAGGCGCGCGGGCACTCCGAAGGCCTGAAGACAGGCTCGGACGAAATGGCGCGGCTGGTTGCTCGAGCTGCTTCTGAGCTGGCGCGGCGAAAAGCCGTGCTGGAACAGGAGCTGCCACAACTTGTCATTGAGGTCCTGAACGACTTGGTGGGCTCGTTCGATCCGGGCGAGATGTTAGTGAGGTCGGTTCGTCACGCTATCGAGCAAAGATATGGCGGTGCGGAATTGCGCCTTCATGTGTCTCCTGTGAACGTCGATGCCATGACATGCGAGTTCGCGTCATTCCATGGAACGCATGGGCGTCCGAAGGTCAGAATTGATCCGGACCCGGCTCTAACGCCGGACCAATGCGTTTTGTGGAGTGAGTTTGGTAATGTCGATCTAGGACTTGCCGCGCAGCTCCGCACACTGCGCCTCGCCCTTGCTCCGCCTGTTCAGGAGGACGAACAATGACTTCCCAAAGGCCAAGCTATGGCAATGCGGCTGCTGAAGGCGCGGTGCACGCAGCATTATCATCTCTGAAATCTACGGCAAAGCATGTCGATACGCGTGCTGTGCGCGGACGAGTCACCCGAGCCGTCGGCACCTTGGTCCATGCCGTGCTGCCCGGGGCCCACGTTGGGGAGCTGTGCCTATTGCAGGATCACAGTACGGGATGGTCACTTGATGCGGAGGTGGTCGGTCTGCTGCCGGATGGAGTATTGCTCACGCCAATCGGCGACATGGTAGGCATGTCTAGCCGTGCGGAAGTGGTTCCGACCGGGCGAATGCAGGAAGTTGCGGTCGGTGCCGATTTGCTGGGCCGCGTCATCGATAGCTTCGGCCGTCCGCTCGACGGGAAGGGGCCAATAAAGACGACCCACACTCGTCCCCTACGCGGCAGGGCACCCAACCCAATGAGGCGGCGGGGGATCGAGCAGCCTTTTCCGCTCGGCGTCCGCGTGCTCGACGGACTTCTGACGTGTGGCGAAGGCCAACGGATCGGAATCTATGGAGACGCTGGTTGCGGCAAGTCGACGCTGATGTCGCAGATTGTTAAAGGCGCGGACGCTGAGGTCACCGTCGTTGCGCTTATAGGAGAGCGCGGACGTGAGGTGCGTGAATTCATCGAGCGCCATATTGGCAATGCCATCGATCGGACGATCGCTGTCGTTGAGACCTCCGACCGGTCGGCAATGGAGCGCGCGCAATGTGCTCATACGGCGACGGCACTCGCCGAGTACTTTCGTGATCAGGGACAGCGGGTCGTTCTCATGATGGATTCGTTGACGCGCTTCAGCCGCGCGATGCGTGAAATCGGCCTAGCCGCGGGAGAACCTCCGACGCGGCGAGGCTTTCCTCCCTCCGTCTTTGCGCTGCTGCCGGCTCTGTTGGAACGTGCCGGTATGGGCGAGCAGGGCTCGATCACGGCCTTCTATACCGTACTTGTCGAAGGTGACGGGACAGGCGATCCAATCGCCGAAGAGTCGCGCGGTATTCTCGATGGTCATATCATTCTCTCACGCGCGCTCGCATCGCGAGAGCATTTTCCGGCCATCGACGTGTTGTCGAGCCGAAGTCGCGTGATGGATGCGGTCGTCTCTGTGTCACATCGAAAGGCCGCCTCTTTCTTTCGAGATCTTCTTTCGCGCTATGATGAGGCCGAATTTTTGATCAAGGTCGGTGAGTACAAGCCAGGGGGCGATCCGCTGACCGACCGAGCAATCGCGTCGATCGAGGACTTGCGGAATTTCTTGCGCCAGGGGCAGGATGAACCGTCCAGCTTTGAGGAGGCCATCACGTGGATGTCGCGTCTTACCGACTGAATCCCAGCCAAGCGTCGAAATTGCGGCTGGTGAAGGACATGAGGGAGCGAAGTGCGCTTCGTCAATTATCCAATACGCAAGCCGAACGCCAAATTGCGGTTAAAGCGATGGAGAAAGCTTCCAAGAATGCCGCCAGCGCCGAGAAACGCCGCGCAAGCCTCGAAGCTGAACTTTATTTAGAACTCGCATCGTCTAACAGGATGTGCGTCACCGAACTCGACCGTAGGCTTCATCTCGTCATTGGACGCCTCACAGCTGAGATCGCAACTGCACGCCAGGTGCTTGAGCAAGCGCGCATCGCTCAACAGCAGGCCCAGGCGGCGGTTGTTGAGGCGCGGGTCGTGTGGGCCAAGCGTTCGGCGGCGAGCCAGAAATGGCAGCAGATTGAGTGCGATGTGCAGCGCTCGACCAACGCTTGCTCGGAGTGTGCAGCTCAAATCGAAACGGACGATGAGGTCTTGCTCCGGTATCAGAGTGGCTCGCGAAGCCAGGCAATTGGCGTTTTGATTTAATGGCTGCTTCTCTTATGTCGGCGCGAACTGCCGACCCCGTGAACATGAGCGCGGAAAATGCGGTCGGTGAACCGGCACGATTCGTGCCGCGGCTAAGATTGTCGCATAGCGCGGTCTCGTGCCTCAATTTGATGGCCCCCCGGCGAACGGTTCTGAAGAGCCGCCTTGGCGATACGCCGGTCTCGATATGTATTAACCGGCTTGTGTGGCAGGCGCAGCAATCGACCGCGCCGATGCTTGATTGTGTATTTCGCGTCGGAGCCGAAATGGCCGTCTTGTCGGTGCCGCGCCAGTTGGCGGAGGCATTGATTTCGACAGTGCAGCATGGCCTTACGTTACCTTCGGACCCAGCCCGCTCTTTCGTCCTCGAACTTGCGCTTGAACCATGGTTCACTCGAGTAGAGCATCTGCTAGCGCAGGATTTGCAAATTATCCGCATCGACGAAGCAACGATGGAAGGTCCTTATCTGGAACTCGACATCGTCTACGGGGCGCTCGTGGGCAAGGCGCGGCTGTTCCTATTCTCGTCTCTTGAGGGTCCGGTTCCGGCTGCCTTCTGTAAGTTAGGCGAGATGCTTGGCCAATTGCCCCGAGAAATGCGCAAGCTTTCCCCGGAGTTGCCCATCATGGTTGCCAGCGAGATTAGCTCGCTGCGCGTGTCCGTCGGGCTTCTTCGCCAAGCACAAACTGGCGATGCGCTGTTGCCGGACGTCATTCCCTTTGCGAGCGGTCAGGTCATCCTGACTGCGGACAAATTGTGGGCGCCGGCGGAGATTGCTGGCGACAGACTAATCTTGCGGGGACCCTTCCGCCTGCAACCCCACCCTCTCAAGAGTGCATATATGACAACACGACCCCAAACCCAGCCATCGACCCTGCCCTCGGAAACCGACATCGACAGCATTGAGATTACGCTCGTGTTCGAATGCGGCCGTTGGCCTATCCCGCTGGGTACGTTGAGGAGCGTCAACGAAGGGCATGTCTTTGAACTTGGCCGTCCCGTTGACCGTCCGGTTGACATTGTTGCCAATGGTCGATTGATCGGCCACGGCGACATCGTGCGTGTCGGGGAGGAACTGGCCATCAGGCTACGTGGTGGGTTGGCGGTCAATGACTGACATTCAGCCAGGCATTCCTGCACTTCTTGCAGCGACGGTCGGTCTCGGTCTGCTGGCGTTCGCAGTTGTCACGACGACGGCATTCATAAAAGTTTCCGTCGTTCTCTTCCTCGTGCGCAACGCGCTCGGAACCCAATCCATACCCCCGAACATCGTTCTGTATGGCGCTGCATTGATCCTTACGGTCTTCATTGGTGCTCCAGTGCTGGAGCAGATCTACAACCACGTTACCGCCCCGCAACTTCACTACCAAACGCTCGATGACTGGGCGACAGCCGCTAAGGAGGGAAGCGAGCCGCTGCGCGCTCACCTGAAAAAGTTCAGCAGTGAGGAGCAGCGCACGTTCTTCCTGTCATCCACAGAACATGTTTGGTCAGAGGAGATGCGGGCAAACGCTACAGCGGATGATTTTGCGATTCTTGTACCGTCCTTTCTGATCTCGGAATTAAAGCGTGCCTTTGAAATCGGCTTCCTTCTCTATCTTCCATTCATCACGATTGATCTGATTGTAACGACGATTCTGATGGCCATGGGCATGTCAATGGTATCGCCCACAATGATATCTGTTCCTTTTAAGCTCTTTCTGTTCGTCACGATCGACGGATGGTCGCGGCTCATGCACGGGTTGGTGTTAAGTTACGCCACGGCCGGAGGTTAATATGGACGAGACCAGCATCCTCACGCATTTGACCCGATCGCTCGTCCTCTTCATGATGTGGGTTCTGCCACCGCTCCTAGCAGCTCTCGTGGCCGGCTTGGGTGTTGGCATAATACAGGCGGCAACGCAGCTCCAGGATCAAACCTTGCCCCTAACCGTGAGGCTCCTCGTCGTCGTCGCCGTGCTCGTTCTGTTTTCTCGGGTGCTGAGTGCGCCGCTTATCGAACAGGCCAAACATATCTTCACGGAGTTCCCCTCTCTCACATCGAGGTATTAGTGAGGAACCGAAGGCCGAGTTTGTGAGGACAAAACCGCCCATCGACATCACCGGTGAATTACCAAAGTGGCTGGCCAGTTTGTCGAGCGAGCATGAGAGTATGGGGATCGACGGCCTACCCTGCGGGCTCGCAGTGCGGCTGGTGCTCTCGTTGAGCGCTATTAGAACGAACACCGCCGACTATTTGCGGCCTTGGCGTCAAACATTAAGGCACGGCGAGCGGAACCGGTTAGATTAGCTGAGGCGAACAACGAGCGCCGCGAATGCATGCTTTGTCACCCACCGAGGCGCAAGCTCTAATTCAGAGTGCTGTCGAGTTCGTCGTTGCAGCGGGCCTTAGCGCTGCGCGGGCCTTAGGCATTATGTTGGTGCTTCCCGTATTCACGCGGCCGCAGATTAGCGGGATGATCCGCACAAGCTTGACGATCGTGATTGGACTGCCATGCCTTGCGCATGTCAAGGCCGGTCTGCAGACTCTAGATCCGGCCACCCGTCTGGCCGCGGTCGCGTTCCTCGGTCTCAAAGAGATATTCGTCGGCCTGCTGTTCGGGATGTTCCTAAGTATACCGCTATGGAGCATCCAGGCAGTTGGCGACATCATTGACACGCAACGGAGCGTTTCAAGCCAGTTGGACGATCCTGCGACGCGCAGCCAGGCCTCCGCCACGGGTCTCTTTCTCGGAACTGCTGGGGTTACTATTTTCGTTGCGTCTGGAGGTCTACAGACGATGGTTCGGTGCCTGTATGGCAGCTATCTGATCTGGCCCGTGTACCGGCTACTACCTCCTCTGACAATGCAAGGGGCAATGGAAGTTGTAGCGCTTCTCGATCATATCATGCACACGGCCCTGCTATTTTCCGGACCCGTGCTGGCTCTGCTGCTCCTGATTGAGATATCCCTCATGTTGCTAGGGCGGTTTGCGCCGCAAATTAAGCTGAACGACCTCTCCCCCACCATCAAGAACGCCGCCTTTGGCATCATCATGGTGAGTTACACCGTCTTCCTCATGGAATACATGGGAACGGAGATTATCCAGTCCTACGGAGTGCTGGAGTGGCTCGGGAAGTTCCTAAAATGAGCGACTCGAGCGAAGAGAAGAAGCGTCCGCCAACTCCCAAGAAGCTACGGCAGGCGCGTAAGAAGGGACAGATCCCGCGCAGCGCCGATTTTGTGAGCGCGCTTAGCATTTGCGCCGCATTCGGCTGTCTATGTTTCCGAGCGGGCGCGATCGAGGGCGTATGGCGTGAGGGGGTGCGGCTCGTCGACAAGCTGCAGGGGCAGCCCTTCAACAGTGCGGTCCAGCAGGCACTGGTCGGATTGATCGAACTTTCGTTGACGAGCGTTGCCCCAATCATTGGAGCGGCCGTGGCTGCAGGCATTCTAGCCAGTGTCTTGGCTGCTGGTGGGCTGACGTTCTCCGTGGAGCCGCTGAAACCAAGCCTTAAGAAATTGGATCCAATCAAAGGGCTCAAACGGATTGTCTCTCAGAAGTCGCTTGTCGAGCTTGGTAAGTCGTTGATCAAAGTGTTCCTTCTCGGCGTAACGCTGTTTTTCACCTCACTCGCAAGTTGGAAGGCGCTGGTGTACCTGCCTGTCTGCGGTTTGGGTTGTTTCAGCTTTGTATTCAAAGAGGTCAAATTCTTAATTGAAATTGCTGCTGGGGCGTTTCTGATCGGCGGCTTGACCGACCTGCTAATTCAGCGCTGGCTATTCTTGCGTGACATGCGCATGACGGAGAGTGAAGCGAAGCGCGAGTCTAAGGAGCAGGAAGGCAACCCACATGTAAAGGGCGAACACCGCCGGCTTCGTCGGGAATCGGCGAGTGAGCCGCCGCTCGGAGTCAATCGGGCCACATTGATACTGACGGGCCCCGCGATGTTAGTTGGACTGCGCTACGTTCGTGGACAGACCGGAGTGCCGGTTTTGGTATGCCGCGGTGAGGACGAACTTGCTTCACAGTTGTTTGATCAGGCGAGGGCGCTGCATCTGAGCATTATTCAGGAACCTGCTTTGGCGCGTCAGCTGATCCGAAAGGGAATAATGGGCAAGGCCGTTCCGAAGGACTGTTTCGAGGGGGTTGCAAAGGCAGTCTTTGCCGCTGGCCTGGTCTAGCTTGGCGCGGCAATGCGATGCATTCGGGCGTGTTAGTCAAAGACGTCCAGTCGCTACTTGATCTGTAAGTCACGTCGTCTGGAAAGGCGGAAGCAGATCGTGGCGTCTGCGGAAGTTGGCCGCCAGAGTATCGCCAATGCTCTTGCCGCTCAGCCATTGAGAGTGCTCATTGGGCTTCTGACGCAATGCGATTATGAGTGTCACTTTCCAAGTGGCTCTTGTTGCCTGCGGCGAGACCTCCCCGTGCGGTAAGCGGAAGCACCGCACGGTCACCACTGGTTGGCAAGATAGCTCTGTTCTCGAGCAAGTCGCCGGGATCGTTGACCGTGACCGCGAGGTTATTGCGGATCGAACAGCCGAGCGTTGGATTGAAAGAATTGTCGTCTACTGAAGGGCCGATGATTGAAAGGGATGGACAGAGCGGAGGACGTGCTTCGTAAATGATCGCCTCGATTTGGACACCGAAATGGCTGGGCAGATCTACGGGGGAAGCGGACCGGCGAATATTATAGGCGGGAACGCCCATCTCGCGGGCCTCATGAGCCACCTGCGTAATGAGCCGGGGCGAACCACTGACGTCCAGATGGAGTGCATCCCGCCGACCGCGGCTGGCGTTCGCAATGAAATTACGCAGACCATACCTCTCGGCGCGACGAAGGCTCTGTAGTCGCAAGATACTGGTCTTCTGCTCCACTTGAATCGCTTGATCAGTCGGCTCAGAATAGATCGCAGCATTATGTGTGCATCCGCCTACGGTTGCCGCTACGGCAATCAAGTGGCCCAGGTTTCGCAAGGTCATTAGCGGTCCTCATTCGATAACAAAGCCGGCTCCGCCGGTCGCGTCTGGTTCGGTGCGGGAGCCTCGCGGCTTCGCGGGGGACGCGCCAACGTATTCGTTAAAATGCGCCCCCCGTCTGATGGCGGCCGGAGGCGGTCAGTCGGCGCGCTTATCTTGGCGGCAGATGATGCTGGCCGCACGATGTAAGGGGTAACGACGATGACAAGCTCCGTCTCCTGCTTCTGAAATGAGGAGGACCGAAACAGTGCACCAAGGATCGGGACATCGCCTAACCCGGGAAACGTGCTGATGTCGGTGTTGAAATTGCGTCTTATGAGCCCGCCGATTGCAAAGCTCTGACCGCTGGCAAGCTCGACAACAGTACTGGCACGTCGCGTGGAGAGGCCAGGCAGAGACATTCCGTTGATATTGACTTCACCTTCTTTGGATAACTCACTGACTTCAGGCTTGACGTGGATATTGATCTGATTGTTGCTGAGAACGGTCGGAACGAACTCCAGACTGATTCCGAATTGACGGAATTGAACTGAGAGTTGACGATTGTCCTGCATGACCGGAATTGGAAATTCGCCGCCTGCCAGGAAGCTTGCTGATTCGCCGGACATCGCGGTAAGAGTTGGCTCCGCCAATACCGACGCGAGATGCTCGTTGGCGAGGGCGTCAAGTACAGCACTGATGTTCGTGCTGCCAACGCCGACTCCGACACTTGCCGTGCCGCCACCCCGGCTCGCACCGGAACCGCCAGGCTTGCCACTGCTAAACCCGAAAATGACCGCTCCGTTTTGGCCCGATGCAGAGAGGTTGATGCCAAGCTCCTTCACGGCGCTGCGCGAGACTTCCGCCACGCGCACGCTAAGCGTCACTTGCAATGAGCCGGCCACTTGGATGTTGTTGACGACCAGCGCGCCCGCGCCCAGAAATTGCTCGGTAATCTTCTTGGCGCGCTCAACGACGTCGACACTTGGTGCTGTCCCTCTCAGAATTGCGCCGCGTGGCGTATAGGTGACTTGGATCGGATGGTCCCCGAGCTCAGCCTTTAGTGCAGCACGCAAATCCTCGATAGGCTGGGTAACGACAACACGTAACTCGGCTAACGCTTCTCCATTGTCGTTCAAAGCAAATAGGCTGGTCCGTCCCGACTGTTTTCCAAAGACGAAGATGGTTGTATTCGATGGGGCCTGGTAGTCGGCTATCGTTGGGTCGGCAACGAATATGCTGGCCGCCGGCGCCGGAAGATGAATCGTCTGGCCCTGAGAGGAGGAAAGATTCAAGACCCCGCTAAGGCTGTCAGTTGTTGACCGTGGCGACGCCTGATTAGGGTCGCGCTTTATCTGAGCTGCGGTAGTGGGCGGCAGCACGAGAGGAAGCGAGCAAACGACATACAGAAGGCGCGAGCGAATAGCTGAGGTGACCGCCGTCGGCCATCGGCAGCTGCGAACATCAAGGGGGAACTTCAACTGAGCGTCGTTTTCAAGTGTGGCGGCAAGGCAGCGGATCGTTCTTCAGTTCAAGCGCGTAGCCGACGCCGCGCGCGGTTTTGATTCGTAGCGTTGTGCCGGACTTGCTCAAATGTGTGCGCAATCGATAGATCCCGACTTCTAAGGCATTGGTCGAGACTTCATCGTCAAACGCATAGAGGCTTTCCTCTAGCAACGCTCGCGGCACGGTGCGGCCTGCTCGGCTGAGCAGATGTTCGAGAATGCAGACTTCGCGGCGCGCAATTCTGAGTGGCCGACCGTCAACTGAGACTTGCCGGCCAATAGGATCGAAATGTAAGTTCCCGAAGGTGATCACGGGTGCCGTCAATTGCGTCGATCGTCGCAAAATGGCGCGCATTCGAGCAATAAGCTCATCGATAGACACCGGCTTAGGAAGAAAATCGTCGGCGCCACCATTGAATATCGCGATCCTGGTCTCAAGATCGCTCAGGCTGCTCATCATCATGGCAGGCATTGAATATCCTTCACGTCTCAACTGTTTCAACCAGTCCAATCCATTTCCGTCCGGCAGAGCCAACTCGAGCAAGAGAATGTGATAGCTGGCACAACTCAGCGCGGTCTCCGCTTCGTCAAGAGTAGAGATGAGGTCCACGGCAAAACCGCGAACGAACAGGGTTTTCTTGGCGGCTCGCACGAAGGCGGCGTCCTGATCGACCAGTAGGATTCGCATTGTGGTCGCCTATAGTGCGATTGTGTCGAGGCCTGAGCGCATCACTGTCGGCACGGAGCTACGATGATCCCCCCGCCTGGTCGAGCAGCTGCAATTGTCGAGCATTTGACTGAAGAGAAAATCGAACCGCACGAGTAGCTGCGTCCTCCTTGTAAAGAACGGATACGACTTACGAGGCTTCAGGTAGGATCGAAAAATCAATTTTCTTGATAGTGTTCATCCAAGCCGCGAATAGGTTGCAAAGGGAATGCACGTAGCGGCGCGGAGAGTCAGCGCCTAGCTCGCCGCGAGCCGATGAATAAGCGGAAGCAGCAACGCTCTTATGCGTTGGCTTGCCGCGTCGAAAAACAGAACCGCGAGCATCGGGCGTCGCTGTTGACGCGCAGGTTGGGTGCCGGCGCTCGATTGTGCGTCAATGTGTTCCGCTATGGCCCAGGACGTCCCATCGGCTCAACGCTTTGAAGGAGGGGGCCTCGAACGTCTCGTCCTCTTTCCGCTTCGGCCAGATCGAGGAGCCGTAATAATCGTATCGCGGCGCCGGGGATTTCGTACAGCAACGCGTGCAAGTCCAAGCTGATCAGCTTGTACGGTCAAGCCGAAGCGGCACGACGCGCTTGCTGAAGGAACTCAGCTTCTTAGGGCTGACACCCCGAAAGGGATCGACCCCTTCAAAAAGTACCGATGGAATTTGTGGCGAATCTGGCCGGAAAGCGGTTAAGGCCGTCACTCAAGGCCCTGAAGGCGCCGGCGGTGTGACTAGGGAACCCGCAGCGTTAGCTCTTGAGACTGCGGCTAATCGCCAGCGCTTCGCTATCTAACGAGTGGTCTGCTGCTCAGCTCGTGCATCCTTCTGCGGACGGAAGCGGCATTCGGGCCGTCGAGCGGGAAGCACGCGAAAGCGCCCTGAATCGGAGCCGGTGGTGCCCAGTGCCAAAGCTGCTTGCCAGCGAGGCGTCGTGATCGTCTGCTCAGCTTCGATTCTGTTGCGATCCGATCGAACGCTTCGCCTTCCTCAGTTTGAGGTTCATGCGGGGTGAACATTCAACTTCGCCAGGTTAGATACAAACTCACGGTCCCAGCAGTCGGTGTCAAGAACCCGATGGCCATGCGACCCGAAGGTGTGCCCTGCAGCATTCCGTGAGCCGATCCGAATGCGGCGATATCCAGATATGCCGAGCGAAAGTTTCGTCGAGGCATCGAGCCGTTTAGCTTTCGACAATAAGCACGATCGTACTTGTCGACCCGATTTCACACGGCTAGTCAAATTCCAATCATGACACGACTGGCAGGACAAATTGAAAGGATGCGCCCGGCTCTTGCTTCTGGACGATCGACAGGCGGCCTCCGTGAGCTTCTACGATCGAGCGGCAGATCGACAGACCCATTCCAAGGCCGGTAGATTTGGTGGTGAAGAACGGATCTAAGACTCGGATCCTATCACCCTCAGCGATGCCGACGCCGCTATCAGTCACGGAGAGCTGCACGCGGCTCTCATTGTCTCTGGATGACTGAATCATCAGTTCGCGCGCTCTGTCGTCAACAGCTTGCATGGCCTCTACTCCGTTCATCACCAGATTGATGATTACTTGTTGCAGCTGAACCCGGTCACCGAGAATTTTGGGAAGTGATGGTGCTAGCTCAGTTCGCAAGGTCACTTGGTGGTTAATCAGCTCACGCGTTACCAGCGCGATAGAGTCGTTCACAACCTCATTAATGTCTAGCGCTACCATCTCGATATCACCGTTCCTCGCGAGTGTGCGGACCCTGCGAATCACTTCGCTTGCGCGCATAGCGTCATCAATGATCCACTCTACGGATCTGTGCACGGCGGAAATGTCGGGAGCTTCGCGACGTAGCCAGCCAAGGCACGCATCGGCGTTGCTGATTATGGCCGTGAGCGGTTGGTTCACTTCGTGGGCGATAGAGGCTGTTAGTTCCCCCAGCGCCGTCAGGCGCGTCACATGCGCAAGATCCGCCTGTGCCTTTCGCAGTCCTTGTTCAGCCTGATCGGCGCGAACTTTCGCCGTGATATCAGTGGCCACGCCTCGGTAGCCGAGAAAATGGCCGCTTACATCAAATAAGGGCCTGCCGCTGCTCTGGAAGTAGATTGGTGACCTGGTCCTCCCCACGGTACGATAGACCAGATCGCGAAATGGAAGATGGGCATTTAGCGTTATTTCATGCTGCCGCCACTTCTCGGGCTCTTCTTCAACGTCGCTCGCAATCTCCCAGCAACGCAGGCCGATGACCGCTCTTGCCAAGAGGTCCGTAGCGTTGGTGTGCTCCGACAAGGTGTACCGGTGATCCGGCCCGGTCTCCCATAACCAGTCAGAAGCAGTTGCGGCGTAGTCACGAAAGCGCTGCTCGCTCTCGCGTAGCGCAGCAAGAGTGTCTTCCAATTGTTGTTTGGCTGCGTGCTGCTCAGTGACATCCATGTGCGTTCCGACGAGTTCGACAGTTGAGCCATCGCTTGCCAGCACGGCGTGCGCAACAGCATGTATGTGTCGTATCGCGCCGTCGGGAAGACAGATTCGGAAATCGTATTCAAAATTCCCTGTTTTTTGTTCAATGGCCTGACGTTGGATTTCCTGTTGCCGCGGCAAGTCGTCTGGATGAATCCGCGATCGGATGGCCTCAATGGTCACCGGCTCATCCGGGTCAAAGCCAAATAGACGACTGACTTCGGCGGAGCGATAAGCAAAACAGCGACGGTTGCAGTCCCACGACCAGGTGCTCGTGCGACTGAGCTGCTGCGCGTCGACCAGATAGGCCTCGCTACGGCGCAGTTGTTGTTCCGTCTGCTTTGCTGTCGTGACGTCCGTGGCCGCCCCGACAAACTCGATATTCCCGGACGCGGTTCTCGTAGCACGTGCCACCGCGTGAATGTACTTTATCGAGCCGTCGGGCATCAGCAATCGGTATTCGTGCTCGAAATGCTCGCCTCGAAGGGCCCGATTCAAAGTGTCTTGGACAGAAGTCTTGTCTTCTGGGTGAGTGCGGTCAATGACGTGTTGCGCCGTTACTTTGGTCTCTGGATCATACTGGAATATCCGAAAGCTTTCCTTCGACCAAAAGACCTCGCCGGTGGCCACGTTCCAGCCAAAGCTGCCTGTGTGGCTCAATTCTTGCGCCTGAGCCAAATGCGCTTCGCTCCGCTGAAGAGCAAGAACCGTCCGCTTCTGTTCGGTGATATCTTCGCAGGCAATGAGGACGATGGGCTTATCGTCGGCCCACAAGATCGCCTTGGCAGTCTCGCGCACCCACAGCACCGAGCCGTTCCTACGGACTTTCTGGATTTCCCATGTACGCGATTGGCCGATATATGTAAGGCATCGCTCGATGGATTTGCGAACGACCTCGCGATCGTCTTTCAGAAAGACTCTGAACACCGATTGGCCGATCAGTTCCGCGGGCGTATAGCCGAGGTGGATCGCGCCGAAACTATTGACGTTCAGGACGGTTCCGGTTTCATTGACCATGAAGTACATGGCCGGGTTATGCTCAAAGATCTCGCGCCAGAGTTTCTCTCGGTTGCGCAGATCGTCCGCGCTGTGCCTTAGCTCGGCGGCGACCTCACGCGCTGCTTCCTTTTCGTAGCGGAGTTTTGCGATCAGGCGCGTTCCGATGATGGACGCAGTAAGGAAAGCGATAATCACCAAAAGCTCGTGAGGGGCGTCGATCTGGGGATTGAACGTGAGGACGTAAATTAAAGCGCTGACGGCGACTATGGAAAGCGCCAACGATGCGACGAAAGTGCCAATCAGCGAAAACACCAAAATCACGACCAAATAGACAAGCGCTGTGGCTGCGAAAGGGCTATGAAGATACAAGGAAGCTAGCGTCAATGCCGCGAGCGTAATGCTAGCCAAAATAAATTGCGCCGATGAACGTCCAAACGCGATGAGCCAATTAAACATGCTTGTATCCGTCCGGCCCTTCTGGCGGGATGATTAAAATGCAGGAATTTGTTCGAGCCGCCGGACAAGCGCTCCTGAGCGCTTTCTACGTCGGCCGCCGAAATCAGCATAGCCAAAAAAAAAGGCGCATTACAAACCTTCGTATAGTTCTCTTACATGGTAGAAATCGTACGCTCACATAGTAAATCAATGGCGTATCGTGCTTTTAGCGGTCCTCCTCGTTGGCGGCAATGCTACAATCTGGATTGCCGCGGCGAGTGGCAGAGGAGTGCAAAACCAAACGGTGGACGGATGGCCGCGGGGCATTGCTGAGTCTCAGGGATTTTGAGGAGGCCGTGTGTCGTTCCGGAAAGGGCCGGGCGAAAGCCTTTTGAGCGGCTCCTTCTGATGGAGAGGAAGAGGGTGGACGGGCTAGTGTGAGCCAATCGCGAGAGCGTGCCGGCGGTTCGATCCGGATCGCTCTCCTCAGGTTTGTCATGTGCTCGAGCCATCCGATTGTAAGGCTGGTGGCTGTCCTAACGTTCTCGTCCACAGCGCCCCTTCTGCTCTCCGTATAGCTCGCTGTCTACCTGCAAGCCTTGACGCTCGCCGTAATTTTAGGCAGCGCCATGGAGATTAATTCGGTCTTGTCGATCTGCTCAAGGCAAACCGCCTAGATGCCTCCGACCAACTGAAGTCCAATTCCTTTGTTGAATTGGCTCGCTCATTCGGGCCAGAATTTGATTCACGTTTCCTATATCGGCGATACCCCGGAGCTTCTCGGGATTGGTAGCTGCCTTTGGGAAGGTAGCTGGCAACGTTTCTAAGATGTGTACGCGTGCAGACAGCTCGAGTTGCACAGGAGGGGTAGCCGAGCGTTGGACGCCAGCCGCTTGACTTGGCACGTGCCGCTATTGTCCGTCCAACGGTCGGCGCCAAGGGAGCCATAGAATGGTCGGCCGACGGCCTCGCGCAAGGGGGCGCCAGCAAATGGACCGACGCTGTCAAGATGGAGACCTCCTCGACATTATCCGCGAAAGCTGGCGGCTTGGCGATGTCGCGAAGTCGCAGATGCGGCACTGCTTTCTCAACTTGCCTCGATCGGATCGAGGCCTATCAGCCAAGGTACCCACAATAGGTCACTAGCCAGCTCCTCCGCCGGCGGCGCGCCTCGTCGCCATGTCGCAGCCGGGCGGGTTCGTCGTGCAAGGGGCGGAGCCCAAGCGCTGAAGTTCACAAAGGCCGATTTTAATGACGCTGAATGCGCGCAGCAGGCGAGTGGACTGATATGCTGTATTCTCCTTGCAATAGGCGGGAGAAGACGGTTTGGCCAACATTTTTGTGGGCCCGCGCAAGTGCGCTTGGGGCCAGCGCCGTGGCCGTTCGTCTAATCAAGCCGTCAAGGTCCGCTGTGCCCATGTCAAGATGCGCCAGGCTTTAGACTTCCGAACGGAAACGGATAGCATCGGGGCTGGCGACCCTAAGAACAAGCAATCTGGATGCAAATTGGTTAGTCGCCTTCAAGAAACCAGCCGCTAAGGCCGGCTTTCTGTTTGTCACATAGCGCTTTATGTCCGGACCACTTGGGTGTTCGCAAGCGTTGTCGAAATGCATTCAGGTGCATTCGCGAGGCTGGATGTCGTGGACGAGGTGAGCGATGTGGCGCCAAGTGTCCTCAATGTCACGCTTCTGAGCTTGCCGCGTCTAGTGGGGCGTCGTGTCGAGAGGATGCAATTTAGGGATCAAGAGAGCACGACGGCTGACCTCCGTATCGTTACTCGACTTACGGGATCATGAATCGTCTCGCGTCAAGCACGAGCGCGGATGCAGAGGCTAATCTTCAATGCGGAATTAGGTAAGTCCCCTGGCGCTGACATAGAAGATCATCGACCTCGTCGTTTAGTGCGCGTGCTGCCCTTCGCCTTTCGCCGGATTGATAGTGCCGAACGATATTGCAAAGTGTGTGCCGCTCGTAACACTTACATAGTATTCCTCCGTTGAGGGCCGCCTTGTTTGACGGAGGCGAACGCTGCAGGTCCTAGGGGTAATCCTAGGAGAAGCGCTATGACGATTTCGAGGGCGGAGGTGATCACATCGGTCGAGCGGCGGCGCCGGTGGTCGCGGGATGAGAAGGAACGGCTAGTTGCAGCATCGCTCGAGCCCGGAGCCAATGTTTCCGAGGTGGCTCGCACGGCCGGCCTTCATGTGAGCCAGCTGTTCCGGTGGCGCAAAGAGCTTTGTAAGCACGGTGAAGCGAGTATAGCGGCCGTTCGTGCCGGTCGAGAGTCGGCCGTCTGTGCCGCCGCGGGAGGTTGCCGAAGCCCCTTTGGCGACGACATCGGGGCGTCGACGGAAGAGCCAAGGCATCATCGAGATTGATCTTGGTACCGGACCCCGCATCCGGATCGATGGCGAGGTTGATGGAGTGCGCATTCCAGGGATGGTGATGGAGACGCGCTGCGTCGTGTTCTCGATGCTTTGGTGCGCCGATGATTCCGGTTCCGGCGGGTGCGCGAGTGTGGCTGGCGACCGGCCACACGGATATGCGCCGAGGCTTTCCGTCCTTGGCGCGCCAAGTGCAGGAGGTGCTGCGCAAGGACCCGCTCAGCGGTCACCTGTTCGTCTTCCGTGGTCGCCGAAGCGATCTTGTGAAAGGTGATCTGGCACGGTGTGCTGCAGAGCATGAAGGAGGTGAATATCCGAATTTGATGCGTACAGCTTTATGAGAGATGGAGGACGGCCCTCCTGCATCGGTGTTCCAGGCGCAGGTGCAAAA
>NZ_JAKLTZ010000003.1:0-1043906 GCF_022012555.1 Bradyrhizobium zhengyangense | reverse complement strand
GAACGGTGGGCGAGATCATCTCGGAATCCTGGGCGAGATCAAATCGGTACACCCGGGCGAGATCATCGGAATCCGCAGTCCACCATTAAAGCCCCCGCGCCCCATAGGGCATGGAATTAAAAATGACCCAGATTCCGCCAGCGCTGATAGGCACAACGGCGCCGATCCTCGACTCACACTATACGCACGCCGAACTGAACGCTTTGTTCATGCAGGCGGGGTTTCCGGGCGATCCGCCCGAGGGAAACAAGACGCAAAAATGTCTCGCTTGGTTGCGGCGTGCAAATGCAGAATGTGCTGATCCGCTTAGGCTATTTGGGACACTTATCGCGGAAGTGATGGATGCGGAGCCCACGCCTTGGCGTCTGGAGCAGTATGCGAAAGATGGTGATGCCCGGGAGAGGATCAAAACCGTCCTCGAAAAGGAGCAGCTAACCTATCAGCGCGGCGGTTACATCATCGGGGCACACCTGAAGGGGCCCTCCAAATCCTTGGGCGAACGGCTCAAGGCGGGCGGCCTAGCCGCGGTGGACCTCGAATACCAGCGGGCCTACAACTCGATTGGTTCGGACCCTGGCGCTGCGGTGACGGCAGCCTGCGCAATCGTCGAAGCAGTCTGCAAGCAATATCTCCAAGCGGAAAACATTCCTCTACCCAACAAGCAGACGATTGCGCCGCTTTGGACAGAGGTTGCTAAAAACCTTGGGCTCTCGCCGGGCCAAATGGCCGACGATGACCTCAAGCAAATTCTGTCAGGCCTCTTCAGCATCGCTGCCGGCGTGGGGGCATTGCGGACCCATGAAGGCTCTGCTCACGGGCACGGCACGAAGAATTACAGGATCGAAGCTCGCCATGCCCGACTGGCGGTTCACGCCGCGCATACGATGGCACTGTTCATTCTCGAAACGTGGGAAGCTCGCGGGCGGAAGAAATGACGGCCAAAACTTACGACGAATTGTTGGACCTGTCGGAGTTCGACGGGCAGTCGCTGATGGCTAAGTACATCCATCATGGTGGCGACATCAATAATTTCGCGACGACGTGGGAGTATGTCGCGTTCACCTACAGCTTGGCGTTCGATGAACTTGCCCGGAAGGCTTATTCGCCTAACCATCGGGCGAGCAATCTAAGCATTCCACTTTTCTTTCTGGCGCGCCATGCGATCGAACTAGCCCTGAAGTGCGCCATCCTCGAATATGCCCTGACCGACAACGCTACGCCGAAGGTTGATGGCCATGATCTCGTTTCGCTGTGGGACCAACTATCCGAGTTCATGGCTCGATGGGGATGTCCTACAACTGACGAGTGGGGTGTCGTCGTGGCCAAGCAAATTGCCGATATTCAAGAGGTCGATCCGAAGGGTGATCGCTTCCGCTATCCCACAGATATTAAGGGAAAGAGATTTGAGCTGACACATGTGGAATTAGAAGGTCTGATCCGAGCTCATAACAGCATCACCATGTACCTTGATGCGTGCGGACAGATGCACTCCGAGGGCTACCGCGGCGCTTAGTCATCTGGCTAGTGTCGATTTTGCAATATGCCGTGCGGTTCATTGCCGTCTGGTCATGGTCCCGCCACGTGCGCCAATCCCTGACGTCGCGTTCTATAGTTCGCATCTGACCGCGCCCATCTACGCTATTTGCACTCAAAACTCGCCGCGCTCTCCGGATCGCCTTGGCCCTTGTACTGCGCATGTTGCGGATAGGCGCAAAGCGGCCGGCTGCGGCCGGGAAAGGCGGGTCCCGTCGCGATCACCGCATCGGGCGCCTTGCCGTCTTCCACCCAGTTCACGACCGCGCTGAGGAGATCGAAACGATCGAGCGTTGCGCCGCTCGAGCAGTGACCCATGCCGGGCACCAGGAAGGCCCGGCTCGATTTCTCCCGCACCATCTCCATGCCGCCGGAATCAGCCGCCATGCGCTCGTAGTAATTCACGGTGTCGTTCGCCGAGAACCAGGGGTCGCTCACACCGTGGTAAAATAGCAGCTTGCCGCCATGGCCGAAATAGCTCGACAGGTTGGTCCAGTAGGCGGTGTTGGCGAGGCGATCCATCCCGCTCGCGTTGACCCGGTCTTCGAGTTGATCGACGTCGATGCTTTCCCAAACGGGCGGTCCGACCGGACTGCGCGCGCCAGATGTCAGGATGCCGGGAATGGAAACGCCTTCGGCCGCCACGCCGCTGTCCCACGGGAACGGCGGGTAGATAGGCGTGCCGCGTGAATTCTTCGGTCCGGCAAAAGCTTTCCTGAGGGCATCGACCTGCGCCGGCGCCAGGCAGGACTCCTTGATGTCGCCCTTACAGGTGAGGACCGCAGGGTCGAATTGACAGGCCTTGCCGTCGAAGATCAGGCCATCCTTGATGCCGTCCTTGGCGTCGCAGGCATCGAGGATCGCGTTCGTGATCAGCTTGCGCTCATCAGCGGAAAAAGTCCTGGCGGGCTCCGGCTTGCCGGACGCATCTTTCGGCGCGATCCGGCTGAAGGCGGCGTTGGCCCAGGCGAGACCGATATTGGAGTTGCCGGTGCGCATCGCAGGCGCGCCGGCGACGATGCCGTCGAATTGCTCGGGATAGCGCACTGAGGCCAGCATGGCTTCGCGGCCTCCGGTCGAGCACCCCGTGAAATAGGAATGTTTTGCGCCCTGGCCATAGTAATGCGCGACGATCGCCTTGGCTGCGATCGTCACCTTGCCGACGGATGCAGTGGCGAAGTTGAGCGCGGCTTCCTGGTCCTTCAGGAACGAGGCATCGAACACCGCGCCCTGATGACCGCTGTCGGTCGTAACAACGGCAAAGCCGCGCGCCAGCGCCGGCACCTCGCCAGCCGCCTGGAAACCCAGCGGCGGCCGGATCGAGCCGTTCAAACCGCCGCCGCCTTGAAACAAGAACCGGCCGTTCCAGCGATCGGGCAGGGCGACGGCAAAGCCGATCGCGTAGGACTTGCCCTCGACGCCGACGCGCTGATCGATCACGCCATCCACGCGGCAGTTCGGCGGCAGCGCCACCGATACGGTGGCCGGCGCCGGCGGCGACGGCTGCACGGTGCCCGGCGGCGCCTCCGGTACCATTTCCGCCTTGGTGACTGACGCCGTCGATCCCGGCAGCTTCCAGCCAGTCAAGTCAGCGCATTTGAGCGCGGGTGGTATGTTGGCTGAATCGTCGGCGCTTGCCGGCGAGATCGCAATGACCGTGATGGCCGCTCCCAGAGCCAGGCAAGCCATGGCACCATCAAGCGCCACATTTCTTTTTCGCTGCATCGTTCTTCCCTGCCGTTTTCTGAATTTTATTGCGGTGCACGTCACTCGCACCGGGCCCTGGACGATCTGGTGCACTGATGCTGAAACCATCCTGAGATATTCGGGGGGTGCAGTCCAGCGGCGCAGGCTTTCAACCGCGTCAGGCCGATGCGAGCCGCACGGAGCTGATGGGTTGTGCGCAATTCCGAAATTGCGTCGCGCCCCATTCCCCTCGAAGACTTAGCCTCTCTTGCCCGGGATCGTCTTTCGGCGCTTGGCGTAGGCGCGTCGCGCTCGCTCGCGATTTCCGCAAACCTCGCTTGAACACCACAGGCGGGTTCGGTTCGGGCTTTCGTCGACATAGAACCAGCCGCAACCATCAGCCTGGCAGCAGCCGATGCGCGACGCATCTGCCGACGTCAGAACCGCAGTCAGGGACCACAGGATGGGCCAGAGCGGTTCGGAGAGAGTCCGGCCCGAAAAATTGTGCAAATACGAGCCGTCGGTTCGAACGAGGCTCGGCTGCGGCGGAGCTTTTGC
The DNA here is from genome assembly GCF_022012555.1 of Bradyrhizobium zhengyangense. Classification (NCBI taxonomy): domain Bacteria; kingdom Pseudomonadati; phylum Pseudomonadota; class Alphaproteobacteria; order Hyphomicrobiales; family Nitrobacteraceae; genus Bradyrhizobium; species Bradyrhizobium zhengyangense. The sequence goes on along the minus strand of NZ_JAKLTZ010000003.1, from coordinate 1,040,129 downwards.
GAGCAGCGCATTGACGAAGGCCAAGTCGCTGCGCTCGCCCCGGCGTAGCGCATCACAGATGCTCCAGATCTCCGAGCGCAGCGAGAGGAGCTCGGTCTGTGCGGCGGCAGCGGCAGCCGGCTTCTTGCGGGCGATGACTTCGAGCGCCTTGATCGCCTGAGGTGACAGGGTTCGCCGGCGGGCACACCAGCCGAGAAAGGCGGTGTAGTCGGGGATCAACTCCTGCGGATCACCAGATGTCCGCCAATCCAACGTGTTGGCGAAGTCGAGACAGACCCTGCCGCCGAAAAATTGCGTCGCTGCGCGTTGGGGATCCCTTGACATGGCTGAGCCTGCCGGGCCTATATAATGGTCATGACCATTACAACGCAACCAGCGTCTTCGGCAAAGGCGATCTGCTCACGCGCAGGGTTTCGGCGCGGCTTGCTCGCGGCGCTTCCGTTCCTGTTGAGCAATGGTGTGGCTGGCGTGGTCATGGGTGTCGCCTATCGCGGTGTCGGGCTCGGCTTCGTGCCTTCAGTTCTGTTCAGCGTCGTCGTCTACTCTGCCACGGCGCAGGCTGTCACTCTCGGTATGTGGGCCGCGGTCCCGCCGATCATTCCGATGGCGGTGGCCTGTATCGCGACAAACGCGCGATATCTCGTCATGGGCGCTCACCTCTACCAGATCTTCGGCCAACTCAGAAAGCGCATCACGCTGCCAATCCTGTTTCTCCTGGCGGACGCCTCCTGGCTCATGACGAGCGCGGACGCGGAAAGCAACGATGCCGATATCGGGTATCTGCTGGGCGCGAGCGTGCCCATGGCCGTCGGCTGGATCGGAGGGACGGCCCTTGGCTACGGCCTGCCGCTGGCACCGGATGGCCCGCTTTCGGTCGCCGCAGCTTTGCTCCCTGCGGCGTTCATCGTCACCCTGCTGCCGACCCAGTGGCGTGGCGCGCGTTCTGTTCTGCCTTGGCTGCTGTCGGCTGCGGGCGCACTTCTTGTCGGCAGATTCGTATCGCCGAATTGGGCCATGCTGGCCGGCGGCGCGATCGGCACCGGCTTCAGCATGATGCGCGCCGACCATGCTTGACTGGCGCACGCTCGCGGCCATCTGTGTGCTGGGGCTTGTCAGCTATACCATGCGATCGGGAGGGTTTCTCGCGGGCGGATTGATGCGGGAGGGCAGCGCAATGGCAAGGTTCTTCCAACTGGCTCCCGGGAATCTCTTCGTTGCCTTCGTGGCAGCCGCCTGCCTCGAAGGTGGGCTGGCAAGCATCGTCGGCTGCGCGGCCTCGCTTGCCGTCATGACAGTGACGCGCAAGGAGTGGGCGGCGTTGGCCGTTGGCTTCGCTGCCGCCGCACTCGTCGCCGGCGTGCGTCTTGCGGCAGCAGGCTCTCCCTGATGAGGGAAAGTAAGCCGTCTGAACCCTTGTCGAGCGAGCGCGACTAAGCTGCATGGCTCGGACAAAGACGCTCTTCTTGCTGCTGCTTCTGCTTTTCGCGATTCCCGCGCGCGACTGCTCCGCGCAGACGCCGCCGCCATTCGACGAACATGCGCTCGAGCGCGTGCCGCCGACGGTCGTGAAGAGATTGGCGATCCGCTTTTCGCTGGGCGCATTCGCCGGCCGCTTCGAAGAGACGCCGCTCGGCGCGGTCCGCAAAGCCGTGGGCGAAGGGACCATCCAACACCAGGGCGACGCTGCAGGCAGCGTCTACTGGCTGTGTTATCGGCGCGCGCAGCATCTGATATGGGTGGTGTCCAGCGGAGAGATGGGCGGTACGGACCATCGCGTCACCGAGATCGTTGAAGAGCTCGTCGGGACAGACGCCGGGGCCTCGACCGATTGCGCCATCATCCCGGAAAAATTCTCGCCCGTCGTCTTCGACGGCAAGCTGCATTTAGGCATGTCGCGTCAGGAGGTCATCACCGCGTTGGGACCGCCGTCGAAGTCGGAAGCGGCTCAGATGGTGTATTCTCACGCGGGAAAGCTCGCACACGGTTTCGACGAGACTGCATGGCTCATTCTCGGATTTCGTGAGGACAAGCTCGTGTCCATGCGCGGCGGCAAGACCACGACGAATTGAAGTGGCTCTGGCAGTGTTCATGCTTCACAGCGTGAGGCGAGCGAGTCACGTTCGCTCCCGGCCGCATCACATGCCCCAGCTTCTCCTACCACCTTCGGAAGTGCCGTAAGTCCGCAGGTCTCTTGCTGCCCAGCGACAAGACTTGCGGCGATGGTCGCTTTGCCGCGAGCCCGCCAGACATGTGCATCGTCACCAGAATGCGACTTCCAATTGTCGCAACCATAGACTGTAATGCCGCCGGCGGCATGACAGGCGTCTGCCGGAGGAGGTGTGTGAATGGCGACCCCCGCGCAAAATCCGGAAATTCAGCTCGGCTTTGGGGCAAGGCCCCAGGGCAATGCCGTCGCACTGTTCGGCGCGGACATCTTCGTCGTCGGCGCGGACGAACATTCCGACATCCAGCAGTCGCTCTACTCGACCGATTTGGGCTTCGCGTCCACCACGCTTGGCAACAAGAGCTCATGGTCGAACAGCCGGCTCACGCTGCCGAACGGATTTGCGCCGCAAACCAAGGGCGGATGCGCGCTCGCGATCCAGTCCGGCGAAGTCCCGGCCCTGTATTTGTTCTGGAATCAGCCTGATTTGTGGAAGGAATCGAACAACGCCGGCGTCATGGTGAGCTCGCTGACATCAGTCACGCCGCCGGGAAGCTCCAGCGCGCCGACGGACTGGCTCGCCGGCTTCGTGCTATGCGACGAGAACAATCTTCCCTTTGCCCTGCAGGACGGTGCTTCCGTCAGCGCAGTGTCCCTGGGATCGCAGGCATTCCTGGTGGGATTGGTGCAGCCGTTTCCGATCGAGAACGGCAAGCTGATGGATTTCGCAATGGTCGGCGTCTATTACGTGGCCGACCAGCAGCCGACCAAAACCATCACCAGCAGCGCAGGCGTGTTCGGAAGCTGGCCCGCGCGGAACGGCTCGTCGACGGCGCGGAGCGCTGCCGAAATCGGCGCATTGCTGCCTCCGGTGGCCGGCCGCTCGGGCACCAGCCTCGGCAATCGGATCGGCCTCGCGATCGTCCCGCAAGTCAGCGACGCCGATAGCAGCAACAACCTCGCGCTCGACATGGTGACGGTCCTGACGCTGACCATGGCCGACGCGAACGGGTCGAACAAGGCGTCGTTCCAGGTTGCGCTCACCTGGCCGCTTGACGACAACGGCTCGCCGGCTGCGGGACAGCCGGCGCTCGCCTGGTCGAGCCCGGTCGCAACCAAATCTCCGCTCACGGTGCTGCCCGATCCTGCGGGCCGCATCATCGCCTGCGGGTCGTCGGTCACCAACGAGAAGAACCTGTCGAAGGCCCTGCTGTTCGAGACGTTCTCGACCTACGGGCCGCTCGCCTATGCGAGCCAGTATACCGTGACGGCTTCCTCGGCGGACACGAGCACGCCGGCCAGCATGCTGTTCATCGTCGACACCACCAATCCGGCGCAGTCCACGCCGGAGCCGAACGCGGACGGCACTGGCAATATGACCACCACCTCCTATCAGCTGTTGCAGCTGTTGTTCTATGGCGGGACGACGGTGGCGCAGGTGCAGCCATACGGCACGGCCGAGGTGATCTCGAACTACGCCAACATCTCGCTGTATTCGCCGACGGTGGGACCCGCCGTCGTCGTTACCGGGATCATCGAAGGACCGATCCCGCTGCCTGTCTCGAACATCATCGGTTGGCAGTTCGAAAGCACGACCAACGATCTCGGCTCGGTGATCTACGGAACGTCGCAAGAGAAGAAGGAGCAGGGCGAGCAGAGCTGGAATTTGGGCGGGACCCTGACCACCAATGGGAAGATTGGTGCCGAGGTCGGCGACGAATCGTTTGGCGAGGGCGGCGGCGCGGGCATGGCCTGGGATGCGTCGGCTTCCGGCGGATACGTCAAGACATGGTCGACCTCGACCTCGAGCACCCTCACGCAGCCGCTCCAGCAGCCCGCAACCGCGAGCGTCGATAAGGGGTCGATGATCGGGAACGGCATTGTCCCCTACGGCACGGTGTTCGCAGCGTCGGGTTCGGTGTCGATCACCAATTTGCGCTTCCTCGACGCAAACAAGAATGTGATCAGCGACGGCACCCAGAACGCCACCATCTCGGCCCCGCAGGCACCGATCTTCGCGGTGACGAATCCAAGCACCGGTCAGTCCAACGGTTACGACTACGTGCCTTTCATGGTGACGCCCGGGGATCTCATGACCTATACGATCGACGGGACGCGCTCCGACAGCACGCCCTGCGGCATCAATGCCACGATGGCTGCGCTGACGAAGGGCGCGATCACCGACTATTTCGATTCCGTGATCTGGCCGGCCGCGTTCGACTTCGGCGCAGCCGCCGGCGAGCAGTCGCAAAAATATCTCAACTTCTCCTGGACGCTTGGCGGAGTGACCGGCTCCGCTTTCACGGGGCTGCAAACGTCCATGCACAATGGCTCCTGGAATGTCGGCGGCTCGGTCGCGCTCGGTTTCTATTGGGACGCCAAGGCAGGGGTGCCGCTCATCGGTGGAGTCTCGAGCTCGGGCAGCGTCATGCTCGGGGTCAAAGGCGGCTATTCGAGCACCACGATCGACACGAAGACCGCGCAATGGGGCGTTTCATTGCAGCCGTTCAGCGCAACCCCACCGTGGGGGCCACCGAACTGGGGCAATCTGCCTGACAGTGCGAAACTCGCGATCGACCCGGCCTGGGCCAGCAGCGTGATTGCGTCCTACCGCTTCGCGCTGTTGCTGCTGCCCGATCCGCAGCCCGGCGACGCATCCGGACTGAGTCCGGGCTATTGGGTGCAGGAACTGATCACCTACGGCAACTCGAATGCCACGACGGCGAACCCCAGCGCGTTTCTTCCGAACAATATCGATCCGGGCTCGGGTTCGTGGAAGATCGTTTATGTGGTGCTCGAAATCCGGACCTATGAGGACATGAACAACAACACCTACACGTATCGGTACACGGATCCGAACGGGAGATTTACCTAAGCCACGAAATGGCGGCTTGATGAGGCCGTCACTTCACCAGTGTTTCGCCGCGACGCGCTCGCTTCGATGCTCTGCCGCGATTGATGAACTGGACGCCGACGAACTCGCCATTGATCCAGGCGAGCTCGCAGTGTCGGTAGGCCAGGCCGATGGGGGACAGCACCAGGAAAAATTCCTTCTGGCCGATATCCGTCACCGCGCCGTCGATCACCAGCTTCGCCCCCATTTCGGAGACGTCGTGGATCTTGCAGGCGCGCTGCCATGTGCCGTCGATCGCCATGACGCGCGCGTCGAGGGGCCGTTCGAACGCGACGCGCCTGTCCTTGCGTTGCTCTCCCTCGCTCATCGCGCACCCCCGCTGATGATCCCCAAGCGGCGGTCGAGAATGGAGTGAGAAGCTTGATCTTCGGTGAACGAGGCGGCGGCGGAGACTTGAAATCACGGTGAGATTGCACGCGATCGTTGCGCTGTCGAGCACTACTGACTGTTGCGTGCATCGACCGGGGTGCCAGGTGGCGAGGTGCCCCCTGAACCGCCGGCGAGCCAGGGCGACTAAGTCACATGGCTCACACCCTCAAGACCAATCTTGCGATCGCGAGCTTGCCATCGGCAAGCAAAACGGGGGAGCGGCCCTGACGAGATTGGCATGAAGCGCTGGCTACGAAGGCTCGGACGGATTGCGTGGGTTGCTGCGCTTTGCGGGACGGTCGCGTTGCTTGCGCTTGTGGCCATCTCTCCTCATGAGCCTGACGGTGTGCATCCCGTGCGCTATGTCCTCCGCCACGACGTCAGGTACGTGAGCGAGGACATGGGCCTCGTCCTGCAAATCCTGCTTGGCGTGAACATTGCGCTGGGCCTGGTTGCGGCTGGATGCCATTTCGCGAGTAAGGACCCAGCCGATGGATCCTGGCCAGGCAGGATAGGCGAACCTTAGCCCCTGCAGCATCAACCTTTCCTGCTTCGCCGCTTCATCCGGCGCACAATGTGCGCAGGCGCTGCCTGATCCAGCGATGCGCCGGGTGCTGTTCGGTGCGCTCGTGCCAGACGAGGCCGATGGTAAAGCCGTCGACCGCGAGCGGCGGCTCCAGCACCTGGAGGCGCTCGGCGCGCCCGCGCACCAGCCGCTCCGGCACCGTCGCGATCAGATCGGAGCGGGCGACGAGGTCGGGCACGAACAAAAAGCTCGCCGTCGACACCGCGATGCTGCGCTTGCGCCCGAGCTTGCCGAGGGCCGTGTCGACAGGTCCGCCGAAACCGCCCCCGCGCGGCGAGACCACGACATGATCGAGCGCGACGAAATCATCGAGCGTGAGGCGTCCCTTCACCGTCGGATGCTGCCGCCGCGCGATCGTGACGTAGCGCTCATGAAACAACCGTCGCGTTCGCAGCGCCGCGGGCGCCGTCGCCGGCGTCATCACGGCGAGGTCGACCACGCCCGATACCATCTGCTGGCCCAGCAGGCTGCCATCCAGCTGACGAATTGCTAGCTTCAGTTTTGGGGCGCTGACGCGCAGGTCGAGCACCAGCGGAGTGATAATGGCGACCTGCACATAGTCGGAGCAGGCGAGCGCGACGGTGACGTCGGCGGTGGCCGGATCGAACCCGCGTCCCCGCGCCAGCACCTCTTGCACCTGGTCGAGTGCCTGTCGTACCGGCGCCTGCAGCTCCATCGCGCGCGCCGTCGGTGTCAGGCCACGTTGCGCCGGCAGAAACAGCGGGTCGCCGAACAGATCGCGCAGGCGCGCCAGCTGCGCGCTAAGCGCCGGCTGGCTCAGGCCGAGGCGGCGGGCCGCTCGCGTGACGTTGGGTTCGGCCAGAAGCGCATCGAGCGCGACAAGCAGGTTGAGATCGACTTTCTTGCTATCCATGAAATGGATAGCAGCACCAAGTAAGAGGAATTTCAACGGCTGGATCCGGCGCACTATCCTTCAGCATATCGGCCCGCCGCTTGATCGTGGGTTGAGTGAGGAGACAAACATGCCGACCGTCCGTGTGTCCGTGATGCGCTGCGATCCCAACCAGTTCGCCGAATTCAGGCAAATGATGGCGGAGTCGCTTGACGTCCTCGCGCCTGGCATCCGGCAGATGCGCGGCCTGATCCACTTCTACTCCGGAGAGGATGAGCCTTCGCATGCGCTCGCCCAGGTCAGTCTGTGGCGTACCCTGGAGGATGCCAAGCAGCTTGATACGTTTCAGCCGATGCTTGACCTCGGCAAGGTGTTCACGAGCAAGGGTGCAAGGTTCGAGCGTCCCATCATGAATTACGTGTCGTCGTGGGAAATCGTGCCGAACCACTGATCGGCTGATGTCCGGCCGGGGGAGGAGGCGGGGTTGCCGGCCCAGTGAACCGGGGTGGCGCTCGAGGCGACGAATGCCTGGAAACGAGGTCATTCGTTGTGGAATGGTTCAAGCGATACGTCGTCAGTTGCCTGATCGCAGTGGTCTTTTTCGCCGGCTTCGATGCCTATCGGCGGCCGGGCGAGGACGCGCATTTGGCGACGATCCTAGTCGTGTCTGCTGGCTGGCCTGTCTTCGCTGCGCTGGTCGTCGGCGGTTCGATTGGCGACGCGGTGCACGGCCTGAAGCACGGCAAGGCCGGATGAGCCGCCATGCTTGACGCCTTGCTCGGCTTCGTCTTCGACATCGTCCTGAGCGCGGTCGGGACCCTCATCGCCAAGATGTTCGGTGTGGACGACGCAGTCGAAGCCGGGGGCGTGATCGCCGGCATCGGCATTCTCGCGATCGGCTTCGCCATCGCGGTATGGGGGCACTGAGGAGCGATCGTTGCGAGAACGATCGCTCGCTGTGGCGGCTCGTGCGGCCTACGCCGCGATCCGTTGCTCTGCCGGCGCCGTCAAATATTTCAGCACTTCGGCATGTTCGAGGTCGGGCACCGCGATCGCCGTATGGCTGTAGATCGCATGCGTGCGCGACTTTGCGATTTCGTCCAGGATCTCTTTGCCCTTGATGACGTGAAGGCCCATGCCGTCTCCGGACGGGAAGATCGCCAGCACCACGTCGTAGGCCCTGATGACCGACCTGAGCGCCTCGGCCTTGTCTTCGGCGACATCGACAAACACGCGGACATCGGCTGCGAGTTCACGCAGCTCCTCAAAATTCAGCACTTTTCGGGTACTCCAACGCAACAAGACTGGATGGAGAGTGGATGCGTTGGGTTACCAGAGTCTGAACAACATCCATCAAGATGGAAGTTTCACGTTGAGGTGACGCCTCGTGTGGAAAACTCCCCTCAAGGCACGCGCGGAGCTCTCTTTCGCGGCCTTACGCGCGCCAGCGCATCGGAAGCATGCCGTCCTCCCTGAAACTGCCGAGGAAGGCGAAGCGGTCAGCCTGCGGATTCGGGCGGGCCTCGATCGTCGAACCGAGGACATGCACGAGATCGCGCTCATCATGGGGCGGCCAGGGCGGCAGGCCTGATGCATTGGGGTTCCCGCGCGTCGCAAAATTCACCCAATAGCTCATCATCGCCTCCGCCAGCGCGCGGTCGGCATCATCAGGCGGCGTCGTGCTGCCGATGATCCGCTGCGGCGTCAGCGTGCCGAAGACGAAGGGGATTTCGGTGACGTGCGAGGCGATCGGCGTGTAGGGCGACGTATAGGAAAAATGATAGGCGTAGACGGGTGCACGCGTGCTGGACCGGTGCAGTCGCAGCGCCTGCCAGCACTGCTCGCCGACCACCATGTCGCCCGTGAGCGCGGCGGCCGACGCCCTCGCTTCTGCGTCCGTGTCATCAGGATAGAGCTTTTGGAAATCCGCCATCCGGCCCTCGCCGAATAGCTCTGCTGCCGCGGCACGAAAGGCTTGCGCCGAGTGAGCGGGCAGGGAGAGCGGCATGAAGGGAAATTCCTCCGCGCTGTTCCATCCCGCGAGCAACGGGATATGCATCTGCTCGCCGCGCAGGAAGCGTCGCGCGGGCACATCAGGCACCACGTAACGGTCGATGCTTGGCGAGAAGGCTTGCGTGACGTGATCGCGCGCGAAGCTCCATGGCGCGGCCGCGTTCAACGGTTCGGCCGGCATCGCGCGCAGCGCTGCGATCGATCCGTTGCCGTGCTGACGGACGAAGGCGAGGCCGCGGGCACGGGCTTCGTCAAACCCTTGCAGCGACCCGTGCCGGCCGTCCCAGAACGCTCCGCTCTGGCCGATCGCCTTGTGGAACAGCCCGCGCGCGAGCGGTGAGGCCATCAGGAGGCCGACAGCCATCGCACCAGCGGATTCACCGAACAAGGTGACGTTGCCGGGGTCTCCGCCAAACGCGGCGATGTTGGCTTTGACCCAGCGCAGCGCCGCGAGCTGATCCTGGAGGCCGAAATTGCCCGAGGGCGCCTGCGTATCGAGATCAGGGTGGGCGAGGAAGCCGAAGAGGCCGAGCCGGTAGTTGAAGCTGACGATAACGACGCCCTTCGCAGCCAGCACGCTTCCGTCGGTGGCGGGATTGGCCGACGAGCCGAATTGAAAGCCGCCGCCGTGGATCCACACCATCACGGGCCGCTTCTCGTCGGGCGCCTTCGCCGCCGTCCACACATTGAGCGTAAGGCAGTCTTCGCTGCGCGGTCCGGGCCGCGGATCATGTTCGAGCGATGAGAGCGACGCCGCGCCAAAGTCGAGCGCATCGCGCACGCCGCTCCATGGCGTCGGTGCTTGCGGCGCGCGCCAGCGCAGCGGTCCGACGGGAGGTGCAGCGTAGGGGATGCCCCTGAATGCGAGCACGCCGTTGCCGTCTGGCACCGCGCCGCGGACCTGGCCGGCCTGCGTGCGAATGGTTCGGCCCATCCGGGCTGAAGGCATGATCGAGCCGTGCACGGTCGCATCTCCTTGGGTTGACGTGAGGCGAGATCTATCGACTTTGGCGTTGGATGAATTTTTGCATAATCGCAATCGATCGCTAAATTCAGTCAATGATCCGGCAAAAGCTCAGATACCCCTGGCTAGATCTCGATGTGGACGACCGCGCCGCACCTGTCATTGCCGTGCGCGTCGACGCCGACGGGACCAAGGAGGAAGTCCCCGAGCACAGCCATCGCAAGGGGCAGCTGGTGGTGTCGCTCGGCGGCGGCGTCACCTGCCGCGTTCCCAGCGGGCTGTGGATGGTGCCACCGCATTGCGCGGTCTGGATTCCGAGCCGCATGCCGCACAGCAATCGCGCCACCGCGAATGCGCGGCTGTTCTTCGTCTATGTCGAGGCGGAGCTGGTCGATCTGCCGGAGCGTTGCTGCACCATCTCGATCTCGCCCTTGCTGCGCGAATTGGTCGTCGAGCTGTCCGATGGCGCGCAGCATGACGAGGCGAGGCGGGAGCGCCTGATCGGCGTGCTGCTTGGCGAGCTGCCGCGCATGCCCGTGCAGCAATTGCATCTGCCGCTCTCGCGTGAGCCGCGGTTGAAGCGCATTGCTGCAGCCTTGGCGGACAATCCCGCGGACCGTCGTACGCTGGCACAATGGGCCGATCACGTCGCGCTCAGCGAGAGCAGTCTTGCGCGCCTCGTTGCGAAAGAGACCGGGCTGACGTTCGGACGCTGGCGTCAGCAGCTGCATCTGATCGTCGCGATCCGCGAGCTTGCCGCGGGCGCAAGCGTGCAGCAGGTCTCGGCCGATCTCGGCTATGAATCGGTCACCGCCTTCATCACGATGTTCAGGAAGGCGCTTGGCAAGCCGCCGGCGAAATATCTCGCCACTGTTGCCCAGGCGACGTAGTCGCCGCGGGGCGCCGGAAACATGACGGAACTCGAGCCGAACTGCTGCTTGCGTTTTCGCCCCTAATGGGCTCTAAGCCCGGCTGCTTCGTGGCCTTCAGGCACGAACAGACGCGGCGCGCGTAGTTTTACCGTTTCCGGGACAAGGCTACAGCGCAGCTCGCGCGCACCCCATTCAGAGGAATTCCAGACATGCCGAAGATGACCAAGACTCAGTTGATCGATGCGATTGCCGAGGGCACGCAGCTTGCGAAGAACGACGTGAAGTCGGTCATCGAGTACATGGCGACGGTCGGTTACAAGGAGCTCAACGAGTCCGGCGAGTTCGTTATTCCCGGTTTCGTGAAGATGTCGGTCGTCAACAAGCCGGCGACCGAGGCCCGCATGGGCGTCAATCCCTTCACCAAGGAGCCGATGCAGTTTGCTGCCAAGCCGGCGAGCAAGTCGGTCAAGGCCTCGCCGCTGAAGGTGGCCAAGGACGCCGTCTGATCCGAGCCGCGCGCGCCCGGACGGCACGCGGATGGGCGGAGTGAGATCTTGGAATACGTGATGTCTTCAAAAAGGGGAAAACCCCGCTTGGGGGGAGCGGGGTTTTCTGATGGGGTGAAGCCTTGGGGGGAAGCTTCATTGATAAGACGCGCCAGCGCTGAAAAAGTTCAGCGTGGAATGTTGCACGCCCATCGCCAGCACAACGAAAAAACCCCGCGCTTGCGCACGGGGCTCTCTCGCTGACGGCGTTGGGATTTCAGCGCCTGGCCGCCAGTCGCTCGCCTAACTTAAGGTTGAAAACGCAAAAAGCAACAGCGCCGCGGTGACGGAATATGTTCGTCCATCGCGGCGCTGCCATATGACTGGGCGCTGAAATCCCCAGCTTCCATAGGTCTCGGGCGCGCCGGAAAGGTTCAACGCGACACGCACAGGAATTTTGGCGTGTGGGCTGGACTTTTTGTTCTTATTTTGTTCTAGTGAGTCATCAGCTCAGGAGATGACTCATGACCGTTGAAAAGCAGCGCGAAGTGATCCGGCTCTGGAACCAGCTCAGGAAGGTCGAGGGCCCGGCCGCAGAGGAAATCCGCATCCAGATCCTGGAATGCTTTGCGGAGAGGGGCAACGCCAAGCGCGCGGCGGCTTGAGCACCTCCGCTCGAGGCGATGACGATCTTACGTGACGGCGCGTCGCTTCATCGCTCGTTAGGAAATGCTTCCCACTGATTGACTCGCCTCCGATTCGTTCTTCGAGAACGAAATGGAGTCGGATGCAGAACAGGTCGTGTGTGTCCGGGCCTCAGCGCGCGGCCTGTGCCAACACGAGTCAGCGCGATGCTCCGCACCATGGTGTCGTCATTGCGGTCGCCGCAATCAATGATCGACGACATGGCGGGATCGCCTGCTTGCGGCGGTTTGTCGCTCATTCGCATGCAAATGATTTGTTAAGACCTGTTCCGCGCGATTTCGTTGATTCCGATTCGTTCTTTTGAGAACGAAATGCAGGCGAAGCTGGAACAAAGATGGTCGGCGGACCGCAACAGGCGGCAAGCCCCTGTCTCGACGCTCTCCGCACGCCGCGCTATCGTCGCTGGGACGGCAGGCGCATCCATGAAGAACGGGCTCTACTCCATCCACATCCGCATGCTCGACGGCGTGAAGGGCCGCGACAGCGGCGTGTTGATCCTGCGCGATGGCGTCCTGCTCGGCGGCGGGCCTTACTTCTGGTCACGCGGGTCCTACACGTCAGGCAATGGTACCTGGAAGGGCGAGCTTGCCACCAACCAGCATTCGCCGTTTGCCGATCCGCTTGCCAGGCCGCTGTTTGGCGGCGCCGAGGCGACCAGCGGATTCTCGGGGACGTTCACCGAGGAGGGGGCCGAAGTATACGGCACCGTGCTGGTCGCCGGCCATCGCAGCCTCGGCTTTAGCGCGACGCTGAAGTGGCTCGCCGACGTCTGAAGCGCTCGCGCGATCTCCTAACGAAAGCTTGCCGCCCTCGCGATAACCCTATTCGGTTAGGTTAAAAGCCCAATCGCGTTGCGTCGCCTGCGCGTTGGGGTAGGTGTCTGGCAAAGACAACAAGAAAACCTGTTATTGCCATGACACCTTTTTTAGAACCGTCATTTTATCAGGGCGACCGCCAGACTTATCGCCGTGTCGCCGTCGTCGGCGCGCTGTTCTGTCTCGCCTTCGTGGCGATCAGCGTTTCGCTCCGGCCGCAGGACGAGGACACGCGCGTCGCGCTCAAGGCCGACCGGCTGGTGCGCACCGCGGGTCACGCGCCGCCGGCGAATTAGCGTTTACTGCGGTAGGTCTCGTCCTCGGCGGAATTGCGAGAGCACGCAGCGCCGCTTGTTGCGAGCGCCACGAAGCCGGCATAGCCGGACAGATTGAGCAAGACTTCGAGCCAGACGGGCATGATGAGCCTCCTCTTGCGGGGAGACGATTTCAACCCGCGCGCGAGGCGCTTGTTCCGCCGCTTGCGAGGAAACGCCGCTCAAAGCGGCGAGGTGGGATCGAGCCGCCGGCCGAGCGTCGCAACCGATTCCGTGGACGGCGATGATTTGAGAAACTCGGCGATGGCGCGGGCGAGCTCGCCGTCGCTCATCGGCGTTGGCGGCGGGCGGAGCGCACCGACGCCGAAGCTCCGGACGATCTCGTCGTAGTGCTGCGTGTTGGTTGTGGGAACGAGCCTGCGGATGCGGGCGAGCAAAGCGGATATCGGCAATCTTGTCTCCTCGGCCTCCCGCCCCGTTGGCAGCCGTTGATGTCTGCTGCCATTCTTGTCCGCGAAATTGAAAACCCCGCCAGCACCGCGGAGATGCTGACGGGGTCTTCATGCTCTTGCCCCACCCGGATGGCGGAGGCCTTCGCATGTACAGCAACAATCCACCGCCCGCCAAATCGTTCCATCCGCCGCGAGATTATTTCTGCCCGCTGCGGTTCCATCCGGAGCGAACCTTTGCCGTCAGCTCGCGTTGTCCGCCCAGATGCGAAGGAGGAGATCATGAAAAAGACACTCGCAATCCTTGCCACCGTCGCCGCCGTCGGCGTGACCGCGGTTGCGGCCCCTGCACAGGCGCGCGGTATTGGCCCGGGCCTCGCGTTCGGTCTCGCCGCCGGTGCGATCACAGCCGGCGCCGTCGCCGCGTCCCATCCGTACGGCTATGGCTATTACGGCCCGGGCTACGGCTATTACGGCGGCCCGGCCTATTATGATTACGGCCCTGGCCCGTACGCCTATTATGGCGGGCCGTATTACCGGCACCATCGCTACTACCGTCATTGGTAACAGTGGAGGAATCGAAAAGCCCGGAGCGATGCTCCGGGCTTTTTTCGTTGGCGCCTGTCCCGCGCGATGCGCTCACGGCCAGAGCGAGGGCCGCTCCACCTTGCGCGCGTTCTCCAGCGTCGAGACGAAATACTCTTCGCGCTCGCGCTTGAATTTCTCTTGCGTGGCACGGAAGGCGGCGACACGGGCGGCGATCTCTTCGCGTTCGCGGATCTTGCGTTGTTCGTCCTCGGTCATGTCAAAATCCCCACTACACCTGACTATGTGTGCACTTGTGAACTCAAGCACTGCCGCCGCAATCACGTTGAGTCGCGTCAACACATGCATTGGCGCTTCTGATTGGGGCGTCAATGGGGAGGAGGCATTGCAGGATTGTGATAAGCGAGGGTCGGAAAAAATTGCCGCCCTGTCGTTGCAGAACTCTTGCACGCCGGTGGATAAGAGCGTCAACAATCTTGCCGCTTGCACATGTTGCAGCTAGCGCGAAATTGAATCGGGAGGCGGCGCGTGATTGCAGAAAATCTTCAGAGCGGCGTCGAACGGCTCGGCGACATGATCGCGCGCGCAAAGATCATCGTGCCGTTCACCGGCGCGGGCATCTCGACTGAATGCGGCATCCCCGACTTCCGCTCGCCGGGCGGAATTTGGACTCGCAATCGTCCGATCCAGTTCGACGAGTTCGTCGCAAGCCAGGAGGCGCGTGACGAGTCCTGGCGAAGGCGCTTTGCGATGGAGGAGGTGTTTTCCGCAGCCAAGCCCGGACGCGGCCATCGCGCGCTCGCCTCGCTGCATCGTGCCGGCAAGATCCCGGCGGTCATCACCCAGAACATCGACAATCTGCACCAGGCCTCGGGCTTCGCGGCCGATCGCGTGATTGAACTTCACGGCAATACCACTTACGCGCGCTGCATCGGGTGTGGGCAGACCTACCAGCTCGACTGGGTGAAGCGCCGGTTCGACGCAGACGGTGCGGCGCCCAACTGCACTGCCTGCGACGAGCCGGTCAAAACCGCAACGATCTCATTCGGTCAGGCGATGCCCGAGGATGAAATGCAACGCGCGACCGAGCTGGCGCAGGCCTGCGATCTGTTCATCGCGATCGGTTCCTCGCTCGTGGTGTGGCCGGCGGCCGGCTTCCCGATGATGGCGAAGAACTCGGGTGCACGTTTGGTGATCATCAATCGCGAGCCGACCGAGCAGGACGACATCGCCGACCTCGTCATCCGCCACGACATCGGCGAAACGCTCGGACCCTTTGTCGGCAATTGAGGCGTTAGTTTGATTCGCGGCTGTGCAAGCTGTTCATAGGTTCCGCCGAATCTCTTTTTTATCTATGCGTCTCAACCGGGAGTGTTATCTTTTGAGTCGAAAGATTCGCGTCGCGTCGAGGTGAGAAGATTCTCTTAAGACGCGTGATTCGAGCACCGCCAATGTGGCGGGTTGCATGGCAGTTGCGGGGTCCGGGGTTATGGGGTCGTCGGACGGATTTGAGTCCAAGAAGCTGGGAGTTCCCGCGTCGGGCGAGCACGGCGCCGGTCGCGACAATGCGCTCAGTCCTTTCACCGGGCTAGGTGAGGGCAGCGCCAACCTCGTCGAGGTTCATGGCGTCATCAAATGGTTCGATGCATCAAAGGGCTACGGCTTCATCGTCCCCGACAATGGCTGGCCCGACGTCCTCCTGCACGTTACCGTGCTTAGACGCGACGGCTTCCAGACCGCCTATGAGGGTGCCCGCATCGTCGTCGAGTGCATCCAGCGCGCCAAGGGCTACCAGGCCTTCCGCGTCGTCTCGATGGACGAGTCGACCGCGATCCATCCGGCGCAGATGCTGCCGCCGCGCACCCACGTCACGGTGACCGCGACCAGCGGCCTCGAGCGGGCCCAGGTCAAATGGTTCAACCGGCTGCGGGGCTTCGGCTTCCTGACCTGCGGCGAGGGCACGCCCGACATTTTCGTGCACATGGAGACGCTGCGCCGTTTCGGCATGACCGAGCTGCGCCCGGGCCAGTATGTGCTGGTTCGCTTCGGGCCCGGCTCCAAGGGGATGATGGCGGCCGAGATCCATCCGGAGACCGGCTCGCCGGGTCTCCAGTCGCACTAGAAGCTTCAAATTTCCGTATTGGTGGGCAGAAGCGCGCGGGGTGGCCTGCGCGCTTCTGGCTTTTGGGGCGGTGGCCGCGTAAGGATGTCGCAATCCCCACCGTTGGGCCAGTCATTGTGGTCCTGACTTTCTTGCCGCATTTCCTGCCGAGTATCCCCGCCATGAGCTTTGATCGAAAGGCCGCCCGGTCCGTTGCCCGGGGCTTTCTTGCCGCCGCTCTCGTCATTGTCGGCTTCTCCGTCGCCGGCGCTCCCGTTCGTGCCGCCAGTTTCCAGCCGCTTGAGATCGTCACCAAGAACGGCGTCCAGGTGTTCTCGGTGGAGATGGCGACCACGGATGAGGAGAAGCAGACCGGGCTGATGTACCGCAAGGAATTGGCTGACGGCAAAGGCATGCTGTTCGACTTCAATCCCGAGCAGGAAGTGTCGATGTGGATGAAGAACACTTATGTGTCGCTCGACATGATCTTCATTCGCGCCGACGGCCGCATCCTGCGCATCGCCGAAAACACCGAACCGCTTTCGACCAAGATTATCTCGTCCAAGGGGCCCGCCCGGGCCGTCCTCGAGGTGGTGGCGGGAACAGCGCAGAAATACGGTATCCGTCCCGGCGATCACGTCGGACACCCCTTGTTCGGCAGCAAATAGGTCGGGTAGGGCTATTGCGGCCCGGCCCGGTAAATCCGGGAGGGTATCCTGTCGGCGGCTTCGCTTGGCTGGCGGCTTGGAAAGCTTGATGGCCCCCCAGGAAGCGTGTATCGACGGGGCTCGCCGGACATTCGGGGTATAGCGCAGCCTGGTAGCGCGGCAGTTTTGGGTACTGCAGGTCGTTGGTTCGAATCCAGCTGCCCCGACCAGTCCGGGCGTGGACCCTCTTCATCCCCAGAGATCCAAGAGCGCGGACACAGGTTAGCCGACCGCACACGTTGGCCTGGCTCAGCCCGTCCTCGACGACGCTGCACTCCATCGCCTCTCGACCTTTGGGCGTCAAAGGCGCATTCTTGTGGACGTTCATCTGGTCTTTCCTTGGAACGTTGAAGCTTCGCAACCTCAGCTTCCTAGGTTCAGACCAGATGGACAACCTTCTGAAACACCAAAGCTAACGCGCGCAGAATGACCAAAGCCTCATCGAACCTTTGGACGTCGCCATAGACATATCGGTGTTGGGGATTTCAGCGCCCAATGCCTAACGGACGCCGCCAAGCGAGGATACTCCGCTTGCGCGGCGTTGCGCTTTTCGGGGCTTTTAGCCCGAGGCGTACCAGCCCGCCGGAAACGGGATCAGCGGCCAGACCGGATGATTGTCGTTGACAGCCTTTGGCGATTGATCCGGCGGCCGCATAGCGACCGGTGTCGGGGGCGGCGAAGCCATTGCCAGCCGCAAATAGGCACATTGCAAATTCATGATCGTCGACCCGCGCAGTCAGTCGCTTGAAAAAATCAGCCTGAAATCAGCCCCGGTGCGCTCTTCGGAAACGGCGCATTCATTCTCAAATTGCGCATGCATCTTAGGAAAGATGGGCAGGCGTTTCAACTGGCAACGCGGCCTTCCGACGACGGGTAAGGTTGATCGGTTAGGTTAAGCGCGGACCATCGTTGCGGTCATTTTGGCTGATGATATCAACTGGTCCCGGCCCGCGACGACGCCCAGCAGCGGCTCACACGAGATCACATTCGTCGCGGTGTTTCGTTTCGCGCGAGTTGTCCGTCATGGCTTTCGATCTCACCACGAAAACATCCCGCCAACGGCCGAACTGGACCGAGATCTGGCATCTCTGGACCGTCATCGTGCCGCGCCGCTCAATCAATGGGCAGCTCGTCTACGGCAAGGTCTGGCGTCGTCACGACGGCCGCGACTGGATCTACAAGAAATTCACCGAGTATGACGGCGAGGCGGCGGCCTGAAACGGAGGCGCTTCGCTCAGCCCTGATGTCTTTCCCCCGCGGCGGCGCCGGGGGCCTGTATGCGCGGGAGCGGCAATTTGAAGTGACGCTTGGCGTAAGCGACGATCTCGTTGTCCGTGGGATGATCGGCCGCTTCCACCGCGACGATCCGCTTGGCGAGATCGGGCGCATGGGCGCGAATGTGGCTGGCGAGCTCCATCTTCGCGTTCGCCGGACCGATGATGAGGATTTCTCCGGCATCGGCGATGGCCTTGGTCACCTCGGCGAGGAAGGTTTTGTCCGGCGCGGCGTGGCCGCTGCCGATCGTGTTGGCCTTGTGATGAAGGTGCCGCGTTGCCAATTGCGGATGCAGGGTGACTTCGTCGGAGCCGCTCAGGCCAAGATGGAAGATCCGGGCCTGCGAATGATCGATCCAGACCACGGCGTGAAAATGAGAGGGCATGTGCTTGTCTTGTCCTTGGGCCTTGTCCTTGGGCCTTGTCCGAGGGAAGGCCGCCGACATCAGTGCGGCGGCGCGTGTCACGATAACCCTAGGCTGATCGGCATCGCTCCTGGTTGACCCAAGTCAAGTTGACCCGGCCAGCCTGATCCCCACAAGCCGGATATGGCAATGGACGTCGAACGCTCGCTTGAACCAGCGGGCGTTCGACGGCTCAGGCGGCCTTTGCCGCGGGGGGAGCTGCGGACTTCGCCGGCGGCGGCTTCAGCGGCTTGTCCTGCCGCTTCGACCACGAGATGTAATAGGCCACCGTCGTCATGATCGCGATTCCGGCGATGGAGACGAACAGCTGCGCGAACAGCGAGCCCGAGCTCATCGACAGCTCGAAATGGCCGACGAAGGACAGGAAAACGCCGACGCAGAACACGGCGAGCGATTGCTGGCCGCAGACGATCACGGGATCGAAGACCTTCCACTCCAGCCCCGGCCATTCCTTCGGCACGAAGCGGATCACCAGGATCACGATCACGACGAAGTGGATGAAGCGGTAGGGCGCAAGGTTGGTCTTGTCGTTCGGATTGAACGCCGAGAACAGCCATTCCGGGAACATGCCGCCAAGCGCCGGAAAACGGCCGGCCATGGTCATGACCAGCGCGAAGGCGAGATAGGCGAGGCAGACCCACAACGTAACCGACGAATTGATCAGCCAGCCCGAACGGCGTGCGCCGCCCATCGCGCACCAGGCGCCGAACACGAACAGCACCTGCCAGCAATAGGGGTTGAAATACCACTGGCCGCCCGGATAGGCGGTCAAATTCCAGCCGAAGTGTCGCGCCGAGAGCCACAGGACGATGGACAGCACCATCGTCAGATCAGGCTTGCGCAGCATGAACCACAGCACCGGCGGAAACAGGCCCATCAACACGATGTAGAGTGGCAGCACGTCGAGATTGAGCGGCTTGAACCGCAGGAACAGGCCCTGGCGCAAGGTCTCGGTGGCGTTGTCGACGAGGCCGGCGACGTTGAACTCGTTGATCATCTCGGAATCGCCGAAGCGCAGCGCCAGATAGCTGATCGAGGCGATATAGATCACGAACAGGATGATGTGGGCGACATAGAGCTGCCAGACCCGCTTGGTCAGGCGGGTGGCGCCGACGATGAAGCCGCGCTCCAGCATCATCCGGGCGTAGACGAACGTAGCCGTGTAGCCGGAGATGAAGACGAACAAATCGGCCGCGTCCGAAAAGCCGTAGTTGCGCGTCGTGATCCAGTTCACGATGTTGTCGGGGATGTGGTCGAGGAAGATCGCCCAGTTGGCGATACCGCGAAACAGGTCGAGCCTGAGGTCACGGCCCTTTTCGGGCAGCGTGGCGTTGATGTTCAGGAAGGCCATGCGACGGAAGCTCTCGAAAGGGACGGATACGCTGAGGTCGGCGAGGCGAATGTTGGCAAGGCAGGTGTTAGCAAGGCTTGTGTTGGCAAGGCTTGTGTTGGCAAGGCTTGGCCGCCGGGCGGGATTCCCGGACGGAAGGCGGGTACGCAATTGTCACAGTGCAGCATAATGACTATACCCATCGGTGAGGGACCTGGGAGGGCCGGAATCACCGATCAGTTCCCGAAAGGTGTCTCTATACTATGCCCGCGGTTTGCACCAATCGCTACCGTGACGCATGAAAATCGAACGAAAGACGAAGAGGCCGGACCGCCAATGACCGCACGCATTTTCAAGCCCGCCAAGAACGCGATGCAATCCGGCCGGTCGAAGACCAAGGAATGGCAGCTCGATTACGAGCCGGAGCAGCCCCGTTCGGTCGAGCCGCTGATGGGCTGGACCTCGTCCGGCGACATGAAGCAGCAGATCACGCTACGCTTCCACACCAAGGACGAGGCGGTCGCCTATTGCGAGCGCAAGGGCATCGCCTACCAGGTGATCGAGCCCAAGGATTCCTTGCACCGCCAGGTCGCCTACGCCGACAATTTCTCTTTCCGCCGCGGTGAGCCCTGGACGCATTAAGGGGCTCCTTCGGCCGTCCGACGGAACGGGCCTTGGCACTGCGCGCCCCCCGTGCTTCGCTGGTCCTATGACGGGACCATGACGAGGTAGGGGATGGCCGGGCGCGACCAGCTCGACAGCGTCGATCTGAAGATACTCTCCGAATTGCAGCAGGACGGGCGCGTCCGTAACAACGAGCTGGCGCTGCGCGTCGGCGTGTCCGCGCCGAACTGCCTGCGACGGCTCAAATCGCTGTTCAGGCGCGGGGTGATCCGCGCCGTGCGCGCGGTCATCGACGAACGGCTGCTCGGCTATGAGGTGGTGTCGTTCGTCTCGATCCAGCTCGGCAGCCAGGCGCAGCCGGTGCTCGCGGCCTTCGAGGGCTCGATCTCAGCGATCCCGCGGATACAGCAGTGCTGGCGGATTTCGGGCGACACCGACTATCTTCTCAAATGCGTGGCGCCGAGCGTCGAGAGCATGCGCCAGCAGCTGTTGCATTTCGCCGCCATGCCTAACGTGAAGAACGTCCGCAGCTTTCCGGTTCTTGGCGTTGCGAAGGACGTGCCGCTGCCGGTTGAGGAGCTTGCGGCAGGGACCGTTTCGGCCGGCTAGCGCGGGGGAGGGAGAGGGCGACGGGGTCGCCGACGACGCTTCGGATTTCCGTATAGTCCTGCTTTATTTCCCTATAATCCCGGAAAATCTCCGCAAAAAAATTCGTTTGAACCGCCGGTTTCCGGACGCGACCAACCGGACGCTACGGTTCATCAAAACTCATTTGCGCAGCGACATGTTCGCTTCAGGCATTTGACAAAATTTATGGAGATCAAAATGGCAGGCACTATCGGGAAGGGCCAGATCCGAGTGGTCGGCATGGCTGACGCCGACACGGTCATCAATGGCGGCACGGAAATCGTCGTCGGCGGTGACGTCTTCAATACGACGATCAACGACGGCGGCGTTCAAGATGTCTATCATCGCGGAAGGACGCACGACATAACGATCAACGACGGCGGGCTCCAGAACCTCCGGGAGGGCGCGACCGCGTACAACACGGTCATCAATTCCGGTGGCGTGCAGGACACTCACGGCAACGCCTTCGACACCATCGTCAATGGCGGCGGCGTGCAGGATCTGTGGGGCGCCTCCAACACCGCCGTGATCCAGAGCGGCGGCTTTCAGGTCGTCGAGTCCGGCGGTATCGCAGGTTATACCTACCTGATGGGCGGGGCGCAGTTCGTCAAGTCGGGGGGCGGGGCAGGTTTCACGTACGTCGAGAAGGGCGGCGTGCTCTACGATTGGGGCGGCACCGCGGAAACGGACATCGGCGCCAGCGGCAAGGAAATCGTGTTCAAGGGCGGCCGTGCCGACGAAACCAAGGTCGAGACCGGTGGCCTCCTGTCCGTCCAGGCGGGTGGCACGGCAAAGGACATGGCCTTCGGAGGCACCAACGCGACACTTGATCTCGCCTTGGCCAGCGACTTCACCGGATACATCTCGGGCTGGCAGGCGGCGGACAAGATCGACCTGCACAATATCAAGTCCGGCGCCGGCACCACGTTTGGTTTCTCGGAGAACGCCGCCAACACGGGAGGCGTGCTCACGATCTCCGACGGCGCGACAGTCGCCAAGCTCAACCTGATCGGGCAGTTCACCAATGCGGATTTCGCCCTGTCCGCCGACGCCGGCGGCGGCGTGATCGTCTCGCATCCGGTGGAAATGGTCGCAGGCCCTCCGGCCGGGGCCGTGATCGCAGCCGCGGCCCACGTCTCCTAGAGCCGGGTCGGGGATCAGGGTCATGCCCACAACGTCGTCAGACGTCGCCGTCACGCCTGACAGCGGGCTCGAGTCGCTGACCCTGCTGCTCCGCTTCTTCGGCATCCCCGGCGATGCGGAGCAGCTTCGGCACCGACTTGGCGGTGTGCGCTTCGGCACGACCGAGATTTTGCGCTGCGCCCGGGATCTCGGCCTCAAGGCACGTCGCGTCCGGAAGGATTGGACGCGACTCTGCAAGACCTCGTTGCCGGCCATCGCGGAATGGCGCGACGGCAGCTTCGTCATCGTGGCGAAATTGTCCGAGGACA
Organism: Bradyrhizobium zhengyangense; assembly: GCF_022012555.1. NCBI lineage: Bacteria > Pseudomonadati > Pseudomonadota > Alphaproteobacteria > Hyphomicrobiales > Nitrobacteraceae > Bradyrhizobium > Bradyrhizobium zhengyangense. Next base: position 1,017,580 of record NZ_JAKLTZ010000003.1, on the reverse strand, counting down.
AGGTCATCATCCACAATTCGACGACGGGAAAGCCCGAGCTGCTGCCGCGCGCCGCCTTCGAGGCGGCATGGGGCGGCGGGTTGATCGTGATGACGCGCCGCGCCTCGCTCGGCGAGCTGGTCCGGCGCTTCGACGTCGGCTGGTTCCTACAGGCGATGCACAAATATCGCGGCCTGTTCGCCGAGGTGCTGGCCGCCTCGTTCTTTCTCCAGGTCTTCGCGCTGATCTCACCGTTGTTCTTCCAGGTGGTGATCGACAAGGTGCTCGTGCATCGCGGCCTCACCACGCTCGACGTTCTGGTGTTCGGGCTGATCGCGGTATCCGTCCTGGAAACGCTGCTCGCGGCGCTGCGTACCCACCTCTTCGCGCATACCACGAACCGCATCGACGTCGAGCTCGGCGCTCGGCTCTACCGACATCTGCTGGCGCTGCCGCTCGCTTATTTCGAAGCGCGGCGGGTCGGGGATTCCGTGGCGCGCGTTCGCGAACTGGAGAACATCCGCAACTTTCTCACGGGCTCGGCCCTGACGCTGGTGGTCGATCTGGTCTTCACCATCGTGTTCCTGGCGGTGATGTTCTCCTACTCGCCGCTCCTGAGCTGGATCGTGGTGGGCTCGGTTCCGCTTTACGTGGCGCTGTCGGCCGGGGTGACACCGCTGTTTCGCGCGCGGCTCGACGAGAAATTCAACCGCGGCGCCGAGAACCAGGCCTTTCTTGTCGAAAGCGTCGCCGGCGTCGAGACGCTGAAGTCCATGGCGGTAGAGCCGCAGATGCAGCGCCGCTGGGAGGAGCAGCTCGCCGGCTATGTCAGTGCGAGTTTCCGCGTGCTCGCGCTCGGCAACTGGGCGAGCCAGGCCGTGCAACTGATCAGCAAGCTCGTCACTGCGCTGACGCTCTATTTCGGAGCCCGGCTCGTGATCGAGGGCGCGCTGTCGGTCGGTGAGCTCGTGGCCTTCAACATGCTCGCCGGCCGCGTGTCGCAGCCGGTGCTGCGGCTCGCGCAGCTGTGGCAGGACTTCCACCAGGCGCGTCTGTCGATCGCGCGGCTTGGCGATATTCTCAACACGGCGCCGGAGCCGACCCATCTCACCGGTCACGCCGCGTTGCCACCCATCAAGGGCGGGATCAGTTTCGAACGTGTCGGTTTCCGCTATCGGATCGACGGACCGGAGGTCCTGCACGAGGTCAGCCTGCACGTGCCGCCGGGGCAGGTGGTGGGGATCGTCGGTCCCTCCGGCTCCGGGAAATCGACGCTCACGAAGCTGGTGCAGCGGCTCTACGTGCCCGAGAGCGGTCGCATCATGATCGACGGCACGGACCTTGCGCTCGTCGATGTCGCCTGGCTGCGTCGCCAGATCGGCGTCGTGCTGCAGGAGAATTTCCTGCTCAACCGCTCGATCCGCGACAACATCGCGCTCGCCGATCCCGCGTTCCCGATGGAGCGCGTGATCGTGGCTGCAAAGCTCGCCGGCGCGCACGATTTCATTCTGGAGCTGCCGCGGGGCTACGATACGATCGTGGGCGAACGCGGCGCGAGCCTGTCCGGCGGCCAGCGCCAGCGCATCGCCATCGCGCGCGCGCTGATCGGCGACCCCCGCATCCTGATCTTCGACGAGGCCACCTCGGCGCTGGACTATGAGAGCGAGCGTATCATCCAGGACAACATGCACAGAATAGCGCACGGCCGCACCGTGCTGATCATCGCGCACCGGCTTTCGACCGTGCGCCGCGCCGACCGCATCCTGACGCTGGATCACGGCCGGCTCGTCGAGGACGGCAGCCATGACGAGTTGATCCAGCGCAACGGGCGCTATGCCAATCTCCACCGCCTGCAGGGAGGCCTCCGCGATGTCGGCTAGCACCATTGCGCGGGACGCCTGGGGCGGAAACGGTCTCCGCAGCGACGAGCGCGAGTTCCTGCCCGCGGCGCTGGAGATCATGGAAACGCCTGCTTCGCCGCTCGGCCGCGCCATCGCCGCGACCATCGGCGCCTCGCTCCTGATAGCGATCGCCTGGGCTTCGTTCGGCCACATCGACATCGTCGCGACCGCGCAAGGCAAGGTGGTGCCGACCGATCGGGTCAAGTCCATCCAGCCCCTGGACAGCGGCGTCATCGCCAGCATCAACGTCCGGGACGGCGACCGTGTGAAGCAGGGCGACGTCCTCATCGCCATGGATCAGACGGCCAGCATGGCGGACCGCGATCGCATCCGGCCTGAGCTGCAGCGCGTCCGGCTCGACGTTGCGCGGCTCTCGGCGCTCATTGCCGGGCTCGACGGAGATTTGCACCCGGTCAACTTTGCACCGCCGCCCGAGGCGCAGGCGCGGGAGGTCGCGCGGGCCAGGGCCGTCATGACCGCGCAGGCCGAGCAGCAGATCGCCAAGATCGAGGCGCTCGAGCAGCAGATCGCGCAAAAGCGGGCGGAAGCGGACAGCGTCAAGGCGGCAATCGACAAGGTCGAAGCCGAGCTGCCGCTCGTGACCGAGGCCGCCGAGGTGCGCGAGAAGGCCATGAATATTCAATACGGCAACCGGATCGCTTATCTCGATGCCAAGGTGCGGTTGACGGAGCTGCAGCGCGAGCTGGTGGTGCAGCGACGGCGTCTCGCCGAGGTCGAGGCCGCACAACGCTCGGCCGTCGGCCAGCGCGATCAGGCCCGTGCCGAATATGTCCGCGGACTGACGACAGACCTCGTCGAGGCCGAGCAGAAGGCGGCGCAGCTCACCGAGGACCTCGTCAAAGCCGAGCGGCGCATGCAGGACCAGATCCTGCGGGCGCCAATCGACGGCACCGTGCAACAGCTTGCGGTTCACACGGTCGGCGGTGTCGTCACGCCGGCTCAGCCGCTGCTGGTGGTGGTCCCCGCCGAGGCGACCATTGAAATCGAAGCGATGCTGGCCAACCGCGATGTCGGCTTCGTTCGCGACGGCGACGAGGCGGAGATCAAGGTCGACACTTTCAACTTCACCAAATATGGGGTGCTGCGCGGCAGAGTAACGAGCTTATCGCGCGATGCCATCACCCGCGACAAGGCGACCGCCCATGGCGGCAGTTCGCCAAGGTCCGGCGACGCTGCGGCGAGCGCGCCGGCGGGGCAGGACCTCCTCTATGCCGCCCGCATTGCGCTTGATCGGACGAGCATGCTCGTCGACGGCCGCATGACGGACCTCGAGCCGGGGATGGCGGTGACCGCCGAGATCAAGACCGGGAAGCGGCGGATCATCGAATATCTTCTCTCGCCGCTGCTGCGGTACAGGCAGGAATCCTTGCGGGAGAGGTGAGGGGCTTGCCCGGCATGGGCACAGCCGCTAGTGCCGCCGAAACACTCGTGATTGCGGGCGTTCGTGAGCCGACAATGAGGTCGCTCGCCGTTTTAGCGATAGCGGTCGCGAAATTCGCGCGGGCTGGCGCCGGTCCAGGAGCGGAAAGCCCGGGAAAAACTCTTCTCGTTGCGGAAGCCGGCGATCTCGGCGATCCGCTTGATCGGCGTGCGCCCGCGCATCAGCTCCTGCTTGGCGAGCTCGAGCTTTGCTTCTTCCTTCAGGTCGCGCAGCGAAGTTGCTTCTTCGCGCAGCCGACGATGCATGGTGCGGGTGGACAGCGCGAGTTCGCTTGCGACATCCTCTGCGCCGAGAATGCGTCCGCGCCCCTCGCGCAGCACGCGGCGGACACGCTCGACCAGCAAGCGGTCGCGGCGATAGGGCAGCACCGTCAGGCGCAGCGCGCCCTTGAGCATGCTGTCGAGGTCGGCGGGGCTGCGCGTCAGCGGCAGCGAGAGATAATGCTTGTCGAAGACGATGCATGCCGCGTCCGCGTCGAAGCGGATGTGCTTGCAGAAGATGGTCGGATAGACCGACACATGGGCGGGCTCTGCATAAGGAAATTCCGCCGCGCGTAACGCAATTGCGGAATCCACCGCCCAGCAGGAGAAGCCGAGCACATAACGGAGCAGGGTGACGAGGCAGAATTCGCGCAAAGGTCCGAGATCGCGCTGCTCGCGAATGGAGATGGTCGCGGTCTCGCCGCTGACCGCAAGCTCGAACAGCACGTCCTCGGTCAGCAGGCGGTGATGCCGGCACCAGCGCTTCAGCGCGACCTCGAGATTGGGCGCGGTGATCGAGGCACGGCACAGCATGCCGTAGCTGCCCCACGGCAGGCGGCGCGAGAACCAGCCGAGTGCCTCGTCGTCGAGCTCGCGCATGGCGTGGCCGGCCAGCGCCTCGAACTGGGCGGCCGTAATCCGCCCGTTGGCCGACCGAACGAGATCGGATGGGACCTGGCCCTTGGCGAGCGCCTCAGCCGGATCCCGTCCATGGCGGGCATAGGCCGCGACCACGCCGAGGACGAAAGCGGCGGGGGTCATGGCGCGGCGGGGCGTGGCTGTTGCGGCCTGGAAAGGCATTGGATGTCCTTTGGAAAATCCTCGCCAAACTTGGCGGAAAATGCAACCTTTTCGACCGCCAGAACGCCCGGGCGGGGGTAGGTTCGGACCCGACAAGATCTAGGAGGAATCGCCTTGAACATCCCGAGCATCGATTTCGATCTGGGCGACGACATCAGCATGCTGCGCGACACGCTGCGCGCCTTCGTAGAGGCGGAGGTCGCCCCGCGCGCCGCCGAGATCGAGAAGGCCAATCTGTTCCCGGCCGACCTGTGGAAGCGGCTCGGCGACCTCGGCGTGCTCGGCATGACCGCGCCGGAGCAATATGGCGGCTCCAACATGGGCTATCTCGCCCATATTGTCGCCATGGAGGAGATATCGCGCGGCTCCGCGGCCGTGGGCCTGTCCTATGGCGCGCACTCCAATCTTTGCGTCAACCAGATCCGCCGCAACGGCAGTGACGCCCAGCGCCAGCGCTATCTGCCGAAGCTGATATCAGGCGAATATGTCGGGGCGCTCGCAATGTCCGAGCCGGGCGCCGGCTCCGATGTCGTCTCGATGAAGCTGCGTGCCGACAAGCGCGGCGATCGCTATGTGCTCAACGGCTCGAAGATGTGGATCACCAATGGCGGCGATGCCGACGTGCTGGTGGTCTACGCCAAGACCGATCCCGAGGCCGGCCCGCGCGGCATGACCGCCTTCTTGATCGAGAAGGGCTTTAAAGGCTTCAGCCACGGCCAGCATCTCGACAAGCTCGGCATGCGCGGCTCCAATACCTATCCGCTGTTCTTCGACGAATGCGAGGTGCCTGAAGAGAACGTGATGGGTAAGGTCGGCGAAGGCGTCAAGGTGCTGATGTCGGGCCTCGACTATGAGCGCGCTGTGCTGTCGGGCGGACCGCTCGGAATCATGGCCGCCTGCATGGACGCTGTCGTGCCCTACATGCACGAGCGCAAGCAATTTGGCCAACCGATCGGCGATTTCCAGCTGATGCAGGGCAAGCTCGCCGACATGTATGCGACCTGGCAGGCTACGCGCGCTTACGTCTACGCCGTGGGAAAGGCCTGCGACCACGCCGACCACGCGCGCACACTGCGCAAGGACGCGGCGGCGGCCATTCTCTATTCCGCCGAAAAGGCGACATGGATGGCGGGCGAGGCGATCCAGGCGCTCGGCGGCGTCGGCTATACATCCGAATTTCCGGTCGGCCGGCTCTGGCGCGACGCGAAGCTCTACGAGATCGGCGCGGGGACATCAGAAGTGCGCCGCATGCTGATCGGCCGTGAGCTGATGTCGGAAACCGCCTAAACCCTCAACCACGTCATCAGAAACGCGGGACCACATGCCGCTCCATTCCAGCATCGATCCATCGTCATCCGATTTCGCGCGCAATGCGGATGCCATGCGCGGCCTCGTTGCGGATTTGCGTGAAAAGCTCGCCCAGGTCGCCGGCGGCGGCGGCGAGGCCTCGCGCAACCGCCATACATCGCGCGGCAAGATGCTGGCGCGTGAGCGCGTCGATCTGCTGGTCGATCCCGGCACCTCGTTCCTGGAGTTGTCGCCGCTGGCGGCGCACGGCCTCTACGGCGGCGACGTGCATTCGGCGAGCATCGTCACCGGCGTCGGCCGTATCTCGGGCCGCGAATGCGTCATCGTCGCCAACGATGCCACCATCAAGGGCGGCACCTATTATCCCATGACCGTGAAGAAGCATCTGCGGGCGCAGGACATCGCTCGGCAGAACAATCTGCCCTGCGTCTACATGGTCGATTCCGGCGGCGCCTTCCTGCCGCTGCAGGACGAAATCTTCCCGGACGAGCGGCATTTCGGCCGCATCTTCTACAACCAGGCGCAGATGTCCTCCCAAGGCATTCCGCAGATCGCCATCGTGATGGGCTCCTGCACCGCCGGCGGCGCTTACGTGCCTGCGATGTCGGACGAGAGCATCATCGTGCGCAATCAAGGCACCATCTTCCTCGGCGGCCCGCCGCTGGTGAAGGCCGCGACCGGCGAGGTCGTCAGCGCCGAAGAGCTCGGCGGCGCCGACGTGCATTCGCGGCAATCCGGTGTCACCGATCACTACGCTCAGAATGATGCCCATGCGATCGGCATTGCCCGCCGTATCGTCGGCACACTGAAGCCGTCCGCGCGGCCGAACCTCAACATGCATCCGCCGCGCGATCCGCTGTTTGCGGCGGAGGAGATCTACGGCGTGGTGCCCGTCGATGGCCGCAAGCCGTTCGACGTGCACGACATCATTGCGCGTGTGGTTGACGGCTCCGAGTTCGACGAGTTCAAGAAGCTCTACGGCACGACGTTGGTGTGTGGCTTCGCCCATATCTGGGGTTATCCAGTCGGCATTATCGCCAACAACGGCATCCTGTTCAGCGAGAGCTCGCTGAAGGGCGCGCACTTCATCGAGCTGTGCTGCCAGCGCGGCATTCCGCTGGTGTTCCTGCAGAACATCACCGGCTTCATGGTCGGCAAGAAATACGAGGCCGGTGGCATCGCGCGCGACGGGGCCAAGTTGGTGACGGCGGTGGCGACCGCCTCGGTGCCGAAATTCACTGTCGTGATCGGCGGCTCCTATGGCGCCGGCAATTACGGCATGTGCGGCCGCGCCTACGCGCCGCGCTTCCTCTGGATGTGGCCGAACGCGCGTATCTCGGTGATGGGCGGCGAGCAGGCCTCCATGGTGCTGAGCCAGGTCCGGCGCGACAATATCGAGGCCAAAGGCGATAGCTGGTCGAAGGAGGAGGAAGATAAGTTCCGCAAGCCGATCCGCGATCAGTATGAGAGCCAGGGGCATCCTTATTACGCGACCGCGCGTCTGTGGGACGACGGCGTGATCGATCCGGCCGACACGCGTCTCGTGCTCGGCCTTGGCCTCTCGGCGGCATCGAATGCGCCGATCGAGCCGACGAAGTTCGGCCTGTTCAGGATGTGATGCGATGGACCGCACAAAACTCTACCGCCGCTTTCGCACCCTCCTGATCGCCAACCGCGGCGAGATCGCCTGCCGCGTCATCCGCACCGCCCGTGCCATGGGGCTGCGCACGGTCGCCGTCTATTCCGAGGCCGACCGTGATGCCATGCATGTCGCGCTCGCCGATGAGGCCGTGCTGCTCGGACCCGCGCGCGCCCGCGACAGCTATCTCAGTGTCGAACGGCTAATCGAAGCCGCGCGCAAGACCGGTGCCGAGGCCGTGCATCCCGGTTACGGCTTCCTGTCGGAGAATGCCGAATTCGCACAGGCCTGTTACGACGCCGGCCTCGTCTTCGTCGGCCCGACCGCCGAGATGATGAATGCGATGGGCTCGAAGTCAGGCTCGAAGGCGCTGATGGAGAAGGCCGGGGTGCCGCTGGTGCCCGGCTATCACGGCGATGCGCAGGACGATACGACGCTGGCAAAGGCGGCTGAAAAGGCCGGCTTCCCCGTGCTGGTGAAAGCCTCCGCCGGCGGCGGTGGCCGCGGCATGCGGATCGTGCGTTCGGCTGCCGAACTCGGGCCGGCGATCGTTAGCGCCAAGCGCGAAGCCAAGGCGGCGTTCGGCGACGACCGTATGCTGATCGAGAAATATGTCGACAATCCCAGGCATATCGAGGTGCAGATCATCGGCGACAGCCACGGCAATCTGCTGTCGCTGTTCGAGCGCGAATGCACCCTGCAGCGCCGGCACCAGAAGGTGATCGAGGAAGCGCCGTCGCCGACGCTCAATGCCGCCCAGCGTGAGACCGTCTGCGCTGCCGCGCGCAAGGCGGCAGGCGCTGTGAACTATGTCGGCGCCGGCACCATCGAATTCGTCTCCGACGGCAAGGACGTGTTCTTCATCGAGATGAACACGCGTCTTCAGGTCGAGCATCCCGTCACCGAGCTGATCACGGGCGTCGACCTCGTCGAGTGGCAGCTGCGCGTCGCTTTCGGCGAGGCGCTGCCGCTGAAACAGGACGAGATCAAGCTCAACGGCCACGCCGTCGAGGCTCGTGTCTATGCCGAGAACCCGACCAAGAACTTCATGCCGTCGGTCGGCAGGATATCGACCTGGCGATTGCCGGCGGAGACGGGCGGCCTGCGCATCGATGCCGGCTATCGAGATGGCGATAGCGTCTCGCCGTACTACGACGCCATGCTGGCAAAAATGATCGCCTGGGCGCCGACGCGTGACGTGGCGATCGACCGCCTCAACCGTGGCCTGGAAGACTCCGACGTCCGTGGCATCGTCACCAACATCCCGTTCCTGTCCGCGCTGATCACGCACCCGAAGGTGCGGGCCAATGCGATCGACACCGGCTTCATCGAGCGCGAGCTGGCGGCGCTCACCTCGGGAGCGCCAGCGCCTGGCGAGCTCGAGCTCTGCGCCGCAGTTGCCGCGATCGTCAATGACGAACGGCGGGCGGCGCAAGGCGAGGCAAACTCCCCGTGGCAGACCTTTGGCTGGCAGCCGGTCGGCCGTCGCCAGCGCAACTTCGCCTTGCGCGTCGGCCATGGCCCCGAGCAGAAAATCGCGCTGAACTATGGCAGCGGGCCGTCGACGCTCGTGATCGGCGAGCGTGAGCTGGCGTTCACTGTTGTGCCGAAGGACGGCGGCTTCGATCTGACACTGGATGGCGTCAAATCATCCGTCGCCGCCGTGATCGACGGCCACGAGCTGTATTTGCGTACGCGCAACGGCCGCTTCGACCTGCACTGGGTCGATCCATTCGGCGGCGAGACCGACGAGCAGACCGGCGCGGACAAGATCGCAGCGCCTCTGCCGGGTACTGTCGTCGCCGTGCTGGCCGAGGAGGGCGCCAAACTCGAGAAGGGCGCACCGATCCTTACGCTGGAAGTGATGAAGATGGAGCAGACCTTGCGGGCGCCCTATGCCGGCGTGCTGAAGTCCATCAAGTGCAAGGTCGGCGACATCGTGCAGGAAGGCATCGAGCTCGCCGTGGTCGAAGCTTCCGGAGAGTGACATGAGCGATCCCGTCCGCATCGTCGAGATGGGGCCCCGCGACGGGCTCCAGAACGAGAAGACGCTGGTCGGCGTTGAGGCCCGCATCGCCTTCATCGAGGCGCTGGTTGGAGCTGGACTTCATACCGTCGAGGTCGGCGCCTTCGTCTCGCCCAAGGCAATCCCGCAAATGGCGAGCTCCGACGCCGTGCTGCGCGGCGTCAGCCACGTCAAGGGCGCTGAATTCCACGTGCTCGTGCCGAACGAGAAGGGCTATGACGCCGCCCGCGCGGCCGGCGCGAAAGTTGTTTCGGTGTTTGCGGCCGCCTCGGAAGGGTTCTCGCGCGCCAACATCAACTGCACGGTCGCGGAGTAATTGAGCGGTTCAAGCCGGTGCTGGCGCGCGCCAGGGACGATGGCGTGAAGGTGCGCGGTTATATCTCCTGCGTGCTCGGCTGCCCCTTCGACGGCGAGATCAAGCCGAAGGCGGTCGCCGATCTCGCCGGCACGTTGTGGGACCTCGGCTGCTACGAGATATCGCTCGGCGACACCATCGGCGTCGGCACGCCTGCCAAGGCCAAGGAGATGCTGCGCGTGGTCGCCGCCAACGTTCCCGCCGCAAAGCTCGCGATGCATTTCCACGATACCTACGGCCAGGCGCTGGCCAATCTCTATGCTGGCCTGGAGGAGGGCGTCTGCGTCATTGACGCTGCCGCTGGTGGGCTCGGCGGCTGTCCCTACGCGCCCGGGGCGACGGGCAACGTCGCGACCGAGGACGTCGTCTACATGCTCGAGGGCATGGGCGTGAGGACCGGGGTCGATATTGACAAGCTGCTCGCGGCGACGAACGCGATGAGTGTCGTGCTGGGCAAGCCGCCGGTGAGCCGCGTGGCTTCGGCGCTGAATGCGAAGAAGAAGCGGGCTGCCTCCTAGTCCTCGGTCATTGCGAGCGCAGCGAAGCAATCCAGAATCCCACCGCGGAAAGACTCTGGATTGCTTCGCTGCGCTCGCAATGACGGTGGTGAGCGCATCACCTGCTTCCGTCCGGCCCCATCACCAAATCCGGCAGCCAGGTCGAGATCTCCGGCACCAGACACAGCAGCAGCACCGCGCCCATCATCAGGAGCACGAAGGGCAGTGTGCCCCAGATCACCTCGCTCAGCGGAATATCCGGGGCGACGTTGCGGATGACGAAGATGTTGAGTCCGACGGGTGGATGGATCAGCCCCATCTCCATCACGATGGTCATGACCACGCCAAACCAGATGATGTCGAAATTGGCGGCGCGGAGCGGCGGCAGGATGATCGGCGCGGTCATCAGGATGATCGAGACCGGCGGCAGGAAGAAGCCCAGCACGACCACCATGACGAGGACCGCGAACAGCAGCCCCCAGCGCGGCAGATGCATCGCGACGACGGATTCGGCGGCCGATTGCGAGATGTGCAGATAGCTCATCACGTAGGAATAGAGCAGCGACATGCCGATGATCATCATCAGCATGGTCGATTCCCGGACCGTCGACTTCATGATCGGGCCGAGATCCTCAGGCCGCCACACGCCGTAGATCGCCGCGATCAGCCCCAGCGCCAAAAGTCCGCCAAGGCCGGCGGTCTCCGACGGCGTGGCAAAGCCGCCATAGAGCGCTGCCATGACACCGGTGAGCAGCAGCACGAACGGGATCACGCGGGGCAGAACGCTGAAACGTTCGGCGAGTGTGTATTCGTCGCGGGCAAGGATTGCCGCTTCCGGGCCGCCGTTCTTGTAGGCCGCTTCGGCCGCGGCATATTCCCGGCGGAAGCGGAACACCGCGTAGAAACCGAACAGCGAGACCAGCAACAGGCCGGGACCGATGCCGGCGAGGAATAGCCGCCCGAGCGACTTTTCGGCGGCGACCGCAAACAGGATCATGGTGATCGAGGGCGGCAGGAGAATGCCGAGCGTGCCGCCGGCGGCGATGATGCCGGCGGCAAAGCCGCCGGAATAGCCGCGCTTGCGCATCTCGGGGATGCCGGCCGAGCCGATGGCCGAGCAGGTCGCAGGGCTCGAGCCCGCCATTGCCGCAAACAAAGCGCAGGCGAACACGTTGGCGACGCCGAGGCCGCCGGGCACGCGGTGCAGCCAGGCGTGCAGCGCGGAATAGAGATCCTGGCCAGCGCGCGACTTGCCGATCGCCGCACCCTTCAGGATGAAGAGCGGGATCGACAGCAGCGTGATCGAGGCCATCTCCTCGTAGACGTTCTGCGTCACCGTATCGAGCGAGGCCGAGGGCATGTAGATCCCCATGAACACGACCGCGACCGCGCCGAGCGCGAACGCAATCGGCATGCCCGAAAACATCACGAGCAGCGTCGCCACTCCGTAAGCGATACCGATGCCGAAAACGCTCATGACCGCCTGGCTCCAGCGAAGGGCAGCGCCAGCTGCACGAGGATCTGGACGCAGAGCAGGCTCATGCCAAGCGCCATCAGGGAATAGGGAACGGCGAGCGGTGGCGACCACATCGAGTTCGAGACCTGGCCGTCGACATAGGCCTCATGTGTCAGCGTCCACGACTTCCAGGTGAAGAAGGCGCAGAACAGGAACGTTGCGGCATCGACGATCCAGAGCCGGATCCTGTTTGCCAGCGGCGACAGCAGGCCGACGAAGGCTTCGATGCCGATATGGCCGCGGTTCTGCTGCACGTAGGCCGCCGTCATGAAGGTCGCGCCGACCAGGAGGAACACGGCGGCCTCGTCCTGCCAGTAATTGGCGGCCTTGAACAGCGCGCGGCTCAGCACGCTGTAGCTCAGGATGGCGCAGGCCGCGACCAGCGCCAGTGCGGCGAATACGAGGATGATGCGGTTGAGGATCGCGAGACCGCGATCGAGCGCTGCCGCAAGGCCGGTCCGTGCGGCAGCACTCGCCTGATCGTCACGATCCGGCAGAGGGCCGTGGCTCATGCAGCGACGTCGGAGGCGAGCTTGAGCAGGTTGGCGGCGGTCGCGGTCTTGGCGCCGTAATCCTTCCACGCGGTATCGCGGGCGATGTCGCGCCATTTGCCGACGGTGGCGGCATCGAGCGCCGAGACCTTGGCGCCGGCCTTCTCATAGACCTTGGCGACCTCGATATCGTCATCCTGCGCGCCCTTGCGGCCGAAGGCCTCTAACTCTTCACCGACGGCGACGAGGATGTCCTGCTGGTTCTTCGGCAGCTTGTCGAAGATCGCCTTCGACATCATCAGAGGCTCGAGCATGAACCAGTAGGACGTACCCGCGCCCGAGGTCAGCGACTTCGCGACCTCTTCGAGGCGGAACGAGATCAGGCTGGTGGAGGAGGTGATGCCGGCATCGCATGCGCCGGTCTGCATCGCCGCGTAGATTTCGTTGGACGGCACCGACAGCACCGAGGCGCCGGCGGTCTGCAGCACCATGTCCATCTCGCGCGAGCCGCCGCGCACCTTCATGCCCTTGGCGTCTTCCGGCGCCACGATCGGCTTGGAGCGGCTGGCGACGCCGCCGGCCTGCCACACCCAAGAGAGCAGGATGATGCCCTTGTCGGCGAGGAAGTCGGAGAGCGCCTTGCCGACCGGCTCCTTCTTCCAGCGCATGCCCTGGTCGTAGGTGGTGACGAGGCCGGGCATCAGGCCGATATTGGTCTCCGGCAGTTCGCCGCCGGCATAGGGCATCGGATACAGCGAGATGTCGAGCGCGCCCTTGCGCATCGCGGAGAACTGCGCGTTGGTCTTGATCAGCGAGGAGTTCGGATAGATCTCGGCGGCAATGTCGCCATTGCTGCGCTTACTGACTTCAGCCGCGAACATGCGGCAGAGCCGGTCGCGGAAATCGCCCTTGTCGATGGTGCCGCCGGGAAACTGGTGTGAGATCTTCAGCGTGGTCGCGGCATGCGCGGTGCCGATGCCGAAGCGGAGAATGGCGGGGGCTGCGACAGCAGTCGCGAGCAGGTGACGACGCGTGAACATGGAGTATCCCCTTCGACGGTTTCTTGGGACGGTTCTTGTTTGACGTAATTTGGGTGGATCAAGAGACCGGCGCAGAGGCCCATCCTAGCCGGTCTTTCACCCGAACTTCTCTCATCTGATAGTTCGAGACCGAAGGCTCCGGCAAGTGTTCGCCTTGCTGCGCTGCACTCGCCGGGCCCTCGTGTTTCGGTCGTTAACGCTTTTGGTCAAGGAGCGATCGCGCAGGCGTCAGGCGGCTTACGAAAAAAGTTCGCGATGCCGCGTAACAAGCATGCGTGCCGATCCGTCGAGATTGAGTAGCGGCACCTGTCGCTTTCACAACACCATCTCGAAGGGAATATTTCTCATGACCATTCGCACCCGCATCGTGCTCGGCGTCTCGGCTGCCGCTCTCTCGCTTGGCCTGGCGCTGTCGCCGGCCGCTTTTGCCCAGGACAAGATGGGCAAGGACGACGGCATGATGAAGAAGGACACGATGTCCAAGGACGGTATGAAGAAGGATCACATGTCCAAGGACGACGGCATGATGAAGAAAGATACGATGTCCAAGGATGGCATGAAGAAAGACGACGGGATGATGAAGAAAAACTGATCTCCTGTCGTCATGCCGGCCGCCTCCAACGAGGCGAGCCCGGCCTGCGTTTGATCAGTGTACGCCCACGGTCCATCGCCGGTTGCGCGCTTGCGCGCCCGGTCCGGCATCATTTGACCTGAAGCGCACGCGCCTCAGGTCAAATTTTGCTGAAGATCACTTCCGCTTGGCCTTGCGGGCGGCGTAGCGGGCGTCGCGCTTGGCCTTCTGCTCGGCCTCGAGCGCTGCCGCCTTGGCGGCCGCTTCCTCGGCCTCACGCGCAAGGCGTGCAGCTTCAGCGGCCTTGGCCTCTTCTGCGAGGCGCTTCTGCTCGGCCTTTTCGGCCTCTCGCGCGGCCTTGGCTTCGGTGCGCTTGGCTGCAAGCGCCTCGCGCTCGGCACGCTTCGCCGCCACCGCAGGATCGTCGTGCCCCGGCTGCGACTTGAATTTGTTCAAAAGATTTTTGCGCGCTTCCTGCGCCGCCTTCTGCCGGTCGGTGAAGCCTGGTTCCCTAAATCCACTCACGGGCCTTGCCTTCCTCGCTTTCAATCCTAAATGGGTGACTGTTGGTACGTCGGCTGGGCACAAGCAGGCACCACACGACGCAGAAGCGTGTACATCGCCACGCGCCGTGAAGCCACCCATAATCGCAGCCGATCAGGTCCACGAAATCGCTTAACCAGCCGACCATTCGTAGCCCGGAAAAACTGCCGAATTGTGATGTCCCTCATAAGGACACCCAGCGGCGGCGCCTAGCGTCCGCCATACGAGACGGAGCACGGGCATGATCTTTTTCCGGCTGAGCCTGAAAGCCCTTGCGATCGTGGTCGCCGCAGTGGCGGTCGTAGGCGCGGTGCTGCTGGCTGCCCGTCCGCAGCCCATCGAAAGTACCGTTCTTGGAGCCGCCTGGGAGTGCACCCAAACCGCATTCATCCTGACGAGCTGCGCGCCGCGCACCCAGCAGGCGATCCCGGCGGTCGAGACCTTGCGCAAGGAAGCGGTGAGGCAGACCAAGGGTTGAACGGCGAAAGCCGCGCGGGGATGTGACGCGAGGTCGCAGAGGTGATAAACGGCCTCGCCGAGCGCCAAGGTCGCCATGTCCCAGCCGGACTCGATGCCCGATCCCGTAGGGAAGCCCAAAGCTTCGCCGAATCCTTCGCCCAAGCGCCCATCCGGCGACAGTCGTCGCGGAGCGATCGCGGGTCTCATCATTGCTGCCGTTCTTCTCGCGCTCGGCCTGTGGCTCGCTCGGGACCTCACCGCCGCCAGCAAGATGCAGGATTGCCTGATGTCGGGGCGACGCAATTGCGATGTGATCGAGCCGGCTCGCTAAGCCCGGCCCGCCGCCCGTCCGGACGAAAATTCGCCGCGATCTTAAACATTTGTAACGGGACATAAATGGCCTTGGCAGGTCAATTATGTCAGCCGGCATCAGCCAAATGCGATCCGATTCGTCTATCGCGCGTGGGCCACGGCAATTTCTGAAAGTAAGGGGTAGGCACCGATGAGTGCGTCCAGCCGCATGAAGATCATCATTCCCGTGGTTTCGGCCATGTCGTTGCTGGCATTGTCCGCGCAGGCGCAGGACGCCGGTCCGCCCAAGGGTGCCGGCCAGCCGCCAGGGCAGGGCGCAGGCAGCCCGCCGCCGACCAATCAGAACGCGCGCAAAGGTCCGCCGCCGCAGGCAGGGCGTACGGTGACGCAACCCAGTGGTCAGGCCCATATGGCGCCCGGACCGGGTCCCGGTCCGCACCGTGCCGCTGCGCCGCCCCCGGGGCCCGGCCGCACCATGGCGCGCGGTCCGGCGCCCGCGCGCGACTGGGGTGGACACGCCTACCGCGGCAATCTCGCCTGGGAGGGCGGACGCTGGCGTCACGAGGTTCACAATGGCCGTCCCGGCTGGTGGTGGGATGTCGGCGGCGTCTGGTATTATTATCCGCAACGGATGGATGGCCCGCCCGCCTATATCTCCGAGGACTATGTGGACGACGCGCCGGTGGCCTACGCGCCGCCACCGGGCCCGCCCGTGGCCTACGAACCGCCGCCGCCCCCGCCGCCGCCCCCCGATCCCGGCGCGAGCGCGCTGGGCGGCGCCATCGTCGGGGGTGTGCTCGGCGGACTGATTTCCGGCAGAGCCTCGGGCGCAGCCGCGGGTGCCATCATCGGTGGCGCGACCGGCGCAATCGCTGGAGCAACGGCCGCTTCGCGTCCCGGCTACTATGTCGCCGAGGGCGTTTGCTACTATCGCTATCCGAGTGGCCAGTACGTGCAGGCCGATCCGCGCGCCTGCTACTGAGCGCTCGAGCGAGATCTGAACTGAATGAGGCGGGCTCAGGTCCGCCTCATTTGTTCCGGAGGTCGCCGAAGCCTGCGCTTTTGCAGGTGAACCCTTGTGGCGGCGCACAACAACTGCCTCAAATTTCCACTAGCGCTCATTGCGGCATCACGCGATTGATCAAAGAAAAAATCAAAGGTGAGTCGCAGGGGACGGGAACATGCTGGACGCGATCCAGATCAGCTTGGCGCTGTGGGCCATGATCGTTTGCGGGGGGATCAAGACGGTGCAGATCGTGCACTGTCTGTTATAGCGCGCGATCCGCGCTACGAGACAAGCCAGGTCAGGAACGCCATCGCAGCCCAGACCAGGGCGCCGATCCAGGCGGTCATCACGACGGCGATTGTTGCGAGAAAGGCGAAGCCGTGCAGGTCGGCCTTGCGCGTTGACGTGGGCGCTTGCGCTTCGGCTTCTCGTCTCGTGAGGGGGACAGCCATCGATCCTCTGTCGCGTTCTGCGGAGTACTATGTTGCTTCTTAGCGAACGCGCCGGGCCACGGCTGTGATGCAATTCACAGATCGGCGCAAATGAACGGGCCTCACCGATTTGTGCGTATGATCATCACATCGCGCGCAGCAGGGGATTTGCGTGCGGTTTGAAACCGCCAGTGCAATTCTATGCGGGTCACAATTAGAGCGTGCCGAAATCGTCGGTAACACGCCCAATTATCCGCAATCATACGGACGAAATTGCCACGCACTTGTCCGGATCGAGCGGTTAGAGTCGGCACTCATGTGTACCAAGTACGATCCACAGCACGAAGCCGAGGCGGCAATGAAGCGCGCCGCGGCGTCGGAAGGCCCCGACCGGCAACGCCTCATCGAACTGGCGCTGGCCTGGCATCAGCTTGCGCGCGATCGTCGCGATGACGAGCCCACGGACACGGACTGACCGCATTCGGCCCTACCGCCCCGTTTGGTCCCAGCCGCCCCATCGAATCGAAAAGTACCGTCGGCCATCGTGCGCGTTGCAGTGCTGGCGATCGCAGCGATGGCGCGAAAGACCGAGATCACCTCATCGCCGACCGCGGCTTCTAACGATCGCGGTGCGTCCACGCCTGGACAGCGGAGGCCAGTTGATGCTGACTCATGGCGGCATCGGCAATCGACGCCTGGGCTATTTCGATGCGCTTTGTGATCGCGCCGGAGCTGAGGTCCACGAGCCCGGCGTCGATTGCCAGATACGACATCGCGACCAGCGCCACCGCAACGGCGATCCCCATTCTCGTCAATTCGGCCCGCGGCATCGAAAGTCCTTGTTTGAGCGCAACCGCTCGTCGCGCTTAGATAGGGCGCACCCTCCGGGTTCAAAGCCCGCGGCAAGGCGGCCCACGCGTTCGTGAAACACGACAGATTTGCGATAGGAAGTCAGGTGGCGCGTTAATGATGAACGTCAGCGCATGTCGACCAGACGCCTGGCGATCCCGGCAGGAATCGAACCTGCAACCCTCAGAGTAGAAATCTGATGCTCTATCCAGTTGAGCTACGGGACCGTTCCGGCCAGCCCGGTTTGGGGGCCGGCTGTTCATATATCATGGCAATATGAAAAATCTGGTCTTTCGCCAAGCCTGAACCGAACCGTTTTCCTCAATGCAGCGACAAACCGGAACGGCGGAGTGTCAGGGTGCCGGGTTGAGCGGCAGCGGACTGGACGACGGATTACGTCGCCGGCAACGCTGGCCAGCTTCCGGGACACGGTCGCCGGTCGACTGTTTCAGGTGTTGCCTGCGCCTCAGGACGGCGTGCGCGGCGGTATCTCGATCGGTCTCCTTTGGGCGTGCCTTGCCATGGCGAATGCGACGTTTTGCACCTTTGGTTCCATCGCCATGAGTCCGTCACCTTTCCGCACACATTATCGCCGCCGCGGCGCTCGTCCGCGATTTCCGGGAGTCCTTTCATGATTGGTCTGGTTCGCGCCGTCGCTCTCTGCGCCGTGCTGGCGTTTGGCCTTTGCGCTGCGCAGGCAGCAGACAAGGCATTCAAGCGTGACGATCTCGCCGATTCCGCGATCAAGCTCGAGGCGCAGATCAAGAGTGAAGCGGGGCCGGTCGCCAAGACCAACGCGACCCTGAAGACCGACGCCGACGCCGCATTCAGGCGCAACGATTACCGCACCGGGCTCTCGGTCCTCGGCCAGATTGCCGCCACCACGCCTGATGACGCCGGCAACTGGCTGCGGCTTGCAAAGGTCATCTTCCAGATCACGCCGAAGAGTTCGAGCGAGCAGACGTTCCTCTGGGAGCGCGCCTCGACCGCCGCCTACATCGCCTACATGCGCGCCGGCAATCAGGGTGAGGAAGCCGATGCGCTCGCCGTGCTCGGCAGGTCGCTCGCCGAACGGCACCTGTTTCGCCCAGCGCTCGACGCATTGCGGCTGTCGCTGGACATGCGCGAGGTCGCCGATGTCCGCGGCCAATATGAAAAGCTGCGCGACGAGCACGGCTTCCGCTTGCTCGATTATACCGTGGACTCGGATTCGGCGAGCCCGCGCGCCTGCTTCCAGTTCTCGGAAGAACTCGCCAAGCGCACCGATTTCGCGCCGTTTCTGGCGCTCGCAGGTCAGGACAAGCCGGCGCTGTCGGCCGAGGGCAAGCAGCTCTGCGTTGACGGGCTGAAGCATGGCGAGCGCTACAACATCAATCTGCGCGCCGGCCTGCCATCGACCGTCAAGGAAGGCCTGCCGAAATCGGCCGAATTCAACATCTATGTGCGCGACCGCAAGCCGTTCGTGCGCTTCACCAGCCGCGCCTATGTGCTGCCGCGCACCGGCCAGCGCGGCATTCCCGTGGTCAGCGTCAACACGCCTGCCGTGAACATTAATGTTTTCCGGATCGGCGATCGCAACCTGATCAACACGGTGGTCGACAGCGACTTCCAGAAGACGTTGTCGAAGTACCAGCTCGGCGATCTCGGTGACGAGCGCGGCGTCAAGGTCTGGTCCGGCGAGCTTGCGACCGCGATGACGCTGAACCAGGACGTCACCACCGCATTCCCGGTCGACGAGGCGCTGGGTGAGCTGCAGCCCGGCGTCTATGTGATGACGGCGGCGGCCAAGGGTCCGGGCAGCGACGATGATTATCAGCTCGCCACCCAATGGTTCATCGTGTCCGATCTCGGCGTCGCGGCCTACTCAGGCAATGACGGCATCCATGTCTTCGTCAATTCGCTGGCCTCGACTGATCCGGTCGGCAAAGCCGAGGTGCGGCTGGTCGCCCGCAACAACGAGATTTTGGCGACGCGCAAGACCGATGATGCCGGTCACGTACTGTTCGAGGCGGGCCTCGCGCGGGGCGAGGGCGGCCTGTCGCCGGCGATGTTGACGGTGACAGGCGAGAAGGCGGACTACGCCTTCCTGAGCCTGAAGACCTCGGCCTTTGATCTGTCCGACCGCGGCGTTGCGGGCCGCGCCGTGCCTGCGGGCGCCGACGCCTTCGTCTACGCCGAGCGCGGCGTCTATCGCTCGAGCGAGACCGTCTATCTCACCGCGCTGCTGCGCGACGGGCAGGGCAATGCCGTCAACGGCGGACCGCTGACCCTGGTGATCGAGCGTCCCGATGGCGTCGAATTCCGCCGCGCCGTGCTGGCGGACCAAGGCGCCGGCGGCCGCACGCTTGCCGTGCCGCTCAATTCGGCCGTTCCGACCGGGACATGGCGGGTGCGCGCCTTCACCGATCCGAAGGGCTCGTCGGTCGGCGAGACCACCTTCATGGTCGAAGACTACGTGCCCGACAGGATCGAATTCGACTTGTCCGCCAAGGACAAGCTGATCAAAGCTAACGCTCCTGTGGAGCTTAAGGCGGACGGTCATTTCCTCTATGGCGCGCCGGCCTCCGGCCTCAGCCTCGAGGGCGACATGCTGATTGCGCCCGCGGCGGCTGGGCGGCCCGGCTTTGCCGGCTACCAGTTCGGCGTCGATGACGAGCAGACCACGTCGAACGAGCGCACACCGTTGGAGAACCTGCCCGAGGCCGACGCCAATGGCGTTGCGACCTTCCCGGTGACGCTTGACAAGCAGCCATCCTCGACGCGTCCGCAAGAGGCGCAGATCTTCATCCGCATGGTCGAGACCGGCGGCCGCGCCGTCGAGCGCAAACTGGTGCTGCCGGTCGCGCCGGCGACCGCGCTGATCGGCGTCAAGCCGCTGTTCGGCGACAAGAACGTCGCGGAAGGCGACAAGGCCGAGTTCGACGTCGTATTCGTCTCACCGGAAGGCAAGACGCTTCCCCGCGACGGCCTGCGCTACGAGCTCCTGAAGATGGAGTCGCGCTATCAGTGGTACCGCCAGAACAATTACTGGGAGTACGAGCCGGTCAAGTCGACCTCGCGCGTCGCCGATGGTGACGTGACGATTGCGGCAGACAAGCCGACCCGCATCTCGCTGGCGCCACGCCCCGGCCGCTACCGGCTGGACGTAAAGTCGAATGACGCTGACGGCCCGGTGACCTCGGTGCAGTTCGACGTCGGCTGGTATTCCGATGGCAGCGCCGACACGCCTGATTTGCTGGAGACCTCGATCGACAAACCGCAATACGCATCCGGCGACACCATGACCGTGTCGGTCAACGTCCGCTCCGCCGGCAAGCTCACCGTCAACGTGGTCGGCGACCGCCTGCTGACGACGCAGACCGTCGACGTCAAGGAAGGCACCGCGCAGGTCAAGCTCCCGGTCGGCAAGGATTGGAGCACCGGTGCCTATGTTGTGGCAACGCTGCGCCGTCCGCTCGATGCGGCTGCGCAGCGTATGCCGGGCCGCGCGATCGGCCTGAAATGGTTCGGGATCGACAAGCAGGCCCGCACGCTTGCTGTGAAGCTGTCGCCGCCGGATCTAATCCGGCCGAATTCGATGCTGAAGATCCCCGTCAAGCTCGACGGGCTCAACCCCGGCGAAGACGCCAAGATCGTCATCGCCGCGGTCGACGTCGGCATTCTCAACCTCACCAATTACAAGCCGCCGGCGCCGGATGATTATTATCTCGGCCAGCGCCAGTTGACTGCGGAGATCCGTGATCTCTATGGGCAGCTGATCGACGGCATGTCCGGCACGCGCGGCCAGATCAAATCCGGCGGCGACGCAGGTGCGGCTGAACTGCAGGGCTCACCGCCCGCGCAGAAGCCGCTGGCGCTCTATTCCGGCATCGTCACCGTCGGCGCCGACGGCACCGCGGAAGTCAGCTTCGACATTCCGGAGTTCGCCGGCACCGCGCGCGTCATGGCGGTGGCGTGGACCGCGACCAAGCTCGGCCGCGCCAACACCGATGTCGTGATCCGCGACCCCGTGGTGCTGACCACGACCTTGCCGCGCTTCCTGCTCAATGGCGACCACGGCACTGTCAATCTCGAGATCGACAATGTCGAAGGCCAGGCCGGCGATTACGTCATCAACGTCAAGACCGGCGGCCCGGTGAAGATGACCGGTAACCCCGCAACCACCGTCAAGCTCGCCGCCAAGCAGCGCAATTCGTTCGCGCTGGCGGTCGATGCGACCGCGGCCGGGCAGGCGACGCTCGATGTCGACATCAAGGGGCCGAATGGCCTCACGCTCGCGCGCCACTACGCGCTCGACGTCAAGGCGGCGACGCAAGTGCTGGCGCGGCGTTCGATCCGGACGCTGGCGAAGGGCGAGAGCCTGACGCTGACCTCGGACATGTTCTCCGACCTGGTGCCGGGCACCGGCAGCGTCTCGGTCTCGGCGAGCCTGTCCACAGCGCTCGATGCGGCGACCATCCTGAAAGCGCTCGACCGCTATCCCTATGGCTGCTCGGAGCAGATCACGAGCCGCGCGATGCCGTTGCTCTACGTCAACGACCTCGCGGCCGGCGCACATCTGGCCATGGATACCGAGGTCGATCAGCGCATCCGCGACGCCATCGAGCGGCTGCTGGCGCGCCAGGGCTCCAACGGCTCGTTCGGCCTGTGGTCGGCCGGCGGCGATGACGCCTGGCTCGATGCGTACGTGACCGACTTCCTCACCCGCGCCCGCGAAAAGGGCTTTGTGGTGCCTGATGTCCTGTTCAAGAATGCGCTTGATCGCATCAGAAACTCCGTCGTCAACGGCAACGAGCCGGAGAAGGACGGCGGCCGCGATCTCGCCTACGGCCTCTACGTGCTCGCCCGCAACGGCGCTGCTCCCATCGGCGACCTCCGCTATCTCGCCGACACCAAGCTGAACAATCTGGCGACGCCGATCGCCAAGTCTCAGCTCGCGGCGGCGCTCGCTTTGGTTGGCGACCGCAACCGCGCCGAGCGGGTCTATGGTGCAGCGCTCGACAGCCTCGCGCCAAAGCCGGTGCTGGAGTTCGGCCGCAGCGATTACGGCTCGCAACTCCGTGATGCCGCCGCGCTGGTCTCGCTCGCCAGCGAAGGCAATGCGCCGAAGGCGACGCTGACGCAGGCCGTTGCGCGGGTCGAGACCGCGCGCGGGCTCACGCCTTACACCTCCACGCAGGAGAATGCGTGGTTGGTGCTGGCGGCGCGGGCGCTGGCCAAGGAAAACCTCTCGATCGAGGTCGACGGTCAGCCGATCAAGACTGCGCTCTACCGCAGCTACAAGGCGGAGACGCTGAGCGGCAAGCCGCTGAAGATCACCAACACCGGCGATGCGCCGGTGCAGGCGGTGATCTCGGTCTCCGGCTCGCCGGTGACGCCGGAGCCGGCCGCGTCGAACGGCTTCAAGATCGAGCGGAACTACTTCACGCTCGACGGCAAGCCGGCCGACATTAGCAAGGTCAAGCAGAACGATCGCTTTGCCGTGGTGTTGAAGATTACGGAAGCCAAGCCCGAATACGGCCACATCATGGTGTCCGACTATCTGCCGGCGGGGCTCGAGATCGACAACCCGAAGCTGGTCTCGTCGGGCGACAGCGGCACGCTGGACTGGATCGAGGATGGTGAGGAGCCTGAAGACACCGAATTCCGCGACGACCGCTTCACCGCGGCCGTCGACCGGGCCTCGGACTCCAAGGCAGTCTTCACCGTCGCCTATGTCGTGCGCGTGGTCTCACCAGGCAAATACGTGTTGCCGCAGGCCTATGTCGAGGACATGTACAACCCCTCGCGTTACGGCCGCACCGGAACGGGTACAGTCGAGGTGCGGGCGGCGAAGTGAGGAGTGAGATGAGCGAGGCTGATCGCGTTTCTCGTCATTCCGGGGCGGTGCGCAGCACCGAACTAAGGCGCGCGATTGCGCGCCTGAGAATCTCGAGGTTCCGGGTCTGGTCCTTCGGACCATCCCGGAACGACGGCCGAGCCGTAGGGCACGGCCGTCGTCTCTTCTCGATCGCCGCGCTCGCCTTCATCCTCGCCCTCATCGGCTTCGTCGGCTGGGTCTATTCCCTCGGCCCGCTGCCGCTCGACGAAGCGCGCCGCGTCTCGACCACCGTTGTCGATCGCAACGGCAAGCTGTTGCGCGCCTATGCGATGGCGGACGGGCGGTGGCGCCTGCCCGTCGATGCCAAGGCCAATGTCGATCCGACTTACCTGAAGCTGCTGTTCGCCTATGAAGACCAGCGCTTCTATGCCCATGACGGCATCGATCCGCTGGCGCTGGGCCGGGCTGCGGTGCAGCTGACCACGCGCGGCCACATCGTGTCGGGCGGCTCGACCATCTCGATGCAGCTGGCGCGGCTGATGGAGCCGCGGCGGCAGCGCTCGCTCTATGCAAAGCTGCACCAGATCGTCCGCGCGATCGAGCTGGAGCGGACGATGAGCAAGGACGAGATCCTCGACCTCTACCTCGCGCTTGCGCCCTATGGCGGCAATCTCGAAGGCATCCGTGCCGCATCGATCGCCTATCTCGGCAAGGAGCCGAAGCGGCTGTCGCTGGCGGAAGCTGCGCTGCTGGTGGCGCTGCCGCAATCGCCGGAAACACGTCGTCTCGACCGTTTTCCGGAAGCCGCGCGCATCGCGCGGGATCGCGTGCTCGACCGCATGGTCGAAGAGCATGTGGTCGGCATCGACGATGCCAAGCAGGCCAAGGCCGTGCCCGTGCCAACGCTGCGCAAGCCGATGCCGATCCTGGCGCCGCACGCCTCCGACAGCGCGCTGGCAACGGTCAAGGATGCGCCGGTTATCAAGCTGACGCTGGACTCAAATCTGCAGAAGGTGCTGGAGCCGCTGGCGCACGACCGCGCCGTTGCGCTAGGACCGAACATCTCGGTCGGCATCATCGTGGTCGACAATGAGAGCGGCGACGTGCTCGCGCGTGTCGGTTCGGCGGATTATTTCGACGAGAGTCGGGCAGGGCAGGTCGACATGACCCGCGCCATCCGCTCGCCGGGGTCGACGCTGAAACCCTTCATCTACGGTCTCGCCTTTGAAGACGGCTTTGTTCATCCAGACAGCCTGATCGACGACCGCCCGGTGCGCTTCGGCTCCTACGCGCCTGAAAATTTCGACATGACGTTCCAGGGCACGGTGCCGGTGAAGAAGGCGTTGCAACTCTCGTTGAATGTGCCAGCGATCGTGCTGCTCGACCGCGTCGGCTCGAGCCGGCTGGCCTCGCGGCTGCGCCAGGCCGGCGGCAATCTGGTTCTGCCTAAGGACGAGGCGCCGGGGCTCGCGATGGGCCTCGGCGGCGTTGGTGTCACGCTCCAGGATCTGGCGCAGCTTTATGCAGGGTTCGCCCGGCTCGGCACCACCAGGCCATTGCGCGAGATCATGGCCGCCACGGATGATCGCGAGGCGCTGCGGCTCTTGGACCCGGTGGCGGCCTGGCAGGTCGGCAATGTGTTGCTGGGAACCCCGCCGCCGGAGAACGCGGCTCATAACCGCATCGCCTTCAAGACAGGCACCTCCTATGGCTATCGCGATGCCTGGTCGGTCGGCTTCGATGGCCGCATGACCATCGGCGTCTGGGTCGGCCGCCCCGATGGCGCGCCGGTTCCCGGCCTTATCGGCCGCGTTGCCGCCGCGCCCATCCTGTTCGATGCCTTCGCACGGACCGGAAAGACGCTGACCCCTCTGCCGAAGCCACCGAAGGGAACCCTGCTTGCCAGCAACGCGAAGTTGCCATTGCCGCTGAAGCGGTTCCGCCCCGTGGGGGAACTCGTCCGGACAGGCGGCGAGCAGGCGCTCCACATCCAGTTCCCGCTCAACGGCTCCCGGATCGATGTGGATCGATCGGGCGGCACTGACGCTGCTGCCATGCCCGTCAAGGTCGCCGGCGGGGTGCTGCCGATGACTGTCATGGTCAACGGTACGGCGCGCGGCGAGATCGACGGACGCCGCCAGCGCCTGATCGATCCGCCCGGCCCGGGCTTTGCACGGCTGACCGTGATCGACGCCACGGGCGCCGCGGACACAGTCGTCATTCGAATTCAATGAGAGCGGCTCAAGCGGTTGTGGCGATGGCGGTTTCAGCGTAAGCG
Source organism: Bradyrhizobium zhengyangense (assembly GCF_022012555.1). Taxonomy (NCBI): domain Bacteria; kingdom Pseudomonadati; phylum Pseudomonadota; class Alphaproteobacteria; order Hyphomicrobiales; family Nitrobacteraceae; genus Bradyrhizobium; species Bradyrhizobium zhengyangense. Next base: position 992,035 of record NZ_JAKLTZ010000003.1, on the reverse strand, counting down.
GAACCAATGGCCGAGACCTATCCGACTCCCCGATTTGGAGCGCCGCGAGAGCCGAAAACGCCCGTGAATCCGGGCAGTCGGCTCGTGCTGATGCTCGACGTCGTCACTGCCAGCCACGCCCGTGCGGTGGGCTTCCTGGTGCTGTGCGCGCTGCTGCTGTTCCTGCCGGGATTTTTCACCATCCCGCCCGTTGACCGCGATGAGGCACGGTTCGCGCAGGCCACCAAGCAAATGGTCGAAAGCCGCGACTATGTGGACATTCGCTTCCAGGAGGACGTTCGCTACAAGAAGCCGGTCGGCATCTACTGGTTGCAATCGGCGGCCGTCGAAGCGGCGACGGCGCTGAAGCTGCCCAAGGCCGAATTGCGCATCTGGGTCTATCGGCTGCCCTCGTTGATCGGGGCGATAGGTGCGGTGCTGATGACCTATTGGACGGCGCTGGGCTTCGTCACGCGGCGCGCGGCGGTGCTTGCCGCGCTCCTGATGGCCGCCTCCGTGCTGCTTGGAGTCGAGGCCCGCCTGGCCAAGACCGACGCCGTGCTGCTGTTCTCGGTGGTCGCGGCAATGGGTGCGATGTCGCGCGCCTACCTGTCCTGGCAGCGCGCCGAGGACGAGACACATCCGCCCTGGACCTGGCCCGCGATCTTCTGGACCGCGCTCGCGGTCGGCATCCTGATCAAGGGCCCGCTGATCCTGATGTTCGCCGGGCTCACCATCGTTGCGCTCGCGATCCAGGACCGCGACGCCTCCTGGCTGTGGCGCTTGCGGCCCGTTTGGGGCCTGATGTGGATGCTGGTGCTGGTGCTGCCCTGGTTCGTCGCGATCTTCTGGCGCGCCGGCGATGCGTTTTTTGCGGACTCCGTCGGCGGCGACATGCTGAGCAAGATCGGCGCGCAGGAATCCCATGGCGCGCCGCCCGGCGTCTATTTGGCGCTGTTCTGGATTACCTTCTGGCCCGGTGCGCCGCTCGCGGCGATGGCGGCGCCGGCCGTGTGGCGGGCGCGGCGTGAGCCCGGCGCGCAATTCTTGCTGGCCTGGCTGGTCCCGTCCTGGATCGTATTCGAGGCCGTGCTGACCAAGTTGCCGCATTACGTGCTGCCGCTCTATCCCGCGATTGCGATCCTCACCGTCGGCGCGCTGGAGCGGAACGTGCTGTCGCGCTCCTGGCTGGCGCGCGGCTCGGCCTGGTGGTTCGTAATTCCCGCGGGCGGTTCGATCATCGCGGTGGTCGGCGCCGTCATGCTGACGCGGCAGCCGGCCTTCGTGGCCTGGCCGTTCATCGCGGCCTCGCTGATCTTCGGCCTGTTCGCCTGGTGGCTGTTCGACACCAATCGCGCCGAGCGCTCGGTGCTCAACGCGCTGGTCGCAGCGCTCATGCTGGCTGTCGTGGTCTATGGCATTGTGCTGCCGTCATTGACGCCGCTGTTTCCGAGCATCGAGGTCGCGCGCGCTTTGCGCAACGTGACCTGCGTCGGCCCGCGGGCGGCCTCGGCCGGCTATGCCGAGCCAAGCCTTGTCTTCCTGACCGGCACCCAGACGCTGTTGACCGACGGCTCAGGCGCCGCCGATTTCCTCAGGCAGGGAAGTTGCCGGTTTGCGCTGGTCGAGCAACGCTCGGAGCGCAGCTTCGTGCAGCGCGCCGAGGCCATCGGGCTGCGCTACAAGGTCGGGGCGCGCATCGACGGCTATAATTTCTCGCAAGGGCGCGCAATTTCGATCTCGATCTTCCGTTCCGAGGGCACCGAGTAGGATGCCAGGCAGTACCACCATTGCGCCGCGTGCAAGCTATCCCGTGCAGTTGTTCACGGTCGTTGGCCATGCACTGGCGCAATTGGTGCGCTCGCCGTCGCATTCGCGCCGTGCCGCGGCTGCGCGAAAATTGGCGCGGCATTCGCTGTGGCTGAGCGCGGCAGGGGCAGCCCTGATCATCGTGCTGATGCTCGCGTTCGATCGGACCGAGATCCAGCTGATGCCGGCGCGGGGCACGGCCTGGCTATGGCCGATCCGCATCCTCACCGATTTCGGCAAGGATGAGAACGTGCTCTCGGTGCTGGGCGCGGCGCTGGTGATCGTGGCGCTCGTTGCGGCCGGGATGCACGGCACTCGCCGTGCGCTGCTGCTCGGCTTCGGCACGAGGCTGCAATATCTGTTTCTGTCTGTCGCCCTGTCGGTGTTCGTCGCCGAGATTCTGAAATATCTCATCGGCCGCGGGCGTCCGTTCGTCGGCGGCAAGGCCGATCCGTTCAACTTCATACCGCTCGAAGGCACGGGAGCTTATGCCAGCCTGCCGTCGGGGCATGCAGTGACGGCGTTCGCTCTGGCCTTTGCGGTCGCGGCGCTCTGGCCGCGCCTGCGCGTGTTCATGTTCACTTACGCGGTCGTGATCGTGCTGACGCGGCTGGTACTGCTGGCGCATCACCCGAGCGACGTCACGGCCGGGGCTCTGGTCGGCATGGTCGGCGCCATGGCCGTGCGCTACTGGTTTGCCGCCCGCAGGCTCGGCTTTGCCATCCGCGCCGATGGCACCATCGTGCCACTTCCAGGACCGCTTCCAGGACGCCTCAAAAGGGTTGCCCGCAGCCCATCCGCCCCATAAAAGCGGCTGCTTCCCGGGCCAAGGGTTCCCGGGGGCGGGCCAATCCAACCACGAGCTTTCGATTTGTCGTCGTCCCAGCCTTCGGTTTCCATCGTTGTCCCCGTGCGCAACGAAGCCGACAACATTGCGCCCCTGATCGAGGAGATCACGGCCGCGCTCGACGGCCGCTGGGCCTATGAGATCATCTATGTCAACGACGGCTCGACCGATGCGACCGGCGACCGGCTTGCGGCGATGATGAAGCAGCGCGGCAATCTGCGGCAGCTTCGTCACGCAAAATCCGCCGGCCAGTCGGCCGCGGTTCGCAGCGGCGTGCGCGCGGCGCGCGGCACGATCGTGGCGACGCTCGATGGTGACGGCCAGAACAATCCGGCCTTCCTGCCGGATCTGATCGCGGCGGTCGAGAAGGGTGTCAATGTCGGCCTTGCCGCCGGACAGCGCGTTGGGCGCAAGGACACCGGCTTCAAGAAATTCCAGTCGCGGGTGGCCAACAAGGTCCGCAATGCGATCCTCAAGGACGGCACGCGCGACACTGGCTGCGGCCTGAAGGCGTTCCGTCGCGAGGTCTTCCTGATGATGCCTTATTTCGACGGGCTGCATCGTTTCCTGCCGGCGCTGATGCGCCGCGAAGGATTCGATATCGCCTATGTCGACGTGATCGACCGGCCGCGCCATTCCGGCGTGTCCAATTACGGCTTCTTCGACCGGCTTTGGATCGGGATCATGGATCTCGCCGGCGTGTGGTGGCTGATCCGCCGCAAGAAGCCGACGCCTGAAGTGACTGAGGTGAACGCATGATCATCCAATACGGCCAGGCCCTCAGCAATTATCTGTACGACGTCTTCGTCGCCAAGTTCGATTTCTGGCTGGCGTTCGGCCTGGTCGCGCAGCTGTTCTTCACCGCGCGTTTCCTGGTGCAATGGATCGCGAGCGAGCGGGCCGGCAACAGCGTGGTGCCGATGGCGTTCTGGTTCTGCTCGATGGGCGGCGGCCTGATGACGCTGGTCTACGGCGTCGTCAAGCGTGAGCCCGTCATCATCCTCGGGCAGGCGCTGGCGACGATCATTTATGTCCGCAACATCATGCTGATCATCAAGAACCGCGGCCGCTCGTCGAAGACGCTGGAGCGCTGATTCCTGGCCCTAGCGCGGCAGCGCCGTCGCGCCTGAGGCGGGCAGGGCTGATGTCTCCGCCTCGGAGCGGCGATAGGGCTCGCCGGCCGCATCCAGCACGGGATAGGCGACCGAGCAGATATGCGAATGGATGCGGCGCAGATCGCGCAACACGTCCAGATGCAGCGATGTGGTCTCGATCGTCTCGGGGCGACCTTCGCGCAGGCGGTCGAGATGGCGCTCGACGGCGGCGAGCTCGGTGTTTTTCAGTGCCGTCTTCTCCACCAGCAGCTTGCGGGCCTCGTTGGCATCGCCTGACATGAACACGCCGAAGGCGATCCGCAGCGAATCCATCGTGCGCTTGTGGAAGGCGGCGAGCTCGTCCGCGCCCTCGGACGAGAACTGGAAACGGCGCTTGATCTTCTTGGTGGCGAGCTCGCTCAGATTCTTGTCGATGATGTCGCCGATATGTTCGAGGTTGATGGCGAAAGAGATGATCTCCATCGCACGCCGGCCCTCGCTTTCGTCGAGGCTGCCGCGGGTCAGCTTGGTGACGTAGAGCTTGATGGCCTCGTCGAGGCTGTCGACGATGTTGTCCGTCTTCGAGACCTGGTCGACCAGCGAACGGTCGCCGGTCATCATCGCGGCCATCACCTTGCGCAGCATGGTTTCGACCAGATCGCCCATGCGGAGCGTCTCGCGTGCGGCGTCCGCGAGCGCCAGGGACGGCGTCTCCAGCGCGGTCTCATCGAGATAGCGCGGGCGGGCCGGATCGGTTTCCTCTACGCGATCCGGCAGTAGCCGGGTCAGCAGACGTGACATGGTATCGAGCAGGCCGACGAAAAGGATGGCCGTGCCGACATTGAAGGCGATATGGAAGGCGGCCGTCATCCGGGCGAGATCCGGCTGCCAGGCATGCATGTGATCCGCGATCGTGTGCAGGAACGGCAGGACCAGGGCGATGCCGACCACGCGATTGACGAGATTGCCGACCGGCAGCCGGTAGCTTGCGGGATCGTCGCGCTTTGCGCCTTCGAACACGGGATTGATGGCGCTGCCGAGATTGGCGCCGAGAACCAAAGCGAGAGCCGCATACGGCGTGATGAACTGCGAATAGGCCAGCGACATGATCAGCAGCACGCTGGCGACGCTCGAATGCACCAGCCAGGTGAGGAGGGCGGCGATCACGATGCACAGGACGGGATCGCCCGTGATCGCCGTCATCACGACCCGCATGCCCGGCGCGTTCTCCGCAGGCGCCAGCGTGTCGAGCAGGATATGCAGCGACAGCAGCATCAAGCCGAGGCCGATGCAGACGCGGCCGATATCCTTGATCCGCGAGCGCGGACCGGAGCGGAAGGCGACGAGGCCGAGCACGAACAGCACGGGTGCGACGGCGGCGATGTTGAACGACAGCACCTGCACGATCAGGGTCGTGCCGACATTGGCCCCTAGCATGATGGCAAGCGCAGCGACAAGGCTCAGCAGCCCTTCGGCGGCGAACGAGCTGGTGAGCAGGGCTGTTGCCGTGCTGCTCTGGAGTAGCGCAGTGAGGCCGAGGCCGGCGGCGAAGGCGCTGAAGCGGTTGCCGAGGGCCTTGCCGAGCAGATGCCTGAGGTCAGGACCGAACGCACGCAAAATCCCGCTGTGGACCATATGCAGGCCCCACAGCAGCAGCGCCACGCCACCCATCAGATCTAGCAGGACCAACGTACCCATTCTCCGTGTCCGGACTTAGAGTCGAAGGGGTCAGGCTAACGCCAAACGTCGGGGGATCAACCCCCTGTTGGCGCGACGGCGTTAACGTCCGGTATTCATGCACGTTCCCGCGGCGCGCATTGGCGCGTCCGCAGGCGGGATGCCGCGTGAGTAGGCTCACATGGCCGCTTTGAGGGCAGCGAAGCCGCGATCGAGATCGCCTTTGAGGTCGTCGACGCTCTCAAGGCCGATGTGGAGGCGGAGCGTCGGGCCGCCCGGCGCCCATTTGGTCGCGGTGCGGTAGGCGTCGCAGTCGAAGGGAATCGCAAGGCTTTCGAAGCCGCCCCAAGAAAAGCCCATGCCGAACAGCTTGAGCGTGTTGAGCATGGTGTCGACCGCCTTTTGCGGCGCCGGCTTCAGCACGATGCTGAACAGGCCGGAAGCGCCGGTGAAGTCGCGCTTCCAGATCGCATGGCCCGGATCGGTCTCGAGCCCCGGATGCAGCACGCGCGTGACCTCGGGCCGCGATGCGAGCCAGCGCGCCATCTCCAGACCTGAACGATGATGCTGCGCCAGCCGCACCGACAGCGTGCGCAAGCCGCGCAGCGCGAGGAAGACGTCATCGGGGCCGGCGCAGACGCCGAGCAGGCGGATGCCTTCGGATATCTGCGGCCAGGCCCTGGCATTGGCCGAAATCGTGCCGAACATGATGTCGGAATGGCCGCCGATATATTTGGTGGCCGCCTGCATGGAGATGTCGACACCCTGTTCGAGCGAGCGGTGATAGAGCGGCGTCGCCCAGGTGTTGTCGTCGACGACGAGAGCGTCATGCGCATGCGCGACCTCGGCGATGGCGCGGATATCAGGCATCTCGAAGGATTGCGACCCCGGCGCCTCGACCAGCACAGCGCGGGTATTGGGCTTGAACAACTTCTCGACGGCAGCGCCGATCAGCGGGTCAAAGTAAGTGGTCTCGACGCCGTAACGGGCGAGCATGCCGTTGCAGAAATTGCGCGAGGGCCGATAAATGTTGTCAACGACCAGGATGTGGTCGCCGGTCTTCAGCACCGAGAGCAGGGTGGTGGAGATCGCCGACAAGCCCGACGGCACGATGCCGACGCCAGCGCATTGCGGTCCCTCAAGTGCCATCAGCGTGTCCTGGAACGCCCGCGTGGTCGGAGTGCCATGGCGGCCATAGGTGAACTCGCCGCGATGGGCATGCAGGTCCTCGGCGGTTGGATAGAGCACGGTCGAGCCGTGGAACACGGGCGGATTGACGAACCCCTTCTGCGCCTTGGTGTCGCGGCCGGAGGTGACCAGGCGGGTTTCGGCGTGCTGCTCTGGGGGGTGCGAGGAATCCATGCGTCTGCTTTCAAAAAAGCGTTTCCGCCGGGCGCGGATCGCACGGCCGGGGCGGCCCCGGGGCCGCGATCGTTAATAACAGAACACAGAAGAGTCCCGTCAACCCCTTGACCCGGCTCGCCAGTCGTTCTGTGATGCGCAGGTGCTATTCAGTCGCCGCATGTTGAGGGGCCTGCCGCGACCTTCGATCCATCGTCTGACCGGACCTTGCGCCACAGCCACAACGGCGGGCGCCTGCGGCGAGGATTAAGGTATGGCCTCCTTGGGATGGGCGAGTGTTCGGCAAGGTTTTCCAGCATGACTCTTGCAAGGCGCAGCCTTGCAGGGATTCCGTTCCCGACCTTGATGACTTTGAAAGGCTTGAAGCCCATGAAACGCGTAACCCTGGCTCTCACTCTTGCTCTCGCCGCCGGCCTCTCCGCCCAAGCCGCCGACGCGCAAACGCTCAAGACCATCAAGGACCGGGGCATGCTGTCCTGCGGCGTCAGCCAGGGCCTGCCCGGCTTCTCCTCGCCCGACGACAAGGGCAATTGGACCGGCATCGACGTCGACGTCTGCCGCGCGATCGCGGCGGTGGTCTTGAACGACCCGACCAAGATCAAGTTCGTGCCGTTGTCTGCCAAGGACCGCTTCACGGCGCTCCAATCCGGCGAGATCGACGTGCTGTCGCGCAACACCACATGGACGGTTTCGCGCGACACCTCGCTCGGCGCCAATTTCACCGGCGTCACCTATTATGACGGGCAGGGCTTCATGGTGAAGAAGTCGCTCAAGGTCAATTCCGCACTTGAGCTCAACAGCGCCTCCGTCTGCGTCCAGACCGGCACCACCACCGAGCTGAACCTCGCCGATTACTTCAAGGCCAACAACATGAAGTACGAGGTCATCGCGTTCGGCACGATCGACGAGGCGGTCAAGGCCTACGAGTCGGGACGCTGCGACGTCTTCACCGACGACTCGTCCGGCCTCTATGCCAGCCGCCTGAAGCTGACGAATCCCGCCGATCACGTTGTGCTGCCCGAGATCATTTCGAAGGAGCCGCTGGGTCCCATGGTGCGTCACGGCGACGATCAGTGGTTCGACATCGTGAAATGGACGCTGTTTGCGATGGTCACGGCCGAGGAGCTCGGCATCACCCAGAAGAACGTCGACGAGATGGCGAAATCCGACAAGCCGGAGCTGAAGCGGGTGCTCGGCACCGACGGCAATCTCGGCGAACAGCTTGGCCTCACCAAGGACTGGGTGATCCGGATCGTGAAGGCGGTCGGCAATTACGGAGAGTCGTTCGATCGCAACGTTGGCGCCGGTTCGCCGCTCAAGATCAGCCGTGGCATCAACAGTCTCTGGACCAAGGGCGGCCTGCAATACTCGCCGCCGATCCGCTGATCGGCAAAGCCGTAGGCTGCGCCGATGGGCGTCGAGGCCCGGAAACCGCCACCACAGCTCGCGCTGAAGCTCCGGCGCGCGCTCGGTGGCAAGGCAGGCTGGAACGGCGTCGCCGTCCAGCTTGTCTTTGGCGCGGTCCTGGCCTGGATTGCCTACGAGATCATCTCGAATGCCCGTACCAACCTCGAGTCCCAGCACATTGCAGCGGGCTTCGGGTTCCTGCGGAACAGCGCCAGCTTCGACGTCAATCAGACCCTGATCCCCTATTCGGGGTCCGATACCTATTTCCGCGTCTTCATCGTCGGTGTCTTGAACACGCTGCTCGTTTCGGTGGTGGGCATCTTCTTTGCCACCGTGATCGGTTTCATCGTCGCACTCTGCCGTTTGTCGCCCAACTGGCTGGTGTCGCGTGTCGGCGGTCTCTATGTCGAGGCGATCCGCAACCTGCCGCTGCTGTTCCAGATCCTGTTCTGGTATCTTGCGGTGCTCGCGGCACTGCCGGCGCCGCGGCAAAGTGTGTCGGTCCTCGGCGCCTTCTTCCTCAACAATCGCGGCGTGATCGTGCCATCGCCGCTGGCTCAGCCCGGCCTCGTTCCATTCCTTGCCATGCTCGCGCTCGGCGTCGTCGCGTCGCTGGCGTTGCGCAGCTACGCGCGGAGGGCGCTGTTTGATCAGGGCCGCGCGATCCAGATCTGGCCGTACGTTCTGGCATTGCTCGTCGGATTACCGCTCGTCACGACGCTTGTGTTCGGTCTGCCCGTCACATTCGAATTTCCGCAGTTGAAGGGATTCAACTTTGCTGGCGGGGCGCGGATCATTCCGGAATTCGTCGCACTGACAGTTGGGCTCTCGACCTATACCGCGGCCTTCATCGCCGAGATCGTGCGTGCAGGCATTCTCTCGGTTCATAAGGGGCAGATGGAGGCGGGCTCCTCGCTGGGTCTCAGCCGAGGCGCGACGTTGCGGCTGATCGTGGTGCCGCAGGCCATGCGCGTGATCGTGCCGCCGCTCACCAACCAGTACCTCAACCTGACCAAGAACTCGTCGCTGGCGGTCGCGATCGGTTATCCAGATCTCGTCTCGGTGTTCGCCGGCACGGCCCTGAGCCAGACCGGACAGGCAATCGAGATCATCGCCATGACAATGGGCGTCTATCTCCTGACCTCGCTCGTCACCAGCGCTGTCATGAGCGTCTATGGCTGGCGCATCAGCCGGAGCCTGGGTGCATGACCGATATTGCCGCGTCTTCCTTTGTCCGGCAGGACCTGGTGTCCGAGCGCGCGGCGCCCGTGAAGACCACCGGCTTTGTCGGCTTCGTGCGCACGCGCCTGCTGAACTCGCCGACCAATATCCTGCTGACGATTCTCGGCCTGTTGCTGGTCTGGTACATCGTTGTTCCAAGCATCAAGTTTCTCCTGGTCGATGCGGTCTGGAGTGGCAACGACCGCACGGCCTGCCTCGCGGAGAATGCAGGTCGTCCGGTCGGCGCCTGCTGGCCCTTTATCCAGGCTAAGTCCACGCAGCTTTTCTACGGCTTCTATCCCGAGGCCGAACGCTGGCGGGTCAACCTGACCTTCGCGCTGGGCGCTGTGCTGCTTCTGCCGCTGCTAATCCCACGTCTGCCGGCCAAGAGCGTGAATGCCGGGCTGTTCTTCCTAGCCTTTCCTGCGGTCGCATTCTTCCTGCTGCATGGCGGCGGCATCGCCGGCTTCGGCGTGAGCTGGGTTGCGGGCCTGCTGCAATTGTTCGCCGACAGCATCAGCGGGGCCGGTGAGGCTGTGGTCGGACTGAGCAAGACCTCGGCCGCCGGCCCGGCGCTCTGGGCGATCGGCAGCGCCATCGTGCTGGTCGGCACGTTGCTGCACTGGGTGATCTTTCCATTGACCTGGCTGCGCGACCAGATGCTGGCGTCCGGGCAGGGGCCCTGGCCCGACTTCCTGATCACAGCCGTGATTGTGTCGGTGATCCTGTTCGTGCTCGGTGGCGGAGCGCGTGCCGGATCACGGCCGCTGATCACATGCCTCGCCACGTTCGCCGGAATTGCGGCGCTGATCAAGCTGATGGGGCTCGATCGCGGCGGCTTGCCGGTCGTCGATACGCGGCTGTGGGGCGGGCTGCTGGTGACCCTGGTGATCGCGATTACCGGCATCGTGGCGTCACTGCCGATCGGCGTCGCGCTCGCGCTCGGCCGGCGCTCGACCATTCCCCTGATCCGGATATTCTCGATCACCTATATCGAGTTCTGGCGCGGGGTGCCGCTGATCACGGTGCTGTTTTTCGCGACCTACATGCTACCGCTGTTCCTGCCGGGAAACTTCACCGTCGACGGCCTGGTGCGCGCGCTGATCGGCGTTTCGCTGTTCACCGGCGCCTATCAGGCCGAGAATTTGCGTGGCGGTCTGGCGGCGGTGCCACGCGGGCAGGGAGAGGCGGCCTCCGCGCTCGGCCTGTCCTGGTGGAAGACGACCTCGCTGATCGTGCTGCCGCAGGCGCTGCGCCACGTCATTCCCGCCATCGTCAACAGCTTCATTTCGCTGTTCAAGGACACGTCGCTGGTCTCGATCGTTGCGCTGTTCGATCTTCTCGGCTCGCTGCGGGCTTCATTCGCCGATCCGGTCTGGACCACGCCGTCGACCGCCTTCACCGGCTTCGCGTTCACCGGCATCATCTACTTCATCTTCTGCTTCGGAATGTCGCGCTACTCGCTCTTCGTCGAGCACCGCCTCAACGCTCACCGCCGCAACTGATCGAGGCCACCATGACCGACCCCATCGTCAAGATTTCCGGCCTCAACAAATGGTACGGCGAGTTTCACGTGCTTCGCGACATCGACCTCGCGGTCAACAAGGGCGAGCGCATCGTGATCTGCGGCCCCTCGGGCTCGGGCAAATCGACTTTGATCCGCTGCATCAACGCGCTCGAGGAATTCCAGGAGGGCGAGATCGTCGTCGACGGCATCGAGCTCGGGCCGAACCTCAAGCATGTCGACGCGGTGCGCCGCGAGGTCGGCATGGTGTTCCAGAGCTTTAATCTGTTCCCGCATCTCACCGTGCTCGACAATTGCACGCTGGCGCCGATCTGGGTCCGCAACATTCCCAAGAAGGACGCCGAAGCCACCGCGATGAAATTCCTGGAGCGGGTCAAGATCCCGCACCAGGCCAACAAATTCCCGGGCCAGATGTCCGGCGGCCAGCAGCAGCGCGTCGCCATCGCGCGCGCTCTGACCATGAACCCGAAGGTGATGCTGTTCGACGAGCCGACCTCGGCGCTCGACCCCGAAATGGTCAAGGAGGTGCTCGACACCATGGTCGACCTCGCCGAGGAGGGCATGACCATGCTGGTCGTCACTCACGAGATGGGCTTTGCCAAGGAAGTCGCCAACCGTGTGGTGTTCATGGACGCCGGCCAGATCATCGAGGCCAACACGCCGAAGGAATTCTTCGCCGCGCCCCAGCACGCCCGCACCAAGCTGTTCCTGAGCCAAATCCTGCGCTGATACCGGGGGCATCTCGGGGGCGCCGCCAATCGGCCGGCCGGCCATGCGAATCAGCTAGACTCTCCGTCGGCCATCCCTTGGAGAGTGACCTTGCAGAGCAGCGCCGGCGCACGCGCGTTCCAGAACGCGCGATTGCAGAAGAAATTCAAGAAGCAGGCGGAGGCCATTATCTCCGCCGCGAACGCGGCCTACGGCCAGGGCCGGCATGCCGAGGCCGAGGCGCTCTGCCGACAGATACTGAATGAGCTCCCGGAGCATTTTGCAGCCTTGCACCTGCTGGGCTTGTGCGCGTTCTCGGGTCAGCGCTTCGAGGCCGCGAAACAGGCATTCACGCAAGCCGTGGTCGTCGATCCGCGCTCAACACAGGCCCTTTCAGATCTGGGAGCCACGCATTTCGCACTCGGGCAATACGAGGATGCGCGCGCGTCCCTGGAGAAGGCCATCGCGCTGAAGCCGAATTTCCCGATGGCCTTGGCCAATCTCGGCAATGCCTTGCTGCACCTGAACCGGGTCGCGCAGGCGATCGAAATGTACGATCGCGCGATCAAGCTCAAGCCCGACTATGTCGATGCGCTGTGCAATCGTGGTTTGGCGGAGCTGGCCCTGCAACAGTTCGACCGCGCCAAGGAAAGTTTTGATCGTACCTTGCTGTTTCAGCCGCGACACGTGGAGGCGCTCGTCGGCAAGGGGTTGGTCAATATTCAGCTCAAGAACTACGACGAGGCCAAGAGCGCCCTTGAGGCGGCGCTCGCGCTCAGGCCGGGCTCGGCGAAGATCCTGGCGAACCGCGGACGGGTCAATCTCGAACTGTCGAGACCGGAGCAGGCGGCGGCGGATTTTGACGCTGCGCTCGCGCTGTCTCCCAGGCTCGAGGTGGCCTTGGAGGGGAAGGCCCAGGTCGCGCTCAGCATGGGCAATACGGCGCAGGCGATGCTGGCCTGCACCACGCTTCTCGAGGAAAATCCGGGCTCCGCGGTGGCGATGGCGCTGCTGAGCGCCTGTCTTGCAAACCAGGGAGAGATCGCATCGGCGGTCGAGCTTCTCGACGCCGCGATCGCAATCGCGCCGGATGCGAGCTTGATCGGGCGAAAGATCTTCTTTCTGGATTATCTCGGCGAGGCCGATTTCGCGGTTCAGCAGGCCGCGCGAAAGCAGTGGTGGGACGTGATCGGCGTCAGAGTGCCGCAAAGGCAGCTTGCGCCCCAACAGCTCGATCCCGACAGGCGGATCGTGATCGGTTATGTCGCGGCCGAGTTCTGGTACCACTCGGCGGCGTTTACCCTGCTGCCGGTGCTCCGTCATCACGATCACGCCAAGTTCGAAATCATCTGCTACTCGTGTGCGCAGGTGCGCGACGAGATGACCGCCAAATTCCACTCCCTGGCGGATGTCTGGGTCGAGGCTGGGCAGCTTTCCGACGACCAATTGGCCGATCGCATTCAGGCCGACAAGGTCGATATTCTGGTCGACGTATCCGGGCATACGACCGGCAACAGGCTTCATGTTTTCGCCCGCAAGCCGGCGCCGATCCAGGTGTCGGGCTTCGGGCATGCGACCGGGACGGGCCTTCAGACCATGGACTACGTGCTCGCGGATCCGGTCTTCATTCCGCAATCGGCGCGCCATCTGTTGGCCGAGAAGGTCCATGACCTGCCGTGCCTGATCACGATCGATCCCATCCTGGATGTGCCGCCGTCGGAGCTGCCCATGCTCCGCAACGGCTACGTGACTTTCGGCGTGTTCAACCGCATCTACAAGATCTCGGACGAGGCGATCCGGGTGTGGTCGCACATCATGCGCGAGGTGCCGGGATCGCGGATCATCGTCAAGCATACCCTGCTCGACGATCCCCTGGTGCGCGACGGCCTGGTAGCGAGGTTTGCGGCGCAGGGCATCGCCGAAGCCAATGTCACGTGCCTGGGTTCGAGCCCGCGCCACGAGCATCTGCGCGCCTTTGCCCAGATCGACATTTCGCTCGACACGTTCCCGCAGAACGGCGGCATCAGTACCTGGGAATCGCTCTATGCGGGCGTCCCTGTTGTCGCCAAGCTCGGCAACGGCGCCTCGTCGCGCGCCGGCGGCTCGATCGTGGCTGCAGCCGGCCTTGGCGAATGGGTCGCCAACGATGATGACGGTTATGCCGAGATCGCGTGCAAGTTCGCGGCGCAGCCAGAGTATCTGGCGAAGCTGCGCGCGGGTTTGCCGGCGCAGATTGCAGCCTCCGCGGCCGGCAATGTCGAACACTATGCGCGCGAGGTCGAGGCGGCTTATCGCCAGTTCTGGCGCGACCATTGTGCCGTGACCGCGGCTGGCGGTGACGTCGGGTAGGCAGGTTGGGCGCACCGAGCCAGGAACGCGCGTAACGCCTGACATTCCGGGAAAATCCGGGGCCTCTCCGGTCCGGCGGACCGGCCGGCTGGCCTCGCGAATCAGCTAGACTCTTCGGCGGGTATCCTTCGGAGAGCAATCTTGCAGAGCAGCGCCGGCGCGCGCGCGTTCCAGAACGCGCGATTGCAGAAGAAATTCAAGAAGCAGGCGGACGCTATCCTTTCTGCGGCAGCTTCTGCTTACGGCCAGGGTCGCTACGCGGAGACTGAGGCGCTCTGCCGTCAGATCCTGGAGGTGCTTCCGGATCACGTCGACGCCACGCATCTGCTCGGCATGTGTGCGCATGATGGCGGGCGCCTTGAAGAGGCGCAGCAATTGATCGAGCGCGCGATCGCACTCGATCCGCGCTCTCCCGACGCTCACAATAACCTCGCGACCGTGTTTTTCGACCTCAAGAATTACGAGGAGGCGCGCTGCTGCCAGGAGAAGGCCATCGCGCTGAAGCCGAATTTTCTGACCGCGCTGACCAATCTCGGCAACACGCTGCTACACATGGGACATCCCGAGCAGGCGATCGAACTTCACGAGCGCGCCATCAAGCTGAAGCCGGACTATGCCGACGCCTTTTGCAACCGTGGCATGGCGGAGCTGGCGATGGGCCAGTTCGAGCGTGCCGACCAGAGTTTCGATCGCGCCTTGTTGTTTCAGCCGCGTCACGCGGAGGCCCACGCCGGCAAAGGCATGGTGAGCGTCGAGCTCCGGCACTTCAGGGAAGCCGCAGCCGCTCTTGCCGCGGGGCTCGCGATCAAGCCCGGTTCGGCCAAGATGCTGGCACAGCGCGGACGGCTCCATTTCGATCTGTCGCGGCTGGAGCAGGCGGCAGCGGATTTCGATGCGGCGTTGTCGATTTCGCCCACGCTCGAGCTGGCGTTGCGCGGGACGACGCAAGTCAACATTCTCCTCGGAAACACGGCAAAGGCGTTTGCAGCCGTCAAGACGCTGCTCGAGCAAAATCCGCGGTCCGCGCTCGGCATGGCGCTGCTGGCGTCGTGTTACGCGAGCCAGGGCGACATCAAGACGGCGCTCGAGCATCTCGACGCGGCGCTCGAGATCATGCCGGACTATGCCGACGCGATCGCGCGCAAGATCTTCCTGCTGGATTATCTCGCCGAGGCCGATTTCGCGGTCCAGCAGGCGGCACGAAAATATTGGTGGGACGCGGTCGGCTCCCAATTGTCACGGATCGAGCTGCCGCCGCGGGAGCTCGATCCGGACAGGCGGATCGTGATCGGATATGTCTCGTCCGAATTCAGAAACCACTCGGCGGCGCTCACCCTGTTGCCGGTGTTGCGCCATCACGACCACGCCAAATTCGAGGTCATCTGCTATTCCTGCTGGCCGTTGCAGGACGAGATCACCGAGAGTTTCAAGGCGTTGGCGGACGTCTGGGTCGATGCCGGGCAGATGTCGGACAACGAGCTGGCCGATCGCATTCAGACCGACAAGGTCGATATCCTGATCGACGTATCCGGGCATACGACCGGTCACCGGCTCCATGTGTTCGCGCGGAAGCCGGCTCCCATCCAGGTTTCGGGCTTCGGACACGCGACCGGCACGGGCCTTCAGACCATGGACTACGTGCTTGCCGATCCGATCTTCATCCCGGAATCGGCGCGCCATCTGCTCGCCGAAAAGGTCCATGATCTGCCGTGCCTGATCACGATGGAGCCGGTCTCGGATCTGACTCCTTCCGAACTTCCGATGCTCCGCAACGGCTACGTCACCTTCGGCGTGTTCAACCGCATCTACAAGATCTCGGATGATGCGATCCGGGTGTGGTCGCGCATCATGAGCAAGGTGCCGGGATCGAAGATCATCCTCAAGCATGGGCTGCTCGACGATCCCTTGCTGCGCGACAGTCTGATCGCGCGCTTCGTCGCGCAGGGCATTGCTGAGGAGAACATCACTTGCCTCGGCTCCACGCCGCGCGCCGAGCACTTGCAGGCTTTTGCCCAGATCGACATTTCCCTGGATACGTTTCCGCAAAACGGCGGCATCAGCACCTGGGAATCTCTCTACAAGGGCGTTCCTGTCGTCGCCAAGCTCGGCAACGGAGCTTCCTCGCGCGCAGGTGGCTCCATCGTGGCTTCCGCTGGCCTTGGCGACTGGGTCGCCGACGATGATGACGGCTATGTCGAGATTGCGTGCAAGTTCGCGGCGCAGCCGGATTATCTGGCGAAATTGCGCGCGGACTTGCCGGCGCAGATCGCAGCCTCGGCTGCCGGCAATGTCGAAATCTATGCGGGCAGGGTGGAGGCGGGCTATCGCCAGTTCTGGCGGGACTATTGTGCCGCGGCTTTGAAGTCCGGCGAGGACGCCGAAACCTAGAGTTTTACGCAATTCCGTCGCCGGCCAACAATCATACCGATAATGACGCCCGGCCGCTTCACGCGTCCGAAAGCACCCTTTGCGTATGTGGCGCAAAAGGGGAGCGTCAAATGCTCGGTTTCGTATTCGGCCTCAACGCCCGCCTCGGGCGATTGCATTTCTTCCTGGCCACGGTTGCGCTGGCGATCGCGATGACCGCGATCTGCTTTGCCATCGCGATGGCCATGCTGCGCACGACGTCGCCGAGCATGGTCCGCCCCGAGGATCTCACCCATAACAGGGCGATCATTGTCGCGATGATCTTCTTTGGTCTTGCGACCTTCACGCTGCAATCCATGCGCATCCGAGACATCGGCTGGGACCCGGTCTGCGTCATCCCGGCCTGGATCGCGCTCATGATCGTCGATCATGTGGTGGCGGGCCGGCTTCCGGCCTCGGCCATTGGCGGGGAGCATCAGGGCACGATGGTCGGCGGGCTGGTCAATCTCGGCCTGCTGCTGGCGCTCACCTTCTGGCCGAGCGCCGAGATCGGGGGCGCTTACACCAACCCGTTCGAGCCGCCGTCGCGTGCGGCCAGCAAATCATCGACGTCTGAGCGGCGCCTTGCGCGCGTGTCGCAAGGCTCGGCGCGTGCGAGCTGGAGTTAAGCGTCTGGAGCCGACTGCTCGCGCTGGACTAGACGAACGGCAGCTTGATGTTGCTGCGCCTCTCCAGCCATTCCGGCACGGGCAGATTCTTGGCGCGCATGAAATCGGCGTTGAACAGTTTTGACTGATAGCGGCTGCCGGAATCGCAGAGGATGGTGACGATGGTCTTGCCGGGTCCGAGCTGCTTGGCGAGCCGCATCGCGCCGACAATGTTGATACCGGTCGAGCCACCGAGACACAGGCCTTCGTGCTGGAGCAGCTCGTAGATGACAGTCACGGCTTCGGCGTCAGGAACGAGATAGGCATCGTCGACCTTCGCGCTCTCGACGATCGCGGTTTTCCGGCCGAGGCCGATGCCTTCCGTGATGGAGTCGCCCGGGCTCGCCTTGGCGGTGCCGGTCCGGAAGTATTCGAACATGCCGGCGCCGTGCGGATCGGCGCAGGCGATCCGGATGTCCTTGTTCTTCTCTTTCAGAAAACGGCTGGTGCCGGCCAGGGTGCCGCCGCTGCCGACCGAGCAGACAAAGCCGTCGATCTTGCCGCCGGTCTGTGCCCAGATCTCGGGGCCGGTGGAGTCGTAATGCGCCTTGGCGTTGTCGAGGTTGTTCCATTGGTCGGCGAATAGCACGCCGTTCGGCTCGGTCTTGCGCAGCTCGTCGGCAAGACGGCGGCCGACATGCTGGTAATTGTTCGGATTGGAGTAAGGCAGGGCCGGAGACTCCAGCAGCTGGGCGCCGCACAGCTTCAGGAAATCCTTCTTCTCCTGGCTCTGCGTCTCCGGAATCACGATCAACGTGCGATAGCCGCGCGCGCTCGCGACCACCGCCAGCCCAATGCCGGTGTTGCCGGCCGTTGCTTCCACGACGAGGCCACCCGGCTTCAGCTCGCCGCGCTTCTCGGCTTCCTGGATCATCCATTTGCCGGCGCGATCCTTCACCGACTGGCCGGGATTCATGAACTCGGCCTTGCCGAGAATGGTGCAGCCGGTCAGTTCGGAGGCGCGCTTGAGCTTGATGAGCGGGGTGTTGCCGATGGCTTCGACAACGTCGTTTTTGATGGTCATGTCAGGCAATTACCGGCTGGTTCAGGATGAGGGTCCGACCCTAAAGTAGGGTCGCCAGCCGCACAAGGCGAGGGCGCGAACTCTTATTGCTGCTTTGCGAAGATGACCTGCCGGACGTCGATATTGCCGGACAGGAATCCGGCCTCGCAATAGGCGAGATAGTACTCCCACAGCCGCCGGAACCGATCGTCGAAGCCGAGCGGAACGAGACCCGGCCAAGCCGCGCGAAAGTTATTTCGCCAGGTGGCAAGCGTCTTGGCATAATCTTGCCCGAAGATGCGCTCGCGGATGACGGGGATGCTGAACCGGTCTCCGAGCGATTTCAGCACTGCGGGCGAGGGCAGCATGCCGCCCGGAAAAACATAGCGCTGGATGAAGTCGACCTCGCGTCGGTAGCCCTGGAAAAGCCGGTCCTGGATCGTGATGGCCTGGATGCCTGCCAATCCGCCCGGCAGCAGCCGGTCGCGCAGCTGAGCGAAATAGCGCGGCCAGAATTCCTCGCCGACCGCCTCGATCATCTCGATCGAGGCGATCCGGTCGTAGCGATCACGCTCGTCGCGATAGTCCTGCAACCGGATCTCGACCTGTTCGGCGAGGCCTGCTTCGTGGATCCGCTTCTGCGCAAAATCGCGCTGCTCGGTCGAGATAGTCAGGCCGACGACGCGCGCGCCAAACGTCTTTGCGGCAAACTCGGCGAAGCCACCCCAGCCGCAGCCGATCTCGAGCAGCTTCTGGCCAGGCTTCAGGTCGAGCGCCTCGGCGAGGCGGCGATATTTGTTGGTTTGGGCTGCCGTGAGGTCGGTGGTCGAGCCCTCGAACAGCGCCGACGAATAGGTCATGCTCGGATCCAGCCAGGCTGAGTAGAACGCATTGCCGATGTCGTAATGGGCGTGGATGTTGCGCCGCGCCTGGCGGCGAGTGTTGCGGTTGAACCAATGCTGAAGCATCTGCACGAGCCGCATCAGCGGCTTGTCGCGCAGCATCGCCTGGATCAAATCGTGGTTGACGCAGAACAGGTAGAGAAACTGCGTGAGATCGGGCGTGTCCCAATCGCCGGCAAGGTAGGCTTCGGCGACGCCGATGTCGCCGCCATTGATCAGGCGCGATGCGAAGCCGTAATTGTGCAGGCGCATCGCAGCATTCGGACCCGGCTCGTGTCCTCCGAGTCTGATCACGCGGCCGTCCGGCAGCGTGACGTCGAGCGTGCCGCGCCGCAGCCGCGACCCGAAGGTCAGCGCAAGGCGAACGATGCGCGGCAGGTCGGCCAGCACTGTCTCGACGTCATCAGGTGTCACCGAAATGGCATTCGACATCGGCAGATCCATGACTTCAACGGATACTGTCCAACCGCGAGCCGAGCGCGCCGATCCCGCTTTGTTGCTTGACCCGAGCGCGCCCCTCAAACGGTCAGCGACCTATAATATAGGGACGCGATTTGCCGCGCGCCAAGATGGTTTCGTCGCTGCGCTGCCCTGCGGCATCGGATCGTGGCACCAGCCGCGCTCCCTTCAGCCAGAGCCGCAGCGCTTCCCAGTGGATCGCGGCCATCACCTTGAGGCTGACGAGCGGCAGGCTGAAGAAGGATCGCAGCAGGGCAGAGGAGGTCAGCGCGCAGCGACGGCCGCTGAAAGTCGCTGCGAGCAGTGGGCCATCATTGTCGGTCTCCAGAATGCGCAGCTTGACCGTGTCGGACGGCGGCAGCACTCGGAAATGGTAGCGCATCGCCATAGGCACAAAGGGCGAGACGTAGAACAGCTTGTCCTGTTGCTGTCGCAGACCGGCGGCATTCAGCTCGTCGGCCCTGACAGGGAGGATGTACGGATGAAGCTCGCCAAAGGTGTTGCGCACCTCGTAGATCACCAACGCGAGTTCGCCATTGGCGTCACGGCAAAAATAGACCGAGAGCGGATTGAAGCCGTAGCCGAGCAGGCGAGGATAGCAGAGCAGCTCGACCCGGCCTCCGCGGAGATTGATGCCTTCAGCGGCGGCGCAGCGCTCCACATAGGCGCGCAGCGAGGAGCCATCGCGCGGGCCGTGGTCCTTCTCGTGGAAGCTGTAGAGCGCGGCGCGGTTGACGCCGAACAGCGCCGACTGCCTGTCAGTCTCATCCAGCCGGTCGAGATCGATCAAGAGGCTCATGACGCGGTAGCTGAAGCGATGGCCCATGGGCTTGAGCCGCGCATGCATGACGTCACCGAAATAGAGCGAGGCGGCATCCGATGCTGGACGGGCTGTACTCGTCATTGCGCTACTCTGCAGCCTCCGCCAGCTCGACTGGAGCCGTGCGCCAGGGCGCGGTCGCCCCGAGTGCCTCGGCCACGCTAAGGCCCGAGCGCAGGCCGTCCTCGTGAAAGCCGTAGCCGGTCCACGCGCCACAGAACCAGGTGTGCCGCGGGCCCTGGATCTCGGCCAGCCGCTTCTGTGCGGCAAAGGCAGCTGCATTGTACTGCGGATGCTCGCAGAGATATTGGCCAAACGTGAGTTCGGGCGCGGGTTCGAACGGCGGGTTGAGGCTTACGAACAGCGGCTTGTCGGCGTCGATGCCCTGGAGCCGGTTCATCCAGTAGGTCACCGCGACATCGTTCATCGCCGCTCCCTCGCGCTGCCAGCGCAGGAAATTCCATGACGCCCAGGCGCGGCGCCGCTTTGGCATCAGCCTGGTGTCACGATGCAGATAGACCTTGTTCGGAGAATAGTTGATGGCTCCGAGGATGTCGCGCTCGCGCGGGTCTGCATCCGACAGCATGGCAAGTGCCTGGTCGCTGTGCGCCGCAATCACTACATGGTCGAAGCTCTCGTGCCGGCCATGGCTGTCACCGACCACGACGCCATGCGCCGTGCGCGCGATCGACGTCACGGCGCAGCCGAGCCGGACGCGGTCCCTGAAGGCGGCCTGGAGCCGCCCGACATAGGTCTGGCTGCCGCCCCTGACAGTGCGCCAGACTGGCCGGTCGTAGTGCAGCAGGCGATGATTGTCGAAGAAGGCGACGAAGTTCTCGGCCGGGAAGTCGAGCATTTCGCTGGCGGGAGCGGACCAGATGGCTGCCCCCATCGGGGCGATATAGTCGGTCAGCAAACGCTTGGAGAACTGCCGTTGGCGAAAATAGGCGCCGAGCGTCAGTCCGCTCAGGCTGCCGTTGCGAAGGTCGTCGACGCTTTGACGGCCGAATGTCGGGATCTCCGTCAGCATCCGCAGGTAGGATGGGGAGAGAAGATTGGCAGGCTGAGCAAACAGGCCGGCCACCGTCGCCCACCAGTCATTGCCACCGCCGCGCCATTCAAAACGACCGCCATCGGCGGACACTGCAAAGCTCATGCAGCTTGCGACCGTCTCGACGCCGAGATGGGCGAACATCGCGGTCAGATCGGGATAGTTGAGCTCGTTGTAGACGATGAAGCCGATATCGACGGTGACAGGCGTGCCCAGATAGTCGATGGTGACGGTGTGGCTGTGGCCGCCCGGTCGCAGCTCCCTGTCGTAGACAGTCACAGGGTAGCGCTGGGAAAGCGTCCAGGCCGCCGTGTTGCCGGCAATGCCCGTTCCGATGACCGCGATGCGCATGCGTCAATGCCCCTGCCTTGTGCTGGACAAGCTACGGTGCGTTGCGGCGCGGGTTTCAGTGGAGAGCGATCTTGGCGTTGCGTCTTCGAGGCAACTGTGGCTGCAATATCACATGAAATCTTTGTAAGCTTGATTGTGTTTCCAAACCTTTCCGGATCGAAGAAGCGACTGCAACACAGGCATATCCTTCATTCCAATGGTCCGGTAGCGGACGCGGGCCCGCGGTGGGTTTCGCAGGTGCGGGACTGTCCCGCAGTTCCGCGCCCGGCTAGAATGGATTTTAGGTTCCGCAGAAAGCATCACGCTGTGAACGAGTTACAGAATGGCCTCCGGCCGCCCATCCGCGAATCGGCTCATCCGGCCGCGCGGTGGCGGCATGATCTGCCCGTCAGGGGGCGGATGTGACACAGCGGGTTCCGACCCTCGTCGGGCCGAATTTCCTTGGCCAAGTCCTTGGGTCCGCGTCCGGGACGCTGCGAGCCGTCGCGGTGGTGTGCCTGGCCGCGATCTCGGGCGCCTGCGTGCTGACCCAGGATCTTCCCGATTCCGCGCTCGATGTTCCCATGCAGTACAAATACGCCAGGAAGGCGGACGCGCCGCCGACGCTGGATTGGTGGCGCGGCTTCCGTTCGGCGGAGCTGACGCAGCTGATGGAAGAGGCGCAGACCGTCAATCTCGACATCGCTGCCGCGGTCGCGCGCATCGTCGAGGCGGACGCCCAGGCGCGGCAGGCGGGCGCGGCGCTGTTGCCGAGCCTGTCGGGAACGGGACAAGAGACTTATTCGCGCACCTCCGGCTCGTCTTCTTCGGGGCTCACCAATGGCGGCCGCGAGGTTGTCAACTACCAGGCGTCGCTGAGCGCCAGCTATCAGCTCGATTTCTGGGGCCAGAACCGCGATGCGCTGCAAACGGCCGAGGAGACCGCCAAGGCCAATCGTTTCGACCGCGATACGGTCGCGCTGACGACGCTCGCAGCCGTCGCCAATGCCTATTTCCAGGTGCTGGCCTCGCAAGACCGCCTGCGCACCGCTCAGCGCAATATCGCCAGCGCCCAGCGTATCCTCGATGCCATCCGCGAGCGCCGCAAGGCCGGGACGGGGACCGATCTCGACGTCGCCCAGCAAGAGAGCGTGCTCGCCAACCAGAAGGCGCTGGTGCCGCCATTGCGCCAGACCCTCGACCAGAACGCCAACGCGCTTGCGGTACTGGTGTCGCGGCCGCCGGAGAGCGTGCGCCTTGCCGGCGGTTCGCTGGACCGGATCGCCATTCCGCGTGTCACGCCAGGGCTGCCGTCGGAGCTGCTGACGCAGCGGCCTGATATCCGCCGGCAGGAGGCGCAGCTTGCCTCCGCCACTGCGAATATCGGCAATGCCCGCGCGCAGTTCTTCCCGAGCATCCAGCTCACCGGCAATGGCGGTTATCAGAGCTCGGCACTCTTCTCGCTGTTCCAGCCGCACGCGGCGTTCTTCCAGCTGGTCGGCAGCGCGACGCAGCCGATCTTCGACGGCGGCAAGATCCTCGGCAATTTCGAATTTGCCAAGGCCCGCCAGGACGAACTGCTGCAGACCTACCGCAAAACCATCGTTCAGGCCTTCACCGACGTCGACAACGCACTATTTTCAATCAAGCAGACCACGATCAAGCTGCAATTGCAGCGCGACGTAGTCAACGCCTCGCGGCGCGCCTTCGATCTCGCCGAGCAGCAACTGCGCGCCGGCACGGCCGATATCGTGACCGTGCTCAACACCCAGCTGACGCTGTTCCAGGCCGAAGACACGCTGTCACAGGCACAGCTCGCGCGCCTTCTTGCCATCGTCAGCCTGTACCAGGCGCTCGGCGGCGGCTGGGAGCCGCGAATGGAGAAACCGGTCAATGCTCTTTAAGCCGGACACGAAGGACGGCGCGAAAGCGGGGACGGCGAAAAAGTCGCGCGGCCGCGGCTTCGTCATGATCCTGATCACGCTCGCGATCCTCGGCGGGCTCGGCTATCTCGGCTGGACCGTGTGGCATCAGCAACCGCAGCAGGCAGCTGGCGGTCGCGGCCAGCAGCGGCCCGATCTGCCGGTGCCGGTGCTGGCGGCAACGCCCAGGGTTCAGGACGTGCCAGTCTATCTCGACGGCGTCGGCTCAATCCGCGCGCTGAACACGGTGACGGTGCGCTCGCAGGTCGACGGCAAGCTGATCGCGGTGAAGTTCACCGAAGGCCAGGACGTCAAGAAGGGCGACGTGCTCGGCGAGATCGATCCGGCGCTCTACCAGGCGACCTATGACCAGGCAGTGGCCAAGAAGGCCCAGGACGAGGCCCAGCTCGCCAACCAGCGCATTGACCTGACGCGCTACGAACAGCTCGCGGCCTCCAATGCCGGCTCCAAGCAACAGGCCGACACCCAGCGCGCGGCGGTCGCGCAGACCGAGGCGCTGGTCAAGGCCGATCAGGCTGCAATCGACAATGCGGCGGCAACGCTGAGCTACACCAAGATCGTGGCGCCACTGTCGGGCCGCGCTGGCCTGCGCCAGGTCGACCAGGGCAACATCATCCACGCCTCCGACACCATCGGCCTCGTCGTCATCACGCAATTGCAGCCTATCGCGGTGTGGTTCAGCCTGCCGCAGCAGCAGATCATGCGCGTCAACGCGGCGGCCGCAAAGGGCGCGCTGTCGGTCGACGTGTTCGGCAATGACGGCGTCACCGTGATCGACACCGGCAAGCTCACCGGGATCGACAACCAGGTCGATCAGACCACGGGTACGCTGAGGCTCAAGGCGGAATTCCCCAACGCCAATTACCAGCTCTGGCCCGGCCAGTTCGTCAATGTCCGCCTCAAGGTCGAAACGCTGAACCAGGCGCTGGTGGTGCCGACCTCGGCGGTGCAGCGCGGACCGATCGGCACGTTCAGCTATGTCATCGGCGCGGACAACGTCGTTACGGCCAAGCCCGTGACAGTGACGCAGCAGAACGAGCATGATGCGGTCATTGCGAGCGGCCTGACGGCAAACGACAAGGTCGTCACCACGGGCTTCGCCAATCTGTCCGACGGCTCCAAGGTCGTCATCGGCCGCGACGAGCAGACGCCGTCGGCCGACCTCGCTCCGCGCAAGCGCACGCGCGCGCCGCAAGCCGACGGGAAGGGCGGCCAGGCCAAGGATGGCCAAAAGGATGGCCAGAAGGACGGACAAGGCAAGGACGGCGAGTTCCGCGCCAAGCGGAAGAGCAGCGAGGGCGACCAGAAGGGCCAGACTGGGCCTGCGCCGGGGCCGGGGGCTCAACCATCGGGACCTGGAGCCAAGCAGCCATGATCCCGGCAACAGCCGCCTGAGCGGCAGGCGCATCCCATGGGTGTCTCCGAACCCTTCATCCGCCGTCCGATCGCAACTTCGCTGCTTGGCATTGCGCTGCTGATTGGCGGGCTGCTGGGCTATTTCGCGCTGCCGGTCTCGGCGCTGCCGCAGGTCGACTTCCCGACCGTGCAAGTGACGACGCAGCTGCCGGGCGCGAGCCCCGACGTGATCGCCTCGCTGATCACGGCGCCGCTGGAGCGGCAGCTCGGCCAGATCCCGTCGCTGACGGCGATGAACTCGACGAGCTCTTTCGGCGTCAGCCAGATCTCGCTCCAGTTCGATCTCAACCGCGACATCGACGGCGCGACCCAGGACGTGCAGGCCGCGATCAACGCCGCCGCCGGCGTGCTGCCCAAGACACTGCCTTATCCGCCGACCTACGCCAAGGTGAACCCGGCCGATGCGCCGGTCATGACGCTGGCGCTGCGCTCGGACACCATCTCGCTGCGGGCGATGAGCGACATCGCCGACACGCTGCTGGCGCAGCGCCTGAGCCAGATCTCCGGCGTCGGCCGCGTCTCCGTGCTCGGCGGGCTAAAGCCGGCCGTGCGCATCCAGGCCGATCTGGCGCGGCTTGCCGCCTACGGCATCGCCATGGAGGACTTGCGCGCC
Organism: Bradyrhizobium zhengyangense; assembly: GCF_022012555.1. Lineage (NCBI taxonomy): Bacteria > Pseudomonadati > Pseudomonadota > Alphaproteobacteria > Hyphomicrobiales > Nitrobacteraceae > Bradyrhizobium > Bradyrhizobium zhengyangense. The sequence goes on along the minus strand of NZ_JAKLTZ010000003.1, from coordinate 966,446 downwards.
GCCATCGCAAACGCCAACGTCTCCGGGCCAAAGGGCTCGCTCGACGGCGCCCAGCAATCCTACATCATCGCGGCCAACGACCAGATCGCCGCCGCCGACGCCTACAGGCCGATCATCATCGCCTATCGCAACGGCTCGCCCGTCACGATCGGCGACGTCGCGCAGATCGTCGACGGGCTCGAGAACGACCGCACCGGCGGCTGGTATCAGGGCACGCCGGCCGTCATCATCGACATCCAGCGCCAGCCCGGCGCCAACGTCATCGATGTCGTCAAGCAGATCCGCGCCGAGATCCCGAAGGTGCAGCGCGCGATTCCGGCCGGCGTCAAACTGACCATCGTCTCCGACCGCACCGTCACCATTCGCGCCTCCGTCCATGACGTGCAGTTCACGCTCGTGCTGGCCGTCGTGCTGGTGACACTGGTCGTGCTGCTGTTCCTGCGCTCGCTGCGCGCAACCGTGATTGCGGGCGTTGCGCTCCCGCTGTCGCTGATCACGAGCTTCGGCATCATGTACTTTGCCGGCTTCAGCCTCGACAATCTGTCGCTGATGGCGCTGACGATCGGCACCGGCTTCGTCGTCGACGACGCCATCGTCATGATCGAGAACATCGTCCGCCATATGGAGAATGGCGACAACGCGATGACCGCCTCGCTGAAGGGGGCCAGTGAAATCGGCTTCACCGTGATCTCGCTGACGGTGTCGCTGATCGCGGTGTTCATTCCGCTACTGTTCATGTCGGGCCTCGTGGGACGCATGTTCCGCGAATTCGCACTGACCTTGACCATCGCGGTCGTGACCTCGGCGGTGGTCTCACTGACGCTGACCCCGATGATGTGCTCGCGTCTGCTCAGGCACGCCCATGAGGAGTTGGCGGTACCGGGTCTCGCCGCCGTCAGCCGCTTCATCGACCGCACCGTCGAATTTTATCACCGCACGCTGCTCGTGGTTTTGCGGCATCAGCGCACCACGCTGGTCGTGACCTTCGTGACTTTGGCCGCAACTCTTGTCCTCTATATCGTCGCGCCAAAGGGCTTTCTGCCGCTGCAGGATACGGCCTCGATCACGGCGGTGACCGAAGCCGGGCCTGACGTGTCGTTCGCCGAGATGCAGAAGCGGCAGGCCGATGCCGCCGACGCCATCAAGGCCGACCCTGACGTCACCGGCGTGGTCTCGGTGATTGGCGCGGGCTCGGTCAATCCGACCACCAATGTCGGACGGCTGGTCATGACCTTGAAGCCGCGCGGCGAGCGACGCGACGATGTCGGCGCGGTCATTGCCCGGTTGAAGGAGAAAGTCTCCGGCATTCCCGGCATGACCGTCTATTTCCAGCCGGTGCAGGACGTGCAGATCTCGACCCAGTCGAGCCGCTCGCAGTACCAATACACGCTGACCGGCACCGACGCGGCGCTGGTGTCGGAATGGGCACGCAAGCTCGTCGACGAGATGCGGCGCGATCCCCTTTTCCGCGACGTCTCCTCCGAAGCCCAGGAAGGCGGCCTGCGCGCGCAGCTGGAGGTCGACCGCACCCGCGCCGGCCAGCTCGGCGTCAGCCTGCAAGCCATCACCGACACGCTCAACGATGCCTTCGCGCAGCGCCAGATCTCGACCATCTATGGCCAGGCCAACCAGTACCGCGTGGTGCTGGAGGCGCTGCCGATGTACCAGCGCGATCCCTCGATCCTGTCAAAGCTGTACTTGCCGGGCGGCGCCAGCGCGACCGCCGGCGCACCCAACGCGCAAGTGCCGCTCGACGCCGTGGCGACCTTGAATCGCACCACAGCGCCGCTGGCGATCTCGCACCAGGCGCAATTCCCGGCGATCTCGCTCAGCTTCAACCTCGCGCCGGGCGCGGCGCTCGGCGACGCGGTCGAGGCGGTGAAGGCGATCGAGACCCGGATCGAGATGCCCAACAGCATCGTCGGCGTCTATGCCGGCGACGCGGCCGAATTCGCCAAGGCGCTGGCCGGCCAGCCCTGGCTGCTGCTCGCCGCCGTGATCACGATCTACATCGTGCTGGGCGTGCTCTATGAAAGCTACATCCACCCGATCACGATCCTCTCGACGCTGCCGTCGGCCGGCGTCGGCGCCATCCTGGCGTTGATGCTGTTCGGACAGGACCTCTCGGTGATCGGCCTGATCGGCATCATCCTGCTGATGGGCATCGTCAAGAAGAACGCGATCATGATGATCGACTTTGCACTTGAAGCCGAGCGCGGGCAGGGCATGCCGGCCGACGAAGCCATCGTGCAGGCCTGTCTGCTTCGCTTCCGTCCGATCATGATGACGACGCTGGCGGCGCTGTTCGGCGCGCTGCCGCTGGCGATCGAGAGCGGCACCGGCGCCGAGCTGCGCTTCCCGCTCGGCATCTCCATCATCGGCGGCCTGCTGCTAAGCCAGCTGCTGACGCTCTATACCACGCCCGTGATCTATCTCGCGCTCGACCGCATCAACCGCCGCCTCGAGCAGGCGCTGCCGCCGCCCGAGCCCGAGCCGCCGACGGCCGGGGCGACCGAGGGGATGCAGTGATGGCATCGATCTCGGAGCCCTTCATCCGCCGTCCCGTCGCGACCACGCTGCTGTCGATCGGGCTGTTCCTGCTGGGGGCCGTCGCCTACGAGTTCCTCCCCGTTGCCTCGGTCCCGAACGTCGACTTCCCTGCCATCTTCGTCTCAGCAAGCCGCCCCGGCGCCGACCCTTCCGTGATGGCCGCGACCGTCGCCGCGCCACTCGAACGGCGGCTCGGCGAAATCGCGGGCATCAACCAGATCACGTCGACGAGCTCGCTCGGCACCGCGAACATCCAGCTCCAGTTCGATATCGGCCGCAACATCGACAAGGCGGCGCGCGATGTGCAGGCCGCGATCAACGCGGCCCTCGTCGACCTTCCCAGCGACCTGCCGGCGCTGCCGCGCTTTCGCAAAGCCAACACGGCCGGCGCGCCGGTCTTCGTGCTGGCGCTGACCTCCAAGACGCTGTCGGCCAGTGCGATCTACGACGTCGCCGATACTGTGCTGGCGCAACGCATCTCGCAGGTCCCAGGCGTCGGTGACGTGACGGTATCAGGCGCCGACCAGCCGGCGGTGCGGGTCCAGCTCAACCCGGTGGCGCTGTCGAATGCAGGGATCGCGACCGACGACGTCAGAACCGCCATCATCAACGCCAACCCGCTCGGCCCCGTTGGCATCTTCAACGGCGAGCGCCAGAGCGAGACGCTGTCGCTGAACAGGCAGATGCGCACGGCCAAGGAATTCGGCGACATCGTCATCAAGAGCTCCGGTGGCAATTTCGTCCGACTGTCCGACGTCGCCGATATCGAGGACGCCGTCCGCAACGCCCGCTCGATCGCCTGGTTCAACAAGCAGCCGGCGGTGCTGATCCAGATCACCAAACAGGGTGACGCCAACGTCATCGACACGGTCGACCGGGTCAAGGCGCTCATCCCAGCGCTGAAGCAATGGATTCCGGCCGGTGTGGACGTCTCGACGCTGGTCGATCGGACCACCACGATCCGCGCCAGCGTGATGGATATGCAATGGACGCTGCTCGCGACCGCAGTCCTGGTCATGGTCGTGGTGTTCGTGTTCCTGCGCCGGCTGACGCCGACGATCGCCGCCGGCATCTCGGTGCCGCTGGCGCTGGCCGGCACCTGCGCCGGCATGTGGGTCGCCGGCTTCTCGATCGACAATCTGTCGCTGATGGCGCTCGCGATCTCGGTCGGCTTCGTGGTCGACGACGCCATCGTCATGATCGAGAACATGTTCCGCAATCTCGAGCATGGCATGCGACCGATGCGGGCGGCGCTGGAGGGCGCCAAGCAGATCGGCTTCACCGTGGTCTCGATCAGCCTGTCGCTGATCGCGGCATTCACGCCGCTGATCTTCATGGACGGCATCGTCGGTCGCCTGCTGCGCGAATTCTCGTTGACGCTGACCTTCGCGATCGTAGTGTCGACCCTGGTGTCGCTGACGGTTACGCCGATGATCTGCGCCCATTATGTGAAGGAGATCACGTCCGGATCCGCCACGCTGTTCGACCGCCTGATCGAGGGCTCGCTGTCGCGCGTCGTTGCGTTCTACGCCCGCACCCTGCGCGCCGTGCTCGAATTCCCGCTGCTGACGCTACTGGTGTTCTTCGCCACCATCGGACTGACGGTGCTGCTCTACGTCAAGGTGCCCAAGGGCTATTTCCCGACTGATGATTCCGGCTTCGTCATCGGCGCAACACGGGCCTCGGCCGACATCTCGTTCCAGTCGATGCTGACGCTGCAGCAACGCCTCGCCGACATTGTGATGCAGGATCCGGCTGTCGCCGGCATCGGTTCGACCGTCGGCGGTGGAGCCGGGCCAGGAGGCGCGACCTCGAACCGCGGCGTCATGTACATCAGCCTGAAGCCGCCGGAGGAGCGCGACCACGTCTCGACCCAGGTCGTGATCGACCGTCTCAGGAAGGCGCTGTTTCCCGTGCCCGGGATCCGTCTCTTCATGTTTGCGGCGCAGGATGTCCGCGCCGGTGGCCGGCAGAGCGATTCCAATTACCAATATACGCTATCGAGCACCGACCTCGACCTGCTGCAGAAATGGGCGCCTATCGTAGCCAAGCGCATGGAGACGGTGGAGGGCATCACCGACATCTCGAGTGACCGTGATCCCGGCGGACTTCAGCTCACGCTGAACATCGACCGCCAGAAGGCAGCAGCGCTCGGCGTCAAGGTCCAGGACATCGACAACGCCCTGAACAACGCCTTCTCGCAGCGCCAGATCTCGATCATCTATACCCAGCGCAACCAGTACATGACCGTGCTGGAGATCGATCCGAAATTCCAGGTCGATCCGTCCAACCTCGAGCGCATCTATGTCGCCGGCGCGGGAGGCGTGCAGGTGCCGCTCTCGGCCGTGGTCCACGCGACACGCGGGCTTGCCGCGCTCGCGGTCTATCATTCGCAGTCGGTGCCCTCGACCACAGTGTCGTTCAACACGTTGCCCGATGTGGAGCTCCAGGCCGCCACGCAAAACATCCAGCGCGCGGTCGATGAATTGCACATGCCCGAAGGCATCCGTGGCAGCTTTGACGGCAATGCCGGCGATTTCGCCAGGACCAGCGGCCGGCAACCGCTCTTGATCCTCGGCGCGCTGGTGGCGATGTACATCGTGTTAGGAGTGCTCTACGAGAGTCTCGCCCATCCGCTCACGATCATCTCGACGCTGCCGTCGGCCGGTCTGGGCGCTCTGCTCGCGCTTCAGATCACCAACACGCCGCTGACGGTGATCGCCTTCGTCGGCATCATCCTCCTGATCGGCATCGTCAAGAAGAACGGCATCATGATGGTCGACTTCGCGCTCGATGCCGAGCGTCAGCGCGGGCTGTCGTCGGCTGAGGCTATCTTCGAGGCCTGCCAGGCGCGCTTCCGCCCGATCCTGATGACGACCATGGCCGCGCTGTTTGCCGGCATTCCGCTTGTCGTGGCGACCGGGCCGGGCACGGAGCTGCGCCGCCCGCTCGGCATTACCATCATCGGCGGCCTATTCGTCTCGCAGGTCCTGACCCTCTACACCACGCCCGTGATTTACTTGTTGATCGATCGGCTGCGCCGGCGGTCCGAGCCGCGCGCGCTGGCAGCGCCGGCAGAATAGGCGGGTTGTTGAACGGCCGTACCAAGCGTATAGCGGCGGTCATGTCGAAACCAGCTGAGACCACGGCCACCACGCCGGAGCCGATTCCCGAATGTCCGCACTGCCAGAAGCCGATGCCGCTGTGCATCTGCGACAGCGTCACGCCGATCGAGAACAAGCTGTCGCTCCTGATCCTGCAGCATCCGCAGGAGCAGGACAGGGCGCTCGGTACCGCGCGGCTGCTCGCCAAGCACTTTGACGACGCGACCTTGCGGGTCGGCCTGTCCTGGCCGAGCCTGTCCAAGGCGCTTGGCCGACCGGTCGAGAACGCCTCGCACTGGGCTGTGCTCTATCTCGGCTCGGCGCGCGCCGCCGACCTCGATGCGGAGGGCGAGATCGTTGCGCTCAACCGCAAGGGCGAGATCGCGGACAACCAGCGCGCCATTTTCAACAAGCTCGAAGGCGTGGTGCTGCTCGACGGCACCTGGAGCCAGGCGAAGGCGCTGTGGTGGCGCAATCCCTGGATGCTGAAATGCCAACGCGTGATCCTCAATCCGAAGCACCCCTCGCGCTATGGCCGCCTGCGTCGCGAGCCGCGCAAGGACGGGCTGTCGACCATCGAGGCAGCGGCAACGCTGCTGGCGGGGCTCGAGCGACGCCCCGACATCGCCGAGACGCTGAACGCCAGTTTTGAACGGCTGTTGACACGCTTCCGCGAGGTCCAGGCCGAAATGCCGGAACTGGCTCCGAAGCCGCCTGTGAAGGACCGTCGGCGCGGTATCCGCCGCGGCAAACGGTCCTGACTTAAGCCTACTTCATCCCTCCGGTTGATTGCCCCGCAAGGAGCAGGCAGATACAGACCACCGGCCGACAGGCCCGTGGCCTGCGATGCCGTCGCAGCGTCGCAAGTCCGCAAAGCAGAGGGAGAGTCGAATTCAGAGCGCAGCGAAGGAGATTCTGGCCCAGGCCGCGCAGTTCGATCGTTGGGGCACGCTCGCCCTGATGGACATCTCGTTGCGCTACCGGCGCACCGTGATCGGACCGCTCTGGATCACGCTGACGCTGGCGGCGACCATCGCAAGCGTCGGCACGGTCTATGCCGCTCTATTCAAGCAGGAGATCGCTATCTTCCTGCCGCCTTTCGCTGTGGGCCTGATCGTCTGGACGCTGATCGCGACCACGCTCCAGGAAGGCGCCAACATTTTCGTGGCCTCCGGCCATCTGATCAAGGCCGTGCCGGCGCCGCTGATCGTGCACGTGCTGCAGATGATCGCGCGCAACGTCCTCATCTTCACCCATCATCTCCTGATCGTCGTCATGCTCCATGTCGTGATGCCCTGGCCACTGCGCTGGACCATGCTGCTTGCGCTGCCCGGCTTTGCGCTTCTGCTGATGGTTCTGCTCGGCGGCGCAGTCGTGCTCGGTGTGCTCTGCGCGCGATTTCGCGATATCGGGTCTGCGGTCGTGAGTGGGCTGCAATTCATCTTCTTCCTCACCCCCGTGATCTGGACCGAGGACAGCGTGCGCGGCACCGCGCTCGCCTGGCTGACATGGGTCAATCCGTTTACGACGCTGCTCGATCTCGTGCGCAAGCCGTTGTTGTCGCAGCCAACGGACGCGGCGCATTGGCTGCTTGGCATCGCTTACGCGCTCGCTGCGGCCGCCATCGGGCTCGGCTGCTACGCAAGATACCGCCACCGCGTGGCGTATTGGCTGTGAGGCGCGAGATGAGCCCCCAAGCCCACATCATTCTGCGCAACGTCTCGGTGACGTTTCCCGTGCTGTCGTTCCGCGACCGCTCGCTGCGCAGCCGCTTCGTGCGCGCCATGACCTTGCGCCGCAAGGCGCCGCGCCCGCACATCGTCACTGCGCTCAATGGCATCGATCTCGACGTCCGCGCCGGCGACCGCGTCGCGATCGTCGGGGCCAACGGCGCCGGCAAAACCACACTGCTGCGGGTGCTGGCCGGCATCTACCATCCGACCGCAGGCAACATCGATGTGCTCGGCCGCTGCCTGTCGCTGTTCGACCTGTCGGCCGGCTTCGACGAGGAGGCGACCGGTTACGAGAACATCATGCGCCGCGGCCTTGTGATCGGTGCGCGACGCACCGAGATCGACGCTCGCCGCGTCGAGATAGCCGAATTCACCGAGCTCGGCGACCGGCTGGATTTGCCGCTGCGCACGTATTCCAGTGGCATGATGCTGCGCCTGATCTTCGCGGTCGCCACCGCCGTCGAGGGCGAGATCGTGCTGCTCGATGAATGGATCGGCGTCGGCGATCAGCAGTTCCGGAAGAAGGCCAGGCTGCGGCTCGATGAGATCGTGGCCCGCGCCGGCATCCTGGTGCTGGCCTCGCACGATCTCGATCTGATCAAGAGCACCTGCAACCGCGCCATCCTGCTGGAGGAGGGGCGGATCACCTTATCAGGCACGATCGAGGAGGTTCTTGCCCGATATCTCGGGGCTGCGAAGGTGTAACTACCCCGCCGGGGTTGCCTAAGCCGTTGATCCCCTATATTGCTCCGCCTCTACGGGGCCACGTGGCGGAGTGGTTACGCAACGGTCTGCAAAACCGTGTACACCAGTTCAATTCTGGTCGTGGCCTCCATCACCAAGCTTCTGATATTTCAACCTAAATCATGATTTCGCCCCGATCCGCCGATGGCGCGGATGGCGACTGCATGGCCCGCGCCACCGGGTTTGCCCGGGGCTTGTTGGAAACCCTCGATTCAGGCCCGATGGCATAAACTTCGCATCTGCGAAGGCATGCAGTCCTATCAATCGAGCGCTGGAGCACACGTGGGCGAAATCGTCCGGTTTATCCCGAAATCCGAGCTGGAGCGGGCTCGCCTCATTGCCGAGGCGCGCGCGATCTATGACAGCATTTTCCCGCCGGCTGCACCGGACAGGGTACAGCAGGACGACAAGGACAGCGTCAAGAATTGATCGCAGGCCCGTGGCCCGCCGTCAGTTTTGCCTCAGCAGGCGGCGTACCAGCCGTCCGGAAAGGGCAGCAGGGGCCAGGCGCCCTCGTTGTCATTCGCGGCCTTGAGCGCTTGCTTAAGCGCTTTCTTGGGCGCAGCGTCGAAGCTCCACGAGCGGGGCACGAAGTCTTCCTCCGGCGCGGCTGCGAAATTGTCGTGAATCATGGCGTCCCGGACAGCATCCAGCATCAGATTGAATTCGGCTTCGCTCATCACACCCTCCGGAACGCGGATAGCGCAGTGTCGCAAAGCCGGTTTGCTTCCCGATTGACCCGGTCGTTCGCATTTTAACGATCGGGCGATCGGGATCGGTTTGGTTAGCGATTTCTGAAAGGTCCCCAAAAATCCCCAAGAAAACTCCAAGAAAACCCCGGGAACCCTAGGAGGTTCCAAGCGGCGGCAAGTGTGAAAGAGATCACATCCCCCGCGATTTAATCCTCCTACCTCTTTGCTCACACCGGCCGATGGCGGCCGGGCAGGAAGGGCGGACAGGAGACTGGTCATGAAGGCGAGGTTCTTGCGGTTTGCGGGTGTGAGAAGCCGGGCGCGTCGCGCCTCCACACTCGGCCTGTTCCTGACGTTGTTTGCATCCGCCGCCAATGCGCAGCAGGGCACAGCGGAGCAGCGCCGGGCCTGTACACCCGACGTTTACAGGCTCTGTGCCGGCGAAATCCCCAACGTTCGAGCCATCACGGCCTGCCTGCGCCGTAACCGCTCAAGCCTGAGCGAGGCCTGCCGCGCGGTGTTCGACCAGGCCGGCGGCTGATGCGCTCCCTGTGGATTTGTGCGCAGCAAGTGCTTTGCGTCTCCAGCGTAAATCCTTCGGGCGACGGCTGTGGATATGCTGCGGACAAGCTGTTGAATGGCTGTTTATCCGACGCAGATGCGGATCAGATCCGAATGATATCCGACAGAGTCATGATCTAGATGCGTTTTGCACCCAATCATCTGATCTGACGGGTTCTCGCAGTCCGAAGGACGGGATCCCACCTCGGTTGAGCAGCTAGCGCTTGCCGAACCATTCCTCGTACATCCGCTGGTACGTGTCGTTCTCGCGCAGCCCCAGAAGGGCCTCGTTGACCTGCTTGCGTAGTGGACTGCCGGTCGGAAAGACGATGCCGTAGTCTTCCCTGTGAAACACGTCACCAACGGTCCGGGCCAATCTGCTGCCGTCGTGGGTCGTGTAGTAGAGCAGAGCGGGTGAATCGAACACGACGGCGTCGACCTGCTGATCCAGCAGCGCCTTGTAGAGGTCATCGACCTTCTCGAACTCGCGAACCTGAGCCTTGAGCTCATTCAGATAGCCCGTTGCAGTGCTGCCCCTTGTGGTGCCGACGGTCTTGCCGACGAGGTCCTGCTGGCCGTTGATCGGCCCCTTGATCTGTTGCACCGTCAATGAAGCGGTCAATTGCGCCGTATAGAACGCGACAAACACCACCCCCGTGAACATCCACAGCACGGCGACGATCCGGGCTATCCAGTGTCGCGGCATCTGATCGGCCTGAGTGGCCAGCGTGCCCGCCGCCCAGAACATCGCGTGGAAGATCCCCGGAAAATACTTCTTGGTCGGAATAATCCCGCTGTGATGCGTTCGCTCGACCAGGAACATCAGGTGCGCCGGCACCAGGATCAGGAGCAGCGCAATGCCGAGCCAGACCAGCAACGTGCGTGAGAAGAACAATCGCATCAGCTCGCGCAATGGATTGGCTTCGACAATGACGGCCGTGCCGCGCACCAGGATCTGCAAGCCTGAGTTCATGATCGGCTGAGAGAAGTCGAACCTGTCCTCCCGCTCTGACGTGATCGAGATGGCCGCGATGGCGAGATCGGCTCGTCCGCTTCCGACCGCGTCAAGCAATTCGCTCACATCGGGCAACACGACATATTCGGTCTCGCGGTTCAGTCGTTTGCCGATGCTGTTCCAGAGCTCGATACTGAAGCCACTCAGCACGCCGTTCTTTTCGACGACCATCGGCGGCACGATGCGGGTCGCCACCCGCAGCTTGGCCGTCTCGGCCTGAGCCGCCGACCAGGTCACGCAGACGAGCAGTGCCAACGCCAGTGCGCGGGCGATCTCGGCTCCGACCGACCGAGACAGGCGGTCGGTTCGGGTGCAAGAGCTGGTGGCTGGCTGCGGACGAGTCATCGATGGTTTCCAGTCGCGCAAGTGTGCCTGTGTATTGAGATGCAGACAAATAAAGCACCGCGGTTGCCTCTTCCTCGCAAGACCCCGCGCAACGACGGGTGCTGAGAGAACATTGCGTCACACTTCGGGCAGGTGCTCCAGGTCGCAAACGGCTTTCCATAAAATTGCAACCCGCACGTGCAAGAAGTCTTGATCGTCGGTGATTTAGGAGTGATGGCACACCTTGAACGCGGCCGCAGGCGACAGCGACTAATCCAAAGAGTGCATCAGGATCAGTGGAACGTGATCGAGCTACCCCCTTGTAAAGCACCAAAATGGTGCTTTAGTGCTTTTCATGAGCCCGTCGCCCCGAAACGCGCCATCGGCGCTTCGATACAGGCTTGCCCCTGACCCGGCCGCCAAGGCCGCGATGGAGGCGACGTTCAGGGCCTATGACCGCATGATGGAGATCCTGGATGAGGTCGCCCGGACCCACAATGTGGGCTCCAACGTCGTGCTGCTGCATGCCCATGCCTATGAGCCAATCCGGAAAGAGACCGCGCTGCCGTCACGGCTGGTGACGCTGGGCCTGCGCGACCGCACCGAGTATCGCGCCGCGCAAGGTCGCCGCCTGCCGCTCGACGACAAGCTCGCCAAGATCAAGGGGCCGGCCACCATTTCGATTTCAACCGTTCAAGGGCGCTTCAGCGTGCCCTTCGACTATGTCGGCTACGCGGATGGCTGGGGGCAGAGCGTGCCCGCGCATCTCATCCGCACCGACGACGGTTTCGAGGTTCACTACGGCGTCACGCCGAACAGTCTGCCAGAGGAGGAGAACGCTATGGATACCATCGCAGCCGCTCCCGAGAATTTCCTGTCGCGGGTCGGACGTCTGATCGCCGGCATCGCCTATGACGCGATCGAGCAGGCGGAAGGCAAGAACAAGCTTGGCGTGGTGGGACAGGCCATCCGCGAGATTGAGCGCGCCGAAGGCGAGGCGCGCGATGCGCTCGCGTCTGCGCGGGCCGAGGAATACCGCCTCAACGCCCGGCGAACCGAGATCGAGCGCGAGATAACCGATCTGACTGCGAAGATCGAGGGGGTGATCGCGGACGGGCGCGATGATCTCGCCCGCGCCGGCATCGCGCGGCAGATGGATCTGGAGGCACAGTTCGAGGTGCTCTCCCGCGCCATCGACGAGAACAACGAGAAGATCGAGCAATGCGTGACGTCGCTGCGCGCGGTGCTCTCGGCGCTCCAGGATGCCGAGCAGCGCCGCGCCGATCTCGCAAAGAGCGAGGCGGCTGCGAGCCATCAGGCCGCGACGTCGCCCCGCAAACAGGGCGGCACCTCGGCGGCGGCAAAGGCTCTGCGCGCGGGCAGGGCGGTGGCGCGCGCCACCGGCGTGCCGGCTGCCATCCCGTATTCAAGCGACATTGACGAGCTCAGCACGTTGCATCGCGACAAGGAGATTGCAGCGAGGCTGGCGCGGTTGAAGTCGCGCTCCTGAAGAGTATCGTGTCATGAGCGCATTGCTCGAACACGTCATGGCGCCGGAGGTCAGGCCGTTCGCGATCGCGGCAGCCATGATCCTCATCGTCGGCACGCTCGAAGTGGTCACCATGCTGGTCGGGGCCTCCTTGAGCGAGATGCTCGGCACCAGCATCGATTTCAGCCATCCCAGCGACAATGGCGTGATCAACGCCATCTCCTGGATCAATGTCGGCGGCGTGCCGCTCTTGATCTTCCTGCTGCTGGCGCTGGGCGCCTTCTCGATCACCGGCTTCCTGATCCAGGACGTCGCCCGAATGGTGGCCGGGCCCTTGCCGGCCAGTCTCGCCTCGCTTGCGGCCGTCGTCGTCTCGGTCCCGCTGGTCCGCGGCGCGAGCCGGGGCATCGCGCGGATCATTCCGAAGGATGAAAGCTACGCGATCGGCCTCGGCGATCTCGTCGGCCGCGTTGGCGAGGTCGTCGTCGGCCCGCTCGACCAGGGTCCGCCCGGCCGTGTCAGCGTCGCCGATATCCACGGCAACCGCCACTTCGTCTCGGCGGTGGCCGCTCCCAGCTCAGCGCCTTTGCCGCAGGGCACGCTGGTGCTGCTGGTCGACCGCGTCGATACCCGCTTCGTGGCTGTCAGGGCCGACGATGAACTGAAACCGACCAAACCCGCTCTAAGCAGCAGCTAAGTCATTTTTGGAGAAAGTCATGTTCGACATCGCAGTCCCGGCCATGATCGGCGTCACGCTGATCATCGTCCTCGGGATCATCTTCACCATCCTCTACAAGCGCGCCACCCGCGACGAGGCCTTCGTACGCACCGGCCTTGGCGGCAAGAAGGTCGTGCTCGACGGCGGCGCCATGATCCTGCCGATCTTTCACTCCTATGCCAGCGTCAACCTCAAGACGCTCAGGCTCACGGTCGAGCGCAAGGAGCGGGAGTCGCTCATCACCAAGGACCGGCTGCGCGTCGATATCGTCGCCGAATTCTACGTCCGCGTTCGCCCCGATGACGAGAGCATTGCGCTCGCAAGCCAGACCTTGGGCGCGCTGACCAATGACGCCGAAGCTCTGCGCAACCAGGTCGAGGCGAAATTCGTCGACGGCCTGCGCTCGGTGGCGGCGACCATGACCATCCTGGAATTGCAGGAAAAGCGCAGCGATTTCGTCAAGCACGTGCAGGCGACCGTCGAATCCGATGTGAAGTCCAACGGTCTCGAGCTGGAGTCGGTGTCGCTCACCAAGCTCGACCAGACCGACGTCAAGTTCTTCAACCCCGAGAACTTCTTCGACGCCGAAGGCCTGACCCAGCTCAAGACCATCACCGAGACCCGCCGCCGCGACCGCAACGCGATCGTGCGCGACAACGAGGTCGCTATCGCCCAGAAGGACCTCGAGGCGCGGCAGCAGACCCTGACCATCGAACGCACCAAGAAGGAAGCTGAGCTCTCGCAAGAGCGCGACATCGCCAACAAGACCGCGAGCACCCGCGCCGAAGTCGCAACCGCCACGCAGACCGCCCGCCTGACCGAGGAGAACGCGCGCATCGACACCGACCGGGCGGTTGCCGAGAAGGAGGCTGGCGCCAAGCAGGTCAAGGAAACTGCGGTCATCGAGTCCGACCTCGCCATCAACAAGCGCAAGACCGACGCGCAGCGCGAGATCCAGATCGCGACGCAGGAGAACGAGATCCAGATCGCATCCAAGAGCAAACAGACCTCGGAAGCCGTGGCCAACGCCAAGGCGGCCGAAGCACTTGCCGTTTCCGCAGAGGAAAAGGTGGTCACCGCGCGCGCGGTCGAGGTCGCGGACCGCGCCCGTCTGACCCAGGTGCTCGCCGCGCGCACGGAGGCCGAGCGCAAATCGACCGAGCTGATCGTCGCGGCCGAAGCCGAGAAGAAGGCCTCGCTCGACCGCGCCGAGGCCGTCAAGACACTGGCGACCGCCGAGGCTGAATCCAACAAGATCAAGGCGGTTGGTGTCCGCAATATCGGTGAGGCCGAGGCGGCCGTCATCACCATGAAGAACGAAGCGCAGAACAAGCTCGGCGCCAACGTCATCGATTTCGAGATTGCAAAGAAGCGGATCGAGACGATGCCCTCGGCGCTGGCGGAGATGGTCAGGCCGATCGCCAACCTCAAGGACGTCCGCATCCTGCATACCGGCGGCGCGTTCGGCGGCAACGGCGTCGGCGGCGGCAATGTCGGCTTCGGCGAGGGGCTCGCCGGCGAGCTCCTCAAGGTGCACGCCCTGCGGCCGATGATCGACGAGATCCTGCGCCAGAGCGGCTTTGCGACGGGCGACGATCCGGTGAAGACGCTGGTCGGCGCCGTGACCGGCAAGGCCAATGGTGCGGCGGTAACGCCGGCAGCGGTGCCTGCCCCGGAGAAAACAAACTCCGCCGATCTGTGAATGCCGGTTCATTGCTGCTGAGAAATCGAAACGATAAGAAATTGCCCGTGCGCGTCTCGCGTCGCGCACGGCTCCGGAGTGCAGTTCGATAGTGTGTCGAACCTTTCGACTGCGCTCCGGACGAATTTCTCGAGGCAACGCCATTTGTTGCCGCGGCGCCTGCGCCGATCGACGTCAGGCGCTGAGGCCTGTTTCTATCAGGGGATTTTCATATGAAGTATTTTCTCTCCGGACTGATCGCCGTCGGCCTGTCTCTCGCCGCCACGGCGGCCTTCGCCGCCGATTCCCGCAACGTCACCGTCGTCAACGAGACCGGCTACGCCATCAAATTCCTGGGCTTCAATGCCCCTGATGATGGCCTGGACGAATGGGACAACGAACTTGACAAGGTGTTGCAGAACCAGGCGAGCACCTATGTCGAGTTCGACGATGACGACGAGGGGTGCGTTTGGAACATCCGCGTTGACTGGCAGAACTATGACGAGTCCGTCCTGTGGAAGAACGTCAACCTCTGCAAGTTCACAGCGCTGCGGCTGCGCTACGACCCCCGCACCAAGACCACCTCGTTCGTCGCCGAGTAACCCGGCCTGACCCAAGCCCGAGGAAGGGCTGGATCAGCCCTTCCTCGATGCTTTGCGGATGATGACGAATTCGTCCTTTGCAAGCGCAATCGGCTTTGTTATACGCAGCGCGCGCGAACGAACGGTTCGCCCTTTTCCTCGGTAGCTCAGCGGTAGAGCATCCGACTGTTAATCGGATGGTCGCTGGTTCGAATCCAGCCCGGGGAGCCAAATTCCGCTTTATTTTCAGTTGTTTGTAGGCGTGCATTGATGTCGCACGCGATCTAGCTCGATCAATCCCTCAGCGCCGCCACGCCGGTATCCCCCGCAGAATCGCGTTCAAGCGGACGTGTACGCCGAGACGCACACCGCAAAGCAAGCGGCACCAAATCGACTTAATTCACATCGAGCGTTGCTGGGCCGGACTCTTACGGAGCTGATTCCCATGCCCGACATCCAGATCGACCGTGCCCGCCGGGCCCCCTCGATTCTACCGGCCGACGTCCCTGAATTGAGCGACGATGAATGCCTTGCTTGTCTTGCCCGCGCGGTCGAGACCCCCGATTCGGCGCGGCTGGACGAAGTGGCCGCCCTCATTGGCCGTCTGGCAGTTGCGATCGAATAAGCCGTCGCACCTCCATGCTCTAACGTTGCGCAACCGTTGGCTGACCGGCCAACGGACTTGTTGCGTTTTCGCGGAGCCTGTTCCAAAGATGCCGCAAATTCATCTCCGCGGCATCGTCCGCCTTGCAGGGTCCGCAAATGTCCGGTTTCTCGACCGCGCGCCAAAAAATGGTCGATGGCCAGGTGCGCACCAATGATGTCACCGATCGCCGCATTCTCGATGCCATGTTCACGGTTCCCCGCGAGGCCTTCGTGCCGGCGAGCCGACAGGCGCTGGCCTACCTCGACCTCGATCTCGACGTCAGCGAAGGCGCTGCCAAGCGTTATCTGATCAAGCCGCAGCTGACCGGCAAGCTGCTCCAAGCCGCTGAGATCGGCGAGGGCGACAACGTGCTGGTCGTCGGCTGCGCGACCGGCTACCTCGCCGCGCTGACCGCGAAGCTCGCGCGCCAGGTTACGGCCACGGAAGGCGATTCGGCTCTGGTTGCCAAAGCCAAGGACGCGTTTGCCAACCTCGGGCTCACAAACGTGACCTGCAAGGCCGCCGCCTGCGCCGAGGGCGACCCGGCCGCCGCGCCCTATGACGTGATCGTCCTCAACGGCGCGACCGAGGTGACGCCGGATGCTCTGTTTGGTCAGCTCAAAGAAGGCGGACGCCTGGTGGGGGTCTCGGCCGAATCCAGGCCGTCGCGAGCCATGATCGTTACCCGCTCGCACGGCGAATTCGGCTATCGGCCGCTGTTCGATGCGGCTGCCCCGGTGCTGCCCGGCCTGGAACGGGCCGCCGCCTTCGTCTTCTGACGGCTGAAATCCCGTTAAAATCCCGTTCTGAATCAGAAGTGTGGCCGGGATGCTGCACGTGAAGAGTTTCCGCTGGGAACTACTCGGGGGTAGTTCCGTCGCGCTTGACCGCGTCCTATGTTGCTGCGGGGCAACGACTCCACTCGGATACGGTAACCAGGCTCGCGGGCACGAGCTTGGCGTGAGAATGAACGGAATTTCAGGGATGCATAGGGTGAAGCTTTTCACCGGAGCAGCGGTTTCGGTCCTGCTGACGGCGCTTGCCGGGCCGACGCCTGCATTGGCGGATACGATCGAGGCTGCGCTGGTGCGCGCCTATCAGAACAATCCGCAGCTCAACGCACAGCGCGCCCAGGTGCGCTCGACCGACGAAGGAGTGCCTCAAGCTCTGTCGGGCTATCGCCCCACCGTCAAACTGAACCTTAGCAGCGGGTATCAATATCAGGACGTCCAGGCGACGCAGAAGGGCCTCGCCATCCATAGCGATCCGCCCCTTCAGCCCAACGCCGCCAGCGTGACCGTTAGTCAGACGCTGTACAATGGCAATCAGACCGCCAACAAGACGCGGGCAGCGGAGAGCCAGGTCTCCGGTACGCGCGAAGCACTGCGCAGCATGGATCAAAGCGTGCTTCTGAGTGCCGCTACGACCTATATGGACTATCTGCGCGACTCCGCGACCCTTGAAGTCCAGCGCAGCAACGTGCGTGTTCTCGAACAGACGCTGAAGCAGACGCGTGATCGCTTCAACGTGGGCGAGGTGACACGCACCGACGTCGCGCAATCCGAAGCGCAGCTGGCTGCCGGCAAGACTCAAGCGCTGACAGCGGAATCGACTCTCACGACGACGCGCGCGAATTTCCGCCGGGTCATCGGCAACGAGCCGTCGAATCTCGCACCCGGATCCCCGGTCGACCGGTTCCTGCCGCCAACGCTTGCCTCGGCAGTCGAGCTCAGCCTGACGGAACATCCCGATGTCACGGCTGCGATGTATGGCATCGACGTCAACTATCTCCAGGTCAAGGTCAACGAAGGCGCATTGCTGCCGACGGTCACCCTCAATGCGACTGCCAGCACAGCCTACCAGCAGCAGCTGACGGTTTTCCGAACGAATACCGCATCCGCCGTCGCGACGGCCTCCGTGCCGATCTATCAGGGCGGTGCAGAATATTCGCTGATCCGCCAATCCAAGGAAAACCTGGCACAGCAGCGTCTGAACCTCGAGAAGACTCGTGACACTGTCCGCGCGAACGTGGTGCAGTTCTGGGGGGCTTTGCAGGCCGGCAAGGCGCAGGTGCAGTCCGCGCAGGCGCAGGTCACCGCGTCCGAGATCGCGCTGAACGGTGTGCGCGAGGAAGCCAAGGCCGGTCAGCGCACGACCCTCGACGTCCTCAACGCCCAGCAAGCGCTGGTCAATGCGCGCGTCGCGCTGGTCACCGCACAGCACGATCGGGTCGTTGCGTCCTACAACGTGCTCGCAGCCGTCGGTCGCCTTGCACCGCAGGTGCTCGGCCTAAACACCACCGTCTACGATCCGAGCGTGCACTACCACCAGGTCCGCGACAGCTGGGTCGGCGTGCGTACGCCCGACGGACGCTGATTGCCGTAGTTCTCCGGTCGGCCTCGCAAACTTGCAGAGACCGACCGGCGCTTTGCTTGCAATCGTCAAAAGCCCTGACATAGCCTTGCCAAGAAGCTGCTGGTCGATTCGGCCCGCATCCAATGTTGCGTGCGTAATGCTTGAGTGACGGGGCAGGGGCGCGCCGCCTCACTTTGAGCCGTGATCTGGGGACAAGTCTGGCTGTCGCGACGAAAATGTCGGACGACCCATCCGGAACCGGCCAATGCCGTCGTGCTTGGTGTAAAACAGCGCATGCGAGGGCGTTGATGATGTGGAGTCGGAGATGACGCAGCCTGCAAAGGTCACAGAACCCTCCATGGAGGAGATTCTGGCCTCGATCCGGCGCATCATTGCTGATGACGAGGCGAAGCCGCCGCCGGCAGAGGCTGCAAAGCCCGCACCTGCACCCGCGGCAAAGCCGATGGCCGACATCCCTCCGTCCAAAATCGCGCCTGCAAAACCTGCCGCCGAAAAGCCCGCGCCGCCGCCGGCTGCGAAGCCCGCGCCGCCTCCGTCGCCCGCGCCCGCCGCCGATGCCGGCCCCAACAACCAGGACGACATCGACGCGCTGCTGGCGGGGCTGGACGAGGCCACGTCTGCGCCTGAGGTGCGAGCTCCGGAGCCAGAACCCGAGCCTGAGCCAGAGCCAGAGCCCGACGTGCTCGAGCTGACCGACGAGATGGCGTTGGATCCCGAGCCGACACCGGCGCCGCCGCCGCCGAGCTTCCACAGGGTCGAGCCGCGCGACGATCTCGAATTCGCCGAGGCACCGCCGCCGCGTCCAACGCCTCCGCCGTCCTACGCGCCGGTCGATTACGACGCGCCGCCGCTGCCGCCGCAGCAGCCGATTCTGGCCCAGTCGACCGTCTCGGCGGTCGAATCCGCCTTCAATTCGCTGGCTCACACGGTGCTCAGCAGCAACGCGCGGACGCTGGAGGACCTGGTCAAGGAGATGCTGCGCCCGATGCTGAAATCCTGGCTCGACGACAATCTGCCGGGCCTGGTCGAACGCATTGTGAAGGCCGAAATCGAGCGGGTCTCACGCGGCGGTCGGTGACGGCCGAAGCCAAGCCCTCATAAAGCCCCGCTTGAGCGCCATATTCGGCCTGCCGAACGGGCCGGAAAGCCCTTTTGCCGCTGAGCTTTCCGTTGACTTGAGCCCCGCGCGCGGCTTTCTAGCAGCCCCATGATCGAGAAAAATTACCAGCCCGCCGATATCGAAGCCCGCATGTCCGTGGTGTGGGAGGACAGCCTTGCCTTCAAGGCTGGCCGTCCCGACCGCCGCGACGCAGTGCCCTTTACCATCGTGATCCCGCCGCCGAACGTGACGGGCTCGCTGCACATGGGCCACGCCCTCAACAACACGCTCCAGGACATCCTGTGCCGGTTCGAGCGCATGCGCGGCCGCGACGTGCTGTGGCAGCCCGGTACCGACCATGCCGGCATCGCCACCCAGATGGTGGTCGAGCGGCAGCTGATGGAGCGCCAGCAGCCCGGGCGCCGCGAGATGGGTCGCGAGAAGTTCCTGGAGCGGGTCTGGCAGTGGAAGGCCGAGAGCGGCGACACCATCATCAACCAGCTCAAGCGTCTCGGCGCCTCCTGCGACTGGTCGCGCGAGCGCTTCACTATGGACGAGGGCCTGTCCAAGGCCGTCATCAAGGTGTTCGTTGAACTGCACCGCGACGGCCTAATCTACAAGGACAAGCGGCTGGTGAACTGGGACACCAAGCTGCTCACCGCGATCTCCGATCTCGAAGTGCAGCAGACCGAGGTGAAGGGTCACCTTTGGTACCTGCGCTATCCGATCGAGGGCAAGACCTTCGATCCGGAGGATCGCTCGACCTTCATCGTGGTTGCCACCACGCGGCCCGAGACCATGCTCGGCGATACCGGCGTAGCCGTGCATCCCGAGGACGAGCGCTATCAGAAGCTGATCGGCAAGAACGTGGTCCTGCCGCTGGTCGGCCGCAAGATCAGGATCGTCGCCGACGAATATTCCGATCCGGAAAAGGGCTCGGGCGCGGTGAAGGTGACGCCGGCGCACGACTTCAACGATTTCGAGGTCGGCAATCGCCACGGCCTGCGCCGCATCAGCGTGCTGGACAAGGAAGGATGCCTCGACCTCGTCGACAACGAGGATTATCTGAAAGGCCTGCCGGAAGGCGCCGCGCAATTCGCCGAGGAGTTCAACAAGGTCGACCGCTTCGCGGCGCGCAAGCGCATCGTCGAGCGGCTGGAATCGTTCGGCTTCGTCGAGCGCATCGAGCCGCACACCCACATGGTCCCGCACGGTGATCGGTCCAACAGCGTGATCGAGCCGTATCTCACCGATCAGTGGTATGTCGACGCCAAAACGCTGGCAAAGCCTGCGATTGCGGCGGTGCGTTCGGGCGAGACGACCTTCGTGCCGAAGAATTGGGAGAAGACCTATTACGAGTGGATGGAGAACATCCAGCCCTGGTGCATTTCGCGCCAGCTCTGGTGGGGCCATCAGATCCCGGCTTGGTACGGCCCAGACGGCAAGGTGTTCGTCGCAGAGACCGAGGAGGAGGCGATCAGCCATGCGCTCGGCTATTATGTCGAGCAGGAAGTCATCACGGTCGAACAGGGCCGCGAAATGGCGCTCGACCGCAACAAGCGCGAAGGCTTCATCACGCGCGATGAGGACGTGCTCGACACCTGGTTCTCCTCAGCGCTGTGGCCGTTCTCGACGCTCGGCTGGCCTGAAGATGCGCCCGAGGTGCAGCGCTACTACCCGACCAACGCGCTGGTGACCGGCTTCGACATCATCTTCTTCTGGGTCGCCCGGATGATGATGATGGGCCTTCACTTCATGAAGGAGATCCCGTTCTCGACGATCTACATCCACGCCCTCGTCCGCGACGAGAAGGGCGCCAAGATGTCGAAGTCCAAAGGCAACGTCATCGATCCCCTCAACCTGATCGACGAATATGGCGCCGACGCGTTGCGCTTCACGTTGGCTGCGATGGCCGCGCAAGGGCGCGACATCAAGCTCGCCACCAGCCGCGTCGAAGGCTACCGCAATTTCGCGACCAAGCTCTGGAACGCCTCGCGCTTCGCCGAGATGAACCATTGCGCCGTGCCCGAAGGTTTCGAGCCGGCCAAGGCCAAGGAAACGCTGAACCGCTGGATCGCCCATGAAAGCGCGCACACCACGCGCGAGGTGACCGAAGCCATCGAGGCCTATCGCTTCAACGATGCCGCCGGCGCGATCTACCGCTTCGTCTGGAACGTCTATTGCGATTGGTATGTTGAACTCGCCAAGCCCGTCCTGCTCGGTCCCGATAGCCCCGCAAAGGACGAGACCCGCGCCATGGTCGCCTGGGCGCGCGACGAGATCCTGAAGCTGCTGCACCCCTTCATGCCCTTCATCACCGAAGAGCTGTGGGAGGTGACGGCCAAGCGCGATGGCCTGCTCGCACTGGCACCATGGCCGCTGAAGCGGGCTGAGCCGACACCGGAGCAGCTTGCGATGCTCGCGGCTGCAGCCGGGCCGACCGATCCGCTGGTCTCGCCGGCGTTCGTGATGCCGATCTTCGACCACGCCGACTTCACCGATCCCAAGGCGGAGGCGGAGATCGGCTGGGTGATCGACCTGATCACGCAGATCCGCTCGGTGCGCGCCGAGATGAATATTGCACCGGCGACGCTGACGGCCCTCGTGCTCGCGGGGGCCTCGGCCGAGACCAGGGAACGTGCGCCACGCTGGACCGACGTCATCAAGCGCATGGCGCGGCTGTCGGACATCTCCTTCGCCGATCGCGCGCCTGACGGAGCGGTTCAACTCCTCGTGCGCGGCGAGGTCGCGGCGCTGCCGCTGAAGGGCGTGGTCGATTTCGCCGCCGAGCGTGCACGCCTCGACAAGGAAATCGGCAAGGCCGACGCCGACATCAAGCGTGCCGAGTCCAAGCTCGCCAACGAGAAGTTCGTCGCCAACGCGGCCGAAGAGGTCGTCGAGGAAGAGCGCGAAAAGCGCGAGGCAGCGCTCGCCCGCAAGGCCAAGCTGCTCGAGGCGCTGGAGCGGCTGAAGCAGGCGTCGTAGGCCTATTTCGGAAACGGCTTGCTGAGGAATTTCGAGCCCTTGACGCCATAGCGCCAGGGTAGCTCGACCGCCTTGGTGATGCCGATCCGGATGCCAGTTGCGACCTCGAGATCCTCCGTCCGCGCATGCAGCGCGATCGGCGGCCGGTCCAAGGGCAGGGTGTTGTGCGCGATGGTGATGCCGAGCGCCTCGGTCAGCTTGCCCGGACCCGAGCACAGTGCGTGCACCTCCTGGAGATGGCGCCGTCGGCGCATTGCGGCGAGGCCATGGGTCGGCTCCAGCGCACGGATCAGCACGGCGCTGGCCGAGCCTGCGGCCTCGCAGACGAAGTTGACGCACCAGTGGATGCCGTAGGAGCGGTAGACATAAGCAAAGCCGGGCGGACCGAACATGATCTGGTTCCGCGGCGTCGGGCCATTGTAGGAGTGCGCCGCCGGCTCGGTATGATGATAGGCCTCGACCTCGACGATGATCCCGCCGACGCCGTCGACCAGCATGGTGGCCCCGATCAGGTCGTGAGCGACCTCGCGGACGTCGCGGTCGAAAAAGCCGCGCTTCAGGGCTTTGCCGAGCCGGGGTGTGGAAGTCTTCGAGACTGGAGCCATTCGAGGTGAGAATCGCCTGAGAACAGAGCAGGATATTGCCCATATCTGCCATGTTCCCTGAAGCGGCGCGAGCCGGGTTGCGGCAGGCAGCCAGACCGACTAGGTAGGACCTGAACAGACCGGACAGATCATGGTCGTTATTGTCGATACCATCACGAACCCGCTGCGCCCGCGCCACCCCGAAAAGGTGAACCGCCCTGATTCCGCTTCGCCGCCGAAGCCGGACTGGATTCGCGTGCGCGCGCCCAACACCCGCGGCTATGCCGACACCCGCAACATCGTGCGTGCCAACGGCCTGCACACGGTGTGCGAGGAGGCCGGCTGCCCGAACATCGGCGAGTGCTGGGACAAGAAGCACGCGACCTTCATGATCATGGGCGACACCTGCACCCGCGCCTGCGCCTTCTGCAACGTCAAGACCGGCCTGCCCAACGCGCTGGATACGGCCGAGCCGCAGAACGTCGCAGAGGCTGTCGCCAAGCTGGGTCTCGCCCACGTCGTCATCACCTCGGTCGACCGCGACGATCTCGCCGATGGCGGAGCCGAGCATTTTGCCCAGACCATCCGCGCCATCCGCGCCGCCTGTCCCTCGACCACCATCGAGATCCTGACGCCGGACTTTTTGCGCAAGGAGGGAGCGCTCGAAGTCGTCGTCGCCGCGCGGCCCGACGTATTCAACCACAATCTCGAGACCGTGCCGTCGCGCTATCTCACGGTGCGGCCCGGTGCGCGCTACTTCCACTCGATCCGGCTGCTGCAGCGGGTCAAGGAGCTCGATCCCACCATCTTCACCAAATCAGGCATCATGGTCGGCCTCGGCGAGGAGCGCCACGAGGTGCAGCAGGTGATGGACGATCTGCGCTCGGCCGACGTCGATTTCCTGACCATCGGGCAATATCTCCAGCCGACCCGCAAGCACCACGCCGTGATGCGCTACGTGCCGCCGGACGAGTTCAGTTCTTACGAAAAGGTCGCCTACACCAAGGGCTTCCTGATGGTGTCGGCGAGCCCGCTGACACGCTCGTCGCATCACGCCGGCGAGGACTTTGCGAGACTGAAGGCCGCTCGGGCCGCGACCGCGCGCTGAACCGATATGCCCAAATTTTCGAGCAAGCGCCGTGTCAATCACAGCGCACCCGAGATGTTTGATCTGGTCGCCGACGTCGAGCGTTACCCGGAATTCGTGCCGCTGTGCAGCGCGCTGAAGATCCGCCAGCGGATGGCGAAGCCCGACGGCACCGAGGTGCTGGTCGCCGACATGACTGTGTCGTTCAAGCTGGTCAAGGAATCCTTCACCAGCCGCGTGACGCTCGACCGCGCGAATCTGAAGATCCTGGTCGAATATCTGCAAGGTCCCTTCAGCAATCTCGAAAATCGCTGGACGTTCGAGGCGAGAGGCCAGCAGGACGGCAATGAATTCTGCGACGTCGGCTTCTTCCTCGCCTATGAATTTAAGAGCCGCATGCTGGCGATGCTGATGGGGTCGATGTTCGACGCGGCGTTTGCGCGGTTTTCAACCGCGTTCGAAAAGCGGGCGGATGCGATCTACGGCCGGCCGAAGCTGGCGTCGTCCTGATCAATCCACGGCTTTGACGACATCCGGCGGCTGCGAGGCGTAATACGCTGCGGCAGCATCAATCTCCTGAGGCGTCATCGCGCGGGCGATGTTGCGCATCTGCTGGCTGATGTCATTGCGGCGCTCGCCTTCGGCAAACGCCTGGAGCTGAGCTTTCATGTAGGCCTCGGACTGTCCTTCCAGCCACGGGCTGCCGGTCTTGTTGTCGAGGCTGCCATGGCAGGCGCCGCAGGGTGCGATGCCGCGCAGCGGCGCACCAAAGATGACGATGTTGGGCTTCGGTAGTTGCGGCGTCGGGTGATAGGCCGGAAGCCGTGGCAAATAAGCATAATAGTTTGAGAGGTCGGCGATTTCATCGTCGGTCAGGTTGACGGCAAACGGCGACATCACGGCATTGCTGCGCGCACCGGAGCGGAAATCGTGCAGCTCCTTGTAGATCACGGCGGCATATTGGCCGGCGAGGTTCGGCGAGTCTGCGCGGCTAATGCCGGTCGGACCGTGACAGATGGCACAGCGCTGCGCCAGCGTCGCACCGCGGCCGATCGCTTCCTGGCTTGGACGCGACAGCGTATGCGAGGTCAGGACGACATCGGACAGACGTTTTGTCTCTTCGGGCGCTGTGACGGTCGCGGTCCGTTGTACCACGCCTGCGGCGCTACAGATCGCGTCCCAGACATTGGCGAACTGGATCCAGGGCTGGGCAAAGGGCAGCACGATAAAGCCGGCAATCGCGGTCACAATCAGGATTGCGGCAATGATGCCGACGCCCCGCGTGAAATGAGGATTGTTGAGGGAGAAAAGGTCGCGGGCGCTCATCACTGCGCTCCCACATAGACGGCTGGCACCGACGTCCCCGTGGTCGCGAGGTTGAGGATCGGATAGCCGTAGTTGGTGATGGTGAGCGCTATCATCAATGCCACCCACAGCGCATGGGTGTTGAGTGCAACGGGCACGGTTGCCGGCTGGTGCATGGCGACCGCAAAGCGATAGGCGCCGGCGTCGACCTGAGGCGCACGCATGCCGCGCGCCAGGATGACAATGAACATGATCCCCGAGGTCAGCAGGACGAAGCCGCCGATCGCGGAGAATATCACCGAAAGCGCCTGCGGCGCGATCGCGGGATCGGCGAAGTCGAAATAGGCCATGCGGCGCGGCATGCCCAAAATGCCGACCCAGTGCCACGGGAAGGTGGTGACGACCATGCCGATGAACCACAGCCACAGCTGGGTGCGGATAAGACGGACATCGATCAGCTCGCGTCCGGTCAGATGCGGCCATAGATCATAGGCGATCGCAAAATACATGATGACGATGGCGCCGCCGAAGATCAGGTGGAAATGACCGGTGATCCACTGGGTGTTGTGGATGGACGCATCGAGCTGATAGCTCATGTTGATGAGCCCGCCGGCGCCGCCAAAGCCGAGCATGACGAAGGAGAACGCCAACGCCAGCATCATCGGATTGTCCCAGGGCAGGGCCCTGAGCCAGCCGAACAGGCCGCGGCCACCGCGAAGCCGCGCCGCGATCTCGACCGAGGCGCAGATCGTGAACACCGTGAGCAACGTCGGCAGCGCCACCAGCGCGGTGAAAGCCGAATGGATGAACTTGAAGCCGGCGCCGACTTGCGGATCGGCGAAGGTGTGGTGCATGCCGATGGGCATGGCCACCACCAGGAACAGGATGAAGGAGATCCGCGCCATGCTGTCCGAGTAGACCCGGCCGCCGATTGCGCGCGGCACGATCGTGTAATAGGCGATGTAGGTCGGCATCAGCCAGAAATAGACGATGGCGTGGAGCGTCCAGGAGAAGAACACCCGGGCAAGCCCCGCATCGATGGTGTTCTTTAGCCCCGCGGCGACGGGAATGATCTGGAGCAGCAACTCGAGCGCCGCGCCGACCGCGGTCCAGGCCCAGAGATAGGAGCCGGCGACATTGGCGAACATCGCGAGCGGCACCGGCGCCCCAGGATGGGCCTTGCGCCAGATGCGCAAGTTAATCGACATCAGCGCGACCCAGATCCAGGAGCCGACCACGACGAGCACGACCCCGAGGTAGTAGAAGATGTTGCCGATCAGCGGCGGATAGAACGTGTAGAGCACGGAGGCGCGCCCGAGCGCGATCGGGATCACCGCCATGATGCTGCCGGCGACGATCAGCCAGAATCCGGTCCAGGCCCAGCGCACGCCGACCAGGCGCTGCTCCAGCGCGGACTCGCTGATGGCATAGCCAAATCCCATCGCGACCAGCGTCGGGAACACGTAGCCCATGACTGTGCCGTGCGCGGTCAGCGAGCGGTAATAGAGCTCGGGGTTGGAGAGCCAGGTGCCGAGCGGGCTACGAATGAACATCTGCCAGGCGCCAAGCGTCAGCGCGACGCCGAACACCGCAAACGCCAGCCAGAAATGGGCGAGAATGAGCTTCCTATTGACCAACACAGCTCAGCCTCCCGCCGGCCTTCGCGCGATTTGCGAAGTCAGTCTTGTCGATCACCTTGATCTTGCCCCACATGCCTTCATGGCCGAAGGAGCAGAACTCCTGGCAGGGCATCAGATAGTCGCCGGTCTTCGTAAAGCGCATCAGCTGCTCGGAGATGTAGCCCGGCACCAGCATGGTGTTGACGTTGGTGCCCTGGACCAGGATGCCGTGCACGACGTCGGCGCTGGTCGCGCGCAGCGTGATCGGCGTATCGACGGGCACCACGATGCAGGCCGGCGTGAAGGAATATTGCTGGCCGATCGCGCGCACGGTGACATTGCCGTTGGCTTCCAGCACGCTGCCGAGATTGCTCTCGACGAACTCGCCCGAGAGATGGATGCGCGAGGGATCGGTGGTCTCGACCCGCGGCTGCGGCATGGTCGCACGATGGATGCCGGCGAAAGCCGCGAGCAACGCCATGCCCACGATGATGATCACGGCAATCGTGGCCCAGCGCCGCTCGACGCGCGCCGCGACCTCGACGCTGCCGTGGGCTTGCCCTGTGCTCATTGCAGCGACCCGCGCGGCAGGAAGACGAACAGATAGAACGCGAGCCACATCGCGACCACGCAGGCCGTGGCGATGCCGGCCAGCACAATCGCCCCTGAAGGCCCCTGGGCAACGACTTCCTCGACGGCCTGATCGGCGGCTGCTGGGCTGGTTGGAGGATCGGAATTGAACATGGCGGATCTCAATTCAAAGGCGCGGAGCGCAGCTCGTTGGCCTCGCGCGCCGAGACCGGCGAGCCACGATTGCCCCAGGCGGTGCGGATGTAGGAGACGACGGCGGCGACCTCGTTGTCGGAGAGGAGGCCCGCGAAGGGCGGCATGCCATAGGGCATCGGGTTGCCCTTGGTACCCGGCGGATAGCCGCCGTTGAGCACCATGCGGATCGGGTTGACCGCCGACTGCATCTCGATCGACTGATTGTTGGCGAGCGGCGGCCAGTGTGGCGGCTTGCCTTCGCCCTGCGTGCCGTGACAGCTCGCGCAATTCTTGTCGTAGACGGTCTTGCCGAGGCTGATCAGCAGGCTGCTCTCGGTGTTGGGCAGAACGGAGCTTGCGGGCGGCGGTGACGAGCCTTCCGCGATGCCCTTGAGGTAGACCGCCATCGCCTTGGTGTCTTCGTCATTGAGAAATTGCAGGCTGTTGTGCACGACCTCGGCCATCGGCCCGTAAACCACGCCGCGCGCGGAGACGCCTGTCTGGAGCAGATCGGTGATGTCCTTGATGCTCCAGTCGCCGAGGCCGGCCTCGCGGTTGGAGGTGAGCGAGGGCGCGTACCAGTTCTGCATGGGAATCAGACCGCCCTTGAAGGCGTCGGACTGCGACGTGCCGCCAAGCGCGTTGATCGGCGAATGGCACATGCCGCAATGGCCGAGGCCCTCGACCAGATAGGCGCCGCGATTCCACTCGGCCGATTTGCTCGGATCGGGCTTGAACTCGCCCTCACTAAAGAACAGCGTGCGCCAGCCGAGGATGAGCTGGCGATTGTCATAGGGGAAGCGTAGATCGTGCTCGCGGTTTCGCTGGTTCACCGGCGGGATCGACTTCAAATAGGCGAAAATCGCGTCGGTGTCGGCGCGTGTGACCTTGGTGTAGGACGCGAAAGGCATTGCCGGATACATCAGTCCACCGTCGGGAAAGCGGCCATAATGCATCGACTTGTAGAAGTCCTCCGCGGTCCATTTGCCAATCCCGGTCTCCCGGTCCGGCGTAATGTTGGACGAATACAGCGTCCCGAACGGTGTTGGCATGGCGCGCCCGCCGGCGAAGGTTCGGCCCTCCGGCGCAGTGTGGCAGGCAATGCAATCGCCGGCGCGCGCCAGATATTCGCCGCGCGCGACGAGTTTGGTGCCGGCGGGCTCGACCTGCTGCGCCTCCACGGTCGAACCGGCCATGAGCAACAGCCACGTGCCAAGGATTGGTGAGCACCAATGCATCCCCATCTCCTCAATCCCCTTCACTGCCGCAGGCGAATGGCAGCACGTAGGTGCCCTTGGGCACCGGAGCAAGGTTCACCGGGGCCTGACGGCTTGCAAGCCATGCCGCGACTGCGGTGACGTCCTCCTCTGTCAGCCGGGCAGCGACCTGCTGCATGCAGTCCGGGGCCTTCGCGGTGCGGGTGCCGTAGCGCCACGCCCCCAATTGCGCGCTGATGTAGTTCGGCCGCAGTCCGAGCAGGCCCGGAATTCCCGGCTCCATTCCGGTCAAGGCCGGTCCGTGGCAGCTCCCGCAAGCCGGTATCTGGCGCTGAGGGTCACCACGCGACACCAGGAGCTGACCGCGCTGCAGCACCTCCTGGCTCGCATCGTTGGCTGCGACGGGCGGCAAAGGCGGATGCTGATCGGCGAAATACTCCGCCATTTGCTGCAAATACGGATCGGTGAGGAATTCCAGCAGGTAATTCATCGGCGGGTACTTCCGCCGGCCACTCTTGAAGGCGAGGAGTTGATTGTAGAGATAGCCCGCGGGCTTGCCGGCGAGGCGCGGGAAATAGACATCGCTGGTGCCTTCGCCTTTGTTGCCGTGGCAGGGCGTACAGGCCTCGACCCGCGCCGCCATCGTATCGGGCGGCAGGCTCGCCGTTTGCGCGGCCGCACCATCAAAGGCGGCCAGAGTGGCGACAAGTACGGCTAAGGCCGTGGCGCGAGCGAACACTTTGTCGCCCTCCAGAATGCTGATCCGGTTGATTCCGGATCACAACGTAGGGCAGCATTATTGCGGCAATATTTTTCCGCGCAAGTTCGCAATAGGGCGATGACGTTCGGTCGCGCCGCTGCATCGCGCTTCGCGATCGTTTCGAACAAAATTGTGTGCGTTTTGACAAGAACGCATGTCGCCGCATCCTCGCTGCATGTCTTGCCCGAGCCTTGTTTCATTTCTTCACCCTCTGATGTCAGAGGCGGCTCACCAACTGCGCACATTTGGAGTGACAAGTGCAATTTGTGCCAAAACGCTTTGGACTGACGGAACGCCCCTTGCCGTGGGCGGCACACCCGCATCAGCTGCATTCGTGAGAGATGCAATTACAATCCGAGTCGGGCGCAGGGCTTACGTAGCAGGACCAGGAGACATGGCGCGTTGGAGGCAATCGTGGAGCGACGACGACCTCGATCGGCTCAGGAAGCTTGCAGGGACCAAGCCAATCACAATGATCGCGAAGGAGCTCGGTCGTACCACGGGAACCGTGCTCGCGAAGGCAATCGAGCAAAAGCTTCCTGTCATCCCTCGGATCAAGCGAACCTCGCAAGGATCGAACCTGCCTTGAGCGTCGAACCCGTCTCGATCGATTCCCGGATGTCAGGTCGACCCCATCTATGCGATTAAGCCGCTGGCCGGCGGTTGGTATCTCTCCGGTCGGTCGGTTGCGCCTCGCGGTTAGCGCTTCGCGCAGCCGCGAGGCTGACCCACCCTTACGAAAGCCGAGAGAGCGCTCAACCCCGCGGCGACCGTGGCGGCCTGCGCTTTGTCGCATGCCGGCGCGGCGTGCGCGTGACGCGGGGACGCAGGCGGCTCGCGGCGGCGCGTTGCGGCTTGGCGGCAGCTTGCGGGCCGCGGGCGAGCTCCATCAGCATGCGCAGGGCTTCGACCACCGAGCGCTGGCGCACCGCGGTGCGCCCGATCGCGCCAAAACGTTGCTCGCGGTGGATGATGCGGCCGTCGCGCGCCGCAGCGGCGAAATGGACGAGGCCGACCGGCTTGCCCGGCGTGGCGCCGCCAGGGCCCGCGATGCCCGTGATCGCAACGGCAAGGTCGACATCCGCGCGCTCGAGCGCTCCGACTGCCATGGCGGTCGCGGTCTCCTTGCTGACCGCGCCGAAATTGGTGAGCGTGCTTGCCTCGACGCCGAGCATCGCGCGCTTGGCGTCGTTGGAATAGGTGACGAAGCCGCGGTCAATGACGTCGGACGAGCCGGGGATGTCGGTCAACGCACCGGCCACAAGGCCGCCGGTACAGGACTCGGCGGTCGCGATCGTCAGCTTGCGCATCCGGCACAAATCGAGCAGCGAGCGGGAGAGGGCGCGTGCGTCGCTGCCGCCCATGACCTAGACGCTCCAAGTCTTTTCGTTAAATGGCAGGCGGATGGTGGCGCTCGCGGTAGCCGCGATGCCTTCCTCGCGGCCGGTGAAGCCGAGCCGCTCGCTGGTGGTCGCCTTCACCGCGACACGGGAGATGTCGACGCCGGAGATCTCGGCGATGCGCGCGCGCATGGCATCGCGCAGGGGGCCGATCTTCGGCCGCTCGCAGATCATGGTGACCTCGAGATTGGCGATGCGGCCGCCGCGCGCCGTGACGCGCTCGATGGCGTATTTCAGGAACTGGTCGGAGGAGGCACCCTTCCACTTCGCATCGCTCGGCGGGAAGTGCGAACCAATGTCGCCATCGGCGAGCGCGCCGAGGATCGCATCGACCAGGGCATGCAGGCCGACGTCACCGTCGGAATGCGCCAGGAAGCCTTTCGTATGCGGTACACGCACGCCGCAGAGCATCAGATGGTCGCCTTCGCCGAAGGCGTGCACGTCGTAGCCCGTGCCGGTTCTGATATCACCGAGCACGCTGGCCAGGCGCGCTTCCTCGCGCACGAAATCTTCGGGAGTGGTGAGCTTCATATTGGCAACATCGCCTTCAAAGGTCGCAACCGTCAATCCCGCCCATTCGGCGATCGCAGCGTCATCGGTGAAATCAGATCGCCCGTCCTTGGCCGCGCGACGATGCGCCTCGAGGATGACATCGAAACGAAAGGATTGCGGCGTCTGCGCGACTCGCAAGGACGCCCTATCAGGCGTGTCCTCGACGTCACCGTTCGCACTCGTCACCTTGATCGTGTCAGTGACGGGGACGACTGGGATCGCAGCGCCCGTGCGGCTGGCCGCCTCGATCGCGCGCGAGATCACACCCGAAGAGACAAAGGGCCGTGCGGCGTCATGAATCAGGACGATGTCGGGCTTGTGCTTCGCAAGCGCTTCGAGGCCTGACAGCACCGAGGCCTGGCGCGTCGCGCCGCCATTGGCCGGTGCCTCGTGCTTGAGGCCTGCGACCGCTGCCGTGAACATGGCGCTGTCGTCGGGGTTCACTACCGGCTGCACGGCGAACACATCGGGATGGGTGCTGAACGCCTCCATGGCGCGGTAGATCACGGGCACGCCGCCTATCTCGCGATATTGCTTGGGGCCACCGGCGCCTGCGCGCAGGCCACGTCCGGCCGCGACGAGAACGACTGCGGTGCGCTGTGATTTCGCCATAGGACTCAAATATTCAACTGCTAAGGGGGGAGTCGGGGAGTGAGGTGACTGCCGGCATGCCTCTAGCACGGCAGGCCCGCAAAAAAAGGGGGTTTCCCCGGATTGTGGGATTCAGCATTTTGCTGCACTGCACTTGAAAGATCTGCAGAACTGTCTAAACTGTAGGCATGACGCTTGACTGCACAAGAATTGTGCGCAAGATAGATCATGGCAGGCGCGATGAGGCGCCGTCCACGCAACGAGACCCCTGTGACCGGCTCGGCAGTATCAGGCTCTAAGCCATTGAAAATAGGCGATATTGAGATCGCCAATCCGGTCTTCCTGGCACCGATGTCGGGAGTGACGGACTCACCCGTCCGCCGTCTGGCCGCCGAGCTTGGGGCTGGCCTGGTCGTCTCCGAAATGACGGCCAGTGACGAGCTCGCCAATGGTCACCGCATGTCGCGGTTGCGCTGCGAAGCGACCGGTGTTGGGCCCCATGTGGTCCAGCTCGCCGGCTGCGAGGCGCATTGGATGGCCGAGGGCGCCCGGATCGCCGAGGCCGAAGGCGCCGACATCATCGATATCAATATGGGCTGTCCGGCCCGCCACGTCACCGGCGGCCAGTCGGGCTCGGCCCTGATGCGCGACCTCGATCACGCCGTCGGCCTGATCGAAGCGACGATATCAGCGGTGAAAGTGCCGGTGACGCTGAAGATGCGGCTCGGCTGGGACGATCGCACCCGCAACGCGCCTGAGCTGGCCCGTCGCGCGGAAGCCGCCGGCATCAAGCTCGTCACTGTTCACGGCCGCACCCGTTGCCAGTTCTATAAGGGCGAGGCCGATTGGGATGCGATCCGCGCGGTACGCGAGGCGATCTCCATTCCGCTCGTCGTCAATGGCGACATCACGTCTTACGAGAAAGCGCTCGCGGCGCTCGAGGCCTCCGGCGCCGATGCCGTGATGATCGGTCGCGGCGCCAACGGCCAGCCCTGGCTGCCGGGCGAGATCGGGCGGCGGTTGAAGGGTGGGGCGGCCGAAGCCGCGCCCTCGCTCGCGACGCAGCTGCATTATGTCCGCACGCTTTATGAGGGCGTTTGCGCACTCTATGGCCTGCGTGTCGGCCTCAAGCATGCGCGCAAACATCTCGGCTGGGCGCTCGATGTTGCGGCCGAAGCCAGCGGCGTGTCGGTCGAGACGTTGAAGGCCTGGCGCCAGAAGATTTTGACATCCGAGGATCCGGGCCTCGTCCACCGGTCGTTGCAGGATGCCTTCGACGATTTTGCATGGAGCGCCGCTGCATGAGCTCAGCCGCTGACCATCGCAAACCGGCCGACAGCGAGGCAATTCTCGATGCCTTGCCCAACCCCGTGCTGATGATCGGGCCGGACGGCAAGATCGTCGCCGCCAATATTGCGACCGAAGCGTTCTTCGAAATCTCGACGCAGTTCCTGAAGCGGCAGTCGCTGAAAGAGCTGGTGCCGTTTGGCAGCCCCTTGCTGGCGCTGATCGACCAGGTGCGCTCGTCGAACTCGCCGGTCAACGAATACAAGGTCGATCTGGGCACGCCGCGCATGGGCGGCGACCGCCAGGTCGATCTTCATGTCGCCCCGCTCACCGAGCGCCCTGGCCATATCGTGGTGATGCTCCAGGAGCGCTCCATCGCCGACAAGATGGATCGCCAGCTCACCCACCGCAGCGCTGCGCGCTCGGTGATAGCGCTAGCAGCGATGCTTGCGCATGAGATCAAGAATCCGCTCTCGGGCATCCGCGGCGCGGCGCAGCTCCTGGAGCAGCAGGCGTCGTCCGAAGACCGCATGCTGACCCGCCTGATCTGCGATGAGGCCGACCGCATCGTGACGCTGGTCGACCGCATGGAGGTTTTTGGCGACGAGCGCCCGGTGGTGCGCGGCCCCGTCAACA
This sequence comes from Bradyrhizobium zhengyangense, assembly GCF_022012555.1. Taxonomy (NCBI): domain Bacteria; kingdom Pseudomonadati; phylum Pseudomonadota; class Alphaproteobacteria; order Hyphomicrobiales; family Nitrobacteraceae; genus Bradyrhizobium; species Bradyrhizobium zhengyangense. The sequence continues at coordinate 932,345 of NZ_JAKLTZ010000003.1, read as the reverse complement.
TCCATTCCGTACTCGACCACGTGAAGCGGCTGGCGCAGTCGGGCTTTGCCCGCAACATCCGCTTCATCGAAGACTATGATCCCTCGCTGCCTCCAGTGCTGGCCAACCAGGACCAGCTGATCCAGGTGTTCCTCAATCTGGTGAAGAATGCCGCCGAAGCGCTGATCGACGTGCCTGACGCCGAGATCCAGCTCACCACCGCGTTCCGCCCGGGCGTGCGCCTGTCAGTCCCCGGTCAAAAATCCCGGGTATCCCTGCCGCTCGAATTCTGCGTGAAGGACAATGGACCCGGCGTGCCGGACGATCTTCTGCCCAACCTGTTCGACCCGTTCGTGACCACCAAGCAGACCGGCTCTGGCCTCGGTCTTGCTCTGGTCGCGAAGATCGTCGGCGATCACGGGGGCATCATCGAATGCGAGTCTCAGCCGCGCAAGACCACCTTCCGCGTGCTGATGCCGATGTACTCGACATCGGTCAAACACGCAGATCACAGCAGTCGCGACGGCTCTGCCGGGAAGTCGTCGTCTGCATCACAGGGGGCAAAATGAGGATTAACGATGCCCGCAGGTAGCATTCTCGTAGCTGATGACGACACCGCCATCCGCACGGTTCTCAACCAGGCACTTTCCCGGGCCGGGTATGAAGTCAGGCTGACCGGCAACGCCGCGACGCTATGGCGCTGGGTCAGCCAGGGGGAGGGCGATCTCGTCATCACCGATGTGGTGATGCCGGACGAAAACGCCTTCGACCTGTTGCCGCGGATCAAGAAGATGCGGCCGAATTTGCCCGTCATCGTCATGAGCGCGCAAAACACGTTCATGACGGCGATCCGCGCCTCCGAGCGCGGCGCCTATGAATATCTGCCTAAGCCCTTCGACCTGAAGGAGCTGATCGCGATCGTCGGCCGTGCGCTCGCCGAGCCGAAGGAGCGGGTCGCGACGCCCGACGATGACGCCGAGATGGAGGCTATCCCGCTGGTCGGCCGCTCGCCGGCGATGCAGGAAATCTACCGCGTTCTCGCGCGCCTGATGCAGACCGACCTTACCGTGATGATCACGGGCGAGTCAGGCACCGGTAAGGAGCTGGTGGCGCGCGCGCTGCACGATTACGGCAAGCGTCGCAACGGTCCGTTCGTCGCGGTCAACATGGCGGCGATCCCGCGTGACCTCATTGAATCCGAGCTGTTCGGCCACGAGCGCGGCGCCTTCACCGGCGCCAACACGCGGGCGTCCGGCCGGTTCGAGCAGGCCGAGGGCGGCACATTGTTCCTCGACGAGATCGGCGACATGCCGATGGAGGCGCAGACCCGCCTGCTGCGCGTGCTTCAGCAGGGCGAATACACGACCGTCGGCGGCCGCACCCCGATCAAGACCGACGTGCGGATCGTTGCTGCGTCCAACAAGGATCTGCGTGTGCTGATCCAGCAGGGGCTGTTCCGCGAGGACCTTTTCTTCCGCCTCAACGTCGTGCCGCTGCGGCTGCCGCCCTTGCGCGAGCGTATCGAGGATCTTCCGGATCTCGTGCGTCACTTCTTCGCGCTCGCTGAGAAAGACGGCTTGCCGCCGAAGAAGCTCGATGCGCTGGCGCTTGAGCGGATGAAGCAGCATCGCTGGCCCGGCAATGTGCGCGAGCTGGAGAATCTCGCCCGACGCCTTGCTGCGCTTTATCCGCAGGACGTGATCACCGCATCCGTCATCGACGGCGAGCTGGCGCCGCCCTCTGTCAGCCCGGGTGCCGCCGTCCAGCAAGGTGTCGACAATCTTGGCGGCGCGGTGGAGGCCTATCTCTCATCGCACTTCCAGGGTTTCCCGAACGGCGTGCCGCCGCCCGGCCTCTATCACCGCATCCTCAAGGAGATCGAGGTGCCGCTGCTGACGGCTGCGCTGGCCGCCACCCGCGGCAACCAGATCCGCGCCGCCGATCTGCTCGGCCTCAACCGCAACACGCTGCGGAAGAAGATCCGGGATCTCGATATCCAGGTCTACAGGAGCGGGGGTTAGCCATCGCGACAAACGCTATACACGTTTTCGCGGAGGTGGCTCAGCTCCCCCTACCACAGCGGAGCTGAGCCTGTCCGGATCGCGCTGGCCGTTCGTGGCAGGCGCGGAGATCAGAAGTCCTGATAAGGCTGAAATGTTCCGTTGGAGCATTCGAATTGGTCGTCCCGTGCAGCGCGCAGTCTCGCACCTACCTGAGCAAGTGAGCTGCGACCGGCTGGATGTTGGCCATCTGCGCGGTCTGGTCCTGCCTGCTCGGCCCGTTGACCAGAAGGTCAGAGGCCACGATCAGCAGCAGCACCGCCGAAACCATCGTTGCGAGAAAGAACCTGTCCATGCCGGTTAAGCCGGAAGGGCCGGAATCTGTTCCCGCCGTCGGACATGGTCTTCTTACCTTTTCCCCACAGGGTTCCGCGTAGCGGCTGCGCGCGCAAGCCGCCCACCGTTGACCTATGTCAACGTAGGCCGATGGGGGCTCGCCTTGAATGACCTTGCACGACGACGATGAGGTCGAAGATGGCGATGGAAGATCTGAAACTGCCTGATGGTCCCATGTCGGGGCTGGTCGCCTCGGCCGTGGAGTATCTGGTCGATGCCGGACAGCGCAGCGTGCTGTTTTTGGACATCATGCGCCAGCGCGGCGACCAATATCGCGAGCATGTCGCGCAAACAGCACCGCATGTGCTGCAATATGCTGCCGAATTGATCACGGACGGCCGCACGCTGGACGAGCCCGTCAATTACGCACTGGTGCGCATCATCCCACCCAAGGATGTCACGATCGACATGACCCGGCGACCATTCGTCGTGGTCGATCCGCGCGCAGGCCATGGTCCCGGCATCGGCGGTTTCAAGGCGGACAGCGAGATCGGCGTCGCGATGAGGGCGGGGCATCCCTGCTATTTCATTGGGTTCCTGCCCGAACCCATGCCGGGCCAGACGATCGAGCGCGTCGCGCGGGCCGAAGCGAAGTTTCTTGAAACTGTCATCAGCCGTCATCCCGACGCGGACGGCAAGCCCTGCGTCATCGGCAATTGTCAGGCCGGCTGGGCGGTCATGATCCTGGCATCGCTGCGGCCGGAACTGTTCGGGCCGCTGATCATCGCTGGCGCGCCGCTCGCCTATTGGGCCGGCGTCCACGGCAAATATCCGATGCGCTATTCGGGCGGCCTGTTGGGCGGAAGCTGGCTTACCGCGCTCGCCAGTGATCTCGGCGCCGGCAAGTTCGACGGCGCCTGGCTGGTGCAAAATTTCGAGAACCAGAACCCGTCGAACACGCTCTGGACGAAGCAGTACAACGTCTATTCCAAGGTCGACAGCGAGGCCGAGCGATATCTCGATTTCGAGCGCTGGTGGGGCGGCCACGTCAACCTCAATGCGGAAGAGATCCAGTTCATCGTCGACGAGCTGTTCATCGGCAACAATCTCGCGGCCGGCCGCATCGAGATGTCTGATGGCCAGAAAGTCGATCTGCGCAACATCCGCTCGCCGATCGTGGTGTTCTGCTCCAAGGGCGACAACGTCACCCCGCCGCAGCAGGCGCTTGACTGGATCCTCGACTGTTATGCCGATATCGACGAGATCAGGGCCTACGGTCAGACCATCGTCTACACCGTTCACGACAGCATCGGCCATCTCGGCATCTTCGTGTCCGGCGGCGTCGCTAAGAAGGAGCATGCCGAGTTCTCCAGCAACATCGACCTGATCGACGTGCTTCCGCCCGGGCTCTACGAGGCGACGTTCGAGGCGAGGGGCAACGAGACGCTCAATGCCGATCTTGCGGCGGGGCAATGGGTGATGCGCTGCGAGGCACGAACGCTCGACGACATCAGGGCCATGGGCGGCAATTCCCCCGAGGACGAGCGGCGGTTCGCGGCCGCCAAGCGCGTCTCCGAGCTCAATCTGGCGGCCTATCAGAAGTTCGTGCAGCCCTGGATCAAGAAGATGGTGACACCGCAGGTGGCGGATTGGGCGCGCAACATGCATCCGCTGCGGATGCAGTACGAGGCATTCAGCAGCCAGAATCCCTGGATGTCTGCGGTGAAAGCGGTCGCCGATCGCGTCGAGGAGAAGCGCAGGCCGGTGTCGAAGGACAATCCGTTCCTGGCCTTCCAGGAGCAGATCTCGAAGCAGATCGTGCACGCGCTCGACAGCTGGCGCGACACCCAGGAGGCGCTCAGCGAGACCATCTTCCTCAACGTTTATGGCTCACCTGCGCTCCAGGCCGTAGTCGGCATCGATCCCAATTCCGTGCCGTCACGCCGCCGCGAGATGTCGGACGAACATCGCGTCATGCTCGCGAAGCGTGTTGCGGAGTTGAAGGCGAAGATCGGCGAGGGTGGTCTCCGTGAAGCCTCCATCCGCGCGCTGCTCTATGTCGGCTCCGCGCGCGGCATGGTGGACGAGCGCAGCATCGAGGCGCTGCGTCAGCTCAGGCGCGACCATGCCGGCCCCCGGGTGACGTTGTCCGAATTCAAGATGCTGGTGCGCGAGCAGTTCTTCATGCTGCTGCTGGATCGGGAGGGCGCGCTGGCGGCCATTCCGGGTCTGTTGCCTGCCGATATGAACCAGCGGCGCGCGGCCTTCGCGGCGATGCGCGAGGTACTGTCGGCGAGCGAGGACATCACCGGCGAGCGCGCCAATCGCTTGAGCCGTGTTGCCGGGCTGTTCGGCCTGGACGGGGAGGGCGAGGCGGTGTCGAACGTTGCCCCTTTCGACTCGCAGGCAAGAGCGTCGTAGCGCGGATTGGCGGAAACGGGAGTGACACGATGTCGGCCGATACGACGCACAAGACCGGCAGCAAGTACGACCGGCTGATCGCGATGGCGCAGGCCGTGCCCCCGACACCGACCATCGTCGTGCACCCCTGCGACGAGACCTCACTCCGCGGCGCCATCGACAGCGCCAGCGCGGGCATCATCCGGCCGATCCTGGTCGGGCCCGAGAAAAAGATCAGGGATACGGCCGCAAAATTCGATCTCGACGTCTCAGGATTCGAGATCGTCGACGCCGCGCACAGCGACGATGCGGCGGCCAAGGGGGTCGAGCTGATCCATGCCGCCAGAGGCGAGCTGCTGATGAAGGGCAGCCTGCATACGGACGAGCTGATGCGCGCCGTCACGGCGAAGACGGGCGGCCTTCGCACCGACCGGCGCATCAGCCATGTTTTCGTCATGGACGTGCCGGCTTACGCCGAGACGATTTTCGTGACGGATGCCGCGATCAACATCTTCCCCGATCTCGACGCCAAGCGCGACATCATCCAGAACGCGATCGATCTCTACAACCAGGCCGGCTTCGGCAAGACGCCGCGGGTTGCGATCCTGTCGGCGGTCGAAACGGTCACCTCGAAGATCCCATCCACGATCGAGGCCGCGGCCCTCTGCAAGATGGCCGATCGCGGCCAGATCACCGGCGGCGTGCTCGACGGCCCGCTGGCGTTCGACAACGCCATCGATCCGGAAGCGGCGCGGATCAAGGGCATCGTCTCCGAGGTCGCGGGACGAGCCCAGATCCTGATGGTTCCGGATCTCGAATCCGGCAACATGCTGGCCAAGAATCTCGCTTATTTCGCCAAGGCCGACGGCGCGGGCATCGTGCTGGGCGCACGGGTGCCGGTCGTGCTGACCTCGCGCGCGGACTCGCCGCGCGCGCGCATGGCATCCTGCGCGGTCGCAGCGCTTTACGCATCCGCCCGGCGCCAGAAGGCGCCGACAGTCGCCGCGTGACCGCCATGGACACGATCCTCGTCGTCAATGCCGGCTCCTCGAGTGTCAAGTTCCAGGTCTATTCGATCGAAGGCGAGGGCACGCTGCGCCGGCAGATCAAGGGGCAGATGGACGGCATCGGCAGCCGGCCGCGCCTGCGTGCCGGCGGTGCCAGCGGGCAGTCCCTGGCCGATCGCGCCTATCCGATCGAGGCGGTCCCCGATGTTCCGGCGGCAATGGCCGTTGCCGGAGACTGGCTGCGCAACGAGCTCCAGGTCACGCCCATCGCGGTCGGCCACCGCGTCGTGCATGGCGGCCCGGACTATTCGCGGCCGGTCCTGATCGACCATGGCGTCGTGTCCCGCCTCGAACGATTTGTTTCTCTGGCGCCGCTGCACCAGCCGCACAATCTCGCACCGATCCGCTCGTTGCTGACGAATTTCCCAAAGCTGCCGCAGGTGGCGTGCTTCGATACGGCCTTTCACCGCAACCATGATGCCGTCGCCGATCACTATGCCATTCCGCATCAGCTCCACGCCGAAGGCGTCAGGCGCTACGGATTCCACGGCCTGTCCTATGAGTACATCGCCCGAACGCTGCCGGGCGTCGCGCCCGCGATCGCGAAGCAGCGCGTGATCGTCGCCCATCTCGGCAGCGGGGCCTCGATGTGCGCGCTCATGGACGGCCGCAGCGTCGAGAGCACCATGGGCTTCACGGCGCTGGACGGCCTGCCGATGGGAACGCGACCCGGACAAATCGATCCAGGCGTGCTGCTTTATCTGATCTCCGAAAAGGGCATGCCGCCTTCGAAAGTGCAGGACTTCCTCTACCGCGAATGCGGCCTGAAAGGCCTCTCCGGCATCAGCAACGACATGCGCGAGCTGGAGGCCAGCGACGATCCGCAAGCAAGGCTCGCGATCGACTATTTCGTCTACCGGATCGCCCTCAACGCCGGAATGCTGGCTGCGGCCCTGCAAGGGCTGGATGCCTTCGTGTTCACAGCCGGTATCGGCGAGAACTCGGAATCGATCCGCGCGCGCGTTGCAGCCAGGCTCGAATGGCTCGGTGCAGTGCTCGATGCAGGCGAGAACGCCCGCCATGCGCGGCTGATCTCCCATGCCGACAGCCGCATCCCCGTCTATGTCATTCCGACCGACGAGGAGCTGATGATCGCACAGCACACGCTGTCGCTGCTGATGAACGGCCAATCGCTCAACGCTAGACCTGAGAGGGTGTCATGATCCCCGTATTTCCGGACAGCAAGGTGGCCCTCAAGGGAAAGAAGGGGCTGATCGTCGGCATCGCCAACGACCAGTCGATCGCCTGGGGATGCGCGCGGGCGTTCCGCGCGCTCGGCGCGGATCTCGCCGTGACCTATCTCAACGATCGCGCCAAGAGGCATGTCGAGCCGCTGGCGCAGGCGCTGGAAGCCCCGATCTTCATGCCGCTCGACGTCATGGCTGAAGGCCAGACTGAGGCGGTGTTCGAACGCATCGCGTCGGAATGGGGACAGCTCGATTTCCTGCTCCATTCCATCGCCTTCTCACCCAAGGAAGCGCTGCACGGCCGCGTCGTCGACGTCGGTCGCGACGGCTTCCTCAAGACCATGGACGTGTCGTGCTGGTCGTTCTTGCGGATGGCCCATCTCGCCGAACCCCTGATGAAGAACGGGGGCACGCTGTTCACCATGACCTATTACGGCAGCCAGATGGTCGTCGAGAATTACAACATCATGGGCGTGGCGAAAGCCGCGCTCGAAGCCTCCGTCCGCTATGTTGCAGCGGAACTCGGTCCGAAGGGCATCCGCGTCCACGCAATCTCGCCGGGACCGCTTGCGACCCGTGCCGCCTCGGGCATTCCCGAATTCGACGAGCTGATGGACAAGGCGCAATCCAAGGCGCCGTCGCGTAGTCTCGTCAGCATCGACGATGTCGGCAATGCCACCGCTTTCCTCGCGCTCGACGGCGCCAAGCTGATCACCGGCGGCGTGCTGTATATCGATGGCGGCTATCACATCATCGATTGAGCGCGCTCAACGATAATGCAAGGCAATGAGCTCGGCGACGCAGGCGGGCTTCTTGCCGCCCTCGATCTCGATGACGAGATGATAGTTGACGCGCAGGCCATCCGGCGGCACGTCCTCGGCCTCCGCGACTGTGACGCGGCCGCGCAGCTTTGAGCCGGCCGGAACCGGCGCCAGATAGCGGATGCGATCGGCGCCGTAATTCAGCGTGTTGCGCAAACCTTTCAGGCCGATCACGGAGCGGATGAAGAGGGGCGCCAGCGCCAGCGAGAGCAGGCCGTGGGCGATGGTCTTGCCGCCAGGCATCTCCTTGCTGGCGCGCTCCTGATCGACATGGATCCACTGCTCGTCGCAGGTCGCGGCCGCGAACTGGTTGATACGATCCTGCGACACCTCGACCCAGTCGCTGACGCCGATCTCGATACCAATGGCGGATTTGATGTCGTTGAAGTCGCTGAATATCCGCATGGCCTGGCTTCCTCAGATCTTCATTTCCAGCACGGATTGAGGGATCGCGAGCTCGGCTTCGGTCACCGCCAGGACCTCGCCGACGGTGACGCCGGGAGCGGTTTCCAGCAGTGTTGCCTTGCCGTCGGGAAAGCCGATCACGGCCATGTCGGTGACCACCAGATTCACGGGCCGCGCCGAGGTCAGCGGCAGCGTACATTTGGCGACAATCTTGGACTTGCCCTTGGCCGCATGCTGCATGGCGACGATGACGCGCTTGGCGCCCGTCACGAGATCCATCGCGCCGCCCATGCCGGGCACCATCTTGCCCGGGATCATCCAGTTGGCGAGATGGCCGTGCGCATCAACCTGGAGGCCTCCGAGAACGGTGATATCGACATGGCCGCCGCGGATCAGCCCAAACGACATCGCGCTGTCGAAGGTCGCAGCGCCCGGCAGCGCACTGATCGGACGGCCGCCAGCGTCCGTGAGCGTCGGGTGCTCCAGGCCTTGCTCCGGAATTGGGCCGGTGCCGATCAAGCCGTTCTCGGATTGGAAGAACACTTTGAGATCGGCTGGAACGTAATTTGCGACCAGCGTCGGGATTCCGATCCCGAGATTGACGAGGTTGCCGCTTCTCAGCTCCTTGGCGACGCGCCGGGCGATGATGATCTGCGGGTCCATGTGTCACCCGTTGGTGATGAGGTAGTCGACAAGCGGTGCCGGCGTCACGACGTGATCGGGCGCGATAACTCCGACGGGCACGATGTTCTCCGCGGTGACGATGACGGTATCGGCGGCCATCGCCATGACGGGATTGAAATTGCGTGACGTCAGCGCGTAGGCGAGGTTGCCGAGATAGTCGGCGAGGAATGCATGCACCAGCGCGAACTGCGCTCGCAGAGCGGTCTCCAGCAGGAATGGCTTGCCGTCGACCTCGATCTCACGCTTGCCTTCGGCAACCAACGTGCCGACTCCGGTGGGGGTCAGAACGCCGCCGAGACCGCATCCGCCTGCGCGAATGCGCTCGACGAAAGTACCCTGCGGGACGAGATCGACGGCGATCTGGTTCGCCAGCATCTGTTGCTGCGCCTTGGGATTGAGGCCGATATGGGTGGCAGTCAAGCGAGCGACCAGCGCCGCATCGAACAGCTTGCCGACACCCTTGCCCGGGGTGGCTGCATCATTGCAAATCAGGCTTAGCCCGGTCTTCTTCTGCCGCACGAGTTCGTCGAGCAGACGTTCCGGCGTTCCAACGCCCATGAAACCTCCGACCATGAGGCTTGCCCCGGCGGGGATCATCGCAACGGCTTCTTCGATGGAAACGGCCTTCATCGATGGAACTCCGATCGGCAGGAGCGGACATGGTGTTGGAGGAATGTTCCGGGACGGCAGATTTCCATCGTTGATCTGCGTCAAGGCTTCCGATCATTCGCGTATGTCGATGCCGATGCTCGCCAACATCTCGCGCCAGAGCCTGCGCATCTCATTGTGCCGCTGCTCCAGCGTCGCGCTGACGGCATCGCGGAAGGGCACGAGCTCAGGCCCTTTCAGGAACAGGATTTGCGCCTGGAGCAAGCGGCCGCTCTCGAACTCGATGCGACGCAACGCCAGGACGAAGGGATCAGCCGGGCTGGCCTCGGTCGGCAGCAGCGCTGCCGGGCGGATGGCGGCATGAACGGCATGCGCAAGCGTGGCCAGATGGACGGCAGGCGCAAGACTGCGATCCCCGGTCAATTCGATTGCCGGAGGAAGCCAGGTCGTCTCCCACGAAGCGGCCATGTAGCCCAGGGCGATATCCGGCACCCAGGTGGTCGCGCGCTGGAGCAACGAGACGATCTCGGACTCGCGGTAGAACTGGGCGTTCAATTCGGTCTGCCAGGCGGCCTCGATCCGTAACGGCAGCGCCAGCGCGAATTGCCGTGCGAGCGCGCCATGCGCCGAGATCAGGAAAGCAGCCACGCGCGTCTGCTGGTGCGGCGGCACACGACCGTCAGCGTCGAGCGGCCCGAGGAAGCTGCTCATGGCGAGGGCCTCTGCACGGGAATCGCGCGCAGATGGTCGTAGCCGGCCGGAAACGGCGAAAGCTCGCCGCCGGGCTCGTCGGGCGCAATCAAGACCGCCTTGTTGCCCTTCCAGCGCCCGGCCAGCACGTCCTCGGCAAAGCGCGCGAGCAGATCTGCGGTGAGCGCTCCCTTCTCGAGGGTGAAGGCGTGATAGCCCTCCGGAATGATCACCAACGCACTGTCGGGGATTTCGACGCGAAGCGTCTCGTGCAGGGAGCGGGGAGTCAGGAAGTCGAATTCGCCATTCAGTATCATGGTCGGGACGGCGATGGACGAAAGCTGCGAGGTGATCGGATGGAAGTCGAGAAAGGACTCCATCAGGTTTTGCAGCGCATAGACGTCGTTGACGAGCCAACCCTGCCGCTTGACGCTGTCGAGCTTGTCCAGCAGCGGTTCCAGCCATTGGTCAGACAGGTTCATTGGCAGCAGCAGGTCCTGGAGGTAACTGGTGCCACCGAGGATGAGGCCGGTACGCAGTGCGTTGCCGATCAAGAGCAGCTGCGGCGACAGCTCGGCAAAGCAGCTCATCGGCACCAGCCCGGACAGACGCTTGCCGTGTTCGATGGCATAGCGCAGCGCGATCAGGCCGCCGAAACTGATGCCGCTGAGGAAGACGGGTCCGTCGCCGAGCGCGCTGATCAGTTGGTGAAGCACGGCGACATGATCGTCCTGATTGATGAAGAGCGCCGGCTTGTCCGAGACGCCCTGGCCAAGCAGGTCAAATGTGGCGACGCGAAAGTGCCGGGCCAGCAGAGCATCACGATAGGCCGCCCACAGCTCGGCATATTGTGTGAGCCCGTTGACGAGCACATAGGCCGGCGCGTCGGCCGGACCGTCGAGCTCATAGCGAATCCGGTACGAGCCATGACTGAGGAAGGGCATTGCGTTCGCCAGCAGGTTTTGATTGCGCGATCCTTCATCCGACGGGACGCATTCCATTGAGTTAGATCAAAGCTCGCCCGATCGGCCTGCCTAGCGTTCCGTCAAAATGCGCAAGGGAGGAGGACTCCATCATGATCGGGAGAGGATTCGTAAGGCGCGGTTTCGTCGGCCTCATCCTGCTGCTCGTCGGCATGTCGCTGGCAGTTGCACAACCTTTCACGCGGCGTTCGTCGCAAGTGCAACATGATGGTTTGAAGAAGACCTACGAGATCGCGAACTTCAGGCTGGGCGGTAAATATGACCTGTCCGATCCCGCCAAATGGGAGTTTGGCGGCGAGGGCGGCGTCACGCTGGAATCGCTCGGCGCAGGCAAGCTTCGCACCAGTTACATCGCGATCGGCAACGCGCGGCGCAATGCCGCGGGCGAAATCACCAATGCCGTCGTCGTCAATTCCTACTATTCCGGCGACTCCACGGACATGTATGAGCAGTGGGTCAAGGGCGCGCCACTCTCGGGCGGTGTTCCGATCATCGGCCCGGGCCGGCCGATCGACACCGACCGCTACTACGTCATCATGGTCGATCCGCTCGGCACCTGGGGTGCGAGCAAGCCGTCAGACGGTCTTGGCATCAAGTTTCCGCAATACAGCTACTACGACATGGTGCAGGCGAACTATCGCCTGCTACGGGACGAGCTGAAGGTCGCGCGCGTTGCGCTCGTGACCGGCGTCTCCATGGGCGGCACGCAGACCTATGTCTGGGGCGTGATGCATCCGGAATATATCAACGCGCTGATGCCGATCGGCGGCACGACGCAGTCAGACGGCGACGACCCTGTCGGTAACTGGACCTTCCAGATGATGACGGCGGCGATCGAGGGCGACCCGGTCTGGCAGGCGACCAAGGGTGACTATTACAAGCTCCCCAAGGAGAAGCATCCGGTGCCGGGCGTCGCGTTCGGCTGGTCGATCCTGGGAATGACCGGATACGATTTTGCCTTTCGCACGACCCAGGACTGGAAGGCCGTCCAGCCTGAAATCTTCTACTGGGATCCCCCGAACGAGAAGGCGGGCCTGAATGTCACTAACCGCGCCAAGCTCTATGACGCCGTCGATCTCGTCTGGCGCAATCGGGTCGGCGAGACCCACAACATCAATCCCTATCTCGGCCGTATCCAGGCGCGCACGCTGGTGATGCACATCACCAACGATCTCTGGCTCAACTTCAAGCTGGCACAGAAGGCTGTCGATCGCGTGCCGGGGGCAGACCTGATCGCGCAGGAAAGCCCGGTCGCCCATTACGGCGTGTTCCCGATCATCAACCAGCGCAAGAACGATCCCAAGTTCGTCGCCTTCATGGACGACGTGGCGGCGCTCGATCGCGCCCAGTTGTTTGTCGACAAAAATTATCGCGTTCCGGGCGTCGCCGAAAAGATCGATCCGGGCAAATCCTTCTGGAAGGATTTCGTGACCTATCCTTATCCGGTCAAGTACGCCAATGCCAAAGACAAGATCGGCAATACCTGGCAGATCGGTTACATGGATGAGTATGCCGGCACCGATAAGGACCCGAAGGTGCTCGTGATCATCCACGGAAAGGGCGCCTTCGGCGGGCACTACGGCAACATCATGCAATACGCGCTGCGCAGCGGCCTGCGCGTGATCGTTCCTGACTTGCCGGGCTACGGCATGTCGGGGCCGGGCAATCTCGACAAGAGCCCGGCGCGCACCATGCAGGACATGCGCGAGACCATCTACGATCTCGTCGTCAACCAGCTCGGTGTCAAGAAGGCCTATTATCTCGGCCACTCGCTCGGCGGCCAGTTCGTGATGGGCTATGCACTGACCTGGCCGGACGCGGTGCAGGGGCTTGCACTCGAAGCGCCTTCAGGACTCGAGGAATACCCGCGCGACATCACCATTGCGAAGGATAAGAAAGCACCTTTGTTCCAGCCGGGTCTCGGCCGCGACTTCGACAAGTGGAGGCAGATCTGGGACCAGACTGGCATCCTGGCTGCTGAGAAGGCCCGTGACGAGCAGGGCATCCGCGACTTCTTCTATTTCAAGAAGCGTGATCCCGACACCGGCGTGGTGTCGGCGGCGAAGAGCGGCTACTTCTTCAGCGACAGCGAGTATGCGCGCTTCCATACCGAGCAGCGCGTCGGGCTCACCAAGGGCAACCCCAAGGAGCTCGAACAATGGTGCAACGTCTTCATCTTCGACATCTACACAATCGGATCCGAGCTTCAGCAGGATGATCCGAAGAACCTCTACGAGCGGGTCACGGAGATCAAGGCGCCGATCTTCCTCGCGTTCGGCGACAAGGAACCGTTCATTCCGACGCCGGCCTTCAACGGACTGACGGATCTCGGACGCGACGTCATCACGCCGTTCATGTCGCGCATGACCAATGCCGGCAACCGGCCGATGCTCAAGATCTATCCAGAGACGGGGCACTTCATCCACACCGACAACCCGGTGGAGTATTCCGCCGATGTCGTCGACTTCGTGATCAAGGGACGCGTGGACACATCATCGCCACTGGGCACCGACCGCATGATCAAGGGCGCCGTCGCCTCGGCCATCCCCGTGGCGCCGACCCCGCCTGGCGCTGCGCCCACGGCTGGCTTGAACAAATAGGATCGGTTGATGCCACGGGTGCAGGCGGGAGAAGTTCAGCTTGGCTGGCGGGAGTGGGGACAGGGCGACGTCACCGTCGTCTTCATCCACGGCAATCTCGCCAGCAAGGACTGGATCGAGCTCGCCGCACCGCTGTTTCCCTCGGGCCTCCGTGTCATCGGCATCGACTGGCGCGGCTGCGGCGACAGCGATCGGCCGAAGCCTGCGGCAGACTATTCAAACTATTCCATGCAGCAGCACGCCGATGACATGATCGCCGCGCTCGATACGCTGGGGATCGGCTATTGCCATCTCGCCACGCATTCGACCGGCGGCATCATTGCGGCGCGCATGCTGCTGGCGCAGCCCCAGCGCTTTGGCCGCGTGTTCGCGCTCGATCCGGTGACGCCGCTCGGCATGGCCTTCAATGCCGATCAGATCGGCCTGTTTCGGGCGATGATGGCGAATAGGGAGCTGACGCGGACGGTCATGGCGACCGCGGCTTCCTCGCTGTTCGTACCAGACAGCATGGCGCCGAACGCCGTGCCTCGCTTCCGCGAAGGCCTGGGCGAGATCCAGGCGCTGTTCGACCGCATCATTGACCAGACCTTTGGCGTCTCGGAAGGCATCTGGATCGGGACGCCGATCAATCTGACGCGGGAAAGAGAAAGCCGCGAGCTCGAGCGCCGTATGAAAGAGCTGCGGCATCCGCATCTGGTGCTGTGGGGCGAATGGGACGGCTGGATCCCGCCGGCTGACCTACGCACGATGGCAGAAGCGATGCCGGACTGCCGCCTCGTGATCGTGCCCCGGATCGGACATTCGATGAACCTGGAAATGCCGGCGCTCTATGCCGGCTATTTCGGCGCCTGCTTCGGGGGACTTGCTGCATAACCACAGGAGAGAGGCCATGGCTGAGATCAACCCATCCGCAGAAGCAATCCGAACGATGCTCGGAGAAACGCTCGGACGCTTGCGCAAGGCGAATGCGGAATACTTTGACCTCCTGGAGAAGGGGCTTGGCTCTTCGTCCTTGCCGATTGCCGGTCAGGCAAAGGAGATCTGCGCCCGCATGCAGCACAACGTCTCGGCGACGTTCGATCTCGGCGAAAAGCTCATCCAGGCCCAGGACGTGCAGGATGCGCTCAAGATTCAATCCGAGTTCTTCCAGGACCAGATGCGCGCGCTCACCGACCAGGCCAAGACCATGGGCGAGTCCGCGATGAAGGCGGCGAGCGCCATGTTCGGTACCAAAATCTGAGCCACATCACCCGGTTGGAGAAGGTCATGGCTGAAATCAGGAAGCTCTCGGTCGAAAAGACCATCGAGAAGCTGCGCAGCGCCGATCAGCAGGTGTCGAGAGATCAACGGCTCGAGGCAAAGACCGACGAGCTGAACGAGGAGATCAGGCGTATGAAGGCTCAGCGAAAACGCCTCGATCGGCGCAAGCAGGATTGAGCTGGCAGCGCCGTGGCAATCAGCTGACGTCACCCAAGTCAAGGAATGTCCTACCGGGTCGCGGGAGTCTCACGGCAGGCCGGGAATTGATCTGGCGCGGACCGCGGGCTCGCAGGTCATGGCGGACGGGGCTGGTTCCGTGAGCAGCTGCCGGCGAGGGGCCCTGCCGCGAGGAGCACTCGAATCCCGGCTTCTCCGTTTTGGGAAATCATGGCTAAAAGAAGAAGTTGAATTCGGCAAGCTACTGAGATCACGTGGCTATTTGACACTGTCGCGTCTTAGCAACAATGTGGTACGAATACATCAGTCTCCGCCCAAGCGGACCCCGTATTCAGCACCCATTGCCGGAATGACCAGCGCAGATACCTCGGCCGCATCCTTTGACTCGGCCCCAGCCGAAGAGCCCCGGCGCTGGTCGGTAAGGCGCTGGCTGGGCCCGTTTGCCGTGGCTCTCGCATTGCTGTCGGCGCTTCTGACCTTCCTGGTTTTAACTGGCCTGACCAGCATCGAGCCAACTCGGGAGGTCGTCAGCTCCTTCCTGGCGATCAATGCGGGCACCATCCTGCTCCTGATCGGGATCATTGTCCGCGAAGTCTGGCAGATGATCCAGGCCCGCCGGCGCGGGCGGGCGGCGGCGCGGCTGCACGTGCAGATCGTCAGTCTGTTCTCGATCGTCGCCGTGCTGCCGGCGGTGCTTGTTTCCGTCGTCGCCAACGTCACGATCGAACGCGGCCTCGACCGATTGTTCTCTGGACCGACCAAGGAAGTCATCCAGAATTCGCTGATCATCGCGCGCGCCTACATGCAGGAGCACGCGCAAGTGATCCGCGGCGACATTCTCGGCATGGCTAACGACATCTCGCGCGTTCCGCTGCTGTTTGACCAGGATCGGCAGTCGTTCCTGCAACTGCTGACCTCGAGCGCAGCGGCACGTAACCTGCCGGGCGCGATGCTGATGGGCAAGGACGCCAATCCGATCCTGTCGGCGGAAACCGGCGGTGTCCCGCTCACCTTCGCGCCGCCTGCGCCGGAGTTTCTTCAGAACGTCAACGAGAACGAGCCCGAAATCGCGGTTCTGCCCGATCAAAATCTGGTGGCAGCCGTAATCAGGCTCAAGGGCTTCACCGATACCTTCCTCTACGTCGCGCGCCCTCTTGATCCAAGGGTCGTCGCGCAACTCAGACAGACCGAGCTGAGCGTTGCCGAATATGCCCAGATTGAGTCGCGCAAGCTCGGAATCCAGGTCGCGTTCGCGCTGATGTTCGCGGTGATCGCGCTCACCATTTTGATGGCCTCGGTGCTGATCGGGCTCAGCTTCGCCAACTCGCTGGTGGCGCCGATCCGACGGTTGATGAACGCAGCCCACACCGTCTCGACCGGCGACCTCCATGTGAAGGTGCAGGTGCACAAATCGGAAGGCGACCTCGCCCAGCTTGGCGAGACCTTCAACAAGATGACGCAGGAATTGCGCAGCCAGCGCGATGAGCTCGTCAATGCCAGCGATCTCATCGACAGCCGCCGTCGCTTCATCGAGGCCGTGCTGTCGTCGGCCAGCGCCGGAATTATCGGCGTCGACACCTCGGGCAGCGTCGGCATCCTCAACCGTTCCGCCGAGAAGCTGATCGGGCATTCCGAGGCCGAGACGCTCGGCCATCCGCTCTCCGACGTGCTGCCCGAGCTCGACGAGATGATGAAGGCGTCGCGGGAAGGGACCCAGCGCCTGGTGCAGGGCCAGATCACCATCACGCGCGACGGCACCGAGCGCAATCTCTCGGTCCGTGTCAGCGCCGAGAAGAACCAACCGCATGACAGCTACATCATCACGCTCGACGACATCACCGAGCTGGTCTCGGCGCAGCGCACCTCGGCCTGGGGCGATGTCGCGCGCCGCATCGCCCACGAGATCAAGAACCCGCTGACGCCGATCCAGCTGTCGGCCGAACGTATCCGCCGCAAGTTCGGCAAGGATATCACCGAGGCGAAGGACAAGCAGATCTTCGACCAGTGCACCGACACAATCGTGCGCCAGGTCGACGACATCAGGCGCATGGTCGACGAATTCTCGCGCTTTGCGCGGATGCCGAAACCCGTCATGGAAGGTGAGGACGTCGCCGACACCGTGCGGCAGGCGGTGTTTCTGATGAAGGTCGCCCATCCCGAACTCGATATCGAGGCCGAGTTCAGAGAAGATCCGCTGCGCGCCCAGTTCGACCGCCGGCTGATCTCGCAGGCGGTCACCAATATCGTCAAGAACGCCACCGAGGCGATCGAGCAGGTCCCGCCGGAAGAGCTCGGCAAGGGCCGCATCGACGTCGTGGTGTCGCGCGAGGGCGAGGACGTGTTGATCGACGTCATCGACAATGGCATCGGCCTGCCCAAGGTCGCGCGCTCGCGGCTGCTCGAGCCCTATGTGACGACGCGCGCCAAGGGCACTGGCCTTGGCCTTGCCATCGTCGGCCGGGTGCTGGAAGACCATGGCGGTCGTATCGAGCTGAAGGATGCCTCTGACTTCCGCGAAGGCCAGCGCGGCGCCTGGATGCGGATGCGCTTTGCGATCTCCGGCCAGGCCAAGAAGGCCGAAGGTGCCGAGCCCGTGCCGGCCGTGGCCAAAGGCGCAACCACGCCCGAGGTCAAGCCAACGACGACAGAGTCGGCCAAGGACTCCGTTACGGCGCAGGAAACAAAAGAGCCCGCGGCCGAAACCAAAGAGCCGGCTGAAAAGACCAATGATTCTAAGAAAATCGAAGCCTCCACAGGCAGCTGAGAAGACAGGCGCGACCCATGGCAAGTGAAATTCTGATTGTCGATGATGAGGCCGATATTCGGGATCTCGTTGCGGGCATCCTCGAAGACGAGGGTTTTGTCACGAGGACCGCGCGCGACAGCGACTCGGCGCTGGCCGAGATCGCCAACCGCCGGCCGCATCTGGTGTTCCTCGACATCTGGCTGCAGGGCTCCAAGCTCGATGGCTTGCAGCTCCTGGAGCAGGTCAAGAAGGATAATGCCGATCTGCCTGTGGTGATGATCTCCGGTCACGGCAACATCGAGACCGCCGTCGCCGCGATCAAGCGCGGCGCCTATGATTTCATCGAGAAGCCGTTCAAGGCCGACCGTCTCATTCTGGTCGCCACCAGAGCGCTGGAAAACTCGCGCCTCAAGCGCGAGGTCAAGGAGCTGAAGCAGCTCGCGCCGAGCGCAAGCTCGCTGGTCGGCCGCTCGCCGAGCATGAACCAGCTGCGCCAGACCATCGAGCGCGCGGCCAAGGCCAACAGCCGCATCCTGATCGTCGGTCCCGCCGGCGCCGGCAAGGAACTGACCGCGCGCACGCTGCATACGGCCTCGGGTCGCGCCGACGGCCCGTTCGTCGTCATCAATGCGGCGGCGATGACGCCGGAGCGGATGGAGCACGAGCTGTTCGGCGTCGAGCAGTCCAACGGCGAGCATCCGCGCAAGCCTGGTGCGCTCGAGGAAGCGCATGGCGGCACGCTGTTCATCGACGAGATCGCGGACATGCCGCGCGAGACCCAGAACAAGATCCTGCGCGTGCTGGTGGAGCAGTCGTTCCAGCGCGTCGGCGGCACCGCCAAGGTGCAAGTCGACGTCCGCATCATCTCGTCGACCGCGCGCAATCTCGAGGAGGAGATCGCGGCCGGCCATTTCCGCGAGGACCTCTATCACCGTCTCTCGGTGGTGCCGATCCGCGTGCCCGCGCTGTCGGAGCGGCGCGAGGACATTCCTGAATTGATCGATTATTTCATGGAGCAGATCTCGGCCGGCAGCGGCCTGCCCAAGCGCCAGATCGGCCAGGACGCGATGGCGGTGCTGCAATCGCATGTCTGGCCGGGCAATGTGCGCCAGCTTCGCAACAACGTTGAGAGAGTCATGATTCTGGCCGCGGGCGGTCCGGAGGTGATCATCACCGCCGACATGCTGCCCCAGGACGTCGGCTCGATGGTGCCGGCGATGCCGACCAGCAACAATGGCGAGCACATCATGGGCCTGCCGCTGCGAGAGGCACGCGAAGTGTTCGAGCGCGACTATTTGATTGCCCAGATCAGCCGTTTCTCAGGAAATATTTCTCGTACGGCCGAGTTTGTTGGCATGGAACGGTCGGCACTACACCGGAAGTTGAAAGCGCTCGGAGTTGGCTAAGGCCCGACGTCGCGGCCGCTCTTGCGTGATATCTGAGAAAAATCATCTATTTCCGTAGTTTTTCGGAGAAATAGGGCGCGTTGTGCCGCGCGAAGCGGCTTGCCTAAAATGTCCACCTGTCCTCTAATCGGCCAGCTGTTCCTCCGAGGGGGATCTCATGAGGAGCGGCGACCGGAAGAAGGCTCAATTTTTGAAAACAGGGCCGCTCCCGGGCGCAATAAAAAGAAACTCAAAGCGAGAAAAAAACAATGGCGGCAGACCGCGCACAAAACCTACAGGACACCTTCCTCAATCACGTTCGCAAAACCAAAACGCCACTGACGATCTTTCTGGTCAACGGAGTAAAGCTCCAGGGCATCGTGACCTGGTTCGACAATTTCTGTTTGCTGCTTCGGCGCGACGGTCACTCGCAGCTGGTCTACAAGCACGCGATCTCGACCATCATGCCGGGCGCTCCGATCCAGCTGTTCGAAGGCGGCGAGGATCAGCCGGCTTGAGAGTGATCTGATTGGAACCCCGGAATTTCGACGGGGAGGCCGACCGTCCGCGGTCGGCTGGGGCTAAGCAAACGGGGCGGGTGCTTGTCGTCGGCCCCTATTTGCGAGCGCGCGCGGGAAGTGCCGACGCGCAATCGGAGAGTCATGTTCAACGCGACGCCGAGGCCCGGCTCGATGAAGCTGCGGGCCTCGCGCGCGCGATCGACCTCGTCATTGCCGATGCCATCATCGCGCCGATCAACCAGATCCGGCCCGCGACCTATATCGGCAAGGGCAAGGTTGAGGAGATCGCCGCACTCGCCAAGAGCCTCGACGTCGAGCTCGTGGTGATGGATTGCGCGCTGGCGCCGATCCAGCAGCGCAATCTCGAGAAGGAATTGCAGGCCAAGGTGCTCGACCGCACCGGCTTGATCCTGGAAATCTTCGGCCGCCGCGCCAAGACCAAGGAGGGCTCGCTCCAGGTCGAGCTCGCGCATCTCAACTATCAGCGCTCGCGTCTGGTGCGGTCGTGGACCCATCTCGAACGCCAGCGCGGCGGATTCGGCTTCATGGGCGGTCCTGGCGAGACGCAGATCGAGGCCGACCGCCGCCTGATCCAGGAGCGCATCACCAAGCTCGAAAGCGAGCTGAAGAAGGTGCAGGCGACGCGCCGCCTGCATCGCGCCGGCCGCCAGCGCGTGCCGTACCGCGTGGTCGCGCTGGTCGGCTATACTAATGCCGGCAAGTCGACGCTGTTCAACCGCCTGACCCGCGCCGACGTCCAGGCCGCCGACATGCTGTTCGCCACGCTCGATCCCACCCTGCGCGCGCTCACGCTGCCGCATGGCGGCAAGGCGATGCTATCGGACACCGTCGGCTTCATCTCCAACCTGCCGACCCAACTCGTTGCCGCCTTCCGCGCCACGCTTGAGGAGGTGCTGGAGGCCGACGTCATCCTGCACGTCCGCGACATCTCGCACGAAGACGCGGAGGCCCAGCAGAGCGACGTCGATGCCGTGCTGCGCCAGCTCGGCATCAATCCAGATGATTCCGGCCGCATCATCGAGGTCTGGAACAAGATCGACCGCTACGAGCCTGATAAGCGCGAAGCGCTGTTGAACATTGCAGCGCGCCGGCCGGAAGATCATCCCGCGATGCTGGTCTCCGCCGTGTCAGGCGAGGGGATCGATGCGCTGCTCGCCGCGATCGAGGAACGACTTGCGGCCAAACGCACCACGCTCGATCTCTCGATTGACGCCTCTGACGGCGCCGGCATCAGCTGGCTACATCGCAATTCCGAGGTCCTGGCCAAGGAGCTGCACGACGGCCGTTTTGATATGACCGTGCGGGTGGACGAGACCAAGCGGGACATCGTGGTGAACAGGTTCGACGCCGTGCCGCATCACGTGGCATGAGCCGCGGGCGCCCCGGATAAGCAGCACAACGTCCGCAGAAGTGATCCGCACAATCTTGCAAGACTTCCCAGGTGAGATTGAGCACGGTCCGGGAGCGTCGGCCGACGAGATCGCCAGTTGCGAGCGCGAACTAGGCGCTCATTTCGTTGGAAGCTTTGCCGACTACCTGCAAGCCTATGGCTGGCTGCGCGTTGGCGCGAACGATATTTACGGTCTTGGCGCGAAGATTCAGTTGTGGTGCCGGCTCAAGGAAATGACGCTGAGCGAGCGGACTGAAATGTACCCGCCGATGCCACCATATCTCATAGCATTCTACAATGACGGCTTCGGAAACCATCATTGTCTTGATGTCCGGGACGTTGTTGACGACGAGCATCGCGTTGTTTTCTGGAATCACGAGGCAGGTCCGGATCAGCACCTGCAACTTGTCGCCAACTCCTTCGCGGATTGGCTCCGCGAGCTGATTGCAGTCGAGCAGAGCTAGCACCCACGGATTCAGTTCGACAGATCGAGGCTCATGAACTGGTTGTGCGGGCTCGCCAGATAGTCGGCGAACGGCGCACACGAGACGAAGCCAACGCTGCGGTAGAGCGCGACGGCCGGAGCGTGCAGCGGCGCCGTGCCGGTCTCCAGGCTGAGACGCGCATATCCGCGCTTGCGGCCTTCAGCGATGATGTGGTTCAGAATCGCGCGCCCGGCCCCGGTCCGCCGCGCAGAGGGCGCGGCACGCATCGACTTCACTTCGCCATGTGTGGCATCCAGCTGCTTCAAGGCCCCGAAGCCAGCCAGCGCGTCGCCTTGCCAGGCCGTCCAGAACGTCACGGACGGGGCAGAAAGACCGCTCGCGTCCAGTGCCTGCGCGTGCTTACCCATGACGCTACGCAGCTCTTCGAGATGATGTGCCAACAAGTCGGCGACATGTGGCGCTTTCGGATCGTCCTGCCTGATGTCCACTGCGTATCCTTGAATCAGCTGGCGGTCTTCGCGGCGTTCCACAGCGCATCCATCTCCGCCAGCGACGCCTGCTCCAGCGTGCGGCCCTGCGCTTCCAGTGCGCGCTCGATATAGGCAAAGCGCCGCTCGAATTTCGCATTCGTCGCACGCAGCGCGGCTTCCGGATCGGCGTCGACATGCCGGGCGAGGTTGACGAGGGCGAACATCAGATCACCCGTCTCCTCCGCGATCTCCTGCTTGTCGTTGCGGTCGAGCGCGGCCTCGATCTCGTCGGCTTCCTCGCGGATTTTTTGCAGCACGGCGCGCGGATCGTTCCAGTCGAAGCCGACGGTCGAGGCCTTGCGCTGCAGCTCCATCGCGCGCGTCAGCGCGGGCTGGCCGGCCTTGACGCCTGACAGCAACGACTTGTGCGGCGGCGTTGCCTCCGGCGGCCGGCGCGCGGCGCGCTCGGCTTTCTCCTCGGCCTTGATGCGGTCCCAGACTTCCTTGACGTGGGAAGAGGCGAGGTTGCCGTCCTTGTCGGCGAAGACATGGGGATGGCGCCGGATCATTTTTCGCGTGATGGCTTCGACGACGTCTCCAAAGGAAAACGCATTCTGCTCCTCGGCCATCTGGGCGTGGAACACCACCTGCAGCAGGAGGTCGCCGAGCTCTTCGCGCAGATCGTCGAGATCGCCTCGGTCGATGGCGTCGACCACCTCATAGGCTTCCTCGATCGTGTAGGGGGCGATGGTCGAAAAATCCTGCTCGAGGTCCCAGGGGCAGCCGGTCACCGGCGTGCGCAGCGCCGCCATGATCTCGATCAGGCGGGAAATGTCGCGGGAAGGGGTCATTGCTGGGCAGTCTCCTGGGTCCAAAAAGCTTATGCCAAAAGCGGGCCGCCGTTCCCAGCGTCGGCCTGCGGAACAGGTCGATTTCCACCGATTGGCTGATTCGTTCCGCAGTGCTAAAGCGCGGCCCATGAGCGACGCATATTCATCACAAACCGCGCTGGTGCTGTTCTCCGGCGGTCAGGATTCCACCACTTGCCTTGCCTGGGCGCTCAGCCGCTTCGCGCGCGTGGAGACGCTGGGGTTCGAGTACGGCCAGCGCCATGCCGTCGAGCTCGATTGCCGCGACCGCCTGTTCGAGGGCATCAAGGGCCTGCGGGCCGATTGGGCCGCAAAGCTCGGCGAGAGCCACACCCTGTCGATCCCGACGCTGGCCGCGGTGTCCGAGACGGCGCTGACGCGCGATGTCGCGATCACCATGGGCGCCGATGGCCTGCCGAACACTTTTGTGCCCGGCCGTAATCTCGTGTTCCTGACCTTTGCTGCGGCGCTGGCCTATCGGCGCGGCATCACCCACATCGTCGGCGGCATGTGCGAGACCGATTATTCCGGCTATCCCGATTGCCGCGACGAGACCATCCGCGCCATGCAATCAGCGCTCTCGCTCGGGATGGCAAGATCCTTCGAGCTGCACACGCCGCTGATGTGGATCGACAAGGCGGCGACATGGAAGCTCGCCCATGACCTTGGCGGCGACCCGCTGGTCGATCTGATCCGCGAGCAGTCCCACACCTGCTATCTCGGCGAACGCGGCGCGCAGCATGATTGGGGGTATGGCTGCGGCGAGTGCCCGGCATGCAGCCTGCGGGCGAAGGGGTGGCGGGAGTTTGTGGCGGCCAAGTAGCTGCGTCTCGCTCCGCCATCATTGCGAGGAGCTCGCGACAAAATTGCGTAGCAATTTTTGCGCTGATGCGACGAAGCAATCCAGACTGCCGCTCTTGAGGGATTCTGGATTGCTTCGCTGCGCTCGCAATGACGGGTGAGGCAACTACCGCGCAAAATCCTCCGGCCGCAGTTCGATCGGCTTGCCGTGCGGCGTGCGGTCCGCGGCGTGATCCCACGCATCGCGATAGCGATGCAGCGTGTCCATCGACGCGACGCCCTTGCGTGCGACGAGGCCTTCCAGCGTGGCGAGCCAGTGCAGATAATAGGTCTCGCCCGTATCAGGATCGCCCGCGGCCTGCGCACGCTTGATCTCGTCAGCGAGGGCTGCGGCCCATTCGGGCCACGTGAACACGCCGCGATCGTGCAGGCTCAAGGCCATCGCAAAGGCCTGCGCTTCCCACGGAGCACGAAACACCGGGCCGTCGTCGTCACGCGGAATGCTTGGAATCGCCGCCGTCGCTGCGGCGGCAGCGCTGCTGCTCATCACGCCGGATCCAGATATGGCTCGAACGCGTCGATCGAGACCTTCAGGGTCGGATCACCATCCGCGCCCCAGAGATCCCGGCCTTCGAACACGACGGTGTAGAGCCATTGCGGGTTCTCGCCGCGCTCCATCGCCGCCGTGTCGGGAAACACGTGGCAACCGTGATTGAGCTCGACCACGCCGACATGGCCGCGGACATAGCGCGGCAGCCGCGTATGCGTGGTCGGATGAATGTTCTTGGCACGCACGCGGTCGCCGATCTTGAATTTTGCCGGCGCTGGAGCAGGGCGGGCGAACTTGCCGCGTACCATGATGCGCTCGACCTGACCGAGATCGAACTTGCCGTGCTTGAGGGCCTTGCCGGGCTTCTTGGCATGGCCCGCGGCGACTTCCTCCCGGGTGAGGTAGCCCTTCTCGATCAGCATCTCCTCGAGGCCGAGGAACCACTTCTTGTAGTAGGAGCTGGAGAGATAGACATGTGGCGGGATCGTCTCGCGATAGAAGCGCGAGGTATCGATGTTGAAGGCGCCGGCCGCCCCCATCGCGCGCACCATCGCCAGCACCCGGGACTCCCATTCTTCATGGAAGACAGGCTCGTTGGGCTCTGGCTCGACCTTGCCAAAACCGTCCATGCCGCCCATGTCGTGCACGCCGTTCACGACGGAGCTCCCGGCGTCCTGGGAAAACCGGTTCCGATCATGGAGTCCCGCGTCACGAGCTCGGCAAGCTGCTCTTCGCTCCAGCCTTCCGTTCCTGCGGGGCGCATCGGCAGCACCAGGAAGCGCGTCTCGGCGGTGGAATCCCACACCCGGATCTCGATGTCCTTGGGCACGCTCACACCGAAATCGGCGAGCACGCCGCGCGGATCCTTCACGGCACGCGAGCGGTAGGGCGAGGCCTTGTACCAGACCGGAGGCAACCCCAGCATTTCCCAGGGGTAGCAGGAGCACAGCGTGCACACGACCATGTTGTGCCGCTCAGGCGTATTCTCGACCACGACGAGATGGTCGCCGACGCGGCTGACATGGCCGAGCGTGCCGATCGCCTGGCTGCCGTCCTCCAGCAGCGCCTGCTTGAACGCCGGATCGGTCCAGGCCTTGGCGATGACGCGCGCGCCATTATGCGGGCCGATCTTGGTCTCGTAGGCCTGGATGATGGCGTCGAGCGCAGCCGGCTCGACATAGCCCTTCTCGGTCAGGACAGTCTCGAGCGCGCGCACGCGCAGCTCGGTCTCGGACAATTCCGAATGGTCGTCGTGATGATGATGGTCGTGATCGTGGCTCATGGCGCGAAAGATTAAGCGCAATGATCCTGTCCTGTCGAGCATTCGTTGCGCTGCATCAGGTCCCATATTCGTGACGCCTGATGTGCGCTACGATCAGGCGAAATTCAGCTTCGGAGGCGTCCCATGAAGGAGTTCGTCAAGATCGAGAAAAGCCTTGGGCCGGATGGACGAATCGCCGTGGTGCGGTTCGATCGCCATGACGGGATCAACGCCCTGTCGCCGGAAGCGCTGCGCCAGCTCACCGCGGCTGCGCGCAGCTTCGAGGATGACCCGACAACGTCGGTCGTGGTGCTGACAGGCAATTCGGGCGCGTTCAGCGCCGGCTTCGATCTGAAGGATGACGAAGGGCGATCGCGCAAGGAAATGGACCTCGGCGCGCTCAGGCGACATCTCAAGCTTGGGCCGCGCCTGACACGCGCCTGGCAGGAGATGGAGCAGATCACGATCGCGGCGATCGAAGGCTTTTGCATTGGCGGCGGCCTGGCGCTCGCGGTCGCGCTCGACTTCCGCGTGATGGGGAGCGATGCGCATCTGCGCGTGCCCGAGATCGGGCTCGGCATGAACATGAGCTGGCAGAGCATCCCGCGCATGCTGCACCTGATCGGGCCGGCCCGCACCAAGCAGGCGGTGATCCTGGCCGATGAGCGCATCTCCGCTGACGAGGCCTATCAATGGGGCTTGGTCGAGCAGGTGGTCGATCCCGGTTATGCCTTCGATGCCGCCATGGAACTGGCTCGCAAGGTGGCCGCGCAGCCGCCGCTGTCTGTTGCCATGACCAAGCTGACCGTCAACCGTCTCGCGCATGCGTTGGACGATCTCGCCAGCCACATGGACGTCGACCAGTTCGCGCTCGCCAGCCTCAGCGAGGACCACAAGGAGGGTGTCGAGGCATTCCTCGGCCGTCGCAAGCCGCGCTTCCGGGGACGGTAGATCACAGCCCATTGATCACGGCACGGACACTCCGTATACGCCGCCCCGGGGACAAAACGGCCGGCCAACGGGCTATTCCGAAGTTGATTCACGGGGAGGGCGTATGACCGCCAGTTCGCAGGCACCTGAGGCGAAAGGCTTTCGCTGGAAGTTGATCGCACCGCTCGTGGTTTGGCTTGCGATCTATCTGTGGCCGGTGCCGGCAGGTCTCAACGTCAATCAGTGGCACTATTTTGCCGTGTTCGCGGCCGTCATCACCGGGCTGGTCCTGGAATCGATGCCGGTCGGCGCGGTCGGCCTGATTGGCCTTACGGTCGCAGGCATCAGTGGCTATATCGATCCCGATCCCAATAAATCGCTGCGCTGGATGCTGGCGGGCTTCGCCGAGAGCACGGTGTGGCTGATCGTCGGCGCCTTCGTGTTCTCGATCGGCTATCGCAAGAGCCAGCTCGGCCGGCGCATCGCGCTGGTGCTGGTGCGACGCCTTGGCATCAACACGCTCGGCCTCGGCTATGCGGTGGCGATGTCGGACTTCCTGCTGGCGCCGGCAACGCCCTCCAACACCGCGCGCAGCGGCGGCATCGTCTATCCCATCATCAGCAACATCCCACGCATCTATGGCTCAGAGCCGGGGCCGACCGCCGGCAAGATCGGCACCTATGTGATGTGGACCGCGTTCGCGGCAACCGCGATCACGAGCTCGCTGTTCTTCACGGCGCTGGCACCGAACGCGGCGGCGCTCGCGATCGCCAAGAAGACCGTTGGTGTCGAGGTGAGTTGGGGCCAGTGGTTCGTCGGCTTTGCGCCGCTCGGCATTCTGCTGATGCTGCTCGTTCCGCTGCTCAGCTATGTCATCTGCCGTCCGGAGGTGAAGCGCAGCCCCGAGATTTCCGACTGGGCGGCGAAGGAGCTCAGCGAGATGGGCCCGATGTCGCGCAACGAGTGGATCATGCTGGTGCTGATCGTGCTCGCGATGTTCCTGTGGATCGCGGGCTCGAGCCCGGACATTCACATCCCCTTGCTCGGCTCGAACTTCGTCAATGCCACGACCGTCGTGTTCATCGTGATCTCGCTGATGCTGGTCACGGGCGTGATCGAATTTGCCGACATCGTCAGCGAGAAGAGCGCCTGGGAAGTGTTCTTCTATTTCACCTCGCTGCTGACGCTGGCCTCAGGCCTCAACGAGATCGGCTTCATCAAATGGTTCGCCAATGAATTCGCAAAGCCGCTCTCCGGGCTCTCGCCGTCGACCGCGATGATCCTGCTGGTCGCGCTGTTCTTCTGGATCCACTATTTCTTCTCGAGCATCACCTCGCATGCCGCGGCCGTGCTGCCGGTGGTGCTCGCGGTCGGCTCCGGTATCGCCGATTTGCCGGTAACGACGCTTGCCATGCTCTGCATGTATTCGCTCGGCCTGATGGGCGTGATCTCGCCTTACGCCACCGGGCCGGCGCCGATGTATTACGGCAGCGGCTATATCGGGAAGGGCCAGTTCTGGGGCTTTGGCCTGATCTTCGGGGTGCTCTATTTCGCCGGACTATTGGTCATCGTCCTGCCCTGGCTGTCCATGGTCCGGTGAGCTTCCTCGGAGACAAATATCCTCGGCAGGAGAATTTTCTTCCCCGGCGAGTGATTGGGAAAACTTCGCCCAATCCCCCGCAAATCTCTGAAATTGCAAGAAAGACTGGAAAAGGCGATGATCTGCTGCAATGCAGCGTCGCCATCGGGCGCCTGTCTTGGTTCCACCCATCGTCGCCTGGATCGCGACCTGGCCTCGCGTGCGCCTTTCGGGCGGGCGGGCTAAATGTCCTGCATGAAAGCCGCTTCCATGAATGCGCACCCATCGCTCGTGATCGGAGAGCCGGTCGAAATCCAGGACACCGCGGCTCAGCCAGACGCGATGGTACGCTTCGAGAACATCTCGAAGATCTATCCGGCCTATCGCGGCAAGCCCGGCGTCAGCGCGCTGCAAGGCATCGAGTTTGCGATCGCACGCGGCTCCATCACCGGCGTGATCGGTCGCTCCGGCGCCGGCAAGTCGAGCCTGGTTCGGCTCATCAACGGGCTGGAGAAGCCGAGCACGGGCCGCGTCGTGGTCGACAACAGAGACATCTCCGCGCTCACGGGCCGCGAGCTGCGGCTGGCACAGCGCTCGATCGGCATGATCTTCCAGCACTTCAATCTGCTGTCCTCGCGCACCGCGGCCGACAACATCGCGTTGCCGCTGGAGATCGCCGGCTGGTCCAAGGCCGACATCAAGGCACGCGTGACCGAATTACTTGCCCTTGTCGGCATCGCCGACAAGCATGACCGCTATCCGTCAGAGCTGTCAGGCGGCCAGAAGCAGCGCGTCGGTATTGCCCGCGCGCTCGCGACGCGGCCGGACGTGCTGCTGTCGGACGAGGCGACCTCGGCGCTCGATCCGCAGACAACGCGCGCGATCCTCGATCTGCTTGCGAACATCAACCGAGAGCTCGGCGTAACCATCGTGCTGATCACCCATGAGATGTCCGTGGTGCGCCAGCTCGCCAAGGAAGTTGTCGTGCTCGATGCCGGCCGCGTCGTCGAGAACGGCCATGTCGCCGACATCTTCACCCATCCCAAGCATCCGATCACGCAGTCCTTCCTGGCGGACGGCGACAGCCTGCCGGTCTCACTCGTCAGCCGGATCGTGCGGGAGCCGGGCAGCCATGCCGTGATCCGTGTCCAGGTGCGCGGGGCAGGGGCCGGCGACACGCTGGTCGCGCGGCTCGCGCGCGAGCTCGGCCTCGACGTCTCGCTGCTATCGGCGCGCATCGATGAGATCGGCGGCCAGCATGCCGGCTCTCTGGTGCTCGGAATTCCCCTTGGTGATTCTGGCGGCGAGGGCGCGGTGACGCGCACGCTGGCCTTGCTCTCTCAATATCAAGCCTCTGCGGAGCGTCTCGGCTATGTCGCCTGAACTCATCAACCTGATCATCCAGGCCACCTTCGAAACCCTGTTCATGGTTGGGATCGCGGCGGCGCTCGGCACCGTGTTTGGCCTGCCGCTGGGCGTGTTCCTTGCCACCAGCCGCAAGGGCGAGCTGTTTGCGGCTCCCGCCGTCAACGCAGCACTTGGCATGGTCGTCAACGCGACCCGCTCCACGCCCTTCATCATCCTGGTCGTGGCCATCATCCCATTCACGCGTTTTGTCGCGGGCACGTCGATCGGATCGACGGCGGCGATCGTGCCGCTGACCATCGCCTCGACGCCCTTCATCGCGCGCCTGGTCGAGGCTGCGATCCGTGAGGTCGATGGCGGCTTGATCGAGACTGCGTCGTCGTTTGGGGCTTCACCGCTCCAGATCGTGTTCAAGGTACTGATCCCCGAGGCGCTGTCCGGCCTGCTGCTGGCGCTGACGCTCGCAGTGGTCAGCCTGCTCGGTTACTCCGCCATGGTCGGCGCGGTCGGCGGCGGCGGCTTGGGCGATCTTAGCATCCGCTACGGCTACCAGCGTTTCATGCCGGAGATGATGCTGGCCGTTGTGGTCGTGCTGATCGCGCTGGTGCAGCTCGTGCAGAGCGCCGGCGACTATCTTGCGCGGCGGGTCAACCGCCGGCTGCGGCACCGCTGAGGTAACTCAGGCCGACAGCTTTGCGCGCCGCAGCGTCTCCGAGGGCAACTCAGAGAAGTGGCGCTTGTAGTCGAGCGAGAACTGGCTGAAGTGCCAGAAGCCGTGCTGCACGGCGACGTCGTAGACTGAGGTTCCGTCGCCGCGCTTGAGGTCACGCCGCACGCGGTTCAGCCGCATCGCACGCCAATAGTGCATCGGGCTCGTCCCCAAGACCTCCTGGAAGCAATAGCCGAGCTTGCGCGGGCTGGCGCCGACCGCCTTGCAGATCTCGAGCAATGAGAGCGAGCGGTCGCCGCTGCCATGCATCAGCGCGCGGGCGCGATCGACGGCGCGCTTGCGCGCCACGGCACTACGGCCAGGATCGTCGGAACGCGCCGTCGGCAGCATGTCCATGATCTCGACGAGGAGGGCATCCTCCAAGGCTTGGCGGGTGGCTGCATCGTCGAACCGTTCCGGCGCGGTCGTGATCGTCTCCTGGATCGCGGCGAGGTGCGCGCGCAACCGAGCGACCGGCGCCTCCGCCATCTCCATCGCCCGCAGCTGGTGCCAGACCGTACGCGGCAGCTCGATGTTGAGGCGAGCAGCCAGTTCCTCGATCAGCGCCGCGCTGGTGACGACGCCACGAAACTCGAACGCTTTCGGCGTGCACATGTCGACCTCGGCGTCGATGCAGGTGATCACGTGCGTGCCCGCAACACTGGCGCCGTTGCAATTAATCTCGCCGTCGCCGTGCCAGGGCAGGCCGATGCCAAAGCTGTCGGCGCCTAACTGGCCGTATTGGCGGACCTGCTGGCTGGTGATCTCGCAGAACACGTCAATGCGGGGCAGGGAAAGCTGGGTGAAGCTGCCGCGGAATGCGCCCGCGCTGATCTGGTCGTAGCTGAGCCGCCAGTGGCCGAGCGCGGCGCAATGCTCGTCCACGTCCGTGCTGCTCGCCTGAAACAGGTTGGCAGCCGAGTCCTGAATCGGAAGAGTTTCGCTTAAGGCCATGACAGCACGTCGGAATTCAGTCGCCAAGCAGCTAGCAAGGACGACGCCAGACTGGCACGGCCACAGGCCCTGTCCAGCGAAATATTGCCGGATCTCGATAACGCCTGGCCGTGACGCTGTGCAGTCTTCCCCATGACCACTCGCGGCACCGGAGCCGGGATGGCTTGCGGAGGAATCGAGATGCGACCGACCGAAATCATGCGCGGCAGCCCGCCGGCGCCGGAGGCCCAGGTGACTCGCGCCAACTGGCGCAGTTTTCCTGCTATCCGCTGGGGCTTCACCCACACCCGCGAAGTGCTGCCGACCGCCGAGATCCGTCGCTCCGCGCAGCCGACGTCGATCGCAAGCGCCCCGCGCGAGCTGGCAAAGCTCGGCTTCACCGCGCCTGACGGTCAGGCGACCACGATCGAGGCGACGCTCCGCGAGACTTTTGCCGATGCGCTGTTGGTCATGCATCGGGGCACGCTGGTCCACGAATGGTACGGTGACGGCATGAGCGTGACCACGCCGCATCTGATCTGCTCGATCAGCAAGGCGATATCAGGCACGGTCGGCGGTGTCCTGGCCGCACGCGGTCTGGTCGATCCCGAGGCGAGGGTGGTGCGCTATGTGCCGGAGCTGGAGAGCTCTGTCTACGGCACCTGCACGGTCCGCAACCTGCTCGACATGGCCGTCGCCATCCAGTTCGAGGAAGACTACGAGGACCCAGCAGGCGATGTCGCCCGCTATCGCTTCTCCTCAGGCTGGGACCTGCCGCCGGCTGGCATCGAGCCCAGCCATCAGCGTGCCTATCTGATGACGCTCCGTGGCACCGGCAAACCGCACGGCAAGGTGTTTCACTACGTCTCGACCAACACCGAGGTGCTCGGCTGGGTCTATGAGCGCGCCTGCGGCATGCCCTATCCGCGCATTCTGTCGGAATATCTCTGGCAGCCCCTGGGCGCGGAGGAGGACGGCTCGCTCACGCTCGACGGCCATGGCATGGGCCGCATCGCCGGCGGCATCTCGGTCACCGCGCGCGACCTGCTGCGCTTCGGCGAGATGATGCGCAATCGCGGCGTGGTCGAGGGGCGGCAGGTGGTGCCCGGCTGGTGGATCGACGATATCAGGGAGAACGGCGACCCCAAGGCCTGGGCCGACGGCGACCTCGCGGAGTTCTTCCCGGGTGCGCGCTATCGCAGCAAATGGTTCACGATCGATCCGGCGCGCAATGCGCTGACCGCGATCGGAATCCACGGCCAGCATCTCTATGTGGATATCGACGCGGACACCGTCATCGTCAAGCTCGCGACGCAGCCCAAGGCGATGGATGTGCCGGTCGATCAACGCTGGTTCGCTGCCTTCCGGGCGATCGTCACACATCTGGCTCCGCGCTGACCTCCGGACATCACCATGCTCGATACAGTCAAAGCCAATTCATCAACGCAGATCGCGACGCCGCATCCGCTGGATCCGTTGACAACGGAGGAGATCACGGCCGCCTGCACGCTGGTGCGTGCGGCAGCCGCTTCGCCGGAGAACTGCCGCTTCCCGACCGTGCGGCTGGAAGAGCCGACCAAGCAGGAATTGGCCGCGGGCGGGACGCCACGCTGTGCCTTCGCGCTGACCCTCGACGTTGTGACGGGCGAGGCGATCGAGCACATCGTCGATCTCGGCCGCAACGAGATCGTCGCGCGAAATGTGATTCCGAACCGCGAGGCGCCCTATGGGCAGCCATCGGTGATGCTCGAGGAATTCTTCAAGTGCGAGGCCGTGGTCAAGGCCGATCCGGGCTGGCGCGCGGCGATGCATCGGCGCGGGCTCACCAACAAGGACATCGAACTGGTCCAGGTTGACCCGTTCTCCTCGGGCTTCTTCGATTTCGAATATGAGCGCGGCGCGCGCATCGTTCGTGCCGTCAGTTTCTTCCGCGAGCATCCGCAGGACAACGGCTACGCCCATCCGATCGAGGGCGTGGTCGCGGTCGTCGACCTGATCGGCGGCAAGGTCATCGACCTCACGGACGCAGACCCGATCGTGCCGATCCCGCGCAAGAAGCGGAACTATGGCGCGCATGAAGTTGCGAACCCGCGCACCGACATCAAGCCGCTGCATATCGAGCAGCCGGAAGGGCCGAGCTTTGCGGTCGACGGCTGGAAGGTCGACTGGCAAAAATGGAGTTTTCGGGTCGGCTTCACGCCGCGCGAGGGATTGGTGCTGCATCAGCTCGCGTACCAGGACGGCGCGCGCAAGCGCTCGCTGATCCATCGCGCCAGCGTCACCGAGATGGTGGTGCCTTACGCCGATCCGACCGCGAACCATTTCTGGAAGTCGGCGTTCGACGCCGGCGAATACGGCCTCGGCATGCTCGCCAACGCGCTGGAGCTCGGCTGCGATTGCCTCGGCCATATCAGGTATTTCGACGTGCCGGCCGCCGACAATAATGGAAAACCCTTCGTCATGCAGAACGCCATCTGCATGCATGAAGAAGACTACGGAATTGCCTGGAAACACTACGAATTCCGCAACGGCCTGTTCGAGGTGCGCCGCTCCCGGCGGCTCGTGATCTCGTTCTTTGCCACCGTCGGCAATTACGATTATGGCTTCTACTGGTACCTCTACCAGGACGGCACCATCCAGCTCGAGACAAAACTCACCGGCATCATCCAGACCGCGGCCGTGCAGCCGGGCGAAAAGTACAAATGGGGTGGCATGGTCGACGACGTCCTCGGCGGCCCGACGCACCAGCACTTCTTCAACGTGCGCATGCACATGGATCTCGATGGCGGCGGCAACACCGTCAGTGAGCACGAGTTCGTGCCGCGGCCCTGGGGCGCGGACAATCCACACGGCAACGCGTTCGACACCACCACGCGCGTGCTGTCGCGCGAGCGCGACGCCGCTTCCGTTGCCAATGGCGAGACCGGCCGGTTCTGGAAGATCAGCAATCCCAATGAGACCAATTCGGTCGGCAATGCGCCGGCCTACAAGCTGATGGTCAATCCGAGCCCGCTGATGCTGGCGCAGGAGGGCAGCTATGTGCGCAGGCGCGGTGGGTTTGCGACCAAGCACGTCTGGGTCACCGCCTTCGACAAGGACGAGAAATACGCCAGCGGCGATTATCCCAACAACCACGCCGGCGGCGACGGCCTGCCGCGCTACGCCGCGCAGAACCGCAATATCGAGAACGCCGACATCGTGCTGTGGCACTCGTTCGGCCACACCCACATCTGCAAGCCCGAGGATTTTCCGATCATGCCGGTCGAATATGCCGGCTTCACGCTGAAGCCGACCGGCTTCTTCGCGGCCAATGCGGCCTTCGACATCCCGCCGGATCGCAACAGCCGCAGCGTGCTCGCAGGCGAACAGGACGCCGCCAGCGAATCGTGCTGCCACAAGGGCTAGCGGAGCGGGGCCCCGGCAGGCTCTTGCCCGTGCGGCCCCGCGATCGACGCCGGACCGGCAACGAGCGAGTCGAGATCGACCAGAAACAGATCGGCCATATGGGTGAGCTGGTGCAGCGGGATGCTGATCTCACCACGCTCGGCACGAGCGACAAAGTCGGGCGAGACGCCGACGAGGTTCGCAATCTGGGCCTCGGTGTAGCCACGCGCCTCGCGCGCGCCCTTCACTTGGGCACCGATGTGCCGCCGATGCAGGGCCTGTTCTTCCTCGGTCATCATCAGGGCCTGCTCGTCCGCGCTCGCGACGCCATCGGCGAACGCGACGCCGAGCAGCCGCCGCTTCTGCCAGGCCACCCGGCAGGCCTTGCGCAAGCCGTCGGCGAAGATCAGCGAGGCCTCTTTCGGAAACGCCAACGACCAGTCGAGCTTCAAGCGTGCGCCGGTGCCGGAGACATCGGCGATGGTGCAGGGGATGCTCACGGTTCCCCTGGCACCCTCGAACTCGATGATCCCTGTTCTCGCCGTGGATTGCCTGGTCGCAGCGCGCAAGTCGCTCATCAAGTCGCTCATGGAGGCCCCGCGAAACATTGCGGCGGATTTTACCTCTCGGTCTCCCGGCGCTCAATCGAACCCGCACGCCATGGTGAAGGATTGGTTCTCCGGCGGAGCACGGCGCGCCGCCCGGGATGAACCTTCCGGGCCGGTCGCGTCACCAAGATTGGAGACTGCCCCAAAACCCTTCGGACATCGCAATGAGATCGATCGTTCTGCTCGGCCTGCTTGCCTTCGCCACGCCTGCACACGCAGCCTCTTCCGAACAGCACTATCTCGATCTGCGAGACCGCTACATTACTAGGTTTTCGAAGGCCAAGGAGAGCGACGAAACCAGCAAGCAACACGATGCCGCGCTCAACGAGCTGACCGGCGTGCTGCGTGGCCTGGTGGGACCAGTTGTGATCAAGGGACTCCCGGCCGAGGGCAAGTCGAACGTCGATACGCTGTTCAAGGGCGACATCGGCTTTGGTCACCTCGACGGGCTCGCCTTCGCCACAGAGGGCGACAAGCAGCAGGCCGTGGTGACGACAACGACGCTGCTCAAGCACTGGCTTGCCGAGCACCGCAGGGATCCCATGCCGCAGGAGACCGACGCGGCGTTCAAGTCCGATACCTTCTACTATGCCGCCATCCAGGACGCGGCCTTTGCCAAATATGCCGAGCTGCCCATCACCAAGCCGGCATCCGTGAGCGCCGCCGTCGCGGTGCTCGGCGTGCGCGGCAATGGCGATTTGAAGGGACCGCCGCACGAGATCGACGTGGTGGCCATCCAGGGCGAGAAGGTCTACTTCCTTGCTGCGACCGAGGCCATCAAGACAGCTGAAATCCCCGCCTGCGAAAAGGTCTGGAAGCAGATGATGGCGAAGAAAGTGCCGGAGGATGCCATGGCCAAGGAAGACCAGGCGATGGCGGCCTATACCAAGTGTTTCGCCAAGGAGGCGCCCAGCCAGAGCTGGTTCGCAGCGGCGGTCAAGAAGGCGCAGGGCCAACTGGATCTGCTGCCGTTGCGATAGCGTGCATCGACCGAAGATCGCAGCGACGTGCGAGAGTGGTGCCGCGGGGGGCGCGTCTCAGCGCCGCTGGTCGACCCGCAATGTCTCCAGATAGGCCACGACGGCTTCGATCTGGGACTCGTTGAGCCTCGGATTCGGCATGGCCTGGTCGGGTCCCAGTCGCCGATGGCCTGACGTCAGGAAATGCCGGAGGCCGTCCGCGGAGAAGGATGATCGGCTGACGATCTCCGGGAAAGCTGGTGGGGACGGGCGGAACGCTGGTGTTTCCTTGGCAGCGTCAGCGACGACGTGGCACGTCCCGCAAGTGGCGTTGGCGATCGCGCGCCCCTCGGACACCTGGTCGACAAACAACTGATTGGGAACGGGCAGGGTGAGCGGGATCTGCATGGCGATCCAGGCATATCCGCTGCTCCGGTGGCAACCGTTGCATTCGTTCGTCAGGCTGGCATACGATGTCATGAACGCGGGGACGTCCTTCGACTGGAGCGCCTGGCGTACGGCCCGGACCTGCTCCTTGGCGCGATCGGCTTGTGACGGGTTCGCGAGCAATCTGCTGGTCGCTTCAAGATTGGCGTCGATCTGTTGAATCTCGTAATTCGCCAGGCTCCAATTGCTCAGCTTGCCCGCAAACCAAAGCTTTGCGTGCTGGAGCTGAAGTCTGGTCATGAGGTCGGCCAGTGTCGCAGACAATTCGGCCGGCGCCGCCGCGCCGAAGGCGGACAGCACGACGATGATCGCACTCAACAGAACCGTTCGTAGGCGCATGTTCGAAATGTTCCGATGTCGCATTTGAGGATGGCATTGCAGACCGTACTGGCGTTGATCCTGATCAAGACGTTGTTCGCCACGGCAAATACCTGTTGTGTCTCTCTCGGAGGAAGACATGCGCGCCCACCAGATCATGTCCAGATGCGTTGTGACGATACGGCCGGAGGCGCCGGTCGCCGACGCCATCAAGGTGATGCTTGCGCATCATATTAGCGGCCTGCCCGTGGTGGACTCAACCGGGACACTCGTCGGCATCCTGTGCGAAAGCGATTTCCTTCGGCGGACTGAAATCGGCACCGAGCATGAACGCAACCGTTTGCTCACGATGTTGCGCGGAGCCGATCGGATTGCAGCCGAGTTCGTGAAGGAACACGGACGCACAGTCGAGCAGGTGATGACCCGCCAGCCGGTGTCCACCACCGAGCAGGCGCCGCTTGTGGAGGTTGCCGACTTGATGGAGCGGCGGCATCTGAATCATGTGCCTGTCATGCGCGGCGAGCGCGTCGTCGGGATCATCACCCGATCCGACTTCCTGTCCGCAGTTGCCGGCCCCCTGACCAGTGCTTCCGGCTACTCCAGCGATGACAGCCAGATTCGTCGCTCCGTCCTTGCTGCACTGACCCGGATGCCGTGGCAGCCGACCTGCCTGAACGTCAGCGTGAAGGGCGGAACAGTCACGTTACGTGGCGTCGTCAGGGGTGAAAACGCGCATCAGGCGGTCATTGTGGCCTGCGAGAACGTTGCAGGCGTTCGAGCGGTGGAGGACCGGCTTTATCTCCAGCCCGATCGACCGGATCCCGAGGATGATTACGGCGGCGGCGATTTCGTATCGTTGCAGATGGAGCCGTCCACGCTGGACGACGAGCCATTGTAGTCAAAGCGCACACCGCAATCGCGGGGTGCGTCCTCCTGAATTTACCTGTCGCGGGCGCGACGGTTGCCAGACGGCACGATACGCTTGGCGAATTTGCCGATTGCCGGGGAAAACAGCGCGATCTCAAGGATCCCGTAGAGCGCAAGTACCATCAGCGCCTTGATCGCATCGTTGGTCATTCGTTGCTCTCCGTCAAATGATCTAGATTGGATGCTTCTCGTGTCGGGTCAGTTCGGTCAGGGTATGACCGGGATCAGGCTTGTAGACGGTCCGGGTCGCCGTCGCCCGCGCATTGACTTCAGGATGAGCCAAATGGGCAGTCAGCGTGATCGCCATCATGGCGATGCTGCCGACGAGCACCAAGACGACCACCTTCAGATGGGTTGTCTTATCGATGGTGTAGATCGAGTGATTCACGGCAGGCTCCATCGTCAACGAGCCGAATTCACGCTGGCAATGGATCTTTAACGCAGCGGTCGGAGGGCCGAAATTCGGGCCTTTCACCTAAGGACATATCCGTAAGGACGCATGGAAGAGGGCGCGGCGGTCCGACGTTCACGAGGAGGTTCCGAAGCCGGGCGAACATTGAGAATTCTCAAATCGCGCCGAACCGCTGTTGTTAGGCTTCTTGAGTGGCGTCACTCGGATCGCCGGAGGCGTCCCTCATGCCGCTTTGTACCTTCTCCCGCTTCCTCAAATCCACGATCGTGTCGGCATTGAGCCTGGCGCTTGTGCTTGGATCGGGCGTTTGCCGAGCCAATGAATTTGACAGGGAGCAGGCAGAGACGTTCTCGACCATGAACCTTGCGCCTCTGGTCAAACGCATCTCGCCGGCCGTGGTGGGAATCCGGGCTTGGGGCCTGCCCTCGGAGCCTCGAATCTTCGATCCGGAAGCCGGATTCCCCGATCCTCCCACACCACGAGAATGGCAGGGAGCGGGTGTCGTCGTGGACGCCCTGGCGGGCTTCATCGTGACCGCAAATCACCTGGTCGCCAGCGCCTCGGTCGTAAAGGCACAGCTCCAGGATGGCCGGGCGTTGGATGCCCTTGTGCTCGTACGATCCGATCGAGACGACGTTGCGCTGCTCCGCGTCGCCCCCGACAATCTGCGCGCGATAACTCTCGATTACGCTAGCGCGCTCGAGGTGGGAGCGCCGGTCCTGGCGATCGGAAATCCAGGGGATTGGGGACAGAGCGTGACAGTTGGCATCGTGTCAGCCCTCCATCGTTCGTGCCCCGGCATCGCCAACGGCGATCTGATCCAATCGGATGTTCGCGTCGCCCAAGGGAGTTCGGGCGGCGCGCTGGTCAATCTGCAGGGGAAGCTGATCGGGGTCGTCCTGGCGCGACGGAGCGGGTTTGCCTTCGCTGCGCCGGTCGACGCGGTCAGGAGGCTCTTTGTGGCCGCACAGTAGGAAGCCGGGCGATCGCGCAACGGATCGTCCGGTTCGCGATGGTATCGTGCTGACGCCCGACGCCGGTATCGCGGATTTCGGCCGGAGCGGGTCCCGGTTCTGTCGCGACCGAATGTCACCGGGCCTTTTGGGAGGGGAGGTGCCGGCCGTCCTGCCTTCCTGCATCAGCCAATTATTTGGGTGATCCGCCCGAGGGGCGTGCATCAGGTGATTAGAGCTGGTTTTCAGGCGGCCGCGGCCGCGAATCTGTCATTCGCAAATGCCGCTGCGCGAGATTTACCTTTGCACCTGCGGACGCTAGCCGGCAACTTGCGGGCGTGTATGATATATCTTGCGGCATCCGGTCTGGCGCCAGCTTGGGCCGTGCTTGCTGTTTGGGAACGAGCTGGCCTCGACAGCGCCGATGAACACGCAGTCCCGCGACCTGAAAGGCGAACGTCATCGATTGACGGTGCTTTTCTCTGACCTCGTCGGGTCCACCGTGCTGGGCCGGGAAATCGAATCCGAACATCTCTCCGAACTGCTGGGGCAGCTCAGGGACATCTGGCATCGCGCGGTGTCCAAGCATGGTGGGCGCGTCATCCGGACGCAGGGAGATGGCGTTCTCGCCGTGTTCGGCTATCCGCGGTCCGGCGAGGATGACGGTCGTCGTGCCGCCGAAGCCGCCATCGACATTCACAGGTGGGTCGGGTTGTTGCGCCACGACAGCGTGTCCCCAGCTCTGCTGCCGCTCCGCATGCATTCGGGCATCCACGCCGGCACCTTGCTCCTGACTGAGGGGGATATCGAGTCCGGCCGATATGACCTGGTCGGCGATGTCGTGAACACGGCTGCGCATCTGTCGCGTCGGGCTGCCCCGGGCCAGATCCTCGCCAGCGTTGATGCCCTCGGTCCGCATGCGAATTTCTTCGAGCTCGGCGCCCCGGTTCAGGTGACAGATGCGGGACCGGACATGCCGCAGGCGCGCGCGGTGCTGCGACGAAGCACGGTGACCCGGCGGTTTGACGCAACGTCCAGGCGCGGCTTGACGCCCTTCACCGGGCGCAATGAAGCATTCGACTTCTTGACCGGCTTTCTCAGCGAACCACAGCCGGTCTCGCGACGTTGTGCGGTCATCGTCGGCGGTCCTGGACTTGGCAAAACGCGGCTGCTGGAAGAGGTGCTGCGAGACTGCGATACCGATCAGTTCAAGCTGCTGCGGGGCAGTTGCGAGAGCTATGTCGGTGCGGAGGTGCTGCAACCGTTTCTGCAGATGCTGCGCACATCTTTGGGAATAGGACCGAACGCATCCATCGCCGAGGCCGACGAGACGGCGCGCGACGCCCTGCAGCCATGGTTCGCCCAACTCGGTTCACGCGCGGAAACGATCATCGCACTCGCCTCAACGGGTGCCGATGCGCGCGGCGGTCGCATGACCGTCGATGGCGTCGTCGGTGACCTGCTCGGCTTCTTTACCGTCCTGTCCGCGCAGGGCGCGTTGATGATGGTGATCGACGATTGGCAATGGTCCGACGACGCGAGCCGGCAGTTGCTGGAAAAGCTCCTGCAATTGCCTAACGGACCGCGCTTCATCCTCGCCAGCCGGCCGCGCGACGACGGAACCGAGTGGATTTCCGGCGCGCCGCATATGCGGCTGGAGCCGTTCGAGGGACAGGAAACCGACATCGCCGTACGACGCTGGGTGCCACAGGCCGATCCTTTCCTGGTGGCCCGTGTTCACGCCTATGCCGGCGGGGTGCCATTGTTCATCGAAGAGCTGTGCCATTCGATCGCAGCCAACGACAGTGCATCGTTCGAGATGCGCAGCCAGCAAGGCGGATGGATCGCCACGCTGGTCGCTTCGCGCCTGTCGCGCCTGCCGCCCGGTCAGGTGAAGGTCGTCCGCGCCGCCGCGGTGATCGGAAACACGGTGCCGAAAAGCCTACTCATGGCGGCCTGCGGCAGCGAGCCCGACGCGGAGACCTTGCGGGCGTTGGCCGACGCGGATTTTCTCTTCGCCGATCCAGCCGGCGATGTGCTTCGCTTCAAGCACGGCATCACGCGGGATGCTGTCTACGACAGCATCACCCTGCACGAGCGTCAGGCCTTGCACAAGCGCATCGAAGCCAGTTTGCTGGCGCGGTCCGAGCAGGCCGATCGCGAAGATACGCTGGAAGCCCTGGCCTACCATTCGCGCGGCGCAGGCCATTGGGAAAACGCGGCTCATTATGCCGAACGCGCTGGCGACAAGGCCATGGCCGCCTTCGCGCTGGACCTTGCCGGGTCCCAATATAAGGCCGCCATGGATGCGCTGGATCGCGTGCCGGAACGCTCGCGCGAGCAGTCCCTGCGCTGGTGCTTGCTGGCGAACAAACTCGGCATGGCCAACATCTTCGATCCCCTGTCGTTGACCGAGGACACCAGCGTGTTCGAACGGGCGGTCGCGATCGCGTCCTCGCTCGGCGACACCGGCGCAACGGCCGGTGCCTATGAGTGGCTCGGCTACATGTGCTACGGCTTCGGCCGCTTTCGCGAAGGGGTGACGCACACGAGAACGGCGCTGGAATGGGCGCACAAGCACGGCGAGCCGCGCCTGATCGCCCGGATAAAAGCCGTGCTGGGCCAGATTCTCGCCGCGAGCTGCCAATACGACGAGGCCACCGCCTTGATCGACGCCGCCATCTCGACTGCGCGCAGCCGCCGACATGGCGCGATCGCCGTCGGCTCGGCCTATTCGCTGTCCTGCACGGGCAGCATCCTGGCCGATCGTGGCGATTTCGATGGCGCTCACGAGTGCTTCAACGAAGCGATGAGCCTGGTCGAAGGTTCGACCCATCCGGTCGTCAGCTCGGTGCGCAATTGGATCTCGGTCGCGCTGGTCTGGCAAGGCCGTTGGCAGGAGGCTGAGCAATTGGCCGTGGAGGGCGCCCGCGCCGCCGAAAACATGCGCAGCCTGCTGATGCTGGCAGCGTGCCGCGCTGCGTC
Source organism: Bradyrhizobium zhengyangense (assembly GCF_022012555.1). NCBI lineage: Bacteria > Pseudomonadati > Pseudomonadota > Alphaproteobacteria > Hyphomicrobiales > Nitrobacteraceae > Bradyrhizobium > Bradyrhizobium zhengyangense. Next base: position 890,178 of record NZ_JAKLTZ010000003.1, on the reverse strand, counting down.
CGGATTTGCCCGCTGGTCCACGACCGGCGACGCCGATGGTTTGCAGCAGCTACGAAACGCCGCGCAATGGATGGAGCGGCGCAACTTTCACTTCTACACGTCGGTTCAATATAGCTGGCTGGTCGAGGCGGCGGCGGCCGAAGGCGATGTCGATACGGCACGGCGGTATGCAGCCCATGTGCTGGGCCGCGCGCGCGAGGGTGAGCGGCTGGGCGAGGCAATGGCGTGCCGCGCGCTCGCGAGGCTCGCGGCCCGTCGGGGCGATTTTGGACGAAGCCGGCGCTGGTTGCTGCGGGCCGAGAGCTCCGCCGGCTGGCGCGGCTCGCTGCGCGATGCTGCTCTGAATCTGGCCGCGCGCGCCGAGCTTCTCGCGCAGCAAGGGCAGGGCGAAGCGGCCCGTCAAACCGCAACCGAGGCTGCCGAAAGGCTCAACGCGCTCGGCATGCACTGGCATGCGGAACAGACAAGCCGTCTCCTGTAAGCTGGCGGCTCTCTTCAACCGATATTGAAATCGTTCTTGAGCTTGTCGGCGACCACCTTGGCGAGCAGGTCGAAGCCGTCCTCGGTCGGATGGAATTCGTTGGCCCATAGCAGCTTGTAATTTCCTGGAAAACGAGGGTCCGCTTCCAGCGTGCCCGCGGTTTTGACGGGGAATACGCGGCCGGGATAGCTGGCCGCGACCGTTGCCACCATCGCGCCGACCCTGTCGATCAGACGTCGCGTCACGTCTCGCGACACCGCCAGATCGGTGATCCCGCGCGCCTGGAAGATCGGGAACAGCCAGGGCCCTGCCACCGGATCCTTGCGGCCGTCAGGAATCGAATGATCGTAGTCATGGATCAGGATCGGAATGTTGGTCAGATCCTTCAGCTCGTGGACGACACAATCGAGGATCGTCCGGTAGAAGTTCGCGATCTTGACGTCGATGAACGCGTGAACCTCACTCTCGATCAGCGGATCGGTGCCGGCGGGCGGCGCCTGGAGCAGCATCTTGTACAGCGGCGTGCTCGCCGGCGAGGTGTAGCCGGAGACCACGTCATTTCCGCCGCCACCGATCAGCATGGCCTGCGGTGCCGGTACGGAGGGATCGGGGTTCTGGAAGCAGTTCCTTATCTCATCCAGACTATTGGCGCCGGCCATCTCCTCCAGCCGCCGGCCATACGTGCCGAAGCGCTGGCTGTCAGCCGCAACATAGCCGAGCTTCTCGAGCGAAGAGACGAGGCTTGGCCGGAGGCCGAATGGGAATTTGAACAGCCAGGAGTCACCGAGTGTCACGAGTTGGGCCGTGGCCACTTTCTGGAGCTTCTTGGCCTCCTGGATCTGAAATTCATGGGGATCGTGGAGCGCGGCAACAGACGGCGAACGCAATTCGAATGCACGAAAATCGTTGGCGGTTAGCATTCTGGTCTCCAGGGCAAGGGTGAGGGGAGAGCCGGGGTTTTCCGGCAGCCTTCCGTCCAAACTCAACGTCAGCGGCGCGGGGCCCGCGCGCAACGGCAGCGTCGACTCCACCAGGCCGCTGAAGAAACCCAACATCACGGCCAGCGCCGGATGCGCGCCGGGACACGCATGCGTGGGATGGCCCGCGACCCTCCGGTTGCCGCCGAAGGCGTGATAGTAGTCCTTACGGCCGTCGACGAGGTTCTGCTGTGTCGCGGAGACCGCGCCGGCGACGACGATGTCGCCCGGCTTGACATCGACCGTGTGCTCGCCCGTCCCCAACGCGAATGACGCGACAGCCGTCCGCCATATCAATTCGGGCACCGCACGCAGCTGCATCGCGGGAATGAAGTCGTCTCCCAACCGGTTGAGGGCATCGGTGTAATCCGTTGCGGCCGTGCCGGCATAGCGCGCGCGCAACGACCACAAGGTCCCTTCGCGCAGCCATTCATTCAAGATCCTGCGCAAATTGCCTTCGACGGTTGGAATGAAGCCCATCATGGAGCCGGTAATGGTGCGCGCCACAAACGGGATGTCGCCCTGAGCCCGTTGGGAATCGAGCACGGCCCGTGTCACGGGCGCCTTGATCGTAGCGTTGAAGCGGTTGAGGAAGCCGATCATGGCGGTCCGTGCCGCCGAGCCGTGCGCAGCACCAATCGCCTCCACCTGCTGATTGGGATGCGGTTGGAAGATGTAACGCGAGGGTGACAGGAAATGGCCGGGATAGTTGGGTGGCTGGCCAGGCGTCCAGTCCCAGCGATAGCCGGCGCGGCGGAAGAAACCTCCGTCCTGGGTCAGCCCGAACCACTCTTCACAGAACACGGCCAGCAGCGGCTCCAGCAGCTCGCGCACATCGACCGTCAGCTCCCAGCTCGCTTCGCCGTCGGCCTGGGCAAAGCCGATCGATAGGTCTACCAGAGTTTGCAGGACTTTCTGGGTGGTCGCACGTGCAAGCGCGAATGCGGCTGGCTGGTCGAGAGCCATGATGGCGTCATTGCAGACAGCGGACTCCTGCTCGTAGGCCTGGTCTTCCTGTCCGGCGTCGCGGCCGAGATAGAGAATGCCGAACGACACTTGCATGCGGGGGAGATAGCCGGTGATCGTCAAATGGCGGTACGGATCGGTCAGCACCTGTGTGACCATGTCCCGGTCGGCCACCAGCACCCCGAAGGGTGTGCGCAGCACGCCGCCGTGGCGCTCGCGGATCGCAGCCCATACCGACGCATTGATGAAATTCGCAGCTGAATCCGGGTCCTCGATCGCCGTCTTCCAGCCTGCCATCGCAGCGGCTTCGCCCTCGACGCGCTCGATCTCGCGCAGCCGTGCGATTTCTTTTTCACCATCGTCCACGCTCCACGGCACCAGCGGCTTGCGGCCGAGGCTTGCGGCCCATTGTTGCAAGCTCGCCAACGCCTTCTTCGATGGCGCGAAGAAATACGCGCCCCATTCGAGACGAACGAAGGGGCGGGGTTCGTCGTGGAGCCGGTCCGAACCGTCGAGCGACATGCGAACGGTCTGGCCTTCGTGCTCGAAACGGAAATGCCGGAGACGACCAGCTTCGGCGAGACCGAGGAACGGATCGCTCTCCCCGGAGGAACTGCCCGAGCTGTTGCCGCCGGCGAGCCAGCTCTGCACCACCTCGAACTGCTCGCCGAGGCTGGCGTTGTAGGCCATGAAGACGAGACCGCGCTCCTGTTGCAGGGCATCCTTGGCAGCCTGCGCGTCGCCACGCTTGACGGGCGGACCGTAGGACATGCCGCGTCGGACGATACGCGGCGGCCGGGCGCCGCCGTCGGCCAGAGTCAATCGCACCCGTGGATTTGCGCGCCTGATGTGCGCGTGGAACGGGCAGGACTGGGCCTTCGTGTCGTAATCATAGTTGAAGTCATTGAACCCCGGGCCGGCTGGTGGAGTAGGGGTGAGCGGCTCGCCCGCCTTCGGGTGGCCGGTGGGCCAGCGCCCCATCATCTTGGCCAGAAGCGTCTCGCGCGTCAGGACTGGGGTGGGGTCGCCGGCGGCCGCCGCGTCGGTCGCCTGCCGCGTGCTGCGAAGCAGGACCTCCTCCAGCTCCTCGATATCCTGCCGCAGTTTGCGCAGCGCCAGAAAACTGCCGTCGCGAAGCATGGCGTGAGCGCGATTGCTGGCGTCGCCGTAAGGGGCGGTCTTGTCGGCCACGTTCGGATAGCCGCACAGGATCTCGCCGAGATGTACCTGATTGGAATAGCGCAGGCCGGCATCGCGTTTGTTGAGCACCGGATTGGACGTCCCGTCCTTGAAACCGAAATGGTCCTGGACGTTACCGGCGGCATCGCGCTGCCGCTGCATCCACTGGATCGAGAGCGGCCTGACGCCGGGATCCACGTCGACCAGACGCTTCATCTCGGCCAGCAACGCTGCTCTCGTCTCCGCCATCGGCGTCGCCGTAGACAAGTGACGCAGCTGAAGCATGGCGTGGACGGCGCCCAGGTCGATGCGCGGAGTAGGATCATCTGCACGCAGGTCCGGCGCATCAGCCCCGAGCGTCCAGTTGCTCGCCGGCAGGCGCCATCGCTCAGGATGATTCCAGCGGACGTCGCCCAGCAGGCCGGCGCGCCGTTGCATGCCCTGCACGAACTCATCCGGCAGGCTGCGCACCTCATCATCCGTCAGGCCGGCGTGGCGCAGGCCCTCGACCGTGAAGGCGATGTTGGTGACGATCTGCCCCGCGCTCAGAGCGTCGGCTTCGGTCGTCACCTTTAGTTCGTTCAAGAACGCCGCGAGTGCAGCCGGCGTCACAAATTGCAACAGCAGCAGGCCGCCATGGTCCGAATCCGGGTAGGGGTTCACGATCCCGGCCTGCACGTTGCCGGGCTCCTGCAACCTCTGTTCGATCGGCGGGATGGATGGCAGGTCGCGCCGCGGCTCCGCGACATCGGGCGGGGTCATCAGCCACGTCATCGCTTCGTCAATGCGCAGGCGCGCGCGGCCTATGCCTTCGGCGTAGCTGTTGCCGTCGTTGATCATGGTGACGAATTCCGGCAGCAGCTCATGCGCCGCACGGTGCAGGATCACCCCGTCATGCGTGCCGGGTGGGTAGAAGTCGGCCAGATGGTAGAGCCCGGCGAGCGCGCGTACGCCGTGACGGAAAGGGGGCCGACCGGCGGCCTCGAGGGTGAGGGGCTTGCTGAAGCCTGCGTCGGTGGGATCGACGCCGATCAGGCCGTCCACTTGGAAGATGGACCGTCGCGCAATCTCTTCCGGCGAGGGAATTTTGATTTCCGTGACGATCTTGTCGGCACCGGCGCCCGAGGCGCGCCGATAAACCCGCTCTTCCATCCGCAGGAAGCGGGTGTCGTCCACGGTCAGATCCGGCGTGGTGTAGAGGAAGTAGGCTTCACTCTGCCGGCTCTTCAGCCAGATGCCCCAGTCTTCATAGGTGTTTTCGTAACCGAGGACATAGCCCTCGGTATTGCAGAAGATGAGATCGAGCAGGCGCGCGGCCTTCTGCCAGATGACGCGGACATAGGCCTCCCAGGACCCGTCGAATGTTGCCGTCAGCAGCACATAGTCGACGGGGTCCTCGGTACCGTCCTCGGGCTCGAGCACGGCGATGCCAACGGAATGGATGCGTCCCACACGGTCCACGGAGTCGGACAGGACGCGGGCGAGTTCGTATTCATATGCGCTCGCACGTCCGCCATTCAGCCCCCGCAGAACGTATTTGGCCCGCGTCTTGTACGTGGTCGCGTCCAGGGACGGCACGAACCCCTTCTTGATCGGAGCCAACACCCTGAAATCCGACGTGCCGGCCATGCTGCCGGTCTTGATGGTCAAATCGCGACGCATGTCCTGCCTCCCTGGCGGCTGGCGGCCGACCTGTCGTCGCGACCCAGCCGAAATACATCTTTTGCGTACTATTTTACCAAATGCACTTTAAGCTCGTATGAGATCGGCCGGCTCGGCCATAAGAATTTGCCCGATGCCTTCGGTCGCAAAGTCGGCGGCACCTCAACCCAAAGTCGCTATTTCTAAACTTCAACTGTGCTGTTCCGGCGCTGGCGGTTCTATGAACTGGCCCACACTTTTTGATTCATTTTTGGTGCGGAGCGCCCCAGTCGCACGAACCAAGCAAAGCAGCTCCATTGGGGAGGGCGCCTAACCGGCGCTACGGCTCGATCCACATGCGATTCATTGACCTCGGCAGCGCGCCGCCGTCGGAGGGGCACAGGAGAGCCCATTTCGAAGGCCGGACGACGCGGCGAACGCGCCTCAGCTCGGCACAGCTTCCGAGGAGCTTTGCTGCCGCTCCGTCCCGCGCGCCGACACCGGCTCGTGCTGCCAAGGCCAGCGGCCCTCGATCTCGAGCGTCAGGGTCCAGCTCAGGAAGGTGCGGACCACAACGAGGCCGGCGAGCAGGCCCAAGCTCATGAATGTCAGCTCGATGGCGATCGTCTTCACGATATCCGCGGCAACCAGCACCTCGAGGCCGAGCAGAAGCGACCGCCCGATGCTGATCTTGTAGTTGTCGTAGCGAGACTTGATCTCTTGCCCAAGCTGTCCTGGCCCGACCGGGTTTGATCCGAGGATGTAACGGGCGGACCAGATGATCCCCACGACGATGATGAAGACGCCGAATATCTCGATGCCAACGCCGATGAGGTGAATCCAATGGCTGGTGGCAGTCTCAAAGGAGGGCGGGGAATCGACGGCGAAGTTCATGGTCGAGGCTCTTGTCGCATCGACTTTTGATCGATCCACGGATCGTCGTGCCCATTGTTGATCGAGATCAACGAGCCGCAGGCAATCACGAAGATGCTAAATACTCGACGGTTCACCGATCCAGATTGCGGGACAACGGAAAGGAAGTGGCATGCAGCTCTGGCTGATCCCCACTCTCTACGCCGCTGCGAGCATCGCGGCGGGCTTTCTCGTGCCGCGCTTCGAGTCAGCGTTTCTGGCCGTTAGTCTCAATTTGTCCACGTCCTCTGCTCAGGCGTATCTGTCCGCGGTTGCCTCGGGAATGATGGCGCTGACTGGCATTGTCTTCTCGATCGCCTTCGTACTGGTTCAGTTCAATGCGGTGGTCTATTCCCCACGTCTCGTCGTCTGGTTCGCGCGCGACCGGCTGTTGTTTCACTCGCTCGGCATGTTCGTCGCGACCTTCATGTACAGCCTGGCCACGTTGGCCTGGGTCGACCGCCAGGGTACCCAAGGCGTACCCTTCCTGTCCGCAGCGATCGTGGCGGCCATGCTGATGGTCAGTGTGTTGATGCTGGCGCAGCTCGTCCAGCGCTTGAACAATCTTCAGATCGTGCGCGTGCTGCAGACGCTCGGCGATACCGGCCGCCAGGTCATCGTCAGCACCTATCAGGCCGCCCAGTGGCCCGTATCTGGAACGCGCGCGCGACCGCAGGAGCAACCTGCGCGGCCGGAGCTGATCGTCAGGCACGTCGGAAGGCCGCAATCGGTGACATCGATCGATATTTCGCGGCTGGTCGCGCTTGCCCGCCGCATGGACGGTCTCGTGGTGATCGAGTGCGGCGTCGGCGACACGCTGCTCGAAGACACTGTGGTTCTGCGAGCCCACGGGGCGGGCGCTGTCCTCTCCGAAAAAGAGCTGCGTCGTCACGTCCATCTTGACGACCAACGGACCTTTGACCAGGATCCCAAATATGCCATGCGCCTGCTGGTCGATGTCGCGATCAAGGCGCTGTCTCCCGCCATCAACGACCCCACAACTGCCGTGCAGGCCATCGACCAGATCGAAGATCTGCTGCGACGGCTGGCGAAATGCGACCTTGAAACCTGCCGCGCATATGACGAGGACGACATTCTGAGGGTGATTTATCGGATGCCGTCCTGGGAGGATTACCTCGCGCTCGCCTTCGACGAGATCCGGCAGTTCGGATCGACCTCGATCCAGGTGATGCGTCGTCTGCGCGCAGCCCTGGTGGAGTTGTCCGTCTGTGTCGACGGTGAGCGTGCGAAACTGGTTCGCGCCTATCTCGGTCATCTCGATTCCGGAATCGAGCGATCAACCTTCGATCCTGAGGACCGCGCGGCCGCCCGTATCGAGGACCGGCAGGGGCTCGGCTTGTCGCACCGCCAGGAGGTAGGGGCCGCGTCCGGCGCGGGCTTAACCGAGCAGAAGGGACGGGCGGCATCGTGATCGCTGAAACGACCGAGCGCCCCGTGCAGAACCGCGAGCACCACGGCCTCGCTGCTGCCTCCGGCACCCCGTTTTCGGTGCTGCTGCCTGCGGCGTTCTGGCTGATGCGCTCGACCCGGAGCCTGGCCTCACAGCGGCACGGCAACGTCGCGCTCGCGCTCAATCTCATTCCTGTGGTTCGTGGGGTTTCTGCGCGACCGCCTTGGCGCGCGTGAGGACCAGTTCCTCGCGCCGCTCTTCCTGGACAGCGCAGTGCTCTGGCGCCGGGCGGCCCACGGGCCGGAGCGGGGCCGCTCATAGCGGCGATGAGTGGTGTGATCGCCGTCCGGCTGCGCTGCATCAGCCAATCCGTAATTCGCATAAGGTATATTATGGAATATATTTATATCGAATTAGATCAGTTATTTAGGTCGAAGTTCTGCCACGTCGCCTTCACTCCAGCACCAATCTTGGGTCGTGCCATCGCGGATGGCCTGCAATCTTGACGCCTACTGTGCATGGGGTTGTTTTCGCGTTTTGGATCGCGGCTGGGCACGCCGAAAGCCGATATTGCCGCGACCTTGTCCGGCTGCAATAAGCGAGCTTCGCGAGATCGCAGATGACTGCTGACCAGACGGCCGTATAGGTTTGCGTCTCATAACAAGAACAAACTTCCGAGGAAGCAGACCCATGAGTTTTTCCCGCCGCACGCTTCTCAAGGCCACCGCCGCGACCGCCTTTTTTGGCGGCGTCAGCGCGCCCTATGTGGCGCGTGCCCAGGCTGCCGAGTTCACCTACAAGTACGCCAACAACCTGCCTGACTCGCACCCGCTGAACGTCCGCGCCAAGGAGATGGCTGCGGCGATCAAGAGCGAGACCGGCGGCAAGTTCGACCTCCAGATCTTCCCGAACAACCAGCTCGGGTCCGACACCGACATGCTCAGCCAGATCCGCTCCGGCGGCGTCGAGTTCTTCACGCTGTCGGGCCTGATCCTGTCGACCCTGGTTCCGGCCGCGTCCATCAATGGCATCGGCTTCGCTTTCCCGGATTATGACACGGTCTGGAAGGCCATGGACGGCGACCTCGGCGCCTTTGTCCGCGGCGAGATCAAGAAGGCAGGTCTCGAGGTCATGGACAAGATCTGGGACAACGGCTTCCGCCAGACCACGTCGTCGACCAAGCCGATCACCGGGCCCGATGACTTCAAGGGCTTCAAGATCCGTGTCCCGGTGTCGCCGCTGTGGACCTCGATGTTCAAGGCGTTCGACGCCGCGCCCGCCTCGATCAACTTCGCCGAGGTCTATTCCGCGCTCCAGACCAAGATCGTCGAGGGCCAGGAGAACCCGCTGGCGATCATCTCGACGGCAAAGCTCTACGAGGTGCAGAAATACTGCTCGCTGACCAACCACATGTGGGACGGCTTCTGGTTCCTGGCCAACCGCAAAGCCTGGGCTGCGCTGCCTGACGACATCAAGACCATCGTCGCCAAGAACATCAACGCCGCCGCCCTCAAGGAGCGCGAGGATACCGCTAAGCTGAACGCCAATCTCCGGCAGGAGCTCGCAGGCAAGGGCCTGACCTTCAACCAGCCCACGGTCGCGCCATTCCGCGACAAGCTGCGCTCCGCCGGCTTCTATGCCGAGTGGAAGGGCAAATATGGCGAGCAGGCCTGGGAGCTGCTGGAAAAGGCCGTCGGCAAGCTGTCGTAACGCGTTGGGGCCGTCATGGCTCAGGTCGGGGTTCAGGTGAGCGAAGTGGTGGGCGAGGTGGCCGTTCAGTCCCCTCGCCGATCTTCGTTGCTGGCCTCGCTGGAGCGCCTTCTCGGCCTCGCCGTCGAGATCCCCGCGGCGATCCTGGTCGTGACCGAGATCGTGATCCTGTTCGCCGGCGTGGTCGCGCGCTACGGCTTGCACCGGCCGCTGATCTGGTCGGACGAGCTGGCCTCAATCCTGTTCCTGTGGCTGGCCATGCTGGGCGCGGCGGTGGCGTTCCGCCGCTCCGAGCACATGCGCATGACCGCGATCGTCGCCAGCGCCGGGCCTGCGATGCGGGCCTGGCTCGATCTGGTGGCGGTCTCTGCCGCGTTGGCGTTCCTCGCGATGATCGTCTGGCCGGCCTACGAGTACGCGTACGAAGAGAGCTTCATTACCACGCCGGCGCTCCAGATATCGAACATGTGGCGCGCCGTCGCGCTGCCGGTCGGGCTCTGCCTGATGGCGGCATTCGCGCTGCTGCGTCTGGTGCGCGCGGCCGACTACCGGATGGTGCTGACAGCCGTGCTGTCGGTCGCTCTCGTGGTCGGGCTGTTCTGGCTGGCACAGCCCTACCTGCGGCCGCTCGGCAATCTCAATCTCCTCATCTTCTTCGTCGGCGTCGCCGGCTTTTGCGTCTTCGCCGGCGTTCCCATTGCGTTCGGCTTTGGCCTTGCGATCTTCGGCTATCTGGCGCTGACCACGCACACGCCGGTCATGGTCCTGGTCGGACGGATGGACGAAGGCATGAGCCATCTCATCCTGCTGTCCGTGCCGCTCTTCGTGTTTCTGGGCCTGCTGATCGAGATGACCGGCATGGCCCGGGCCATGGTGGCGTTCCTGGCGAGCCTGCTCGGCCATGTCCGCGGCGGCCTGCACTATGTGCTGGTCGGCGCCATGTACCTGGTCTCCGGGATATCCGGCGCCAAGGCCGCGGACATGGCTGCGGTCGCGCCCGTGCTGTTTCCTGAGATGAAGCAGCGTGGTGCCAGGCCCGGCGATCTCGTCGCGCTGCTGGCGGCGACCGGCGCCCAGACTGAAACCATTCCGCCAAGCCTGGTGCTGATCACGATCGGCTCGGTCACCGGCGTCTCGATCGCCGCCCTCTTCACCGGCGGCCTGCTGCCGGGCGTCGTGCTCGCGTTCACGCTCTGTATGCTGGTGTGGTGGCGCTATCGCCACGAGGACATGAGCCATGTTCGCCGCGCCACCGGTAGCGAGATCGGCAAGACCTTCGTCATCGCCCTGCCCGCGCTCGCACTGCCCTTCGTGATCCGATACGCCGTCGTCGAAGGCATTGCGACTGCCACCGAAGTCTCCACCATCGGCATCGTCTATGGCGCCCTCGTCGGCCTGATCATCTACCGCCGCTTCGACTGGCAGCGGCTGTTTCCGATGCTGGTCGAGACGGCGGCGCTGTCGGGTGCGATCCTGCTGATCATCGGCACGGCCACAGGCATGGCCTGGGGCCTGACGCAATCAGGCTTCTCGCGCTCGCTGGCCTCCGCCATGACCGGATTGCCAGGGGGCGCTGCGACCTTCATCGCCGTGTCGATCCTGGCCTTCACGATCCTCGGCAGCGTGCTGGAGGGCATTCCTGCGATCGTGCTGTTCGGGCCGCTGCTGTTTCCGATCGCACGGGCCGTCGGCGTGCACGAGGTGCACTACGCCATGATCATCATTCTGGCGATGGGTATCGGGCTATTCGCTCCGCCGTTCGGCGTCGGCTATTATGCCGCTTGCGCCATCGGACGCGTCGACCCGGCCGAGGGCATCAAGCCGATCTGGGGCTATCTGCTGGCGCTGCTGGTGGGATTAATCGTCGTCGCGGTGTTCCCCTGGATCTCGATCGGATTCCTGTAACGCACGGCGTCAAGAGGAGGGTGTCGATGAGTGATCGGCAGAACCAGTACAATATCGGCCTCGACAAGACCCCCGCCAATTACGTGCCGCTGTCGCCGCTGAGCTTCCTTGCGCGCAGTGCCGCTGTCTATCCCGATCACGTCAGCACGGTCTATGAGGGCCGCAGCTTCACCTGGCGCCAAACGCATGAGCGTTGCAAGCGCTTTGCCTCCTATCTTGCCGGCAAGGGCATCGGCGTCGGCGACACGGTCGCTGCGATGCTGCCGAACATCCCGGCAATGAACGAGGCGCATTTCGCGGTCCCCATGACCGGCGCGGTGCTCAACGCACTCAACATCCGCCTTGATGCGCCTTCGATCGCGTTTCAGCTCGACCACGGCGGCGCCAAGATCATTCTGGTTGATCCTGAATTTTCAGGCGTGATCACCGATGCGCTGGAACAGATGGCCGGACCGAAGCCGTTCGTGATCGACGTCGACGATACCGCCTTCAAGGGTGGTAAGCGCATCGGCGAGATCGAGTACGAGTCCGCCCTCGCCCAAGGTGATCCGAATTTCACGGCGATCCTTCCGAGCGACGAATGGGACGCGATCGCGCTGAGCTATACCTCGGGCACCACGGGCAATCCCAAAGGCGTCGTCACCCATCATCGCGGCGCGTATCTCAACGCCGTCAGCAACATTCTCGCCGGCAATCTCGGCCAGCATCCGGTCTATCTCTGGACCTTGCCAATGTTCCATTGCAACGGCTGGTGCTTCCCCTGGACGCTTGCAGCGGCCGCCGGCATCAATGTTTGCCTGCGCAAGGTCGAGCCGACCAAGATCTTCGAGTTGATCGGGCGGCATGGCGTCACCCACATGTGCGGCGCGCCGATCGTGTACAACACGCTGATCAATGCGCCCGATGCGCCAAGAGGCAACGCGGCCCGCCGCGTCGTCGGCCTGATCGCCGGCGCAGCGCCGCCGGTTGCAGTGCTTGAAGGCGCCGAAAATATCGGCATCAAGCTCACGCATGTGTATGGCCTGACCGAGGTCTACGGCCCCGCCTCCGTCTGCGCCGAACAGCCCGGCTGGGACGAGTTGCCGCCCGCCGAGCGCGCCAAGATGAAGCGCCGGCAGGGCGTGCCCTACCCGCTCGAGGAAGGCGTCACCGTCATCGATCCGCAGACAATGCAGGAGGTGCCGCGCGACGGCGAGACCATCGGCGAGGTCATGTTCCGCGGCAACATCGTGATGAAGGGCTATCTCAAGAACGAGAAGGCGACGAAAGAAGCGTTCGAGGGCGGCTGGTTTCACACCGGCGATCTCGGCGTGCTCGACGAGCACGGCTACGTCATCATCAAGGACCGCTCCAAAGACATCATCATTTCCGGCGGCGAGAACATTTCGTCCGTCGAGGTCGAGGACATCCTCTACAAGCACCCGGCCGTGCTGTTCGCCGCCGTCGTCGCCAAGCCCGATCCGAAATGGGGCGAGGTGCCTTGCGCCTTCGTCGAGCTGAAGGATGGCGCCAGCGCGAGCGAGGCCGAGATCATCGCCTTCTGCCGCACGCATATGAGCGGCTTCAAGACGCCGAAGGCCGTCGTGTTCGGACCAATCCCGAAGACGTCGACGGGCAAGATCCAGAAATTCCTTTTGCGCAACGAGGTTGGATCGGCGAAGGCGATCTCGACCTAGTTTAGCGGTGGTACGCTGCTGGCAGGCTAATGCGTCTCCAGCCTTAAGCCGTCATAGGCCGGCACCACGCTCGCGGGTAGCTTCTGCCGGATCACCTCATAATCGACATCCGCCGTCATGTTGGTGATGACGGCGCGCTTGGGCTTGAAGCGCTCGATCCACGACAAGGCGTCGCTGATGCTGAAATGGCTGACATGCTGGGTGTAGCGCAGGCCATCGACGATCCATAGATCGAGGTTTTCCAAAGCGTCCCAGCTCTCCCGGGGGATGTCGTTGAGGTCAGGCGTGTAGGCTGCATTGCCGATGCGATAGCCGAGCGCTGGAATGTTGCCGTGCTGGACCAGAAAGGCGGTCATGGTCACCTCGCCGCCCTTGCCGCTGATGATCTGGCTCCCGCCGGCCTCGATCGAATGCCTGACGAGGATCGGCGGATAGTCGCTGCCCTCCGGCGCGATGAAGCAATAGGAGAACCGCGCCAGGATGTCTTTCGCGGTCGACTGATTGAAATAGACCGGAATGCGCCTGCGCATGTGCATCACGACCGGACGCAGATCGTCCATGCCGTGGGTCTGATCGGCATGTTCATGCGTCAGGAACACCGCGTCGATGTGGTCGACATCGGTCGAGATGAGCTGCTCGCGCAGGTCGGGCGAGGTATCGATCACAATGCGCGTGGTGCCGTGATGAGATGTCTTTTCGACCAGCAGCGAGCAGCGGCGGCGGCGGTTCTTGGGGTTGGTGGGATCGCATGCGCCCCAGCCGAGGGCGGGACGCGGCACACCGGCGGAGGAGCCGCAGCCCAGGATCGTCAGCGTCAGCGTCATGCGGCTACCAACCTCAAGCTTTCACCTTGGAGAACAGGCGGAAGAAATTTTCAGTCGTCTGGCGTGAAATCTCATCGAGCGACACGCCGCGCGTTTCGGCCAGCACCTTGGCGACCTCGACCACATAGGCCGGCTCGTTGCGCTTGCCCCGGAACTTGCCCGGCGCAAGGTAAGGCGAGTCTGTTTCAACCAGAATACGGTCAGCAGGTAGTTCGGCCGCGAGGGCGCGCAGAGTATCCGACTTCTTGAAGGTCAAGATGCCCGTGAATCCCACATAGAGCCCGAGCGACACCGCCTTGAGCGCCAGCTCACGCCCGCCGGTGTAACAATGCAGCACGGCGCGAAACGATCCCGTTGCCGCCTCCTCCTCCAGGATGCGGGCGCAATCCTCATCTGCCTCGCGGGTGTGGATCACCAGCGGCAGGCCGGTGGCGCGCGCGGCGGCGATATGGGCACGAAAGCCCCTCGCCTGCGCCTCCGGTGAGCCATCATCGTAGAAATAGTCGAGCCCGGCTTCGCCGAGCGCGATCACCTTGGGATGCCGTGTCAGCGCGATCAACTCGTCCGGCGAGATGCAGTCTTCCTCATCCGCATTGTGCGGATGGGTGCCGACCGAGCAATAGACGTCATCATAGCGCTCGGCGATGGCGAGAAGCTGACCGAGCTTTCGCACCCGTGTCGAGATCGTGACCATGCGGCCAATCCCGGCCGCGCGGGCACGCGACACGATCCCGTCGAGATCCTCCGCAAAGTCCGGGAAATCCAGGTGGCAGTGACTGTCGACCAACATCTCCGAGTATCGCTTTCCAAACAAATCCTGAGGCCAGTCGGGACCAGCCGTTCACAGGTAGGGGAAGCGTCAGGGGACGTCAACGGGACCGACAACCGCTCATCCGGGCTGGTTCCGAAGCACGTGCAATCTAACGCGGAGGCCAAGTGTAGGCAGCGCGATCAGAGGTCCAGCACTTCGCGCACCTTACGCGCGAGCTTGTCGCTCTTGTAAGGCTTTTGCAGCAGATGAATCCCAGGATCGAGGCGGCCATGATGGGTGATCGAGTTCTCGGTGTAACCCGATGTGTACAAAATCTTGATGCCGGGGGCCATCTGCCCCACCCGCTCGGCGAGTTGCCTTCCGGTCATGCCGCCAGGCATTACGACGTCTGTAAACAAGAGATCGGGAGAACCGGAACGCGACACCTCCTGTAGCGCAGACGGCCCATCGCTGGCCTCGGTCACTGTATAGCCCAGGCGGCGCAATTGCTGGACCGCGAACATCCGCACGTGAGGATCGTCCTCCACGACGAGGATCGATTCAGTGCCCGTCGCAAGGGTTGCAGGAGCACGGGCTGGCTGAGCGGCAGTGATCGCATCGGCTTTGGCACGCGGCAAAAAGATCTTCACGCAGGTGCCGTGTCCGACCTCGCTGTAAATCTGGATGTGTCCGCCCGTCTGCTTGACGAAGCCGTGCACCATGCTCAGCCCAAGTCCCGTCCCCTTGCCGACCGGCTTGGTTGTGAAAAACGGCTCGAAAATCCGGTCAAGGACTTCGGGCGCTATGCCGCTTCCCGTATCGGACAAAGCCATCATGACGTATTGGCCTGGATTGACCTCCACGCTATGCGCGGCATAGTCGTCCGACAGTTCGACATTGCTGGTCTCGATCGTCAGCTTGCCTCCCTGCGGCATTGCATCGCGCGCATTCAGAACGACGTTGAGGATCGCAGTCTCCATTTGACGGATATCTGCGGTTACTGCCCACAATGACTTCATCAAACGAAGATCGACCTCGACGATCTCGCCGATCGTACGCCGTAGCAGCGCGTTCATGCGCGTCACGACCTCGTTCAGATCAAAAGTGCTCGGCTCGAGAGCCTGGCGTCGGGCGAAGGCAAGCATCAGCTGTGTCAAACTTGCGCCACGTTCAGCGGCTGCAACAATTGGCTCGACCAGCTTGCGATGCGCATCGTCGCTCTTCATCTCGTCAAGCAAGACCTCTGCATTGCCGAGAATGACCGTCAACAGATTGTTGAAGTCGTGGGCGACCCCGCCTGTCAGCTGCCCGATTGCCTGCATCTTCTGCGCCTGCAACAGCTGCGCTTCCATCCGCTTGCGATCCGTAATGTCCTCGGTCAAGAAGGCAACACCGCCAATGTTGCCAAGGGTATCAAACCAGGGGCGCACCTCCCAACGTAGCCATTGCACGCGCCCGTCGACCCTCGTGAAAGAATCTTCATCGGCACGAAGAGTCTCGCCTGCAAGCGCGCGGCGATGAATGTCGCGCCAGCGGCCCGGGATCTCAGGAAAGACCTCATAATGTGACAGCCCGCGCAGGTCCTGCCCGCCAAGGCCATAGTCCGCAAGCCACCGGTCGCTGTAGACGAGGTAGCGCAGCTCTCTATCAAGTATCGCAATCGCGGCGGGGGCATACTTGATGAAATACCTCAGGCGTCTTTCGCTCTCGCGCAAGGCTTCTGCCGCCTTTTGCTGGAGAGCCTCAAGAGCCCTGCGCTCCGAAATGTCCCTTACCGCAGCGATCGCGGCGGACCGATCGGCCATCGCAATTGGACTGAGACTGATCTCGGCCGGAAATTCCGTCGAATCTTTGCGGCGTCCCCACAGCAACAGACCACCGCCCATCATGCGGGTCTTCGGTTGCGTGAAGTAGGCACTCAGATGGGGCAAATGTCCGCTACGAAATCGCTCCGGGATCAGTATGCTGACGGGCTTGTCCACGAGCTCTTCAGGCGCGTACCCAAAAATATCCTGGACGCGGTCGCTGGCGAACTCGATCACACCGGCGTTGTTGACCATGAGCACCGCGTCTGGACTCGCCGCGAGGACCCCTCTGAATCTCGCTTCGCTCGCGCGCAAATCGGCTGCTGCCTTGGTCCGATGCGCGAACTCCTTGCCGAATTTCAGCGCGCGTAGCCGCTGTTGCAGTTTGAGCCATAGCGAGGTTTTCAATTCTCCGGAAGCCTCGCCAGCGTCTCGGGTATCCGGATAGCTCAAATCCCACCTACCATGCGGCTCTCAAGGTCGCTTCCAGGCGAACGACGCAATATCGAGCTAACCATTTCCCTTGGCACGTTGCAGTCCCTGCGGCGACTGCAAACCGGCGCCGCTAAAGCCTCGGACCTCTCATTGGCATGCGTCACTTATCGTTGCAATGGATGCGTCACCCATCGAACGCCGCGAGGCAACCTGGCCCTGCTGCTTCCCGTATGAGAAGCAGAGACCTGCGTTTCGTTTGCAATGATCTGAATCAATGACGCGAATCGAATCTCGCGTTTGACACCGGTCGCAGAGCGATGCCGCCTATCTCGATACCGATTTTCGGCCAACGGCGATGGCTGGCAGGTCCTGATACACCTGCAATCGCTTCGTGGTGACACGACCCGGTTTCCGAATCGCATCACCACAAGGTTGCGTAAGGCTAGGCCGCGGGCTCGATGTAGCGCGGGAACGCTGGCGTCGGTGCTGGCAGTGTCGTGCCGGGAGCGATACGCTTCTCGCCGCCGAGCATCGCGAAATTGCGCTCGGCTGCCGGGATGCCGAGGCTATCGAGCAGCAGCCCTGATGCGGTCGGCATCGCGGGCTGGGCCAGGATCGCGATCTGGCGCACAACTTCGGCGGTGACATAGAGCACCGTCTTCTGCCTGACAGGATCAGTCTTGGCGAGCGCCCATGGCGCCTCGCCCGCGAAATAGCGATTGGCTTCCGCGACCACGGCCCACACGGCATTGAGCCAGTGATGGATCTGCTGCGTCGCCATGGCTTCGCGCGACGCGGCAATCATGCCGTCTGCCATCGCCAGGATCGCCTGATCGTTGTCGCTGAACGCGCCGGGCTCCGGCAGCACGCCGCCAAGCTGTTTTGCGATCATCGACAAAGAGCGTTGCGCGAGGTTGCCGAGATCGTTGGCGAGATCGGCATTGATGCGCGCGACGATGGCCTCATGGTTGTAGTTGCCGTCCTGGCCGTAGGACACCTCGCGCAGGAAGAAATAGCGCATCTGGTCGACGCCGTACTGGTCGGCGAGATTGAAGGGATCGACGACGTTGCCGACCGACTTCGACATCTTCTCGCCCCTGTTGAAGAGGAACCCGTGGGCATAGACCCGCTTCGGCAGCGCAAGGCCGGCCGACAGCAGGAACGCCGGCCAGTATACGGCGTGGAAACGGATGATGTCCTTGCCGATGATATGCACGTCCGCCGGCCAGTAACGCCAGTTCTTGTCGCTTTCGTCGGGGAAGCCGACGCCGGTGATGTAGTTGGTCAGCGCGTCGACCCAGACATACATCACATGCTCTTCGTTGCCTGGCACCTTCACGCCCCAATCGAAGGTGGTGCGCGAGATCGAGAGATCGCGCAGGCCTCCCTTGACGAAACTTACCACCTCGTTGCGGCGCGCATCCGGGCCGACAAATTCAGGATGGTCCGCATAAAGCTTCAGCAGCTTGTCCTGATAGGCCGACAGGCGGAAGAAATAGCTCTTCTCCTCGACCCATTCGACCGGCGTGCCCTGCGGTCCGAGGCGTACGCCATCGTCATTCAGGCGTGTTTCATCCTCGGCGTAATAGGCCTCATCACGCACCGAGTACCAGCCCGAATAGGTGTCGGCGTAGATGTCGCCATTCGCTTCCATGCGCCGCCAGATCTCCTGGCTCGAGCGATGATGCTGCTCTTCGGTGGTGCGAATGAAGCGGTCGAACGAGACGTTCAGGCGCTGATCCATCTCCTTGAAGCGGTTGGCATTGCGGGTCGCAAGTGCGGACGGGGACAGGCCCTCGTTCTGCGCGGTCTGAACCATCTTCTGGCCGTGCTCGTCCGTGCCGGTCAGGAAGAACACGTCCTTGCCGTCGAGCCGGGCGAAGCGCGCCAGCACGTCGGCCGAGATTGCCTCATAGGCGTGCCCGATATGCGGGCTGCCGTTGGGATAGGCGATGGCGGTCGAGATGTAGAAGACGTTGTCGCGAGCGGGCGCGGCCGCGGGCTTATCCGCTTTCGGTGCGGCCATCAGCTTCGGCGCCTTGGGTTTTGACACTTTGGGCTTCGCGGCTTTTGGCGGCGCGGCGATCGGAGCCGGTGCGGCGATCACGGCGGGCTCAGCCACTCTTGCCTTCTTGACCGCATTCTTTGCAGGAGCTTTAGCTGGTTTCTTCGCCGCTTTCTTGGCGACGACCTGCTTCTTCGCAGCCTTCTTGCTGGCCTTCGTTGCCGTCTTCGCAGCGCTGTTCTTCACGCCCCTCTTGGCGACAGCCTTCTTGGTTTTCTTGACCTTCTTGGCAGCCTTGCGCGCCAGTGCCTTCACGGCCGTCTTGGCGACCTTCTTTGCAGCCTTCTTGCTGCTCTTGCCCTTGGCGGCTTTCTTAGCTCGTGTTGCCACGACAAATTCCTTTACCGGCTTCCCGAAATTTGGAAACGAACCTGCGTTAGGTTGTTATTTCGAGCATGATCCTCTTGGAAAACCGCTACGCACTTTTCCGAATCATGCTCTAGCGCGTTGCGTCCGCCAGCCAGCCGAACACCGAGAAAACCAGGGGCTTTCGCTCCAGATTGTAGGTTTCGGTGTCGCGCGCGGCGCGGACGATCTTTTCCCATACCTCGCTCAAGCGCGCAAGGCGCGGCAGGTTCTGGTTGGCATTGGCATCATCTGCATGCAGGCGGTCCGCAATCCAGCGATCGATGCCGTCGACGAAGGCGGCAAGCGCTACGCGGTCGCTGGTGCCGAGGGACTCACCAAGCGTGTGCAGATCACGCGGATCGACCTCCGGCAACCGTGCCAGCAGCGCCGCCGTGCGCTGCTGGAGCTTCAACGCGTCGCCGCCGAGCAGCGTCAGCGCGCGCGAGACGCTGCCCTCGGAGGCCTCCGCTGCCTCGCGCAGCGCCAAATCGGTCGGCGGGATGTCGGCAGCCGCAGCGGCCGCGCCAATGACCTCGTCGGTAGTCAGTGATCGCAAGCGCAGCTTGCGGCAACGCGACTGGATGGTGGCGAGCACGCGAGCCGGTGCCTGGCTCACCAAAAGGAACAGCGATCGCTGCGGCGGCTCCTCGAGGATCTTGAGCAGCGCATTCGCCGCATTGGGATTGAGCTCGTCGACGGTGTCGACGATGCAGACGCGCCAACCCTCCGCTGCTGCCGTCGAGCCGAAGAACGCGATCGTCTCGCGGGTCTCGTCGACCGTGATGACCGTGCGCATCACCCCGCGGTCGTTGGCGGTGCGCTCCAACGTCAGCAGGCCGCCATGCGAGCCGGCTGCGACCTGTCGCGCCACGGCGTCATCAGGATCAATGGCGAGGTCTTCGGCGGTCTGCACGGCCGCCGCCAGCGGCTGGCCGTGGGCGAGCACGAAGCGCGCCATACGATAGGCCAGCGTTGCCTTGCCGATCCCCTGTGGGCCGCCGATCAACCAGGCATGCGGGATGCGCCCGCTGCGATAGGCGGTCAGCAGTGCCGTCTCGGCCTCGCGATGGCCGAATAGGAGGCTGGTCTCGCGGGGATGCGGGATAGCGCTCTCGCGCTCGGCCTGACGCGGGCTCATGCCGAAATCACCGATGCTGGCGTCGGCAGGAGGCGTTCGCGCAGCGCGGCCCAGACGCGGCCGGCGACCGTATCAGGATCGGAATTGGCGTCGATCAGCACGCAGCGCGCGGGATCATCCGCGCCGATCTTGCGATAGGCCTCGCGCAGGCCCTGGTGGAATGCAAGCTTCTCGCCCTCGAACCGGTCAGGCGTGCCGCTGCCGCGCCGTGCCGCCGCGCGTGCCAGGCCGATCTCGACTGGCAGATCGAGGATGATGGTGAGATCAGGCTTGAGATCGCCGATGGTGACCCGCTGCATCGCGTTGATCAGCCCGGCAGGCACGCTGCCGAGGCTGCCCTGATAGGCTCGTGTCGAGTCGGCGAAGCGGTCGCACAGCACCCAGACGCCTTGTTTGAGCGC
Organism: Bradyrhizobium zhengyangense; assembly: GCF_022012555.1. Lineage (NCBI taxonomy): Bacteria > Pseudomonadati > Pseudomonadota > Alphaproteobacteria > Hyphomicrobiales > Nitrobacteraceae > Bradyrhizobium > Bradyrhizobium zhengyangense. The sequence goes on along the minus strand of NZ_JAKLTZ010000003.1, from coordinate 869,553 downwards.
GGGCTCGATCACGGTGCGGACGTGGTCGTCGCGCGCGGCCGCGAATAGCAGCGTCTCGGCTTCGGGCCCGAGTAGCTTGCCCATCCCCGACAGCACCAGATGGCGCATGATCTCGGCGCCGGGCGAGCCGCCGGGCTCGCGCGTGACCAGGATCCGCAATCTGGCCGCGCTGAGACGCTCGGCGAGTTTCTTGATCTGGGTCGACTTGCCGGTCCCCTCGCCGCCTTCAAAGGTGATGAAGCGTCCGCGCCCGGACGGCCGCTGTCCCGTGCTCTCACTCATCGTCAAAGCTTCTCGGCGCCCGCGCGGAACATGCCGATCACAAGCTCGCTGGCGCCGTCGATCGCGCGCCGCATGGTCGAGCCGGTGCCGATCGATTCTGCCGCGTAGACCGGCGTTTCCACCGCGATATTGCCGCTGCGCCAGACCTTGACCACGCCGACCCGCTGGCCTTCCTGAATCGGTGCACGCACGGGACCGCTATAGACAATGCGTGCGATCAGCTTATCGCCGCCGCTCTTGTGCACCATCACCTTCACCGGCTCTTTCGCAACCAGCTTCACCGAGCGGCTCTCGCCGCCAAACACCTTGGCGTAACCGACGGGCTGGTCAGCTGCAATCAGCGTCCGGGTCTCGAAATTGCGAAAACCCCATTCCAGCATCTTCTTGGCTTCGGTGGCACGATCCTCGATATCCTCAAGCCCGTTGACGACGACGATCAACCGCGTACCGTTCTGCACCGCCGAGCCGACCATGCCATAGCCGCCCTCCTTGGTGTAACCGGTCTTGAGGCCGTCGGCCCCTTCCATCGAGTTAAGCAAGGGATTGCGGTTGGGCTGCCTGATCTTGTTCCAGGTGAACTCCTTCTCGCCGAACAGTTTGTAGAACTCGGGGAAGTCCAGGATGATGTGCCGCGCGAGCATACCGAGCTCGCGCACCGTCATCTTGTTGCCGGGGTCGGGCAAGCCGTTAGAATTGGCAAAGGTCGACTTGGTCATGCCGAGCTCGCGGGCGCGCTTGGTCATGAAGTCGGAGGCGAAGATCTTCTCGTTGCCGGCAATGCCTTCGGCGAGCGCGATGCAGGCATCGTTGCCGCTCTGGATGATCGCACCGTGCAGGAGGTCGTCGACCGAGACCTTGCTGTTGATGGCTGCGAACATGGTCGAGCCGCCCGAGGGCGCTCCGCCCCTTCGCCAGGCATTCTCGCTGATCCGATATTCGTCGGTCAGCTTAATGTCGCCCTTCTTGATCGCGTTGAACACGACCTCCGCGGTCACGAGCTTCATCATGCTGGAGGGCGCGCGCAGCTCGTCGGCATTCTTTTCGAACAGCACGCTGCCGCTGGAGGCCTCGATCAGGATCGCCGTGGGGGCATCGCCGTCGAAGCCGGCATCTTCGGTTTTCTTGGCGCCCTGGACGCTTTGATTGGCGGCATAGAGCACCCCGCCCCAGCTGAGGCTCACGGCAAGCGCCGCCGCGACCAGCCCGCGCGCCAACGCTCCGGCTGTAAACCGGGGATGGCTGAGCAGGATGAGATGAAATGCCATGGCGAAGCCCTGAGAGCCGCGTTCTAACAAACGGAACCGGTGCGAACAACACGAGGATCGGCGCTTGCCCCGAGATTGCACGATTCTCGTCGCATCTCTATCGTGACACCTCATGTTTCCTGACCAAACCTCTGAAACAAGGCGGAAAAGCGATGTCCACGACTCGCGTGATCAAGGCCAACGGAATCGACCTCTTCATCCGCGAAGCCGCCGGCCAGGGACCGCTCGTGGTGCTGTGCCATGGCTGGCCGGAACTGTCGTATTCGTGGCGACATCAGATCCCGGCGTTGGCGGCCGCGGGCTTTCACGTCGTGGCCCCCGACATGCGCGGCTTTGGCCAGAGCACGGCGCCGCCGGACGTATCAGCCTATTCGATCTTTGACCTGGTGGGCGACGTCGTCGGCCTGGTCAAGGCGCTCGGCAAGACCAAGGCAATGGTGGTCGGCCACGACTGGGGCGCCCCGGTCGCCTGGCATGCGGCCCTGTTCCGTCCCGACATCTTCACGGCGGTCGCGGGCCTGAGCGTGCCGCCGCCGTTCCGCGGACGCGGTCGGCCGCTCGAGCTGCTGCGCCAGGGCGGCATTACCAATTTCTACTGGCAGTATTTCCAGGCGCCCGGTGTCGCCGAGGCCGAGTTCGAGCAGGACGTCGCCCGGACCATGCGCATGGTACTTGGCGGCCGCGGGCTTGCCGACCCGAATGCCGCGATGTTCGTGCAGGAGGGCAAGGGCTTTCTCGGTCATGCGACTGCCGACGCGCCGCTACCGGCGTGGTTGAGCGAGGACGATCTTGCTCATTTTACCGAAAACTTCCGCAAGTCCGGCTTCCGCGGCGGACTGAACTGGTACCGCAATATCGACCACAATTGGGAGCTGACCGCGCCCTGGCAGGACGCGCAGATCCACCAGCCCTCCCTCTTCATCGCCGGCGCACAAGACGCCGTCATCACCGGCCTGATCGGCGCCAAGCGCGCCAACGAACTAGAGCGCGTGCTGCCCAATCTCACGCGAAAGCTGATCATCGAGGGCGCGGGCCATTGGGTGCAGCAAGAGCGGCCCGACGAGGTCAACGCCGCGCTGGTCAGATTCCTGCGCGAAGCGTCGTCGCACTAGGCGGCGCAATCGAGGAATCAGTACAGGCCGCGGCCGGTCAGGATGCTGCGGGCCTCGGCTGCGCCGTCATCAGAGGCCGCAGGACCGCTATCGGAGGAATAGCGGCCGTCCTGGTCATAGGACACCTGGCGAACATTCTGGAGCGACCGGCCCCGGCTGCGGCTCGAGGCCGACATCTCCGAGGTCGCATTGATCGAGGCGACATCGGCCGAGGTGTTGCCAAGGCTGTAAGGCCGCCCTTCCGGCATCGGGACCTCGCCCCGGATCGCACCGCGGTTCGACGAAGGCAACTCGGGCACGAACGGCCGCGCCGAGGCGACCCGGACCATCGAGGGCGACGGCGCCGGCACGCCGGTGCGCAGAGTCGCCATCAGCTGGCGGTCGTCCGAGCCTTCCAGCGGCGCCCGGCCGACATATTCGACGCGGACCTTGGCGACGCCATTTCCTTTGAATTCAAGCAGTTCGGCGGCTTTGTTCGAGACGTCGATGAGGCGGTTGCCGTGATAGGGACCGCGATCATTGACGCGGACGATCAGCGACTTGCCGTTGGAGAGGTTGGTCACCCGTGCATAGCACGGCATCGGCAGGGTCGGATGGGCCGCCGTCAGCGAGCCGATGTCAAAGACCTCGCCATTGGCGGTCAGACGGCCGTGGAAATCATCGCCGTACCAGGACGCCATGCCCTCGGCCCGGTAGTTGGCGTCCTCCTCCGGCACGTAGGTCCGGCCGGCCACGACATAAGGCTTGCCGACGCGATAGGTGCCGCCGCCTTTGGGGACGGGCTCGCCCCAGGCCACGACTCGCGGGCTCGATGACACGCCGTATTTGGGATCGACCCGGTTGGCGAACTTGTTGGACGAGGCGCAATTGGCGAGCGCCAGGCAGATGGCGACCGCCGCAACGCACCGCGCAGCCCGCACCACCGAATCTGACCGTCGGATCCCCATTCGCCCCAAATACCATTTCGCCGGAGACGTACCCAACCCGCTTTCCTGCGGGAGCACCTCCGGACCTCAACGCTCCGGGCGGCCCACCACCGTCCCAGAGACGGTAACGATAACGCAACCCGAACACGGCGGAAATGGGGAGCCCACAGCGAACGCACCGGGATGGTAAACAGGACGTTCGCAATTCTCCGTTGATCTACGGGGCGTGAAGGCCGTGGCACCGGCTCGTCTGTGCCAGTCCCGCACAAGCTGTTGCGCTAAAAGCTCACTCCACCCCCGATATCGCTGGCTTCACCGGAATTCTTTTGACTGTGCAAGGCCGCCCGCGTTCTCTCGCGTGCAGGGGCGGGATTGGAATTTAACGATGATCGAGACGGTTTCGGCACTGATGGGTCTGGTAAGCGCGGGGATATTCCTGGCCCATGCGTTCGAAGGCTACCGCACGAGGGCCTGAAGGCACTCTCGCGGGCGACATTGCATCACCTCTTCACAGCGGCACGTTCGGACAATTTTAATCAATCCGATCGAGCATCGAGGACGAGAGCAGCAGGTGTCCCATGCGCAAACATGACCTCGTATCCGATGGCTTTCTGGCATTGACCGCAGGCGGTCTGGTCTTGCTCTGCTCGAGCCTTGTGGCGTTAGCCTTCGGCTGATCCTCCAACCACCCTTCGCATTTTCAGATCGCTGCGCATCGCAGCGCAACATGCGCGACAACTCCGCTCCCGTTTAGTTGATTGAATTCTCGTGTTCGGCGCCTCGACGTAATTTCAAGAGGCCACCACCAGCTAAGGTGTCGAACATGCTAGCCGAGAAATTCATCCTGGTTCTGGAATCGCTGATCCGCGGCGGCCGGACTTATCCCGATGGAAGCCCCCGGGTCATCAGCACCTCTGCGCATGTCCCGGTGACGCTGCCGAAGCAGAAATAGCTGCGCTTCCGCCACGCGCCCTCGCCCCACTCAGCGCAGGCCCAACGGAGAGCTGCGATAGAGGCCGTCGCGGGCTTCACTCGCGCAGACGAAGCTGCCGTCAAACCCCTGGCCATACAGCCTCTGTCCCTTGCGGTAGTAGACACCCTTCCTGAAATCCAGCCACACCACCTTGTCGCTGGGGCAATGGCGCTGGGCCTGGTCCTCATAGCGAAACGGCGTCAGCGGTGTCGCCGCCACCTCCGCGGCCTTGCCGGCGCCAAAGACCACCGAGCTTGCAAGCGCGATCCGTCCGAGCCGTTGGCCGAAGCCGCTGCCTAGCACTGTCTGCCTCCCTGGGATCGCCGGCCGCCCATTCGGCACGATAGCATGAGACGACGCGAGCTCCAGAAGCCGACCGGGCGTGACGTCTTCCTCCGGCCGTCGGGGCGGGGTACACGAGACCAGCGTCACCTCCATCATCGGATCTTGCATGTCGGTAGAGCCCGAAACCACGACCGGCCCCCGCCCGCCCTCGCCGCGCCTCGGCCTGTTGCCGATGATCATCTTCGGGTCGCGCTGGCTGCAGCTGCCGCTCTATCTCGGACTGATCGTGGCGCAATGCGTCTACATCGTGCTGTTCCTGAAGGAGCTCTGGCACCTCGCATCGCATGCGATCGAGCTCACCGAGCAGGAGATCATGATGAGCGTGCTGGCGCTGATCGACGTCGTGATGATCTCCAACCTCTTGGTGATGGTGATCGTCGGCGGCTACGAGACCTTCGTCTCCCGCCTCGACCTCCAGGGCCATCCCGACGAGCCGGAATGGCTCGGCCACGTCAATGCCAGCGTGCTCAAGATCAAGCTTGCGATGGCGATCATCGGCATCTCCTCGATCGCCCTGCTGCGCACCTTCATCGAGGCCGGCAATCTCGGCTCGAGCCGCGCCAGCCTCACCGAGAACGGCGTGATGTGGCAGGTGCTGATCCACATCACTTTCGTCGCCTCGGCGATCGGGATCGCCTTTGTCGACAGGTTCAGCGATACGACCACGCGCAAGCAACAGGAGTGAGGTGCTGACCGACGTCAAGCCTGGCGCGATGCGGCTTCGAGCTGCGCCAGCGCCTGGTGCAGGCACTCCTGCATCTTCTGCGCAACCTGCTCGCGCGAAATGCCCTTCGCGGCAAGGTCGCTCGAGACCTTGTTCAAGGTCTCGTCCATCGCCCGATTCGCCAGACTATCGGTCACCAGCTTCGTTGCGTAAGCAGCGGCGGCATCGCCGCTGAGCCCGAGCTCGCCTGCAGCCCACAGCCCGAGCAGCTTGTTCGACCGGGCCGCGGCCTTGAACATGAGCTCCTCGTCATGGGCGAATTTGGCCTCAAAGCCCTGCTCGCGCTTGTCGAACGTGGTCATGGTCAGCTCCATTGTGCTGGTGGGATCTGGACTGGGAGCGAAATTCTCCGTGGTTCTGGTCAGCTGCGGATCAGATCTGAAATCTTCCGGCCGAAGGCGAACGCCGTCAAGCCGTCAACGGCGTCAGGCCCGGACCAGCCATACTTGCGATTTGTCAGGCAGACACGCGGCCGTATCGCCTGGGGGACATCGAGAAGCGACGCATGAACAGAAAGGTCAGGGAATTTCGACGGCTTGAGCGGGTGTGCATCGAGCAGGCCGCGCTATCGACCATGGACCTCGCCCGATCAGGCTTGCTCAAGGTCGCCGATGATTGCCGCATCGCGGCCGAGGCCATCGAGGCGCTCCACGCGCCTCGCGGGGTCGTTGCGGTCGCTGTCCGGGCACTCAAGCTTTCCCTCACCGCCACGCGCCCGTCCAGCCGGCATTGAACCGTCAGGTTTTTGCCGCGGCCGCCTCGCGGGCGAGCCGCTCGGCCCTGAGCCGCTCGCGGTTGGCGTAAAACGCCTTCTGCGCCTCCTCATGGTCGCGCATGGCCTTCTCGGCCTCGATCCGGCGAGCCGCATCGCGCGCCTGGCGCTGTTCGGGTGTCAGGGGTTTGCGTCGGAAGGAAAGGTCTTCAGTCATGGCGAGATAACGCGCCGGTGACCGAAAGGTTCCAGCTCCCGCCGCCAGCCAGCCCGGTCGCATGCTGCCGAAAGAAAGCCCAAAACAACCCCATGCACAGTAGCGTGGCCCCGTCGAATCAAGCCTTGCGCGCGTCATCCTGCCCGTCCCGAGAAAACCAATTGACGCGTCGGGCAAAACAGTGGCAAAATGCGATTATTCCGAAATTGAACCATCGATCGGCGTCAACTGCCGAAGCGATCGCTGCGATCACTCCGGCAGTTCTGTCATTCGGTCCACGGCCGGTTGGCGCGTTCAGGCCGCGCGGCTAGAGCACATGGTAATCATGCCCCGGCAAGAACTTGTTGTCGGCCAAGGCGAGATCGAGCATCTGGCCTGACGGCGTTGCCGATGCATCGACATGCATGTTGAGGATCTGGCCCAGGGACGCGCTGCTGTTGCCATGCGCATCGCCCGCATCTGTGTTCGGCGCGATGCTGGCCGCGGCGAACTTGAAGCCATCCCCTGCGGCGACCGCAGACGTGCCAGTCGATCCGGCCGCCGTACCGCCCGCGACGGGCGGATCGTAGACGATCGTTCCGTTCTGGCCGTCGCTGACAAAGCTGAAGTTCGCTTGCTGGTACGATCCGATGAAGTGAATTGCGGCCGAGTTCGTGCCATCGGAGATGTTGAGCACGTTGTTGACGGCATCGTAATTTTCCGAAAGCGAGTTGTAGTTGATGTCCTTCAGATCGATCTGATCGGAGCCGCCAAGCGTGCCATCGCCGGTGAACCCTGAGATGAACGCTTGCAGGCTCGCCGCATGATCGACAACCAGGGAAGCGGTAGAGCCGCTCGGCGCCGTGAACAGGATGATCTGCGAGGACACCGCGCCATTCGACAGGTCGAGAGTGGCGCCGACGTTGATATGCGCAGATCCTGAGCCGGTCAGTTGCTGATCGATCTGAAGCGCGCCACCGGCCGCCGTGATGGTCCCGTCGTTGACGATCGCCGATGTGATCTCGCCAGTGCCGACCAGAGCTCCATCGCCGCCGATATGGATGGTGTTCGCGATCGTCGTGGCGCTCGATCCGACGTCGACGGCACCGCCATTGCTCAGCGTCAGCACGGCCGACGGCCCGCCCATCGAGATATAGGAAGCGGTGACCACGGAGCCCGCGCCATCAACGGTGAGACTGCCGGAGCTTCCTGACAGTTCCGCCAGGATCAGCGAGCCGGCGGTCAGGCTGCCTCCGTTCTCCACGAGAGCGGTGGCTGCGCCGCCGTTGCCGATCGTCATCGTCCCGCCGACATGCAAGCTGGCATCGTCCACGGTCAGCGTGTCGGTCACACCGGCGTCATGGTTGACGGCAAGCGTCATGTTGGTGGTCGTGACAATCGCGTGGTCTGAGATCGTCATGGTGGCGGCACCGTCGCTACCAACCTGGATGTTCTGATAGGTGCCCGAGGTGGTGTCGAGGCTGGTGTCGGCGCCCGAGACGATCAAGCTACCCGAGCTTCCTGCAAGCGAGCCGATGTTGACAAAGTCCGCGGTGATCGTGGCACCGTTTGACAACGTCAGATGCCCAGCGCCACCGAAGCCCACATTGATGCCGTCTGTATCGCCCAGGATCGCCAGATGTGATCCCGCGCCATCAAGGGTGAGGCTGCCGTCCCCGCCGACCTGTTGGCCGAGACCGACATAGCCCGCGCTGATGCTACCGCCGTTTTCCACCGTGGCGTGGGCCGTTCCGGAATCGCCGATCGTGAGGCCCTGAACAAGGGTCAGGGTGGCGTTATTGATATCGAGCGTGTCGATAATGCCCGCCGCATAGATGACGCCGACATCCATGTTTCCGGTCAGGACAGCGGCATGGTCGGCGATGCTCAGCGAAGCCGAGCCGGAGCTGCCCACCTGGATGTTCTGAAACGGACCCGCCGTTGCGTTGAGACTCGTGCCAGCCCCGGTCACGACGACCGTTCCATGACTGCCGACCTGGTTTCCGATCGAGAGAGAATCGCTGGTGAACGTCGCCCCGGCCGACAGATTCAAGCTGCCGGTGCCGGAAAAGCCAATGGACGCGTTGGTGAGCGTGATCTGCGAGCCCGGACCCGCCGCATTGATCGTGCCCTCGTCATCGACATAGACGGTCTGCCAGACGCCTCCGGCGTTGTTGTTGAACGTGGTCGTGGCGCCAATGCCCCCGCCCCCGGTGTTGACACCACCAAGGATGGTCCCGCTGTTGTTAATGGTGATCTGGCTGCCGCCGGCCTCGAAGATCGCGCCGGCCGAAGCGGAAGATCCGATGGTTCCGGAATTGTTGAGCGTCACCGTGCCGACCGCGTTTTCATTGACGCTGATTGCGGAGATCGTGCTCGCGGTGGTGACGGTACCGCTGTTGGTGATGGTGGTCGATCCCGTCGAACCGCTTGCCGTCAGGTTCACGGCGATACCGTTGGAACTGGTGCCGTTGACTGTGCCGGTGTTGGTGATCGAGACATCCCCGACGTGACTGCCGCCAGCGAAGATACCGGTGGTGCCGGCGCTGATCGTACCATTGTTGGTGATGGTAATGGTGCCGCCAGTCGCGGAGAGACCGGCATTCACGTTCGCAGAGATGCCGGTCGCACCAGAATGGATCGAACCGCCATTGGTGATGCTGACATTGCCGCCGTTCTGGGCGCTGGCCTGGATACCGTTACCGGGCGCTGTGATCGACGACGCAGAGCCTGTTGACACCGTGGTGTTGCCCTTGCCCCAATTGTAGGCGTTGATACCAGCGGCTGCGTCCGCCGTTATCTGCGCGTTGCTCTGGACGGTGACGTTGCCAAGCACAGCATTCGTTGCCGTTCCAACGCCGTTGGGCGCGTAGCCGACCGAGACCGCACCCGGTGTCGCTCCGCCGTTCCCGGTCACGTGCGTGCCCGAATGAATGACGTCGTTGCCTAGCACCACCATGACGTTCCCGGTGGCAGGCTCCGACGCGGCCTGGCTCTGGGCATTGACGCCAATGCTGCCGCCGTAAATCGTATCTCCGTCGCCGGTCTGGATGTTGATGTCTCCAACACCGGTGGTCGAGGCCTGGATGCCGATCAAGTTGGTCGCATGGATCGCGACATTTGCGCCAACATTGATCGCGACACTGCCGCTCCCCTTGCTGTTGGCAAAAGCCCCGAGCCCATATTGGTCGGCTGTCACCGAGGTGTTGGCCCCCTCGTTCAGCGTCACATTGCCGTTGCCGTAATTGTAACCGTTGAGGCCATAGCCTGCTGCAGCCGTGATGTTGGCGTTATTGTTGATGACGACGGTACCGTTGATGTTGGTGTTGGCCGTACCATTGGCGCCATAGTAGCCGGCGGCGATGCCCTGCGGCACCGAGCCGCTGGGGTTGAGCGTGGTGCCTGAGTTGATGACGGCGTTGTTGGTGACCGTCACCGAGCTGCCGACGCCCGCGGCAATGACCGTATCCTGATTAAGGGCACTGATGCCCGCACCTCCGGAATTGATCGTGCTGCCGGCATCGGTGAGGACCGAAACGTTGCCGGTGCCGAGAGCCGCGGCCCGGATTCCGAACTGCACTGTCGAGGCAATCGCCCCACCCGCTTCGACCGACACATTGCCGCTACCCGCGGTCGTGGCGATGATAGCGTGCTGGTTGCCGCTGACCCCGCCCGTCGCCGTCACCGAGACGTTGCCGCCATTCGCCGCGTTCAGGTTCTGCGCCTCGATGCCGAACAATGCGGCGCCCGAGCCGGTGACGCTGCCCGTCGACACCACCTGGATATTGCCGACGCCGCTTGCGCTGTCCTGCGCGAGGATGCCCGTCCCCGTCTGACCGACGATCGGACCTGACGTGGAGACGAAGATGTCGCCGGTGCCGTTCTGGGTCACCACGATGCCGTTGGCCGCGCCGGTGATGGCGCCGCCGGGTGCGACCGAGATCGCGGCCACGTTGCCGGAGGTTCCGCCGGTGGCCGTGAAGTCGATGCCGTCGCCAACCGCAGTGGCGACAGATCCCCAACCGTTGATCGCAAAATTGCCGCCGGTCGAGGACACCGCCGCGATGGTCCCGCTGACGGCGCCAAAGTTGAGAGCGAGCGTGCCGCCGTTACCGGTGAAGGTCACCGTCTGCGCAGTCGCACTGTCAAGAACCAGGGTTGCGCCGGTGTCGACCAGGACCGCCCCCGTCCCGCTCAGGCCGCCGCCGATCTCGAGTGAGCCGGACGCAACCTCAAGCGTGCCCGTGTTGTTCACGGCCCCGTTGATCATGTTGGTTCCGGACAGGTTGTCGAGATGTCCGCTATTATTGACGACGAGGCCGTTGGCGCCGTTGATGCTGGCGCCGGCTGACAGGTTGATGGTGCCGGCGTTGTTGACGGTGTTGCTCTCGATGACGCCGGTGGTCGAAGCCGTGCCGAACCCGCTCCAGGTGCCGACGGCCCAGATGCCGCTGGCCTGGTTGTTGAACGTGCCGTTGCCGACATTGATGTTGCCGGTGATCGTGCCGCTGTTGGTCAGCGTAATATCGCCGCCGCCCGCGAAAATTGCTTGCCCCGTAGCGTTAGAGCCGATGATGCCGGTGTTGTTGATGGTGACGGTACCGGTATTGTTCTCATTGAGTCCAATCGCCGCGCCATTGCCGAGGCTTGTCACCGTGCCCGAATTGGTGATGCTGATCGAGCCCGTTGCGCCGGCAGCTGTCAGGTTGGCGCCGATGCCAGAGAAGCTCGTGCCGGTTGCGGCACCACCGTTCGTGATGCTGATGCTGCCGGCACCATTGCTGAACGCGCTGATGCCGGTCTTGCCGGTCGCCGATCCGCTGTTGGTGACCGAGACGTTGCCGCCCGCGGAATCATTGGCGTTGATGCCCGAGAAGCTGTTTCCGGTCGCCGGTCCCGTGTTGGTCACGGAAATGGTACCGGCGTGCACCGCATTGCCGGCGACAAAGGCGCTGATGCCTGTCCCGCCACCGGTCGCCACGCCGGCGTTGCTGATGGTGACATTGCCGCCATCATTGGTGCTGGCGTTGATGGCGTTACCCGTCCCGTTGGTCGCGGTGACGTTCGAGGCCGCGCCAGTCGTCACCGTGGCGTCGCCGGTGCCCCAGTTGAAGGCGCCGATGCCGAAGCCATTGCTTCCCGTGACGACGATGGTTGCATTGCTGACAACGGAGACGTTGCCAGCCACGCCCGGCTCGATCGCGTTGCTTCCAGGGGAATAGCCGGCGTTGATGCCGCCACTGATGGCATCGATCGTCCCGGTCCCCGCAACGACAGAAAGGGTGCTACCGGCCGAAACCGTCGAAGATTGATCAAACGCCCCGATGCCGTAGCGGCCGGCGTTGACGGTGAGGTTGTCGGCGGTGGTGACGCCAACATTACCGTTATCGAGGGAGTAGGCCTGGATGCCGTCGTTGCCAGCGCCGCTGTTGACCGTCGCGTTGGCACCGACAGTGATACTGACGTTGCCAGTTCCACCTGGTTGTCCAGCGACACCCTCCAAGCCGAACGCCGCGACACCGATGAGATTGCCCGTGACCGTGGTGCCGGCGCCGTCATTCACCGTGACGTCACCATTGCCCCAGTTGTACGCATCGATCCCATAGCCCTTGGCGGCGGAGATGTTGCCGTAATTGTCTACGAGAACGGTCCCGTTCACGCCGGAGTTGGGACCAGGAGCGACCAATCCATAAGTTCCGCTAAAGCCGGCAATGATGCCGGCAAGCGTCGAGCCATTGGCCACGGCTCCGGATTGGATCGTTGCGTAATTGATGACTGTGACGGTTGCATTGTTCGAGGCATCGAAAATGGCCTGGTTGGCCGCATTGATACCGGTACCGGTGGAGTTGATGCTGACTCCCGAGGAGGTCGAAACGCTGACGCTGCCGATATCGCGACTGTAGGCGTTGATGCCAAAACCCGTGGACGTAATGCTGCCTCCGGTTTCGTTCACGGTCACATTGCCGTTGCCGAAATTGTTGGCCTGAATACCGTAGCCGGCCGAGTTTATGATGGCATCGCTCGTGACGAGGACGGTGCCATTGACGTTGTCGTTGTGAACAGGAGTGATCGTGCCGACAGGATTGGCATAATAGGAAGCGTTGATGGCCGCAGGTGTCGAACCATTGGGGTTCACCATGGATCCGGCGTTGATGCTGCCGTGAGCCGTGACCATGATCGTGCTGTCGGCCGAGGCCAGCATCGACGTATCGAAGTTGACCACGCTGATGCCCGAGCCGCCTGAGTTGATGACACTGGTTGCATCGGTGGTGACGCTGACATTGCCGCTGCCGCTGGTCTGCGCTCGGACGCCAAACTGCGATCCGGTGAGCGCGCCCGATGTCGTAACCGTCACGTTGCCATTGTTGGCCGTGTCGAGGTTCTGCGCGCGAATGGCTGCATAGCCCTGTGTGGTCTGAACTAGGGGGCTGCCGGTCAGGACCGACGTAGTGCCGCTGGCACTCACCCCACCCGTCGCCGTGACGCTGATGTTGCCCGCGCCGCTGGCGCTGTCCTGGGCGACGATACCATCCCCGTCCAGGCCGGAGACAGCACCTGAGGCAATGATTGTGACATCGCCGACCCCGTTCTGGCTCGCCACAAGACCGGCGGCCGCTCCCGTCAGCGTACCGGATGGCGTCAAAACCACACTGGCCGGGTTGCCGGCATTTCCGCCAGAGGCCGTGAAGTCCAGCGCATCGCCACTTGCGGTGGTGATGTTGCCCGCCCCCGTGGCGTTGAATATTCCGCCGGTCGAGGAGACCGCCGCGATGGTGCCGCTGACGGCACCAAAGTTGAGATTGAGCGTGCCGCCGCTGCCCGTGAAGGTGACCGTCTGCGCGGTTGCCCCATCGAGAACCAGGGTCGCGCCGGTATCGACCAGAACGGACCCCGTCCCGCTGAGCCCACCGCCGATCTCTAGGGAGCCGGACGCAACCTCGAGCGTGCCCGTGTTGTTCACGGACCCGTTGATCATGTTGGTCCCGGACAGGTTGTCGAGGTGTCCGCTGTTGTTCACGACGAGGCCGTTGGCGCCATTGATACTGGCGCCGGCCGACAGGTTGATGGTGCCCGCATTGTTGACGGTGTTGCTTTCAACGACGCCGGTGGTCGAAGCCGTGCCGAACCCGCTCCAGGCGCCGACCGCCCAGACCCCGCTGTCCTGGTTGTTGAACGTGCCGTTGCCGACATTGATGTTGCCGGTGATCGTGCCGCTGTTGGTCAGCGTGATATCGCCGCCGCCCGCGAAAATTGCTTGCCCCGTGGCGTTCGAGCCGATGATGCCGGTGTTGTTGATGGTGACGCTGCCGACATTGTTCTCGGTGAGTCCGATCGCCGAACCACTCCCGAGACTCGTAACGGTGCCGGCGTTGGTGATGCTGATCGAGCCCGTTGCGCCGGCGGCTGTCAGGTTGGCACCGATGCCCGAGAAGGTCGTGCCGGTCGCAGTCCCCTGGTTGGTGATGAAGACGTTCGCGGACCCATTGTCCGAAGCGAAGATTCCGTTCGTTCCTGACGTCGCTCCGGTATTGGTAATCGTGGCGTCGCCGCTGACGGCAGTGATGCCGATTCCGGCAAACTGGGTGGCCATCACCGTACCGTTGTTGGTGATCGAGATGGCGCCGACATGGTTGCCGCCGGAGCCGATGCCGGTCCCCGCGGCGGTGATCGTCCCGTTGTTGACGACGGTGACTGTGCCGCCGACAGTGCCGAGGCCCATGTTCGAATTGGCGGAGATGCCGGTCGCACCGGAATTGATTGAACCGCCATTGGTGACGCTGACATTGCCGCCGTTCAGGGCATTGGCCTGGATGCCGTTGCCCGCCGCGTGGATCGTGGAGTCGGGGCCAGTGGACACCGTCACGTTGCCCTTACCCCAGTTATAGGCATTGATGCCGTTCGCCTTGTCAGCGGTGATCTGGGCGTCGCTCTGCACCATGACATTGCCGAGAACTGCGTTCGAGGCCGCCTGGGTTCCGTTCGGCAGGTAGCCGACCGAGACGGCTCCGGGGGTTGCCGAGCCGTTCGGCGTGTTCAGCGTGCCCGAATGGATGGTGTCCTTACCCAGCACCACATTGATGTTGCCGGTCGCGGGCTCCGAGATTGCCTGGCTCTGGGCGTTGACGCCGATGCTGCCGCCATAAATCGTATCGCCGTCGCCGGTCTGGACGCTGACATTGCCGACGCCGCTGACATAAGCCTGGATGCCGAACAACGTGGTCGCGTTGACTGCGACATTCGCGCCGACATTGACCGCAACATTGCCCGAGCCCTTGCTCAGGGCATAGGCCGCAAGACCGTACTGGGCGCCCGACACTGATGTGTTGGCCGCTTCGTTCACGGTCACGTCGCCGTTGCCCCAGTTATAGGCGTCGACGCCGTAACCGGCTGCGGCGGTGATATTGGCGTTATTGTTGACGAGAACCGTGCCGTTGATGGCGGTGTTCGATGTGCCATTGGCACCGTAGAAGCCGGCGGCGATGCCCTGCGGCACCGAGCCGCTCGGATTGAGCGTCGTGCCGGAGTTGATCACGGCATTGTTGGTGACTGTCACCGAGCTGTTGGCGCTTGCCGCAAGCACGGTGTCGAAATTAATGGCGCTGATGCCCGCACCACCCGAATTGATCGTGCTGCCGGCGTCGGTGAGGACGGAAACGTCGCCGGTTCCGGAAGCCGCGGCACGGATTCCGAATTGCACGGTCGAGGCAATCGCGCCGCCGGCTTCGACTGACACATTGCCGCTCCCCGCCGTCGAGGCGACGATGGCGTGCTGGTTACCAGTGACGCCTCCGGTCGCTGTGACCGACACGTTGCCCCCGTTGGAGGCGTCAAGGTTCTGTGCTTCGAGACCGACCGCTCCGCTGCCCGTGCCGGTCACGCTGCCGGTCGTGTTGACGACGATGTTGCCGACACCGCCAGCGCTTTCCTGGGCCAGCAGCCCGATGCCCGACTGATTGGTGACGGCGACCGCCGAGACGACGGCAATGTCACCGATAGCGTTCTGGACGACGCTGATGCCGCTCGAGGGCGTGCTGAAGCCGGTCAGTGTCACCGCGCTGGAACCGGCAACCGGCGTGAAGGAATGGCCGGCGGCATTGGTGTTGACGGCGAGCTGGGACGAGATCGGCCCGTCGCTCAGCGCACTGAGGTTCGCGCTATAGCCGCTCTGCCCGCCGTTCACGTTGACGGAGACCGAGTTCTGACCGTCGGTAAAGGTGACGACACCCGTATCGGTCGGCTGAAGCCCGCTGATCGTGAAATTCAGCAGCGCCGAACCTGCGGCATTGACTTGCGTGTTGGTGACGGCCAGCGCCAGGGCGGCTTGCTCGCCGGCGGAATGATCGACCGTATAGCTTGTCGACGTGTGTGTGCTCTGGTCCTGCAGCGCTACGCCGCTCAGATCCTGCACGGTGGTGCCGGCGAAACTGAGCGACAGTGCGCCATTGCCGGAACCCGGATTGATCTCGACCAGATATTGCGCGCCGGCGCTCCCCGCCACGGCCGTAACGCTCGTGATACTCGCGCCGGTGAGACCGCTTGTAGCGAGGCTAAAGTCGCTTGCGGTCACCCCCTGGACCGAGTTGGAGAAAGTCAGCAGGTAATGGACCGCGCTCGAGGCGGTCGGCGAAGCGTCGGTCGGCGTCAGGCTGACGAAGTCTGGTGCCGCGGGTGCGAGGCTTGCAGTCGATACCTGGCTGACGGCGCTTTGAACGGCGGTTGAAAGGGCTGTGCTCGTGTTGTTGGCGACAGCGCCCGAGAGATCGCCGCTTTGGGTGCCCGTTTTCAGATCCGCGGACGCACTGCCCTGCGCCACGATCGAGGTCGCGCTGACATTGGCGAGGAGATCCGCGGTGCTGCCACCGGTCGACGCCTGCACGGCTTGATCGGTCGCCGTGTTCACTGACGTGACGACGTTGGCGATTTCACTCGTTTGCGTACCAGTCAGCGTGGCGCCCGCGCTGGTCAGCGTGCTCGAGACCACGGCGCTGACAACGCTTGAACTGGTGAGGTCGAGACCACCTGTCGACACGATCTGGGCGGCGAGCGCCGAAAACGCGCCGGTCGCTGCCGACGTGAAGGTCGACGCACCGGTGCCCGAGACGGCCGATGCCACCATCGACACGGTATTGAGCACCTTGGCCGCCGCCACGAAGGGCTGGGCGTCGCCGGTGTAGGCGTTCGTCAAGATGTCGGTCTTGGTGAGATCGATGGTCGGGTCGATGCCAAGCGCTGCGGCGACGGCCTGGGAAGCGGCCGCCACGTCACCACCATTGGCGGCCGCGACCGACTGGACGAGCGTCGTGAGCGCGGTGACCTGGGTCGATCCCGTGGGCGCGGTCAGCACGCCCGTGAACTGCTGCCCGGTCGCGGTGTCGGTACCGCCGGTCAGAACCAGAGGCCCTGACGTCGTGCCCGCCCCCAACACGAAATGGCCGCCCGCGTCGGTGATGCCGGACGCCTCTCCGGCGTCGAGCTTGCCGTTGCCGTTGGTGTCGGCAAACACCGTAGCACCCGAGATGTAGCCGTCGGTGGCGAGGCCCGAAACCTGAGTGATGGTCACCACGCTATGGCTGGCAATATCCGTGCTGTTGCCGGCAGTGTCGGTCGCAATCGCGTGCAACTGGTCGTACGACCCCACGCTCAGGACCGTATGAAGGCTCCACGTGCCGTTCGCAACGCTGGCCGTGCCAAGCAGCGTCGCGCCGTTGAAGACCTGAACCTGGGCGACGGCGATGTTGTCCGAGACCGTGCCAGACAACGTCGCGCCGCCGTCGTTCGACATCGTTCCCGTCGTGTCTGGATTGTCCAGCTTGACCTGGCCGAAGCTGATGACCGGAGGTGTGTTGTCGACCGTTACGGTGGCGAGGTCTGATGTCGTGGTGTGATTGCCGGCGACGTCAGTGACGACCGCGTAGAAAGTGTGCGCACCGCCCGTCAGATTGGAGGCCGTATAGGCCCAGGCACCGTCGCTGCCGAGCGCTGCGTCGCCGACCTTCTGGTTCGTCGCATGGTCGTAGATCGCCACCGAGGCAACGTCGTTCAGATCGGTCGCATTGACCTTGATGATATCGGACGTGAGCTGCGTCGGGCCCGAGACGGATTCCGACTCCGAGACGACCGTCGGGGCCGTGGTGTCGACCGTTACGGTGGTGAGATCAGCTGTCTTGGTCTGGTTGCCGGCGGCATCGGTGACAACAGCATAGAATTTGTAGGTGCCGTCGGCGAGACCCGAAGCCGGATAGGTCCAGACGCCGTTGCTGAGCGTTGCGTCGCCGACCTTCTGATGCGTTACGTCGTTATAGATCGCAACAGACTGGACGCCATGGGCGTCGCTGGCATTGACGGTGATCACCTCGGTGGTGGACTGAGTCAGTCCGGGATTAGACTCCGACTGTGAGTTTACTGTCGGGGCCGTCGTGTCGATCAGCACGTATTGGCTGGTGCCGGCGCTCGCCTTGGTGCCCGCAATATCCGTCGCCGTGACGGAAAGCTGGTTGTAATTGCCATCCGCAAGCGTGGTGGTGAGCGTCCAGGTATGGTCGGGGTTGATCGTCGCCGACCCGATCAACGCGCCGGCGTTGTAGACGTTGACTGTCGAAACGGCGATCGTGTCGGTCAGCGTTCCCGACAGCGTCACGGTGCCGACGTCAGTCAGGTGATCGCCTTGAACGCCGGTATCGGTGAAGATCACCTTGTCGAAGGTGACGGTGAGTGGCGATGCGATCGTGAGCTGGATATGCGCCACTGGCGAGGACGCGGTCTGGCCCAGCGTGTTGGTTGCCGTCACGGTGAGGCTGGCTGTCGCCGCGGCGCCGGCCTTGAGAGTGAGATTGGTCAATTGTGCCGGCGTGAGCGTCCAGCTGCCGTCTGCATTCTTCGTGCCGGCTGAAAGGGTGGCGTCTGCAGGCACGCCCCTGATGCTGATGGACACGGTGTCGCGTGGGTCGAACGGCGTCTCGGTGATACCGAGCGCAACAGTTCCGCCGGACGCCACGCTCAGCGTCGCCGGTGTATGGAGTGTCGGCGCCACCGGGGTGACGGACAGTGCCACGGTCTTGGAGACCGAGTTGCCGGTCGTGGGATCGGTCGCGGTCACGACGAGATTTGCCGAGGTCACCTCGCCCGCCTTCAGCGTCAAGCCGGCCAGCTGTGCCTGGGTCAGGGTCACCGTGCCGTTGACGACCTGGATCGGCCCCGCCGTATCCGCCAGCGTGGCGTCGGCGGGAATCCCGGAGATCTTGTAAACGAGTGCCGGAGCGGCCGTGAAGGCGAAGTCCTTGGCCGTGAGGCTCGACAGCTTGACATTGTTCAGAACGATGCTGTCGCCGGCATCCGCGGTGATGACGGTATTGCTGCCGACCTGCTTGGCGGCGGCCATGACGGCCGCGAAATTGGCAAACTGTGCGCTGCTCAGCAGTATTTTGTCGTTCGACGCATTGAAGCCGAAGATATTCTCCTGGCCCCATCCAAAGCCCGACGCGACGGCCGCGATCGCCAGCGCAATCGAGCCATCCTCGCTCACCGAAAGGCTCTGCGGTGCTGATAGCGTCACCTGCCCGTCGCCGGGAAGGACGAACGTATCCTTGCCGTTGCCGACGGTGACGATGTCGTTCGCGCCCAGATTGATGATGTCGTTGCCGTTGCCGGCGATGACGATGCTGTTTGCACCGGCGGTCAGCGTGTCATTGCCGTTGCCGACGGCGATCGCGCTATCGGCGCCGACGACGACCGTGTCGTTGCCGTTTCCTGCAATGACGATGCTGCCCGATCCGGCGGTCAGCGTGTCGTTGCCGTTGCCGGCGGCGATGGCGCTGTTGGCACCGACCGTGATGCTGTCGTTGCCATTGCCTGCGACAACGAGGCTGTTGTTGCCATCTACGACCGTGGTATTGGTGTTGCCAATAATCGAAATAATGCCGTCGTTAGACATACAGGCCTCCCCCGGAAATAGATTATTGGCCGCGATAGGCCGCCAGGTGGCGGCATCGTGGCTCCTCATTGAGCCAACGGCCGGGATCAAAATTGATTCGTGAAGTTATCGCCGAATTCAGCGGCAACGCTCCACCCAAACGGGTCAGTCCTGCAAAAATTTCCCAGTTAATTCTAACGCGTAAGGTTGCCAGCAGTCTTTCGCGGCGTGGGTTGACTTGCTGCGGGGCAGCGAATCCAGACTTTTTTGAAGCCCCCTCCTTTCGAGGGGCTTGCCTCGCTCACGCGGTCCTGCTCAATTTTTCCCGATTGCTGATCTATTCGTTCATTTGGGAGGGGGCTGGCATTGAGCGCGGTACGTTCCGCGGAATTTACATCGGTTATCGATAGGTTCATGGAAGCGGCGCTTCTGCCCGATCTATTGCCGCGAGCCCTTCACACATTGTCCGAGGCGTGCGGCGCAGGGGGTGCTGCACTGCACCTTTCAGAAGGTCTCCTGACCCTGGGCACCATCGGCTCGGAAGGCATCGATGAGCTGCACGATGGTTTCAGGCGGAAATGGCGAGCACCGGAGCTGAACTCGCACCGGGCCCGCGGACTGGACCTGATCTTCAGGGGATGGAAGGGCGTACTGACCGAACAGAACTGCTTTACGCCGGACGAGCTCCGGCGCGATCTTTTTCATCAGGAATTCTTCATGCGCACGGGTTTTTCATCGTTCGCCGGCGTCATCCTCGCCAAGGAAGGCGTCTCGCGATTGTCGACCTCCATCATCCGCCGCGCCGACCAGGAGCCCTATAGCCGCGAGGAGATCGAGGACATCAACGCGCTCGCCGGCCAGCTGCAGAACATCGGCCGACTCATGGTCCGGGTCGGGCTGGTCTCCTCGCAAAGATTGGCGGACGCGCTCGCGCTCAACGGCCAACCGATCGCTCTGCTTGGCTACGACGGCACGATCATGCATGCGAGCCCCAGTTTCGAACAAGCGATCCGCGGCGCGCTCGCCATCAAAGATCGTCGCATGGCGTCCTGGCATCCTGACGCGAACCAGAAGCTGGGACAGGCGGTCGGATCCGCAACCAGGCGGGACACGGATCACGCAGCGCCCTGCAAGCCGATCGTTCTGCCAAAACGGAATTCGGCGCGCCCGCTGATCGCGACCGTCGTCCCGGTCGTCGGCCACGCGCGGGACCTGTTCCACATGGTCGCCGCCGTGATCTCGGTCGTCGATCTCAATGCGGAGGCCCCTCGCCCGAACGTCGTCGCCTTGCAACAGGCCTTCGGCCTCAGCCCCGCTGAAGCCAAGCTTGCCGCCGACATTGCGCTCGGCAAGACGCTGCTCGAGATTGCGGCCCAGAGCGGCGTCTCCAGGGAAACGCTGCGCAGCCGTCTTAAATCCATCTTCGGCAAGACCGCGACGTCACGGCAGTCCGAACTGGCGCTGCTGCTGTCGCGGATTCCGATCGGAACCCCGCGCTAGAACAAAAGCGCAGGCTATTCTAAGCTGCTCAGCAGTCGCCTCAATGCCTATTTCGAGTTCAAGGTGGTGACCGGTCGCCAAAATCCCTGTTTATCCTCCAGCAGCTCCCTGCACCGGGCGAGCATTGCCTTCGCCGGAATATCCTGCGGTTGATCCAGCAGCACCTTCTCGAAATCGACGATCGCGTCATCGAGCTCGCGGCTACGATATTTGGCAAGGCCCTGCTCGTAGCGCGCGATCCACGTTGCGGCGTGGCGCTCTGCGTCGGCCTTCCCTGCCAAGCCTATCAGTTCATGGACAGCGATCCCCTCCTCGCGGCCGTAGACTGCGATACTGTCGATCTCGCGTGTGACAATGGCATCACGGGCAAGGCGCTCGGTTGCCTCGCCGATCAAGACTTGCGTGCCATAGCTCTTGTTGGCGCTTTCGAGGCGACTCGCCACGTTCACGGCGTCGCCGATCACCGTGTAGTTCAGCCGCAACTCGGAGCCGATATTGCCGACCAGCATGCGGCCGGAATTGATGCCGATGCGAATCTGCAGAGGATGGCCGAGATCGTCGGTGAGGCCGGACTCCGCGATCGCGCGGCGGATGTCCAGCGCGGCGCGGCAGCAGCGCTCCGCGTGATCGGCTTGCGGCTGCGGCGCGCCCCAGAAGGCCATCACGGCATCGCCTATGAACTTGTCGATCGTCCCGCCATTGGCCACGACGACCTCCGAGGCAAGGTCGAGATAGCGCGACAGCAAGGGTACGACGCGGTCGCCCATCCGCTCCGAGAGGCCGGTAAAGCCGGCGATGTCGACAAACATCACGCTCAATTCCTGCATCGTCCCGCCGGGCTTTGCCTCCACGCCCTGCCGCAACAGCGCACGGACGAGATCGGCGGGAATGAACTTTCGGAATGCCGAAAGGCCGCCGGCCATCTCTGCAATTGCGCCCGACAAGCTTGCGATTTCCTTCAATCGTGAGGGATGGCGGCGCACCAGCTCCAGTGCAAAGGTCTCGACGTGGCGGATCTCGCCGACGACACGGGAGAGCGGTGCCGCGATCACCGTGCGGGCGAGCAAGGCGGACGCGAGCGCCGCAAGCACCGCGCCGACGGCGAGGCCGAGGATCAAGTGCCGTAGCGTTGTCTCGACAGGGCCGAGAAATTCGGCCTCTGGAATGATGGTTGCGAGCCGCCAGCCGGGAAACGGCAGCGGCGTGAGTGCAAACTCGTAGGCGGCGCCGTCTGAGGTGAGCCGGCTACGCCAGCCGTCCTTGGCAGTGCCGGCCTGGGCCAGGGCCTTCTGCGCCAGCGGCAGCAACTTCTGGCCACCGCGCGCGGGGTGCAATTCGTCGGCATCCTTATCGGGCGCGGCGACGAGCTCGCCGTTGCCGTCGAAGATGAAGGCCGTTCCGGTGCGGCCAACCTCGAGCTGGGCGAGGAAGCGCGCAAGGCGCGTGTATTCGATCATGATTGCGAGAACGCCCTGGCGTTCTTGATAGACGTCGATCGGACCCGCGAAGGCGATCGACGGACGTTGTCCGATCGGATGGTCCGTGACCTTGAACCATTCGGGCTCTTCGCCCGTGAGTCCGGTCTTGAACCAGGTGCGATCGGCAACGCGGAAATCGGTCGGCTCGAAACGTCGGTTGGCGAACTCGATGTCGCCCGGCACGACATCGTATTCGTCAACGCGGCGCTGGCCGACATGATCGGTCAGCGAGATCTCCATCATCTCGAGCCGGCCGTCGCCGAGCTTGTGAGCCGCGAAGAACGCGCCGTCGGGCCAGCCGAACGCAACCCAGGAGATCGTCGCCTGCGATTGCAGTTGGGACAGGAACACGAATTCACGCTTGTCGGCCTCGCGGGTATCGAGGACGTTCTGCAGGAATAGGGTACGGATCGCGGTGTGCGCCGCGCGCGCCTCGTCGACGATCGCACCGACTTCCTTGCGGACGGCGGCGACGATCTGCTCATTGATGGTCGAGGCAAGTTGCCGGCTGGTTGCCTCCGCCGTGCGCCACCACAGGAGGCTGGACAAGGCCGCGGTCAAAAGGATCGCGGTCAGGACCAGAGCCGACACCGCCAGACGGATGCTGAACGTCAGCCGCCGTAGCGTCTGGCTTGATGTCACGCGTCCGGGATGGGCGTTCATGGCGTGATCCGACGGGTTGGCGAGGTCGACTGCTAACCTTCTTCGCAGGCCCGCAGCTGTTCGTTACCTCTGGCAGATGCTGGCAGTCCCGGCCAATGCCCACGGGCTAAGGTCTCCATAGAGACAAGGCATTGGAATTATCCCGCGTGCCCTGCGCTAATCCGCCCCCAAGCGCACGGCGTCGTGCGCGTCACCCAATGGTCTCACCAACTCGTGAGCGGTTTCTCCTGTAACGGCGGCTGCGGCGAGGACGAACGAGACAGTGGGCCCATCGCCCTACTCCAGAGGAGATATTTCATGTCTGCCAGGACCACCATCAGCTCGCTCGTACTCGCCGGCGCCGTCTCAACCGCACTCGCAACCCTCGCCTCGGCCGCTCCGCTGACCAAGGCCGAGGCCGATGCCGCCATCGCAGCCAAGAAGGAAAAGTGCTTCGGCGTGGCGCTGAAGGGCCAGAATGACTGCGCCGCCGGCCCGGGCACGACCTGCCAGGGCACCTCGACCGTCGATTTCCAGGGCAACGCATGGAAATTCGTCCAGGGCGGCACCTGCGCCAGCATCGATCTGCCTGGCGGCAAGAAGGGCTCGCTCAAGCCGGTCTGAGGCACACGCCACATCAAGGCAAACAAGCGCGGAGGAGCGACATGGACGCAACGATCAGGCTACGGAAGTCTGCGGCCGTCCCCCTCCGCTTTTCGCTTCCCGTCGACGGCGTCGCGGGGACGAGCTTCAAGCCCGAGCACATCACCGCAATTCTCGACGAGGGCCCGCAGCGCGGCTTCTTTGAGGTTCACGCCGAGAATTACATGGGCGCGGGCGGACCGCCCCATCGGATGCTGGAACGGCTGCGCCGCGATCATCAGCTCTCGCTGCACGGCGTCTGCATGTCGATCGGTGGGCCCGCGCCGCTCGACCGTGCGCACCTGGCGCGCTTTCGCGGCCTCGTCGCGCGCTACCAGCCCGCCCTCGTCTCCGAGCATCTGGCATGGTCGACACACGAGACCAGCTTTTTCAACGATCTCCTGCCGTTGCCTTACAACAAGACGACACTCGCCCACGTCTGCGACCACATCGAAGAGGTTCAGGAGGCGATCCGGCGGCCGATCCTGCTGGAAAACCCCTCGACCTACGTCGCGTTTCGAACCTCAACAATGTGCGAAACAGATTTCATCCGCACCGTGTCCGAGCGGACCGGCTGCGGCCTGTTGCTCGACATCAACAACGTCTTCGTCTCCGCAGCCAACCACTGCTTCTCGGCGCTGCAATATCTTGCCGACTTCCCCTTGGCACGTGTCGGCGAAATTCACCTTGCCGGCCACGCCGAGCAGAGCGACGGCGAAGGCAAGCTGTTGCTGATCGACAGCCATGACGGTCCGGTCGCGGACGCAGTGTGGAAGCTGTTCGAGATCGTGATCGCGCGCTGCGGCCCTGTTCCGACGCTGATCGAATGGGACAGCAATATTCCGGATTGGCCCGTCCTGCAGGCCGAAGCCGCGGCCGCACAGGCGATCCTGGATCGCCATATCAGGACGGTTCGTCATGCAGCCTGAACCGCACGCCTCCTACGCGGCCGCGTTCGCGCCTGCCTTGCTCGATCCTGGCAGCGAGGTACCGAGCATCGTGACCGGGCCATGCGGCAAATCGGCCGTCACGTGCTACAACGTCTATCGCAACAACGTCACGGTCAGCCTGATCGACGCGCTCGCGTCGATTTACCCGGCCGTGCAGCGCCTGACGGGAGAAGATTTTTTCCGTGCCATGGCGCGTTTCCATATCCGGGAAATCCCGCCGACGTCCCCCCTGCTGTTCGACTACGGTCGCAATTTTCCGGCCTTCATCGAAGGTTATGAACACGCGCAGTCGCTGCCCTGGCTCGCCGATGTCGCGCGGATCGAGCGGGCATGGCTTGACGCCTATCACGCCGCCGACAGCACGACGCTTTCGCCGTCTGCACTCGCAACTGTCGCGCCGGATCGCCTGGCCAGTCTTGTCTTCACTGTGCATCCGGCGACCCGTGTGGTGCGGTCGTCTTACGCGGCGGTGACCATCTTTGCCGCCAACCGCGGCACAGCGGCTGCGAGCACCATCGACGCATCTGTACCAGAAGACGCGCTGATCACGCGGCCGGACGCCGATGTCGTTGTGCAACTGTTACCGCCCGGCGGCGCGGCGTTCCTGGCCTGCCTGATGTCGGGATGCATGCTGGCAGAAGCCGCTGCAGCGGCGCTGGAAGACGAACCCGAATTCGATCTCGCCACCAACATCGCCGGCCTGTTCGAGGCGGGCGCCTTCGCCTCGCTGACGTCTGGAGACGCAAGATGATCTCAGAACAACGCATCGCGCCCGCAACAGCCATGCCTTCTTTCGGAGCGCTCATCGACCGAGCCAATGGTCTCGTCCAGACGATCGCAACTCCATCCATGGTGCAGCTCGCGCTGCGCCTGGCATTGGCGGTCCCATTCTGGCGTTCCGGGATCCTCAAATGGACTGGCTTTCTCAAGCTCAGCGACGTTGCGGTGACGCTGTTTACCGACGAGTTCATGCTGCATCTGCCCGGCGGCCCCTATCACTACCCGATCCCCGCGACGATGGCCTTCCTGTCCGGCTGCGGCGAGATTATGTTTCCAGTCCTGCTGGTGCTCGGCCTCGGCACGCGCTTTGCCGCACTTGGGCTGCTGTTCATGACCGTCATCGTCGAGCTCACCGTGCCGGACGGCTGGCCGGTCCACATCACCTGGGCCGCGATGGCGCTGGCGATCATGGCCTATGGACCGGGGCGGGTCTCGCTCGATCATTTGTTTTGCAGGTTTGTGATGCGTCCCGACCGATAACGCCCGGATAGTTGTGACCGTCCGTGCGCGAAGCCCTCAAGTTCAACTCGAACGCAATGGAGGAACGTCATGGAAGTCAACGAAGACCGCCTCAATTCTTTCATGGGCAAGATGATCGGCGACGTCGGCGCAGCGATGAGCGCTTCGCTTATGCTGCTCGGCGACAAGCTCGGACTCTACAAGGCTCTTGCACAAGACGGTCCGATGGATGCCGCCGCCCTGGCCAAGGCGACCGGCACCGCCGAGCGCTACATCCGCGAATGGCTCGCGGCACAGGCCGCTTCTGGCTACGTCGAGTACGACAGTGCTACAGGCACATTCTCGATGCTGCCGGAGCAGATTCTTGCGCTGGCAGACGAGGACAGCCCTGTCTTCCTCGGCGCGGTCGGCAGCCTCGTCTCAGCGACTTTCCTCGACGAACCCAAGATCGCGGACGCCTTCAGAACCGGCAAGGGCGTCGGTTGGAACAAGCGCAGCGAGTGCCTGTTCTGCGGAACGGCGCGCTTCTTCCGTACCAGCTATAAGCATTATCTGGTCCAGGATTGGCTCCCTGCACTCGAGGGAGTGGTCGACAAGCTCAAGCACGGCGCCAAGGTCGCCGACGTCGGCTGCGGGCACGGCGTTTCGACGCGATTAATGGCCGAGGCGTTTCCCAATTCGACGTTCTACGGCTTCGACTACCACGACGGCTCGATCGAGGCGGCTCGCAAGGCCGCAAGCGAGGCAGGGCTCTCCGGTCGCGTCCACTTCGCCACCTGTTCGGCCAAGACGTTCCCGGCGCAGGCCTACGACCTCGTTTGCTTCTTCGATTGCCTGCACGACATGGGCGATCCCGTCGGCGCGCTACGGCATACCCGCTCCACGCTTGCCGATGACGGCACCTGCCTCTTGATCGAGCCGTTCGCCAAGGACCGTCTCGAGGAGAATCTGAACCCGGTCGGGCGCGTCTACTACGCGGCCTCGACGATGGTCTGTACGCCGGCATCGTTGGACCAGGAAGTCGGCCTGGCCCTGGGAGCGCAGGCTGGCGAAGCGCGACTGCGCGATGTGGCCCGCCAGGGCGGCTTCACGCGTTTCCGCCGTGCCGCGGAGACGCCGTTCAACCTGATCCTCGAGGCGCGCCCGTAAGACATAGCAGGATGTCCGTGGTCACGTCCCCACGGACATCCTCTCGTTAAATCCCACGCGGCGAGCTCATCACGGCCAAGGCAAGCGACAATGATCCCGATGGCACGTCTCATTCGGCTGCCATCGGCATCATCTCGTGCTGATCATGCAGGATCACGCCCGCCAGCGGGTCGAACTCGCCTTCCCATGGCTTGCTTGCCAATGCCGCCCGGGTGTGTGCATAGCCAGCCTCCCAGCGCCGCATGATCCCGGTCGGGCTGAAGTCGATATCCTTGGTGTGCGTCTCATGATCGAGTTGCGGGGCAAGCAGCCGCACCACATGCATTCGTGTCGGACAGCCATAGCTCATCAGTTCACGGACTGCCGGATTACCGCGTTCGTGCTCGGGGAGCCTTGCGGCCAGCTGGTTGATGACGTGACGCAAACGATGCGCCTGCTGCTGGCGCGTAACTTGGCTTGCGATCCGACTGGAGTATTGAACGTCCTTATGGCGGTTCAGGACCTCGGCCATCGTGGTTGGCTCACCACCTACGGGATTCCAGAGATGCACCGCGAAGATCAGCGAGTTCTTGCGCGGATTGTCGTCGAACACCGCTTCCGTCGGCGTGTTGGACAGGATCCCCCCGTCCCAGTAGAGCTCGCCGTCGATACGCACGGCCGGAAACGCCGGCGGCAGCGCGCCTGACGCCATCACATGCTTCACTGTCAGCTCGCCGTCGCGGCTGTCGAAATAGCGCATACGACTCGAGCGCACATGGGCCGCGCCCACCGTGAGCCGCGGCGTGCAGCGATTGACCAGGCTGAAGTCGACAAGCTCGTTCAGCGTCTTCTCGAGCGGCGCGGTGGAATAGAAGCCTGCGTGATCGGCGCCGAGCGGATAGGAATCACCGGCATGCGCCAGCGGATTGGGCCGGAAGAAGCCGGGAATGCCGCTGGTGACGGTCGACCAATAGGTGAGCTTCTCGTTGAAGCCGGGGAATGCGGTGCGGAAGCTCCAGGCCGGGCTCTGCTCCATCCGCTTCCAAAACACTTTCAGCCGCTCGAGCCGATGCTCCGGCTCATTGCCAGCGATCAGGCTGGCATTGATCGCACCGATCGAGGTGCCGATGATCCAGTCCGGCTCGATCCCGGCCTCATGCAGGGCCTGGTAGACGCCGGCCTGGTAGGAGCCGAGCGCGCCGCCGCCTTGCAGCACCAGCACGACCTGGCCCGGCAGGTCACGTGACCCGATACTCTCTGTATTGCCGTTCATGTCGCGCTCCCTGTGAGCTTGCACTGGTTGGATATTCGGGAACCGTCGCGGTTTGTTACGCCGGCTCATGTCAATGCGCGGTCCAGCCGCCATCGACCGGCAGCGCAATGCCGGTGATTGAGCCTGCAGCTTCCGTCGAGAGAAACACCGTGAGAGCGCCGAGTTCTTCCACCGTGGTGAAGCGCTTGTTTGGCTGCTGCGCGAGCAGGACGTCGCGGATCACCTGGTCGCGGGAAATGCCGTGCGCCTTGGCCTGATCGTCGATCTGCGCTTCGACCAGCGGCGTGTAGACATAGCCGGGACAGATCGCGTTGCAGGTGATCGCCTCCTCCGCAGTCTCCAGCGCCGTCACCTTGGTCAGGCCAACGATTCCGTGCTTGGCGGTGACATAGGCCGCTTTGAAAGGCGAAGCCACAAGGCCGTGCGTCGAGGCGATATTGATAATACGGCCGAAGCCGTTCTGGCGCATCGCGGGAAGTGCAAGCCGCGTGGTGTGAAAGGCCGAGGTCAGATTGATCGCAAGGATCTGGTCCCATTTTTCGACCGGGAATTGATCAAGCGGCGCGACGTGCTGGATGCCGGCGTTGTTGACGAGGATGTCGAGCCGGCCGGACTCCGCGATGGTCGCGGCGATCATCTCGGCAATCGATTTCGGCCGGGTCATATCGGCGGGCGAGAAGCTTACCTTGACGCCGAACTCGGCCGCAATCTGCTCACGGATCTTGCCGATCTCGGCCGCCATGCCGAGCCCGTTCAGGACGACGTCGGCACCTTCAGCGGCGAGCGCCCTGGCGATGCCGAGCCCGATGCCGCTGGTCGAGCCCGTGACGAGCGCGACTTTGCCGGCGAGCGCCCTTGTGGTCTGAGATGTCTGTGGCTTGACGGGAATATTCATGGCCAATCCTCCTATGACGACGGGTCGGCCTCGTGACCGGACCCCTGACTGATGCGAATTGTGAGCGATGGCCTCAAGAAGCGGAAATGCCTGATGGCTTCCGAAATGATACGCGCGCGCTATCGGGTGCGGGATGTCATTCCCCGTCCCGATCGGTTAAGTTCCGTCCCGATCCTGCTGGGAGCCATCCATGGAAATGCACCAGGTCCGCTATTTCCTCGCGGTAGCGCAACTCCTGAACTTCACGCGCGCCGCCGAGGAATGCAACGTGACGCAGCCTTCGCTGACGCGCGCCATCAAGCAACTCGAGGCCGAGCTTGGCGGCGACTTGTTTCGCCGCGAGCGGCCGGCCGCACAACTGACCGAGCTTGGCCAACGGATGCATCCGCTGTTGAAGCAGTGCTATGAGGCCGCCGCCGGCGCACGCTCACTCGCCTCCTCCTTCAAAAGCGGTGAGGTCGGCGCGCTGCGTGTCGCACTGACCCATGCAATCGATCTTTCACTGCTCATCCCCCACCTCAATCAGATCAGGCGGCAGTTCAACCGGCTCGAGTTCCGCTTCTTGCGTGGTTCAAGCCGCGAAGTCGCCGACTATCTCAAGAAGGGTGAAGCCGAGCTCGGCATTGCCGCCGAGATTGACGGGGCCTGGGAGCGGCTCGACGTCTGGCCGCTATTCACCGAGAATTTCGACCTCGTGATCGGAAAAGGTCACCGGCTTGCGAGCCAGGGCACGATCGAATTCGACGATCTGCGCGCAGAGCAATTGCTGAGCCGAAACTATTGCGAGCATGCCGGCCGGATCTCGTCGAGCTTGCGCGAGCACGGCATCGATGTCGATCATGGCCATGAGATCTCCAGCGAGCGCGACCTGATCGAGCTTGTCGAGGCCGACATCGGCATCGCGCTGATGCCGCACTCCTCACCGGTGCCCGAGAACCTCAAGCGCGCCGCCGTGAGCGGCCTCGACGCGCGCCGCACCGTTAGCCTCTACGGCATCGCTGGCCGTCAGCGGACAGCCGTCGCGAACACGGTGATGCGGATGCTGCGCGGCGCGGATTGGCGGGCGATTGCGGGGTGATATCCCCTCCTGTCGGAGAGGAGTCGGCGACGGCAGAACTAATTCTCCCGGCCCGCGCTCTCCAGCGCCGCGAGCAAATCGTCGATCTCCATGCGCTTGCGAAAATCTGGGTCGACGAAGCGGGCTTTGACGAGGCCGTCCCGACCGACAACGAACACAGCCGGGATCGGCAACATCCAGCCGTCATTCCCGTGGAATTTTGCCATGTCCTGGTATGACAATAACCGCTGGATCTCGGTGCCAAGCCAGATCGCCAGGTTGAGCGACAGCGCATAGCCGTTGTCGAGGTCGGTGAGCACCGGGAACGGCGCGCCCGAATCGGCGATGAACTTCCCGGTAAACTCCTGCGTCTCCGGCATGATCGCGACGATCTGTGCGCCTACCGCGCGGATCCGATCCTGCGCCTGGATCACCGCGCGGACGTTCAACCGGCAGTAGGGACACCAGTGCCCGCGAAAGAACATGACGGCCACAGGCCCGCGTGCAAGCAATGATGGCAGCCCGACGAGTTGCCCCCGATCGTCGGGCAGCAGGAAGGGCGGCATCACCTCGCCCGGACGCGGCGCGTTCTCGCCGCCCCCGTTCTGGCTGAGTCGCTCGACCAGGCGATCGACCGCATCCCCGTAAGCCGGGAATATCTCGCGGCCGGCATCCGCATAGGCGCGAAGCTGCTCGTTCAGCGTGCCCTCCATGTCGCGGCAGCGCTGAAAGGCGAGTTTCAACTGCTCAGCATCGGCTGGGGTCAGGGACGTCATTCTTCCGCTCCGGCACATGGTGCGAGGGACATTATTTTGCGTTCTGGTCCCCCCTGCAAGGGTCACCGTCAACGCCGACTGGCACCCTGGCATCGAACGCCGGATTTCCTGAAGGCGGAAATGCCGATCCCCAATCGGTTCGATAGCCGTCGCCTATCGACGCCCGATAGCACGGGGCTATCGCATCGAGAGCAAGATCGCATTTCACCTCGTTCAGTGCGGCGTCCATCCTGAGCGCAGTCCAAGCTGCAGCCGTCAGGAGCCGATCATGAATCGCCAAATCGCCTCGCCTCTCTCCCATTTCGCCGCCTCGCTGGCACTGATATTTCTCCTGCTGTCGGGCGCCGCCCCGGCGGCCCGCGCCGACAGCGATGACGGCGTCGTTCGCGTAAAAAGTGCCGTGCCGATGGCGGAGGCAATCAGTCGCATCAAGGCCGACATCGCCGCCAAGGGCATCAAGTTCTTCCTCGAAGTCGACCAATCGAAGCTTGCTGCTGATGCCGGCATCAAGCTGCGTCCCTCGACGCTGCTCATCTTCGGTAATCCGCCACTCGGCACCCAGTTCATCACCGCCAATCCCAATGCCGGACTCGACTGGCCGGTGCGCCTGTTGCTAACGCAGGACGACAATGGCGATGTTTGGGCAGTGTGGACCGATTTCGACTGGATCGCCAAGCGCCACAACATCACAAACCGCGAAGCGCAGTTCAAGATGGCGACGACAGTCGTCAGATCGATCACGTTCACGATCACCGGCAAATAGGTGCTGCTTCCATGGCACGCGAGACATTTGATGTGGTGATCATGGGTGGCGGTAATGCCGGGATCGGCGTGACCGGCCCGGTCCGGCGGGCCGGCCAGTCCGTCGCCATGATCGAAGCATCCGATCTCGGCGGCACCTGCCCCAACCGGGGCTGCACGCCGAAAAAAGTCCTGGTCGCCGCAGGTCAGGCGCTGCACGACATCGAGCGCGCCGAGGCGCACCACATCGCGGTCGGCAGGCCGCGGCTCGACTGGGCCGCACTGATCGACCGCGAAAAGGACATGATCAAGGACATTCCGGCCAATCTTACCCGCGCGATGACGCGCCGCGAGGTCGAGGTGATCAAGGGCTTTGGTACCTTTGTCTCGCCCAATACCATTCGCGTCGGCGACCGTCTGCTGGAAGGCCGCCATATCGTGATCGCAACGGGATCAAGGCCGCGGCCCCTGCCGATTCCCGGTGCCGAGCACATGATAACCTCGGACGACATGCTGCGCGACCGGGTGCTGCCGACCTCGATGATCTTCGTGGGCGGCGGCGTGATTGCACTGGAATTCGGCCATGTTTATGCGCGGGCCGGCGCGGCCGTGACCATTCTGGAAGCGCTTCCGCAGCTTCTGCCCACCATGGACGCCGACGCGGTCGCCCAATTGCGGGCCGAGAGCGAGCGGCTCGGAATCAAGATCAACACCGGTGTCGACATCAGGCGCATAGAGGCCGCCGGCGGGCAGCTTCGCGTGATATTCACTCATGACGGCGTCGAACATGCCGCTGTGGCCGATCGCGTCGTCAATGGTGCCGGCCGCGTGGCAAATATCGACGGTCTCGATCTCGCCGCAGGTGGCGTCGAGCATGCCAATGGCCGCATCGCAATCGATCAGTATCTGCGCTCGAGATCAAACCCGCTGGTCTATGTCTGCGGCGACGCGGTCCCGATCTCACCGCAACTGTCGCCAATCGCGACCTATGAAGGCGACATCGTCGGACGCAATATCGTCGCCGGAGCGAAACATAGGCCCGATTATGCGGGTATGGCGACATCTGTTTACACCGTGCCGGCACTGGCCGCCGTGGGCATTACCGAAACCACGGCGCGTCAGACCGGTGCCACCATCGACGTTCACGTCAACGACATGCGCGACTGGTTCTCAGCTCGATCCTATGCCGAAACCGTCGCCTGGTCGAAGGTGATCGTGGACCGCGTCTCGGACTGTATCCTCGGAGCGCATTTCGTCGGCCACGGCAGCCAGGAGCTCATCAACATTTTCGGGCTCGCGATCAAGTTCAGCATCACGGCCAGCCAACTCCGAGACAATGTCTACGCCTATCCGACGTTCTCGGCCGACATCAAGCACATGCTCGGGCGCGCATAGCGGCACGCTATCGTCTCAAGAGACAGACGGTATTTCATCAAGCGCACCACTTCGACGATGCTGATGCCATAGCCGGTGACCGGAGGTCGCGGCCAACAGAGGAGACACATGAAATGACCACGAACCTCAAGCTCTCGTACACCATCTGGCCTGCCCTCGCCCTCGCCGGCGCCTTCGCACTCACCGCGCAACCGGCCTTCGCGGGCGAATGCCCGGCCGACAAGATGAAGCCGAATGCACGGCAGATGGTCGACTACAAGCCGGTCGGCGTCACCGACGTCACGCTCGGTTCGATCGACCTCGAGAAGCAGCCGGCCAACATCAAAGATCGCGAGCTGCGATTCCGCAAGTTGACGATCGAACCCGGCGGCATCGTGCCCTGGCATAGCCATGACGACCGTCCGGCACTGATCTTCGTGCAGCAGGGCGAGATCGTCGAATACGCCTCCAATTGCGTCGATCCGATCGTGCACAAGGCCGGCGATATCAGGCCCGAAGTTTCCGGCACCTCGCATTGGTGGAAGAATCTCGGCAAGGAAACCGTCATTCTCTATGTCGGCGACGTCCGCAAGGATCAGCACGACCACAACATGTAGCGAGTACACCAAGCCCCTGCCCTCGCTACCGGATGTGACGCCCGCCCCCCATGTCGCCCCACATGCCGGGCGTCACATCCTCCTTCTCGCCAGGAGATGCCGTGTCATGACGGATCTGTCCGCGCACGTGAGACCCGCGAACATGGCGATGCACGGACGCTCGCCCGGCGTCGCCTTCCGCTCGCTCGTCATCGGGTTGACCGCGTTCCTGACGGTCGTCGATCTCTTTGCGACCCAGGCCATTCTGCCGTCCCTGACGCGCCATTACGGCGTGACGCCGGCCGCCATGGGCTTTGCTGTCAACGCCTCCACCTTTGGCATGGCGATCTCAAGCCTCGTCGTCGGCTTCCTCAGCCCGCATATCGACCGGCGGCTTGGCATTCTTCTCAGCCTCACGCTGCTCGCGATCCCGACCAGTCTGCTTGCGGTGGCGCCCAACCTTGCTGTCTTCACGGGTCTTCGGGTCGCGCAAGGCCTGTGCATGGCGTCGGCGTTTGCGCTGACGCTCGCTCACCTCGGCGAACAATGCAGCGCGACGGATGCCGGCGGGGCGTTTGCCGCCTACATCACCGGAAACGTCGCGAGCAATCTGATCGGGCGGCTGATCTCGGCCGCCGTCGCTGACAGCCTTGGACTGTCCGGGAATTTCTACTTCTTTGCCGCTCTCAATCTGACGGGCGCTGTGCTGGTCTATTTCACCATCAATCGCGTCCAGCCGATGCATGCGATGACTCCAGCCGCCTCGCCACTTGCCGCCATGTTCGCGCATTGGCGCAATCCACGGCTGCGCGCAGCTTTCGGCATCGGCTTTTGCATCCTGTTCGCCTTCATCGGGACCTTCACGTTCGTGAATTTCGTGCTGGTGCGGCCGCCACTCTCGCTTGGGATGATGGACCTTGGCTTCGTCTATTTTGTCTTCCTGCCCTCGATCGTCACCACCCTTCTTGCCGGCAAGGTCGCCACGCGCATCGGGACACGACCGGCCATCTGGGGCGCGCTCGGCCTTGCCGCGCTTGGTGTGCTTTTGATGCTGCGCCCGCATCTTGCCGAGGTGTTGACAGGCATGGTCCTGGTCGGCGTGGGGACGTTCTTCGCTCAAGCGGTCGCGACGGGCTTCGTCGGGCAGGCCGCGACCGACAACCGCGGCGTCGCCAGCGGCACCTATCTGGCCTGCTATTTCCTCGGAGGTTTGACAGGTACGGCAGTGCTTGGACAACTCTTTGATTCGATGGGATGGACGGCGT
Source organism: Bradyrhizobium zhengyangense (assembly GCF_022012555.1). Taxonomy (NCBI): domain Bacteria; kingdom Pseudomonadati; phylum Pseudomonadota; class Alphaproteobacteria; order Hyphomicrobiales; family Nitrobacteraceae; genus Bradyrhizobium; species Bradyrhizobium zhengyangense. Next base: position 834,552 of record NZ_JAKLTZ010000003.1, on the reverse strand, counting down.
GCGCGATCGGCGTCGCAGTTGCGCTCAGCTCAGCGGCGCTGTTGACGCTCAAGTTGAAGATCGCCTGAAGACGGCGCGTGCGACGTGGCTCACTTCAGCGAGATCGTTATCTCGCTGATATTGGCCGCAAGCTCGAGCCCAGCTTTGGGGCCTTGCAGAATGATGGTGACGCCCTTTTCGTTGCGGAGATGAACGCCGTTGACGCCGCCGACCAGCGCAAAGCCGCCGCCGACGGAGCTATAGGTGCCGGCGAAGTCGCCGACGTCGCGGATATCAGAGGCCCAGCCATCGAAGCGACCGACCGTGGCGCCGGCCGTGATGCCAAGGCTCAGGCCAGTGATCTTGAATGGATAGGTCTTGCCGCGATAGGTGAGCACGCCGCGGCCGACGCCGCCGCCGACCAGCAGGCCGGCCTTGACGATCTTGGCCCGGACATGGCCGGCAGCCTGCGCAAAGGACGGCTTCGGCGGCGCCGCTAACCCGATCGCGAGCAGGAAGACCGCCATCAGACGGAACGCGTGACGGCGAATGTCGATGCGCCATTCAGGGTTTTGCGGCATCGACCTTCTTCCAGGTCTCGTCAGGATCGAACAGCGTGGTGCGCTCGGCGATGAACTCGGTGCGCTTGCCGAGATCCTTCTGGTAGACGGTGCCGGCATGGTTGACCAGGAAGGTCATCACGCCGGAATTGCCGTATTCGGCGGGCCAGGCGATCAGCCCGAAGCCGCCGATCATCTTGCCTTTGACGACATAGTTGAGCGTGCCGCCCGGCGCATCGCGCCCCTGCCCCTTGAGGATGTGGAAGTAGTAACCGTGATAGGGCGCGGGTCCGACGTCGCCGGCGCGATAGCCCTCCTTCGAGGCCTCAGCCGCCAGTGGGCCGAGCGGGCTCGGATCGCTGTCGTCACGCCAGAACAGGCCGTCCTTCTTGCCAGGCGACGAGACGAAGCGCTGGGCATAGACACCGGCGCCTTCGCCGCGGTCCCTGTCGGCGTATTCGTTCTGCGCGTCGACATAGGCGAGCGCGGTCTGGATCGCGTCGAGCTCGTTGCGGCCGATGCGCCGGCGAAGCACCTCGATGCGGCCTTCGTCCGTATTGAACTCCCAGCCGGCCTTGGTGTTCGCCAGCGGAATCGGGAACGGGAAGTCGTCGGGCCCCAGCAACAACGTCGCGGTCTTGTTGCCCTCCGCCTTGATGCCATGCTTGGTGTCGTACATTGACGAGAACCGCGCGCGGATGTCCTTGTCGGCGACCTCGTCACCTGACGAGACGATGTCCTCGGCCGCCCTGCCCAGCACTTTCAGGATGTCTTTCGGGCCCGCCTTGACCGCGTCGGCTAGCGCGGCTGCGGCGTCCTCCGGGGACTTGTAGGATTGCTGCGCCCGCGACGGCGAGGCGAACAGTACCAGCGCGATCACGCCGGGCACGATCGCACGATGGAACGATTTCCTGCCGTTCATGGCGTCACCTCCGCCGCCGGGATCTTCGCGCCGCCGGCGAGCCAGTCGCGGTAGGTGCGGAATGTCAGCCCGAGCTTGTCGTAATAGACCCTCAGATAACCGTCGCTGCCACGGGTCACCGCGTCAGGCATCACCTGCTCGACCTCCTGCGCCATCACGCCGACATAGGTCTTGTCGCTGCCGATGTAGCTGAAGCGATAATAGCCGAGCCCGTTGGAGAGATGGCCGAGCACGACGATGTCGTGCTTCAGCGCGATATCGGAGCGCCGGCCACCGCCGCCGCCGCCACGGCCGCCTCCGCCTCCGAAACCACCGCCTCCGCCACGCGCGGCCATTCCACCACCGCCGCCGCGCCCGGCCATGCTCGGTCCGCCACCGCCCCCGCGCGGCATGCTCGCCATGCTCGCGCTTCCGCGTGCCGATGCTGCCGCTGCCGACCGGCCGGAAGAGACGTTCATGGCGCCGCCGCGATTGGCAGCGGCGCCGCCGCGGTTCGCAGCCTTCGCACGATCCCCCCCGCCCTTGTTGCCAGCTTTGGCGCGGTCGCCGCCGCCCTTGGTACGATCACCGGCACCGGCGCGGTCGCCAGCGCCCGCTCGATCGCCGCGATTGCCCGCGCGATCACCAGCCCGATCTCCGGCCCGATCGCCCGGACCGCCACGATCACCTGCACGGTCACCGGCACGATCGCCTGCACGATCGCCAGCACGGTCTCCTGCACGATCTCCTGGGCCGCCCTGGTTGGGACGCAGCACCTGATTGCCGTCGCGGCCGCGGAAATCCATCCGGTCCGACGCGCCCGCCCTGACGTTGGTGTTGCCGAAGCGCTGCTGGACGTTGGTGTTGTTGTAACGCACTCCGCCGCGATGCGCCGGATTGTGCTGCCACCCCCCGCCGTTGATGTTGGTGGTGCGATGATTGACGTAGACGTTGCGGTTACCCCAGTTGCAGCCGCCGCCCCAGTAATTGCCCCAGCGCCCGATCGCCCAGGCGGTACCGAAGGCGATGCCGGCTGCGACCACGCCCGCGCCGATATAGGAGGGATAGCCCCAGTAATAGGGCGGATATTCCGCATAGGGCCAGGTGCCGTAGACCGTCGCCGGATCGTAATACGGAACGTACATCTCCGCAGGGTTGGCCTGCTGGATGACGACGACCTGCTTGCCTTCCTGGGACTGGACGCTGACCTTCTGTTGCTTGGTGGTGACCAGCTTCTTATTGTCGTAAGCCTTGTTGCGCAGACGCTGGATCGCATCCATCACGTCGGGCTGCTGGGCCAGAAAGGCGTCGCCGAGCTTCTGGGTCCATTCGAGCTTGTCGCTCATCATGGCGAGAACGTCCGCCGTGCTGGCGAGCGCCTTGATGCTGTCGTCCCAGCTCTGCTTGTCGACCTGCGTCTTCAGCGCGTCGCCCTTGAGGCTCTTGTTGTCCTTCAGCCAGCGATCGGCCTGCACCACTTCGAGCGGATAGGTCGAGGCCGCCAGCACGTTGGCCAGCAATTCATCGGGATAGAGCGCGATCGGCGCGACCAGCGCCTCGAGCTGCTCGGGCTTCAAGAGCTCGGCGGCAGTGGCTGGTGGCGCTGCCGGCTGCGTCTGCGCAGCTGGAGCGGCGGCCGGCGTTGCCGGCGTGGTGGCCTGAGCCATTGCGACGGCGGGAACCGCCACCATCAGCGCAAGCGCCATCAGGATATTGCCGCAGCGAAACATCACGACCTCCGCCAACTTTCCATCCACGACCATCGGGCCGGGGGACCGGCTTTCGTTGATCGAGATCAACGGAATCGGGCCACCGAGCTGTTGCGGCGCGAGAGATCAGCCGAGGAGCGGCAGCCGGATGGCGAACCGTGCCCCGCCCGCCTGTTGGTTGGTAGCGCTGATCGTGCCCTGGTGGGCCTCGACGATGGTTTTCGCGATCGCAAGTCCCATGCCCATGCCTTGAGGCTTGGTGGAAAAGAAGGGATCGAACACATGGGCGAGATCGGAGGCCGGCACACCCGGTCCGGTATCGACGACATTGACCTCGGCCTCGCCACTGGTGCGCACGGTCCAGACGCTGACCTCGCGTCTGCCGGTGCTCGCATCGGAGATCGCGTCCATCGCGTTGATGATCAGGTTGAGAACGACCTGCTGAAGCTGGATGGGATCGCCCTTGACGTGCAGATCGACCAACACCGGCGTATAGATCAGCGTGATCCGGCGTCCGTCGGCAACGGCCCTGACGAGGCCGACCGCTTCCCGGACCGTTTCGTTGAGTTCGATATCCTTGACCTCGAACGGCGTCTTCTTCAGGACACTGCGCAGCCGGCGGATCACCTCGCTCGCCCGCTGATCGTCGCGCCTGATATCGGCGAGGATCAGGCGGATCTCGTTGAGGTCGGGTGAATTGCCCTTAAGCATGAGCTCGGCCGCCTCGGTGTTGGTCAGGATCGAGCCCAGCGGCTGATTGAGTTCATGCGCGATCGAGGTCGTCAACTCACCGACGGCCGAATAGCGGTTTGCGTGGGCAAGCTCTGCGAAGCGCTGGCGCGACTCGACCTCTGCAACCCGGCGGCGCTGGCGCTCATGCAACAATCCGCTGATCAAGCCAGCCTGCACCAGAATGATGGCGGCGATCAGCAATATCTGCTTGCGATAACGCTCCCAGATGGTGGGCTCGCGAAACAGAACTTCGCTGCCGGGAGGCAGATTGCTTTCGCTGATGCCCCAGCGCTGCAATTCGCGCCAATCATATTTCGGCCGCCCGAATTCGATCGGCGCGTACTTGATGGCAGACGGTTTCTCGCCTCCGAGAACACGCATCACCGCATCGACCGTCTTGCGGCTGATCTCCGCCGTGAGCTGCATCGGGCCGCCGACGGTGCCGTCGCCGAAGAAGGGGTCCTGGTACGAGAAAATCGGCGCGTTGGCGACCGCGCGCAGGCTACGCAAGGCTATGTCCCCCTCGTAGACGACGCCTGCAGCGTCGACCGACATCAGCCCCCAGAACAGCACAGTATGGGGCGGAAGCTTGGCCGCGCGATGGAGGATCTCCTCGAATGGCAGGTCGGAATACCAGACGAGGTCGACACGATTTCCGAGCGGTTTGAGATCCTGCTTCAACTGGTCGATCCAGAAGTTCTCGAGTGGCGATGCTCCGATCACGACGCCGACCGTTTTGGTGTCCGGCAGGACGCGCAGGATGTTGTCAAACACCGCCATGAAATCGAGACGTGCCGACACAACGACGTCGTTGTCGGTAAGATCAAGGCGGTTCACCAGCCGCTCCTCGACCACGGTCAGCACCATCGGCGTATCGGGGAAAAGCTTCGCGCGATACCGCTGCACGAACCGCGCCGCCGGAGCACCGATGCTCAACACGATGTCGGGCGGTGCGCCCTGATAGAGCGAGGCGAGATACTCGACGAAGGGCGCTTCCGGGCCAGGATTGTTGAAACGCGCGCTGAGCAGCGCGTGTTCCTGGATGTCGAGCGGCCAGGACGATCGTTGCTCGAGCCCGGCCTTGATGCTCCGCGCATACTCGCTCCAGGGGCGGAATTCGCGGCCGAAGGAATGCAGGATGAGCACGCGCTTGAGTTCGCCGCGCGCGCTGCGCTGGGCGGCATCGGCGCTGCCGGAGAGAACGCAGGCGCCCAGCAACAGGCCGAGGCCGAGCCAAACAGCCCAAACCGGCCTCAGCTTGACCGACACCCTGGATTTGCGCCCGCTCATCTCGCTCCGCCGGCGGCCTTTCCAGCCGCTTCTAGCCATAATTCTAGCGGGAATTGCGTGGCTCCAACAGGCCGCAGAGCGGGCACTATGGCCCAGGCTTCGCCGGGCAGCGGTGATAGCGGATCTCCATGTCCTCCATGCCCGGGAACAGGCGGACGAGACTGTCGGCATCCAGCTCCTTCAGGCTGAACTGGACGCTGGAAAGCATGATGTCGGTCGCGCAGGCCGCGATCAGATTGACATTTGGCCCGTCGTCCTTCCGCGCCTTGATCCGGCAGCGTGCGAACTTGCCGATGATCTGGTCGCCATCGACGATGAAGCCGCCGCCGAAAACTTCAGACATGTCGGTGAAGCCGACCTGGTTGCCCTTGCGCTCGAAGACCTTTTGACAGTTGTTTGCGTCGGTCGCCCAGGGGCCGTTGAGATCGATGGCCTCTGCCTGGCTGATGTTGGCGAGCAGCGAAACCGAGATCAGCCCGCCCAGCGCAATCGATTTTACTGGATCCATTTCTATTCCTTCGAGCAATCAATGACCGCTCAACACGAGCGTCTTGATGGGCATCAGCAAGGCCTGAATGCGCAGCAGCATCGCATGCACGAGGCCGACGCCATCGACGACGTGAAGCGCGATGGCCCGGCCGGTGCTGGTATGCTCCGCCGAAATTTCCTCATGATTGCTGGTATAGGCGTTGACGACGCAGCTGCTGCCCGGCGTCACGCCGTCGAGCCCGTTCTTGTAGAGCGGTTCGAGGAACACCAGGATCGTGCCGGGCGCGGCCGCGTTCTGCGCCTCGACCAGTTGCTGGCCACCCTGGAACTGTCCGGCCGCGATGTAGTCCTGCACAGTCGTGATGACCATGGGAATGATTACCCAAGGTTTTGAGATGCAGGCCGCTTCCGCCACCATTCCTTCCTTCAGCACGCCAGCTTCGATCTGGCCGAAGCCAGCCTGCAGAGCCTTTCTGCCGGCGCCGTCCGGGATGAGCACCCCCGCAGGCCGCAGCATTTGATTGACGACATCACCGGTGCGGAGCAGGAACTGTTCGACCCGGCCGTCGACGCCGGCGCGGATGACCGTCTGGTCCAGAAGCACCTGCGCCTCCGCCACGGCAGCTTCGGCGCTTGCCTTCTGCGCCGGCAGCGAGGTCGAGACCTGCAATGACGCCGCCTGTCTTGCAGCGGTCGCAGCATCGATGCCGGACTGGCGCTGATCGACCAGCACCTTAAGCTTGTCGATGTCACGTTGCGGCACGATACCGGGATTGCGGCTCTGGAGCTCTCTCTTGACGTCCAGCTCATCCTTGGCTTGCTGATAGTTCGCCTTGGCTTCGCCGATCTGGGCCTCGGCCTTGACGACTTCTGCCTGCGCTGTCTGCAAGGTGGCGTCGATCTCGGCAACCTTGCGCTTGGCGGTTTCGAGCGCGGCTTCCTGCTTCGCACTGTCAAGCCTGAACAGCACGTCACCCTTCTTCACCGGCGCGCTGAAGCCGACATTCACCTCGGCTACCCGGCCAGCCACGCCTACAGGCGCGATTGGTACGGTTCGATAGTAGAGCGTCGCCGAATCCGTCGCCGGATGGAAATAGAAGATCATCGTGATCAGCGAAATCGTCAGCATCAAACAGCCGGTGATGCCCCAGCGCAGCTCATACCAGACCGAGAAGAACGTGATCTCCTTGCCAAAGCGCTTGCCCTGGCCATAGCGGCGATAGAGATAATCAGGCACGATCGTGAGGAGCGAGCAGAACATAAGCTCAAACATGGCTGTGCTCCTTCTCCTTGGGGGTAGCCGGCGTCTCGGCCGGTGGTGGCGCTTCAGCAGGTTCGCCCGCCTCTCCCGGCGTCGCATCGGCAATCTTCTCGACAGAGTCAGCGATGCTGCGCAGCGGCGTTCCGAAGTCGGGGATGTCGATCAGTGCGAGCAGCAGGCCTGCGATCCAGAAGATGTGCATATGGGTGAACAGCGAGATCAGGCCCAGCACGGCCACGAACTCGAATTGGAGCTTCTGCGATTTGTGTGCCATCCGCTCGGGAAGGCTGTGCAGCTTCCAATAAAGCGTGCCGATCCAGAGCACGGTGCCGATCAGGAATATCCCCATCACCACCATCAGCGTGTCGGCCCCGCTCCCCGGCGCGAGATAGAACGGCAGATGGTGCGGTGCCATCGGATTTAGCTGATCGCTCAAAGGTCTCTCCCGGCCAAACGTGCACTTGCTGCACTGTGTCCAGCTCGGCCCGCAATTTGCTTGATTTGAATCAAGGGAAATGTCCCACGCCGGACATAGCGTTTCTGCAAATGCCGTTCGAATAATCACAGGGAGCCGCAGCCATGCCCGGGCTTGACGATCTCATTCCCAACGCCACCCAGATCCGCAAAGAGGCCGCACTGAAAGAGGCCGAGAAGGCGGAAGAGTATGTCCGACTTGCCGCCGCCGCCGAAGCCGAGAAGCGTGCGCTGATCGAGCGCTTGAGCAAGCCCTCCGGCAAGAGCGAGGAAGAGAAGATCAAGCTCGCCGCGACGATCATCCAGCGTGCCGTGCGCAACGGCCTCACCGAGGTGCTGGTCTATCGTTTCCCCAATTCGCTCTGCACCGACAAGGGGCGCGCCATCAACCAGATGGAAAAGGGCTGGGAGACCACCCTGACCGGGATCCCCAAGGAAATCTTCCAGCTCTGGACCGACTATCTGAAGCCGCGCGGCTATCGCATCGCTTATCAGGTCATCGATTTTCCGGGCGGCATGCCGGGCGACATCGGCGTGACCATTTCATGGGACGACGAGTAACGACGTTGAAGCGCGATGAGATTGGGTTGAATCGTCATAGCGCTTTAGCTCTTTGTTTGAGCATGATCTTTTCGGAAAACCGCTTCACACTTTTCCGGATCATGCTCTAGCAGCCGAAAGGACAGGCATGGCCAAGAACGAGCCCGCGGAAAAAATGAAGCGCAAGGCTTATGAGAAGGAGCTGGAAAAGCTTCAGGTCGAGCTCTGCCACCTCCAGGAATGGGTCAGGGCCCAAAAGCTGAAGGTGATTATCATCTTCGAAGGGCGCGATGCCGCCGGCAAGGGCGGGACCATCAAGGCCTTGACCGAAAAGGTCAGCCCGCGCGTATTCCGCGTCTGCGCCCTGCCCGCGCCCTCCGACCGCCAAAAATCCCAACTCTTCCTGCAACGCTACATCGAGCAATATCCCGCCGGCGGCGAGATCGTGATCTTCGACCGCAGCTGGTACAACCGCGCCGGCGTCGAATATGTTATGGGCTTCTGCTCGCCGGCCGAGCACAAGCGCTTCCTGGAATTGTGCCCGCTGGTCGAGAAATTCGCCGTGGACGCCGGCATCATCCTGATCAAGCTGTGGCTCGAGGTCGGCATGGAGGAGCAGGAGCTCCGCTTCAGGGCGCGGATCGAGGATCCGTTGCGGCAGTGGAAGCTGAGCCCGATGGACACCGAGTCGTTTGGCCGCTGGTACGATTATTCCCGCGCGCGAGACATGATGTTCGAGGCGACCGACACCAAGCATGCGCCATGGCGACTGATCCGCTCCGACGACAAGCGGCGCGCCCGCCTCAACATCATCTCGCATATTTTGCAGGCGATCCCTTACAAGAAGATCAAGCGCGAGAAGGTCAAGCTGCCGCAGCGCTCCCACAAGGGCCGCTACAACGATCAGGCCAGCCTGCGCGGGCTGAAATTCGTCGAAGAGCGATATTGAGACGCATGATCCCAACATGAAAAACGGGCTGCGGTGACGCAGCCCGCTTTATTGCAAGCCTCGTTCACGCCTATTTCAGCTTGATGGTCACGCCACCAACCGCAGCCGACACTTCCGCGCCGACCTTCGGTCCTGTGAGCTGAAGGATCACACCATTGCCGTTCTGCAACTGCACGGCGCCGGCGCCGGCGGCGACCGCACCGCCGGCTCCGCCCGCTGCATAGGAACCTTCGATCGAGGCCGGCCCCTTCAGGTGATAGGCATGGCCTACGAACTTGGTCGTCGAGGCGCCAATCGTGAAGCCGACGCTCATCCCTGATACCGTGAAGGGATATTTGTGGCCCCTGTAGAGCAGCACGCCCTCCCCGCCACCGACGCCGACGATGAAGCCGCCCTTGGTGAAGACGACGGCGACCTGGCCGGTGTCAGCGCGCGAAGGCGTGCTGAAACCTGCAACGATCGCAAGCGAAGCGGCCAGCGCAGCTCCGACGGTCAATTTTCTCATAGCGTTCTTTCCCCTTTTGTTTACTGCGCCAGCAGCATTGCGAAGTAGCCGAAGATCGTCAGCAGGATACCCGAGACGGCATAGCCGACCGGGAATCCGATCCAGGGCACGGAGCTCTGGATCTCGACCGCAGCCTCCCGGCACGGACCGGAATGCGACCGCGCGCCGGCGACGCCGCCCATCAGCACCGCCGGGTTGATCTTGAAGACGTGGAAGCCGATCGCCCAGACGATGAACGGCGGGATCGTGCAGGCAATGAACCCGACGATGAATATCTTGAGGGCAATCGCACCCGTTAGCTGCGACAGCAGCCCGGCGCCGGCATTGACGCCGACGATGGCAACGAACACGACGAGGCCGAGATCCTCGAGCACGTTGCGGGCCGCGTTCGGCGTGTTGCCGAAGAAGCGCAGCCGCGACACGATCGAGGACACGATCACACCCGACAGCAGGAGGCCGCCGGCATTGCCGAGGCCAACCCTGGCGCCGAACGCCGGGAAGTCTACCATTCCGATCAGGAAGCCGAGGATCATGCCGACCGCCAGCGTCAGCAGGTCGGTCGACGTGTTGGTGCGCGCAATGCGGCCCCACATGTCGCCGAGCTCGCTGACCGCAGACTTGAGGCCGACCACCGAGACGATGTCCATCCGCTCCAGCTTGGTCTTGAGACCGGCCGGGATCTGCACGCCGCCGCGCTCGACCTTGGTGACCTGCAACTGGCCAGCAATCGCCGTATCGCGGAAGGATTCGAAGGTGCGGCCCACCATCTCCTTGTTGGTGATGAGGATGTCTGCCTGGTCCATGGGAATGCCGAGTGTCTTGGCATCTGCGACCTCCGGGCCGATCAGGCCCATCTTGTCGGTGAGATGCTCGGTCGAGCCGCCAAGGGCGACAATGTCGCCCTTTTGCAGCACGAGATCGGCATCGGCCCCCTGCGGCTCGCCGTTGCGCCCGACATTGACGATCCGGTATTCCGGATTCATCGCGCGGAACTTGGCGATGCTGATTCCGGCGGTCGCGGGATTTTCCAACCGATAGGCACGCAGGCCGAACTGACGATAGCCGGTGAGGCCGCCGCCTTCGAGATCCTTGACCCCGAATTCCTGCTCATACTGCCTCGCGGCAGCCTTGGCGTCGACACCCCACCAGCGCGGCAGATATTTGCAGATCAGGATGATGCCGACGGTGCCCCAGATGTAGGTGATGCCATAGGACAGCGCGATCATGCCGGAAGCCTGCTCGGGCTTCATACCCTCGGGCAACTTGACGACGCCTGAGGTAATCGCCTGCTCCGCCGAGCCGATCGCCGCGGACATCGTCTGCGAGCCCGCCAGCATGCCGCCGGCAGCACCGACAGGAAGGTCGAAGATCTTGGCACCAAGAACGACCAGCGCGAGGCCGAGCACGCTCGACACCAGCGCCAATATGCAGAACTTCAGCCCGTCACCTTTCAGGCTGTTGATGAAGGATGGCCCGACACGCAGGCCCACCCCGTACATGAAGAGATAGTAGAACAGGCTCTTGGCAAAGTTGTTCAGCTCGAGCTTGACGCCGTAGGTCGACGACCACACCGACAGGCCGGCGCCCACCACGATGGCGCCGGCGACCATGCCGAGGCCATATCCCTTGATGCTGGCCCGGCCAATATAGACGGCGAGGCCGACGACGAAGAACAGCAGCAGATACGGGTTCTGCTGAAGGAACGTGAAAAACCCCTGCATGTCGGTCCCCTCTCATACCTATGACGCGGCCTTGAGCTTCGGCTGCGCGCCGGGCTTCGGCCGGCCAAGCTTCGCCAAAGCCTCCGTGCGCACGAGCTTCAGCCCTTCCTTGGCGTCGTAGCCATGGATCTCCTTCACATCGAGCTTGCGCATGAAGTCGATCGTCTCCTGGGTGATCACCTGGCCCGGCACCATGATCGGGAAACCCGGTGGATACGGGATCACGAAGTTCGCCGAGACCAGTTCGGGGCCGGCCTTCAGCCGGCGGTCGATCTCGGGATCGTGGAGGCGGATATGCTCGCAGCCCGCGACGTCATAGGCGGCGTAGAAGCCGGTGCGGATGTCGCCCTCGTTGGTCTTGGCGCCGGAATCGCCGCGGAAGCTCGGATGGAAGTGCGAGAAGTTCGGCAGGTCGGGCACGTCCTTCATCAGGCTCTTGACGCGCGCCTCGAAGGTCTTGCGCGCATTTTCGCCGCCTTGCACCAGCCCGCGGTCGACCTCGCCTGCGATCTCGGCGAGGACCCGAATGAGATGCGCGACGTCGCTGCGGGTGTTGTTGATGTTGGACTGGACCAGCACAGAGTTGCGCGAGGTCTTGTTGACCTGGATGTTGTACTCGTTGGCGAGAATGCCCTTGAACTGGGTGCCATCGAAGCCTGCCATGCCACACACGAGGGTCATGCGGGTCGGATCGAGGCAGAACTCGTCCTCGTCGAGGCTTTTCAGCGTCGTCGCCCAGTTCACGCCAGCCGAGAGATAATCCGTGAAGCCGCTCTGGCGGTATTGCGCCGGCACCATGGCGTCGGCACCAAGGATGCGGAAGTATTTCGAGAGCAGCGGATTGTTGTTGACGGCCTGACGGATCGCGAACGCGATCTCGATCGCATTGGCGACGAGACCATATCCCTCCAGCTCCATCTGCCGCCGCGAAATGTCGAGGCTGGCGATGAGCTGCTGGTTCGGGCTGGTGGAGGCATGCGTGAACACGGCCTCCTTGAACTGCTGCTCGACCGTGTGGAATTCGACGTCCTTGACCGACAGCATCGACCCCTGCCGGATCGCCGACATCGACTTGTGGGTCGAGTTGGTCTGATAGACCCGCAAGCGGATCTGCCTGGGATCGGGGATCAGCCTTGTGCTGAGCAGAACCTCATCCGTCGGGTTCTTGCCAAGCTGTGCCTGCTGCTTCTCATAGGCGTCGACCGATTTGGGATCACGCATCCACGCCTCGATGTCGTTGGCGGCGCCGAGGCCTGTGCGGCGGCGCAAGAACGGCGAGAAGCGCGCGAAGCCGAACCAGGCTTCGTCCCACAGGAAGATCAGGTTCGGCTTGATGGCGAGACATTCCTCCATCACCCGGCGGGTGTTGTAGATGTGGCCGTCGAAGGTGCAGTTGGTCAGGTCCAGCATCTTGACGCGGTCGAGCCGGCCCTCGGCCTTGGCGTTCAGCAGCGCCTGCTTGATCGTCTTGAGCGGCACTGCGCCATACATCGAATATTCCGTCATCGGGAACGCTTCGACATAGAGCGGCTGCGCACCGGCGAGCACCATGCCGTAATGGTGCGACTTGTGGCAGTTGCGATCGACGATCGCGATGTCGCCCGGCGCAAGCAGCGCCTGCACCGCCATCTTGTTCGAAGTCGAGGTGCCGTTGGTGACAAAGAAGACGCGGTCGGCACCAAGCGCCCTCGCCGCCTTTTCCTGGGCTTTCTTGATGTTCCCGGTCGGCTCCAGCATGCTGTCGAGACCGCCAGTGGTCGCGCTGCTTTCGGCCAGGAACAGGTTCGGGCCGTAAAACTCGCCCATGTCGCGGATCCAGTCGGATTTGAAGATCGACTTGCCGCGGGCGATCGGCAGCGCGTGGAAGGTGCCGATCGGACGCTGGGCGTATTTCTTGAGATTGTCGAAGAACGGCGTGTCGTAGCGATCCTGGATGCCCTCGAGGATCGACAGATGCAGCTCCAACAGCTCTTCCACCGAATAGAAGATGCGGCGAACGACGCTGGCCTCGGGGTTCCCGGCGAGTTCCTCGACGTCTCGGTTCGAGATCATGTAGAGGTCGAGCTCGGGCCTGACCCGCTTGATGATCTGGGCAAGCCGCAGCGCGGACGCGTCGGATTCATCCTTGAGACCGGCCGTAGCCGTTAACGAACGGAGGACCGGCGCATCGTGCCGCGAACGAAGGCCAAAGCCCTCGTTGATGATGACGGCGCCCAGATTCGGATTGAGCATGGTCGCGCAGAAGGCGTCTTCGAGGCTGCCGACGATGACCGGTTCGTAGATGAAGCCATCCTCGGGGCGGCGCAGCTTGCGCCATTCGGCCGCGAGAGCCGGCCATTGGCTGGACGGCATGCCGGTGACGATCAAAGTCTCGAAATAGGGTCGGCGTGACTTATGACCACCGAAGGTGGGCGACACCAGTTCGGGCGCATCGCCATTGCCATCTTCCTTCGCATTCCAATCGCCGGCATGCTGGCGGAAGGATCGCGTGGCCAAGGCCTGGGTGATCCGCGTCGCAAGCGACCGCGAGGCGGCCGCATCGCCCGACGAGGCTGCCTCGCGCAGGGCCGCCATCAATTGCAGGCCGGGATAGCCGTGGAATTCTTCCGTCACCGACAGACTGGCCAGCGCCTCGTCATAAGCCGCGCGATCGCCGCCGCGCGCCCAAACCTTGGCAGCCTCGACCAGATCACGCCAATCGTCCGCCCGCGCGCCGGGACCGGAGAAGAACTGGTCGATGCGCTTCTGCGCGGCCTTGGTGTCCTTGGACATATATCTCTCCCGATCCTTACAGGCGAAAGGTGATGCGGGATCGTGCTTTGGGCGCCCGTCGCTCCATTGATCCAAGTCAACGGTCGCACGCATTCTCGGCAGGCCGGGCGCGATGCCATTCGCATCGCAACAAGCTCGTCATGCCGTTCGCTGAGCCGGACCGCCGGTGTTTTCGCCGAGCACGCTGTCGAGCGAGCGCAGCCACTGACCGCTGTCGGTCTTCTCCCCGAGCCCCTCGGCGCGCAGGAGGTCGCGAAGCTGCGCATGCGCGCCGACGATGCAGAGGGTCACGTGGCGCGAGGCGAGCTCGTCGTAGAGATCGTGCAGCATGCGCGCGCCCGCCAGATCGATATAGGGCGACGCCGAAAGGTCGCAGGCGACCAGATGGACGCCCGGCGCGGTTCGGAGCGCGGTCAGCACTGTATCCAGAATCGTTTCGGCATTGATGTAGAGCAGCGACCCTTCGGGGCGAAACGCGATGATGCCAACGAGTGGCTCGACGTCCGCGTGCCGCGCGCTGTCCGAATAGCGGCCGCTGCCCGGCAAGCGGCCGAGGAATGCGACGTTCGGCCGCGAAGCGCGCGCCAGCAGCAGGACGATCGACGCGATCGAGGCCAGCAGGACACCCTGGAGGATGCCGAGCAACAGCACGGCAATCAGAGCGATCGACGCAGCGTAGAAGTCGATCCGGCTCACCTGCCACATCCGCACCAGCGCGCGGATATCGACCAGCTTGTAGACCGCGGCAAAGACGATAGCCGCGAGCACCGCCTTTGGCAGGTTGGTCAGCAGCCCCGTGAAGAACAGGAGACAGAGCCCTAGCGTCACGGAACAGATGACGAGCGCCAGAGGCGTTCGCGCACCGGCGCTGTCATTGACCGCCGATTGCGACAAGCCGCCGGCGACGGGATAGCCATGGCCGAAGGCGGCTGCGAGGTTCGCAGCGCCCAGCCCCAAGAACTCCTGGCGGACGTCGAGCGCATAGCCGTGCTTGACGGCAAAGCTCCGCGCCGCCGATACACCCTCGATATAGGCCAGCAGCACGCAGCCGGCTGCGAGCGGAAACAGATCGTCGAACTCAAGCAGGCCGAAGGTTGGCATGCCCAGCGCCGGGAGCCCCTCCGGGATCTTCCCGGTAACGGGCACACCGAGGCCGGGAAAGCCTGATATCGTCGCCACTACAATCGCAAGCGCCACGACCGTGATGCCGACCGGCTTGCCAGGCAAGAGCCGTTCGCCGAGCAGAAGCAGCAGGAGTGCTACAGCACCGATCGCCAGCACCAGGAGATCGAGATGACCGAGCTGTCCGACCAGCTTGAAGGCACGGTCAAAGAAATTGTGTCCGCCGCCGGCAACGCCGAATAGGCTCGGCAACTGGCTCATGATGATCGTGAGCCCCGCCCCCGCCTTGAATCCGACAAGGATGCTGTCGCTAACGAGCCGAACCAGCACGCTGAGCTTGAACAGCCAGGCGATGAAGCAGAGCACGGCAACGCCGAAAGCCGCGAGACTTGCGATCTGCGCGTATTTCACGGCATCGCCGCCGGCGAGCACGCCGACGGTCGCGGCGATCATCAGCGAGATCGCCGACGTTGGGCCGATCGCCAACTGCCGCGAAGCCCCAAGCAACGCATAACCGATGCCGCCGAGCATGTAGCCATAGACACCGATCTGCGGCTGCAGGCCGGCGAGCGCGGCGTAGGCCAGCGAAACCGGAATGGCGTACGCGGCGAGCGTGACGCCGGCGACGGCATCGGAAGGAAGCCATTCGCGACGATAGGCGGCAAGCCAGCCAGCCGGTGGAAAGAACCGCGTCCAGCTCGATTCGGGTGGCGTATTCATGTGATCACCTCACGCGGTGTCGCTTCGCAGCGCAGCAGGACAATCAGCAGCGCGACGACGGGAATGCCGAGCGCGAGGTTGGGAATGGTCTCGGTGGCGAAGGCACCAGCGGCCGCGCCGCAGCCGAACACCGCGCACAGCGCGAAGAAGATGGCGGACCTGCGCAGGGTCCCAAGCGGCGCACCTCCGTAGGCGACCGCGAAGATATTCTCGACGGTCTGACGCATGTTGCCGGTGATCATGACCGTGCTGCAAGCCACGCCCTCGACTTTGATAAATATGGCCGACTGCATCGCCGCGACCATGGAAATGCCAAGCGTTCCTGCAATATCCGGCATCCGGTTGTGCAAGATGCCGATCACGATCAAGAAGACAATCTCGACCAGGACGCTGAGCGCGCTGGCCCGCTCTCCGGCCACACGGCGCAGCCAGGCGGCTATGACGATGCCGGCGGTGAAGGCCAGGATGGGCGGCACGAAATGCAATGCCTTGGTCCAATTGCCGGCCATGGCGTAGACCCAGAGAAAGATCACATTGGCCGTCTGGGCATTCGCCATGACGCCGTGGATGATCCAAGTATAGGCGTCAATATAGCCGCCGGCGAACGCCAGCAGCAGGACAATCTCGACCGTCTCATCGCGGCGGATTGCGCCGGCGGCAACGTCCAAGGTGCTCATGTCGACAATACGGAGCCTAAATTCTTCATTTGGTTCATAGGCGCCGCCGCGTCCTCGCCGGGGCTTGATCTGGATCAAGCAATCTCCCCCCGCAGCAAATCAAATCGCGGGAGAAGCGCCGGGGAACGTCGACCATGGAAACCGTCAGGTGGATCATCGCCGCCGCACCGGAAATCTTCCTGCTGCTGGCGATCGCGATCGGCACCATTCTCGGCCGTATCAAGGTCCGCGGTTTCTCGATCGGCACCACCGCCTGCATCTTGATCGTCGCCGTGTTGATCGGACAGCTCGGCAGCTTCACCTTTCCACCGATCCTGCGGGCCATCCTGTTCAGCCTGTTCGTCTTCACGATCGGCTACCGCTCCGGCCCGGAATTCTTCGCCTCCTTGAGCATCCGGACGCTGGCCCAGGTCGTGCTGTCGCTGGTGATCGGCGCGACGGGCCTCGTGCTCGTGCTGATCTTTGCCCGGCTGTTCAAGCTCGATACCGGCACCGCCGCGGGCCTCACCGCCGGTGCGCTGACCCAGTCCTCGGTGATCGGCACCGCATCAGGCGCGCTGGCGCAACTCGGCCTCGCGCCGGACATCCTGAAACAACAGGAAGCCAATATCGCCGCCGGCTATGCTGTCACCTACGTGCTCGGCTACATCCTGACGCTGCTGTTCGTCCCGTTCGTCGCGCCGCGGCTGATGCGGGTCGATCTCAAGGCGGAGGCCAAGAAACTCGAGGCCGAGCTTGCCGGCGGCGTCCCCGCGAAGTCGGACAATCTCTCCTACCGCAAATTCCAGGCTCGGGCCTATCGCGTCTCGGCGGCCGCCGGCCGCACCGTCGAAGCCATTGAAGCCGAGATCGGCGGGCGCACCGTCGTCGAGCGGATCGTCCGCCAGGGCGCCGACGTCGGACCGCATCGCGATGTCGTGCTCGAAAATGGTGACGACATCGTCCTGACCGGTCCGACCGCGGCGATCGTCGCCGCCAAGCCGGTCATCGGTGCGGAAATCGACGCCGACGAATTGTTGCGCAGCCTGCCCGGCAATGTCATCGACGTGCTGGTGGAGAACCGCAAGCTGCATGGCCGCTCGATCCGGGAAGTCGCCGAGATCGTCGGCGATAGCG
The DNA here is from genome assembly GCF_022012555.1 of Bradyrhizobium zhengyangense. Lineage (NCBI taxonomy): Bacteria > Pseudomonadati > Pseudomonadota > Alphaproteobacteria > Hyphomicrobiales > Nitrobacteraceae > Bradyrhizobium > Bradyrhizobium zhengyangense. The sequence continues at coordinate 817,035 of NZ_JAKLTZ010000003.1, read as the reverse complement.
CCCGCGGCGTCTTCCTGCGCGCACTGACCCGAATGGGCCGCGAGGTGCCGCTCGGGCCCGATACACGCGTCTATGTCGGGGACGTTATGACGCTGGTCGGCAGCACCCCCAATATCGCGCGCGCGACGGCGCAGGTTGGCTCTGCCCTGAACACGAGCGATCGCACTGATATTGCGTTTCTTGCCGCCGGCATTGCCATCGGTCTTCTGGCCGGTCTCGCCAGCTTCAAGATTGGCAATGTTGCGCTGACGCTGGGCGGCGGAGGCGGCGCGCTGATTGCGGGCCTGGTCTGCGGCTGGTTGCGTTCGCGCAAGCCTAGCATGGGCGCCATGCCGCCAGCCGCGCAGCAGACCTTGGGTGATATCGGCCTGGGCGGCTTCATTGCTGCGATCGGCCTGGGCAACGGCCTCGCCGCCTGGTCGGCGATCCAGGCCCACGGCTTGTTGCTTGTCGGCATGGGGATCGTTGTCACGCTCGTCCCGCTGACGGTCGGTACGATCGTCGCCTGTTACGTGCTGCGGATGAACCCGGTTGTGACGTGCGGCGCGCTGGCCGGCGCCATGACGGTCGATGCCGCCGTGACCGGCGCCTGCGACGTTGCCGAGAGCAAGACCCCGGTGCTTGGCGTTGCGGTGCCGTATGCGGTCGGCAACGTCGTGCTGACGGTGCTCGGTCCGATCGTCGTCGCCGCCACATATTCGGGATGACGGAGGCCCAGATGCGTGACTTGCGTGCAATCCTCGGCCCGTTCGTGACGGTCATGCTCGGCCTCCTCATCTTCGCAGCGCCGGCGCGCGCCGATGATGAGGTCCGCATCCAGGAGGAGCTCTGGGCCCTGACGTTGCCGTTACCGATGTTCGCCTATCTCGTGCGCCCGGTCGGCGACGGCCCCTTCCCGCTCGTGATCATGAACCACGGCGTTTCGCTCAACATGGCTGACCGCAGCTTTTTCCCGCTGGTGGAGTTTCGCGACGCAGCCAAATGGTTCGCGAAGCGCGGCTATCTCGTGATCGCGCCGGTGGGCACCGGATATGGGGCGGCCGCGATCGATATTCCGGAGCGCGGGCTGTATGGACCATTTTTCTCGAAGATCGGCAAATGTGAGAACCCCAATTTCCCCGATGCCGGCCTCGCGATCGCACAGGTCGATCGCTGGATCATCGACTATCTGACCGCCGAGAAGCGCATCATTCCAAAGGATGTCATCGTCGTCGGCCAATCCGCCGGTGGTTGGGCGTCAATTGCATTATCGAGCATGAACCCACCGGAAGTGAAGGCCATCATCACTTTCGCCGCCGGCCGTGGCGGCCGCGTCGGGGGCAAGCCGAACAACAATTGCGCGCCCGACAAGCTCGTCGAGGCGACGGGGAATTTCGGCCGCACATCGCGGATACCGATGCTGTGGATCTACATCGAAAACGACACGTTTTTCGGCCCTGATCTGTCGAAGCGGATGCATGCGGCCTTTACCGCCGCCGGCGGCAAGGCAGAGTACCATTTGATGCCGCCATTCGGAAGTGAGGGCCATTACTTTATTGGCTCGCCGGACGCGATCCCGATCTGGTCGCCAATCGTGAGTCAGTTTCTCGATGCGCAAAAATGAGCCTGAACTTGGGAGCCGCGACGATGCCCCGTCCTCTTCGTTTTCTTTCCGGCTTTCTGGTCCTCGCTGTCGCTAGCTCCGCGACGAGTCCAGGCCTCGCCGCACGGAAGGCGACGGCGCAAGTCGACAAATCGGCTGAGGTCGCAACGCGAGGCCAGCGCGAAGCCAAGGATGTCACCTATGGCGACTGGCAGAAGGTATGCTTCACGGCGGGCGGCGCGCCCAAGCTCTGCCGAACATCCATCACCGGAATATTTCCAACCGGACAAACGGCAATACGCGTGGACCTCATCGAGCGCGAGGACTCACCTATGGTGCGTCTGCAACTGTTCATGCCCGTCGGCATGTATCTGCAACAGCCGGCCAAGGTGAGGATCGATCAAGGCTCTGCTCGCCGGGTCCCCTATAATTGGTGCGCCACCAATACCTGCATCGCAGCTGATGTTGCCGACCCAGCCATGATCAAGGAGATGGAGTCCGGCAAGACGCTGACGCTGGAGGTCGTCGACGCCAATCTGCTTGCCTTGACGACGTCGATACCGCTCGCGCAATTCGCCACCGTCCACAAGGGTGCGCCGGCCAAAACGCTGGAGCAATATGTCGACGAATGAGAGGGGCCGAAAAGTCAGGCGGCGGATGCACGCTCGACTGAGGCGATCAGCGATTGCGCCGAGAATGGCTTTGTCAGATATGCAACGCAACCTGATGCAATCGCGGCGGCACGATTTGCCGCACTGTCATTTCCGGTGATGTAGATGACCGGCGCGACAACCCCCTGCCCTGCCAGTCGGAGCCTCAAATCGATGCCCGACTTTCCACCGAGATTGATGTCGAGCACGATGCAGATCGCCTTGTCGAACTTGCCCTGATCGAGCAAAACGTTCGCTGAGTCGAACAACGTTGCAACGAACCCGTGCGCACGAAGCAGCCTGCTCAGGCTGGTCCGCATCGAAGGGTCGTCATCGACGACGAAAACTGTATCGCGGGACGGCAAGGAGGCGACCTTTCGGTCCGGCGCTATCTATAGCGCGATGCCCGCATGGCAGCACCGCTCCACGAACTTTCATATTGTCCCTTAGGGCAGTCCAATGCGGCAAACTACTTTTCCAGCGACGGGAAGCTAATCGCCCTTCGTATCGAGCATCCCAAGTCGTTCCGCGATCGAAACAAGCTCTGCAAGCGAATGAACTTGCATCTTCTCCATCACCTGATGGCGGTGGGCTTTCACGGTCCGCTCGGTCGTCCCCAATTCATATGCGATCTGCTTGTTGATCTTGCCGCGGACAATGAGATCAAACACCTGCCGTTCGCGCTGGGTCAGCCTGGCGAGGTGCGCGCGAAAAACCTCTAGCCTGCCACGTTGGCTCCGCACGGCGTCCTGCCGCGCCAGCGCACGTTCGATCGCGTCAAGCAGCAATTCTGACGAGACCGGCTTGGTCAGAAAGTCTTCCGCTCCGGCCTTGATGGTCCGCACCGTCGTTGCCGTATCGGCATGTCCGGTCAGGAAGATGATGGGCAGCGTCGAGCCTGACGCGACCAGCCGGCTCTGCAATTCGGGGCCGCTCAGTCCCGGTATCCGCACGTCGAGCAGAATGCATCCCGGCTGATCGTCACCTGGCGCTGCGTCCAGCAGATCCTGCGCCGACGCATAAGTCGCGACATCATAGCCGGCGAGCTTCAGCCGGCGTTCGATAGCCGTCCGGAACGATGCGTCGTCATCAACTACGTGGACCAGGCCGGGCACTCTTCACCTCTCGCAAAGTCTAGCAATGACGGATGAAAGACCGAAACGATCGTGCTTCCACACGGCATCCTTTCCGAAGGCAGCAAGGGCTTCTCAATCCGCGCAACGAAATTTCATTCTGTCCCTAGGTACATTGGCCCTTGGGACAATGGATGGGAATACCGCGATAGTCGTAAATCAACTTCAGCGGGAGTGGGATAGCGCGGCGCATTTCCTGCGGCGAGATTTTCTGTCCGACAGACCAATTCGGCGTTGAGCTGAGGAGTTGGCCTATGTTCGTTCGCATCACCACGGATTCCGCGCCCCGCCCCAATTCGCTCCGCGACCTCGGCATGACCAGCTCGTCAACTGCGCTGGTTAGTCTGAGCGAATTTTCCTACAAGAAAGGTTCTGAAGTCTACGGCGAGAAGGAACCCGCCGATTATGTCTATCAAGTCAAGTCTGGGGCGGTGCGGAGCTACAAGCTGCTGTCGGACGGTCGCAGGCAGATCGGCGCCTTTCATCTCACTGGCGATATCTTTGGCCTGGAGAATGGCAGCGAGCACCGGTTCACAGCCGAGGCGATCGTCGATACCACGGTACGTCTCGTCAAGCGGCAGAGCCTTGAACTGGTCGCTGAAAGTGACACCGTGGTCGCCAGGAACCTGCTCAGCATGACCACGAACAATCTGCAGCATGCGGAAGATCATATGCTGCTGCTCGGGCGCAAGACCTCGCTGGAGCGCGTTGCGGCGTTCCTGCTCGAGATGGACAAGCGGCTGACAGCGGCTGGGGTCATGGCGCTGCCTATGTCGAGGCGCGATATCGCCGACTATCTCGGGCTGACGCTAGAGACCGTCTCACGTGCATTGTCGCGGTTGCATGAACTTGGCGTCATCGGCTTTATCGGCAACACACAGCGCCAGATCGTGTTGCTGGACCGGCACCAGCTTGCAAGCCTCGATCTGCCGGCTTGATCAGACGGGAAACCGCTAATGGACGGTGCGCGAAGCACCATCCAGGATGGTTCGCGCGACGTCCGTTGTCCCGGTGATGATGATCTGCACGCCGATGCAGAGCAGCAGGAATGCCGACAGCTTTGTAACCACGCTGGTGCCTTCCTCGCCGAACACGCGCGCCATGGCACTCGACTTGCGGTAGGCGTGGTATATTGCCGCGGTTACGGCGATCGCAATTGCCAGCGAAACAATCGACGATCCGAACATCGCGTCCAGACTGTCGGTCCGGCTTATTCCGATGGCGATGGCGGTCGCAATCGTCCCAGGTCCGGTTGTGAGCGGGATCGTCAGCGGGAAGAACGCCATCCGCTTCATGGTCGCAAGATCGGCAGTCGCCTCCGCATGGGGCCCGGCCGCACCGGGCAAGGCGTGGAGCATCGACCAGCCGGTTGCGGCAACCACGAGGCCCCCGGCAATCCGCAGCGCCGGTATGGTCACGCCGAAGAAGTTCAGAATCTGGCTGCCGAGAAACTGCGAGACCAACAGAACAGCGAATGCATATCCGGCAACGCGCAGCGCAAGATCCGCACGCTCGTCCTCAGAAAGGCCCCTGGTCCGGTCGAGGAAGATGAAAGCCAGCCCGTAGGGATTGATGATCGCGAACAGCGCGCCAAAGCCGAACAAGAAATCGGCAACCCACCGGGATGTCGCGAAATTGGGCATCTGGCCTCAGATCCCGTTGCGCCGCGAAAGGTTTCCGGACGAGCCTGACAGGCACGATCCGCACATCACGTCAGCTCCGCCCGATGGTCGCTTCGGTCCATGTCCAGCGAAATTGCGTTTCGGAGTGCTCTCATCGTTTTCGGGACAGTCGCATTCACGGCACTTGTTCCTTTCCCCGGACGGCGTCGTCCTTGATCAGCCCGACGTGGTCGAGCGTCTTGCGCAGGACCTCGAACAGAATCGCGGCTGACCAGCCGAACAGCAGCACGCCGTTCATCGCGGTCAACGGCCCGATCAGCCGCCATTCGCGCACCGGCGTGATGTCGCCGTAGCCAAGCGTCGTGTAGTTGACGAAAGCGAAATAGACGAGGTCGCTGTCGGCAGCGGCCACGGCCTGGACGACGGCATAGGTCCATGCCCATACCAGAACTTCCAGCGCGTGCGCGACGTTCAGGACCGCTGCCGTCGCAACCATCACGCCCATCAGGTGCAATCTCGGCCGCTCAACCTTTCGAAGACCTGCGCTGCGGGCAATTGCGACGGCGACGAGTGTAACCAGCGCGTGGATGCCGATATTGATCGCACTGATCAGCGCGCCGACCGTCAATTGCAACAGCATAAGGATCGACCAACCTCGCGGGTGCCGAACGATATTCAAGGGGGGCTGCAATCGTCGACGTTGATTTGGGTCAACGATCGGCAATCCCGTCCGGCACCGGCGCGGCCTGCTCGATGCGGATCCAGGCGGCGGCAAGCTCCCAGGCAACCGCCAGGATGATCGGCCCGATGAAGAGCCCGATGATCCCGTGCGCGAGCGTTCCGCCGATCACGCCGATCAGGATCACGAGCGTAGGCGTGGTCAGCCCGCGCCCCATGACCAAAGGCTTCAGGATGTTGTCGAGCAGGCCGACGATGACGAAGAAGACCGTCAGCGGCAGTGCCGTGGTGATGTCCTTGTCCGTCCAGATCCAGATGACCACGGGAAGAAGAACGATGGCCGCGCCGATCTGCACGATCGACAACAACAGAACGATGACGGCGAGCAGGCCTGCGCTCGGAATGGCGGCGAGCTTGAAACCGATGCCGGCGAGCAAGGCCTGAATGATCGCAACGCCGATCACGCCCTGCGACACCGCGCGGATGGTTGCGCCGGAGAGCTCTAGAAAATGCTCGCTCTGTTCCGGCACGATCCGGTACAGGAAACTGCGAATCGCGCCGGCAAGCTGCGGCCCGTAGGGAAAAAGGAGCCCGGCGACCAGCACTGACAGCAGGAACTGAAGCGTGCCGATGCCGGCGCTGCCGACGAATGACAGCATGAACCCGGCCAACGGCTTCAGATACGGTGTGACCTCCCGCAGCACCGCGCGGATATTGGTGTAGGCCAGATTCCAGAGATCGTAGAGCTGCGGGCCGATCAAGGGCCAGCTCTTGATCCGCTCAGGTGCTTCCCGAAGCGCGAGCTCGCCAGCGCTGATCTGGCTTGCGATGTCCCTGATCCCTTCGACGGCACTCAAGCCTAGCCACGCCGCGGGCCCGATGACGATGCCGAGCATGACCACCGTGAGGATGGCCGCCGCAATACGCGGGCTGCCGCCGAGGAATTTGGCGAGCCAGCTGAAGACCGGATAGAACGCCACCGCGAGCACCGCGCTCCAGGTCAGGATCGGCACGAACGGCTGGATGATCAGGAAGGTCCACACGACCAGCAGCCCGAGCAATCCGAGCCGGATCACGAGCTGGATGACGCCGTCGGTCGTCAGAACTTGTCGAATTGTCTTCACGCGCGGTGCCTGTGTCCTCAGGAGCCCGCCAAGCGTAGCCGCCCCGCTCGCGCAGCCGGCTTGATCCAGATCAAGCAGTTCCGCCGCAGTCACCAGCCTGATCGCCGGATGCAGACGACAGTCGTCGTCTCCGCCTCATAAACGCAGCGAGACACCGATGACTGATGCCGCGAGCTACTCGCACAGGGACACGTTGCGCGACGGCACGCCCGTCGAGATCCGAGCGCTCCGCCCCGAGGATGCGGTCGAGATGCTCGCCGCGCTGGGCCAGACCAGCGCGCAGTCGCGGCGGCGTCGCTTCTTCATCCCGAAGCAGCATTTTTCGGACAGGGAGCGCGACTTCTTCATGGAGATCGATTTCGAGCATCATGTCGCGCTGGTCGCCTGCGTGGACGATGCGGGCATCGTCGGCGGCGGCCGCTACATCGTCACAGAGCCTGGCCGCGCCGAAATGGCCTTCATGGTGATCGACGCCTGGCAAGGGCGCGGCATCGGCGGCCTGCTACTGCGCCACCTGATCGCGCTGGCGCGCGACGCCAAGCTGAGCGAATTGACGGCCGAGGTGCTCCTCGAGAACGCCGCCATGCGCCGCGTCTTCGATAGATTCGGATTCGTGCGCGTAAAGGGCCAGGATCCCGATGCCCTCCACCTGGAATTGAAGTTGAGCTAAATCGGATCAAACTCCAGTCAATTCAGCCAATTAGACAGAATTATTGACGCTGAAATTGAAGGGGTGACCTGTCAACCTTTGCAACTCCCGCAGCGCGCCTGCCTCGCAGAGCCGCGCGAGGACACGCTCCCAGGCTGGAATGCGAGGCCCCCGGTACCGGGCACGGCCGGCCGATGCCCCCTCTCCGAGGACACGGCGGCGATCTGCCCCCCACCCGTGAAGCCTTCACGCGATGGATTTTGTATTTCTGTTCGTTAAGATGCCCCCAGGGTTAGCCACTCACAGCTTGCTCCGGAGTGCATGGATGCAGAACTTTGTAACCGGATGCGTTGTGGTCGCTGTGGGTTTTATGGTCTTGCTTGCCTTCTCCCAAAAGCACCATCAATGCTGGAATGGGCACGTGCTACAAGACTTGCACGAGCATGTGCTCACTCGTCAGCCTTGCGGATCCCTCAGTAGCTCCTCCATGTAGGAGTCCGCCGCTCTCTTCCACTCCCGCGACGCGCAGTAGCGCCCGCGCATTTTGAGCCGCCAGTAATCGCGAATTTTAACTCTCGCCGGCGCTGCGCCTGGATCGCGGAATGCCACGCGTCAAACGCCGCCGCGACTCCGAACGGAGCAACCAGCGGCTTGCCATCAGGCCAGGAAAACCACCCGTTCTCCCAAGTGACGAGCCCGTCTTCGTGAACCCTGCCATTCACGAGGGGTTCATACCTGCTGAAGCACGCTTCGCCTTATGGAGGTTTTCAGATGATCATTATCGGCCTCGCCGCATCGCTACTCGCAGGTCAGGCTTTGCCGACCATGGACTTTCAGCCGCCTATGCAGCAGGTCCAGTACGGCGTCCCCAGGCACCCGCCCCCTTGTGGGGACGGTTGGGATATCAGTGCTCGGGATGGCTGGTGCTATCCGAACGGATACCTTCCGCCTCAGGAACAGGCTGCGAGGCAGTGGCAGTATCGACGTGGATACGGTTACGGCGGCCGATATCCCGTTCCTTGCGGCAACGGTGCTGACATCGATATCCGAGATGGGCAATGCTACCCGACCGGGACAGTACCGCCTCAATTTCAACAGGGCCGGCAGGGGTACTACGGCGACGATTACTACGATCGCCGCCCCCGGCGCTATTATCGCTATTATTAAGGAAGCCGCCGCCTGAACCGGCGGGCCTTGGTCGTCTCGGCGCAATCAGCCGCTGCTGGTCGCGCTTGCGGTGAGTTCGACGACGGCGCCTCATTGGTCACGCTCCGCAAGCATGCTGCTCGAGAGTGACCTGGGCATAGGTCGCGACAAATGCTCGAATTGCAGAAAACGTTCGCGAACACGCGAGTACCGAGCAATCGACTGATTTTGCTGGATTAGCGCACTTTTTCTTACCTAGCGTTCTGCACAGGGATCCGGAACACGGGGACAAACGGAACTCTGCCGATCGCGAATCCCTGCCCGGGGTTAACCGCTCGGCCGAGGACGAAACTCACTATCCGGAGCTCACGTCTCACGTACCGAATTACCCCGCATGTCGCGGCGCCAAGCGCCCGGGCTTAGACCGACCAAAGTGGAAAATACCCGCGTAAAATGGCTTTGATTGGCAAAACCGACCGACATTGCGATCTCGGCGAGCGACAGGTCCCGAACGGTCATCAACTGCTTCGCAGCGCTGACGCGTTGGCGAAGCAGCCACTGATGTGGCGGCAGCCCGACGGACGCTCGAAACGAGCGAGAAAAATGGCCAACCGACAGGCCCAACTCCGCCGCGATCTCCTCCAACGCGAACTTCCCGCTGAGATCCGACTCGAGCTTTTCGCAAGCGCGCCTCACCTGCCATGGGGCAAGACCACTGGGCACGAGTTCGGCGTTGCGCAGGCCACCATACGCCTGAGCGACGTGCGCAGTGAGCGCAAGCATCATGTGGTCTACGAAAAGCTGGTTGGCTTCAGCGGGCCGGCGCAATCCCTGGCGAAGTGCCGCGCCGATGTGATGCACGACTTCGTCGCGAAAGCCGGTGCCGAACTGGCAATCGAGCTGCCCGACACGCCGCACGCCGAACTGCCCTGCAATGCCGTTAAGGGCCGAAGCAGGAACGTAGAAATGAACAGAATGGAACGGCTTGTCGATCACAAAGCGCGGATCGTTCTTCAGGTCATAGAGGTAAGTCGCGCCTGCCCGGATATTGGGCTTGGTCACGCACTTGCCATGCTCCCAATATTCGCAATCCGGGTAATCGCGAAGCTTCAAGCTGACGAGGTAGGCGTCTTCCGGATCGACCGCACCGCAAAGGCCCGGAACGGGATTGTCATCCCGCGTTTCCGTCGCAGCGACCTCGACGCCGCGCACGGAACGGGCGATCAGCGACGAGGGCGTGTCCCGAAGGTGCAGAAGCTCCCTGAACTTCTCCCCATGAAAGCCGCTCTGTGCCATATCGGTCGACCATCGCTCCTACAGACCCGCAGATCAGCCTACTGCCACGTCGGCCTCCATTATCGCGGTTGAGGGAGAGCCGTCCAGCGGAACCCATGACACGAATGGTTTACAACGCGATTTCAACGTGTTGCCGCGGCGTCGAGACCCGCCGCCACCAGGATCCTCGCGAGTTGCTTGCGCGCGTAAAAGATCCTGCTTTTCACGGTCGCCTGCGGAATGCCGATGATCTCGCTGACTTCGGCCGTGGAGTTTTCACGATAGTAGTACAGGTCGATGATCTCCCGGTGAGCCGGGGATAGCTCATCGATACACGCCCGCAAAAGTCCCTCTGTTTCCTTGCGGTCCAGAGCAACATCAGGTGTATCCCCGTCATCGATGATCCCAAGAGTCTCGTCTTGATCGATCTTCTCGTGCGTTCGTTCTCGCCGCGAGTTGATGGCCTTGAATCGGGCGATCGAGAGCAGCCATGTGGAAACGCGCGCGCGACCTTCGAACATGTTTGCGGAGCGCCACACATCGAGGAACACCTGGTTGACGAGATCGTCGACGATCGCGGGATTCCGGACGAGACACCGAATGAATTGGGACACTCTCTTGCGGTGGCGGGCGAAGATGATGTGCATGGCCGCCTTGTCGCCCTCGGCGACGTTCTTCAGCAGCATCTCGTCGGAAACGTCGGCCTCCTGGCGGACCGCATAGACCAGCCTCTCGCGGCTCTTGGCATCGAATGGCCCGTCCGATGATTGCAAAACAGGATCATTGCACCTGGTTGCGGACGCGACTGAGCCCATTTGGGCGCAGCCGGATAAGGGAGCGCTTCGCCGAGGTCGATGAAATGATGGGGTACGCACCCGCGCTCGTTGTCGTTCCCTGATAACAGACATCGTCCCCTCCGTTCTCTTGACGAGATTGCGATGAGGATGGGTCGCATGAAGCCTCTTCGGCTATCCTACGAGGGGCGTCCGCTTCTAGTCTTCTGGTCTAGGGTCTATTACCCGCTCGGCGGGCCAAGGGGAGCTCGAAGCCGTAGCTCCGGTCAGGTCTCTCCGTCGGGCACACGCTTGTGAAACGCTCACGACGGCTCTGGGTCGCAGGTGACGACTTTGCCCAAACGCACGATCGCCTCAAGGCGCAGAGCAGAATCAGACAAAACACGCGGGTTTTGGGAAAGACGACGGTATTGCATAGCCTTAAGAGCCGTAAGAACCCGGGTGAGACCGCGAAGCTGAGGGCCGAAAGCCCCGGCCAGGAAACGGCGACAAACCGCGGAGCAGGAAGCGATCAAGAGGCCAAGCCATGCTTGATATTACCGCCAGCTCTCATGCTCCACCTGACCCGCCTTGCCATCTCATGACCATCAACGCCGACATCACCGACCGTCCGCTTGTGCTGATCGTGGACGACGACGAAGAGATTCGCTTCGCGCTGCGCGAGTTGCTGCTGTCGGTTGGACTCGACGCGTGCTGCTTCGGCTCGACCCAGGAACTGTTGCACGCCGATCTGCCGGAGCGACCGGGTTGCCTGATCCTCGACGTCCGCATGCCCGGCGCCAGCGGCCTGGATCTGCAGCAGCATCTTGCCGCAAACGGCAACGCGCGGCCGATCGTTTTCCTCACCGGTCACGGCGATATCGCCATGACGGTGCAAGCGATGAAGGCAGGAGCGGTGGATTTCCTGACCAAGCCAGTCAGGGATCAGGCGTTGCTCGACGCGGTCACCGCAGCGATCGAAAAAGACCTGGCGCAAAGGGCATCGGCCGAACGTGTCCGCCAACATGTCGATCGCTACGTGACATTGACTCCGCGCGAACGTGAAGTGCTGCGTGAAGTGGTCAGGGGTCGTCTCAACAAGCAGATCGCGTTCGATCTCGGCATCAGCGAAATCACGGTCAAGCTGCACCGCGGCAATGCGACGCGGAAACTCCAGGCCGGATCGGTCGGCCAGTTGGTCAGGATCTGGGAATCATTGCCCCCGGAAATTCGAGGGAAGCCATCGGCCTACACCAAAGAATAGGTACAACCCAGGACGCAATGGGCGGATGGTCGAAGGGCCATGCCAGCGAAAACCGCTCGTCCGCCCAAAGCACCCATCGTCGCTGTCATAGATGACGACGAGGCCGTGCGAGAGGCGCTTTCGGATCTCCTCTTGGTGCTGGGACTCGCATGCCGGACATTCGATCGAGCGGAAGCCTTCATGGCCGAATATCAGCCCGATCGGTTCGACTGTCTGATTACCGACGTGAGCATGCCGGGCCGGAGTGGCCTCGAACTCCAGGAGCGACTACGGGAACTTGGCTCGTCGATGCCGGTTATTGTCATCTCTGCTGATACAAATGCGGCCACCCGCGCACGCGCGCTGAGCGGCGGCGCCCTTGCCTGCCTGACGAAGCCGGTCAATGATGATGTTCTGCTTCGCCACCTGGAGTCGGCGCTAAACCGCGCAAGCGGCGTGCGCGACGATCGACGGGACGCACCGTCAGATGACTAATTCTTCCCGACGCGCCGCAGCAAACGGCCACGACCCCGCTTTCGCCGCTCCTTTCGTCGCGGAACTCTCCGATCTGGCATCCGAAAGCATCATCGTCAGCGACGTTCATGGTGTCATCAGGTACTGGAACCCGGCCTCGGAAGCGCTCTACGGATGGCCTGCCCTGGCGATGGTCGGGCAGCATGTCCAGACGATCGGATCGCTCGCCCACGCCGGCACCGACCATTTCAACGCACTGCTGCGCGAAGGCCGGTGGGAGGGTGTGGTCCACCGGCGCGGGCTGACCGGAACTGATATCGTCGCCGCCGTGAGACAAATCGTCAGGCGGGACTCCGCCGGCGACCTTCTCGATATTGTCGAATTCGGTCGTGACGCCGGGTCCCTCACCCGAGCGTCGTATCTGCGCATGGATGCGGAGCTGCAATCGTCCCTCGCTGCATCCTGGGAGCTCGACACGTCGGCCGCGCGCCCCTTGCTCGATGCGATCGCGGAACATCGACGTAGCGGCGTCGCGATCGACTTCGATCAGCATCCGGATTGGGTCGACAGGATGCTGTCCGCAACCCGCATCCTGGCCGTCAACGATCGCGCGGTCCGCATGTTCGGTGCGCATGCCGGCTACGAGCAGATGATCGGAAAATCCATCGACACGTTCTGGCCAGCCGAGAGCCGCTCTGTCCTGGCGACACTGCTCGAAAGTGTCGCCAGCGATCGCACGCGCCTCGAGACACGCAAGATGGTCTTGAGCGGGAGCTTGCGCGAACCCGTCATCAAGGCCTGGCATTCGGCGGAGCCGAAGCCGCCCGACACCGTGTTCGTGACGATCAACGGCGTGACGAATGACGACCGGACCACCTGGGAACTGCAGGCGAGCGAGGATCGATATCGCAGGCTGATCCAGTATCTTCCGACCGCGCTTTGGCAGGTCGATTCGCGTCGCGCAGGTGAGGCTTTCGACCAATTGAAGGCAGCCGGTGTCCACGATATCGCGGCCCATCTCGGGCGCAATCCGGATCTCGTCGAACACGCCAAAGACGTCGTTCGCGTCACCGACGTCAACCGGGACGCCGTCTCGCTGTTTCGCGCCGGCAACCCCGCCGATCTCATCAAGTCCGTCAGGTACATTTTCGCCGCCGCTCCAGGACTGGCTGAACGAGTGATGGTGGCGCACTTCGAAGGCCGCCGGAATTTCATTGCGGAAACCAGGATCCGCGCCTTTGACGGTTCGATCGTCGACGTCCTGTTCACGGTGACATATCCGGTGCCGCCCGAGCAGCTCGACAACACCTTCATCACCATGCAGGACATCAGCGAGCGGTTGAACGCCGAACAGCAGCTTCGCAAGCTGCAGGCCGACTTCTCGCATGCCGGGCGCATCGCGACGCTCGGAGAGCTTGCGACGTCGATCGCCCATGAAATCAATCAGCCGCTTGCGGCCATCGTGACTAACGGCGAGACCAGCTTGAGGTGGCTGGCACGCGAAGATCAGAACACGGAAAAGGTCACGCAACTCACCTCACGAATCGTATCGAACGCGCGCCGCGCCAGCGACATCATTCATCGCATCCGCGACATGGCAGCGAAGCACGAACCGGAGAAGCGCCTGATCGACCTGAACGAGGTGGTCGAGGAAGCGCTCCTGTTCATTCGCCATGACATCGATTCAAAGTCGATCCTCCTTTCAGCGAACTTCGGCGCTGAGCTTCCCAAGGTCATGGGCGACCGGATTCAGTTGCAGCAAGTGATCATCAATTTGCTGGTCAACAGCGTCCAGGCCATCGTGCAGTCGGGCCAACCGACGCGCCGGATCGACACCCGGACGTCGATCGACGACGAAGGTTCGGTGGTCTTCTCCGTTCTCGACAATGGACCGGGCGTTCCCGCCAAGGATTTGGAACACATCTTTGACAGCTTCTTCAGCACCAAGGATACGGGAATCGGCATTGGCCTCGCTATCTGCCAGTCGATCATCACGGCGCATGGCGGTCGTATCACGGGCGTGAACCGTGCGAACGGCGGAGCGCATTTCCACTTCGCGCTCCCGCCGTTGACGGTTGCCGGCCCTGAAACAAGCTCGGTGGCGCCATCCGCACGCGCATGACCCGAAAATCCGGCACATCACGCGTCATCCTATCCCAAGGTACAGCTGACTCTATCCGCTGAACCAGCCAGACCGAACCGGCAGCACGATACCGCTGCGCGCTGTTTCCCATCATCATGCACGGAACAAGGAGCCTGCCTCGGCGGCCACGTATAGGCCGGCGAAAGCGGAGCACAGGTTGTTCTCGACGCGAGCAATATCCATGAGCAAGCCGATTACCGATCCAGTCAAGGCTCTGCCGGTCGCGGCCAGGACGCGCGAGGCGGACATGCCGACTGCCGAGCGGCTTGCTGCCGATGCGGAGATGGCTCGCGTTCTCCACACGACACCTCTGCACATGGCATTGGACTCTTCCGGTGCAGGGATCGCCCACTGGCAACATGAACCGCTGCACGACGTGGTCGAACCCATGAGCCACCACGTCGTCATGGCTTACAATGGCACGGTCCAGCGCATGGAGCGGCGGACCGGAAGCTCGGTTGCCAAAGGAACGTTCCGTCGCGGCGTCGTGATCATCATTCCGGAAGGATCGAGCTCCCGATGGGACATTCCGAAATCCGTCGATGTCGTTCAGCTCTATCTTCCTCATGCCTCGCTGAAGCGCGTCGCCGACGAAGCCGGGACCTCGTCGACCGATCTCCTCGAGCGAACGGCACACCCCGACCCCGTTACGTCCCGACTGCTGCTGAGTGCAGCCGGCGTGCTGAACGGCAATGGAGCCCTCGATACGCTGTTCAGGCTCCAACTGACAGACCTCCTGGCCACGCGCCTCCTGGCGGCACACACCGGCTCGCCAACGACATTCCAGCCGGTCGTGGGCGGGCTTTCGCCCAAAGTCTTGCTCCGTGCGATCGAACGCTTGCGCTCGGACAGCGAGGCGGACCTCTCCCTCGATGCGCTGGCTTCTGACGCCGGCCTGTCGCGCTTCCATTTCTGCCGTGCCTTCAAGGAGAGCGCCGGTCTTTCACCTCATGCCTGGCTGCGGCAATACCGGCTCGAGCAGGCCATGAATATACTGCGCGACACCGACGCAACCATCGCCTCGGTCGCAGCGGAGCTCGGCTATACCTCGCAAACGGCCTTCGCCGCGGCATTCCGGCGATCGACCGGCGAAACGCCAAGCGATTGGCGACAGCGCGTCCGTTAGCATCAATCGCTCCGCAGGTAACGAAGCCCGTTTCCGAATGCGAGGATAGCGCCATGAGCAACGAGATCTTGAACGATCCTCTGAGGGCTCTGCTGGTTGCGCCTGGCGGTCGCCAGCGCGAGTTGCCGGTCGGTGACCGGCGTCCCGCCGATCTGGAGATGTCGCGCGTCCTCAAGACCGCACCGCTCCAGATGGCTTCCGACCCCTCCAACGGCGCAATCGCGCACTGGAAGCATGGCGCCCTGCACGATGTGGTCGAACCCATGGCCGACCACGTCATCATGGCTTACCCCACCGGGGTCCAACGCCTCGAGCGGCGCATCGGCAGGTCGGTTGCGATTGGCACGGCGCGTTCCGGAGTGGTGACGATCATCCCGGCCGGGACAAGCGCGCGATGGGATATCCCCGGCTCTGTGGACGTCATCCAGCTCTATCTTCCGCCCGCAACCCTCGAACGCGTTTCGCGTGAAGCCAATGCACCCGCTCCCGGCGATCTTCTGGAAAGAACTGCATATCTCGATTCCCTCACTTTCGAACTGCTGATGAGTGCGGCCGACGTGTTGCAAGGCAATGCAGCTTTGGATGCTCTATTCAGACAGCAACTGACGGATCTGATAGCGACGCGTCTCCTGGCAGAGCACTCCGGCACGCCGACTGCGCAGGAGCCAATCGCGGGCGGGCTCTCTCCCCATGCGCTGCGACGTGCCATCGAGCGACTGCGCTCGGACAGCGATGCTGACGTGTCCCTCGCCGCGCTCGCGTCCGATGCCGGGCTGTCGCGCTTCCACTTTTGCCGGGCCTTCAGGGAAAGCACCGGACTGTCGCCTCATGCCTGGCTGCGCCAGAACCAGCTCGAGCGGGCCATGAACATGCTGCGCGACAGCGACGTGGCGATCGCTTCAGTAGCCGAACAGCTTGGCTACGCTTCGCAAACTGCGTTTGCGGCAGCGTTCAAGAAGCTGACCGGCGAAACTCCGAGCGAATGGCGACGACGCACGCGGTAATGACAATCGCTCTGCAGGTGCCGCAATCGCTCTGGCGCAATTGCAGCTCCGGACAGGTAGATGTTCAGGGTCCCCTACGCTCCCAAATACGGAGACAAACGATGGCCTCGAGAACCCTCATCAGCCTTCTTGCATTCGTACCGCGAAGGAGAATTGCCGCAACCACGATCCTGTACGGCCTTTCGCTGGCCGTCCGCTTCACCTCGGCAACCGGCGAACAGATGGAAATTCCGGCTCAGTCCATGCAGAGGGCCATTCCGGTGATGTCGATCATGACCACGGACGACGCTCGGCCCTACGCCGACTGGCTTCCGAACGCAGCTCAGCCGGTGATGTTTCGCAACCGCTGGCTCCCGCTGAAGTCCTCGATGTCGAGTTGCGCTTCCCGGTAAGACCACGCGATTTCGTTCCACCTCTTCGCGTCATCATCGATCGCAAAAGCCTTGCCGCCAACGAGAGGCGGCGGCGGCAACGCGCCTAAGTCCGAGCAACCACAAACCACAGGAGACCACCACATGCGACTCGTCATCATTGGTTCCGGCTTTGCCGGCATGTACGCCGCCCTTTCCGCAGCCCGTTTGCGCGACATCCAGGGCGTCTCGCCCGAGGCTCTCGAAATCGCGCTTGTTGCACCGGAGCCGACCCTGGTGGTCCGCCCCCGGCTCTACGAGCCGAAGCCTGAGACCCTGACGGCACCTCTGCTGGACGTCCTCAACGCGATCGACGTCGACTACGTGCAGGGCAGCGCCGAGACGATCGACAGCAAGACCCGCACCGTGCAGATCGTTGCGGCCAAGGGCGCACGAAAGACGCTTCCCTATGATCGGTTGATCGTCGCCACCGGCAGCCGGTTGTTCCGCCCGAATATTCCCGGCCTCGCCGAGCACGGCTTCAGCGTCGACCAGCTCGACGACGCGATCGCGCTCGACCGGCATCTGCACGCCCTGGCGCATCAGCCGCAATCCGCGGCGCGCGACACGGTCGTTGTGGCCGGCGGCGGTTTCACGGGAATCGAGGTGGCGACCGAGATGCCGTCACGACTCCGCGCGATCCTCGGCAAGGATGCCAAACCCCGTGTCATCATCGTCGAGCGGAACAGTGCGGTCGCTCCCGACATGGGCGCGAGCCCGCGCCCCGTCATCGAGGAGTCCCTCCGCAATCTCGGTGTCGAGACCCGGGTTGGTGTCGGCGTCGCGTCGCTGGATAAGTCCGGCGTCACGCTGTCGAGTGGCGAGCACATCGCGAGTGCGACCGTGATCTGGGCCGCCGGCATGCGCGCCGCGCCGTTGACCGCGCAGATTCCGGCCGAGCGGGACAATTTCGGCCGGCTGCTGGTCGACCGCGATCTGCGCGTGCTGTCGGTGCCTGGCGTGTTCGCCACAGGTGACGCCGCCAGGGCTGCGTGCGACGGAATTGGAAACTACGCCCTGATGTCGTGCCAGCATGCCCTGCGGATGGGTGCCTTTGCCGGCAATAACGCAGCCGCCGAGCTTCTGGGAATTCCGACCAAGCCATACCACCAGGAAGCCTACGCCACCTGTCTCGACCTCGGGGAGGCCGGCGCGATCTTCACGCTTGGGTGGGAGCGAACGCTGAAACTGGTCGGCGCGGAAGCAAAGAAGACCAAGCAGCAGATCAACACCGTCTGGATCTATCCGCCGCCGGCCGAACGCGCTGCGGCACTGGCGGCGGCCGATCCCGAGCACGTCGGCGAACTTTAGCCGTGTCAATCGATCGGGCCGCGAATCTCGCGCAGAGCGCGGCCCGTCGTCTTCCGTAAATCTGGAGCCAGACCGATGAAACACGAGACCGTGCGCACGACTGCGTTTGCAATGCCGCTGACCAATCCGGCCTTCCCACCCGGACCCTATCGCTTCGTCAACCGCGAATACTTCATCATCCAATACCGAACGGATCCCGAGGCGCTGCGCCGAATCGTGCCGGCTCCGCTCGAAATCACCGAGCCGGTGGTGAACTACGAATTCATCCGCATGCCCGATTCCACCGGCTTTGGCGACTACACCGAAAGTGGCCAGGTCATTCCGGTGTCCTATCAGGGCCAGACCGGCAGCTTCACGCATCAGATGTTTCTCAACGATCACCCTCCCATCGCGGGCGGACGCGAGCTGTGGGGTTTCCCCAAGAAGCTAGCGCAACCGAAGCTCGCGGTCGAGATCGACACGCTGGTCGGCACGCTGAACTACGGCTCGGTCCGCATCGCAACCGGCACGATGGGCTACAAGCATCGCGCGCTCGACGCCGCGATGGAAGCGAAGAAGCTCACCGCGCCGAACTTCCTGCTCAAGATCATTCCGCATGTCGACGGCACGCCGCGCATCTGCGAGCTGGTGCGCTACCACCTCGAGGACATCACCGTGAAGGGCGCATGGACCGGGCCGGCTGCGCTCGACTTGTATTCGCATGCGCTTGCTCCGGTCGCCGAGCTGCCGGTCCTCCAGGTGCTGTCGGCCAAGCATGTCGTCGCCGACCTGACGCTCGGGCTAGGCACCGTGGTCCACGACTATCTCGCGTCAAGCGCGACCACGCGCCGCCACGGCCACGCAGAGAGCCTGGCCGATGCGAGCACCGGCTGATCGAACGTCATCCATGCCATCGGGAGTCATCAAAATGCTGAACATGATGCGCGAGCAGAGCAACCCTGTGTCGCAGTCGAACAAATCACTGCCTTATGATGTCGTTGCTCTCGTGCTGCAAGGCGGCGGCGCACTCGGCGCCTATCAGGCCGGCGTCTATGAGGGCCTGCACGAGGCCGGCATCCGGCCGAACTGGCTGGCCGGCATTTCGATCGGCGCGCTCAACGCCGCCATCATCGCGGGCTCACCCGAGGCCGAGCGCGTCGCGCGGCTGCGCGAGTTCTGGGAAACCATCTGTGCTTTCTCGATCGAGTGGCCGGCCGGCGAAGGACTGGCCAATGCCCTGCCCTTTGCGTTCGACATTCGCTCGATCCGCAACGCGCTGGCTGCGACGCGGGCGTTGGTGCAGGGCCAGCCGGGATTCTTCAGGCCGCGCTTCCCCTCGCCGCTTTGGTCGCCGTTCTCCGGCGACGCAGCGACCAGCTTCTACGACACAGCGCCGCTGCAACAAACGCTGGAGCGGCTAGTCGACTTCGATCGACTGAATTCGGGCGAGGTCCGCGTCAGCGTCGGCGCGGTCAATGTCCGCACGGGCAATTTGACCTATTTCGACACCGCCGAGCGCCGGCTGGGACCGAAACATTTCATGGCGTCGGGCGCGCTGCCTCCGGGTTTCCCCTCCGTCGAAATCGAAGGCGAGCACTATTGGGACGGCGGCGTAGTCTCCAACACCCCCCTTTCCCGTGTGCTGTCCGGCGAGCCGTGCGACACGCTGACGTTCCAGATCGACCTCTGGTCGGCCAAGGGACGCGTTCCCTACGACATGATGGAGGTGTCGAGTCGGCAGAAGGACATCCAGTATTCCAGCCGTACCCGCAACGTCACCGATCAGGCGCTGCGGATGCAGACGATGCGTCAGGCGCTGCAGCGGACGATCGAGAAGTTGCCGGAATCCGCAATGCGTGATCCCGAGATGTGCGCCATCGCCGAGATGGCACGCCAGCGCGCCTACAACATCGTTCATCTGATCTATCAGACCAAGAGCCACGAGGGCCATTCGCGAGACTACGAATTCGGCCTGAGCGCGATGCGCGCCCACTGGCAGAGCGGCCTCGACGACATCCGCCGCACCCTCGCCGACCCGAATCGCCTGGACCCGCCCGACCCGGAGCTCGGCATCGTCACCCATGACGTCCATCGCCGCGACTAGGCTGCTCCAGCTCGTCGCCCAACTGCCCTTGATCAGGTCATTCGGAGAATGCCATGTCGAACGCCTATTACGTTGCAGATCCCACGGCGAAGTTGAAGCTGCGTCCGTCGCGACAGGCGATCAGGCGAGCGGCGATCGCCTTCCCTGCGGCGCTCGGCGTCGCTGCCGCAGCCCATTTCGGCCATTACTATTTCACGACCGGCCGCTATCTGGAAACGACTGACGACGCCTACGTCAAAGCAGATTCCACGATCATCGCGCCGAAAGTATCGGGCTACATCGCGGAAGTGCTGGTCACGGACAATGAGTCGGTGACGGCCGGCCAGCTGCTGGCAAGGATCGACGACCGCGACTTCAGGACAGCCCTCAGCCAGGCCAAGGCCGACGTCGCTGCCGCGGAATCCGCGGTGAAGAATCTCGACGCGCAAATCGCGCTGCAGCAGCCGTTGATTCAACAGCAGGCCGCTGCGGTGGAGGCCACCGAGGCGAACCTGAAGTTCGCCAAGGAAGAGAGAGCCCGCTACGACGATCTCATGATGTCGGGCTCCGGCACCATCCAGCGCGCCCAGCAGACCGACGCGGCGCTGCGGGCGCAGACCGCGCAGCTGCAGCAAGGTAAAGCTGGATTGATCGCCGCCAACCAGAAGGTCGAGGTGCTTGCGACCCAGCGCGCGCAGGCCGTCGCACAGCGTGATCGCGCCCGTGCGGTCGAGCAGCAGGCAGCGCTGAACCTGTCCTATACCCGGATCACAGCCCCGGTCGATGGAACGATCGGTGCCCGCTCGCTCCGGGTCGGCCAATATGTCCAGGCCGGCACGCAATTGATGGCCGTGGTGCCGCTCGATGCGGTTTATGTGGTCGCCAATTTCAAGGAAACACAGCTCACCCACGTGCGTAGCGGCCAGCCCGTCGAGCTATACGTCGATAGTTTCGAATCGACCGTGCTGAAGGGTCATGTCGACAGCCTGTCCCCCGCGAGTGGCCTGGAATTCGCGCTGTTGCCGCCGGATAACGCAACCGGCAATTTCACCAAGATCGTCCAGCGCGTGCCGGTGAAGATCGTACTCGACGGCCATGGCCTGAAAGGCCTGTTGCGTCCGGGCATGTCGGCCGTGCCGACGATCGACACGAAGTCGACGGTGGTCGCCGAGCGCGCAGCCGGGAAGCAGCTCGCCTCGCGCGACGGCAAGCCCCGCAGCTGAGCAACCGCGCGCCGCTCAGTCGCACGTGACGAGGAACAACCATGACCACGTTGAACACCACCCTCGACGACGTTCCGGCCAGCGAGCCAGAAGCTGCAACGCCTGCCGTCTCCGCCAAGACCTGGCTTGCCGTGATCGGCGCCACGCTCGGCGCCTTCATGGCGGTTCTCAATATCCAGATCGTCAATGCCTCGCTGGCCGATATCCAGGGCGGGATCGGTGCGGGCATCGATGATGGCGGCTGGATCTCGACCTCCTATCTGATTGCCGAGATCGTGGTGATTCCACTCTCCGGCTGGCTCGCCCAGGTGTTCTCGATCCGCATCTACCTGCTGACCAACGCCCTCCTGTTCCTGGTGTTCTCGGCGGCCTGCGCCTTGGCCCAGGACCTGCCGCAGATGATCGTGCTGCGCGCCGTGCAAGGGTTCACGGGCGGCGTCCTGATCCCGATGGCGTTCACGCTGATCATCACCTTGCTTCCCAAGGCGAAGCAACCGATCGGGCTCGCGATGTTCGCGATCTCAGCCACGTTCGCGCCCGCGATTGGTCCGACCATCGGCGGCTATCTCACCGAGAATCTTGGCTGGCAATACATCTTCTACGTCAACACCGTGCCGGGCGCGATCATGATCGCGATGCTCTATGTCTCGCTCGAACCCGGCCCGATGAAGCTGTCGCTGCTGCGCGAAGGCGACTGGCTCGGCATCATCACGATGGCGATCGGCCTGTCGGCGCTGCAGACCGTGCTGGAGGAAGGCAACAAGGATGACTGGTTCGGCTCGCCGTTCATCGTTCATTTCGCAATTGTCGCCGCTATCGCTCTGCCGCTGTTCGTCGTGATCGAATTGCTGACGAAGAAGCCGTTGCTCAATCTCCGCATCCTGTTCCGTCGCAATTTCGGCTTCGGCGTGCTCGCGAACTTTCTGCTCGGCGTCGCGCTGTATGGCTCCGTCTACGTCCTGCCGGTCTATCTGTCCCGCATCCAGGGATACAATTCCGAGCAGATCGGCATGGTGCTGGCGTGGACCGGATTTCCCCAGCTCCTGTTGATTCCGCTGGTGCCGCAGCTGCTGAAGCGCCTTGATCCGCGCATCGTGATCGGCGTCGGCTTTGCACTGTTCGCGGGGTCCAACTTCATGAACATCTTCATGACCAACGATTATGCGGCGGACCAGCTGCTATGGCCGAACGTCATCCGCGCCTTTGGTCAGGCCCTGGTCTTCGCCCCGCTCTCGGCCGTCGCGACGTCGGGCGTCGAGGCGGAGAACGCCGGATCGGCATCGGCCTTGTTCAACATGATGCGCAATCTCGGCGGCGCCATCGGCATTGCCGCGCTTCAGACGCTTCTGACCAAGCGCGAGCAGTATCATTCCAACATCCTGACGCAATCCGTCTCGATGTTCGAGAACGCGACCCGCACGCGGCTCGAGCAGCTCACGCAATATTTCATCAATCACGGCGTGATCGACCGCGTCGATGCGGCTCATCGGGCCTATGTCGCGATCGGCAAGATCATCCAGAAGCAGGCATTCATCCTGGGCTTCAGCGACACCTTCTATCTGCTCGGCGCCTCGCAGATCGTCGCCCTCGCAGCAGCGCTCATGCTCACGAAACCCGGCCATATCGAAGCCGGCGGCGGCCACTGACCGACCAAGACGACAACCACCTCCAAGCACTGAAAGGACGTCAAATGTTGAAAAGCAAAGTCGCAATCGTTACCGGATCGACCAGCGGAATCGGGCTCGGTATCGCCCGGCAGCTCGCCAGGCTTCGCGCCAACATTGTGTTGAACGGCTTCGGCGACGCAAGTGAGATCGAGGCGATCCGCGGCGGGATCGAGCGCGAGCACGGGGTGCGCGTCGTCTACGACGGCGCCGATATGTCGAAGGGCGACGCCGTACGCCGGTTGATCGCCACGACGGTCGAGACATTCGGGCGCCTCGATATCCTCGTGAACAATGCCGGCATCCAGTTCACCGCACCCGTAGAAGAGTTTCCGCCCGCCAACTGGCACGCGATCCTGGACATCAATCTGTCGGCCGCATTCCACGGCATCGCGGCGGCGGTCCCCGAGATGAAGAAGCAGGGCTGGGGGCGAATCGTCAACATCGCCTCCGCGCACGGCCTGGTCGGATCGACCCACAAGGCAGCCTACGTGGCGGCCAAGCACGGCTTGATCGGCCTGACCAAGGTGGTTGGCCTGGAGACGGCCGGCACCGGCGTGACCTGCAACGCAGTCTGTCCTGGGTGGGTACGGACGCCCTTGGTCGAAAAGCAGATCAGCGACATCGCTGCGCAGAAGAACATCAGCCAGATGGATGCCGCAAAGGCACTGCTGGGCGAGAAACAGCCGTCCTCGGAGTTCGTCTCCCCGGAGCAGCTTGGAGGCACAGTGGCCTTCCTATGTTCCGCTGCGGCAGACCAGATTACGGGCACCGCGATTTCGGTCGATGGCGGCTGGACCGCGCAATAGCTGAAGCAGCAGTCGAAGAACAGGAACGGAAGCCATCATGGACACAGAACGCAAAGTTGCAATCATCACCGGCGCCTCGCGGGGTATCGGAGAGGCGTTGGTCAAGGCATATCGCGACAGAAACTACCGTGTGGTTGCGAACGCCCGCTCGATCAAGCCGTCGCCGGATCCGGATATTCTCGCAGTATCCGGCGACATCGGCGACCCGACGACGGCAGAGCAGATTGTTTTGCAGGCACTCGATCGGTTCGGTCGCATCGACACGCTTGTGAACAATGCCGGTATCTTCATCGGAAAGCCGTTCATTGAGTATACCGACGACGACTATTCCAGGATGCTATCGATCAACCTCAGCGGCTTCTTCCACGTGACGCGGCGTGCTGCCGCGCAAATGCTAAGGCGCGGGTCCGGGCATATCGTGCAGATCACGAGCAGCCTCGACGAGAACGTCAGTAGCAGCGCGCCGTCGGCACTAGCGGCCCTGACGAAGGGTGGTTTGAATGCGGCGACGAAGTCGCTTGCAATCGAGTACGCAAGCAAGGGAATCCGCGTCAACGCTGTGGCCCCCGGGGCAACCAAGACGTCGATGCACAGGCCCGAGATGTATGATGTCCTCGCGAAGCAGCATCCAATTGGGCGCATGGGCGAGGTCCACGAAATCGTCGAAGCCGTCCTCTATCTTGAAACTGCCGGCTTCGTCACGGGCGAAATCCTGCATGTCGATGGCGGACAAAGCGCTGGCTTCTAGGACGGAGCCGTACGACCCCGGTCACCAGACCTGAGGTCGATGGAGCCGCTGAAGCTCAACTGGAACTGCTGGTCTATGTTCGCTCAAGACAGCCCCATATTAGAACGGCCCGTGGATTTAGCGAATGATGCAGCGAAGCTGTCGCGCCTGGAGGCGCGGCTGCCGCCGTTGCTCAGCGTCATCGCCGGAATGGTCGACTTCACCTGGCCCTGGCGGTCATCTGGATGGTCGCCAAAGCTTCCGGCCGTCGCGGCTCGAACCTGGCGCAGCTGTTGCTTCGCGTTCAATTCCTCATGCTAGCTACGCTGTTGATCTTCAGCGTCATCGCCAAGCCATCTGCCGATCCGGTTGGATTGCGGGCCGGTGCGGCTGCGCTGTTGGCCGTGTCGGCCATGGCCTGCCAATACGCGCTCCTCCGTCTCGCAGTGCCCGGCGCAATCTCGACAGCGGTGATGACCGGCAATCTGGCCAACGCCGTTTTGTCGACTATGGACCTGCTTGCCGTGCACAACCCTCTGCTGCCGCAAGATTCAACGCCGCTCAGTCACTCGCTTCATCGCCTACTCGGTTTCCTCCTGGGGTGCGTCGTTGCCGCAGTAGCGGTTTCGGCGGCAGGTGACTGGGCTTGGTCGCTTCCAGCAGCAGTAGCCGCAGTTGCAACCGCGGTGCGTTAGCGATTGTCAACGCTGGCACGCCGCGGGCCGTTGCTTCGGGAGTTCACTACGCGCCAACGTGAACAGATCTTATGCGTCCGCCGGCTACTCAAGATTTATGGGGTCACGTCCGAGCTAGCGCGCCGGATGCCGGGTGGCCCCTCAAAATTCCAAGTGGCAGCGAATCTATTTGTAGCTTGCAACCGTAGCCACTCACTCCAAGCGTGGCGCGCAGGGGAAATTCTTCTGATATTGCAATATCTTGGCTACGAGGGGCGGTGAACAGTGGAGAACAATATACTGGCGGAAGGGGTGGGATTCGAACCCACGGTACCCTTGCGGGCACGCCGGTTTTCAAGACCGGTGCCTTAAACCACTCGGCCACCCTTCCAAACCTGGCTGTCGCTTATCGCAGGCCGTTCGGGAAGGCAACGCGAAGTTTGGCCTTGGCGGCGCGATCGAGATTCGGGCGCCATCAGGAGCCCTGTTTCGGAAGGAGGGTGTCATCGCGACCGATCCGTAGTTGCTTCGCCGCCAAAAGGAACCGCCTCTCCGTTGACCGGGATCAATGGGCTTCCGTCGGTCGTCGCTAGCGTGGCCCTACGCCTTCGAGGGAGGATCAATATGAGGCTGAAGCGAATTCTTTGGGCCCTGGTGCTTTTGGTTGGATTTGCGACGCCCGCGCTGGCGCAGCCGTTTCCACGTCCCGTCCTGCAGTTTGCCGGGCAAGTGATTTTCGGACCCACGCTTATCGTCGGGCTGAGGGTGGTCAACTGGAGCGATTACTCGCCCGCGCTCTTTGCAGCTTCGCCAAAGCTGCCACCATGCGGGCTCAATACCTCTGCATCTCGCACCTGGGTCGAGATCTACAACGCCAGAGGCCAGAGGCTCTATGGATTCTGCGGCTTCACAGATCCGTCCCTTCTCTCAGAGTTCTGGTTCTCGATTCCGGAAGCGAGTCGGCCAAGGGCGGTTTACATCGCTCTCATCGACCGGCTGCGGCGCCGAATAGTCGTGTCGAACAAGGTGGCCATTCCATGAACGGAATCTGGTAGAGACCGGATAAGCGGGCCGTCGTCTTTCAAAGCGATCCATTTCTCCTTGGCAACGGACAAAAAAAGCGCGGCGCCCCATGAGAGCCCCGCGCCAAATCCGTCCGTTACGATGTCGGCTCAGTAGCCGCAATGGCCGCAAGCCGGCTGCACCGGAGCATAATAGGAATAACCCGGCGAGACCATCTCGACGCGCTGGCGTGTGGCGTATTGCGGCGGGATGCGCTCGTACTGCACACCCGGCGGCGCCACCATCACGGTCTGCGGAACCATCACGGTGCGGTACTGCGCGGGCGTGCGGTGCGCCACGGTCGCCCCCGGCGATACCATCACGGTCTCATCGACGGTGCGGTATTGCGGCGCGACGTATTGCTGCTGATAGCAGGTCGTGCACGGCTGCGGCGGCGCGTAGCAATTATAGCAGCCGGCAGAAGCCGCTGATGTCATCGAAAACGCGGCGACGACTGTAGAGAAGACAACAGCAAGACTACGAGACATTATGTGGCGCCCCAATTGCCCGAAATGGATTTGCGAAGGTGGCCGCATTATACGCCGCAAAACTCATCTCTGCCGAAGTTCGTCGGGGCATCCTTAATGCGAACGGCCGGCTATCGCCGGCCGTTCAGAACTTGTTGACCATGCGTGAGCGCAAGAGTTGCGATCACACCCACGGAAGATGCGTCTATTTGCGGCGCTTCACTTCGCGCACGGCGCCGCGCGCAGCGCTGGTGGTGAGCGCAGCGTAGGCCTGCAGCGCAGTCGAGACGTTGCGCTTGCGCGCAGCCGGCTGCCAGGCGGCATCGCCCTTCGCCTCTTCGGCCGCGCGACGGCTCGCGAGCTCCTCGTCGGAGATCTCGAGGTTGATGCTGCGGTTCGGGATGTCGATGGCGATGACATCGCCGGTGCGCACGAGACCGATGTTGCCGCCTTCGGCCGCTTCCGGCGAAAGATGACCGATCGACAGACCCGACGAACCGCCGGAGAAACGTCCGTCGGTGACGAGCGCGCAAGCCTTTCCGAGGCCCATCGATTTCAGATAGCTGGTCGGATACAGCATCTCCTGCATGCCGGGGCCGCCGCGCGGGCCTTCGTAGATGATCACGACGATCTCGCCGGCGACGACCTTGCCGCCCAGAATGCCTTCGACGGCCGCGTCCTGGCTCTCGAACACGCGCGCGGGGCCGGAGAATTTCAGGATCGAAGAATCGACGCCCGCGGTCTTCACGATGCAGCCGTCCTGCGCGAGGTTGCCGTAGAGCACGGCGAGACCGCCATCCTTGCTGAAGGCGTGCTCGATGCTGCGCACGACACCCTTCTCGCGGTCGGCATCGA
Organism: Bradyrhizobium zhengyangense; assembly: GCF_022012555.1. Lineage (NCBI taxonomy): Bacteria > Pseudomonadati > Pseudomonadota > Alphaproteobacteria > Hyphomicrobiales > Nitrobacteraceae > Bradyrhizobium > Bradyrhizobium zhengyangense. Next base: position 789,149 of record NZ_JAKLTZ010000003.1, on the reverse strand, counting down.
GCTCGTCGTAGCGGCGGTCCTGGCTGAAGGCGACCTGGGTGGGGATGCCGCCGGGCGAGGCGCGATAGAAGGTCCGCACCGCTTCGCTCTTGGAGCGCTTGATATCCCAGCGCTCGAGCGCCTCGTTCATGGTCGGCGCGTGCACGGTCGTAACAGAGGTGTCGATCAGGCCGGCGCGGTCGAGCTCGCCCAAAATGCCCAAAATGCCGCCGGCGCGATGCACGTCCTCGACATGCACGTCGGCGACCGAGGGCGCAACCTTGCAGAGCACGGGCACGCGGCGCGACAGGCGGTCGATGTCCTGCATGGTGAATTTGACCTCGCCCTCGTGGGCGGCGGCCAGAAGATGCAGCACGGTGTTGGTCGAGCCGCCCATGGCGATGTCGAGCGTCATGGCGTTCTCGAATGCCTTGAAGTTGGCGATGTTGCGCGGGAGCACGGATGCATCGTCCTGCTCGTAGTAGCGGCGGACGAGATCGACGATGGTGTGGCCGGCCTCGACGAACAGGCGCTTGCGGTCGGCATGGGTCGCGACGACCGTGCCATTGCCGGGCAGCGCCAGGCCGAGCGCCTCGGTGAGGCAGTTCATCGAGTTGGCGGTGAACATGCCCGAGCAGGAGCCGCAGGTCGGGCACGCCGAGCGCTCGATCACCTTGACGTCCTCGTCGCTGACCTTGGAGTCGGCAGCAGCCACCATGGCGTCGATGAGGTCGACGGCCTTGGTCTTGCCCTGCAGCTTGACCTTGCCGGCTTCCATCGGCCCGCCCGAGACGAACACGGCGGGGATGTTGAGCCGCAGCGCGGCCATCAGCATGCCGGGCGTGATCTTGTCGCAATTGGAGATGCAGACGAGGCCGTCGGCGCAATGGGCGTTGGCCATGTACTCGACGCTGTCGGCGATCAGCTCGCGCGACGGCAGGCTGTAGAGCATGCCGTCATGGCCCATGGCGATGCCGTCGTCGACCGCGATGGTGTTGAATTCCTTGGCAACGCCGCCGGCCTGCTCAATCTCACGGGCGACCAGCTGGCCGAGGTCCTTGAGGTGGACGTGGCCGGGCACGAACTGGGTGAAGGAGTTGACGACCGCGATGATCGGCTTGCCGAAATCGCCGTCCTTCATGCCCGTCGCGCGCCAAAGGCCGCGGGCGCCCGCCATGTTGCGGCCGTGGGTGGTGGTGCGGGAGCGATAGGCTGGCATGGCGGTTTCCGTCCTCGGGGTTGACCGGCCGGGCGGAAAATTTGGAGCCGCCTCAGGCCTTTCCGGCCGGATAGCGCACGGGGTGGTCAGGCGCAACGGGAACTTGCCCCTGACACCCCCGGATTGGCCCGGTGCAGGCCTCCCCTGCTCCCGGCGCGCGCCTATTGCAGGGTCGGATCGAGCTTGTCGCGCAGCCAATCGCCGATCACGGAGACGGACAGCGTCGTGACCACGATCGTCGTGGCCGGCGCCAGCATAATCCAGGGCGCCCGGGTCAAATACTCGCGGCCGTAGCCGACCATGTTGCCGAGGCTGGTCATCGGCGGCTGCACGCCCAGGCCGAGGAAGGACAGGCCCGACTCCATCAAGATCACCTCTGGGAAAACAAGCGTCGTCGAGACGATCAGGGTCGAGGCGATGTTCGGCAGGATGTGCCTGAGATAGATCCGCGAAGGCCGCGCCCCCAATTGTCGGACGGCAGCGGCGTACCCTTGCGCATTGGCGGAGATGGCAAGGCCCCGCGCAATGCGGGCGTAGCGCTCCCAGCCGAACAGGCCCATCAGGCCGATCAGGAGCGGCAGGGAGTTGCCAAAGAAGGCGAGCACGGCGAGTGCCATGATCAGGAACGGCATGCTGGCCTGGAAATCGGACAGCATCAGCACGAGCTGCTCGACCGCACCGCGGAAATGCGCGGCGAGGAAGCCGAGCGTGGTACCTGCAACGGCCGAGATCGCGGTCGCGCCGAATGCGATCAGCAGCGAGATGCGGATCGAGACGAGCAGGCGCGACAGCACGTCGCGGCCGAGCTCGTCGGTGCCGAGCCAATGCGCGACATGGCCGGGCGCAGAGAGGCGATTGTGCAGGTCGAACTGGGTATAGCCATAGGGCGTGAACTTCTCGGCGAAGGCCGCGATGACGAGCATCGCGACGATCCAGGTGATTGCGAGCGTAACCGAGATCGGGATCGCCGGCAGGCTGATGCGCCTGCTGACAGCGGTGTCCTTCAGCGTTGCCTCGGTCATGCATGCGCTCCTTTGGCGCGCAAGCGCGGATCGAGGAAGCCGTAAAGGAAGTCGACGACGAGGTTCGACGTCACCATGGTCAGTGCAACCAGCAGCAAGATGCACTGCACGACCGCGAGATCGCGGTTGGCGACGGCGACGACAAGCAGCCGCCCTACCCCCGGCCAGGCAAACACGCTCTCGACCACGACCGCACCCGCAATCAGCGAGCCGATCATGAAGCCAAGAATGGTCACGGTCGGGATCGCCGCGTTTGGCAGCGCATGCGAGGTCACGACCTTGCGCCACGGCACGCCCTTGGCCGACGCCGTGCGGATATAGGGCTGGCCGAGCACTTCCAGCATCGCGCTGCGGGTGAAACGTGCGAGCACCGCGGCCCCGCCAAGGCTGAGTGTCGCGATCGGGAGGATAGCGTGACGCCAGCTGTCCTGTCCGCCTGACGGCAGCCAGCCGAGTTGCACGGCGAAGATCAGCACCAGCAGCAGCGCAAGGACAAAACTCGGCACGGTGAAGCCGGCAACCGCCGTCATCATCACGGCGCGATCGATGGCCGAACCGCGATGCAGCGCGGCATAGATTCCGGCAGGAATGCCAAGCGCGACCTTGAACACAAAGGCCGGCAGCGTCAGCGCCAGCGTCGCCGGAATTCGCTCCAGCACGAGCTCCATCGCGGGCCTTCCGTCGCGCATGGAGCGGCCGAGTTCGCCCTTGGCGATGGCGCCGAAGTAATCGAGGTACTGAAACCAGATGGGGTCATCGAGGCCCCAGGCCTTGCGGAACGCGGCGAGGACTTCCGGCGGCGCCTCCGGGCCCAGGATCATCAGCGCGGGATCGCCCGAGAGACGCAGCACGACGAAGGCGAAGGTGACGACGAGCACGATCGTAAGCGCCGCGCGTCCGATTCGAATGGCGAAATAGCGTCCCATCACGCGGCATCCCGCGTTTGGGCGCCCGTGACGAGATGGCAGGCCACCTGCCTGTCGCCGCCGACCGCGGAAAGTGCCGGCACCTCGCTCGCGCAGCGCGCGATGGCGCGCGGGCAGCGCGGATGGAATGCGCAGCCGTTCGGACGCGCGGCCGGGTTCGGCGGATCGCCTGAGAGCATGATGCGACCCGCGCTGCGGCGACCGGGCGCGGGTGACGCTGAGACCAGCGCTTGCGTGTACGGGTGTTCTGGGCGCGCAAAGAGATCGTCGGCGCTGCCGATCTCGACGATGCGGCCGAGATACATCACGGCGACGACATTGCTGATCTGCCTGACGACGCGCAGATCGTGGCTGATGAACAGCAGCGTCAGCCCAAGCTGCGCCTGGAGATCGCAGAGCAGGTTCACGACCTGCGCCTGGATCGAGACGTCGAGCGCACTGACCGGTTCGTCACAGACGAGGAAATCCGGCTTCGTTGCCAGCGCCCGCGCCAGCACGACGCGCTGGCGCTGGCCGCCGGAGAGCGCTCCGGGATAACGCGCGCCATGGGCAGGCGTCAGCTCGACCGCCCGGAACAATTCACGGACCCGCTCTTCGCGCTCGTCCGGTGTGCCGATGCCGTGAATATCCAGGGGCTCGCGAATTTGGGTCGCGACCGGCAGGCGTCGGTCCAGCGCGCCCAGCGGATCCTGAAAAATCATCTGCATGCGGGCGCGTTGCGCGCGCCACGCTGGCGTTCCGAGCGCCGCCATCGGCTTGCCCTCGAACCTCACTTCGCCGCGATCGGGCGGCTCAAGGCCCAGCACGATGCGTCCCGTCGTGGACTTGCCCGAGCCGGACTCGCCGACGAGGCCGAGTGTTTCGCCCTTGGGAATCGTCAGCGATACGCCGTCAACGGCATGCACAGCCGTCGCGCGGCCGAACATCACGGAACGCATCGCATAGCTGCGTAAGATCGAGGACACCTCGACGAGCGGCGGGTTCATTCGGCGGCGATCCCGAGCAGCGCGCGGCGCGAGGCCTCGGCGCGGATGCAGGCCACTGTGCGATCGTCGGCGATGGGCACAAGGGTCGGCGCGGCAAGGCCGCACGGTTCGGCTGCCAGCGCACAGCGTGGCGCGAAGGCACATCCGCCGGGCATGTGCGCCGGATCGGGCACCGCGCCGGGAATGGCGGTTAGGCGACGGCGCGGCCCGTCGAGCGGCGGCAGCGCCCCGATCAGGCCCTGCGCATAGGGATGGACGGGGTCGGCGAAGAGCTGGTTGGCGGGCGCCTGCTCGACGATGCGGCCGGCATACATCACGGCAACGCGGTCGCAGTTTTCGGCGACGACGCCGAGATCGTGGCTGATCAAAACCATCGCCATGTTCATCTCCCGGCGGATGGTGGAGAGCAGTTCGAGGATCTGCGCCTGGATGGTGGCATCGAGCGCGGTGGTCGGCTCGTCCGCGATCAGCAGGTCAGGATTTCCGGCAAGCGCCATCGCGATCATGATGCGCTGGACCTGGCCGCCGGAGAATTCGTGCGGATAGGCGGAGAGCCGCCGCGCCGCGTCGGGAATGCCGACGAGGTTGAGCAGCCGCAGCGCTTCCGCCTTCACGGCCTCGCCGGAGAGATCGCGATGCAGCGCCAAGGCTTCGCAAAGTTGCTTGCGAATGGTCAGCACCGGATTGAGTGCGCTCGCCGGATCCTGGAAGATCATGGCGATCCTCCCGCCCCTGACCTTGTCGAGCTCGGAGGCCGGCGCGTCAAGCAGCTCGCGTCCGTCGAGCCGGACGGAGCCCGAGACATCAGCATGTCGCGGCAGGAGCCCAAGCGCGGCAAGCCACGTGACTGATTTGCCCGAGCCGGACTCGCCGACGAGGCCGAGAGCTTCGCCCTTGCCAAGCGCGAGATCGACGCCCCGCAGGACCGGCACGCCGCCAAAGGCAACGCTCAAGCCCTGGATGCTGATGAGCGGCGTCACCGCCCTACGCCTCGAAATTGCCGGCGCGGAAATCCATCGCGAACGCCGGGGCCGCCTTCCATTTGATCGATTTCGGCTTGGCCGTGAAGGTCGCGTTCTGGTGCAGCACCGTGTAGGCGGGGTCCTCGCGCTCGGCGATCTCCAGCATCCGGTGGAAAGCTTTCTTGCGTGCCGCGCGGTCGGTCGAGGTCTCCAGGAACTCGGAGAGCTTGTTCAGCTCGGCGTTGGTCCATTCGCCGATCTGCTGCTGCTGGCCGTTCGGACCATGCTGGGCAACCAGCGACGACACCGGATCGTTGAAGGCCGCCGAGTTCGACCAGTCGCGCACCGCACGCGTCGGCGCGCGTTCCATGATCTGCGACCAGTTCTCCTTGGTCTCGATCTCAACGTTGAGACCAACCGACTTCCACATCTCGACCAGCACCTGCGCGGTCGCGACCTGATTGGTGTAGTAATTGTTGAGCAGGCGGTACGGGATCGGATCGCCTTTGTAGTTCGCCTGCCTCAACAGATCCTGCGCGAGCTTGGGATCATAGGCGGGCACGTCCCAATCGGCGTTGAACATGTCGCCATAGAACTCCCACTGCAGGCCCTTCGGCACGCGGGTGCGGCCGGCCCACAGACTGTCGACGATGGCCTGCCGGTCGATGGCGTGGGTGAAGGCGCGGCGCACCAGCGGGTTGGCGAGCACGGCGTGGTTCTTGTCGAACACCGTCAGGCGGTGATTGAGGATGGTGCCGCCCTGCACCTCGAACGCGGAATTCTTCTCGATGCCGGCGATCTGGTCCGGCGGGATGTCGCAGGCGAACTGATATTCGCCCGAGAGCAGCCCGTTGATGCGGCTCGCCACTTCAGGGACTTCCAGGAAGCGGATGCGCTTGAGCGGCGGACGGCCGCCCCAATATCCGTCGTGCGCTTCCAGCGTCAGCGACACGTCGGGCTTGAGCTCGACGACCTTGTAGGGACCGGTGGTGACAGGCTTGCGCGCCCAGTCGAGATAGCTTGCGGATTCGTCCCAGGCGCGGCGGTTGGCGATGTCGGAGCCATAGCGCGACAGCCGGCCCTCGATGGTGACGTCGGGCGTCGCGTTGTAGAAGCGCACTGTGTATTTATCGACGGCGTCGACGCGCACGAGGTCCGGCCAGATGCGGCGCGCAACCGCGGGCACGTCGGGTGGCAATTCCTTGCCGGGCTTCGGCATCGGGATCTTCTCGAACGCCTGAATGGTGCTGCGGCTCTTGGCCTCGGTCTCGCCGAACATGCGCTCGCGGCTGAAGGTGAAGAGAACGTCCTCGGCCGTCAGCTCGTCGCCATTGTGGAATTTCACGCCCTGGCGCAGCTTCACTTCCACAGTCTGGTCGTCGATGCGGCGCCATTCGGTGGCAAGACCGGGCATGGCCTCGAGATTGCCGCGCCAGTTCTTGGAAATCAGGCCTTCCCAGATTGATGAGAAGAACACGCGCTCGCCGACGTTGGACTGCTCGCGCAACACGTCGAGCACGTTGGCGTTGGTCACCTTCTGCACCGCGATCGTCACCGACGGACGGTTGTCGGCCTGCCCAATCGCAAAGCGTGGCAGCAGCAGCGTGCCGGCGGCGGCACCGCCGGACTTAAGGATCGTACGACGGGTAAGCTTGCTCATGGCGGTGACCCTGCCCTCTGATGTCTGTTATTCGGCGAGACCGAGCGCGGCGAGATGCGCCGCACCCTTGCGGACGTCGTCATGGTTGCGCAGTTCGAGGATCAGCCGCGGATTGGAATTCAGCCGGTCGAGCGCACGGAACACGGCCACCCAGGGGATGTTGCCTTCACCCGGCGCCCAGTGGCGGTCGGCAAAACCGTCGGTGTCCTGGAGATGCACATGCGTCAGCATGTCGCCGGCGGTCTCGACGTAATAATCGACGGGCGGCGCACCGGTGGAGATGTGGGCGTAGTTGGCGTGGCCGGTGTCGAGCGAGACACGGACCTTGCTGCTTTCGAGCGCCTTGGCGAGACGGACGCGGTCGCGCGGGTCCTTGTCCTCGATGTTCTCGATGACGATCTCGCAGCCGATGGTCTCGGCGCGCGCGATCACCTCAGCCAGCGTCGCCTTGACGCGCTCGACGATGTTGGTGCGGTTATCAGGATAGAGATCGAGGTTGTTGTGATCCCAGGTGGTGAAGGGCGAATGCATGACCATCTGCGTCGCGCCGAGGAATTCCGCAGCATCAAGGCCTTGCAGCAGCCGCTTGGTCACGGCCTGGCGGATCAGGGGATCGTGGCTGTCGATCTTGAAGCCCCAGAACGGACCGTGGATGCCGAGGCGCCCGGTGTGGCCCGACAGCATCTGCTTGATTTCAGCGGCGGGCGTGCGCCAGTCGCCGTCAAGCAGATCGGCGCGGAAGAAATCCTGAATTTCGAGATCGCGCTGCCGTTCGAGAAGCCAGTCGCGATGAGCGGGGATCGACTTGATGGACAGTGCGGCGCCCAACACCGGCTTCGACATGACTTGCTCCCTTGATCGTCAGCGATGACGGAGAGCAGCGCTAGACCAGTTCAATGACAGGCCGGTGAAATCGAGGTTCCGCAAGCTGCATGAGATGTGGACATCGTGTCGCGCGCTTGCATGATTTCGTGCAGCGGCAAATGCAGCGTGCGCATGCGCATACATCCGCGTGCTGGATCAAGTGTTTTTCAGTCCGTAGTGATCCGGAATGGAATCCTAACCACAACTCGCGTACATCGCGGGACATCGATCGGCGGCCACTTCCACGGGCATCACCCTCTGATCGCGCACCATGGGGTTGGGGGACCACATGGGGCGGGGGATTGAAGGCTGGGGCAAGGTGACGAGGTCCGGACTCCTAGGCACTCCGGACCTCGGAACTTTCTACTTCGAACGCAATTTCGCGCCGCCGGCTTTATGAGCCGCGCGGCGCGAAGTCGTTTTGGCGGAGCCTTGCCGGTCCAGCACCCGGCGCGTTTGCGGATCGATAGTCACCGTGCAGTCACCCTGCCCTTGCGTCGCGACCATGATATCGCCGGCGGCGGTACCGAGCGGGATCGGGGTGGATGAGCCGCCGCCCGGCATCTGAACCGTCACGCTCAGTGAATCCGTCCACGCACTCGAGCCCACCGTTGACGGCTCGATTTCAATGACAGACGCGAACGCCCCGTCGGTACGAATGTTCCTGAGCCGAATCGTCGTTCGCTCGTGGGAAGATCAGGTCGCCCTACATCGCATCCTTTAATGTCAGCCGCGCCGTGAACGTCACGCTGGTCTTGCCGACCAGCGCCATGCCTTCAACCTCCGCACCGCCGGCCGAGTAGTCCCCCGAAAAGCCGCAAGTGACTTCCCTGCCTCCGAAGGCGAGAGTCCTTCCGACCGCCTCGGTGTGCTGGTTGACGATCATGTCGCCGCGCCACTTGCCGTTCCGGAAGGTGTAGCTGCCCGTATAGTAGAAATAGCTGTCGCCACCCATGATGCGCCCGTCGCACAGCACGACCACGCCTCTCGCCTGACCGCGCTTGCCGTCACGCATCTCGATGTCGAAGATGTAGAGGCCGTTGACGACCCTGGCCTCCTCGCCCGCTTCCGACCCGTCCCCGGCCGACATCAGATCGTCTCCCTGGCAATGCCGACCCGCCGCGCCCTCAGCTCGGCACGTTTCGCTCGAGGTCCTCGAGCCAGGCCGCGGCGCTGGAATCCGACGGCGCGCGCCAGTCACCACGCGGTGACAGCGAGCCGCCGGCTGAAACTTTTGGCCCGTTTGGCATCGCCGAGCGCTTGAACTGGCTGAAGGCGAAGAACCGTCGCAGGAACACCTCAAGCCAGCGGCGGATCTCCTTAAGATCGTATGCGCGACGTTTATCGGCCGGGAATGCCGGCGGCCATTCGCCCTCGGCGACATCCTTCCACGCCTGGAACGCCATGAAGGCGATCTTGGACGGCCGCAGGCCGAAGCGCAGCGTGTAGAACAGGTTGAAATCCTGCAATTCGTAGGGCCCGACGGAAGCCTCGGTGCTTTGCGGCTTCTCGCCCGGCTTCACGGGAACCAGCTCCGGCGAGATTTCGGCCGAGAGGATTGAGGCCAGGGTTCCGTTCACATCGCGGCTGAACTGCTTCGAAGCAATCACCCAGCGGATCAGATGCTGGATCAGCGTCTTCGGCACGCCGGCGTTGACGTTGTAATGCGCCATCTGGTCGCCGACGCCATAGGTGCACCAGCCCAGCGCGAGTTCGGAGAGGTCGCCGGTGCCGATGACGATGCCGCCATGATGGTTGGCGAGCCGGAACAGATAGTCGGTGCGCAGGCCCGCCTGCACGTTCTCGAAGGTGACGTCGTAGACCTTCTCGCCTTTGCCGAAGGGATGGCCGATGTCCTTCAGCATCTGCGTGGCGGTGGTGCGGATGTCGAGCTCCTGCCAGGTGGTCTGCAACGCCTTCATCAGCGCCAGTGCATTGGTCTTGCTTTCGCTGCCGGTGGCGAAGCCCGGCATGGTGTAGGCCAAAATATTCTCGCGCGGCAGGCCGAGCAGGTCGACGGCCTTGGCGGCGACGATCAGCGCGTGGGTGGAATCGAGGCCGCCCGATACGCCGATCACAACACGCTTGGTGCCGGTGGCGCGCATGCGCTGCACGAGGCCCGCGACCTGGATGTTGTAGGCCTCGTAGCAGTCCTGCTCGAGCAAATGCTCGTCGCTCGGCACGAACGGGAAACGCTCGACCTTGCGCAGGAAGCCGATATCCGCGGACGGCGGCTTGAGGGCGAATGTCACTTTCCGGAATAGCGCTTCGCGCTGCCGGCGGTTGTCGTCGAACGTGCCCATCAAGGCACGCTCCTGCCTGAGCAGGTCGAGGTCGACGTCGGCCATCGTGATCTGGCCGTCCTGCCTGAAGCGCTCGCCCTCGGCCAGCAGCACGCCATTCTCGTAGATCGAGGTCTGGCCGTCCCAGGCGAGGTCCGTGGTGGATTCCCCGGCGCCTGCGGCGGAATAGACATAGGCCGCAAGGCAGCGCGCCGAGGTCGACTGGCAGAGCAGCGCACGCGAGCGCGCCCGGCCGATCGTGATCGGGCTGCCCGAGAGGTTGATCAGCATGCTGGCGCCGGCCAGTGCCAGTTCGGAGGCCGGCGTCACCGGAACCCACATGTCCTCGCAGATCTCGACGCCGATGGTGAGACCGGGCACGTCCTCGGCCGCAAACAGCAGGTCGGTGCCGAACGGCGCCTGGAGCTTGCCGATGGCAACCGCCTCACCGGCGATGCCGGCGCCCGAGGCGAAATGGCGGCCCTCGTAGAATTCGCGATAGGTCGGCAGATAGATCTTGGGCACGACGCCCAGAATACGGCCGCGGTGAAGGACGACGGCACAATTATAGATGCGATTGCCAAAGCGTAGCGGCGCACCGACGATCAGCACGGTCATCAGGCCCGACGAAGCCTCGACGATCGACGCGAGCCCGCGCTCGACGGCATCGAGCAGTGGATCCTGCTTGACGAGGTCCTCGATCGCGTAGCCGGACAGGCATAGCTCGGAAAACACGGCGACCGCGACCGACTGCGCGTCGCAGGTCTTTGCCGCCGCGATGATCGCCTTCGTATTGGCGGTGGGATCAGCCACATGGGAGGTGGTGACGCAGGCCGCAACGCGCGCAAAGCCGTGGGCGTAGATCGAGTGGAAGCTCATCGCGCAAAGGACCTTAGATCTTGTCGGACCGGCCGCGGCCGGCTCTCGACTCTATGTAGCCCATCGACCGAGCCCCGTGCAGGCCATCCGTCGTCATGCATAACGGATTTGCAAGCCACGCTGATGTCAGGCGCTGCGCGCCAGCACGCCGGAGAGGTCGTTGCGCAGCCATTCGGCGATCCGGGGCCAGGCATGGGCATGGGTCCGCGCACCCATAAACAGACCGAGATGGTCACTCGGCTCCGAGCGTGCTGCGACGAAAGCCGGCGGCGTGCCGAGGAGCTTCCCCGTGGCAAAGGCCTGCGCGGCCGGCACGACATTGTCATCGAGCCCGGCCAGCATGAACACTGGCGCCTTGACGTCCCTCAGGTCGATCGCACGGCCGAGCGCAGTGAAATGACCCGATGCGATCCGATTCTCGCGGAAGATCCAGTTGACGATCTGAAGATAGTAGGTGCCGGGCAAATTGAGCGTTTCGCTGTTCCAGCGGTCGAAGCGCGCCAGCAGGACCGCCCCCTCCTCGTCCGAGAGGTCTCGCTGCAATGCCGCCGCGATGTCGTCGGGGCCTGGCACCTTCGACCAGACATGCAGCATCTCCTCGCCGCTGACATTGCCGCCGCCGCGCGCGACGAGCTGATCGTAGACCATCTCGGGCGCGTTGCGGGCGAGCTGCGCCAGCCTGGACTCGACCGAGAGGTCGACCGGCGCGCCAACCAGCACCAGCCGCCGTACCTTGGCCGGAAAACGCGCCGCATAGAGCAGCGACAGCCAGCCGCCCTGGCACAGGCCGACCAGATCGACCGGCGCGCCGATCTCGTCGACAGCCACGTTGAGATCGGACAGATAGCTGTCGATCGAGAGGTGGCGCATCTCAGGCGTGGCCGAGCGCCAGTCGGTAAGATAGACCCGATCGATACCGCCCTGTTGCAGCGACTGCACCACGCTGTGACCGGGTGCAAAATCTGCGATCAGGGCCCGGTGCAGCGCATAGGGCGCGCAAATAAGCGCCGGCTGGCCGGATCGCGTCGGCGCGCAATCCCGCAGCCGCATGGTGGCAAGCTCCAATGCTACGGTGCCTGATGTGGTCCAGGGGAGCTCGCTTTCGCCCTGCTCCGTCGGGCTGCGTTCCAACCACCAGAAGCAGGCATCCATCGCGAGCTTTGCTGCCGCAAACGGCCACAGCATGGGGTCATCGGGGCCACGCCCCGCCTCCTCGGGCTGCTGACTGGTCTTCTCCGCCACCATTACCGATTGATCCTCACAAGAACGCCTCCAGGCTGACGACGGAAATACCGAGCTCCCCAAGACTTCGATGGGTCGCCGCGGCCGAGCCGTCGAGGTCGATGCCACGGCAGGCGTCCTCGATCACTGCAACTTCGAAGCCAGCCTTGCGGGCATCCTCGGCGGAGAAGCGGACGCAAAAATCGAGCGCAAGGCCGGCAACGAAAACGGTCTTCAGCTCGCGCTCGCGCAAATAGCCCAGCAGGCCGGTCGGCGTCGTCTTGTCATTCTCAAACAGCGCCGAATAGGAATCGATCCCGCGGCGAAAGCCCTTGCGCACCACCAGGCTTGCCCGCGTCAGGTCCAGATCCCGATGGAATTCGGCACCAGTCGTGCCCTGGACGCAATGGGTCGGCCACAGCACCTGGGTGCCATAGTCCAACTCGATGGTCTGGAACGGCTGCTTGCCCGGATGGTTCGGCGCGAAGGAGACGTGATTGCCTGGGTGCCAGTCCTGCGTCAGCACCACATTGGCGAATTTTTGGGCGATCCGGTTGATGGCGGGGACGACCTTCTCGCCGCCGGGAACGGCGAGCGCCCCTCCGGTGCAAAAATCGTTCTGCACGTCGATCACCAGCAGCACGTCGCGGTCGGATATCTTCATCGAGAGGCCCCAATCGCTTCCCAATCGCAAGTCCAATGCCGTCTGACCGGCGCATCGGGCGCCGGCCGCTCTCGCCAATGTCGACCTTCCCGCCCGGCTTCGCAACCACCGTCCTGAATGCAACGCTTTTGGGGGGTCCGTGTTGACTAGCTGTGCCCAAGAGCGGAATCTCTGGTATCCGCGCCATACGGATCGCAGCGACGAAGCAGAGGAGAACGGTTCCTGTGGCCAAAGGCCACGGCAGCCAAAGGACCATGAGTATCGGCAAGACAGGAAACATTCTTCTCGCCGATATCGGCGGCACCAATGCACGTTTCGCGCTGAGCAATGGCGAGCAGATCGGACCGATCGACTATGTGAAGGTCGCCGACCATCCAACGGTCCGCGAGGCCATCGCCGACGTGCTGCGCCGGGCCGACAGCGAAAAGCCGGTTAGGGCCGTTCTGGCTGTAGCGGGCCCCGTTACCAATAACCGCTGCGTCATGACCAACAGCCCCTGGGTCATCGACGGCAACGAGCTCCAGCCGGCGCTCGGCTTCGACAGCGTCCACGTGCTCAACGATTTCGAGGTGGTGGCCTGGTCCCTGCCCGCCCTGCAGCCGGCCGACCTGATTCCGCTCGGCGGGCAGGACGGCATGCCAGGTGAGCCACTGCTGGTGGTCGGACCCGGGACTGGTTTTGGCGTCTCCTGCCTGGTCGAACGCCACGGCTCCCGGCTCGCTGTCGTCACGGAGGCCGGGCATGCCACCTTGCCGGCGGAGAACGAACGCGAGGAACGGGTAATCGCCTCGATGCGCCGGCGCTTCGGCCATGTCTCGATCGAGCGCGGCGCCCTGTCCGGTTCCGGCCTGCAATCCCTCTACGAGGCGATGGCCGAGGTCGATGAAGCCCAGGTGCCGCAACGCGATGCGGCAGCGATCACCAAGTCGGCGCTGGACGGCTCTTGCCTGCTCAGTCGCGCGACGCTGGAGATGTTTTGCGCCATCCTCGGCTCCGTGGCCGGCAATCTTGCGGTGACCTTCGGCGCCAGGGGCGGCGTCTACATTGCCGGCGGAATCGTCCCACGCTTTCCGGAATTCCTCTTGGCTTCAGCGTTCCGTGCGCGTTTCGAAGCCAAGGGGCGCTTCCAGGATTATTTGCGCAACATCCCGACGCGCCTTGTCATGAAGCCCGACGCAAGCTTCGTCGGCCTGAAGATGTTCGCCGATCACAATCTGGCTTGAGGGGCGCCGGCACGGATCGTCTGTCTCCGGCAATTCACAGCTGACTGCGGCCAATCCGCAGTTCCATGCAGGATCGTGCTTGCCCGTTTGCGTCCGATGCGAAACAATCCCGGCGTGTGTGGCGTACGTATCGGGGGCGTGACATGCGTAAGCAGGATGTAGGATTCGACTATCACCGCTATCACCGGCTGCTGACCGAGGCGGATGATGAAACGAAGCGGGTAGCGCTGATCGAGCTGTTGATCGAGGAAAAAGCGAGGGACCGCTTGGCCGCACAGCGTGCCTCGGACCGCGCCGCCATGACGGCCCACACCATTGCGACGGTGCTAAGGGGCGGCCGCAACTAACGCTTGCAAGGCCTGACGCCCGGCGGCCAGGAGTCTGCGATCGATTGCGATTCCGTTAAGTATCCTTGGCAATCCTGTATCAAACTTTCTGCTCTAGAAGTTCCCTCACCTGATGCAATTCAGGATTAAACAGAGGGGGAATGAACATGAGCATGATTTCGCTCGCCGAAATGCCGGCTGCCATCCAGACCCGGTCGAACGATTATTCTTTTAAAGCGATTGTCATCTTCTGCTGCCTGGGCCTCATTGCCTCGTTCAGCCTGATGGCGCAGGGCGTCGACCTCAGCGCCGGCCTGATGTGATTCACTGACGGACCTTCCGTCACCAAATGGCCGCCCCTTTCGGGCGGCCATTTTCATGGGCGATGCCTCCACTGTCGACGGTGTCAGTGCGGCACTTTGGCGGGCATATCCGGAAACAGCGAGTCGATGATGCTCTTGAGCTGATCGAGCGCTATCGGCTTGCGCAGAATTGGCCGGCGCCGGAGCAAGGACGGCAGCAATTCCGGCCCGTAACCGGTGGCAAACAGAAACGGCTTGCCGCGCCGCTCGATCAGATCGGCGACCGGATCGACATAAACGCCCATCAGATTGATGTCGAGGATCGCGAAATCGTACTGCGCGGTCATCGCAAAAGCGCTCGCATCGCGCACATTGTCCGCTTCCGCGACGACATGGTGGCCAAGCTCTTCCACCATGTCAGCCATCATCATCCGGATCAACGCCTCGTCTTCGACCAGGAAAACGGAGAGTCCGTCCGCCATATCAACCCCGCAAGCCTCGTTGCGAAGCTAAGCATACCCCATTTGCGAAAAGGATTCACGAATTCGTGGCCTTCAAATTCCACCAATGCATGCAATCCGATTCAAGCTCGATCAATCCAAATCTGGTCAATCCAGCCCGCGCTCATGGCTGAGGCGAACCATCTCCTGGATGAACACCTGCTTCTGCTTGTCATCGAGGCTCGAGTACAGCGGCTCGGCCGCATCGGCGACATTGCGCTGGTCGGCGGCGCGGTCGATCAGGAACTGCGCCTCGTTGCGCATCTGCTCGATAATGTCGTCGGGCGGATCGCGCTTGGCCCGCTCCATCCGCAGGTTGAGTCGCTCCGCGCCATTGTGCCCGAGATAGTGCATGGCACTGGAGAAGCCGAACCAGTTCTTCTCCTGATCGGGCGTGAGATTCAGCTCGGTCTTGATCCGCTCGATATAGGAATCGCTGTTGGCGACGATCTGGTCGGCGGTCAGTTGCGGCGCGCCGGGCTGGGTCAGGACCGTGACGTCCTTATTGTCCTTGGTGTCCTGGGGAGCGTTCTTGGCTTCCTTGCTCGCCTTGGCTCCCTTGGCGCCTTTTGCTGTCTTGGCGTCCTTGTCCTTGGCCGGGCCCGACTGCTTGGCGTCCTTCGCATCCTTGGAAGCGTCCTTACCAGCATCCTTGCTGGCGTCCTTGGCTGCCGGCGCCTGGCCGTTGTTGTTATTCCCGACGCCGAGCACACCGGTGAATACGCCGACCACGCCGCCGATGGCGCCGCCGAGGACGCCTCCGACAGGACCCGCCGCCTTGTTACCAGCCGCGGCTCCGTCCTGGACGCCCTTGACCAAACCTTGTGCATTCGCAACCGCGGACGCGCCGACAAGCAGTGTCAGCACGGACCCGAGCGCGAGCCATCGTCGCAGGCCAAGCCGCGCAGGCGGCGCCGGGTTGATCATTTGGGTCTCCATCTCGATCTGCTTGCCTTCTCAAGGAAACGGCAGGCCTCCTGCCGGTTGCAACTCTACCGTTTTCGCCGAGCCGAGGTCTAGGTACGGACATCGCTGTCCCCGCTCGAAAGAGCTTTGGCGCGAAGCGGCGATGCAAGCCTATTCGGAACTACGGCGTAATTGCGCACGGGTCATTTGCGGCTTCGCTCCACGTGTGCATCGCAATAAGAGCTGCCGCAGCTCATGACCGACGACGTGCGCCGTCGCTGCCCCATACACAACGTTAGTTCTAGAGCGCGACGCATTCGGCTTTCTCGACAGACGCAATCAATCATGATCTGATCGCGCTACCAATTTGCCGCGTCCCCTCGCGTGAATCTGCCGCTGGGGATGACGAGGCCAAAAAGAAACGTCCAACAACAAAATCAAAAACAAACTTGGGAAATTCAAAGGAAACGACAGAACAATAAAACAAACCAAGGCGAGGAAACGAGATGTCACGCAAGACACTGACGCGACGTCAATTTGTGGCTGCCACTGCAATGTCCTCCACGGCGCTGATCGCAGCGCCCTATGTCCGAGGCGCTTACGCCGCCGGCAAACTCTCGATCGGTTTCTGGGACCACTGGGTGCCCGGCGCCAACGATGCCTCCACCGCACTCGTCAAGGAATGGGGTGAGAAGGAAAAAGTTGAGGTTTCGATTGATTACATCACCAGCAACAACAAGAAGATTGAGCTGACCGCGGCGGCCGAAGCACAGGCCAAGTCGGGTCACGACATTCTTCAGATGCCGAGCTGGTGGCCGCACGCTTATTCCGAAAACCTCGAGCCGCTCAACGACGTCATGGAGCCGCTCATCAAGCAGAATGGCGAGGTCAACGGCACTGTCAAATATCTGGCGCAGTCGGGCGGCAAATGGCTTGCAGTACCGGCAACCCCAGGAAGCCAGATCAAGGGCCCCTGCTCCCGTATCGATCTCATGAAGAAGCACGCGGGCATCGACGTCCAGGAGATGTACCCGGCCGGCGGCCCGCCGAAAGATGACAATTGGACGTTGGAGACATTCCTGAAGGCGGCGGAAGCCTGTCAGAAGGCCGGCTTCCCCTTCGGCATCGGTCTCGGCGAGACCACCGACAGCGTCGATACGGCGGGTGCAATCTTCCAATCGTTTGGCGCCGAGCTCGTCAATGCCAAGGGCGACGTCACCGTCAAGACTGACGCGGTGCGGCAGGCACTCGAATTCTACAAGAAGCTGATCGCCGTGTTGCCAGCCGATGCGCCGTCCTGGGATGACGCCTCCAACAACAAATGGCTGATCTCGGGCCGCGGCGCGATGATCATGAACCCACCGAGCGCCTGGGCCGTTGCCAAGCGCGATGCGCCGCAGGTCGCCGAGCAATGCTGGACTCATGGTTTCCCGTCGGGGCCGAAGGGCCGCTTTGCGCCGTTCCTTCCTTATTTCTGGGGCGTCTGGAGCTTCGGCAAGAACAAGGAGGCGGCCAAGAGCCTGCTCGTCCATCTGTCTTCACCCGCGGCGATTGAAAAGTTCGTCGTGGCGAGCGGCGGATACGATCTCCCGGCCTACGCGAACATGACGAAGCTCAAGACCTGGGCCGAGGAAGGGCCGCCCAAGGGCACGCTGTTCCACTATCCGGATCCCTACCATCGTCAGACCCTGTCGATCGCCGCGTCACCGGCGCCGCCGAAGATCGCCCAGCAGATCTATTTCCAGGCCACGCTGACCAAGATGGCGTTGCGCTTCGCGCAGGGTGAGAAGATGGAAACCGCGCTCGCCTGGGCCGAGGACGAGTGCGAGGGTTTTATGCGGACCTGAGCCGGGTGTGTGCCAAGGCGGTTCGTGCCTCCGGGCATGAGCCGCCAAGGCGCGCTCGCACTCCGTCCGCATGACAAAGGAGTCGACCGGTCGCCGGCTTCCTCCTTCATCTTCCGTCAGAAAGCTCATTCCATGGCCGATGTCGTCGTTCAGCAAGGTCGCCTCGTCCGCAACGCGCGCCCGCGAAAAGCTTCGGGTCTGCGCAACATGCTGGGCCGGAAATCGACCGTGGCGTTCTTCCTGACGCTGCCACTGATCCTTCTGATCGCGTTGCTCGTGCTCTACCCCGCCTTCTTCTCGCTATATCTGGCGACGCTGAACAAGGCGATGACCAAATTCGTTGGGCTGGGCAATTTCACCTTCCTGTTCAAACGCGAGACGTTCTGGATGGTGGTGAAGCAGTCTTGCATCTTTGCGGTCACCGCCGTGGTCTTCAAGGCACTGATCGGCTTCATCGTCGCGCATTTCGTTCACAACATTCCCGGCAAGAAGCAGCGCAAATGGCGCGGCATGCTGCTGGTGCCCTGGGTGATTCCGCCGGCGATGAGCACGCTGGCCTGGCTGTGGCTGTTCGATCCGTCCTATAGCGCCTTTAACTACACGCTCTCCTTCTTCGGCGTCGGCCCGATCCCCTGGCTCGGTGAGACCTTCTGGGCACGCTTCTCCGTCATCCTTGTCAACGTCTGGTACGGCGCGCCGTTCTTCCTGATCATGTACCTGGCCGCGCTCAAATCGGTTCCCGACCAGCTCTATGAGGCGGCGGCGATCGACGGCGCCAATTGGTGGCAGAAGATCTGGTACATCACGCTGCCGATGATGCGCAACATCATCGCGATCACCACGCTGTTCTCGCTGATCGTGACCTTCGCCAATTTCGACATCGTGCGCATCCTGACCTCGGGCGGACCGCTGGACACGACGCATCTGTTCGCCACCTGGGCATTCCAGGTCGGCATCCAGAGCAGCGACATTCCGCTCGGCGCCTGCGTCTCGCTGTTCATGGTGCCGATCCTCGCCGTCGCGGCGATCTTCATCCTGCGCGACGTCTCCAAACGCGGGAATGAAGCCTGATGAGTACGCTCGTAATCGACAAGGCTGGACCGACCCGCAAACTCGGCAGCATGAGCCGGGATCGCGCCTGGGCATTGCGCTGGTCCTATTTCTTCCTGGTGTTGTTTGCGATCTTCTTCCTGACGCCGCCAGTTTACATGCTGATCACCTCGCTCAAGAGCAGCGCAGAGATCTCGGCGGCAACCAACCCGTGGTGGGTGTTTCACCCAACGCTCTCGAACTATGTCGAGCTGCTGACCTCGAACCAGTTTTTGCGATTCTTCTGGAATTCGTCGATCATCTCGATCGTGGTCGTGATCGTGACGATGCTGATCAGCATCCCCGCGGCGTTCGCTCTGGCGCGGATGAAATTCTGGGGATCGGCGACGCTCGCGACCGGCGTGTTCCTGACTTATCTGATCCCGGACAGCCTGCTGTTCATTCCGCTGTTCAAGATGCTGGCGATGATCCAGGACTTCACCGGCATCACGCTCCTGAACCGCTGGTATGTGCTGGTGTTCATCTATCCGACGCTGACGGTGCCGTTCTGCACCTGGATCATGATCGGCTATTTCGCCTCGATCCCGAAGGAGCTCGACGAGGCCGCGATCATCGACGGCGCCTCCTGGCTCCAGACGCTGCTGCGCATCTTCATTCCGGTGGCACTGCCCGGGCTGATCGCGGCGACCATCTTCGCGTTCACGGTGTCCTGGGCCCAGTTCCTCTATCCCCTGGTGTTCACGACATCGGTCGACCAGCTCGTGCTGCCGGTCGGCATCACCACCACGCTGATCAAGGGCGACGTCTTCAACTGGGGGCAGATCATGACCGGCGCGCTGCTCGGCGCGGCCCCGCCGCTGATCATCTACGCCTTCCTGATGGACTACTACATTGCTGGCCTGACTGCCGGCGCGACAAAGGGTTGAATGCTCATGGCCGACGTTTCCTTGCGTAAGGTGATCAAGCGCTACGATGATGTCGAAGCCGTCCGTGGTATCGACCTTGATATCGCCGACCACGAGTTCATCGTGCTGGTCGGTCCCTCCGGCTGCGGCAAATCGACCACGCTGCGCATGATCGCGGGGCTCGAGGACATCAGCGACGGCGACATCATGATCGGCGGCGACGTCGTCAACGACGTGCCGCCCAAGGATCGCGACATCGCCATGGTGTTCCAGAACTACGCGCTCTACCCGCACATGACGGTTGCCGAGAACATGTCGTTCGGCCTGCGGCTGAAGCACTATCCCAAGGCCGAGATCAAGGCGCGGGTGACCGAAGCCGCACGCTTGCTCGACATCACCGACCTGATCGACCGTAAGCCGAAGCAGCTCTCGGGCGGCCAGCGCCAGCGCGTCGCCATGGGGCGCGCCATCGTGCGCAATCCAAAGGTCTTCCTGTTCGACGAACCGCTGTCCAACCTCGACGCGAAACTTCGCGTGCAGATGCGCATCGAGATCAAGAAGGTGCACCAGAAGGTGCGCACCACGACCGTCTACGTCACCCACGACCAGGTCGAGGCGATGACGCTGGCCGATCGTGTGGTGGTGATGAACAAGGGACGGATCGAGCAGATCGGCACGCCAAACGAGCTCTACCACAAGCCGGCGACGCGTTTTGTTGCAGGCTTCATCGGCTCGCCCGCGATGAATTTCATCCCCTGTCGGCTGGAGGATGCCGGCGGCACGCTCCAGATCCGCCTCACCGACCGCATCGCCTTTGCATTGCCGTCGGCGCGCGCCGCGCGCTACAACGCGCTGCCGCGTACCGACAAGCTGCTGCTTGGCATCCGCCCCGAGCATCTCACCGAGTCGCATGCGCATCTAGGGTCGGGAGTCGAGAGCTTCGACACCGTGCTCGACGTCACCGAGCCGATGGGAATGGAGACGCTGGTCTATTTCGGGCTCGACGGCACGCCGGTCTGCGGCCGTGTCGACCCCAATGCCGGCGCCAAGGACGGGGCTCCCATGCGTTTGGCGATGGACCTCAACAACATGCACCTGCTAAACGAGGAGACCGGCGCCGTGCTGTGACGCCGGTCTAAGAAACTTGGAGCAGGCGGGGAGCGATGGCGACCAACAAGAAGAAGATTTTCGTTACACAAACTTTGTCGCAAGGGGCGCGCGCCCTCCTCACCCAGCGAGACGATATCGAACTCGTCGAGTTTGCGAACCTGATCTCCGCCAAGGATTTTGAGGCTCTGCTGAAGAGTCACGCGCCGGTCCACGGCGTGGCGCTCGGCGCCACCGCGTTCGGCGAGACCGAACTCGAGGCGGCCCGCGACATGAAAGTCGTGACCCGGATCGGCGTCGGCTACGACGCCGTCGATGTACCCGCGCTCTCCCGCCGCAAGGTGCCGCTGATGGTCGCGGGTAGCGCGAACTCGCCCTCGGTGGCCGAGCAGGCGCTGTTCATGATGCTGACGCTGGCCAAGCGCGCCAATGAGATGCATGCCTGCGTCAAGGACGGCCAATGGGCCAACCGGCTCGGCATGCTGCCGTTCGATCTCTACGGCAAGACCGTGCTGATCATCGGCTTCGGCCGCATCGGCAGCCGCACCGCCAAGCGCTGTCAGGCGATGGAAATGAAGGTGCAGGTCTACGACCCCTATAAGCCTGCCGCCGACATCAAGACCGCCGGCTGCGAGCCGGTCACTGATCTCGACGCGGCGCTGCCGAACGCCGACTTCGTCACCATCCACTGCCCGAAGACACCTGAGACCGTCGGCCTGTTCGATGCTGACAGGATCGGCCGGATGAAGCCAAGGTCCTATCTGATCAATACCGCCCGCGGCGGCATCGTGAAGGAGGCCGCGCTGTACGATGCCCTCGTCTCCGGCAAGGTTGCAGGCGCCGGCATCGACGTGTTCGAGGTCGAGCCGCCGCCGGTCAGCAATGCGCTGTTCACGCTGCCCAACGTCATTATGGCCCCGCACGTCGCCGGCGTGACTGTCGAGGCGGTCCAGCGCATGAGCGAGCAGACCGCGCGCAACATCTTGAGTGTGCTCGACGGCGATCCAATCAGGCAGAACATCATCAATCAAGACGTGCTCGGCTGAGGCAAATCCCCGGGGGCGGGCCGCCATTCTACCCGCCTTCGGATGGCCAGAATGCGTCCCATTTTGGTGCAGATCGGGCCCCAACTCAGCCTTAATCAAACCCGCGTAATGTATCCGGCCGCGGCGGCAGTGGGACAGACTTGCCGGCCGCGTCGAGCTGGAGGATGGACCTTGTCAGAGATCGACCCGACCGACCAAGCGCTGGCGACCATCGCCAGCATTTTCGAGCACCCCGAGCCGACCTTCGTTGTCCGGGACACCGAGACGGAGGCGGCCGTCGCTGATGAGCATCCTGCCGTAGCCGAACATTCTACCGTGGACGCGCACGACCATCCCGTGGTCGAGGAGCAGCCGCTGGTGCCGCAGCACCCGGCCGACGCCGACGGCTATAGCAAAGTCGGTCCCGGACCGATGGTGGCGATCCGCCTGAAATGGACGGTCCATCGCGGCGACGACGGCCAGTATTACGTGCACGAGACCATCGGCGAGCAGTCTGCTCCCGTGGTCAGTGGCCCAATGACCAGCGAGGCCGCCGTGCATTTCGTCGACGAACACGAGGACGAGGCCAACAGGCGCTTCGAGCTGCTGCGCAGCGAGATCGCCGGCCGCAGCTCGCTCGCCGATTACGAGCGCAAGGGCGAAGCGTAGTTCCTTTGCCCTATCACTCCGTACACCTCTCCCTGACGGGGAGAGGTGTAGACCAAGCCTCTACTTCCTTCCCAAAAAGTCCTTCTTCACCAACTCGACGCCTGCGTGCCGCAACAGGTCGTACGCGGTCGTGACGTGAAAGAAGAACTGCGGGACGCTGTTGGTGAGCAGCAGCGTCCGCCCGGTAAAGGGCAGCTCGGTCCCGTTCTTCAGCTTGAAGAAGACCTTCAGCTCCGCCGCCGCGTCGATTTCGGCACGCGGAAGACTTTCAATGAACTCGATTGAGGTGGCGATCCGAGCCTGAAGCCCGGCCATGTCGTGCTCCAGCGGCGGCAGCGCAACCGGCTCGCACTGCGCCAGCAGGGCCGGCGCGACTGTGGCGTGGCGGCAGGCCTCGCCGACCTGCTGCGCCAGATCGTACATGTTCGGCGCCATGCGCATGCCGAGCAGGACCGCCGGATTGAACTTGCGGGTCTCGGCATAGGCAACGCCCTTGTCGAGCAGCACGGACAGATTGCGCAGGTAAGGCACGAAGAGGCCGACAGAGGCCTCGTACATCGAGATCGTCACTTCACAATTCCCTTCAATTCCGCCTCGCCAGCGGCCGGCATCTGGTCTAAATCCAACTCAGAAGAGCTGCACAATGACAGCTCGGGCTTGGGTGGAAAAGAGATGACCGTTCGAATCTTGGCGGCTTTGGCCGTCGCACTGCTGATGAACCTTTCGGCTCACGCGCAGCAGGCGTCGCCCTCTCGCCTCGACGAGATCATCAAGCGCGGCACCTTGCGCGTCGGCATGACCGGCGACTACAAGCCCTTCACCTATCTGGACAAGGCAACACAGCAGTTCTCCGGCTTCGACGTCGACATGGCGCAGGCGCTGGGCAAGGCGCTCGGCGTCAAGGTCGAGTTCGTGCCGACGGCCTGGCCGAAGCTGATGAAGGATTTCGAGGCGGACCAGTTCGACATCGCGATGGGAGGCGTCTCCGTGACGCTCGATCGCCAGAAGAAGGGCTACTTCTCGATCCCGATCATGCGCGAGGGCAAGACACCGATCGCGCGCTGCGCCGACGTCGGCAAGTACCAGTCCATTGCCGACATCGACAAGAAAGGCATCCGCGTCATCGTCAATCCCGGCGGCACCAATGAGCGTTTCGCGCGCGCCAACATCAAGGATGCCGACATCACCGTCTTCCCCGACAACACCGAGATCTTCCACGAGATCGCCAAGGGTAACGCTGACCTGATGATGACGGACGCCTCCGAGACCCGCTACCAGCAGAAGCAGAACTCAGGCGTGCTCTGCGCAGTGCATCCGGACAAGCCGTTCGACTTCTCGGAGAAGGCCTACTGGCTCCAGCGCGACATGGCGCTGAAAGCCTTCGTCGACCAATGGCTGCACATCTCCATGGAGGATGGCAGCTACAAGAAGATCTACGCCGCCTGGTTCGACTAGCATGCGGCTGGTGATCGTGTCGGCGACGGCGCTCGCGCTGGCGGGAGCCGGCAGCGCATTCGGGCAGACGCCTTTCACGCCGGCGATGGGCCCCGCCTGCAAGGACCAATGCAAGGAAGGGTTCGGGCTGTGGACCTGCCCAGGTCCGGCCGGCTACGTCGTGCGCTTCGCCGACGAGGGCAACATCGTCTCGCTGATGATTGCGCCGAGGCGCGCGATCGAGAAGGTGCAGGGGCCGACGGCGCAATGGCGCGGTGCCGGCAAAGCCTTTGGCGACAAGGTGCAGTGGATCATGCGCGCCGGCGTCCCCAGGGCCGCGGTGATCCGGACCTGGAGCCGGGTCGGTGACGATGAGCGCGAAATCCAGGAGCTCTCGGTGTTTGCGATCAATGGCGAGAAGGCCTGCCTCGTTGGAGCGGTCGAAATCCACACCGACAAGGCCAACGCGGCGGCCCTCGCCCGTGCCGAGCAGGCCGCGGATTCGCGCTGCCCGGAGAAGTAGGTGGACCACCCGTCCAACTCTGGACCGAGTCCGGCGTTATTGAACCGGGGACCACCGGCAGACGACTCATACGGAGACAGTGATCTAGATCACTTTTCACAGATGAACCGGGGCGTAATCGTCGGTGCGGGGATCAGCTTTTCGGGAGATGGAAATGAGGAAGCTGTTGGCCACGGCCGCATTCCTTTTGGTGAGCACCGCAGCGCAGGCGCAGTACACGTTCGAGTATGGCGGGCGCACCATCCGCATCGATCCGGACCGCGGCACGGTGCAGATCCCCGGCGTCTATGACAACACCGGCCAGGGCAAAGCCAAGAAAGCCAAGAAGAACGACACCAAGCAGGACCAGCAGGCGCCGCAGCAGGCCAAGGTCGATCCGCAACCGCCGCCCGCGCCGGCCCCACCTCCCGTTGCCGCGCCTCCGGCGGCAGAACAGGCTCCCGCGGCGCCCGCCCCGGCAGCGGCCGCAGCACCACCGCCAGCGCCGCCACCGCCAGCTGCTCCGCCTGGGGCGACGACCGCCAGCACGGCTCCGCCCGACGATATGGTGCCGCCGCCACAACCGGCTCCGAGTGCAGCCCCAACGGTCGCCGCGGTGCCGCCCGCACCACCTCCACCGCCGGCTCCGACCGTAGCGGCTGCACCGCCAGCGCCGCCTCCACCACCTGCGCCAGCGCCTGCCCCGGCGCCTGTTCAGGCTGCGGCCGTCGCACCGCCGCCTCCCGCAGCCGCACCCGCGCGCGATCTCAATTCACCGCTCGGCGTCTGGCTCACCGAGGAGAAGGAAGGCAAGGTCCGCATCGAGCAGTGCGGCAATAATTTGTGCGGCTATTCGGTCGACAGCAAATCGAACCAGAATGGCGAGCAAGTTCTGATCAACATGAAGCCTGGCAAGGACCTGAAATGGTCAGGCCGCATCCTCGATCCCAACAGCGGCTCCACCTACGATTCGACGATCTCGCTGAAGGGAGGCGACCGCCTGCGCGTGCAGGGCTGCGCCTTTGGCGGCATGTTCTGCGGCGGTCAAACCTGGACGCGCGTGAACTAGACCTCGCTCGACAATTTCGAGAAAGACAAGGGGCCCGTGATCCGGGCCCCTTTGCTTTTGCCCGCGATGTCACTCCGATGTGCGTCACCTCACAGAGAACCTGACGCGCGTGACAGCCCTCACATCGCCGGTTCCGTGCCCGTGACACGATCCCCGCATGGTCAATCACAAGGGGCGTGTCATGAACGGATTTTGCAAGGGTCTCTTCGCCACCATTATCGCCATCGCCTTCCCGCTCGCGCAGGCCGATGCTGCGGGCTCGACCTTCGACGGGACATGGAATGTCCGCATCTCGTCGTCGAGCGAAACCTGCGGCAACGGCGCCACTGTCGCGATCGGCATCAGTAACGGCCAGATCGCCTCGAGCAGCACGGCAGTGACGGCGTCAGGGCGCGTCGCCGATGCCGGCAGCATCAACGTCTCCTTGAGCACCGGCATCAAGCACGCGGTCGGCTCCGGCCGGCTCAGCGGCACGTCAGGCTCCGGCACATGGCGCGGGGCCATGTGCTCGGGCACGTGGACGGCGGAGCGGATGTAAGCGGAGCGCTCTAGCCCAGCGCCGCGCCGTATTCGGCGTCGGTGACCGGCTCAAGCCATGTCGAATAGACGCCGTCGAGCGCTTCCTGCATGGCGATATGGCACATGCTGTTACCAGGCGAGGCGCCGTGCCAGTGCACTTCACCTGGCGGGATCCAGACGGTGTCGCCAGGACGGATTTCCTTGACCGGGCCGCCCTTGGTCTGGACGCGGCCGACACCGGAAATCACGTAGAGCGTCTGCCCAAGCGGATGGTGGTGCCAGTTGATGCGGGCGCCCGGCTCGAACGAGACGCGCGAGACGTTCAGCCGTGCCGGCGCGGGCGCCATGTTGATGGGATCCTGCAACACGGTGCCGGTAAAATTTTCCTTGGGCGCGCGACGGGTCGGCCGCGTGCCTGCGAGCGTGATGTCCATGGTGTCCTCGTTTCCTGTTACTTGTTGCTGGCGGCGTAGCGTGCCTTGGTTTCGGCGTTCATGGGATAAAGGCCCGGCAGCACCGCACCGTTGTTCACCTCGTTGACGATCCAGGCTTCCATCCGCTCCTGCTCGACGCCCTCGGCAAGGACGTGCTCGAGCATTGCCGCCGGGATCAGCACGCAGCCGTCCTGATCGGCGACCACGATGTCGTTCGGGAATACGGCGACGCCGCCGCAGCCGATCGGCTCGCCCCAGCCGACGAAGGTGAGGCCGGCCACGGACGGCGGCGCGGCATAGCCGTCGCACCACACCGGCAGATTGGTCCCGAGCACCCCCTCGACGTCACGCACGACGCCGTCGGTGACGAGCGCGGTGACGCCGCGCTTCATCATGCGCGCGCAGAGGATGTCGCCGAAGATGCCGGCGTCGGTGATGCCCATGGCGTCGACCACGGCGATGCAGCCTTCCGGCATCGCCTCGATCGCGGTGCGGGTCGAGATCGGCGACGACCAAGACTCCGGCGTCGCCAGATCCTCGCGCGCCGGCACGAAGCGCAGCGTGAACGCCGGTCCTACCAGGCGCGGCAGGCCCGGGCGAAGCGGACGCGCGCCGCGCATCCACACATTGCGCAGGCCCTTCTTCAGCAGGACCGTGGTGATGGTGGCAGTGGTGATGCCGGCGAGGGTCTTGCGGGCTTCGGGGGACAGCGACATGGACGAGAACGAGCTCCGAGGTGCAGGAAAGAACGCGCGCATCTTGCGAGCCGGAGGCTCGTCGTCAAGGGCCAAAGCCCTGTCAAGAATGCGACCCTGCCGGGCGGTTATGCGACGCGATAACAAGGCTTTATCGTCACCCCCGGCATTAATTTATTGGACTTGCGGGCGCATTTACGCGAAGCAGGTTGAGGCGGAACTCAAGGTCGAGCCCGCGCATTTCCTCAAGGCCCGAATTCGACATCTCATGGCCGCGACGCTTCCACCGCCCCGCCTTCTGCCCAGTGGCGACAGCGCCGTCACGGTCGAGTTCAGCCGCACCATCGACGACGCCGCCAATGAGCGCGTGCTCGCGCTCGACAAGGCGCTGGCGGCAAGCCCCATCGAGGGCATCTCCGAGACGATCCCGACCTATCGCTCGCTGCTGGTGCATTACGATCCCGGCAAGATCGGTTTTGACGCGCTCGGCGAAAAGCTGCTTGCGCTCGCGACCCAGCCGCTGCCGCCGACCACAAAAGCACGGCGCTGGCGCATTCCCGTCGCCTATGGCGGCGAGCATGGCATCGATCTCGAGGATGTCGCAAAGGCGCTGAGCACCACACCCGACGACATCGTCGCCCGCCACGCCGGCGGCGATTATCGCGTCGCCATGATCGGCTTCACGCCCGGCTGGTCCTATCTCAGCGGCCTCGACAAATCGCTGCACATGTCGCGGCGGCAGTCGCCCCGGCTGTTCACGCCTGCGGGAACGATCTCGATCGGCGGCATCCAGGCGGGCATCCAGTGCCTGGCCGCGCCGAGCGGCTGGCATCTGCTCGGGCGCACGCCTGTGCGAACCTATCAACTCCACCGCAATCCGACCTTCCTCACCGAGCCCGGCGATCGCGTGACGTTTTTTGCGATCGACCACAAGACGTTCGAGGAGCTGGATCGCGCGGCCGAGGCCGGCGAGATCATCGCCGAACGGGTCGACGCATGAGCCGGCTGATCGTCACCAGCATCGGGCCTGCGAGCTCCGTCCAGGACGGCGGCCGCCTCGGCGCGCAGCGCTATGGCCTCACGGTCAGCGGCGCCATGGATCGGCTGACGCTGGCCGCAGCGAATACGCTCGTTGGCAACGAGCCGTTCGCAGCCGCGGTCGAGATCGGCCCGTTCGGTGCCACCTTCACGGCCCGGGACGGCGCCGTGCGCGTCGCCATATCAGGCGCGCCGCGCAACGCCGATATCGCCGGGAAACCGGTGGCTATGGATTCGTCCGTGACGCTGAAGGATGGCGAGACGCTGACACTTGGCTTTGCCCGTGGCGGCGCGTTCACGTATCTGGCGATCGAAGGCGCCATCAAGGGCGAAGAGGTGTTCGGCAGCCTTGCGGTGAACGCCCGCGCCGGGCTCGGCAGCCCCTACCCGCGGCCGCTGCAGGCCGGCGACGAATTCGCGGTCGATGCCGCGAGCGGTGCGCCCGAGTTGCGGATCGAATTGCCCAAGCCCGCGACCGGACCGATCCGCGTCGTGCTGGGCCCGCAGGACGACGAGTTCGACGATGCCAACAAGGCGCTGTTCCTGGGTAGCGAGTGGAAGATCTCGGCGACGTCAGATCGCATGGGCTATCGGCTCGAGGGCCCCGCGATCAAGCATCTGCACGGCCACAACATCGTCTCCGACGGCACGGTCAACGGCAGCATCCAGGTGCCCGGCAACGGCTCGCCGATCGCACTGATGATGGACCGCGGCACCTCTGGCGGCTACCCGAAGATCGCGACCGTGATCACAGCCGATGTCGGCCGTCTCGCGCAGACCTCGGCCGGAACGGCGTTCCGATTCAAGGCCGTCACGATGGCCGAGGCGCAGGACGAGGCACGCAGGTTTCAGCAGCTGATCCGCACCCTGCCCGATCGCCTGCGCTCGTCGGACACCGTCGAGCTCAACATCGAGGCACTCAGCGATGCCAATGTTGCGGGCTATGCGGTGAGCGCGATGGATGCCGGGACCTGGCAGGTCGCGGCAGAGCCGTAAGCGACAACAAGACCAAAGGCGGAGAGCAACCATGAAGACGATCGATCTCAATTGCGACCTCGGCGAAGGTTTTGGCGCGTGGGAGATGGGCAACGACGCCGCCATGATCGAGCTCGCAAGCTCGGTCAATGTCGCCTGCGGCTTCCATGCCGGCGACCCGGACATCATGCGGCGGACGGTGGAGCTGGCGAAGGCGCGCGGCGTCTCGGTCGGCGCGCATCCTGGATATCGCGACCTGCACGGCTTTGGCCGGCATCCGATCGCGGGCCTCAAGTCCTCCGAGATCGAGAACCTCGTCGCCTACCAGATCGGCGCGCTGCAGGCGATCGCGACCGCGGCAGGCCACAAGGTCACGCATGTGAAGGCACATGGCGCGCTCTCCAACGTCGCCTGCGAGGACGACATGACGGCGAAGGCGATCGCGGCTGGAATCAAGGCAGTCGACCCCAGCCTGATCTTCGTGGTGCTCGCCAATTCGAAGCTGGTGAAGGCCGGCGAGGAAGCGAACCTGCGGATGGTGCATGAGGTGTTTGCCGACCGCGCCTATGAGGACGATGGCAACCTCGTCTCGCGCAAGAAGCCCGGCGCGGTGCTGCACGACGCGAAAGCGATCGCCGACCGCGTGGTGCGCATGGTGCAGGACGGTGCGGTGGTGTCGGTCACCGGCAAGGTCATCAAGATGCGCACGGACACGGTGTGTATTCACGGCGATACGCACGGCGCCGTCGAGATCGCGCGGACCTTGCGTCAGGCCTTGAAGGATGCTGGCATCGAGGTCGCGCCGTTCAAGCGCGGGTCGTGATCAGAACGGGTGCGCCGACAGCGTGCCGAAGAGAAGCACTGCGATGAGCGCGCACGCGCCGAAGATGCCGATGTGGTGCGCGTTCGCCTTTGCCCTGCGCGAGACCGATCGCGCATAGAGATGAAGCCTGGCTTCCGCCGACAATTCCCGGATGGTCGATTTCCAACGCACCATCCGCCCAGTATGAACGATCCAGCACGACGGCTGTAAGACCATCGTGCAAATAGCGATGGAAGCGCTTCCCTGGCTCGCTTTGCAGGCGAAAATTCTTCGCAGCCGCGGGTTCCAGAAATCTTATTCGCTAAAATCCAAGCCAAATGGAACCGGTTCCGGTTCCACCCGGACCAAACCTTTGAAAACAACCCCATGCACAGTAGAACGCCGCCGCGGGC
Organism: Bradyrhizobium zhengyangense; assembly: GCF_022012555.1. Lineage (NCBI taxonomy): Bacteria > Pseudomonadati > Pseudomonadota > Alphaproteobacteria > Hyphomicrobiales > Nitrobacteraceae > Bradyrhizobium > Bradyrhizobium zhengyangense. Next base: position 758,744 of record NZ_JAKLTZ010000003.1, on the reverse strand, counting down.
GCGATTGCGCCACGGCGGCGATTCACGCTGGTCTCCCCGGGCCTTAGTACACGTCAGCCTGGAAACGGCCCTTCTTCTTGAGATCGGCGACAAAGCTGACCGCCTCGTCGGTCGAGCGCGCACCGAACTGGGCGACAATGTCGACCAGCGCGCGCTCAACATCCTTGGCCATGCGCTTTGCATCGCCGCAGATGTAGAGATGCGCGCCCTCGGCGAGCCACGTCCACACTTCGCGGCCGAGCTCGCGCATGCGGTCCTGCACGTAGAACTTCTTCTCGCCGTCGCGCGACCAGGCGAGCGACAGCCGCGTCAGCAGCCCCGAAGTCTTCATCGCGTTGAGCTCGTCGCGATAGAAGAAATCGCAGTCGCTGCGCTGATGGCCGAAGAACAGCCAGTTCTTGCCTTGCGCGCCGGTTGCCTTGCGGTCGAGCAGGAAGGCGCGGAATGGCGCAACCCCGGTGCCGGGACCGATCATGATGACGGGCGTCTTCGGATCCTGCGGCAAGCCGAAACCGTGCGCCTTCTGCACATAGACCTTGAGCTTGTCGCCCTCGGCGATACGCTCGCCGAGGAAGGTCGAGGCGACGCCGAGACGCTTGCGCTTGCCGACGACGTAGCGAACGGAATCGACCGTCAGCGAAAGCTTTCCGGGCGTCGCATTGTGCGACGATGAGATCGAATAGAGCCGCGGCTGCAGCGGCTCCAGCGCCTCGACGAAGGCCTCCGGATGCGGCCGCGTGCCCGAAAACTTCTGCAGCGCCGCCATCACGTCGAGCGTTGCCGCATCGCCATCGGGATCCTCGCCCTGCGCCAGCGCCCTCGCCTTCTCGCGTTGCGCGCCGCCGGTGATGAACGAAAGCAGTTCGAACAGCTTGTCCGGCGCCGGCGATAGCGAGACGTCCTCGACCAGCGCCTCGCGCAACGTCTTGTTGTTGACCTTGGTGGTGTGGGACGCGCCGAGCAGCGCGATGATCTGGTCGACCAGACCGAGGTCGTTGCGGGCGAACACGCCAAAACTGTCGCCGACGACATAGTCGAGCTTGCTCTCGGAGAGGTCGAACTCGACGTGATAGGTCTCCTTCTCCGAACCGCCCTTGTTGAGCAAGCGCCGCGACAGGAAGGTGGCTTCAGCCGGATTTTCGCGGGCACGGCCGACCTCGGCCTTCACCTCAGGCGCAGCCGGCGCACTCGCAGCCCTAGCCGCCCCTGCCGCGGGCTTCGCCGCCGGCGCCTTGTCGACCTCCTCGAACAGCTGCTTGAGCATCCGCGCCGTCTCCTTGCCGCCGGGGGCGCAGAGGTTGAGACGCGCTTCGCTCTTGTTCGCGATCGAGTCGGAATAGTCGGCGCAATTGTAGCCGCACTGGCCACAATCCTGTTGCGCCATCGCCGCCATCATGCGGCGGCGGAGCGGACGTCCCTCGGCGAGTTTCATGCGGTCGGCGATCGGCATCGCCGGATCGTGCCAGGGTGCCTCGCCATCGTCGCCATCGCCCTGCGGCGCCAGCAAGGCACCGTTCTCGATCGGCGACAGAGCCGTCGAGCCGTCGAGGCCGAGCATGCCGACGAGAAATCCGTTCAGCCAGAGCCGCTGGCCCTCACTAAACGGTGCATTGGCCGGAATGATCTCGATCTTGGGAGGCACGGACATCTGGGTCATGCTGCTACTTCCGCTTCGGCGAGTTTGCGCAGGGCTTCACCGTCATGGCGACGGGAGAAGGTCAGAAACGTCTCTTCGGGCGAGGTGCGGTTGGCGAGATACGCCTTGAGCAGGCTCTCGACGATCTTCGGCGCATCCTCGGCCTTCAGATCGTGAAACACCTCCTGGCCGATATCGGCGTCGGGGCCGAAGCCGCCGCCAGTAAAGAGGTGGTAGCCCTCGACCTGATCGTCCTCGCTCGCCCCCGGCACCTTGGCCGCGATCAGGCCGATGTCGGAAATGTAGTGCTGCGCGCAGGAGTGATGGCAGCCGGTCAGATGGATGTTGAGCGGCGTGTCGAGATTGATGCGCTCGTCACACCAGTCGCCGATCGCAGCGGCGTGACGCTTGGTGTCGGAGGCCGCGAACTTGCAGCCGGCATTGCCGGTGCAGGCAATCAGGCCGGCCCGGACGTTCGACACTTGCGTGGCAAGGCCAAGTTTCTCGACCGCGGCGGTGGCGAGCGCGACGCTCTCGTCGCGGACGCCCGAGATCAACAGGTTCTGCCAGACCGTCAGGCGGATATCGCCGTCGCCGAGATCCTGCGCGATCTTGGCGAGCCCGCGCATCTGCTCGCAGGTGAGCTTGCCGACCGGCAGCGCCACGCCGAGCCAGTTGAGCCCGGCCTGCTTCTGCTTGTGCACGCCGATATGGGCCATGCGGTCGGACAAGGGACGCGGAAGCAACGCCTCGGCCGGAACGCGCGCGAACGGCTTCTTCAGTTGCTCCTCGACGAGCTTGAGGAAGCCGTCGTGACCCATGCTGTCGAGCACGTATTTCAGCCGCGCCTTGTTGCGGTTGGTGCGGTCGCCGTGCTCGATGAAGATGCGCACGATGGCATCGGCAACAGCGGTCGCGTCTTCGGGGCGCACGACGATGCCGGAATATTTTGCAAAGTCCTTATGGCCGGTGATGCCGCCGAGGCCGAGCTTGAACCAGACACCGGGCTCGACGCCATGGCCGTCCTTCACCTCGACCGCGGTGAAGGCGATGTCGTTGGTTTCCTCCAGCGCGGCGATCTTGCCGGCGCCGTCGAAGGCAACGTTGAACTTGCGTGGCAGGCCGAACAGCGAGCGGTCGTTGAGGATGTGGTAGTGCCACTCGCGCGCGTAAGGACGCGTGTCGAGCAGCTCTTGCGGATCGATGCCGGCCGTCGGCGTGCCCGTGACGTTGCGGATGTTGTCGGCGCCGGCGCCGCGCGAGCACAGGCCGATGTCCTGGACCCCCTCGATCAGCTTGACCGCGTTCTTCGGCTCGATCTCGCGGATCTGGAAGTTGGCGCGGGTGGTGACATGGGTGTAGCCGCCGCCGCAGCTTTCCGCGATGTCGGCGAGGCCCGACATCTGCCAGTGCTTCAAAATGCCGTTGGGAATACGCAGGCGCGCCATATAGGAAGTCTGCGCCGGCGCCACCCAGAAGATGCCGTAATAGCGCCAGCGGAAATTATCCGCCGGCGTCGGATTGGCGTTGTTGCGCGCCTGGTCCTTCAGCCGCTCATAGGCATCGAACGGATGCATCTCGCGCTTGAACTTCTCCTGATCGGCGAGCTTCTTGCCCGCCGCCGTGAGCTTGTCCTGCGCCTTGATCGCCGCAGCGTCCGGCCCCATCGGTTCAGACGGAGCGCCGGCGGCAGGCGCTCCGCCGGCTGCGAAGGCGCGCCCGACACGTCCGACCTGCATGCCGGACATGAAACCTTCGAGATACCGCTTCTGCTCGTCGGAGAAATCGGCCGTGGGTGCTGTATCGAGTTTCATGGACTGAATGAACCTACTCTGCTGCCTGGACCGCGACCTGCGCGACATCGGCCGCGGGCTTGGCGGGCTTGTAAGTCGCGTAGAGCGCAAGGCCGGTGAAGACGAAGCCGCCGACGAGATTGCCAAGCGTCACCGGGATCTGATTCCACAGCCACCAATCGGAAAGGCTGACCTTGGCGCCCAGCAGCATGCCGGTCGGGATGACGAACATGTTGACGACGGCGTGCTCGAAGCCGAGCGCGAAGAACAGGAAGATCGGCAGCCAGGTCGCGGCGATCTTGCCGACCGTGGAGGTCGAGGTCATCGCCATGACGACGCCGAGGCAGACCAGCCAGTTGCAGAGGATTGCCTTGACGAAGACCGAGACCATGCCGGCGGTGCCGATCGCGGCATTGCCGATGGTCTTGGCTTCGGCGACCGCAACGATCTTCGCGGCGACGCCGGCGACCTCGACCTTGCCCATGTTGGTCAGCGAGATCGCGATCAGCGCGCCGAAAGCGAGGCTGCCGAGCAAATTCGCGACGAACACCCAGGACCAGTTGGCGATCACCGCGTTCCAGCTCGCCTTGCCTTCGAGGCGCGCGAGCGGAACGATGGCAAAGCTGCCGGTGACAAGCTCGAGGCCGAGCAGCACGATCATCACGAGGCTGACCGGGAAGATCAGTGCGCCGACGAGCGGTTGGCCGGTGGTGAGAGCGCCGGTGAAGGCGAGCGTGGTGGCAGCACCGAGCAGAGCCCCGGAAATCGCTCCGCGGATCAGAATATCCCGCGGGGCAAGCGCCAGCTTCTTCAGGCTGGCATCGACCATCGAAGCCACAACGTCGGAGGGTTTCGCGTAATCCATATCGTAGCTCCAGCTTGCCGCGCTCGGCGGCGTCAACGGGTGAAACGGATGTTGATCGCGGGGAAGCCGGTTGCAGGCACGCGCCTTTGCCGGAACCCGGGGCGATCCGATCAGCCTCGTTGCTGCGGAAATCCACCATGGACTTGGAGCCGCTGGCGCCCACGCCGGGCGGCTGGGATCCTCTATTCAAGGAGTGTGCCAACGCAGCATAAGTTGCAAAACCACATGAAATCAGTAGCTTGCTCTTGGGTGCAGCGCATGAAGTGGATCATGGTTCATGCTGCTTCGGGCAGCAATGGCCCAAAGATTAAGCTTCGAATCGATGTGATTAAGCTTTGAGCAGGCCTATTTGGCCTGCCGTCCGACCTCAAACGAGGCGAGATATCCGCCGAGATCAGTGGGGTCGAAAGCCGGCCCGGCAAAGGCGCTGAAGGGGGCGTTGGGCTGGTCCGCTCCGCTCTGCCCGAGGGCGGCGTCGTAGAGATCCGGCCGGAACACGCCCATGGCGGTCTTCACGGCCTCTGGGCGGAGCGGCGTCTGTCCCCAGCGCACCATCTGCGCGTAGAGCCAGGCGGCCTGGACTGGGTCCGGGCGCCCTGCCCCTTCACGTCCAACCAGGAGATAGCGGCCGCTCTCGCGCATCGCGCCATCGGGCGAAATCTTCAACCGCCCGATAAGCGATCGCTGGATTACCTCGGCATCGACACCGATCCGCTCCGGCTGTGCCAGGATCTGCGCGGCCTGGGCGAGGTTGGCAGGCTCCTCGATGAATTCGGCTGCCTTCACCGCGGCCCGCACCAGCGCCGCGACCACGTCCGGGTGCTTGTCGGCCCAAACCTGCCGCACAGCCAGCACCTTCTCTGCCGCGCGCCCGAGAATGTCGGAGACGAAGTGCAGGATATGACCGATGCCGAGATCGACGGCGATCGAGTTCCAGGGAGCGCCGACGCAGAAGGCATCGACATGGCCGCTCTTGAGACTGTCGACCATGTAGGGCGGCGGCAGCACAACGAGGCGCACGTCCTCGTCGGGATCGACGCCCGCCGCCGCCATCCAGAATCGCAGCTGGTAATTGTGGGTCGAGAACGGAAAGGTCATGCCGAAGGTCAGCGGATCGGCGCCAGCCTTGCGGCGCTTTGCGACGACCTTCGCCAGCGCCTTTGCTGTGACCATCGGATCGAAGCGGTCGCCATCGATCACTTCCATCAGCGCGGCGTGCAGTGCCGGCGACACCGTGATCGCGTTGCCGTTGATGCCGAGATTGAAGGGGGCCGCGATCGGCACCTTGACGTGGCCGAGCCCGAGCGAAGACGCAATCGCGACAGGCGCCAGCAGATGCGCGGCGTCGAACAGGCCGATGTTCAGCTTGTCGCGGACGTTCGACCAGGAGACCTCGCGCACCAGCTCGACCTCGAGCCCTTCGGCGGCCGTAAAGCCCTTGTCGACGGCGACGATCAGCGCGGCGGCATCGACCAGCGGGATGAATCCGATGCGAAGGGGTGCGGTCATTTCAGCATCTCCGACGCGGTGATGATCGACTGGGCGATCTCGCCGATTTTCTTCTTCTCGCGCATGGCGGTGGAGCGCAGCAGCACGTAGGCCTCGTCCTCGGTGAGGCCCTTCACCTTCATCAGGATGCCCTTGGCCTTCTCGATGATCTTGCGGTCCTCGAGCTGCGACTTGGTCCGCTCCAGCTCCTCCTGGAGTTTTGCGAAGGCGTTGAAGCGCGACACGCAGAGGTCGAGGATCGGCTTGATGCGCTCCTTCTTCAGCCCGTCGACAATGTAGGCGGACACCCCCGCCTCCACGGACGCCTGGATCGAGGCGGAGTCGCTCTGATCGACGAACATGGCAATCGGTCGCTTCACCGCGCGGCTGACCTGGAACATCGCCTCCAGCACGTCGCGGCTGGGGTTTTCGAGATCGATTAGAATGATATCGGGGTCCACCGCATAAATACGGGCCAGCAGGCTCTGCATCTCGCGGATATGGACCACTTGCGTGAACCCGGCCTCCCGCAAGCCCTCCTCGAGGATCGCGGCCCTGACCGGGCTTTCGTCGACGATCACGATTTTGGGCGACTGTTCGGCGCTCATGGCTCACTCACGGCAGGCGATTCATCCATAGCATGCCGGAGCGTCATGCAAAGGGTTGTAATTATGGGCAATTGGGACTAGCTCAAGCCCGTCAATCAGGCAGATTTGGATATGGATCAGACGGCTGCGCCCAAGGTCAGCTTCGTGTCACTCGGGTGTCCCAAGGCATTGGTGGATTCCGAGCGCATCATCACGCGCCTGCGCGCGGAGGGCTACGAGCTCGCCCGCAAGCATGACGGGGCCGACATCGTCATCGTTAACACTTGTGGCTTCCTCGACAGCGCCAAGCAGGAATCGCTCTCGGCGATCGGCGAGGCCATGGCCGAGAACGGCAAGGTCATCGTGACGGGCTGCATGGGCGCCGAGCCCGAGCAGATCGAACAGGCCTATCCCGGCGTGCTCTCCATCACCGGCCCGCAGCAGTACGAGAGCGTGCTCGATGCCGTGCACCGCGCGCTGCCGCCGGCGCACAATCCGCATCTCGATCTGGTGCCACCGCAAGGCATCAAGCTGACGCCGCGCCACTACGCCTATTTGAAGATTTCCGAGGGCTGCAACAACCGCTGCACGTTCTGCATCATCCCGAAGCTGCGCGGCGATCTGGTCTCGCGTCCGGCCAATGATGTGCTGCGCGAGGCCGAGCGCCTGGTCGGCGCCGGCGTCAGGGAGCTACTGGTGATCTCGCAGGACACCTCGGCCTATGGCGTCGATCTCAAATATGCCGAGAGCCCGTGGAAGGACCGCCAGGTCCGCGCCAAGTTCCTCGACCTCGCGCGCGAGCTCGGCGAGCTCGGGGCCTGGGTCCGCCTGCAATATGTCTACCCTTACCCGCATGTCGACGAGGTCATCGCGCTGATGAACGAGGGCAAGGTGCTGCCCTATCTCGACATCCCGTTCCAGCATGCAAGCCCCGAGGTGCTGAAGGCGATGAAGCGCCCGGCGGCGCAGGACAAGACGCTGGCGCGGATCAAGCGCTGGCGCGAGGAATGCCCTGACCTTGCGCTGCGCTCGACCTTCATCGTCGGCTTCCCCGGCGAGACCGATGCCGACTTCGCCTATCTGCTCGACTGGCTCGATGAAGCCGAAATCGATCGCCTCGGCTGCTTCAAATACGAGCCGGTTGCGGGCGCGACCTCGAATGCCATCGCCAATCCCGTGCCGGAAGAAGTCAAGCAGGAGCGCTACAACGCGCTGATGGCGCGCCAGCAGAAGATCTCGGCGCGCCGGCTGAAGCGCAAGGTCGGCACGCGCCAGCAGATCATCATCGACGAGGTCGGGCCGACGGTCGCGAAGGGTCGCTCCAAAGCCGATGCGCCGGAGATCGACGGTGCGGTGTATCTGTCGAGCCGCCGGCCCTTGCGCGTCGGCGAGATCGTCACCGCGAAGATCGAGCGCGCGGATCAATACGATCTGCACGGCAGCGTCGCGGGGTTTTGAAAGCGCACTGACGTTCCCACAACGTCATGGCCGGGCTTGTCCCGGCCATCCACGCCTTGGCGCACGGCGCGAAGAACGTGGATGCCCGGGACATCCAGCGCGAGGACGCTGTTCGCGCTTTTGCCCGGGCATGACGACCTCATGTGAATTTCGCATGCGATGGCGTCGCTAAGCTACAGCTCCGTCATGCGCGGAAAACACCTCCTTGGCTGCGAACAGCCCGTTCACCGCTGCCGGGAAGCCCGCATAGACGGCCATCTGCATGATGATCTCCACGATCTCGTCGCGAGTCAGCCCGACGTTCAGACCCGCCTCGATGTGCACTTTGAGCTGAGGTGCGGCATTTCCGAGCGCGGTCAGCGCGGCAATCGTTGCGATCTCTCGATCGCGGAGGCCAAGCTCCGGCCGGCTGTAGATGTCGCCGAAGGGAAATTCGATCACGTATCGTGCGAAATCCGGAGCGATGTCGGCGAGTGAGGCGACGACCTTTTCACCGGCCGTGCCGTCAATGCGTGACAGGGCTCGTTGACCGCGATCGAAGCGGCTTTCGACTTGTGTTTGGGCGTGCGTCATCTTCCTTCGTCCTCTGTTCGCCGCCGACATAGCCGGCGATCTTGGTATCAAGGACGAGCAGGCATTCCTGGAGCTCGGCAATCTGCGTGCGAACCTGTTCCCGGTGGATTTCCAGCATCTGCCGCCGGGCTGGCCCGGTGGCTTCGCCTTCATCACGGAGCGCCGTGTAACGCAACATGTCCCGGATCGGCATTCCCGTGGTCTTGAGCCGACCGATGAATGTGATCCATGTGAGGATCGATGCGTCAAAGTCGCGCTGGCCCGAATGGTCCCGGTCTGCGTATGGCAGCAGCCCGATGCGCTCATAATAACGCAACGTGTGAACCGACAGGCCGGTTCGTTTTGCGAGGTCGCCGATCTTCATGAGTGCCCGTTCTCGTACTGACGCACGTACAGATACCCCTTCGAGCGCACTCTAAGTCAAGGGGGATCGAAGGTACCCTACCCGCGAGGCGCGCCGGCTGAAGCGCAAGGTCGGCACGCGCCAGCAGATCATCATCGACGAGGTCGGGCCAACGGTCGCCAAGGGTCGCTCCAAAGCCGATGCGCCCGAGATCGACGGTGCGGTGTATCTGTCGAGCCGCCGTCCCTTGCGTGTCGGCGAGATCGTTACTGCGAAAATCGAACTCGCCGACCAATACGATCTGCACGGCAGCGTCGCGGGGTTTTGACGATCAACCGAGCGCCGTGGGCTATGCGGCGCGCACGGCCTTAAGGAAACCGGACACCTTGTCGCGCAACGCATCGGCATGGCGCGACAACTGGCCCGCCGCGCCATGCATGTTAATGGCGGATGCGCCAGCGGCGTCGATCGTCTGCGTCACGGCATTGATGTTGCTGGCGACTTCGCTGGTCCCCGTAGCGGCCTGACTGACCGAACGCGCGATCTCCTGGGTCGCCTGTCCTTGCTGCTCGACAGCAACGGCAATCGTCTTGGCAATGTCGCTGATCTGTCCGATCGTCGTGCCGACCCCCTGGATCGCGGCAACGGTATCGTCGGTCGCCCGCTGCATGGCACTGATGTGAGCGCTGATCTCCTCGGTGGCCTTGGCAGTCTGGCTGGAGAGGCTTTTGACTTCGGCGGCAACGACGGCGAAACCGCGACCGGCATCGCCAGCTCGCGCCGCCTCGATCGTAGCGTTCAAGGCCAGAAGATTAGTCTGGCTCGCAATCGCATTGATCATTTCGGTGACCGCACCGATCCTGGCTGCGGCCTCCGACAGGCTCCTCACGAGATCATTGGTGCGCGCGGATGCCTGCACCGCCTCGCCGGCAATGCTTGAGGAAGTCGCGACCTGACGGTTGATCTCGGCAACGGAGCTCGACAGCTCTTCGGTCGCGCCCGCGACCGACTGGACGTTGGCAGATGCTTCGGACGAGGCGGCAGCGACGGTCGAGACGCGCTGCGCGGCGTTCTCGGCGGTCGAGCTGAGCGAGCCGGCCGTCGCCTCCACGTCCTTGGCAGCCGACGACACGGCGTTGGCAATGGAGCCGATGGTTTCCTCGAATTCGCCGGCAAGTTTGGCGATGGCGCGCTTCTTCTCTTCCCGCGCGGCAATCAGCTCCGATAAATCACGCCGAAAGCTGATGACGACGGGCTGGCCATCGATCTCCGCGGGAACAAGTGTGACCTGTACCGGGACCATCTGCCCATCCGCTCGGCGCGTGATCCATTCGAAGCGGGCGTGGCCCTCCTTCATCGCCCGCGCGAGTGTCTCCTTGACGCAGTCCGACGAGCGACGGCCGTCTGCTTGGAATTCAGGGGCCATATCGGCCGGTGACCGGGACAGCAGATCAGCCTTGCTACGATAACCGCCAAACCTGACCGCCGCCTCGTTACAGGCGATGATCTTGGGTCCCGCCAGCACCATGACCGCATCAACCGAATGTTCGAAGACTGCTTGCCCGACCTGACCATTGCGGTCCTGGCTTGTCCGTCGCCCGAAGAATCTCATCCGCTCCCCCCATCCCGAAGCGGTCCAGTGACTAGCAAGGAAACATTAACCAAACACTTAAGGGGTGCCTGCCGGGGCGCGATCAGCCCGCAGCAAGCCATTTCGGCACCCAGCGCTCGGGACGCGGGGCGCGGGCGAGATCGGCCTTGGCCTCAGTGAGCAGCGCCGGCTCGCCGTTGATGGTCGGGCGCACATCGTATTCGAAATTCGGCATGACGCGGCCGTCGGCGTAGAGGCCGAATTTCATCGCGTACCACAGTCCGAGCTCGGGCTGGGCGCGGCGCATCTCCTCGCGCAGGTCGCGCAGCAGGGATTCGATCGAGGCAGCTTCCTCGAAGGGCTGCGGCCCGCGCGATAGCACGCGCGCCTCGTATTGCTTGCCTGATATAGCAACCTCGAAATGAGTCTTGTCCCAGGCCTTCTTGCCCCTGGGCAGATGCGCGGCCAGCCGCCAGCCGAGCTCGGCCATCAGGCGGTGATTGGCCCAATATTCCTCGCGGTCCCGGCTCCACTTCTCGACGAAGCCGCGGAAGTCGGGCAGCTCCCCGTCCTCACAGGCGACAGGTTCGCCGGCCGGGCGTCGCGCAAGCCATTGCGCAAGCTCGACGGTCTGCGGCTCGACCTCGTCATGCGGCCGCAGATCGTGCCAGGCCTTGTCGAATTGCAGAGAGGTCAGTTTCGCCAGCAATGCGTCGAGGGATGGCGCAAGCAACTCGTAATCGCCCTCCGAGCCCAGTCCCACGATCGGGGGGGCGTCACGGTCGAGACCAGCGCCATACCAGCCGCCGACGGCCGAACCGTCAGGCAGTCGCATGAACAGCGCGAAGCGGTCGCGCAAGGGGCTGCCATCGAAGATCGGGGCCTGATCGGAGAACTGGCCTTGCAGGGAGAAGCAGCCGACGCTGCCCCAGGGGCGACCGTTCAGCCAGCCGGCAAAATCCAACAGCAGGGGCGGCGCCTCGATGCCCGGCGGAAACGCGCCGCGAATGCTGTCGAGGTCAATCGGATAAGGCGTGTCGGACAAGGCTGAAAACTATCTTGATGGTCCCGTCCCCATTGGTCTGTCCCGGCTGAGGTCCGGTTCGAACCAATTCGCGTTTCGAGATCACAAACGCGCTAGAGGCTCATAGGTTTCTGCGCAGCAAACAAATGACACGCAATCACAAGATCGATATCCGGCCCGCGCTGCGCGCGCTCGCGGCCACATTGACCCTGCTCACGTTTCCGGCCGCCGCGCAATCCCCGTCGGCGGCGCAGGCGCGGCAATGGTGCTTCGGTTCCGACAAGGTCAGTGACGACCAGCGGCTCGCCGGTTGCTCGGTCGTGCTGAAGGCCAATCCGTCGAATGCGGTCGCGCTCGCCAATCGCGGCGAGATGTTTCGGCGCAAGGGCGAGACCGAGCGTGCCTTGGCCGATCTCAACCGCTCGATCGATCTCGACGAGACTGATGCTGCCGCGTGGTTCAATCGCGGCATCGTCCATGACGATCTCGGCGACCGCGACCATGCCATCATGGACTACACGCGCGCTATCCGGCTCGTTCCCGACGACGCGTGGTACTACAACAACCGGGGCAATTCCTACATCGGCAAAGACGACTATGAGCATGCGCTCACCGACTACAACAAGGCGATCAAGCTCGATCCGAAATTCGCGCTCGCCTTCTACAACCGGGGCACGGCCTATCGCGAACATGGCGAGGCCGAACGTGCGCTGGCGGATCTCGATCTGTCGATCAAGCTCGATCCGACCTATGGCCCGGCCTATGGCAACCGTGCGCGCATCTTCCGCGATCGCGGCGATCGCGATCGCGCGCTGGCCGATTTCGCCAAGTCGATCGAGCTCAACCCCAACAACGACCGCGATTTCTATGCGCGCGCGAACATGTATTTCGACGCGCATGATTATGCGCCGGCGCTCGCGGATTACGATCGCGCGCTCGCGGCCAATGCGAGCTACGCCGGCGTGTTCAATTCGCGCTGCATGACGCGCGCGATCCTGGGCCGCCTGCAGGACGCGCTGGCCGATTGCGAGCAGTCGCTGCGGATGCGGCCGAACGATCCCTACACGCTGGATAGCCGCGCCCTCACCTATTTGAAGCTCGGCAATCTCGACGCGGCAATCGCCGACTACGACACCGCCCTGGGCGCAAAGCCGAAGCTCGACTCGTCGCTCTACGGCCGCGGGCTTGCGAAGCGAAAGAAGGGCGACGGTGAAGGCGCCGAGCGCGACATCGCGGCGGCGAAGGCGATCAATGCCGCCATCGCCGACGAGTTCGCACATTACGGCGTGGAGTAATCCTCCCGCGCGCCAATGTGACACTATATTGCTTTCACGCAGAGGTCACGGACTCGTCCTAATCCTCGCGCGCTTTCAACGCGAGCGAGGATTATTGATGAGCCGTCTCCCGGACATGCTGCGCACGCAGCGCTTCGACGATTACCGCTTCTACCACCAGAGCACCGTCAACCAGACGCTGCACCTCATCAGCGCGATCATCTTCCTCGCCTGCTATGCGTTGCTGTTCAGGGATCCCGCGCTCGCCGGTTTAGTCGGCTGGCTCGCGATGCTGACGCGCCAGGCCGGGCACTTTTTCTTCGAGCCGAATGGCTACGACGCGGTCAATGACGTCAGCAACGAATACAAGGAAGCGGTGAAGGTCGGCTACAACCAGACGCGCAAGATCATCCTTTTGCTGGTCTGGGGCAGCGCGCCGATTGCACTGTACGCGTATCCGACGCTGTTCGGCCTGTTTGCTCCGCCGGCCGATCGCCTCGACTTCGTCCGCCACGTCGGTGTGCTCTGGCTTGCGATCGGCGTCAGTGGCGGGCTGGCGCGCATGCTGCAGCTGTTCGCCGCGCGCGGCGTCACGACCGGACTGGTGTGGAGCTTCAAGGTGCTGACGGATCCCTTCCACAACATCGCGCTGTACTGGAATTCGCCGCTCAGGCTGATGCGCGGCGAGCTGATCGACAGCGCGATCGCGGATGCCGACTGGGGGGGACGAGAAAGCCGAGGAAGCCGCGCATCTGACCTGAGCGAGCGGATGGCTCGCAAACGACCGGCTTGACAAGCCCTGCCCTTCGGCTGTACGGACGCGCCCCATGATCAACTCTCGGACCAACCGCCGCGCAGCTTTCCGTCGTCGCACCAGCGACGATGATGGGTTGCGCCATGTCCGACGACGCCGCTGAACCAGTAATTCAGCAAAGTTTTCGAGAAGGCCGCACCCGCAAAGTGCGGCCTTCTTGCTTTTCGCGTCCTTTTTCACCCGCCTCCAGAGGAGTTCGACATGACCACCGCCACCCATCCGTATGACGCGCTGATGGACATCACTGCACGGCCGAAAGCCGTGTTCGTCCGCGGCGCCGGCTCATACCTCTGGGACGACAGTCGCAAGCGCTATCTTGATTTCGTGCAGGGCTGGGCCGTGAACTGCCTCGGCCATTCCCCGTCCGTCATCGCGGATGCGCTCGCCGCGCAGGCGAAGCGGCTGCTGACGCCGAGCCCGGCCTTCTACAACGAGCCGAGCCTCAAGCTTGCAAAGGCGCTGGTCGAGAAAAGCGCGTTCGACCAGGTGTTCTTTGCCAATTCCGGCGCGGAGGCCAATGAGGGCGCGATCAAGCTCGCGCGCAAATATGGCAGCCTGCACAAGGGCGGCGCGTTCGAGATCATCAGCTTCGAAGGCGGCTTCCACGGACGGACGCTGGCGACGATGTCGGCCTCGGGCAAGAAGGCGTTCGAGCCGCTGTTCGAACCGAAGGTTGCCGGCTTCAAGAAAGCCAAGCTGAACGACATTGCCTCGGTCGAAAGGCTGATCAACGACAACACCGTCGCGGTGATGCTCGAGCCGATCCAGGGCGAATCAGGCGTGTGGCCTGCGACCGACCAGTTCCTGCGCGAGCTGCGGGCGCTGACCGAGGCCCACGGCCTGCTGCTCATTTTCGACGAGATCCAGACCGGCATGGGCCGGACCGGAAAGCTGTTCCACTATGAGCACGCCGGCATCGCGCCTGACATCATGACGCTCGGCAAGGGCATCGGCGGCGGCGTGCCGCTCGCGGCGCTGCTCGCGACCGAACGCGCCTCCTGCTTCGAGCACGGCGACCAGGGCGGCACGTTCAACGGCAACCCTGTGATGTGCGCGGCCGGGCTCGCTGTGCTCGCTGAGGTCGGTAAGCCGGAGTTCCTGAAGCAGGTCACCGAGACCGGCCTGCTGCTCGAAAGCGAGCTGCAAAAGGTCTCGGCGCGGCATGGCCTCGGCGGCGTGCGCGGTCGCGGGTTGTTGCTCGCGCTCGACCTCAAGCTGCCGATCGCGTCCGGGATCGTCGCGCAGGCGTTCGAGGCCGGCGTATTGCTCAACGCGCCGCAGCTCGACAGCCTGCGCTTCATGCCGGCGCTGAACGTCACGAAGGCAGAGATCGCCGAGATGATTGGCTGTCTCGACGACATCCTGACCAAGGCCGGCGCGGCAAGACGCGTGGCGTAAACCGAGGTGGCAGGGTTCCGTAGCTCAAGGGATAGAGCACCGCGTTGCGGACGCGGAGGTTCGAGGTTCGAGTCCTCGCGGGACCGCCATCTACGGCTTCAGGATCGACGCACCCGTCGTCTTGCGGCTTTCGAGATCGATATGCGCCTTCGCCGCGTCCTTGAGCGCATAGGCGTGGTTGATCGGCACGTGCAGCTTGCCGTTGATGACGGCGGAGAACAGCGTATCGGCGCCTTCCAGCAGCTCCTTGCGCGTGCCAATATAGTCGTTGAGCTTCGGCCGGGTCGCAAATAGCGAGCCGTGATTGTTCAGCTCGGCGATCGAGAACGGCGGCACCGGGCCTGAGGCGTTGCCGAAGGAGACGAACATGCCGCGCGGCTTGAGGCACGACAGCGAGCCCGGAAAGGTCGATTTGCCGACGCCGTCATAGACAACGTCGCAGCCCTCGTTGCGGCTGATCTGTTTGACGCGCGCGACGAAGTCTTCCTCGTTGTAGAGGATGACGTGGTCGCAGCCATTGGCCTCCGCGAGCTCGGCTTTCTCGCGCGTGCCGACCGTGCCGATGACGTGGGCGCCGAGCGCGCTCGCCCATTGGCAGGCCAAGAGGCCGATGCCGCCGGCGGCGGCATGGATCAGCACGCGATGATGCGGTTCGACCTTGAACGTCTTGTGCAGGAGATACCAGACGGTCAGGCCCTTGAGCATCAGCACGGCGCCCTGCTCGTGGGTGATGTGATCGGGCAGCTTGACCAGCTTCTCCCAGGGGATGTTGCGCTCGCTCGTGTACGCGCCAAGATTATGGTAGTAGGCGACGCGGTCGCCAGGATGAAAATTCGTCACGCCCGGCCCGACGGCGACCACCTCGCCCGAGGCCTCATTGCCGGCGATGAAGGGCAGTCCCGGCGCCTTGTAGAGGCCGGTGCGGTAATAGACGTCGATGAAGTTCAGGCCGACCGCGTGCTGGCGGATGCGCACCTCGCCGGGTCCGGGCGTCGGCAGGTCGACGCTTTCATAGACCAGCGCGTCGGGGCCTCCGACCTTGTGCACACGGACCGCTTTGGTCATCACCTGACCTCCTCTTCGCATCAGCCAGCGAAAGACATCGCGCCCGCCTTGTCAACTCGCCCCAGATTGGAACGGTTACGGCTTGCCGACCTTCCTGCGGTTGCGCTTGGCCAGCACGTTGAAGAATTCCACCGCCGCCGAGAACGCAATTGCGAAATAGATGTAACCGCGGGGAATGTGGAATTTGAATCCGTCCGCAACTAGGGCAACGCCGATCAGCACCAGAAATGCCAGGGCCAGCATTTTGGTGGTCGGATGTTCCGCGACGAATCGCGCCACGGGTCCTGAGGAAATGTACATGATCAGGCAGGCGATCACGACGGCCGCAATCATGATCTCGAGGTCCTGGGCCATGCCGATTGCGGTGATGATCGAGTCCAGCGAGAACACGATGTCGATGACGACGATCTGGAGGATCACCCAGAAGAAGGCGCTGCGAGCGGACTTGCCCTCGCCTTCCTCGTCGTCGGCGTCGACTTCGGCATGGATCTCGTGCGTCGCCTTCGCGATCAGGAACAGGCCGCCGCCGATCAGGATCAGATCGCGCCAGGAGAAATCATAATCTGAGAACGAGAACACCGGCGCGGTCAGGCCGATCAGCCAGACCAGCACGCTGAGCAGGATGATGCGGAAGACCAGAGCCAGCGCCAGCCCGATCTGCCGGGCGCGATGGGCCAGCGGCTCGGGGATGCGCGAGACGATCACCGACAGGAAGATCACGTTGTCGATGCCGAGCACGATCTCGAGTGAGGTCAGGGTGAGCAGCGCCGCCCAGGCCTCGGGGCTGGTCAACAAATGCATCATCCGAACGATCTCACAAGGCGGATCAATGCATCACTGAATGCGATCCAGAACGCGATCGCGCAGAGCGCAACCGTTAGGCCGGTGCCGACGCGAAAATCCATCTCCAGCGCGTAGAAGCCGAGTACGCCCCACAGCACGATTAGCGACATCGTCAGCCAGCGCAGCCGCACGACGCGGACAGGGTGCAGCACGTGGAACGGCACGAAGGTCAGCACCACTAGCGCCGCCACCAGCAGCGTCGACGACAGCGG
Organism: Bradyrhizobium zhengyangense; assembly: GCF_022012555.1. Lineage (NCBI taxonomy): Bacteria > Pseudomonadati > Pseudomonadota > Alphaproteobacteria > Hyphomicrobiales > Nitrobacteraceae > Bradyrhizobium > Bradyrhizobium zhengyangense. Next base: position 741,780 of record NZ_JAKLTZ010000003.1, on the reverse strand, counting down.
CGGCCAGTGCAGCAGGAACAGATAGAACGCCGCCGCGTTCCACAGCGCCGGAAAGCCGCGAAAATGATTGTCGTCCGCCTTCATGCGCAGATCGGCGAAATAGAGCGCGCTGGTGACGATGATGGCGATGCCGAGCAAGGGCGCCGCCACCGGCAGCAGCATGCCGCTCGCCACGATCGCATAGGCGGGCACGAACACATAGGTGACGAAGTCGACCACGAGGTCGAGCACGTCGCCGGACCAGTTCGGCTGCACGTTCTTGACATCGAGCAGGCGCGCGATCGGCCCGTCGATGGCGTCGATGATGAGGGCGACGCCCAGCCAGCCGAACATCGCCGCCCAATGCTCGCGCACGGCCTCCAGCATCGCGAGCAGCGCGATCGCCGCGCCGAAGGCGGTGAAGATGTGCACCGAAAACGCCGCGGCACGGACCACGGGCGTCGGCTTGAGGGAATCCCCTTGGCTATCCATGGCCTCTGCTACCAGAACGGGACCGGTTTGCACATCCGCCACCGCGGCGTTGCGCCGCGCAATCGGTCATAAAATCAGGCAAAATAGGTGGGCTTGAATTTGCCGCAGGGCGTGTCAAATGTCGTTCCATGACAGACGCATCGACACATTTTGACGCAAGCGTCATCGGCGGTGGACCGGCAGGCCTTGCCGCGGCAATTGCCTTGGCGCAGCGAGGGGCGCGGACCGCGCTGGTCGCGCGACGCCTGCCCTATGCAGATAACAGGACCACCGCGCTGCTGGGTGCCTCCGTCGATCTCCTGGAGAGCCTCGAGGTCTGGTCGCGCTGCAAGGACAAGGCGGCCAGCCTTGAGGTGATGCGTCTCGTCGACGACACCAACAGGCTGTTCCGCGCGCCCGAGGTCCGATTCTCCTGCCACGAGATCGCGCTCGATGCGTTCGGTTACAATATCGACAACCGCTCGCTGATGCTGGCGCTGGAAGCGCGTGCGGCCGAGCTTCCGAACCTCGTGCGTTTCGACGACGAGGCCGAAAACGTCGTAATCGAAGCCGATGACGTCGCGATGCGCACGGCCGCCGGACAGTTTCTGACAGCTCGGCTCGTGGTCGGCGCCGACGGCCGGCATTCGCTGTGCCGGGAGGCCGCCGGCATTGCGGTGACGCGGCGCGACCTGACGCAGACCGCCCTGACCTTCAACGTCGCTCATGCCCGCCCGCACCGCAACGTCTCGACCGAGTTCCACACGCCGCATGGCCCTTGCGTGTTCGTGCCCCTGCCCGGCAACCGCTCCAGCGTGGTCTGGGTCTCGGCACCGGCCGAGGCCGAGCGGCTTCGCGGCCTCAGCGACGAAGATCTCTCCGTCGCGATCGAGAAGCAGTCGCATTCCATCCTCGGCCGCATGACGGTCGAGCCCGGCCGCAATGTGTTTCCGCTGGCGATTGAGCGGCCGCAATCCTTCGCGCGCGACCGCGTTGCGCTGGTCGGCGAAGCCGCCCATGTGGTTCCCCCGATCGGTGCCCAGGGTCTCAATCTCGGCCTGCGAGATGCGGCCGACATCGCCCGGCTCGCCGGCGAGGCCATCGCATCGGGACAGGACCCTGGCGCGGATGAGGTGCTCAGGCGTTACGACCGGGCGCGGCGCCCGGACATTCTGAGCAGGACCTTTGCGATCGACATCGCCAATCGTTCGCTACTCAACGATTTCCTGCCGCTCCAGCCGGTCCGCGCCGTCGGCATGCACCTGTTAGGCGCCATCGGCCCGCTCAGGCGCTTTGCCATGCGCGAGGGACTGACGCCGACCTGGCGCAAATAGCGCAAGCGGCCTTTACGGAAACGCGAGCCGGCCGGTCTGCAGCAGCCACATCACGCTGGTCAGCGTGACCACCGACGCGAACGTGCCGAGCAGCACGGCGACGGAGGCGGGTTCGATCCAGGCATCGTTCTGCCGGGCGATCACGAACACATTCAGCGCCGGCGGCAGCGAGGCCATCAGAATCGCTGTGGCGGCCCAGGGCTGCGCGAACGGGCCGAACGCCAGCATCAGGCCGAACGCTGCGAGCGGATGGATCAGCAGCTTGACCGCGATCACGCCGGGCACTTCCCAGGGCACGCGATCGAACGGGCGAAGCGCAACGGTCACACCGAGCACGAACAACGCGGTCGGCGCGGCCGCGTTCTGGAGGAAGGTAATGGTGCGGTCGAGCGCGACCGGCAGCTCGATATGCAGCGCGGCAACGGCTGCGCCAAAACAGGCCGACATGATCAGCGGGTTGAGCACGATCTGTTTCAGCACCACGCCGAAGGCGTGCACGATCGAGGGATGGTCGCGGTCTGACAGCTCGATCAGCAGCGGCACGATCGTGAACAGGAAGATGCTGTCGCAACAGAAGATGAGCGCGGTCGGCGCCGCCGCCTTTGACCCGAGCACGGCAAGCGCCAGCCCGGGCCCCATGTAGCCGATATTGCCGTAACCGCCGGAGAGGCCGGCGAGCGTCGCCTCACGCAGCGTCAGCTTCCCGAGCGCCTTGCCGACCACCAGCGCGATGGTGAACGCCGCCATTGTCGACAGCGTGGTCGCCACCAGGAATGGCGGGTTGTTCAGCTCCGAGAATGGCGTCTTCGACATGATCGCAAACAGCAGCGCCGGCAACGACACGTAGAGCAGGAAGAAGTTCATCCAGGCGAGCCCCGATTCCGGCAAGGACTTGACCTTACCGCAAGCGAAACCGACGAAGATCAAGCCGAAATATGGTAGCGCCAGATTGAGGATATCGGCCATTGATGAAGTGTTTTCTGAAGGCTTAGGAGTTATCCGCCCCTTAACGGCAGGTTAATTCCAGATCAGGCCACTAGCATCGGCCACAATCCTGGTCTATCGACGAAGGATGATTAAAGCGCGGACAGCCAAATTCCAGATCGGACAGGTCGTGCGCCACCGGATCTTCTCGTTCCGGGGGGTGATCTTCGACATCGATCCGGAATTCAACAACACCGAGGAGTGGTGGCTGTCGATCCCCGAAGAGGTCCGGCCCCACAAGGATCAGCCGTTCTACCATTTGCTCGCGGAGAACGCGGAGTCCGAGTACGTCGCCTATGTCTCCGAGCAGAACCTGCTGCCCGACGAGTCCGGCGAGCCGATCCGGCATTCCCAGGTGGCCGAGATCTTCATCAAGAACAAGGATGGCGGCTACCGCCCGCGCAATCCGTCGCTGAACTAAGCCGTTCGTCGACCTGAGCTTCACCGCCATCAAGCAGCCAGCAAAAAAAGGCGCCCGATCGGGCGCCTTTTTCATGTCCGGGACTGAGTCCGATTACTTTTGGCCCGCCGGAGCTGCAGCGGGTGCACCAGGCGCCCCGCCGTTTTGCTCCAGCTTCTTGCGCTGCTCTTCAGCCTTCTTCTGAAGCTCTTCCTGCAGCTTCTTCTGGGTTTCCTCAAACACCTTCGGATCGGTCGGCGGACCGTCATAGGCCTTCTGGAATTCACCGGTGAGCGGCAGAGGCAGGGTCAGCGGCGCACCGTTGGCGTTGATCGCCTGCACCACGAGGTTCTGGCCCTTCTTCAGGTTGGCGATCAGCTCGGGCGTTGCCTCGTAGTCGGACATACAGCCGTTCTGGAAGCAGATCACATACGGGCTCTGCAGCGGCGGGTTGTTGTCGACGATGATGCGGGTGCCGTGCACGAGCTGCATGCCGAGCGGCAGCGTCACGCGCAGGATCTTCTTCGGCTCGCCTTCCGGCTCGATGATGACAGCGGCGATGACCGGCTGGCCTGATTCGATGCGACCGTCCTTGCCGGTGAAGCAGACCTGCTTGGCGTTGGCATCCTGGCCCTTGAGGCAGAACTTGGTCCAGGGCGCGTAGATCAGCTGGATCTGCTGATCGGCGGGCTGGGCACCCTGCGCCGCCGGAGCACCCGGCTGTGCCGGAGCCTGCTGGGCCTGGGGAGCCGGCGCGGGCGCCGGAGCAGCCTTGGGAGCTGCCTTTGGAGCGGCTTTCGGGGCAGCCTTGGGGGCGCCCGGGGCCGGTGCGGGGGTCTGGGCTTCAGCGGCAAACGGGATGGCCAATGCCGTCGCCGTCAACAGAGCGAGAACTCGCCCGCGCGGCCGGACGGACGCGGCCAAATAACGGAAATTCATTGCAGAAAACCCTTTCTGAACGGGAAGTGCCCGAACCGCTCCGAAGCACCGAACCAAGCCGCCTTGGGCGCGGCTCTCTCCCCGTCAATTGAGGCAGATCAGTGACGGGCTCGGCGCTCTTGCGCGATTGCGTGCCTTCTTAACGTGGTCGACGGAAAGATCAATGCCGACAAGCGTCTTTGGCCACATCCGGGCGGACGCCCAGTGAAATCCCTGTGATAGGATTCCCTACACCAGCCCTCGAATCAACGTGTCCGAATGTTCATGTTCCAGCGCCTGCTCGAGGGGCCCGGTCTCCGTCTTTGCAGCCTCGCCTTGATCCTCAGCGTCGGCCTGATCGCAAGCGCTGGGCAGGCCGAGGAGTTGCATGCGATGGCCATGCACGGCAAGCCAGCGCTGCCGGCCGATTTCACCCACATGCCCTACGCCAATCCTGACGCCCCCAAGGGCGGCCGGCTGACCTGGGGCATTCTCGGCACGTTCGACAGTCTCAATCCGTTCATCGTGAAGGGATTGGCGGTGCAGCCGATCCGCGCCTACGTGGTCGAAAGCCTGCTGGCGCGCGGCCAGGACGAGCCGTTCACGCTCTACGGCCTGCTCGCCAAATCCGTCGAGACCGATGACGAGCGGAGCTACGTCACGTTCCACATCGATTCACGTGCGCGCTTCTCCGACGGCAAGCCTGTGACCGCCGAGGACGTGCTGTTCTCCTGGCAGCTGCTGCGCGACCATGGCCGTCCGAACCTCCGGCAGTACTATTCCAAGGTCGCCAAGGCGGAGGCACCCGATCCCCTCACCGTCCGCTTCGATCTCACCGGGGCCGACGACCGCGAGCTACCGCTGATCCTCGGCCTGATGCCAATCCTCCCCAAGCACGCCGTCGACGTTGCGAATTTCGAGGAGACGACGCTGTCAGGACCGATCGCCTCCGGCCCCTACCGCGTCACGGCGGTCAAGCCCGGCGCCAGCGTCACCCTCACACGCAATCCCGATTACTGGGGCCGCGATCTCCCGGTCAATCGCGGGCTCTTCAATTTCGACGAGATCCGGCTCGACTATTATCGCGAGGCCAATGGCCAGTTCGAAGCGTTCAAGCGCGGCCTCTATGATTTCCGCGTCGAGAACGAGCCGCTGCGCTGGCACGACGGCTACGATTTCCCGGCCGCCAAGAGCGGCGAGGTGATCCGCGACACCTTCAAGCCGGGCGTGCCGCAGCCCTCGGAATTCCTGGTGTTCAACACACGGCGTCCTGTATTCGCCGACATCCGCGTGCGCCAGGCGCTGACGCTGTTGTTCGATTTCGAGCTGGTCAACCGCAACTATTTCTTCTCGCTGTATTCACGCGTCGCCGGCTATTTTGCCGGCTCCGAGCTGTCGGCCTATGCTCGGCCCGCGGATGCGCGCGAGCGCGAGCTGCTGAAGCCTTTCGCGGCGCAGATCCCCGTAGATATCATGGATGGCAGCTACCGCCTGCCCGTCACCGACGGCTCGGGGCGCGACCGGACCACGCTGCGTGCAGCGCTGAAGCTGCTGTCGGACGCCGGCTACGATCTCGAAGGCACCGTGCTGCGCAACCGCCAGACAAAAGCGCCTTTCACCTTCGAGATGCTGGTGACGACCCGCGACCAGGAACGCATCGCGCTCGCGTTCCAGCGCGACCTCAAGCGCGCCGGCATCGATGTGAGCGTGCGCGCGGTCGATCCGGTGCAGTTCGACCAGCGCCGGCTGTCCTACGAGTTCGACATGATCCAGAACCGCTGGGATCAGTCGCTGTCGCCCGGCAACGAGCAGTACTTCTATTGGGGCAGCGCGGCGGCCGACAATCCGGGGACCCGAAACTATATGGGCGCGAGGGATCCCGCGGTCGATGCCATGATCAAGGCCCTGCTGGAGGCCCGTGATCATACGGATTTCGTCGATGCGGTGCGGGCGCTCGACCGCGCCTTGATGGCGGGCTTCTACACAATCCCCTTGTTTAACGTATCCGAGCAATGGATCGCGCGCTGGAATCGGATAGAACAACCACAGGCCACTGCGCTCTCAGGCTATTTGCCGGAGACTTGGTGGTCGAAGGGTGAGCCTCAAGCCAGTCCAGCGAAGTGACGCCGTGAACCAGCCAGCCGTATCGCCGACGCTCGACACGCTGTTCCAGCGGACGCTGATGCGGCAGCCGCACGCGCCCGCTTTGCTCGACCCTCTCAACAAATCCCGCATCACCGGCCACCAGCCGCGGCGGCTGACCTACGCCGAGGCGGACACCGCCATCGAGGCGCTGTCGGCGCATTTCGTCGAATCGGGCCTACCGGCCAATTCGGTGATCGCGATCCAGTTGCCCTCGACCATCGAGTTCGTGCTGACGGTGCTGGCCGCCCATCGCGCCGGCCTGGTCGTGGCCGTGCTGCCGCTACTGTGGCGACAGGCGGAACTGGCGGCCGCGCTCAACCGCACCGCGGCCCGCGCCATCGTCACCATGAGCAAGGTCGACAGTGTCAGCTACGCCGACCTCGCGATGCACGCAGCCGCCGAGGCCTTCTCGATCCACCACGTGTTCGGCTTCGGCACCGATTTGCCCGAAGGCATGGGTTCGCTCGACGAGGTGCTGGCACGCCCGCCCGGCACCACGCGCGCCGTGATCCAGGACGGCCGCAAGGCGGCGATGATCTCCTTCGACGTCACGGCGGAAGGTTTCCGCCCGGTGCCGCGGCCGCATTTCAGCCTGATCGCGGGCGGGCTCGCGATGTCGCTGGAAGCCGACATCCAGCAGGGCGCCACGGTGATGTCGGCGTTCACACCGATGTCGTTCGCGGGCCTCGCCTCCTCGCTCGCGGCGTGGCTGTTGTGCGGCGGCACGCTTGCGCTGCATCATCCGTTCGAGAGCGAGGTGCTGGAGCAGCAGATCAACGAGCACGCCTGCGACGTGCTGATCGCGCCGGCCCAGCTCGCCCTGCGCCTCGGCGATTCCGGTCTGGCGGCGCGGATGCCGACCTTGCGCAATGTCATCGGGCTCTGGCGCGCGCCGGAGCAGGTGGCGGCGAGCGAAGCCTGGATCGCGCCGCATGCGCCGCTCACGGACGTCTACCTGTTCGGCGAGGCCGGTCTGTTCGGCGCCAGGCGCGGCGAGGACGGCGTGCCTGTCGCGGTGATGCCCGGCCCGCACGGCGCTCCACGTGAGCAGTCCAGCTCCTCGATCGCCGGCGAGATCCTGCTGACGCCGAAGGGCACGCTCGGCCTGCGCGGCCCGATGGTGCCGATCGCGGCCTACGCGCCGCCGCAGCCGGTCGGCGAGACGCTGACGGCCCAGCCGCCACGCGACTATGTCGACACCGGCTATGCCGCCCGGATCGACCGCGCCAGCGGTGCAATCTGCATCACTGCGCCGCCATCCGGCATCATGGCCGTCGGCGGCTATCGCTTCCTCTCCAACGACCTGCAGGAATGGGCGCGCCGGCTCGGCCAGGGCGCGCTGCTGACGGCCCTGCCCGACCGGCTCTCGGGCCATCGGTTGGCGGGCCGGGCCCAGGACAATGCCCGCGCCCGCGAGGCGCTCAGCGAACTCGGTCTTAACCCCCTGATGGTTGAGGCTTTTCGCGACCGCTCCGGCCCGGTTTGAGCGCAGTTTTGCCTGATACATTGACGCTGCATTAAGGCGGCCGGACTAGATTGCGCAGCATCGATTGCGTGATCAGAGTATCCTGATGTCCCAGGCGGGCCCGATCCTCTTTGTGTCCAATTCCGAGCGCCCAGCCTTCCTTGCGGCGCTGGACGAGGCCCGTCTCTTTCCCGTCGTCGACAGCGATTGGGCGAGCGCGTCGCGCGCCGTCGAAGAGGTGCAGCCGGCCGCCGTCCTTGCGGCGATGTCTGGCGGACACGAGCCGTACATGCCCCTGCTCGCGAAGAAGATCGCGGATCAGCCGCTTTATCTGCCGCTGGTCGCGCTGGATGCGCAAGCAACGCTGCCCCACAACGCGCTGCCTTTCGCCACACGCGGCAATGCCGCCGAACGCCTGATCGCGCGCCTGCGCGCCGCGATCCGCATCCGCACGCTGCATGCCACCGTGCTGCGCCGCCTGCCGGAGGTGAAGGTCGCTCTGCCGGACGCCGATCCCGTGCGCGATGCCATCGTGCTCTTGATCGGCCGCGGCGCCGCCTACCCTGCGCTGTCGGTCGCGCTCGGCGAGCGCACCGGCGTCGTCGGCGCGCTTTCGATCGAGGCCGCCGCCAAGCATCTCAATACACGCGATATCGACGGTGTCGTTCTGTCTGACGGTTTCACCCCGCGCGTCACCGACGCCTTTCTCACGGTGCTCGCGGAGGATACGCGTTTCCGCAACCTGCCTGTGGTCGTCACCGCGCATCAGCTCACGCAGAGCTATGACTTGCCCAATCTCGAGCTGATCCCCGGCGAGCCCACCAAGGTCGCCGCCAACGCACTGCCGTTGATCCGCCAGCACGCCATGGAGGCGCAACTGAGCCGCACGCTGCGCTCGATCGACGCCGGCGGCTGGCTCGATCCGCGTAGCGGTCTCTTGACGGTGGAAGCTTTTGCGCGCGACTTCGCCAAGGCAGTGGAGCAGACGCTCGTCCGTGGCGGCGGCCTGTCGGTAGCACGCTTCGCCTTCGACCCCGGTAATCCCCGCGCGCAACTCGATGCCGCGCGCATCCTCAGCCGCCTGATGCGGCAGATGGACTTTGGCGCGGCGCAGAAGGACGGCTCTGTCATCGTGGTGTTCGCCGAGACCGACTTCCGCACGGCGCACATGATCGCCCGCCGCTTGTCGGCGGTAATGAAACACACATCGAACGGCAAGCACGAGATGCGCAGCGATCCCGTGGTGTCAGTGGACTCGCTGTCGCCGTCGGATACAGCGAGGTCGCTGCTCGGACGGCTGTCGGCCGATGCATCGCGCGCCGCGTCCTAGCCATCCGCGCGCCACGCCTCCAGAAGAAATAACCGCGCGCTAAACGCGCCCCTTGGATTTCGCGTTGGTCGCCAGGGCGGGCGCAGGAGCGGCCAGGAGAAAACCGACGGAATCATTCAGGAGCTCGTAGGCGCGGTCGACAATGTCGTCCAGCGATATCGTCTTGGCGAACATGCGCTGCGCTTCGGCCAGCAACTGGTCGCGGGTCGGCATGCTGGACAGGCGCAAATCGGCGTGGTGCTGCAACTGACTGAGCGTGTCCCGGACCGACAATTCGGTCTCGTGGATCGACGTTCTGATGGCATGCGCGATGTGCTCGGGGTTGAAGCGGGCGGCGAGCTGCTCGGCCGCCTGCTTGACCACCCGTGATCCCAACCGATGCTCGTTGCGCAGAACCTGCTTGGGCGGCATCTTCATATCCCTGACAATGCCGAGCCAGGACAACGCCACCAGCACGTAATAAGTGAGGTCAATCTCATACCAGTGGAAACCCTGCCGCGCACTGGCCTGATAGGCATGATGGTTGTTGTGCCAGCCCTCGCCCATCGTCAGCAAAGCAAGCAGCCAATTGTTGCGGGAGTCATCGCCGGTCACGTACCGCTTGCGCCCGTGCACGTGTGCGAGCGAGTTGATGCAGAACGTGGCGTGATAGAGCAGCACGGTGCTCCAGAGGAATCCGACCACAAGCCCCGACCATCCGGCAACAAGGAAGCACAGTGCGGCGAGCACGACTGAAGGCAACAGCTCCAGCCGGTGCAGCCACATCAACTCGGGATACGACGCCAGATCCGCGACTTTCACGAGGTCAGTCGCATCATGTTGCCGGTAAAAGATCCAGCCGACATGGCTGAACACAAAACCCTTGTGCCGGGGTGAGTGCACATCGTGCACCGTATCCGAGTGAAGATGATGATGGCGGTGCTTGGCAGCCCACCAAAGCACGCTCTTCTGAGCGCTGCTCTGCGCGAGGAAGGCCAGGATGAACTGAAACACCCGGCTCGTCGCGTAGGATCGATGCGAGAAGTACCGATGGTATCCGCCGGTGATCCCGAACATGCGCAACCCATACAGGGCGGCGCACATCGCGGCCGCTTGCCACGTGACGCCAGACCAGATAGCCGCGAGGCATCCCGCATGGATCAACACGAACGGGAGGACCTGCGGATACATGACATCGTCGTGGTCGTGCTCCGAGTTCTGCTCTGATTCCTGGCTAGAACCGGTATTGATAGACACGCGCGCGACCTCACCTGTTTCGACGTGCGGGCCAACCCGCAAACCGGTAAAAAAAACCGCGGCCGGTAAACCAGTCGCGGATCGACGGATACGGTACGCAGGACTCAGTTAGTGAATTCGGAATCTGGCGGCTGCTTCGTCATTCCGCAAGTGCCGATATGTCGCTGTTTTCAGACCTTGGCACGGCGCAGCCTGTATCGTGGTGCGCCGCCTCCGCAATACTACGGACTCTACGCCGCCTTCTTGCTCTTCGCGAGCTGCGCCAATTGCCGCATGATCTCGGTGGTGCCGGCGAGGCGCTCTTCCGGCGTCTCCCAGTTCTGCAGGAACACCACCTTCATGTCGGGCCGCACCTTGGCGGCCTGACCGTGGCTCCTGATGAACGACACCAGGCGATCAGGGTGAGCAAACGAATTGTCGCGGAAGGTGATGACGGCGCCCTTCGGGCCAGCATCGATCTTCTCGACATTGGCCTGGCGGCAGAACGCCTTGATGGCGGCGACCTTGAAGAGATAGCGCACCTCGTCGGGCAGCACGCCGAAACGATCGCGCATCTCGGCGCCAAAATTCTCGATCTCCTCCTCGCTGTCGAGATCGGCGAGCCGCCGGTAGAGCGACAGCCGCACCGAGAGATCGCTGACATAATCCTCCGGAATGAGCACAGGCATGCCGATGGTGATGGTCGGCGACCAGCGGTCGGCGGCGGGCTCGGACACGCCAGCCTTGAGGTTGACGATCGCCTCCTCCAGCATCGACTGGTAGAGCTCGAAGCCGACCTCCTTGATGTGGCCGGACTGCTCTTCGCCAAGCAGGTTGCCGGCACCTCTGATATCGAGGTCGTGCGAGGCGAGCTGGAAGCCCGCGCCCAGCGTCTCCAGCGATTGCAGCACGGTGAGCCGGCGCTCGGCCTGCGCCGTGATCTTCTGCTGCGACGGCAGCGTGAACAGCGCATAGGCGCGCAGCTTGGAACGGCCGACGCGGCCGCGCAGCTGATAGAGCTGGGCAAGGCCGAACATGTCGGCGCGATGCACGATCAGCGTGTTGGCGTTGGGGATGTCGAGACCGGATTCTACGATCGTGGTCGACAGCAGGATGTCGAACTTGCCGTCGTAGAAAGCGGTCATGATGTCTTCGATCACCGCCGGCGGCATCTGGCCATGCGCGACCGCGACCTTCATCTCCGGCACGTTCTTGTCGAGGAAATCCTTGACCTCGGCGAGGTCGTCGATGCGCGGCACGACGTAAAACGCCTGGCCGCCGCGATAGCGCTCGCGCAGCAGCGCCTCGCGGATCATCAGCGGATCGTGCGGAGCGACGAAGGTGCGGACCGCGAGGCGATCGACCGGCGGCGAGGCAATGATCGAGAGCTCGCGCACGCCGGTCAGCGCCAGCTGCAATGTGCGCGGGATCGGAGTTGCCGACAGCGTCAGCACGTGCACCTCGGACCGCAGCGCCTTCAGCCGCTCCTTGTGAGTGACGCCAAAGTGCTGCTCCTCGTCGACGATGACGAGGCCGAGATCGCGGAACTTGATGGCCTTGCCGAGCAGCGCGTGCGTGCCGACGACGATATCGATCGAGCCGTCGGCGATGCCCTTCTTGACCTGGTTCAGCTCCTTGGTCGGGATCAGGCGCGAGGCCTGCGCCACGTTCACAGGAAAGCCCTTGAAGCGCTCGGTGAAGGTTTTGGCGTGCTGGCGCGCCAGCAGCGTGGTCGGCACCACGACGGCGACCTGCTTGCCTTCGAGCGCGACGGCAAACGCGGCGCGGAGCGCCACCTCGGTCTTGCCGAAGCCGACATCGCCGCAGATCAGCCGGTCCATGGGGCGGCCGAGCTCGAGATCCTTCAGCGTGGACTCGATGGCCCCTAACTGGTCCTCGGTCTCGTCATAGGGGAAGCGCGCGCAGAACTCGTCATAGAGGCCCTGCTGCACCGGCAGCTTCGGCGCCTCATGCAGATGGCGCGCGGCGGCGATCTTGATCAGCTCGCCCGCGATCTCGCGGATGCGGTTCTTTAGTTTGGCCTTGCGCGTCTGCCAGCCGGAGCCGCCGAGGCGATCGAGCTCGACCGTGGTCTGGTCGGAGCCGTAGCGCGACAAGAGTTCGATGTTCTCGACTGGCAGGAACAGCTTCGTCTCGGCAGCATAATGCAGCTCGAGACAGTCATGCGGCGCGCCGGCGACGTCCAGCGTTTGAAGGCCAATGAAGCGGCCGATACCATGATCGACGTGGACGACGATGTCGCCGGCGGTGAGGCTCGTGACCTCAGAAATGAAATTGTCGAGCTTGCGGCTCGCCTTGCGCGGCCGCACCAGGCGGTCGCCGAGAATGTCCTGCTCGCTGATGACAGCGATCTCGTCGGTCTCGAAACCGCTCTCGAGGCCAAGCACGGCGAGCATGGTCTCGTTGCGCGGGGTTGCCTGCACCGTGCGCCAAGTGTTGACGCTGGTGGTGTGCGTCAGCTTGTGGTCGCGCAGCATCGAGGTCATGCGGTCGCGCGAGCCTTCGCTCCACAGCGCGATCACAACCTTCTTGCGGCTAGACTGCAGGGCCATGACGTGGCTGACGACAGACTCGAACACGTTGACCGTGGAGTCGTTACGCTCCGGCGCAAAATCGCGGCCTTTGCGCGCGCCAGCGTCGACGACGCTGGTGCCGTCGGTCGGCACCGAGAATGCCGTCAGCCGCGCCAGCGGGATGTCGCGTTCGCGCTTGCTCCACTCCTCCTCAGTCAGATAGAGCCGGTCGGGCGGCAGCGGCTTGTAGATGGCGCCGCCACCCGGATGCTCCATCGCATCGCGGCGGGCCTCGTAATAGTCCTGGATCTGCTTGAAGCGCTCGCGGATGGCGTCCTCGGCCTGCGGCTCGATCGCGACGGCGGCGCCTTGCAGGTAATCGAACAGCGTGTCCATCCGGTCCTGGAACAGCGGCAGCCAGTGCTCCATGCCGGGATGGCGGCGGCCTTCGCTGACGGCCTCGTAGAGCGCATCGTCGCGCTCGGGCGCGCCGAATTCGGCGACATAGCCCATGCGGAAACGGCGGATCGTATCGGTGACGAGCTGGAATTCCGAGATCGGCACCAGATCGAGCGAACGCATGTCGAGCAGCGTGCGCTGGGTCTCGGCATCGAAGGAGCGGATCGATTCCAGGCTGTCGCCGAAGAAGTCAAAGCGGACGGGCTGCTCCAGGCCGGCCGGAAACAGGTCCAAAATGCCGCCGCGCACGGCGTATTCGCCGGGCTCGCGTACGGTGGACGAGCGGTTGTAACCATTATGCTCGAGCCAGGCGACGATGGTGTCCATCGGCACCACGTTGCCGGGTGCGACCGAGAGCGCCTGCGCCGCAACGAGTTCGCGTGCGGGCACGCGCTGCACAACGGCATTCACGGTTGTCAGCACGATCAGCGGCTTGTCGCTGCCGGTGAGCGCCGCAAGCCGCGCCAGCGTGGTCAGGCGTTGCGCCAAAATGCCGCCATGCGGCGAGACCCGGTCATAGGGCTGGCAGTCCCAGGCCGGAAAAGTCAGCACCGGCAGATCAGGCGCGAAGAATTGCAGCGCGCGTTCGAGCTGCTGCATGCGCCCGCCGTCGCGGCAGACCACCGCGAGGCTGACAGCCGGCTTCTTCGGCCGCGCCGCGATCGCGCGCGCCAGATCTGAGACGATGAGGCCTTCGGCGCCCTCGGCGACATTGGCAAGCGTCAGCGCGCGGCCGGGCGTGAGCAGCTCGGCCGGAGATTTCATCCCTTGCTTCACGACTGGCGGTCCGCGATCGGATAGGCCTTGATGCGGGCGAACAGCGCGCCGGTGACCTCGGCTGGCAGCAGCTTGTCACCCGTGATGGCGGCATAGAGATCTGGATCGTTGACCTCGAGCAGGGTCTCGAGCTCGGTCAACTCAGCGTCCGAGAGGTTGCCAATCTCGGCATCCGCGAAGCGGCCGAGGATCAGGTCCATCTCGCGCGTGCCGCGGTGCCAGCAGCGGAATAGAAGCCGCTTGCGGCGATCATCCAGGCCGCTGCTCGATCGTGTCGTTCCCGTCATGTCTCAAATCCAGTCAAACGCCGAAAGCCCGGACGTGCCGGGCCGCCGTGATATAGCCACTGGAACTGCCGGTGTCAGCCCTCGATTTGGCATGGCGGCACCCGCCGGAGGCGCCACGAAAAAAGACGTGGATGCCCGGCATAAAGCCGGGCATGACGGGCCGAAACGATCCTAGATTCGCCCTCATGCGCCCCAGCCTGCTCAATCCGCTGTTTGCTCCCGTGACCAGCCTGCCCGGCGTCGGTCCGAAGCAGGACAAGCTGCTGCAATATCTGCTCAGCCGGAGCGAGACGCCGCGGCTGGTCGACCTGCTCTTGCATCTGCCGAGCCAGGTGATCGACCGCCGGGCCCGGCCGAAGATCCGCGACGCCGTCCAGGGAGCCATGGTGACGCTGGAGGTCACCGTCGATCGTCACCGCCCGCCTCCGCCGCGCAATGTGCGCGCGCCGTATTTGGTCTATGCCAGCGACGATACCGGCGATGTCGTGCTGACGTTCTTTCGCGCCAAGCCCGGCTATGTCGAGAAGCTGCTGCCCGTGGGCGAGAAGCGCTTCGTTTCCGGCACGTTGCAGATGTATGACGGCATCCCGCAGATCGTGCATCCCGACCGCGTGCTGGACGAGGAAGCGATCTCGAAGCTCTCGGGGATCGATCCCGTCTATCCGCTCACCGAGGGTCTCGCGCTCGGCTCGCTCCGCCGCGCAATCGCGCAGGCGCTGCTCAAGCTGCCTGCGCTGCCCGAATGGATCAGCCCGGAGGTGCTGCGCCGCTGCGATTTTCCGCCTGTTGCGGAAGCACTCAATCGCGTGCACCAGCCGGTCGAACTCACGGACATCCTGCCCGACCAGCGTTTCTGGTCGCGCCTGGCCTTCGACGAGTTGCTGGCCGGCCAGCTCGCGCTCGCTTTGATCCGCGCGCAGCTGCGGCGGCCTGCCGGCGTGCGCAACGCAGGCGACGGGCACTTGCGCAACAAGATCATCGACGCCCTGCCCTATGCGTTGACACCCTCCCAGCGCAACGCTGCGGCGGCCATCGCCGACGACCTGAAGCAGCCGGTGCGCATGCTGCGCCTGCTCCAGGGCGATGTCGGCTCCGGGAAGACGGTGGTGGCGCTGCTGGCGGCTGCGGCCGTCGCCGAAGTCGGCAAGCAGGCCGCGCTGATGGCCCCGACCGAGATCCTGGCGCGCCAGCACATCAAGACCATCGTGCCGCTCGCCGAGCGCGCCGGCATGCGGGTTGCGATCCTCACCGGCCGCGAAAAGGGCAAGGAGCGGCGCGAGATCATCGCGCAGCTTGCCGAGGGCGAGATCGACCTGCTCGTCGGCACCCATGCGCTGATCCAGGACGACGTGCTCTTTAGCGATCTTGCGCTCGCCATCGTCGACGAGCAGCACCGCTTCGGCGTGCGCGAGCGGCTGGCGCTGACGTCGAAGGGGGAAGCGGTCGATGTTCTCGTGCTGAGCGCCACGCCGATCCCGCGCACGCTGGTGCTCACCTATTTCGGTGACATGGATATTAGCGAGCTCCGCGAAAAACCCGCCGGCCGCCAGCCGATCGACACCCGTGCCGTCGCCATGAGCCGGCTCGGTGAGGTCATGGACGGCGTCGGCCGCGCGCTGGAGTCCGGCAAGCTGGTGTACTGGATCTGCCCGCTGGTCGAGGAATCCGAGGCCGAAGGCACCGAGCACCTCACCAATGCGACCAAGCGTTTCGAGAGCCTGCAAAAGCGCTTTGGAGATCGTGTCGGTTTGGTCCATGGCCAGATGAAAGGCATCGAGAAAGACCGTGTCATGGGGCAGTTCGCGGCCCACGAGATCGGCCTTCTGGTTGCGACCACCGTCGTCGAGGTTGGTGTCGACGTGCCGGCCGCGACCATCATGGTGATCGAGAATGCCGAGCGCTTTGGCCTCGCGCAGCTGCATCAGCTCCGCGGCCGCATCGGCCGCGGCTCGGAGGCCTCGACCTGCATCCTGCTCTACAGCGAGCCGCTCGGCGAGATGTCGAAGGCGCGGCTGAAGGTGATCCGCGAGACCACCGACGGCTTTCGCATCGCCGAGGAGGATCTGAAGCTGCGCGGTGAAGGCGACGTGCTCGGGGTGCGCCAGAGCGGCCTGCCAGGCTACCGCATCGCGCGCTCGGAAGTGCACGGCCAACTCATCACGCAGGCCCGCGACGAAGCGCTACGCATCATGAAGGACGACCCGAAGCTGAAAGGCGAGCGCGGCGAGGCGCTAAGGTGCCTGCTGTATCTCTACGAGCGGGACGAGGCGATCCCCTTGATCGGGGCTGGCTAGCTCGCGGCTCTCCGGCGCCCGACTTCATAAGCCGCAACATGCGCCCGTGCCAGATCCAGCAGCGGCGTTTCGATGCCAAGCGACCGTGCCCGGTTGGCCATATCACCCAGGATATGCTCGGACTCGGTCATCGAGCCGCGCTCGATGTCGCGCAGCATCGAGGCCTTGAGCGGCGAGTCCAGGGTCGTGAACAGTTTTCGGTCGAACTCGACGAACGGGGCCCGCGGCTCAAAACCCGAAGCGGTCGCAACTGTGCAGCATTCCGCGAACAAGCGGAAGATTGATTGCTCGCCGTTCGGAACGGCCAGGATGTCGCCGATGCTTGCGCGCATCAGGCAGGTGACGCCGGCGAGCGTCGAGAGCTGGACGAACTTTTCCCACATGTCCTGCATGATCGCTTCGCTGGCGCGCACGTCGATCCCGGGGACGTTGAACAGATTCTCCAAAGCCAGCGTGCGCTCACTCAGCGCCCCCTTGGTCTCGCCGAAGACGATGGTCTGATTGGCCATGAACTGAACGACACGGCCATCCGCATCGAGCCCGGCGCTGACATTGGCCAAGCCACCGAGGACGCACGCCGCGCCGAACCGCGCGGTCAGAGCGTCGATATGTTTCAACCCGTTCAGGATCGGCAGAACCATGGTGTTGGTGCCGACGGCGGGGGCGAACTGGCTCATTGCGTCGTCGAGCGAGTAGGCTTTCACGCCGACGAGCACGACATCGTAGGGCGCCTTGAGATCGCTGGCCTCGACGATCTTCGGCTGCACGGCAAAGTCGCCATGCGGGCTCACGATCCGCAATCCATCCCGGCGCAATTGCTCGGCTCGTTTCGCGCGAACCAGAAACGTCACGTCGCCACCTGCCCGCGCGACGCAAGCGCCGTAATACCCCCCGAGCGCGCCCGCGCCGATCACCAAAACCCGCATTCGAACTCCCATCGCAGAAATCCTGCGTCCGTAAAACAATAGCAGATGCCGCTCGCGTTGACGACGTGGATGGACTCTCCACGCCTCGATCAGTTCGGCCCGCGCGACTATCTTTCAATGCGGCAAATTTCGTGAAACCCTCGCATTATGCGCCGGATCATCGTCGTTGGCAGCCAGGGAAGTGGAAAGACTGCTCTTGCGCTCAAGCTCGGGAGAAAGCTCGGGCTGCCGGTCATCCATCTCGACGTGCTCTATTGGCGGCCGGGATGGAAACCATCCGAAACGGCAGGCTTTCGCCTCCGCGTCAGTGAAGCGATCGCGGCCGATGCATGGGTCGTCGATGGCAGCTTCTCAGGACTGGCCTTCGATCTCACGCTCGCGCGTGCCGAGCTTCTGGTCGTCATCGACCGCCCGCGCTGGCTGTGCCAGTGGCGCATTCTCCGGCGCTCGGCTGTCGATCGCGACGCGATGAGGCCCGATTTGCCGAAGGGATGCCCGGAGCAGTTCGACTGGAAATTGATGCGCGAGGCCTGGCGATATGGCACCGAACGTGCGCCGGTCATCGAGGCGGAACGGTTAAAATATGGCGCCCAGGTCCCAGTCGTGCGCCTGGGAAGCGACCGGGACATCACGGATTTTGTGGCGACTCTTACTCCAGATCGGGGTCCGTCTTGACCGCCTGCTGCGGCGGCGCGGTGTCGCGATCCACGATCGCGCGGCATCCCGGGCTGAGCTCCGATTTATGCTGCATCATGCACGTCGTGATGCGCGGGATGCTCGGTCCCTCAGGACACATGAAGTCAGCTCACGGGATCGCGATCGCCTGGACGCGGTAATGGTCAACTGGTCTGACGCTTCGGGCCCGAAAGCCTGATCATCAGGCCTTCTTCTTCGCGACACTGGCCGCGAACGCCTTCAGCAGCGCCACATCGACCGCCTCTCCCTTCGCGTCAGCGGCGAGATGCTCGAACCATTTGGCAAAACCTTCGTAGATCTGGCTTGCCGGATGATCGGGCCCGAGGAAGCCTGATATCTCCTGCATCTCGGCGACCCAACGATAGGCCTTGGGGATCATGTCCGGCAGTGCGACCTCGAGCCGCGCCAGGATTGCGGGCTGGCTGAGCGCGAGCTCGTCGCGGAGCGCGTCCGCGGCTCCCGCCTTGGTCGCCGCGACCACCATGGCCGAGCCGATGCCGGCGAGACCCTTGACGATGCCGGCATAGGACATCTTGAGCGCAGAGGCGGCACCCACCGGACCTTCGACGATGCGGATGTCGAGCCCGAAATCCCTGAGATCGGCGAGATCCTTGGCGTGCTCGCCGGACATGTAGAAGGCCGGACTCTTGCCGCCCGGCTGCGGCGGGAAGCCGATGATGCCGCCGTCGACGAAGGGCGCCTGCGCCGAGCCGATGATCTCTTCGATCCGCCTCACCGTGTCGACGTTGACGGCGTTGCAGTCGACCACGACCGGCTTCTTCGCCCGCTTCACGATCAGGCCGGCCAGTCGCTCCGCCAGTGCCTCCGCCTCGCCCGGCGGCACGATCGAGAGAATGATATCGGCACCCGCGATCGCATCGTCCTCGGCGCCGATCATGCCGGCATCCGCCGCGCGCTGCTGCGTCGCCTCGCTGCGTCCCTTCAAAGATGTCAGCACGCGCGCGCCGTTCTCGCTCAGGCGACGGGCCACCGCGCTGCCCATGGCACCGGGCGCGAGGATCGCAATGGTCTTTGACATCGAGGCACTCCAGTTCGACTTCCAAGCGTGACGCTCGGTCCGACTGGAACAATAGCAGAGGACGCAAACGCCTGCGTGACCGCAGGCTATCCCGCCGGGGAATAGCCCTACTCCGCCTTCGCAGGCTCGGGCTGGAGCGTGGAGGCATTGGCAATGCGCGCGGCATTGGCCATGCCCGCGAGCGCGGCGGCCTTCTTCGGGTCCGGGGCCGAGCCGGGCTGCACCACGCCGGCCGACATGATCAGCGTTGCGGCATCCTCGGCAGTGAGATCGACCTCGATGATCTTGCTCTTGGGCACGTAAAAGAAGAATCCGGTGGTCGGGTTCGGTGAGCACGGCAGAAACACCGAGACATGTTCCTCCTGCCCCGGCAGGCTGCGTGAAACCTCTTCGTTCGGCGATTGGGAGATCAGCACGATCGACCACATGCCGGGCGAAGGAAACTCGACGAGGCCCACCTTGCGGAAGCTCGAACCCTTGCCCGAGAACAACGTCTCGAACACCTGCTTCAGGCCGCGATAGATTGCGCGCACCGCCGGGATCCGGCCGAGGAAAGTCTCGCCGACATCGACCAGCGTGCGGCCGATCAGGTTCGCCGCGAGGAAGCCGACCAGCGTCAGCGTGAAGAATGCGACAATCAGTCCCCAGCCGGGAACGCCGTAAGGCAGATAGGTTTCCGGCCGATAGGCCAGCGGCACGAATGGCCGCACCACGCCGTCGACCCAGGTGACGAACCACCAGACCAGATACAGCGTGATCGCAATCGGACCGGTGACGATCAGCCCAGTCAGGAAATAATTGCGAAACCGGCCCATCAGGCCGGTATGCGGTTCCGGGGCAGGATCAAGAGGCGCTGGCGCGTCGTCGCGGGTGGTCATTCGGGTTCCAGGTCGGTCGCTTCGTCCAAGCTAGGGGCTTCTAGCAGGTTTTGGAAGAGCGCGACTTGAATCCCTTCTGCCTATTCCACTGTCACGGATTTCGCGAGATTGCGCGGCTGATCGACGTCGGTGCCCATCACGACCGCCGTGTGATAGGCGAGCAGTTGGACCGGAACGGCGTAGACCATCGGCGTGAAGGCCGCGGCCATGTCGGGCAGGACGATGGTGACGAGCGAATTCACCGTCGCCTCCGCAGCGCCTTTGGCGTCGGTCATCAGGATGATGTTGCCGCCGCGGGCCGCGACCTCCTGCATGTTGGAGACGGTCTTCTCGAACACGCGGTCATAGGGCGCGATCACGACGACAGGCATGGTCTCGTCGATCAGCGCGATCGGGCCGTGCTTGAGCTCGCCGGCGGCATAGCCCTCGGCGTGGATGTAGGAGATTTCCTTCAGCTTCAGCGCGCCTTCGAGCGCCAGCGGAAAGCTGGTGCCGCGACCGAGATAGAGCACGTCGCGGGATTTTGCGATCCGGTGCGCGAGCTTCTCGATCTGAACCTCGGTGGTGAGCGCATCCGACATCAGACGCGGAATCTCGACGAGGCCGTGAACGAGCTTGGTCTCGTCCTCATCGGACAATACGCCTCTCGCCTTGCCGGCCGCGATAGCCAGATTTGCCAGCACCATGAGCTGGCAGGTGAAGGCCTTGGTCGAGGCGACGCCGATCTCGGGGCCGGCCAACGTCTGCAGCACGGTCTCGCTTTCGCGCGCGATCGTCGAGGTCGGCACGTTGACGACGCCGATCGTGTGCGCGCCCTCCGCCTTGGCGTAGCGCAGCGCCGCCAGCGTGTCGGCGGTCTCGCCGGATTGCGAGATGAAGATCGCTAGATCGCCCTTGCGCAGCGGCGCTTCGCGGTAGCGGAATTCGGAGGCAACATCGACCTCGACCGGCAGGCGCGCAAAGCGCTCGAACCAGTATTTGGCGACGATACCGGCGTAACTCGCGGTGCCGCAGGCCGTGATGTTGATGCGCTGGATGTCCTTGAAATCGAACGGCAGCTTGACCGGCAGCGAGACCCGCTCGGTCGCCATGTCGACATAGCGCGCCAGCGTATGGCCGACCACTTCCGGCTGCTCGTGGATTTCCTTCGCCATGAAGTGGCGGTAGTTCGCCTTGTCGACCAGCGAGGTCGAGGCGGCGTGCCTGATCTTGTCGCGTTCGACGGACTGGCCGTCCTTGTCGAAGATGTTGGCGCCCTTGCGGGTCAGCACCACCCAGTCGCCATCCTCGAGATAGCTGATCGTGTCGGTGAACGGGCCGAGCGCGATGGCGTCCGAGCCGAGATACATCTCGCCGTCGCCATAGCCGATCGCGAGTGGCGGTCCGTTGCGGGCGCCGATCATGAGGTCGTCGTCGCCGGCGAAGATGAAGCCGAGCGCGAAGGCGCCGCGCAAGCGCGCCAGCGTCAGCTTGACCGCTTCCACCGGTTTGTTTCCGCGCGTCAGAAGATCGTCGACGAGGTGCAGCACGATCTCGGTGTCGGTCTCGGTGTGGAACACCGTGCCCTTCTTCTCGAGCTCCTCGCGCAGCTCACGGAAATTCTCGATGATGCCGTTATGCACGACCGCAACGCGATCGGTCGCATGCGGATGGGCGTTGTTGACGGTCGGCTTGCCGTGCGTGGCCCAGCGGGTGTGACCGATGCCGGTCGTCCCCTTCAGCGGCTCGGCTTCCAGCCGCTTCTCCAAATTCTTCAGCTTGCCCTCGGCGCGGCGGCGCGCCAGGTGCTTGCCTTCGAGAGTGGCGACACCCGCGGAATCATAGCCGCGATATTCGAGACGTTTGAGCGAATCCACCAATTGCTCTGCAACCGGCTCGCGCCCGAGAATGCCGACAATCCCGCACATGCGGATCAATATCCCCCAAATCGTCGAAAAATCGCCTAAACGACGCGCTCGGTTTTTAGCGAAATTCAGAGGGAACCAGATACTCAATAATTATTGCGGATTGAGACAGCGTGGACCGCAACCTGAGCTTCGCCTGCGTCGATTTAGTCGGCCTTTAACCGCGCGCATTAACCCGATGTCAACAAGTTTGGCCAACGATTCCCGCCCGGGAGATCAAGGCCATGAAAGCCACCACGTCCGACCGCAAGGGTCTGTCATCGCTGTATATCCGCGCCAGTGAGACCTCCGGCACGCACCTTGCGCATTGGCCGCCGCCTCAGCGCGGCAAGGAAAGCAAGCCCGTTTTCATCAAGCATCCTGAAGGCGAGCCGGTCAAACGCGCCAAGCCGCGCGGCTGGCGCCTGACGCGCGCCATCTTCTCCGAATTCGCCGACGACGAATAACGGCAGACCTCACCACCCCATCAGCGCGGCCCACACGAGGAAAATGAGGAGCGCCCAGAACGTCAGCCCGATGACGAGAGCTACAATCGCTGGCGGTTCGTACTCGTTGATTTCCCACAGCAGAACTCGCCCAATCCCCGTGACGAATGTGTCAATCAGAAAACTGACGAGATCACGAACAAAGCGCGGGGACACGGCAATCAGCGCTCATTTCCCCGACTACTTCTCAGTTTTCTTGCCGCCCGTCTTCATCTCGCGGTAGCGCGCCGCGCCGCCTTCGCGGATGGTCTGCTGGCTGCGCTCGAGCGCCATCGCGTCGTCGGGCACATCGCGCGTGATCACAGAACCCGAGCCGATATAGGCGCCGTTGCCGATCTTCACCGGCGCGACCAGCGAGGAATTGGTACCGACGAAGGCGCCCTGCCCGATCACCGTCTTGTGCTTCTTGAAGCCATCGTAGTTGCAGGTGATGGTGCCGGCGCCGATGTTGGAATTGGCACCGACGGTGGCGTCTCCAATGTAGGAGAGATGGTTGACCTTGACGCCGGCCTCGAGCGTCGCCGCCTTGGTCTCCACGAAATTGCCGATCCGCGCACCGTCGCCGAGCGACGTGCCGGGCCTGAGCCGCGCATAGGGTCCGATCGACACCTTCTTGCCGAGCGCGGTCCCGACGATATGCGAGAAGGAATGAATGACGGTGCCGTCGGCGATCGACACGCCGGGGCCGATCACCACAAACGGCTCGATGGTGACGTCCTTGCCGAACACGGTATCGGCGGCGAGGAAGACCGTTTCGGGGGCGATCAGCGTGACGCCCGCCTCCATTGCAGCCCTGCGCAGCCGCGCCTGCATCACGCCTTCCGCTTCCGCAAGCTGGGCCTTGGTGTTGATGCCGCGCACTTCGTCCTCGCTTGTTTCGATCACGACGGACTCCCATCCATTGTCGTTGGTAACGCCGACCGCATCGGTCAGATAGAACTCGCCCTTGGAATTCGCGTTGCCGATCCTGTCGAGGATCGCGAGCGCACGGCGGCCGTCGATCGCCATCACGCCGGCATTGCACAGATCGATCTTGCGTTCCTCGGCACTCGCATCGGCATGCTCGCGGATCGCAACCAGGCGATCGCCCTCGACGATGAAGCGTCCATAACCTGACGGATCCGCGGCGCGGAAGCCGAGCGCGGCGATCGCGGCCCCGCTAGCGAGCGGCGCACGCAGCCGCGCAAAAGTCTCGGCCGAGATCAGTGGCGTGTCGCCGAAGGCGATCAGGATGTCATCCACGCCGCGCGCAATGGCCTCACGCGCCGCCAGCACCGCATGCGCCGTGCCGAGCCGCTCGGCCTGCACGAAGATGAGCGCGTCGGGGCGGATACGCCTTGCCTCGTCCGCGACCGCCTGATGGTCGGGGCCGATCACCACCGCAAGCGCCGTACCGGTTCCCTGCGGAGCGGCGCCGAGCACATGGGCCAGCAACGACTGGTGGGCGACGGAATGCAGCACTTTCGGCAGGTTCGATCGCATGCGCGTGCCCTCGCCGGCGGCGAGCACGATCGTGAGGCTAGAGCGGACGGTCATCGCAATCCTGTCAAATATGGCCGAATCGATCATCACATCGACGGGCGACACGCCGATGCCACCTGAGCTTTCTGCCTTGCTACCCCCGCAAACGCCCGGAATTCAAGTGCGCGTGGGTTTTCCTGTTAATGTTCCTTGATTGATTCGGGGAAGCCAGACAGGGCTGGGCACTTAACGTTCATGGCAAAGGATTCCGACCCACTGGCGGATGCCTTCGGCGACAAGGAGACCGGCGGGCTGTTCTCCGGACTTTTGGCCGAGGAAGGCCCTTTCGATCGTCGTTTGCTGTGGCGGCTGGGCTCATGGGGCGTCGGCGCTGTCGGCGCCGTCGTGATCGCCGTGATGGCCAACCAGGCCCAGCTCGGCTGGCGGCGCGACCAGGTCGCCTCCGCCGACCTCGTCCGCCAATCCGATCAGATTCAGGTGCTGACCAAGCAAAGCCAGCTCGAAGCCCGGCGCCTCGCCTCCGCGATCGACACCCTGAACACCGATCGCGACCGGCTCTATTCGCGTGTCACGGTGCTCGAGCAAGGGCTCGACTCCGTCACCGGCGCCATCGCCAAGCAAAGCGCGACGTCGCAGCCGGCGCCAGCCTCCAAGCCGCAAGAGACGCCCGTCGCCGCCGCGCAGCCCGCGCCTCCGGCACCTGACGTCGCACCGGTCGCATCGACCGCCGCCTCGCTGGTCGACAAGCCGCGCGCCACGCCCGGCAAAGAGGCCAAGGACAACGCGAGCAAGGACGCCTCGAAAGAGGCGGCGAAGGATCAGTCGAACCCGCCCCCGCAGACGGCGGCTGCCGCCTCGCTCGTTCCGCAGTCGCCGGCGACGGCATCGACTGTGCCCATTCTTCCGTTGGTGCAGCAGAAATCGATCATGGCGCCGCCCGATCCCGCCGCGTCGAAACTGATCCAGCCGGAGCAAAGCGAGAAGGCCGCCGACAAGAAGCCCGAGCCGGCGCCAGCTCCGACCGAAGTCGCAGCGGCATCAGCCAAGCCGGCGGAGGCAACGGAAGCCGAGGCCACCGCCATCGCAGTTCAGCAGACGCGCTTTGCGATCGAACTCGGCGGTGCGAATTCGGTCGATGGCTTGCGCGCGCTCTGGCGTGGACTGAGCAAGTCCAACCCCGAGATCGCCGCACTCCGGCCGATCATCATGATCAAGGAAGGCTCGAACGGCCTCGGCATGCAGCTCCGGCTCGGCGCAGGTCCGCTGATCAATGCCGCCGCCGCGGCAAAGCTCTGTGCCGGCCTCGCCGAAAGCGACCGCCATTGCGAGACCACGGTGTTCGATGGCCAGCGCCTGTCGATGCGCGGCGGCTCGGAAAAATCCCAGGAAAGATCTCAGGACAAATCCCAGGACAAATCCCAAGACAAATCCCAAGACAAGGGATCGGAGAAGAACTCCGAGAAGACCCAGGACTCCGTGCCACAAGCCGAGACGACCCCGGCGCCTTCGCCTGCGCCGACCGTCAAGCCCGACAGGCATCGCCGCAGCTACTCCTCCAAGCGCTCGAAGCGCGAAGAGCCGGCGCCCGCGCCGCAGCCGGCGGCAGCCGCAGCCAAGCCACCGGAGACGGCGTCAGCGGGATCGGCGATATCGTCGTTCTTCAGGCGATAGGCGATCAGCGCGCTTGATTGACGAGCCGGAGCTCAGGGTTGCGTGAGCGAGGCCGGGGCCAGCTCATGACCAAGCTTGCGCGCTGCGATCTGGCGACGGATGCGCCCCGCTAGATGGCCATCATCTGGCTGATCTTGATCGCCGCACAGATGATCATGCCCCACAGCGCGAAATTGATCTGCAACGCTTCAGTCATTGCGAACCCCGCTTGCTTCCTCGCCATCGCGCCCTTGAACGAGGTGATCAGCTCCTGATCGAATCAGCCGTCACGCCCCGCGCGTTCGAGTCGAACGTTAGGGCGGGCCAAAATTTTCGCAAATCCGTATCGCTACGGTTCCGATTCGCGGAGTGCAGCAAATAAGCCAGCGGGCCGAGCAGTGACCCGGTGCAAAAATGCCCTGCCCCCTGTTGCTCCCTCCGGCCATCCCGACCATATTGCCGGCATGACAAAGAAGCCGTTTCGCCTCACGCCCTATCAGGTCCAGTTTCTCATCGTCGTCGGGTTCGTCACCGTCGGCTGGGCGCTCTATGTGCGCTATCTCGCGATCGAGTTCTCGACGGTGGCGCTCGCGTGCGACGCCGGCCTGCAGACCATGATCTGCAAGGCGCGCTCGCTGTCGACGTCGCTGTTCAAGAACTCGGTGTTCGGCATCGTTGCGCTCGTCATCGCGACGCTGAACCTGATGCGGCCCTCGATCGTGCTGCTCACGCTCGGCGTGGTCGCAGCCGGCCTCGGCATCGTGCTCTACAACATCGTGCTGGCGGGCCTTGCGATCGGCCTGCTCATCCTTGGCTTTGCTCGGCCCGCGCCCGCCACAGCGTGAGCGCGAACAAGAGATAGATCGCGCCGGTCCACATCGCCTGCCAATTGTCGCGGCCTTCGTTCAGAAACACGTAGACCGCCGATACCGCCAGCAGTCCCGCGAACACCGCTTCCGCGATCGGACGCACGCCGATCTGCGGCCGGTTTAGCATCAGCAGCGCGAACGGCACCACCGCCATCGTCAGCGAGGCATAGGGGAAGTCGCGGTAGCGCGGATCGAACACGAAGCCGAGCGCGGTCTCGGCCCCGATCACCGCCGTCACCGCCAGGGTCAGGCCGAGCACGGCCGAAAGCTTCGACCATTTGCGGCCCTCGCGCGGCCCGAGCAGGTCGAGGAAGCTCGGAAGATTGCGGCCGATGACAAGCGCCTGCGCGCAGAAGATCGGCGAGAGGATGCCGGCAAGCAGCAATGCCCCCCATTGCAGCCAGCCGCCCCAGCCATAGCTCTCGTAATACATCTTGTCGGCGGCGATCCCGAGCAGGATGCCCGCCGATGTCGCGGAGATGCCGACGGCAAGCCAGGCCGAGAAGCGCGGCGTCCAGGGCCGGCGCCGCAGCGTGATACCCGCAACCGCGAACACCAGCACGCTGAGGCCCATGCCGGCGCCCATGTACCATTTCCAGAGGGGGAAATTGCTGATCGGCTGGCCCGGCGGATATTTCAGCTGGCGCCGTACGGAATCGAGCAGGCCCCAATAGCCGCCGACGGTGCCTTCCAGCCGCCGTTTCCACGGCTGGTCATAGGCCTCGATGAGATTGACGCGAAACTTCTGGGACTTCGCGAGGCCCAAGATCTCCGAGACGACGCGCGCCTGGTTGGTGCGTGACGGAAGCGCGCCATCGCGCATGCGGCCCTCGCTCGGCCAGCCGGTTTCACCGATCAGGATCTCCTTGTCAGGGAATGCCGCCGCCATCCGCTCGCGGATCGCCTCGACATGGGACGAGGCGAATTTCGCCTTCACCGGCATGTCCTCCCAGTAAGGCAGGATGTGAATGGTGACGAAATCGACGGCGTCATAGACCTCGCGGTTCTTCAGCCAATATTCCCAAACGTCGGCATAGGTCACGGGCACGGTGACCTGCGCCTTCACTGAACGGATGATGGCGATGAGATCCTGCGTCGTCATCTCGCCGCGCAGCAACACCTCGTTGCCGACGACGAGCGCGGAGATGGTGTCGGGGAATTCCTTGGTGAGGCGGATCGCGGTCGCCACCTGCGCAAAGTTCTTGGCGCGATTGCTGCCGAGCCAGATGCCCTGGATCACCTTCAGCCCGCCGACCTTGGTCGCAACGGCGGGCACCTGGTCGAGCCCATTTTCAATGGAGTAGGTGCGGACGCAGTCGGTGATCTGCTTGAGCTGGCGCAGATCCTGCTCAATTTGATCGGCCTCGATGTGGGTCCATGCGTCCAGCGGCGTTTGCTCGCCGCGGAACGGCGCATAGGAGACGCATTGAACCTTGTCATTGGGGTCGATGGGGGCGCGCGCGAGCGTGATCGGCGTGGCAAGCCACCACCACACGGCAGCAATCGCACCCAGTGAGACGAGCAGGAGCGCCAGTGGCGTACGAAGAGAAATTTGTTCCGTCCTCCGCGAAGGGTCCGTCGATTACCTGCTCGCACGTCGTCTGCCAAGGGGGTGAGGCGCCTTGGCCGCGCCCTCTCCCCGACGAATTGGGCTGCGGCGGTTCGACCGGCCCCTAGCATCGTGACTTTGCTGGACAAAAATCCAAATACAGGCCAATGGATTTCGCGGGACTTTTCCGCCGCATTGGAGACCCATTTGGACGCCATCACGACCGGCGTCCGCGAGGTCCTCCCGCGGGCGGACGGCTGAGACATTGGGGAATTCATGCGGCGACGGGTGTTCGAGTTACGAAATGCGGTCCTGCGGCAGTTCGCCGCCTCGTTGGCCGTTTCTTCCCTTGTCCTTCTGGCCAGCCTCGGTGGCGCCTCCGCCCAGAGCGGGACCCCCGCGCCCGACCAGAGCAAGGCCGCCGCCCAGCCTGCCGACGCCGCCAAGGACGCCACCGCCCAGAACCAGCGCCGCACCGACGAATTCGCCGAGGCCGCCCAGGCCATCAACGGGCCGGCAGGTAATCCCGAATGCGTCTGGCTCGGGCGGCGCGTGGTGCGGCTGATGTGGCGGGATGACCTCGATACCGCGTTCCGCCATCTCGACCTCTATGACCGCTTCGGCTGCCCCGGCGGCCACATCCAGGCTGCGTTCCGCTGCCTGACCCGCTTCGGCGCCCAGATCGATCCCAAGGTTGCCGAGACCCTGGATAGCCGCGTCCACGCCTGCTGGATCAATCCGGCCGCCCAGCCGCAACAGGCGGCGGCAGCAGCCTCCCAGCCCCCGGCGCAGACCAACGGCGCCGCGCCGGCCGCCCAGCCGGCCGCGAGCCCAGCGCCTGCCGCAAGCCCCTCGCCCGCACCCCAGAAATAGCCGAAGGTCGTTTCACCTGTCGTTCAGGAACGATCGGCGATAGCTGGGGTTGGCACTGCCGCGCTCCCAAAAGGCCATGCCCTCATAAGGACATGAGGCCATGACAGTTGAGAAACCGTGCGGCAGAGGTATGCTCCCTTTGCCGCGGACTCGGTCGGATCTCGGGGTCGGATCCGCAGCCCTGCCATTTCAGCCCCTATTGGTTTAGCCGCGATGCGCGTTGTCGCCGCCGTTCTGTTGCTCGTGTCCGTCCTCCACGCCGGCATCTGGGGAGTCCTGCGCGACCGGGAACCCGCGCCTGATTTCAAGGGCCTGCTGCCGAGCCTGTCCTATACGCCGTTCGAACCCGGGCATGTCGTCGACAACACCGTCGACCCCGAACGGATTCGCGCCGATATGAAAAAACTCTCGACCATGACGCGCGCGATCCGTTCGTACTCGTCCACGGAGGGCAACGAGCTGGTGCCCCCGATCGCCGCCGAATTCGGGCTCAAGGTCACCGTCGGTGCGTGGATCGGCAAGGACGAGGAGCGCAACGAGCGCGAGATCAAATCCGCCATCGAGCTCGCCCGCAAGAACAGCAACGTCAACGGCGTCGTCGTCGGCAACGAGGTGATCTACCGCGGTGAGCAGAAGGTCGAAGACCTCATCGAGATGATCAAGAAGGTGAAGAGCGCGGTGCGCGTGCCCGTCACCACCGGCGAGATCTGGAACATCTGGCGCGACAACCCCGACCTTGCCTCCAACGTCGACTTCATCGCTGCGCACGTGCTGCCCTATTGGGAGAACTTCCACTCGGACGAGGCCGTCGACCAGGCCGTCGACCGCTACAACCTGCTGCGCAACCTGTTTCCCGGCAAGCGCATCGTGATCGCCGAGTTCGGCTGGCCAAGCGCGGGCTATAATCTGCGCAAGGCCGATCCAGGTCTGTTCCAGCAAGCGTTGACCTTGCGGAACTTCGTCAGCCGTGCCGAAGCCATGGGCATGGAATACAACATCGTCGAGGCGATCGATCAGCCCTGGAAGTATTTTGAAGGCGGCGTCGGTCCGTACTGGGGCATCCTGAACGCCAGCCGCGAGCCGAAATTCGCCTGGACCGGCCCGGTCGAGAACCCCGACTACTGGAAGCTCATGACGATCGCCCTCCTGGTCGGCGTCCTGCTGTCGCTGCCCATCTTGCGGCTGCACCAGCCGACGGCAAAACAGGCCTTTCTGCTGTCCGCCACGGCCAACGGCGTCGGCGCCTGGGCCGCGACCGTGTTCGCGTTCTGGAACGGCCACTATTTCATCTTCGGCTCGGCCTTCGCGCTGACCCTCGGCATGATTCTCCTCGTTCCTCTCGTCCTCATCGCGATGGCCCGCATCGACGAGATCGCGGCTGTTGCCTTCGGACGGCCGCCGCAGCGGTTGATCACCAAGAGCAAGCCGATCGAGAACGTGCCTGAGAATTATTACCCGAAGGTCTCGATCCATATCCCCGCATATTACGAGCCGGTCGAGATGCTGAAGCAGACGCTCGATGCGCTGTCGCGGCTCGACTATCCGAACTACGAATGCGTCGTCATCATCAACAACACGCCGGACCCGGCGTTCTGGCAGCCGATCCAGGACCATTGCCGCGCGCTCGGGGAGCGCTTCAAGTTCATCAACGCCGAGAAAGTGCAGGGCTTCAAGGCCGGCGCGCTGCGTATCGCCATGGACCGCACTGCCGTGGATGCCGAGATCATCGGCATCCTCGATGCCGACTACGTCGTCGAGCCCGACTGGCTGAAGGACCTCGTGCCCGCTTTTGCCGATCCGCGCGTTGGCCTGGTGCAGGCGCCGCAGGAGCATCGCGACGGCGATTTGTCGATCATGCATTACATCATGAACGGCGAATATGCCGGCTTCTTCGACATCGGCATGGTCCAGCGCAACGAGCTCAACGCCGTCATCGTGCACGGCACGATGTGCCTGATCCGCCGCGCCGCGATGGACATGGCCGGCGGCTGGTCATCCGACACGATCTGCGAGGACTCCGATCTCGGCCTTGCGATCCAGGAGCTCGGCTGGATCACCCACTACACCAACACTCGCTATGGCAAGGGGCTGCTGCCCGACACCTACGAGGCCTTCAAGAAGCAGCGCCACCGCTGGGCCTATGGCGGCCTGCAGATCGTGAAGAAGCACTGGCGCCAGTTCCTGCCCGGACGGAGCCGGCTGACGCCCGACCAGAAGCGCGAATACGGCCTTGGCTGGCTGAACTGGCTCGGAGCCGAAAGCCTCGGCGTGGTGGTGGCGCTGCTCAACCTCGTCTGGGTGCCGATCGTCGCCTTCGCCGACATCGCCATCCCCGACAAGATCCTGACGCTGCCGATCATCGGCGCCTTCGTCGTCTCGCTTGCGCATTTCCTGTCGATGTATCGCGCCCGCGTCGCGATCAAGCCCGGCCAGATGCTGGGCGCCATGATCGCAGCGATGAGCGTGCAATGGACGGTGTCACGCGCCGTCGCGCAAGGCCTGATCACCGAACACATCGCCTTCGCGCGCACGTCCAAGGGCGGCTTGAGCCGGATGTCGATCGAATTCCAGGCGTTCTGGGAGGCCGTGATCGGCGTCCTGCTCCTGGTCGGCGCCGGCGTGCTGATCGCCTCCAACTCCTTCCGCCAGATCACCGAGATCTACATCTTCGCTGGCGTGCTGGTGCTGCAGAGCCTGCCGTTCCTCGCCGCGGTCGCGATCGCGATCCTCGAGCTCAGCCGCATCAACTCGTTCCAGTTCTGGCGCGACAGCGCGATCCGCACCGCCGAGCTGATTGGTCTCCGCCCCGTCGCCCTGCCAGGGCCCGGCAACGCGCAACCAGTGCCGAGCGAGGTGCGACGGGAGGCGAACTGAGGGGGCGGATTGGTGCCCCACCTCCCGTCAATAAAAGTCACGAGGTGTTTGAGCGTGGATGACGCCCCGCCAAACAGGTTCAAAACCCTGGTCTAAGCGCTGGAAGCGGCAGGAAAATCCCCGCTTCTGCCGCGTGTTTTGGCAGTCACCCCTGCTATTGACCTCAGCGCCCCATCCCCCTACACAGCGCGGGCCGAAAGGCATGATCCGGAAACAGCCGGTTTTCCCCGCGACGCGAGTTTGAAGCGTAGCGGCAAGACATGCTTCTCGAATGTCCGAAGACGATGGCGATTTCGAAGCCATCAGCGGCCATGGGAGCGCGTAGCTCAGCCGGTAGAGCACGTGACTTTTAATCACGGGGTCCTGGGTTCGAGCCCCAGCGCGCTCACCAACAAGCCAGTGGTGGCAGCCCTGCTCATCGCCTGGGATCGGCACGCACCACGTGGGATGCCGAGTATTGAGTGGTCCCAGTGCGAGCGGCCTCCGCCTCGTTCCACCCGCTTTCCCGCGACCATTCCGCCGTCAGATGCCACACCGTGGCGGGCTATCCGCCACAGCCCAAGCAGGCGGTGGGGCTGTCCAGCCATCGCCTTGTGGCCTCGTCGGTCCAGCCCGGGACGGCGAAGCCGGGGGTGGCCACGCCTCGACCGGGAACAACGGATTGAGCGGGAGGAACGAACACTTGCTGGCGTGTGCGCAATGGTGACGTTGAGCGATGCGCCGTGGCAGCATTCCCCGCAGCACTCAGAGCAAGCAATAGGCCCAGGGCTAAAACAGACCGCATCATCGCTGTTTCCAATCGAGCATTCGCAGCTGGACATGTGGTTCGGCCGTCAATCATCCCCAAGTGCCGGTGGGTTCACGATCGCTCAATTCAGTGGGATGACGCTGTCGTGCCTGATTGTGTGACCGAAATCACCTTCAGCGAGATGGAACGCTCGCACCTGCCGCGGCGGACGTGATCAGGAGTTCGTCAATGTCGTGCTGATGCCGCCCCATGCGGCCGTCAGAAATCGGGGAATTTCTTACCTCCCCCACTGGTCTCCTCCTAAGTGAAGAGTGTTTGCTGTCGCGAGAGGGGAGAACAATGCGCGTCTTGTCCGTGGCGTTCTTCGCAGTGGCTTCGCTAGCCCAGGCTCATGCAGAAGATCAGGTCAAAAAGCCTGTGTCGGACTGCAACTATGTGATCGGCATGGGAGATGCCCACACAGTTCCCGCTGGTGAGGCGCTTTGCTGGCGCGTACCGCCGCCCTCTTACAAGGAATACACGCTGCTCCAATGTGACGGGCCGTCGTTCCAGGAGCTTCGCCGGGTGAAGCCAGGCGATCCTCACTGCAACATATTTGAGGAACGGCAGTAGATCTCGGCTCGATGGCGTCGCCTTCGGCTATGAGGCGACCGCCAGAATTACGCGGTGACAGCGAATTGCGGTGACAGTGCACTAAACTCCGTACCCTACCGCCTTCCTAAAGCCTTGCTAAGAACGTCGGCGCCAGGCAATGCCAATTTAGTGCACTGTCACCGTAACTCCCGTAACTCCCGTGTCTCACTTCAGGGTTGCAGTCCAGCACCGTCCCCGCAACTGCCGGCGAAGATACGCAACAACACCACAAGGTTGTGAATTGTAGATTGTCCAGATGTCCCAGCAAGAAGAGAGGCAGACGATAGATTCGCATGAGTTGACGAAGAAAGTTATCGGCAAGACTTCTTATGAACTATCGTTTGAAGCAATTCGAATTGTCGGCGCAGGGAACGCGGCTGGCTTGCTTGCATCGGCGGCGGCGATTGGAAGCGCTTTCGACAAGCACGTCCCCCTGACCGGATTGAAGGTTTCAGCGCTATCGTTCGCGCTGGGGATTGCGAGCTTTTCATTCGCCTACTTCTTCTACTATTCAGCAGTCTCCTCGATCGACACGGCTTACCGCGACTCAGTCGAAGCTGTACGCGCTGGCAAGCCCGTGCCGGATCCCGGCGAGAGAGCCGGTGAATCAGCTCGCTTGGCTGTCTACATGATCTATGGCTCAACGATCCTATTTTTCGTTGGCCTGATGATATCGATGTACATGCTTCTCCATCTTTAGGCGCGTCAGCCCGCCTGCTAACTCGATGGTGATGACCCGACGCGAAGTTCGATCGCCAATCGCCCCTGTTCGATTCAAGGTGACTGTGCACGGCGCCTCCCGCAAGGAGGCTTGCGCGGAAATGGCCCCGCGCTTTGCCCGCCCCGCCTTCAGCTCTCCGGGACCGCAACCGTCGCGGGCGCGCTTAGCGGAGCGCCTCCGACCGAAACCGGCCCAATCGAAACCGGCCCGATCGACTTCGGCTGCCGAACCATCCGCTTGCGCAGCAACAGCCGATCGCGCGCGCGCAAGCGCGGGATGGAGGCCGTGACATCGGACATCATCGTGTTTTGCAGCGTGTCGATCTTCGAGATCAGCGTCGAAAGCTGCGGCGATATCTTCTTCACATCGCCCCGCTCGTCCGTGATGCTCTGCCGGAGCGACATCAGGGTCGTCGAGTCCTGCTGACGCAGCGCCGTGTTCTGCTGCAAGGACGAATTGATCTCCTGCAGCGCGGCGGCCTGCTGCTGCTGGGCCGACTGGATCTCCTTCAGGGCAGCGACAACGGGATCCGGTTTCGGCGCAGGCTCTTCCTGGCGCGGAAACAGCGCGGCCAGGTTGCTGATGTCAGGTGAAGGCAGATCAAAGGGCGAAGTGTAGATGGCCGCCGCGCCATTGATCGCCAGGGCACACACCGCGAAGGCCAGGACCGATTTACGGCTGGAGCGCTTGAGCGGTACTGGAGCTTCCAGGGCCTCGGACTCAGGCTGGGATTCTGACGCTGCGGCTGCAAGGGCTGCAGCGTCGAGGTGCTCGGCGAAGCCCAGCGTTTCGGATGTCGTGGTCATGCGCATTGACCTCATGAGCGAGCAAAAGGAGGCCGTCGCCGGAACGTCCTCTCGACGCCTCCTTTACGCAGCACTCACTTACACAACTGCCTAAAATTGTGGGCTTTTCGGATTAATTCCACGTTAGCGACGCGGTCGCCGGGCAGGTCCCGTGACCCCGGCTGATTACGGGGCGCTGCGAGCCGTGACGGCGGGCTCATGCTGTCCCCTGTTCCATCTGCCCAGCCGAAAAAAGCCAGGAGACATCAGACCCGAAAGGTGTAGGATTCGACAAAACGGAGGGAACGGCATGTTTGAAATCACCGGTTTCGACACGGCAGGCGTCGTCAGCCTCAAGCGTGAGTCCCTCGCCGCCGCCCTGAAGAAGGCCAGGGAGCTGATCCAGGACGGGTGCCGCGACGTTCAGATCGTCGATCCCGATGGCCGGGTCTACACCTCCTTCGAGGAGCAGGCCGCCTAGCCGCCTCCCCGCGCACCTGGGTCGCTTGGGCTCGCGATCCCTTGCGGAAGCGAAAGCAATGTCGCGGCGGTGCCGTACGCAAGTGTTCAGCTTGCACGTGCCGTCCCATTGCCAACCGACTGTTTTGGGCGCACGCTTTTTCCAGGCGCGCAGACGCTGCGAGGGAGTGCAACATGAAGGAACCGGGCCTTGATGGTCGCCACCGGGACAAGGATGGAGCAATCAGCAAGAAGCACGGCAACACGCTGATCGGGACACTGCGGAAGATCTACGGCAAGGGCTTTGCGGCCGGGTATCCGGATACGGCAACTCTCGGCGAGGTCTTGCATCAGTTGAACGAAACGTCGCTGAGCCAATTGCGTCGTGACCACGACACCGGGCATTTGGGACACAAGATCGACCATGTCCCAAAGTGACGTCGTTTAACCGAATTGATGTCCTCGGGATGAACTGTTCAGACGGCCGCTAGCCGCGCGGACGAGGCTGCCCCGCTATCGGTCGCATGCACGGTTGAGCCGCCCGGCAGCGGGCGCTACGATGAGCCTTTTACGGAGGCTCATTTGAAACAGGTCATTATTGCTGTCGCAGTTGTCGCGCTGCTCGCCACCTCGCCTGCCCGCTCACAAGCTCTCGTCGATCCCAGCAAGGTTGCACCCGAGTACCGCGAGGCGGCCGAAAAACGCCGCGCCGAGCAGATCCGCCAGCGCGAATGCGCGCAGAAGGCCGATCTGGCGAAGGTGTTGCCGCGAGATCGGGCCGACTTTGTCAATCACTGCCTCGATGCGATGGTGGCGAAGCAGTAGGGCCTCGCACGCGAATGCACGCGGCAACGAGAAAGCGGACGCCGGCGTTGAGGGTTTCTTCAGATGTTCGGCCCCACCGTGGCTGCCGATTTCCAATGATCATTGTTGTCGGCGCATGAGTTTCGTCCAGATCCAGTGCACGCGTTGCAAGACGATGTTTCGCGATCGCGCAGGACGATTGCAGGACGGCTATTCCAGGCAATGTCCTTGTTGCGAAGTCGTGCTGTTCTTCGCCGACGACGCTCAGCACCCGTTCATCAAGCGCGCAATGCGAAGCGCACGGCAGGCGCGCAAAGAGCAGCGCGAGGCCGAGGCGGTCAGGATCGCGACCCCGCCAGAACCGCGGGCGGCTCCGCGTTCGCGGTCGTCATCCGCCGGGCGGGCTCGGGTGCATGGAAGGTCCGAGTAGCGGCTGCTCGGCCACCAACGTTGCTCCGATCCAGCCGCGATGGCGCAATCGGATGGCTAACGTGACAGTCATCCCTCAGGGCTCCCGGAGACATCATGCTGTTTGCCATCCACGCCATCGACCGCACCGGTGCACTGCCGAGGCGGCTTGCCAATTACGAGGCCCACAAGGCCTTCCTCGGCGATACCTCGCGCTTCGGCGTCAAGATCGTGATGTCGGGGCCGCTGGTCGCCGACGACGGCGCCACCATGATCGGCAGCCTGTTCCTGATCGAGTCTCCTGGCCGTACTGAGGTCGAAGCCTTCAATCGCGCCGATCCGTTCGCGGCGGCCGGCATCTGGGAGAAAGTCACGATCACCGGCTTCGTGCGGCGGCAGGGCTGAGCCATCCGGGGCTGGACGCGAAAAACCCCAGTGCGTGGAGACACTGGGGGTGTTTCAAAGATTATGAATTGGTAAGGGCAATGACGCTTGTGTAGCAGCCCTCTTCGTGGCGGCTTGTGAACTGCTTCACACGCGATGCGCGCCTTGTCGGATTCTTTGTCACACCCCTTATTGTCACGCCCTCGGTTGTCGCACTTGGCGGCTAGCTCCGGCGCGACTTCCGCGGAAACAGGCGATCCCGGATGTAGCGCGAGGTCGCGGTCAGGCGGATGCCGCGCGGTTTCTGCCAGGCGGCGCGGTCGATCTCCTTCTTGTCGCCGATCGCAAGGCGCCCCTTGGCGCTCTTGGCGATGAAGATCGCGTCGCTCATCTTGCGGCCCGAACGCTTGTTCTTGGCCTTCACCTCTTTCCAGAGGCTGATCCGGCCGAGTTTCAGCTTCGGCAGCTCTTCCTTGATCTCGCGCCGCAGGCAGGCCTTCTCGGTTTCGCGCGCACGCTTGCGGCCGCCCGGGAACATCCAGAGGCCGTCCGACCGTCTCCTGACCAACAAGACCTTGCCGCGTTTGGCGGCAACCAGCTTGGAAGACTTCGCCATTCCTATCGCAAACCGAAAAAAGAATCTGGCGCCATCGTAACTTGTCTAATTCATTAGACAAGTTCCGCGGCCGCCCTGATGGCCACCGCCATCCCCAATTGTCCACATTCTGCGAAAGGCGTGTGGCCCGCGCGTGAGACGCTATGGGACCTCGTCGGAAGCCTGCGATACAGCGGTCCGCTTCCCCGCCTCGCTCCCGATCCACGCCGCTGCCATCTCCCACGCCACCGACAGGATGATCGGCCCGATGAACAGGCCGACAATGCCGTGGGCCAGCGTGCCGCCGATCACGCCGACGAAGATGACGATGGTCGGCGTGTTGAGACCGCGTCCCATCACGAGCGGCTTCAGCATGGTGTCGATGAAGCCGACCACGACGAAGAACACGGTCAGCACCAGGGCGGTGGTGACGTCCTTGGCGGTCCAGATCCAGATGATGACAGGCAGCAATACGAGAAAGGCGCCGATTTGCACGATCGACAGCAGCAGCACGAGGAAGGCCAGCAATCCGGCGCTCGGCACGGCAGCGAGCTTGAAGCCGATGCCGGCCAGCAGCGCCTGCACGATGGCAACGCCGATCACGCCTTGTGCGACCGCACGGATGGTGGCGCCGCCAAGCGTGAGGAAATGCTCGCTCTGCTCGGGCACGATGCGCGACAGGAAGCCGCGCCCGGCCGCAACCAGCCGTGGCCCGTGCGGAAACAGGAAGCCGGCCACAAACACCGAGACCAGGAATTGGAGCGTGCCGAGGCTGGCATCACCAGCGAGCGTCAGCAGCGGTCCTGCCAGCGGCTGGAGATAGGGCGCGACCTCACGCAGCACCGCGCGGATGTTGGTGTAGGCCTGGTCCCACAACTCGAACAATGTCGGACCGATCACCGGCCATGACTTGATCGGTTCCGGAGCGGACTGTAGCGCGAGGTCGCCGGTGCTGAGCTGATGCGCCAGCTCCCTGCCCCCGTCGACCGCACTCACGCCGAGCCATGTCGCCGGACCGAGCACGATGCCGAGCGTGACCAGGGTGAGGATAGCGGCTGCGGTCTTGGGCCGGCCGCCAAGCACTTTGGCCAGCCAGCTAAAGGCCGGATAGAATGCGACCGCGAGCACGCCGCTCCAGGCCAGGATCGGCACGAACGGCCGGACGATCAGGAATGTCCAGATGATCAGCAGCGCCAACAGGCCGAGCCGGATCACGAGCTGGATGACGTCCTCGCCCGTCAGGAGCTGACGCAGACTTTTCACAGGCACGGCTTTCCTTGCGGGCATCAACGCGGGTGCCGGCGCTTGCGCGGCCCCGGGTTATTGCGAGCCCCGGGCCGGCCGTCAAGACGGCCGGAGACGGGCCCGATCCTGCAAGGCTAGCCCAAATCCAGGAAAATCCAGAAAGATCCGCAACGTGCGCCGGGATTGCCTAACGACGATTAACCGGATTTCAGCCGACCAATTTACGCCGATGCAAAGGCTCGCACTTATGCTTCGTCGCAAGGTCCCAAAAACACTTGCGGTGCAATGGCCAACAGCATCTGGACGATCGAAGAATTCACCTGCACGGGTTGCAGCATGAACTACACCGCGACCCGGGAGGAGCATGCCGAGCCGCATGCCGGCAGCTTCAAATGCGCCATCTGCGGCAGCGTGGTGCACAGCTGGTCCGGCAAGCACCATTTCTTCGGCTGGCAGGCCGTGAGGACCAAGCCAGCGGTGTTCGGCCGGCGCTGGGCCGGCGTGCAGTAGTAACGATCGCAGATCGCTTACCGACGCACGCCGACGCGGTTGACACCGCCATTCAGATTGGTCCTGCTCGCCGTGCCGGCCCGAACCGCCGCACGTGCAACAGGGCGTGGCCGCAGCACCACGCCGGCGCGTGCGACGCAGGACGGCGGATAATCGATATATTGGCAATAGACCACGGCCCTCGCGGGTGTCGGACTGAGCGCGACACCAACGGTCCCCAAAAGACCGGCGGCCGCAATCGCTGCGACAACCACTGGCTTCATCGAACGACGCTCGCTCCGGCGCATGGTGATCCTCCCTCATTGCACAATTGGATAGTGATGGCTGTGCCCCAGCCTGAACTGAACGCAACGTGCGTCGCGGTGCACGGGCAACGTTGACGTAGATCAACGATGGGTGCGGCATTGGAGCTGGCCGAAAGCACACCGAGGTCGCGAAGTCATGCCTGCCATTCGGCGGGCGATGCGCGGCTTTTGCTAAAGGTCGACACCGGCTAAGTTCGCCTTCTCCGCAACTGAAGCCGATATATGATGACCGCTCCTTTCGTCCCGCAGATCGCCCTCTATCGCAGCTGGCTCGCCGAGCAACGCGGCCTGACCTTTTCGACTTACGAAGAGATGCGGCAATGGTCGGTGCGCGACCTCGATGCGTTCTGGCGCAGCATCTGGGACTATTACGACCTGCAGTCGCCGACGCCATTTGCGGCCGTCATCACCGAGCGCAAGATGCCCGGCGCGGTGTGGTTTCCCGGCGCGCAGGTGAACTATGCGCGGCAGGTGTTCCGGCATGTGGACGCGGCGCATGCCGCAGGCCTGCCCGCGATCGTCTCGAGCGGCGAGGACGGCAAGCTCACGGAAACCAGCTGGCCCGAGCTGCGGCGCAAGGCGGCCGCGCTCGCTTTGCATCTGAAGGACAAGGGGATCAAGCCCGGCGACCGCGTCGCGGCGTACCTCCCCAACATCCCCGAGACCATCATCGCGTTTCTCGCCAGCGCCAGCATCGGTGCGGTCTGGAGCGTCTGCGCGCCCGACATGGCCGCGCCGGCCGTGATCGACCGGTTCAAGCAGATCGAGCCAAAAGTGCTGATCGCCTGCGACGCCGTCACCTATGCCGGGCGCAGGCACGATCGCAAGGACGTCGTCGCCGAGCTGCGGCGATCGCTGCCGACGGTCGAGCATGTGATCCTGCATAGCGAAGCTTCCGCGGCGCCGGACGCCCTGCTCTCCGACATCACCGCGACGACGGGCGCCGCGGTCGACGCGTTCGAGCCGGAATGGCTGCCGTTCGATCATCCGCTCTGGATCGTCTATTCCAGCGGCACCACCGGTCTGCCGAAGCCGATCGTCCATGGCCATGGCGGCATCGTCATCGTCGTGCTGGCTCTGCTCGGACTGCACAACGACATCGGCTGCTCCTATCACGAGAACTCATTCGGCGAGCGCTATCACTGGTACTCGTCGACGGGCTGGATCATGTGGAATTCGCAAGTGGGAGGTCTGCTGAGCGGCACCACCTGCTGCATTTTCGACGGCAGCCCCGGCGGCACCAGAGACAAGCCTGATTGGACCACGCTGTGGCGCTTCGTGGCGCAATCGAAAGCAACCTTCTTCGGCGCGGGCGCGGCGTTCTTCGCCAATTGCGCCAAGGCGGAGATTGACCTTGCCGCTGCCGGCGATCTCTCACGCCTGCGCTGTCTCGGCTCGACCGGCTCGCCGCTCAGCGCCGACACCCAGGCCTGGTTCAACGAACGCTTCGCCGCACTGTCGAAGACCAACGGCAGCAAGGCGCAGGCCGATATCTGGTGGGCGAACATCTCCGGCGGCACCGATTTCGCCGGCGCCTTCATCGGGGGCAACAGGGAATTGCCGCAGACGCCGGGGGCGATGCAATGCCGCCTGCTCGGCGCCGCCGTGGAAGCCTTCAGCGAACAGGGCTGCGCCGTCACGGACGAGGTCGGCGAGCTCGTCTGCACCGAGCCGATGCCGTCGATGCCGCTCTATTTCTGGAACGACAAGGGCAACGCGCGCTATCTCGCCAGCTATTTCGAGACCTATCCTGACAATTTCGACGGCAGCGGCCGCGGGCCGGTGTGGCGGCACGGCGACTGGCTCAAGGTCAACCTGGATGGTTCCTGCGTGATCTACGGCCGCAGCGATGCGACGATCAACCGGCACGGCCTGCGCATGGGTACCAGCGAGCTCTATTCCGCGATCGAGGCGTTGCCGGAGGTGCTCGACAGCCTTGTCGTCGACCTCGAATATCTCGGCCGCGACAGCTACATGCCGCTGTTCGTGGTGCTGCGCGAGGGCGTCGCCTTCGACGGCGCGATGCAGGCGAAGATCAACAAGGCGATCGAGGCAGGTCTCTCACGCCGCTTTCTGCCGAACGAGATCTTTGCCGTCGCCGAGATCCCGCGCACGCTGTCGGGCAAGAAGCAGGAGCTGCCGATCAAGAAGCTGCTGCTCGGCCACCCCGTCGAGAAGGTCATCAACAAAGAAGCGATGGCCAATCCGGCCTGCCTCGACTGGTATCTGGCCTTCGCGCGCGACTATCTGGCGCGAAATGCGGTCTGATCTCGGACAGATCGGACCAATTGCGCCTTCGGCATTTGCACTACGTTCACCGATGACAGCTAGACGGGTCAGGACCCCTGCAACGAACAGCACGCCATGGCCGACCTCAACGCTGTCCTCACCCGGCTCAACGACCGCCTGCTTCGCCTCGAAGGCGAGCTGTTCGTGCTGCGTTCGCTGGCACGCGCGACGCTGACGGCAGGCGATGACCACGCGGCGCGAATGCGCAAGCTGGTCGAGGCCGCAAAAGTGGCGCTCGATGACGAGGCGGAACGCGAGCTCGACAAGCCCACGCGCAAATATGTCGACGCGGCAACCGCGCTGGTGGAGGAACTGCTGGTCGAGCCGACCCCGGCGCGGCCCTTGTTCACCGTGATCGATGGCGGACGGCGCGACTGAGCGTCAGATCGGACGCGTTGTGCCGGTGTCGGTGGATTCAGCCTTCAGCCGGCTGAGGCCTTCCTCGATGATCGCGATCTCCTCGTCGATCTTGCTGATCGGCAGGCTGAAGTCGTAAGCGCCTGACTTGCTCTTCAGATCGACGGCGAGGCGCTGCCTGTGCATCATCAGCTCATCGAGGCCACGGCGGTTCTTCAGCCGCACATAGGCGTCAACGATCTGCGCAATTGCGTTCGACATGAAAAAGGTCCCGGCAAAAATGCCGGCACGGCGCACCCACGCCGGCGGGACATTCTTGGTGTCGCGGTACGCAATACAAATCCGCGACGGATTCGTCGATACGACAATGAGGTTGAGAACGTGTTACCGTTTGATGATCCGGTGAGGCGGACAACGAAAAAGCCGCTGGCGATTGCGCCAGCGGCTTCAACCGGGTTCGAAAACGGATCCGGAATGAAATCTGACCAGCCCCGGTTGGCGCAGAGTTTAGCCGCACATACGGAATTCCTCTGTTAAAAACGAAAC
Source organism: Bradyrhizobium zhengyangense (assembly GCF_022012555.1). Taxonomy (NCBI): domain Bacteria; kingdom Pseudomonadati; phylum Pseudomonadota; class Alphaproteobacteria; order Hyphomicrobiales; family Nitrobacteraceae; genus Bradyrhizobium; species Bradyrhizobium zhengyangense. The sequence continues at coordinate 699,174 of NZ_JAKLTZ010000003.1, read as the reverse complement.
ACAGGAACCGGCGCATTGATCATTTGCCGCCGACCGTGGCGCTGCGGCAACGCTCAGTCCGAGACGCAGAAATATTTGTGCGGCCATTTGCGATAAGCGCTGTAGCGGTAATACGGCCTGTAGGCATAGCCGCGATGGAGCGCCGGCGGCTCCTCGCCGTAATAGGCGCCATGGTAGAAATTATAGATCGTGCCTTCAGCGCAACGATAACCGTCCCAGGTCGGGCCGATGAACGGCGCCACCCCGATCTCGGGCGGGACCGCCGGGTATGGTCCACCGGCGTGGGCTGGAGCCGCCACCATCAGCGTCGCGAAAATGACAGACAACACGCAGCGCATAGGCTCGCTCCGGGCAGGTCGCGGTCTGCGTATCGAAACACCGGAACGGCCCGTGGTGCAATCGCCGAGTTTCTTGCCCGCGCGTTGTTGATAACCGGCGCAAACGCCGCGCGGGTGGTGACAGGGCGTCCGGACGTGTTATCGGGGGAGGACGCAGCTGCGAGACGGAACAGACACCCATGCGCATTACCCTCGTCGGCTCCCGCCATTTCGGCGTGACCACCCTGAACATGCTTCGCGAGCACGGCGTCGGGGTCGTGCGGGTCGTGGTAGCCGACGCCGACGACCGCCTGGCCGCAACCGCCAAGGCTGCCGGCATCGAGGTCGTGGTGCAGGCCAATCCGAAGCTGGTGGTGGCCTCCGAAATCGCCCCCGACACCGATCTGATCATCACCGCGCACAGCCATGCCCGGATCGGCAAGGACGCGCTCGCAGCCAGCAAGCTCGGCGGGATCGGCTATCACCCCTCGCTGCTACCGCGCCATCGCGGCAAAGCCGCAGTGGAATGGACCATCAAGGAAGGCGACCCGATTGCCGGCGGCACGATCTATCATCTCGCCGACCGTATGGATGCCGGCGCCATCGCCGCTCAGGACTGGTGCTTCGTGAAGAAGGGTGAGACCGCCCGCGAGCTCTGGGAACGCGCGCTGGCGCCGCTCGGGCTCAAGCTGCTGGCTGATGTGATCGACTACGCCAAGGTCCACAAGGCGCTGCCGGCCAAGACTCAGGACGAGCAGTTCGCGACCTCAGCGCCCAGTCTTTCCTAAGTCGCCTATCGCGTTAAGGATTAACGTGAAGTCGCATTGATTCTGCTTCAAAAATTGGGGCCAAAACGCAAATAAACCATTGTTTCCACAGGAACAATTTTCGACTTTGCATTGCACCAAATTTCCGTCACATTTGGGCCCGAATAACGGTCAGCATATCAGACACATTCAAGGACGGAATTCATGCGTTTTGGTCGCATCGCGGCGTTCTGTGCCGCTTCAATTATTACTGCCACTCTCGCCGCTCCCGCTTTCGCCCAGACCCCCTATGACGGCAATTGGCAGGTCACGATTGTGACCAAGACCGGTTCCTGCGAGGCGACCGCGAGTTCCATGCTGACGGTTGCCGACGGCAAGATCACCGCGCCCGGCGCTAACGTTTCCGGCACCATCGGCAGTGGGGGTCTTGTGAAAGTTTCGATCAATGGTGCATATGCCAACGGTCAACTCAGCGGCAACGCCGGATCGGGAAAGTGGAATGGAGCATCTGCAGGCATACCGTGCAGCGGGCGGTGGGAAGCATCGCGCCAATAAGCAATTCGGAATGAACGTCCTCAATCGGCGGCTGCTCATGGCGGTCGCCGTTTTGTTTGTGACTGCTGCTGCCACCAGCTCGGAGGGCAAGGCCCAGGCTGGCCCCTTCGCGCCGCTTGCGGGCAGCTGGAGCGGCAGCGGCACCGTCAGCCTCGAGGACGGATCGACGGAACGCATCCGTTGCCGGGCCAAATACGCCCCCATTGGACCCACGATGGAAATGACGCTGACTTGCGCCAGCGACGCCTACAAATTCATCCTCTCCGCGAACGTTCAGTCGGCGGGTAATACCATTACGGGAAGCTGGTCCGAGGCGAGCCGCAACATCTCCGGCTCACTTCAGGGCCGCGGCGGCGGCGGGAACTTCGAAGTGGTCGCCTCTGCCGCCGGATTCAACGCCAACATTGCGCTGAGAACGAGCGGCAACAAGCAGAGCGTCACAATGCGTGCGGACAGCCAGTTCCGTGGCGCCAATATCTCGCTGTCGAGATAGGCCGACAGCACGGGTGACACGATCATCGACCCGGTGACCTCGCCGGGTCGATTTTTTATGCGCAGGATCTTACGAAGTCGGCACGAACGCCGTGACCTCGATCTCGACCTTGGCACGGTCGTCCACGAGCCCACCGATATAGAGCAGCGTCGACGGCGGAAAATTGCGCCCGAGCGTCTCCTTCCAGGCGGCACCAATACCGGCGCCCGCAGCCTCATATTCGCTGCGGCTGGTCAGGTACCAGGTCAGGCGCACGATGTGCTCGGGACCGGCGCCGGCCTCCGCGAGAAGCTTGATGATCCGCTTCAGCGCGGTTGCAACCTGGGCCGCCATGTCGGGCTCATAATTGCCGGTCTCGTCGCCGCCGGTCTGTCCGGCCAGCACGACCCAGCGGCCCGGCCCCTCGGCCACGACGCCATGTGAAAAGCCGCGCGGCTTCTTCCATTCGGCTGGCTGCAAGATGCGCATGAGCGAAGCTCTCCCGATTTTCTTGTTGGTCTAGGCTTGGCTTAGCACGTCGCCGCGCATCGCTGCATCGGCAGATTTGGCCGTTGCAATCACCGGCGATGTCGCTGATACCGGCCTCCCCTCTGGTTCGATCTCCCGCCCGCACCGATGAGCACAACACCGTCGAGAACGATGGCTGCACTGTGGATGGCCGGCTGGCTGTCCCTGATGCTGATCATGGCGGTTGCCGGCCGCGAGACCACACGCTTCCTGAACGTCTTTGAAATCATGGAGGTGCGCTCGCTGATCGGCTTTACGCTGCTGCTGCCGATCATTTACCGCTCCGGCGGCTTCAAGGCCGTTGCGACCAAGCGTCTGCCGCAGCATCTCGCACGCAACGGCGTGCATTATTTTGCGCAGCTCGGCTGGTTCTACGCGCTGATGCTGATCGGAATCGGCCAGGTCGTCGCGATCGAATTCACGATGCCGATCTGGACCGCACTGCTCGCCGCAACCTTCCTGTCCGAGCGCATGACCATCTGGAAGATCGCCGCCGTCGTGCTGGGCATCGTCGGCGTCGTCATGATCGTGCGGCCCGCTACCGGCGAGATCAATCCGGGTCAATTGATCGCGCTCGGCGCCGCGATTGGCTTCAGCATCTCCATGGCTTTGGCGAAGTCGCTGACCCGGACCGAGAGCGCCTTGTCGATCCTGTTCTGGATGATCGTGGTTCAGGTGGTGGTGGGCTTCGCGCCGACGCTCTACGTTTGGACATGGCCGTCGGCGACACTCTGGGGCTGGCTGCTTGTCATCGGGGTCTGCGGCACTTTCTCGCACTACTGCCTCGCCAGCGCGCTGCGCTATGCGGACGCCACAATTGTCGTGCCCATGGACTTCCTGCGGGTTCCCCTCACCGCGACCGCCGGCTGGTTGCTCTATTCCGAGCGGCTCGACGCCTGGACCGTGCTTGGCGCGGCGCTGATCCTGTTTGGCAATCTCCTGAATTTGAAGCCGGCCGCCCTGGTTTCGGCCCGCGCTCAGTGAACCGCCACGCGGCCTGATGCGACACATCCGAGTGGTCGAGCGTGATTTGGATCACGTTGGAGGGGCATTCCATCGTGCACACTTGGTCACAGGGCAATGGGTTGGGTCATCAGTTGTTTTGCTAGCGCGAGGCCAGCCGCTTTCGTGTAGGTTCGACGCCAATCTGTTGCTGCCTGTCATTCGATTCTGTTGGGGATTTCAGATGCGCACTCTCACCATCATCGTTTCGCTGATGTGCATGGCGCTGTCGGTCAGCGCCGCCAAGGCCGACCGCCGCGTCGCCTTCGTCGTCGGCAACGGCGCCTACAAGAACGTCGCGCAATTGCCGAACCCGCCGATCGACGCCAAGGCGATGGCGGCCACGCTGCGCAATGTCGGCTTCGAGGTGATCGAAGGATCCAACCTGACCCGCGACCAGATGACGGAGAAGCTGCTCGATTTCGGCCGCAAGGCGCAGGGCTCCGATGTTGCGGTGTTCTATTATGCCGGTCACGGCATCGCCGTCGGCGGCACCAACTATCTCCTGCCCGTCGATGCCGACATCAAGTCGGAGATGGACGTCAAGCTTGGCGCGGCCATTAACATCGACCTGACCCTCGACCAGACCATGGGCGATGCCAAGGTCAAGCTGGTGTTCCTCGATGCCTGCCGCGACAATCCCTTCGCCGCCAAGATCAAGTCGAACTCGGCCACCCGCAGCGTCAATGTCGGCAGCGGTCTCGCCGAGATGAAGTCGGGCGAAGGCACGCTGATCGCGTTCGCCACCGGCCCGGGCCAGACTGCGCTCGACGGCCAGGAGGGCAACAACAGCCCGTTCACCCGCGCGCTGATCGACAACATCACCAAGCCCGGCGTCGAGATTCAGCAGGCGATGACCTCGGTGCGCGCGCAGGTCAATGAAGAGACCCACAAGGGCCAGCTTCCCTGGGGCCACACCAATTTGATCGGCGCCGTCTACCTCAATCCGGCGCCGACGACCCAAGTCGCCAATGCGGCGCCGACGGCTACCGCCGCGCCAGCCGCGGTGGCCGGTAACTCCGAGGCTGAAGTCGAGTTTTGGCGCTCGGTGAAGGAATCCAACAAGCCGGAAGAGCTCAACGCCTACCTCTCCGCTTATCCCAACGGCCAGTTCAAGCCGCTGGCAATGGCGCGGCTCGCTGCGATCCAGAACGGTCCGTCGACCACGACCCGCAACCTCAATGCCGGCGTCGATCCCGCAACTTTCACCGACGACGCCACCCAGCTCACCGAGGACCAGATCGGTCTCGACAAGGGTCAGCGCCGTGACGTGCAGCGCCGCCTCACCGGCCTCGGCTTCGACACCAAGGTCACCGGCGCGTTCAGCGACGAGACCCGCTCGGTGCTCAAGCGCTGGCAGGCCGCCCGCGGCTATCCGTCGACGGGCTTCCTCAACAAGCTCCAGCACAAGGCCCTGCTGTCCGAGATCGTCGCCACCACGACGACCGCGAGCGAAGACAGCCCGAAGCCGACCCGGCGCGCAGCCCCGGCACAGGCGCAGAGCGCGCCCGCCCCCCGCCACAGCGGTGGCGGCGACGCCGGTGCGGCTTTCATGGGCGGCGTGGTCGGCGGCATGATGGGCGGAATGTTCCGCCGCTGAGGCAAAAATCCAGTCTCAAAACAAAAAGCCCGGCTCACGCCGGGCTTTTTCTTTGCTGTTCTTGGTGAAGGCAGAAGGACAGTGCTGCCGCAAATTCTGTCATTGCGAGCGCAGCGAAGCAATCCAAAATCCCGCCCCGGCAATAGTCTGGATTGCTTCGTCGCAAGGGCTCCTCGCAACGACGAGGAGAGAGGCGTGCCTCACGCGAGCGTCTCGGCTCGCAGCAAGCCAAGCGCCTACTTCCCCGCGGCCTTCCGCAGCGCCTCGTTGATGCGGTCCTGCCAGCCTGGGCCGCCCTCCTGGAAGAACTCCAGAACGTCCTGATCGATGCGCAGCGTCACCTGCTCCTTGATGCCAGGCGCCACGTTCTGCTTCGGTGGCGGTGCGGCCACCTTGGCCGTCACCTTCTTGAATGCCGCCTCGGCTTCGGTGCGCGCATCGCCCAATGTCCGCGGCCGCCTCGGTTGATCCGCCATCTCTCAGATCCCTTCAAACAATGCCGTCGAAAGATAGCGCTCGGAGAACGACGGCACGATAGCCAAAATGGTTTTTCCCGCAGCTTCCGGCCGCTTGCCGATCTCGAGCGCGGCGGCGATCGCAGCCCCCGAGGAGATGCCGCCCGGAATTCCCTCATGCCGCGCCAGCGCCCGCGAGGTTTCGATCGCTGTCGTCGAATTGACCTTCACGATCTCGTCGATCACGGAGCGATCGAGAATGTCGGGGACGAAGCCCGCGCCAATGCCCTGGATCTTGTGCGGCGTGTGCGTGCCGCCTGATAGCACCGGGCTCTCCTCGGGCTCGACTGCAACCACGCGCAGGGATGCCTTGCGCGGCTTCAGAACCTGACCGACGCCTGTGATGGTGCCGCCGGTGCCGACGCCGGCGACGAAGTAATCGATATTGCCAGCGGTGTCGTTCCAGATCTCTTCCGCCGTGGTACGGCGATGCACCTCGGGATTGGCGAGGTTCTTGAATTGCTGCGGCATCACCGAGTTCGGCGTCGTCTTCAACAGCTCTTCGGCGGTCGCGATCGCGCCCTTCATGCCTTGCGCCGCCGGCGTCAGCACCAGCTCGGCGCCGAGGAACGCCAGCATCTTGCGCCGCTCGATCGACATGGATTCCGGCATCACCAGCTTCAGACGGTAACCACGTGAAGCCGCGACGAAGGCGAGTGCGATGCCGGTATTGCCTGATGTCGGCTCGATCAGCACCGTGTCGGGCTTGACGATGCCCGCCTTCTCCATGGCGATGATCATGGCGGCGCCGATGCGGTCCTTCACGCTTGCGGCTGGATTGAAATATTCAAGCTTCGCCAGAATCGTCGCGTTGACGCCGCGCATGCCCGGCAGCCGGCGCAGGCGAACGATCGGCGTGTCGCCGAACGCCTCGACGATCGAGTCATAGATCCGGCCGCGGCCGGGCTGGCGTCCCGTCTTGGACGATGCGTCCATGATCAACTCCCTGTTACGACGATTCGTGGCGTTTCCCGTGCGTCTGGATCGCATGACCGCCAACGTCGATGCAATCACCTTAGCAACAGGCGAGATCGACTTCCATCAAGCGATGCAGATTTCGCATTCGCACGGATACTCAATCGCTTGCGGACATTTTCGGGTGTCTCAGGGCGACCTCGGAGGCAGTATGCGCGGCACGTACTGACTTCCCATGCCCCGAGACAATTGGCGATGGATTTCCACTCTGAAATGACCGCAACGAAGAAGCGATTGCTCCCGATGGCGATTGCCGTTGCAGCCTTTGTCGTTCCTCCCGCCCAGGCGGCCGAGCTCGTCCAGCCAAGGCAGCTCGTCGTCGATGCCAGCCTGCCCGAAGCGCAGCGCGAGGCGCAAATCCTTGCGGCCCGCCGCTACGACTCGTTCTGGAATAATGGAGAAGAGCAGCTCGCGACCGATGCGCTGGCGCCTGATTTCATGGACCGCACATTGCCGCCCGGACGGGCCCAGGGCATCCAGGGCCCGCTCGCCGCCTCGAAATTCGTGCGCACGGCCATCCCTGATCTGAGCTGCGAGATCGAACAGATGATCGTGGCCGGAGATCGCGTGGTCGCGCATCTGCACTTCCGCGGACACTTCACCGGCCGCTTCAAGGAAGCGCAAGGAAAGGGCGAGGTCATCGAATTCATCGCGACCGACATATACAGGGTCGCGGGCGGGCGCATCGCCGAGAACTGGCACCTGGAAGACAATCTCACCCTGCTGCAACAGGTCGGCCAACTGCCGAAGTAAAAATCAGGAGCGCCCATGTGGAAATCCCTGGCAGTCGCCCTGCCCCTCGCCGTGGCGGCGTTCGCCGGCGGCACCAGGTTCGCCAGCCAACCCGCCCATCTGGAATCCCACACGATGACGTCGGAGCTGTGCGGCGACGAAGCGTCTTTCATGGCCGAAAACCAGACCGCGATGCATCGGATGATGAGCGAGATGGATATCGCGCCGTCAGGCGATGTCGATCGTGATTTCTCCGCGATGATGATCCCGCACCACCGCGGCGCGATCGCGATGGCGCAGGCCGAATTGCGTTACGGCCGAAATGAATCCCTGCGCCGCATCGCCCAGGAGATCATCGTCGATCAGCAGCAGGAGATCGCCGTCATGCAGCTTGCGCTCGATCAACCGCCGCCGTCAACGACCAGGGCGGCCCTGGTTCGCAAATAGGAGGAAGCCCGCCATGAAGCGAATTCTCGCGCTCACAATTTCGCTTGGCCTGTCCGGTTTTTCGGCACTGCCGGCCTGGAGCGGACAGGCGCCGGGCTCCTCGGCCGCGGCCGACATTCCCGTCAGCCACCACGACCGGGTCTACGCAGCCGAGCAATTCTCCAACACGATCTCGGTCACCGATCCCGCCGACAACAAGCTGCTCGGCGTGATCAGGCTGGGCGCGCCGTCGCCGGCCAATTTCAGCCCGCTCTATCGGGGACAGCTGCTGGTGCATGGCATGGGATTTTCGCCTGACCACCGCACGCTGGCCGTGGTCTCGATCGGATCCAACTCCGTCACCTTCATCGATACCGCGACCAACATGGTCAAGCACACGACCTATGTCGGCCGCTCGCCGCATGAAGCCTTCTTCACGCCCGACGGCAAGGAGGTCTGGGTGACCGTGCGCGGCGAGAACTACGTGGCCGTCCTCGACCCCGTCAGCTTTGAAGAGAAGGCGCGGATCGTGCTGGCGAACGGGCCGGGGATGCAGATCTTCTCGCCCGACGGCAAATACGGCTATGTCTGCTCGTCGTTCGTTCCGGAAATCGCGGTCATCTCCGTGGCCGATCATTCCGTCGTCGGAAAGGTTGCGCAGGCCAGCCCGTTCTGTCCCGATCTCGCAGCCACGCCTGACGGCGCGCAAGTCTGGTTCACCCTGAAGGATACCGGCAAGGCGCAGGTCTTCGACGCCCGCCCTCCCTTCAACCTGCTCAAGACGCTGGATACGGGGCCGATCACCAATCACGTCAACATCGTCCGCAACGCCAATGGGCAGTTCGCCTACATCACCGTCGGCGGTCTGAACGAGATCCAGGTCTACCGCACTGATGACTTCAGCAAGGTTGCGACCATTCCGGTCGGCAAGCTGCCGCATGGCATCTGGCCATCCGGCGACGGCTCGCGGATCTATGTCGGGTTGGAGAATGACGATCAGCTGACAGCCGTCGACACGCTCACGAACCGTGTCATCGCGAACATCCCGATCGGCCAGGCGCCCCAGGCCGTCGCTTATGTGCCCGATGCTGTGCCGACGGTACGCGAGTCCGGAAACGGCGCCATGAGCGTCATGGACGAGGCAACGAGTCCTGAAGCCGCGAATTTGCAGCAGCTCGGCATTGCCGGTGCGGTCGCGCATTTCGCCATGGCTCGGGTCGGTCCGGTCTCGGAGAGCACGAAGGCCCTGACCAGCGTCAGCCTGTTCGACCAGGGCCTGTCCCAGGTGTTGCAGGCCGCAGCGACCGGGCTCGAGCCCAAACACAACTACGTGTTGGCGCTCGCCACGCATCCCGACGGCAGCGGCAAGCTCGAGCCCTTGGCTGGCTTCATGACCAATCCGGCTGGATCGGCGATCGTCAATGCGCTTGGTCCGATCCGCCAAATTGTGCAGAGCGACACAGCTGATTCACGCCGCTATCTCGTGATCGCCCCCGGCTCAATGACCGAGATTGGAAAGCCGGTGCAGGTGCAGGCGCCGTAAGCAGCTTCGCGCGACATCTGATCAACACAAATTCATCCGTCCTATCGCAATGCACACTGTTGTTTGCATTGCGATAGATCCGGAACAATCGCAAAGACGTCGCCGAAGCGGGAGCAATTACGAAAAATCAACACGTTCGTGTTGCGACCTCGTCAACTGATTCTGCTTATGTTAGACTTAGGTCTCGAAGCAGGGAGGTCACCACGATGTCAGCAGTTGCTGAAGTGTTGTCGACCGTCGCGCCAACGCGTGATCCGCGTTGTAGTGAGTTGCCCACCTGTCCCGTCTGCGCCGATTCAATGGTTGCCGCTGAAGCGTCCGCCTACGTCTCGGACCACGTGATCTCGTATCTCTGGACCTGCGACAATTGCGGCTATGGTTTCGTGACCAAGCATGCCGTCAAGCAGCGGATCGTGTGCAACTGACCTTTGATCGACCTAGCGCGGGGCGATATCGCCCCTCGCCCAGTCCTCGCGCGTACGCTGATAGAACTCGTCGAATGTTCCGTGTGCGATCGCGTCTCTGATGCCCTGCATCAGGAACTGGTAGTAGGCGATATTGATTTCGGACAGCAGCATCGCCCCCAGCGTCTCGCCCGCCTTGACGAGATGGTGCAGATAGGCGCGCGCGCAATTGCGCGTCGACGGCCACGCGCTCTCCTCGTCGAGCGGACGCGGATCGTCGGCGTGGCGGGCGTTGCGCAAGTTGACCTGGCCGAAACGGGTGAAGGCGACCCCGTGACGGCCATTGCGCGTCGGCATCACGCAATCGAACATGTCGACGCCGCGCTTCACCGCTTCGAGAATGTCATCGGGCGTGCCGACGCCCATCAGATAGCGTGGCCGGTCGGTCGGTAGCCGGGGCGCGGTCTCGTCGATCATCGCCAGCATCACGGCCTGCGGCTCGCCGACGGCGAGGCCCCCGATCGCGTAGCCGTGAAAGCCGATCTCGACCAGGCCCTGCGCGCTCGCATGGCGCAGCTCCGGCACGTCGCCGCCTTGCACGATGCCGAACAGCATGTAGCCGTCCGGCGCGCTCTCGAAGGCACGCTTGCTTCGTTCGGCCCAGCGCAGCGACAGCCGCATCGCACGCTCGATGTCGTCGCGCTCGGCCGGCAGCCGCACGCATTCGTCCATCTGCATCGCGATGTCGGAGCCGAGGAAGCGCTGCACCTCGATCGAGCGCTCCGGCGACAGCTCGACCTTGGCGCCGTCGATATGCGAGCGGAACGTCACGGCATGCTCGCTGACCTTGCGCAGGTCCGCCAGCGACATCACCTGGAAGCCGCCGGAATCCGTCAGCATCGGCCCGTTCCAGCCCGTGAAGCGCTGCAAGCCACCAAGCGCGTGGATACGCTCCGCGCCGGGGCGCAGCATCAGGTGATAGGTGTTGCCGAGCACGATATCGGCGCCGGCATCGCGCACCTCGCGCCAGTGCATCCCCTTCATGGCGCCGGCGGTGCCAACGGGCATGAAGGCCGGGGTCCGCACCACGCCATGGGGCGTGGTCAGGCGGCCGGTGCGCGCGGCGCCATCGGTGGCGAGCAGTTCGAAATGATTGGGTAGAGCGGTGTCAGCAGGATTCATGGCGGTGCTTATTGCGTGTCGGGCGAGCCCGATCAACCCGCAGGATGCCTCAGACTGGCACAGCGTTGACGGGGACGTGATGATCGCAGTCGCTTGATAAACAAAACGATACAGTATAGTTTCGCTGCCGGGGGTTGGACGAGACGCCGCGGCAAATGGCCGGCGGCCGCAAATGCGTGATCGTCAGCCACCGACCGATGCCCCTCCCCACATGTTCGACGGACATGTCCGCCGTCTCAGACGACTGGACAAAGCGCCTGATCAGGTCGCTGGCCGTGGCGTGCAGCCTGGCCCTCGCCGCCTGCACCTCGATCCCCCGGACACCCTACACGGCGGCCGATGCAAGCAGCTCGCGCGTGCTCGATATCGAGGGTCTGCGGCGCTACGCCGACGAGCCTGTCACCAAATTCAGCTTCGAGCAGGACAAGGCGACCCGGAGCCGAACCTATCTGGCGCTTTCAGGCGGCGGCGCCGATGGCGCCTATGGCGTCGGCGTGCTGAACGGCTGGACCGCGGCGCGCAACCGTCCGACCTTCTCCGTCGTCTCCGGCGTGAGCACCGGCGGCCTGATCGCGCCCTTTGCGTTCCTCGGATCGCAATATGACGACACGTTGCGCGAGCTCTACACCAGCGGCATCGCCGAGAGCCTCTTGAACGATCCGAGCATCATCCGCGTGCTGTTCGGCTCCGGCCTGTTCGGCAATACGCGGCTGCGCGAGCTGGTCGCGCGCTATGTCGGGCCGGAGATCATGGCGCAGGTCGCGCGCGAGAACGCCAAGGGCCGGCGGCTATTGGTCGTCACCACCGATCTCGACACCCAGCGCACCGCGATCTGGGACATGGGCAAGATCGCCGCGGTCGGCACGCCCGAAGCGCTAAAGCTGTTTCGTGATGTGATGGCGGCCTCCGCCAGCATTCCCCTGGTGTTTCCGCCGATCCTGATCGAGGCCGAAGGCCAGGGGCGCAGGTTTCAGGAGATGCATGTCGACGGCGGCGTGACCGCCCCGGTGCTGACGCTGCCCGAAGCCTTGCTGTTGCAGGGACGCCTGCCCGGCAACGCGAAGATGGACATCTACATCCTCGTCAACAAGAAGATCGAGCGCAACTTCGAGCTGGTCGCCAACAGCACGATCGATGTCGCCTCACGCAGCCTCTCCTCGATCACTCAATCGCAGACGCGCTCGGTCATCTTGTCGACCTACGATTTTGCCCAACGCAACCACCTCGGCTTCCATCTTTCCTACATCGAGCGTGACTATCCGGCGCCGCCGTCCGAAGGTTTTGATACCGGCTATATGCGTGCGCTCTACCAGTACGGCTATGAGAAAGCGGCGGGCGGCCAAGCCTGGACCTCGCGGATGCCATGAGGCGGAACGGCGATGGTGGAAGACCGTTGACGATACGGCCAATTCGGCCAGATTCGCGATGACGCCCCGGTTGCCGCGCGTTATAGAGCAATGACCACCGGCACGACCGCGCAGGAATCATCGGGCGGATCATTGGGCACATCATCGGGCATGGGATTGGCTGCGATCAAGGCAAGAACGGCAACGTCGCGACGCGAGGTCTCGAAATCGCGCGGCGGCCGGCCGACCAAGAGCGCCGCAATCGAACGCGATCAGCGGCTGATCGAGGTCGCCACCCGCCTGTTCCTCGATCGCGGCTTTGACGCGACCTCGCTCGATGCGGTGGCCGAGGCCGCGCGGGTCAGCAAGCCCACCGTCTATTCCCGTTACGGCGACAAGCGCGGCCTGTTTGCCGCCGTGCTCCGCCGCGAGATCGCGCGCTGGCTCGCGCCGCTGTCGGCTGCGGCAGAGACGCAGCTCAGCAGCGCAAACGATATCCCGGTCGAACAGCGGCTGGTCGAGATCGGGCGCGAGATGCTCAATTTCACCTGCGGTCCCGACGCCGTGGCCTTCAGCCGCATGATGACGTCACAGGCCATCAACTTCCCCGACGTCGCCAAGCTCGGCAAGGAAGAGGGCTGGTTGAAGGCCGTCGCGACCACCGCGCGCTTCTTCGACCGTCTGGTGGCGCAAGGCGCGCTGGATGTCGACGACACCACGATCGCGGCCGAAGTGTTCCTCGACGTTGTCGTTGGCCACACGCACCGCATGGCGACGTTCGGGACGCCGATGGAGCTGAAGGCCGCCGAGAAGCGGATGCGCGCGGCGATCAAGCTGTTCCTGGCCGGCGCGATCGGTCCTGCGGACCGCATCCCAAACGCGCCAAAAGCCGCGCAACGGCGCCGTCCCTCCCGCTGACATTTCCGTGAGACCTGCGATTTGTCCCCTGCAGACGCTGGCCGCTTCGTTGACCATAACAAAACGATACGGTATGGTTTTGTTTATAGAGCGGTGCGGGCCACTTTTTTCACCAGCCCCAAAGAGGACCGGGCCGCTTGGATCGCCGCGACGGGTACAGCCCGTGGTGACGTTCCGCGGCCGGCCGGTGCCCAAGGTCGGCCGCGATTTCTTTACGAACATCCGGCAGACTTGCTGGCGTGAGACCTGCCGGCCGAAGGTTTGGACCATGAGCGCGACGAGACCAGGGGTATGCGGTTTGCTGGCGATCGCCCTGTCGGGCCTGCTCATCGCAGCGCCCGCTCGCGCGACCATCTCGGCGGTCTCTACGCCCGCCGCCCTCCACAGCGACACAGATGGGGACGCCGCGGCGGACCGCCAGGCCGTCAGCCGCGAAATCGAACGCTTCCGCTCTTCGTCGGTCTCGATCAGCCAGGCGATGGCGATCGCGGAAGCGCGTCATGCCGGCGCGACCACCGCGGACATCAGCTTCGATGGCGGCTCGGGCGTGCCGGTGTATCGGGTCAAGACCCTGCACAATGACCGGATCTGGCGGTACACCATCAACGCGGCGACCGGCGAGGTCATTGGCGGCGAAGCTGCCCTTCCCCTGACCGAGCTGGACAATGAGGATCGCAGCAACCTCGCCGTACTCGGCATCATCAAGCACCGCCTGGCTGACGCGGTGCGCGTCGCCGAGAAGGCGGCATCAGGCAAGGCCATCAGCGGCGGGCTGGTGCGCGAGCGCGGCCGGCTCAATTTCGCGATCGTCGTCATCAGCGGCGACGACCTCAAGGAGGTCCTGCTCGAGCCGCCGGGCGCCCGCGGCAAATAACGGGGCCACAATCCCGCCCGAAAGCCATTGACGGACGCAGAACTCTCCCGCATAAGTCCCGCCATGTTCGCGACCACCAAACGCACGACCAAAACCACCACGGCCTTCGGGGCCCGGGGAGGCGTGCGCGCATAGTCGTCGACTAAAACGCATCAGCTCTACCGCAGCCCCGCCCATGATGGTCCGGGGCTTTTTTGTTGTCTAAATCGATCTCAATGGAGGACACAGTGAGTAACGATCCCGTCGTCGCGATTGTCGGCGTCACCGGTGCGGTGGGCGCCGAATTCATCGCCACCATGGACAAGCGCGGCTTCCGCGTCGGCAGGCTCAAGGCGCTCGCCAGCGCCCGCTCCGCCGGCAAAACGGTGTCGTTCCGCGGCAGGGATGTCGTCATCGAGGAACTGACCGAGCGCGCCTTCGAGGGCGTCGACATCGCGCTGTTCTCCGCCGGCAGCGGTATCTCCAAGAAGTTCGCGCCCATTGCGGTCAAGGCCGGCGCCGTCGTCGTCGACAATTCCTCCGCCTTCCGCATGGACCCGAACGTTCCGCTGGTGATTCCAGAGGTCAACGGCAACCGCGTCCGCGATCACAAGGGCATCATTGCCAACCCGAACTGTGCCGCGATCACCGCGCTGGTGCCGCTCTGGCCGATCCACCAAAAGAACCGCATCAAGCGCGTGATCATCTCGACCTACCAGGCGGCCTCCGGCGCCGGCGCGGCCGCGATGGACGAGCTCGTCGAGAGCACCCGCGCCAATCTCAACGGGCAGGTCTATACGCCCAAGGTGATGCCGCATCCCTACGCGTTCAATCTCTTCAATCACAACACGGCTGTCGACCCCGAGACCGGCTACAACGACGAAGAGACCAAGGTCATCAAGGAAACCCGCAAGATCTTCGAGGACGAGAAGATCGCGATCGGCGTCACCTGCGTCCGCGTGCCGGTGCTGCGCGCGCATTGCGAGGCTATCACCTTCGAATGCGAAAAGCCGATCACCGAGGACGAGGTCCGCAGCCTCATGGCGCAGGCGCCCAGCGTGAAGGTGGTCGACGACCGCGTCAAGAACTACTTCCCGATGCCGATCGACGCCTCGGGCCAGGACGACGTCCTGGTCGGCCGCATCCGCAAGGACCTCAGCGACCCCTCCGGCCATTCGATCTCGATGTTCGTGGCGGCTGATCAGCTGCTGAAGGGCGCTGCGCTGAACGCGGTACAAATCGCGGAGCTGTTGCCGCAGCGGGTGATGGCGTAACGCGCCCTCGACCCGTCATCCTGAGGCGCGAGCCCAGCGCTGCTTTGCAGCGCTGGGAGAGCCTCGAAGGATGAACGGCCGAGACGGAGCAGCGGGGCCGTCGCCCTTCAAGGCTCGCTGAAGAGGCGCGAGCACCTCAGGGTGACGGTGATGAAGCGGCGCTTGTTGCTCATGCCCGCGCCCTAAACAGCAAGCACGCATCGCCATACGAATAAAACCGGTACCCGCTCGCGATCGCATGCGCATAAGCCTGCTTCATCGTGTTCAGACCGGCGAAGGCCGACACCAGCATGAACAATGTCGACTTCGGCAGGTGAAAATTCGTCATCAGGATATCGACGGCGCGGAAATGATAGCCGGGCGTGATGAAGATCGAGGTCTCGGCCGTGAACGGCTGGATGGTCCCGTCCTCGCTCGCCGCGCTCTCCAGCAGCCGCAATGACGTGGTGCCGACGGCGATGATGCGGCCGCCCTTCTTCCGTGCGGTGTTGAGCCGCTCTGCGGTCTCGGCGGAGATCGTGCCCCACTCAGCATGCATCTTGTGAGCGTCGGTGTCGTCGACCTTCACCGGCAGGAACGTCCCCGCCCCCACATGCAGCGTCACCTTGACGATGCCGACGCCGCGGTCGCGCAGCGCCTGCTCCAGCGCCGCCGTGAAATGCAGTCCCGCGGTTGGCGCAGCGACGGCGCCTTCGTTGGCTGCGAACATGGTCTGGTAGTCCGCGATGTCCTGATCGTCAGGCGTGCGCTTGGAGGCGATGTAGGGCGGCAGCGGCGGGCTGCCGAGGTCGGCGATCGCCTGATCCAGCGCCGGGCCATGGAACGAGAATGATAAGGTCACCTCGCCTTCAGCACCCTTGGCTTCGACCTCGGCATCGAGATGGCCGAGCAGGCAGACCTTGCCCTCATTGCCGAAGCGGATGCGGTCGCCGGCGACAAGCTTCTTCGCAGGCTTTACCAGCGCCTGCCAGCGCGACCCGTCGAGGCGCTTGATCAGCGTCGCCTCGATCTTCGGCTCGGTCTCGCGGCCGATACGCCGGCCCTTCAACTGCGCCGCGATCACCTTGGTGTCGTTGACGACGAGCTGGTCGCCCGGCTTCAGCCAGTGCGGCAAATCCGCGATGGTCTGGTCGCGCAGCGCGCCGTTCTCGACGACCAGCATTTTCGCGGAGTCGCGCGGACTAGCCGGGCGCAACGCGATGCGCTCGGGCGGCAGGTCGAAATCGAAGAGGTCGGTGCGCATTCGTGACTTGCCACCAGGAGCGCGCCGATGCGCGCCCCTGGAATGAGGAGCTTACTCCTTGTCGGCCGCCATCCGCGCCTTGACGATCTTGTCCGGGTTCTGTACCGGCTCGCCGCGCTTGATCTTGTCGACGTTCTCCATACCCTCGGTGACCTTGCCCCACACCGTGTACTGGTTGTCGAGGAAGCGGGCATCGTCGAAGCAGATGAAGAACTGGCTGTCACCGGAATCGGGGCTCGCCGCGCGGGCCATCGAGGTGGTGCCGCGCACATGCGGCTCCTTGTTGAACTCGGCCTTCAGCTTCTTGCCCGAGCCGCCGGTGCCGGTGCCATGCGGGCAGCCGGTCTGCGCCATGAAGCCCTCGATCACACGATGGAACACGATGCCGTCGTAGAAGCCCTCGCGGACCAGCTCCTTGATGCGGGCGACATGGCCGGGCGCGAGGTCCGGGCGCATCTCGATGGTGACGGGGCCCTGCGTGGTCTCGAGGATCAATGTGTTTTCGGTGACGCTCATGCTCGTCTCTCTTGTGTTGAAGGTGAAGTCTTGTCAGGTGACGTTTTGCGGCTGCGGAACTGGATCGCGAATGGACGTCCCGCGGCAGCGCCCGCCATTGCATCGGTAAATGGCACCGGCGTGCAGCGTTGCAACGCCTCCATCACCGCGATCCGGTATTGCAGCCGGTCATTGTCGGAGGCCTCCGCGGATTCATAGGTAATCCTCGGATGGCCCAGAATGTTTCCGGACCGGTTAAAGCTCACCACGACGGTGATGTCGAGTGGGCGGGCCTTGGCCGGCGGCGGCGGCTTCCAGCAACTCCGCAAGTGCTGGAAGACGTCCTGGATGGTGTTGACAGGTGCGTCCTGTGCGGCCGCATTGGTGAGGCCGAACAGCAGCGCCGCGGCAGCGAGCAGGAGCCTGTCGCCGCGGCGCGCCATGAGCCCTCCTACTTGATGTCGGAGGCGACCTGCACCTTCACCATCTTGTCGGGATCGGTGACAGTGCCGCTCGGCGAACCGGCCGGTGCCTTCTTCAGCTTGTCGACGACGTCCATGCCCTGCACGACCTCGCCGACCACGGTGTACTGACCGTCGAGGCTGCCGCCGTCGGCGAACATGATGAAGAACTGCGAGTTGGCGGTATCGACGCTGTCGCCGCGCCGAGCCATGCCGACGATGCCGCGGGAGAAGTGGACCTTGGAGAATTCCTGCTTCAGGTTCGGATATTTCGAGCCACCGGTACCGTTGCCGTTCTGGCCATCGCCGGTCTGGGCCATGAAGCCATCCATGACGCGGTGGAACGGAACGTTGTTGTAAAAGCCTTCGCGCGCGAGCTGCTTGAGGCGTTCGGCGTGCTGCGGCGCCAGGTCGGTCCGGAGCTTGATGACGATACGGCCCTTGGTGGTGTCGATGACGAGCGCATTGGCCTTGTCGAGATTGGCGGGCAGCTGCTGCGCCACGGCCGGGACCGCGCCAATAAGCGCGACGAACATCGTGGCAAGAATTGCGAGACGACGGATCATGGAAACTCCGGATCAGGTGAGATGAAAAAGCGCGCCGTTTTCAGGCGAATTTTGCCTTGAGCTGAGATGCAACGAGCGGCGGTACGAAGGCCGAGACGTCTCCGCCCATGCCGGCGATCTGACGCACCAATGTGCCGGTAATCGGGCGGACCAGAGGTGAGGCCGGCAGGAAGACGGTTTGCACCTCGGGCGCCATGGTGCCGTTCATGCCCGCGAGCCGCATCTCGTAGTCGAGGTCGGTGCCGTCGCGCAGGCCCCGAATCATGACGGTGGCGCCGTATTTGCGCGCCGCGGCCACAGCGAGATCGTCGTAGGTCACCGCCTCGAGCGTGCAACCGGCCTGGGCCGCTACCGGCCCGCAGACGTCATGAAGCATCTTGAGCCGCTCTTCGGTCGAAAACAGCGGCTTCTTGCCGGGATGGATCCCGACCGCGACCACCAGCCGGTCGCACAGCGGCACGCTGCTCCGGACCACGTCCAGATGGCCGTTGGTGATGGGGTCGAAGGAACCTGGGTAAAAGGCAATACGCGGCATGCCCACGTCCTACCGCGCCCGGCCCTGCCCGGCAAGCCGGACCGGTTCCCTGCCCGTTTTCGCCGATTTTTCCGCCATTGCGCGGCGGAAGGCCCCGGTTTGTTTCGTCCTCGGGGCGTCCACGACACACAACGGCACGCGCACGAAACCATTTCCAGCATCGGTGAAGACGTCCGGAAACTGGCCATGGTTATCAATCCAGCCAACGAACGACGGGCCGCATACTGGGCGTAGCGGCTGCATCACAGGGGACAGTCAATGATCAAGGCTCTTTCAGCGATCGCTCTTGCTGCGTGTGTTGCTGCAGCCCTCACCCTCCTGCCCGGCTTCGCTCCGACAGTCGAAGCGAGCGTGCCGCAACCGCTGGCCAAGAGCGACCGGCTCGACATCAAGGCCATCGGCAGGGATTGCTCGCAGCAGGCGTGGCCGAATTTCGAGGCCTCCTGCCTGCGCCGCGCCGGCACCAAGGCTGACGTCCGCATTGCTCGCCTTGTCACGGCAGACCGCACTCCGTAGGCGGATTGTCAGGCTGGCGTCATAAAACGCCGGCACAAACCCCGATAGAAACCCCATGGCAATTTGCGACGTCTCGTCGCAGAGTGTTTGGCGCGCGCGCCCCTCGGAATGGCCCGACGGGCGAGGTCCCATTGAGGGGTTTGCATTTGTCCAGTACGCCCGCAGTCGCTTCCGGCCATCATCCCAATCCGCTTCCGCTTGCAATGACCATGGGCGCCCTCGGGGTGGTCTATGGCGATATCGGCACCAGCCCCCTCTATGCGCTGAAGGAAGCCGCCAAGGCGGCCGCCCATGGCGGCACCGTGACACAAGACGCTGTCCTCGGCGTTGCCTCGCTGATCCTGTGGGCGCTGCTGCTGATCATCTCGCTGAAATATGCTCTGCTGATCCTGCGCGCGGACAACCGCGGCGAAGGCGGCATCGTTGCGCTGCTGGCGCTGCTGCATGCCCGTCACGCCCAGCCCGGCACTTGGCGCGCGCACCTGCTGGTCGTCGGCCTGGTCGGCGCGGCGCTGCTCTATGGCGACGGCGCGATCACGCCGGCCATCTCGGTGCTATCGGCCATCGAAGGACTCAAGGTCGACGCTCCCTCGCTTTCGCCGGTCGTGGTGCCACTGACGATCGCCATCCTGGTGGGCCTGTTCGTGATGCAAAAACAAGGCACCGGCTTCATCGGTCGCATCTTCGGACCGGTCATGCTGGCCTGGTTCATCGTGCTGGCCGCGCTCGGCATCCACGGCATCCTCAAGGCGCCGGCGGTGCTCGCGGCGCTCAGCCCGTTTTACGCCGTGGACTTCCTGATCCACCAGGACTTCCAGGTCTCCTTCGCGATCCTGGGCGCGGCCTTCCTCGCGGTCACCGGCGGTGAGGCGATGTATGCCGACATGGGGCATTTCGGCCGTCTGCCGATCCGACTCGCCTGGTTCACGATCTGCCTGCCGGCACTGGTGCTGAACTATTTCGGCCAGGCCGGGCTGCTGATCACCGATCCCTCGATGATCGAGAATCCGTTCTTCCAGCTCTGCCCTGATTTCCTGCATTACGGCCTCGTGGCGTTCTCGGCCGTTGCGACCGTGATCGCCTCGCAGGCCATCATCTCCGGCGTGTTCTCGCTCACCCAGCAATCGATCCAGCTCGGCTTCCTGCCGCGCATGCAGATCCGTCACACGACGAGCGATGCGATCGGCCAGATCTACGTGCCGCTGGTGAACTGGCTGCTCGCCGCGGCAACCCTCGGCGCCGTGCTGAGCTTCGGCACCTCGGATGCGCTGGCCGGCGCCTATGGCATCGCGGTGTCGCTGCTGATGGCGATCACCACACTGCTCGCGGCGTTGGTCGCGATCCAGTGGGGCTATTCGCCGTGGCTCGTGGTGGCCGTGAACGGCTTCTTCTTCGTGATCGACGTGATCTTCTTCTCCGCCAACTCGATCAAGCTGTTCGAGGGCGGCTGGTTTCCGCTGCTGCTCGCCGGCCTCGTCGCCTTCCTGATGCTGACCTGGCGCGCCGGCGTGAAGCTGGTCGAGGCGGCCCGCGCCCGGCTGCGCCAGCCGGAGGAGGACCTGATCGAAACCGCCGTCAACCAGTGTAAGGCGAGGCTGCCCGGGACAGCCGTATACCTAGCCTCGGCGCCGAAGGGTGTGCCGCTCGCACTGACGCAATTCGTCAAACACAACCGCGTGCTGCACGAGCGAATCCTCCTCGTGACGGTGCTGATCGAAGAATCCCCGCACATCGCCGACGAGGACCGCGCCGAAATCATCGAGATCATTCCCGGCATCACCCGCGTGATCCTGCATTACGGCTTCATGCAGAACCCGACGATCTATGACGGATTGAAGCTCGTCTGCCGCCAGGGCAAGCTGCCCGGCATCGATCTCTCCGACATCACCTACTATGTCGGGCGCGAGACCATCATCCCGCGCGAGGACGTTCCGGGCATGTGGGTCTGGCGCGAAGGCCTGTTCGCCTTCCTCCAGCGCAACGCCGAGCGGTCAGCGGCGTTTTTCGGCGTGCCGACCAAGCAGGTCGTGGAGTTCGGGACGGAGCTGGAGATCTAGGGCAAGTGCGTAGCCCGGATGGCGCGAAGCGCAATCCGGGGTCTCTCAGCGTATGGCAAGCAACCCGGATTTCGCTTTGCGCCATCAGGGCTACGGGGATGACACATCAATCCCCGCTCGTCTCCCCATTCGCGCCATTCCCACTCTCCGCCTCTTCCGTGATGTGCTCGACCGAGACGACGTGCTCGTCCTCGGCGGTGTCGAACACGATCACGCCTTGCGTCGAGCGGCCCGCGATGCGGATGCCTTCGACCGGGCAGCGGATCAGCTGGCCCTTGTCGGTGACCAGCATGATTTGATCCGCATCCTCGACGGGGAAGGACGCCACCAGGTTGCCGTTGCGGTTGTTGACGCTCATGGCGACGATGCCTTTGCCGCCGCGGCCGGTGGTGCGGTACTCGTACGACGAAGTCCGCTTGCCATAGCCGTTGACGGAGACGGTGAGGACGACCTGCTCGGCCGCCGACATCTCGGCATAGCGCTCTTGCGCCAGCTGGAAGCTGCCGGAGGTCTCCTCTGCCTCGGCATCCGCTGCCGGCTCTTCCGCCGCAGCTTCGCCGGCGACCGCGCGGCGCATCTTCAAATAGGCTGAACGCTCATCGGACGTGGTCTCGACATGGCGCAGGATCGCTAGCGAGATCACCTTGTCGCCCTCGCCAAGCGCGATGCCGCGCACGCCCATCGAGGTGCGCCCGGTGAAGACGCGCACGTCAGGGACCGGGAAGCGGATGCACTGGCCGCCGGCCGCAGTCAGCAGCACGTCGTCATGCTCGGTGCAGATCTGCACGTCGACGATCGCCTCGCCGTCGTCGAGCTTCATGGCGATGATGCCGGAGCGGCGGACGTCGACGAAGTCGGACAGCTTGTTCCGGCGGACGTTGCCGCCCGTTGTGGCGAACATCACGTCGAGGTTGGCCCAGGTCGATTCGTCCTCGGGCAGCGGCATGATGGTGGTGATGCGCTCGCCCTGCTCCAGCGGCAGGATGTTGATCATCGCCTTGCCGCGCGCGTTCGGCGCGGCCATCGGCAAGCGCCAGACCTTCTCCTTGTAGACCTGGCCTCGGGACGAGAAGAACAGCACCGGCGTGTGCGTGGAGGCCACGAACAGGCGGCTGACGAAATCCTCGTCGCGGGTCTGCATGCCGGCGCGGCCCTTGCCGCCGCGGCGCTGGGCGCGATAGGCCGACAGCGGCACCCGCTTGACGTAGCCGGCGTGCGAGACGGTGACGACCATCTCCTCGCGCTGGATCAGGTCCTCGTCCTCGACCTCGCCTTCCTGCTCAATGATCACAGTCTTGCGCGGCGTGGCGAACTCCGCCTTCACCTCGGCAAGCTCGGTCTTGACGATGTCCAGGACACGGGCGCGCGAACGCAGGATATCGAGATAATCGGCAATCTCGCCGGCGAGCGTGTCGAGCTCGTCGCGGATTTCGTCACGGCCGAGGGCCGTGAGGCGCTGCAGGCGGAGGTCGAGAATGGCCCTGGCCTGCTCCAACGACAGCCGGATCGTGCCGTCTTCGCTGATGCGGTGGCGTGGATCGTCGATCAGCGTCAGCATGTCCTCGACGTCCCGTGCCGGCCAGTCGCGCGACATCAGGGTGTCGCGCGCAGTGGCCGGGTCTGGCGAGGTCCGAATGACGCGGATCATCTCGTCGATATTGGCGACCGCAATCGCCAGACCGACCAGGATGTGCGCGCGATCACGCGCCTTGGCGAGCAGGTACTTGGTCCGCCGCGTGACGACCCGCTCACGGAAGTCGACGAAGATCGCCAACAGGTCCTTCAGATGCATAATCCGCGGACGGCCGCTATCCAGCGCCACCATGTTGACGCCGAAGCTCGTCTGCAGCGGCGTGAATCTGTAGAGCTGGTTCAGCACCACATCCGGCACGGCATCGCGCTTCAATTCGATGACAACGCGGTAGCCTTCGCGGTCGGATTCATCACGCAGGTCGCCGATGCCCTCGATCTTCTTTTCCTTCACCAGTTCGGCGATGCGCTCGACCATCGTCGCCTTGTTCACCTGGTAGGGAATCTCGCTGATGATGATCGCCTCACGCTCCTTGCGGATGTTCTCGATCGCGACCTTGCCGCGCATGACGATCGAGCCGCGGCCGAGGTGATAGGCGGAACGGATGCCCTGACGTCCGAGGATGACGCCGCCGGTCGGAAAATCCGGTCCCGGCACGATATTGATGAGTTCGTCGATGGTCAGCGCAGGATTGTCGATCAAAGCGACGCAGGCATCGATGACCTCGCCGAGATTATGCGGCGGGATGTTGGTCGCCATGCCGACCGCGATGCCGCCGGCGCCGTTGACGAGCAGGTTCGGGAACTTGGCCGGAAGAACCGACGGTTCGGTTTCGTTGTTGTCGTAGTTCGGCTGGAAGTCGACGGTGTCTTTGTCGATGTCGGCCAGCAGAGCCAGCGCCGCCTTCGTCAAGCGCGCTTCGGTGTAGCGATAGGCGGCGGGGGGATCGCCGTCGACCGAGCCGAAATTGCCCTGGCCGTCGATTAGCGGCACGCGCATCGAGAAGTCCTGCGCCATGCGGACCATCGCGTCATAGATCGACTGGTCGCCGTGCGGGTGATACTTACCGATGACGTCGCCGACCACGCGGGCGGATTTGACGTACTTCTTGTCGGGCGTGTGCCCCTGCTCGTTCATCGAGTAGAGGATGCGGCGATGCACCGGCTTCAGACCGTCGCGGGCATCGGGCAGCGCGCGCGCCACGATCACGCTCATGGCGTAGTCGAGATAGGACTTCTTCATCTCCTCGAAAATGGAGACGGGGCGAATGTCCGAGGGTTGCGCCGGCTGGTCGCCGGGCTTGTTGTCGTCGTCAGCCAAAGGGGAATCCGGTGAGATTTTATCTGGGAATCATATAGCGCATCGACGCCCTGATAACCACCCTTGGGGGCTTCCGGAAAGCGCTTTTTCCGACTGTTTTTCCAGAGACTTACGCCCTACCCGTCACCGCCCGGGGCGCGGCCTGAGCGAGCCGCCGGGAACCGCCGCTCAAGTCCCGAAAACCACGTGGTGCATGATGCGGCCAGGCAGCAGCGTGAACAGGCCTGCCACCACCAGCGCGCCAGCAAACATCAGGATCATGATGCGCCGGTGATCGGTTACGCGGTGGGTGTGCGCCCGCCAAACCGCAAGCGGCAGCATCACCAGTGTGAAGATCGACAGCAGATGGATCGGGCTGAACGATCCGACCAGGCGAATCTCATGGATCCAGAACGACGAGGCCGCCACTACGGCCATGAGCGCGACCCAGATCCAGCCGATAGTCCGGTGCGGCAGCGTGCCCTTGGGCGCCGCGAACTGGACGAGGCCAAGCACGAACGCCGCCATCGCTGCGAAGGCATGCAACGGGATCGCCGGAGCAGCATCAAGCAGCGGCGCGAGGCTCATGTGGCACGTTCTTCGACCGGGGAGCCGACCATGTGAACAAGATTAACATGAAGTTAATATCATTCACATCACGCCTAGTCAAAGGCTTGAGACAATACATGAGGCCAGCCAGGAAAAGCCAAGCTGAGCCCGCCAATTGGCAAGAAGCTCTGTCGCTTTACACGAGCCGAGCCGAAGCCCGCTTGGCCTTAGAATGGGATATCGTCGTCCATGTCGTTGTTGCGGCCACCGCCGCCAGCAGCCACGGGGCGGCGCGGTGCGCTGCTGACCGGACCGGACGAGCCGAAATCGCCGCCCGGCTCATCACCGAAGCTGCCGCCTCCTCCGCCACCGCCGCGGCCGTCGAGCATGGTCAGGGTCGAATTGAAGCCCTGGAGCACGACCTCGGTCGAGTACTTCTCGACGCCACTCTGGTCGGTCCATTTGCGGGTCTGGAGCGCGCCCTCGATGTAAACCTTGGCGCCCTTTTTCAGATACTGCTCGGCGACCTTGCAGAGCCCTTCATTGAAGATCACGACGCGGTGCCACTCGGTCTTTTCCTTGCGCTCGCCGCTGTTCTTGTCGCGCCAGGTCTCGGAGGTCGCGATGCTCAGATTCGCGATCGGCCGCCCGTCCTGGGTGCGGCGGATTTCCGGATCCTTGCCGAGATTTCCGACCAAAATGACCTTGTTGACGCTTCCCGCCATCGCCGCTCTCCACTCCAAATGCCACTGAATTTCGAAAAGGCGCGCCCGCGCTGCCGCCTGTTGGGTCGACCCTATACGCTTACAGGGGCCGATCGGCCCGGCACGCCCTCGGTTATCCCCACATATAGCACCGATCGAACATGTGTTCCAGATTTGTTCCCGGTGAAATTGGCGCGACCCAAGCGTGCAAACGATATCAAATGCCGCTATGCACGGCGCCATGAATTGGAACCGGAAAGGCAAGAAAGCGCTTAACATTCATTAGGTTAGGCCAGATCAATTGCCTGACGACTGTTGCATTCCAGAGACGGACTCTGCCGCCCGATTGGACTACCGTTGAGTCGGAATTGGTTCGAATGGGCGTCGCGCCTGATTGACCGCTTCAGGGGACAACTGGAGCGGACGACACTGGGGAGACCGCAATGAAGAAAATTCTGTTCAGTACAATCGGTATTGTTGCTTTGGGCCTGTCTGCACCGGCGAGTGCAGCCGATCTTGCGGCGCGTCCCTACACCAAGGCGCCGGCGCCAATGATCGCCACCATCTATGACTGGAGCGGCTTCTACATCGGCATCAACGGCGGTGGCGGATCGAGCCACAAGTGCTGGGACTTCGTCGCGCCGACCACCGGCGCGCTGCTTGGCGAGGGTTGCCACAATGCGACCGGCGGCACGGTCGGTGGCCAGGTCGGCTACCGCTGGCAGTCCGCCAACTGGGTGTTCGGCCTCGAAGGTCAGGGCAACTGGGCCGACTTCGCCGGTGACAATGTCAGCACGCTCATCCTGACCCAGCGCAACCGCTCGAAGATCGACGCCTTCGGCTTGATCACGGGCCAAGTCGGCTACGCCTGGAACAACGTGCTGTTTTACGTGAAGGGCGGCGGTGCCGTGATCGCCGACAAGTTCAATATCTACACCGCGCCCGGACTCGCCGGAGCCGGCACCCTGCTCGCCTCGACCAGCGACAACCGCTGGGGCGGCACGGTCGGCGCCGGCGTCGAGTTCGGCTTTGCGCCGAACTGGTCGGTGGGCTTCGAGTACGACCACATCTTCCTGGGGAGCAGAACTCTGACGCTCAATGCGCCCGGTGGCACTGCATTCCAGACCGACCGAATCGGCCAGAATGTCGACATGGGTCTCGTCCGGGTCAATTATCGTTGGGGCGGCCCTGTCATCGCGAAGTACTGATCCACCTGGAATCGTTCGAGAATAAAAGGCCGGCCTCGCGCCGGCCTTTTGTTTTTCTGTTCCCGAGCGGGAACCATAGGTCAGCGATCGTTACATTTTGTATTTGTTGTGGCTTTTGAGAGACACAACTTGCAGCTTTGGTGGTGTAAGCACGTCATCAGTTGGACCGGAACGTCCGATGCCCTTCCGATCTTGCGGAAGGCAACAACAGAAACTGGGACTGGGATAAGTTGAAAATGAAGAAGGTTTTGTTGGCTTCGGCCGCTCTGATCGCCCTCACTGGCGCCGCTTCGGCTGCCGACCTGGCGGCGCGCCCCTACACCAAGGCTCCCGTGGCGATGGCCTCGGTCTACAACTGGACCGGCTTCTACCTCGGTCTCGTCGGCGGCGGCGCCTGGGAAGATGCGAACAGCCCGCGGATGCAGGGCGGCTTCGTCGGCGGCACCGCCGGCTACAACTGGCAGACCGGTAACGTCGTGTTCGGTATCGAGGCCGATGGCTCCTGGGCTGACGTCAGCGCCTCCGCTGCGGCCACCGTTCCCGGTTTCGGTGTCGTGACCGCGAACTCGAAGACCGACGCGCTCGGCACCGTGCGCGGCCGCATCGGCTACGCCGTCAACAACGTGCTGTTCTACGGCACCGGTGGTTACGCCTGGATCGACAACAAGATCACCCTCTCCGCGCTCGGTGTGAGCATCTCCGACAGCCAGTTCCACTCGGGCTGGACCGTCGGCGCCGGCGTCGAGGCCTTCATCGCTCCGCAGTGGTCGGTCAAGGGTGAGTACCTGTATCGCAGCCTCGGCGGCGAGACCTATTTCTCGGGCGCCCTGCCGACCGGCACGCTCAACCTGCACACCGTGCAGCTCGGCGTGAACTACCACTTCAATGGCCCGGTCGTTGCCAAGTACTGAGTTCAGTACTGATCTTCGCGACCGACGTCAGATCGTCACGAAAGGCCGGCCTCGCGCCGGCCTTTTTGTTTGTCCCGTCGGCCTCGATTGCCCGGCGCTGCTGCCAAGTCCCGCCAGCGACCCAACAATCCGTTGACGATTCGCAAGTCCCACTGGAAATCCGCCTTCGTTCTTCCTACGTTCGCTCACAACCCCATTGGCGCCGATCCCGGTTCCGGGCGAAGCGCGCCTGCACGTTGGCGCGATCGCGCGCTTTTGGATTCCTTGAGGGCAAATCGGATGGATGAAGTGATCAAGGCGAAGCGCCAACAGCAGAACGCGGGCTCCAGCCTGCGCGCAATTACGATCCGCGGCGCGCGCGAGCACAACCTCAAGAACATCGACGTCGAGATTCCCCGCGACAAGCTCGTGGTGTTCACCGGGCTATCAGGCTCCGGCAAATCCTCGCTCGCCTTCGACACCATCTACGCCGAGGGCCAGCGCCGCTACGTCGAATCGCTGTCGGCCTATGCGCGCCAGTTCCTGGAGATGATGCAGAAGCCTGACGTCGACCAGATCGACGGCCTGTCGCCGGCGATCTCGATCGAGCAGAAGACGACCTCGAAGAATCCTCGCTCGACCGTCGGCACGGTCACCGAGATCTACGACTACATGCGCCTGCTCTGGGCGCGCGTCGGCGTGCCCTATTCGCCGGCCACGGGCCTGCCGATCGAGAGCCAGACCGTCTCGCAGATGGTCGACCGCGTGCTGGCGCTGCCCGAGGGCACCCGCCTCTATCTGCTCGCGCCCGTCGTGCGCGGGCGCAAGGGCGAGTATCGGAAAGAGCTCGCCGAATGGCTCAAGAAGGGCTTCCAGCGCGTCAAGATCGACGGCACGTTCTACGAGCTCGCGGAAGCGCCGACGCTGGACAAGAAATTCCCGCACGACATCGACGTCGTCGTCGACCGCATCGTGGTGCGTGCCGATATCGGCCAGCGCCTCGCCGAAAGCTTTGAGACCGCGCTGAAGCTCGCCGAGGGCCTCGCTGTCGTCGAGTTCGCCGACAGCCCGGCGGCGGCGCCGGTCGAAGAGAAAAAGAAGACCGCAAAGATCCACGACAAGAGCGGACCCGAGCGCATCCTGTTCTCGGAAAAATTCGCCTGCCCCGTCTCCGGCTTCACCATCCCCGAGATCGAGCCGCGCCTGTTTTCGTTCAACAACCCCTATGGCGCGTGCCCGGCCTGCGGCGGCCTCGGCGTCGAGCAGCATGTCGACGAGGACCTCGTCATCCCCGACAAGGAGCTCGCGATCGGCAAGGGCGCGATCGCTCCCTGGGCCAAATCATCGTCGCCCTATTACGTGCAGACGCTGACCGCGCTCGGCAAGCACTACAAGTTCACGCTGACCACCAAGTGGAAGGATCTGCCGAAGAAGACCCAGAACGCGATCCTGCATGGCTCCGGCGAGGACGAGATCAAGTTCTCCTATGAGGACGGCGTCCGCTCCTACGACACCAAGAAGCCGTTCGAAGGCGTCATCACCAACATCAACCGCCGCTACCGCGAGACCGAAAGCGAGTGGGCGCGCGAAGAGCTGGCAAAGTATTTCCATGACGTACCCTGCGGCGCCTGCAACGGTTTCCGGCTCAAGCCCGAAGCGCTCTGCGTCAAGGTCGGCGGCAAGCATATCGGCGAGATCTCCGAGCTGTCCGTGAAAGGCGCCGGTGCCTGGTTCGAGACCGTGCCTAAGACGCTGAACGCGCAGCAGAACGAGATCGCCGGCCGAATCTTGAAGGAAATCCGTGAGCGCCTGACCTTCCTGCTCGACGTCGGCCTCAACTATCTCACCCTCTCCCGCTCCTCCGGCACGCTATCCGGCGGCGAGAGCCAGCGCATCCGCCTGGCCTCGCAGATCGGCTCGGGCCTGACGGGCGTGCTCTACGTGCTGGACGAGCCCTCGATCGGCCTGCACCAGCGCGACAACGCGCGGCTGCTCGATACGCTCAAGCGGCTGCGCGACCTCGGCAACACCGTGGTCGTGGTCGAGCATGACGAGGACGCCATCCGCCTCGCCGACTACGTGCTCGACATCGGTCCCGGCGCCGGCATGCATGGCGGCAACATCGTTGCCGAAGGCACGCCCGACGAGATCATGCGCAATCCGAAATCGCTCACCGGAAAATATCTGACCGGCGAGCTCGAGGTCGAGGTGCCGGAGCGGCGCCCGCCGAACCATCGCCGCACCATCAAGGTGGTGAACGCGCGCGGCAATAACCTCAAGAACGTCACCGCCGAAATTCCGCTCGGCCTGTTCACCGCCGTGACAGGCGTGTCCGGCGGCGGCAAGTCGACGCTGCTGATCGATACGCTCTACAAGGCGATCGCGCGCAAGCTCAACGGCGCCAGCGAAGGCGCAGCGCCTCACGATCGCATCGAGGGCCTCGAGCATATCGACAAGATCATCGACATCGACCAGTCGCCGATCGGGCGCACCCCGCGCTCGAACCCCGCGACCTACACCGGCGCCTTCACGCCGATCCGCGAATGGTTTGCTGGGCTCCCCGAAGCCAAGGCGCGTGGCTACGAGCCTGGCCGCTTCTCCTTCAACGTCAAGGGCGGCCGCTGCGAGGCCTGCCAGGGCGACGGCGTCATCAAGATCGAGATGCACTTCCTGCCCGACGTCTACGTCACCTGCGACGTCTGCAAGGGCAAGCGCTACAACCGCGAGACGCTCGAGGTCCTGTTCAAGGGCAAGTCCATCGCCGACGTGCTCGACATGACCGTCGAGGAAGCCGCCGAGTTCTTCAAGGCGGTCCCGCGCGTGCGCGAAACGTTCCAGACCCTGCACCGCGTCGGTCTCGACTACATCCATGTCGGCCAGCAAGCGACGACGCTGTCAGGCGGCGAGGCCCAACGCGTCAAGCTGGCGAAGGAGCTGTCCAAGCGCGCCACCGGCCGCACGCTCTACATCCTGGACGAGCCGACCACCGGCCTGCACTTCCACGACGTCAAGAAACTGCTGGAAGTGCTGCACGAGCTGGTCGCTCAGGGCAACACAGTTGTCGTCATCGAGCACAATCTCGAAGTCATCAAGACCGCAGACTGGGTCATCGACCTTGGCCCCGAAGGCGGCGACGGCGGCGGCGAGATCGTCGCCTGGGGCCCGCCCGAGGATATCGTCAAGGCGCAGCGGAGCTACACGGGCAAGTTTTTGGAGCCGGTGCTGAAGAAGGCGCGGAAACCGAAGCGGCGGAGCACGAGCGAGGCGGCGGAGTAGATTGCGGCCGTAGTCCGCCGACAGATCGGTCCACGGAGAATAGTTGTGTCCTCAGGACTCGTGCAGACCTATCGGTCGTTCGCCTACAACAATGCGTGGGCGAACCATCGCCTGCTCACCGCCTGCGCCCGCCTCAGCCAGGCCGAGTTTGAAGCCGCGCGGGCCGGCTTCTTCCCGAGCATCCAACGCACGCTGAACCACATCTACGTCATCGACCTCTTCTACATCGATGCGCTCGAAGGTGGTTGGCTCGGGCCGCGCGCCTGGGCGAACGAGGTGCCGTACCCCTCGCTTGCCGCGCTGAAGTCGGCCCAGGCTGCCATGGACAAGCGCCTGCTTGCCATCTGCGATGCGCTGACATCAGAGCTTCTGGCCGGCCTTGTCCGGATCAACCGCGACACGCACGTCCAGACCGAGCGCCGCGACCGGCTGCTGATGCATCTGTTCCAGCATCAGATCCATCACCGCGGGCAGGCCCATGCCATGCTGTCCGAAACCTCAGTCGCGCCGCCTCAGCTCGATGAGTTCTTTGCCGAGGGAGAAGCTCCGCTTCGGGCCGCCGAGTTTGCCGAACTCGGCTGGACCGAGGGGACCATCTGGAAACCCTGACGTCAGCTACGCCAGAAACTCGGGCGGCACATGGTCGGTCAGCCACACGCCATTGTCCGCGCGAAAGAACTTGAATCCCTTGGCATGCATGCCGTCGGCATCAACCTTGAATATATGCGGCTTGCCGTGGCGCTGACCGACACGCTCCGCCGTGGCCTCGTCGGAGGACAGATGCACCTGCTGGCGCGCCTGCGGCTTCAGGCCCTCGGACAGGATGGCTTCGACGAACCGGGTTGCCGTTCCGTGATACAGGACCGACGGCGGCTCCTGCGCCGCCAGGCCAAGTTCAACCGAGACAGAATGGCCTTGTGCAGCGCGAATGCGATGTGCATCGGCGGACAGTGAGAAACGCTTCTTGTCGCTCTCTGCGACGACACGCAGCAGATCGTCGCGACCAAACTCTGTGCCAGCGGCATTTGCCTTGGCGATCAGGTCGTCGGTACCGGCCCATCCCTGCGAATCCAGCACCAACCCGATCGCTTCCGGCTGGTGGCGCAGGACTAGGCTCAGAAATTTGCTGAGCTGGGTGTCACTGATCGGCATGGTTTTCCTTCCAGTCGCGCACCTCTACACTCAAGCGTGCGACAATGCCAGATGAGGCGATCTGGAGGTAGCGATGCCCAGCCGAACCTACCAACTCTTCCGCAACGCCATCCTCGCCCAGCAGCAGGTGACCTGTGTCTATGAGGGCCGACATCGCGAGCTTTGCCCACATATCATCGGCACTGACAAGGGCGGTGAGGAAGCCGTGCTGGCCTGGCAATTTGGCGGCCAGAGTAGCGGACCGCTGCCGCAATGGCGATGCCTGAAGCTCGCCAACGTCCGTGGCGCCCGGGCGCGCGATGGTCGCTGGCACGAGGGCGGCTCGCATCGGACGACACAGACCTGCATCAAGGACATCGATCTCGACATCAATGTCCACGTCCGCAAGCTGCGATCGGGAAGCTGAGCACCAATCAGGCATGGCTAGTTATGCGCAGATCGCGAATGCGCGGGCGTCCAGGCATAGGTTGCGGGTTAACCGTAATTCTTGCCAGTAGCTCCGACATCTGCCACCTCTTCGAATACAATATAGCATCTGTCAGCGTGTCGCCCGCAGTGTGCCCTCCTCATGCCCTACTCCCTCGCCATCTTCGACCTCGACGGCACGCTGGTCGACAGCTTCCCCTGGTTCCTGCGCACCATCAACGACGTCGCCGACCGCTTCGGCTTTCGGCGTGTGCGGGATGAGGATGTCGAGGGGCTGCGGCATGCCTCGACACGGGAGATCCTCAGTCGCCTCGAAGTGCCGGTGTGGAAGCTGCCGGCGATCGCGCGGTATGCGCGGCGGCTGAAGGGCGAGGCAGCAGCCGAGATTTCGCTGTTTGCAGGCACTGACGCCATGCTGCGGATGTTGGCTAGGAACGGCGTGCAGCTTGCGCTGGTGACGTCGGACAGCGAGGCCAATGCGCGGCAGAAGCTCGGTGCGTCGGCTGCGCTCTTCCAGCATTTCGACTGCGCGGCCTCGGTGTTCGGCAAGCCCGCGAAATTCCGCCGCGTGATCCGACGCGCCGGCGTCACCCCAAAAAACGTCATTTCAATCGGAGACGAGGTCCGCGATATCGAGGCGGCCCGGGCGGTCGGCGCTGCCTGCGGCGCGGTCAGCTGGGGCTATGCTGCTCCCGCCGCGTTGCAGGCGCTTGCGCCGGATCACATGTTCGCCCAGATGGATGAGATCGCGAATACCTTGTGCGGAAACGTGGGGTGGATTGGCGAAGCATAATCCACCACTGTTCGCACCCCACTATCCGTTGTGTCGCGCGACAGGCAAAACACACCACCGCGCGGTCAATGCCTCCGCCGCAAATAATTCGCTTTACTAGAATTCGGAATTAGCGCATACGGGATCCACCCTACCCGGTCCGAGGGGCGTATCGCGATCGTCACCACACGCGGGTGGGACGTGGTGGATGCAGGCCGCATTGGCGCGAGGGTCCTTCGCAGGGCGGGAAACCGTGAGCGAATGCCGCGCGCAAACGACCGGTGCAGCCTGCATACGGCAAAATCGTGTGGTCCTGGCGCCCGAAGGCTGCGCGCCAAGTCTTGTGGTGATGCACGCTGTCCAACCGGGCGCGCGCATCAGTCATCTGCATGGCGACGGGGCATTAGTGCATCGTCCCCGGGGAGAGCACGACATAAGCCGTCAACCCACTGCGCAGGGAACGGCCGGGATATCCAGGCAGCCCTGTACGCCGCTGTGCAGACTTTTTTGGCATATAACGCACAGTGGATCCGCGGGTGCCAGCCGGCTCCCGGCCTTCCCTGCGCCCTCGGCACTTTCGAGGGCGCATCACCGCAAAGCTCGGGCACAACGTGCCGCGAGATGGCGAAGACGTGTCCGCGATTGCAAATACAAGACAACGAAGACTCCTACTCGCGCTTGCTTGCGCGGAGCTTGCTGGAAGCACCCCTTACGATGCGGCGCTTGGACGCAAGCGACACCTGAAGTTGTCACCCAGAATCGCAGCAACAAAATGTAACAATGTTTCTGCCTGCTGGCATGAGGCCAGTCTTCTACCTTGCGACCCGGCAATGAATGACGGACGTCCAGGACCTGCCAACAAGCTCCGACGAGCCGTCAGGAATTGCCCATGGTGTCCACCTATTTCAGCTACAGCTATATCGCGCGCAATCTCACGCAGTCCCTGACGCGGGTGGCGCAGCAATCGGACGTCTCGCGCGAAGCCGCCTACTACAAGGCGAACATCGGCAAGGTGCATAGCGTCGACGACCTGATGAAGGATTATCGCCTGTATCACTACGTCACGAAGGCCTATGGCCTGGAGGACATGGCCTACGCCAAGGCCTTCATGAAGAAGGTGCTGCAGAGCGATCTCTCGGACCCCAAGAGCTTCGCCAACACGCTGATCGACAAGCGTTACCGGGACTTCGCCGCGGCATTTTCCTTCGGCGGCGGCACAACCAAGGTCGCGCAATCGGAAAGCCAGACCGACGACATGATCGGGCTGTACACCGCAGCCATGAAGAGCAACGTCGATTCCGTTGCCGCCGACGCGAAATACTACAATGCCAAGATCGGCACCGTGACCAGCGTCGACCGGCTTCTGAGTGACGATCGCCTCCGCAACTATGTCGCCTCGGCATTCGGGATCGATCAGAGCAAATGGCCGCGCGACACGATCAAGCAGGTCCTGACCAGCGACCCATCCGATCCGAACAGCTACGTCAATGTCACGTTCGCGTCCAAGCTGGATGGCCTGAAGGCCCAGCTTGCCCAGGCCAAATCGGATGCCACCGACGCCAGCGCGAAGATCGCCGACTACACGACGCAACTGTCGCAGCCCGGCGCTGACGTCAATCAGTTGAAGGTGCAGATATTGGTCGAACGATATCGCCTGCAATCGGCGGTAACAAGCATATCCAGCACCAACGACGCGATCGCGACGACCGGCGGGTTCATGGATTTGGCCGGCGCGTTCGATTTTTCACCCGACGGCTCGCTTCCACCGGGGATGTCAGCGCAGACCGCCGCAAACCTTGCCAGCACGAACCAGAAATTCAACGACAGCAAATCGGCTGTCTATGCAGCGGCAAGCCCGTTGCAGGAAGCTGTGGTGATCGGGCAATTCAGAAAAGCTATCCCTAGCGTGACTTCACTCCAGGCGCTGGTCTCCGCGCCAGGCGCGTATGGTTTTGCGCTGGCGGCCGTCGGCCTCGATCCCACACAAGTCCCGCAATCGACCGTGAAGGCCGTTCTCGAAAGCGACCTCAGCGACCCCAAAAGCTATGTCTATACGCTCAAGGACGATCGCTACGTCAAGCTCGCGCGTGCGTTCAACTTCGACGCCAAGGGCAATCTGACGACGCCGCTGGCGGCCCAGGATGCAGCCGAAATTCTCGATATCGCCAAGAACTACGTCATTGCGAAATTGAAATTTGCGAGCCCGCAGGATCAGGCAAAGATCAAGGCTCAGGCCCAGAAAGACGCATCTAGCTATCAACAGGCGATCGGCGGCATCAAGAGCGTTTCCGACCTGCTCGCAAACACGAAGCTGGTCGACTTCGTTCTTGTCGGCAAGGGTTTGGACCCGGCGAAGGTGAGTACCGCCTATCTCAAGAAGATATTCGCCTCCGACTTGAATGACCCCAAGAGCTTCGCAAACACGGAAAGCGATCCTCGCTTTGCCGAGATCGCAGCGTCGTTCAATTTCGACAAGGATGGCAACGTCGCGCGGCTGCCGATGGTGGGACCGCAAAAGCGAGATCAATTCCTGGCAACGCAAAAAAACTATCTCGAGCAAAGCCTGGAGCAGCAGCAGGGCGATGCCAATCCGGGCGTGCGCCTGGCGTTGTATTTCCAGCGCATGGCGGGACACGTCACGTCTGCCTACGACATTCTCGCCGACAAGGCTCTCTCGGAGGTGTTCAGAACCGCCTTCGACCTGCCCGATCAGATGGCGTCGATGCAGATCGATCAGCAGGCCAAGATCGTGGAAAAGTACCTCAATCTTAGGGATCTCGGCGATCCCACGAAAGTTGCGAAGCTGCTCAGCCGCTTCTCGGCCATGTATGACGCAAAGAACGCCAGCCAGACCTACTCGCCCGTGCTCGATCTCTTCCAGGGATCGAACTCAGGGACGTCAGGCATCAGTGAATCGACGTACTTGGCGATGGCAAAAATGCGCGCCAGCCCGTGGTGATCGGATCGACTCCGCCGCGTGAGGCTGCCGAGGCTAACCCAAGACCTCCAGCACCAGCTCCATGGTCATCAGCACGGGATTGTCGCCCCGGATCAGGCGGCCCTCGGCGATTCCGCCCGTGTAGTCGATCAGGGCGACATCGAGCGCCGCCTCCAGCACGCCGGACGCAGCAGGCGCAATCGTCCCGGCGGTGATCGCGAGCTCCGTGGCAAACGGCTCGGTCACGCCGCCATGGGTGAAGCGCGCGCCGATCGTCGAACCGACGCCGCCGTGGATTTTGGCGCGCGCAATGCCGCGCTCGCGGCAAAACGCCTCGAGAGAGCCGGCAAAATCCTGGTTGGGGCGAAGCCGCAGCGCGAGGGCGCGGCTCGTCGTGCGCGCACCGCTGCTCGCGAAGGCTATCGGCCCAAACAGCTTGAAATTTGTCTCGGGGTCAGGCTCGGCAGTGAACATCGCGCCGTCGATCCCAAAAGCCTGCACCTCGAACGGCTCGGCGATATCTGTCTCATCCGGAAGCATGTGGCCGCCGCTCGCCTTGCCATTCGCCTCGGTCCAGAGCCCGTGGCAGTGAAAGAACGGCGCACCGTCGCGCGATCCCAACGTCATGCTGCCGAGCCTGGTACGCGTCACGCCGGCAGGCCGATAGGTGTCGCTGTAGAACGCTGCATTCTCGCCAGTCTTCGACAGCGCCGGCATGACATAGCCAAACGGCCCGAGCGCCCCCTGGCTGAAATTCAGCACGCCGCCGGCAAACCCTTCGGCAGCAAATCCGCGGCCGGCCGCTTCGAGCAGCGGCAAGCCGGCTTGAAGCGTGAACGAAAAGGCGCGTCCCCTCGCCTCCACCCATTGGATACGCTCGGGGACCGGCGCGCCCGGCTGCTTGATGCTCCGCATGGTCCGCGTTCAGCCCGTCTTGGTCTTGTCGAGGTCGAGCAGCCCGCGCGCCTCGAGCTCGTCGCGCACCATGCGTTTCGGCACCTTGCCGTAACCGGATTTCGGCAGCGTCTCCCAGAAGAAGAAGCGCTTGGGCATCTTGTAGCGCGGCACCTTCGGCGACAGGAACGCGGCCATCTCGGCTTCGCTGACCGGCTTCGCGCCCTCGCGCGCAACGCAGACCGCGACGCCGACCTCGCCCCAGGTCGCATCGGGCACGCCGAGCACGGCGACCTCGCCGACGGCTGGATGCGTCAAGATCTTCTCCTCGATCTCGCGCGGATAGATGTTGGAGCCGCCAGAGATGTACATGTCCGACGCGCGCCCGGTGATGTAGACGAAGCCCTCCTCGTCCATGTGGCCGAGATCGCCGGTGCGGAACCAGCCGTTGCGGAACGCCTTCGCGTTGGCCTCAGGGTTGTCGTAATAGCCAGCGAGCACGGCTGGCCCGATGACGCAGATCTCGCCGCTCTGGTTCGCGCCGAGTTCACGGCCCTCGTCGTCCTGGATCGAGACCTGCATGCCCGTGCGCTCGAAGCCGCAGGTGCCGATCTTCGCGTGCGGGCCGTCTTCGGGATCGTGCAACGCTGCCGGCAGCACGGTGATGTTGCCGGTGACCTCGCCGAGGCCAAAATACTGCACGATGACCTTGCCGAGCTTTTTGAGCGCGGCCTTCTGGTCCTCGCGATACATCGGTGCACCGGCATAGATCACGTGACGCAGCGAGGAATGATCGTATTTGTCGGCAGCGGGATGCTCGACCATCATCTTGAGGATCGTCGGCACCGTGAACAGATTGCCGACCCGATGTTTTTCGATCAGGCGGAACGCCTCGTCGATGTCGAATTTCTCGGTCGGCAGCAGTACGGTGCAGACACCGCGCGCGGTCTGAACCAGTTGGTGCACGCCAGCGCCGTGCGACAGCGGAGCCACCACCAGCGACGCGTCGGCTTCCGTCACGCCGGGGGTGAGATCTGCGAGATGA
This sequence comes from Bradyrhizobium zhengyangense, assembly GCF_022012555.1. Lineage (NCBI taxonomy): Bacteria > Pseudomonadati > Pseudomonadota > Alphaproteobacteria > Hyphomicrobiales > Nitrobacteraceae > Bradyrhizobium > Bradyrhizobium zhengyangense. The sequence goes on along the minus strand of NZ_JAKLTZ010000003.1, from coordinate 661,208 downwards.
TTGGTGACGACAAAACCCATCTGGCCATGCGTCAGCACCGCGGCCTTGGAGCGGCCGGTGGTGCCCGATGTGAAGAAGAACCAGCAGGGATCGTCATGCTCAACCGCGACGTTCTCGACCACGGCGCCGGCCCGCGACGCGATGGCGTCCGCCACCGACCTCTCGCCAAACGAGGCCTTGCCGTCGACGCTCCAGGTGAACTCCAACGCGCCGCCCGTCACCGCCGCGGCATGTTCAGGGAAATCGACATGGCACAGGAACGCCTTCGCGCCCGAAGCCTGTGCGAGATAGGCAACCTCGTCCGGCATCAGGCGAAAATTGGTGGGCACCCAGACCGCGCCCAGCCGGAACGCGGCGAACATCGAGACAAACATCTCGTTGCCATTCTTGGAATGGACCAGGATGCGATCGCCCTTGGCGATGCCGCGCGCAGCGAGCGCCGCGGCCAGCGCCGAAACCTGCGCATCGATCTCGCGCCAGGTCCAGGGTCTGTCTCCCCAGACAAACCCGGGCCGCGATCCATGCCGCCGCGCGTTCTGCGTCAGCATGTAAGCGAGATTCATGACGCGGCGGGACATGCGGAGCGGCTGCATCGGGCTTCCTCTTCGACGGCGAACGGCACGCTGACCGCCCGCTCATTACAGCCCATTTATCGCGATCGCCCGCGGCGTAGCAAGGCCGCCGGCCGCGCACCTGCCTTACGGCTTTTTGAACCCGAACGGCGTCGCCGTGATCGCCCGTTCCTTGACGCAGGCCTGCGCACCAAAACCACCGCAATAGCTACCATGCAGGTCGAAGCGGATGGTGCGCGTCGCGCCGCGCTTCATCGGCGGCGCCACCATGGTGTAGCTGCGGACATAGCCGTCGAATACGGTGCGCACGCTGCCGTCCGGCAGCGTCACCAGGATGTCCAGCAGGCAACCGCCGGTTCCGCAATAGGTGCTCTCGCGTTCGCCGCATTTGGTATCGCGGAAATCGACGATGTAGTCGTCGCTGCCGTCGCCGGTGAGGTCGACCCTGCGTACCGTATCAGGCCCAAAGGTCACGGCGCCGCCACCCTGCCTTTCGCATTCCTCATGGGCATAACGCAGCGCCTTCTGCACGGCAGGCGGATAGTCGGCGGGGTCAAACGGCTTGGCGTCATCGGCGCGCGCCGCGGCCGTGAGCATCGTGAGCAGGACGAGCAGATATCGCATAGGCGTTGGTCGCAGGCGCGGCCCCATCGTTCAGGGAATTTTAAACATGATCAGCGCAACCTCGCTCAGTCCTCGCGTACAGAGTGCCGCACCATGGTCAAAGCGCCCGCCTTCCTCCTGCTGTCGCTGGCGCTTGCCGGATGCGCCGCGGCCCCGCAAGCCCACCTCGCTTCGGACCCCGCGTTCAAGCCCGCGCGTTATGCCTGGGATGGCGCAGGCGAGAATCCCAATCAGCCGCGCGCCGCTGAGCCGGCCCGGGCAACACGCATCGCCGCCAAGCCCGAGCACGACGGAATCGACGCCGACCAGGACGCCGCGGTCCGCTCGCTGGTCATCTGCCAGGGCTGCCTACGCCCCAAACCTCAGCCGGAAGATTCGCGGCTCGCCAAGGCGGCGGATTGAACCGAACGGCTGTTGCGCCGGTCTACTGAGATACCGCGCTGACATCGGCTACCCAGCCACTGTCGCCATGCCATCATCTCGGGGACGAACCATGCTCACCCGCCGCAGCTTCATTGTCGCTTCTATCGTCGTCGCCGCCTCGCCCGCCTTCGCGCAGGCGCCCGCCGACGACCCCACATCCATACTCACTGCGATCTACACCCGCGCCGCCAAGGGCAAGGGCGATGGTGGCGCCGGCTTCGTCACCGAGAACAAGGCGGCGAAAGCAAAATATCTCTCCAAGGCGCTGGTCACGCTGTGGGCCAAGGCGGATGCGCATACGCCGAAGGGCGATGTAGGCCCGATCGATTTCGATCCCGTCACCAACTCGCAGGAACCCGACGTGAAGTCGTTCAGGGTTGACGCGGAGAAGACGGAGGCCGACAAGGCAACGCTGGCCGTGACCATCACCGGCCACCGCAACGATCGCAAACCCGCCGACCAGATCGTGCGTTACGACTTCGTGCGCGAGGCCGGCAGCTGGAAGATCGACGACATCAAGGGCTCCTCCGACGGCGAGGCCTGGGCGATCCGCAAGATGCTGACGGCCTCGCTGAAGAACTGACCGGAGACATCATGAGCGATGTGATCAACAACAAGGCCCATCACCGCTACGAGCTCGAGGTAGACGGCTATCTCGCGACCGAGCACTACAAGCTCGACGGCAACGTGATCACGTTCGAACATACCGAGGTGCCGAAGGAGCTCGCCGGCAAGGGCGTCGGCTCGAGGCTGGTGCAGGGCGCGCTCGATCAGGTCCGCGCGAGCGGCCTGAAGCTGATCCCGCAATGCCCGTTCGTGAAGGCATGGATCGAGAAGCATCCGGACTATCAGGACCTGGTGAAGGTCTAGCCGAACCGGGGCATCACAGCGCCCCGAGCTTCCTCAGCGAGTCCTGTGCCGTCTGCAAGCCGGGCTTCAATTCCAGCGCCTTGCGAAAATCGGCAATCGCACCCTTGGTGTCGCCGAGCCGCATCCGGGCCTGGCCGCGATTATTCCAGGAGAACACGTCGGCAGGATCGTATTGCAGCGCCTTGTCGTAATCGGCGAGGCCGCCTTTGTTGTCACCGAGATAGAGCCGGATCATGCCGCGATTGCGCCAGCCGCGCGCATCGGTCGGCGCGAGCCGGATCGCCTCGCCATAATCGGCGGCGGCGCGGTCGAGCTGCTCGCTGTCACGATAGACGTTGCCGCGGTCGATATAGGCCAGCAGATCGGGGGCGAGCTTGATCCGCATCGTGTAGTCGGCGAGCGCATGGGCTGTGTCGTGCTTGCGGGCGTACACGTAGCCGCGATTGGCATAGGCCATGGCATAGCTGGGATCGTGCGTGATCGCCGCGTCGAAATCGGCGAGCGCGCCGTCGATGTCGCCCTTGTTGTAGCGGGACTCGCCACGGTTGCTGTAGGCCACCGCCATCGACGGATCGAGCTTGATGGCCTGGTCGTACTCGGCGATGGCGCGGTCATAGTCGCGCTTGAAGCTGTAGACGCGGCCTCGATTGTTGTAGGCGCAGGCGTAGTTCGGATCGAGGCGCAGCGCTTCATCGAGGTCGGACAGCGCCGCATCGAGCTCGCGCTTTTCGGTGAGACCATGTCCGCGGTTGCAATAGGCGCCGGCGAGCCTGCGGCCAACCTCGCTCTTGCTGTCGATCACCGTCGAGCAAGCCTGCACCCGCTCATCCGGCGTGCTGGTCAGCCTGACACAGGCTTCCCACGCTGGACCGCCCTCGGCTGCGGCCGGGACCGGCGCGACCAAGGCCAGCACGGCGAGCAAGGCCATCAGACCGAGCTGAACACGCATTTTGCAGATATCTCCCCTGCGGCGACCTCCCTTGGTCGCGCCTTGGCAAGCGAGGGTTCAGGGGCCTAGATCAGGGAATGAACATCGCTTTGGAAGGATCAGGCATGGCGGCATCGGTACGCGACAACAAGGACAGGAGCCGCTTCGAGCTCGATGTCGGCAGCGAGCTCGCCTTCGCCAATTACCGGCTGACGCCGTCGGCTGTCATCATCACCCACACCGAGACGCCGCGTGCGCTACGCGGCCGCGGCATTGCGTCCGAGCTGATCAAGGGCGCGCTCGCGTTGGTCCGCCGCGACGGCCACAAGGTGATCGCAGGTTGCGGCTTCGTCGTCGACTATCTCGACAAGCATCCGGAGGATGCCGATCTGGTCGCCTGAACGCAAAAGGGCCCACGATCTCGCGGGCCCTTTTCTGTTACTTGGCGTCGCCTGACGCGCGCCCGATCAGTGCTTGATTTCCGGCGGCAGCTTGCCGCCATTGGCAGCGAGCTTGGACATCACCTGTTTGTGCAGCCAGACGTTCATGCTGGCGGAGTCGTTCATGTCGCCGGTATAGCCGAGCTCCTTGGCAAGATCCTTGCGCGCAGCCAGGCTTGAATCGACGTCGAGCGCCTTCATCAGGTCGACGATCGAGGTGCGCCACTCCAGCTTCTCGCCCTTATGCGCGGCGGCCGCCTTGTCGACGATCGCGGCGACGTCCACCGTTTGGGCAGGCGCTGCTGCGGGCGCAGACGCTGGCGCGGATCCGCTCGGCGCGGCCCCTGCAGGCGCAGGCGCGCTGCCCGCGGGTGCGCCGCCGGCGGGCGCAGCGGAAGCCGCATGGCTGCCGAAGATTGCGCCCATGATTTTCCCGAAAATGCTCATGTCTGCTCCCCGAAAAGGATCCCGTTGGAAGGCCCTGAGTGGGCACTTATAGACGAAGTTACGCCGCTGCGCCCGCGAAGTTCCGCGAGCCGCAAACAGCATGAGCTTATCTGCGGCGAAATGACGACCGGATGACGTCAGCAAGGTTGCACTGCGGCAACGAATCTCACCCAAGCGTGAGGGACAGGACTCGGAAATAGGCGTACGCTCTCTGCTCAGCTCGCGATGCCACCAGGAATTCGCGTCTGGTTGGACTCGCGAAACCTAGAAGAGCGGCCGCTTGCGCCGTTGTCGGCGCCGAATTCGGCTGCATGGCAAGGGAGCAAGCCGACCATGGCCACACTCTATCAGGGCAATGTCCCAACGATGGGCCAGTCCGCAGACGCGGCCGGACCCGTGATCCGTACCATCCAACTCTCCGACCTGCACGACGCGCTCAAGCGCGGCTGGGAAGATTTCAAGGCGGTGCCCAGCCACGCCATCATCCTCTGCGTGATCTATCCGGTGCTGGGGCTCGTGATTGCGCGCGTCGCGATGGGCTATTCAGTAATACCGCTACTGTTTCCGCTCGCCGCTGGCTTCGCCCTGATCGGTCCGTTCGCAGCACTCGGCCTTTATGAGCTCTCCAGCCGCCGCGAACGCTATGAGGAAGCGAGCGCCTGGGATGCCATGGATGTGCTGCGCTCGCCCTCCTTCGGCGCCATGCTCGGCCTCGGCACCTTGCTGCTCGCACTGTTCGTGACTTGGGTTGCGACCGCGCAAGCGATCTATGTGGCCGCGTTCGGCTATGAGGGCGTGACCGGAATCTCGGATTTCGTCACGCGCGTGCTGACGACGTCGCAGGGCTGGTGGCTGATCGTCGTTGGCTGTGGCACGGGCTTCCTGTTCGCGCTCGCAGCGCTTTGCATCAGCGCGGTGTCATTCCCGCTGATGCTCGACCGCCACGCCGGCGCGCTGGACGCGATGGTCACCTCGCTACGCGTCGTCGCCAAGAACCCGGTGCCGATGGCGGCCTGGGGCCTGATCGTGGCGGTGTTACTCGCGCTCGGAACGATCCCCGCGTTCCTCGGGCTTGCCGTCATCATTCCCCTGCTCGGCCACGCCACCTGGCATCTCTATCGCAAGGTCATCGTCTCCGAGCCCGGTGCCCGGCCGGTGCCGCCCCCGCCACAGCGCCCACGCAAGCCGGCGGCCGATTTCCCCGCCAATCTCTTCCCATGGCGGAACAGGGAATAGGACAGGAGCCAGGCGACCTCATCAGAGCGCTCCCGCCGGGGTCACCCGGCGGGAGCGGCGCTGTCATACGCCTTGCTTTGGCCGCGGTTACATCAGAGATTGCCGCCGCCGGTCATGACCCTTCACGGAATCAATTACCTCTGATGACCCTGACGATTTCTCGTCTCGCTCTCGCAGCTCTCGCCCTTTCAGCCTCAATCGTGTCCGTCGAGCCCACTCTGGCCGCCGTCGCCTGCAACTCGGGCAATTTCGACACCTGGCTTGCGGATTTCAAAACCGAGGCCGCGGCCAAGGGGATCTCGCAGCAGGCTATTAGCGCCGGACTTGCCGGCGTCACGCTGGACCAGAGCGTGCTCAACCGTGACAAGTCGCAAAAGGTCTTCACCCAGACCTTTGAGGAGTTTTCCGGCCGCATGGTGCCGCCGCGGATGACGCGCGGCTCCAACATGATGAAGCAATACGGATCGGTGCTGTCGCGCATCGAGCAGACGTATGGCGTGCCCGGCGAGATCCTGGTCGCGATCTGGGGTCTCGAGACCGATTTCGGCGTCAACACAGGTAAGTTCGCGACGATCCGTTCACTGGCGACGCTGGCGTATGACTGCCGGCGCGCCGAGCAGTTTCGCGGCGAACTGATGGATGCGCTACGCATCGTCCAGCGAGGCGATCTCGCGCCTGCGGAGATGAAGGGCGCTTGGGCCGGCGAACTCGGCCAAACCCAGTTCATGCCGTCGTCCTGGATGAAATACGCTGTCGATTTCGACGGCAACGGCAAGCGTGACCTGCTGCACAACGCTCCCGACGTACTTGCCTCCACCGCCAACTATCTCGCCGGATACGGCTGGCAGAAGGGCAAGGACTGGCAGCCGGGCAGCCCGAACTTCGCGGTGCTGCAGCAGTGGAACAAGAGCGAGGTCTATTCCAAGACGGTGGCCTATTTTGCGACCCAGCTCGCCCACGCCCCTTAAGGCACGCAGAAATCAAAACGCGTAGGGCCGATCGACATGGCGACCGGCCCTCTCTTGGATTGCGTTGACCTGCCCGCTTACTTGCCCATGGTGGCTTGCATCGCCTTGTTCAGGTGCATGCCGCACGCACCCATCTTGCCATTGAGCAGCGCGTCCTGAGCCGCCGTGACCTCCTTCTCGGCGACGAACTTGCCGTCACCGTCGGGCATGGCCTCGATCGCGGTCTCGGTCTTCTCGAGATTGGCTCCGCTGCAACCGCCCATGCTGTGCTTGGCGGCCTGAGCTGGCGCGACGGCGAATGCAACGGCGGCAATTGCGATAACCCCGAGTAACTTCGTCATGATGTTACTTTCCTTCTCTTGTTCTTGGGACCCGACGACATTGCCGGAATCCGCACCATGACTTTGCTGCCGACGCGGCAAGTTGCCGCAATAAATTCCGCGCGAGAATTGCGTGATGTTGCGCGCTGCGCAGAGCCTCATGCGAAATTTCTGATTTTCATTACAACTTGTTAATCAGGGTTTGCACGTTTGACGTGTGTGCACCGCAGCATTGGGGTGCAGTTGAGCAGGAGGGAGAGCAATCGGCTGGAGCAGACGCGGCTACGCGCCCCGAGCCCACCATGAGGCCGTTCCTCCAGCGAATCGTTGTGCTCGCCCACCTCGGCAAACCGGCACCCACGACTAGAAGATATGAATATATATTCATATCAAAGAATCTTAGTTCATGCGAATCATGCATGCCGGAGTTGGGTCTAGAGGCTAAGCCTCGGCCTTGAAGGTCACGGGAACGTAACCCATTTTCTGCAACAATCGGAACCGCAGAACGATTGATAAATCCGTGATTTCACGGATATTTATCGCTTGTCTTAGCGTGTTTCGCCTAGCTGTTAGGCGGGAGTGCCAAGAGGTTAATCGCTCCTTACCAATGCCATGCGTTCTTCGCTTAGCTGCATCGCAACATCGGAACTTTCGCACTGCACTACCCTCACCTATATTCATTTCAACGATGAAGCCCGAGCAAGGGCTGAATCGAACTACAGGAGACTACCAATGCTGCTCTCGCTCATCCGCATGATCCAGGCTTTCCGGGACTATCAGCGCAATGTTGCCGAGCTGTCCCAGCTCAGCGATCGCGAACTGGCCGACATCGGCCTCGATCGCTCGGACATCCCGCGCGTTGCCGCCGGTCAATATCAGGGCTGATATCGTTCAGCCCTTCACCGGACGAACCGATAACGCCCGCCTCGTGCGGGCGCTGTCGTTTTCAGCGGCAGAAAACTCGATCTCGGCGATTCCACTGGCCGCCGAAAAGCGCTACCTGTCCGCCCCATGACAGGATCCCTATCCAAACCCGCGCACGTCATCGGTGCTGGCCTTGCCGGTTCCGAAGCCGCCTGGCAGATCGCGAAAGCTGGCGTACCCGTTGTGCTGCACGAGATGCGGCCCGACCGCATGACCGAGGCGCACCGCACCGACGGGCTGGCCGAGCTCGTCTGCTCCAATTCGTTCCGCTCGGACGATGCCGCCAACAACGCGGTCGGCCTCCTCCATGCAGAGATGCGGCGCCTCGACTCGCTGATCATGCGTGCGGCCGACGCCAACCAGGTGCCCGCCGGCGGAGCGCTCGCGGTCGACCGCGATGGCTTCTCCGCGGCCGTGACCAAGGCGCTCAACGACCATCCCCTCATCGAGATCGCCCGCGGCGAGATCAAGGGCCTGCCGCCAGCCGATTGGAGCAACGTGATCGTTGCGACGGGCCCCCTCACCTCAGCGCCGCTGGCCGATGCCATCCGCGAACTGACCGACGAGAGCGCGCTCGCCTTCTTCGACGCCATCGCGCCGATCGTGCACCGCGAATCCATCGACATGTCGGTGGCCTGGTTCCAGTCGCGCTACGACAAGGTCGGCCCAGGTGGAAACGGCGCCGACTACATCAATTGCCCCATGACCAAGGAGCAGTATGACGGCTTCGTCGCTGCGCTGGTCGCCGGCGAGAAGACCGAGTTCAAGGAGTGGGAGACGAACACGCCCTATTTCGACGGCTGCCTGCCGATCGAGGTGATGGCGGAGCGCGGCCCCGAGACGTTGCGCCACGGCCCGATGAAGCCGGTCGGCCTCACCAATCCGCACGATCCCACGACGAAGTCCTACGCGATCGTGCAGCTGCGCCAGGACAACAAGCTTGGCACGCTCTACAACATTGTCGGATTCCAGACGAAGCTGAAATACGGCGAGCAGCAGCGCATCGTCCGCACCATTCCGGGCCTTGAGAAGGCCGAGTTCGCCCGCCTTGGCGGCCTCCATCGCAACACCTTCCTCAACTCTCCCAAACTGCTCGACAGCCAGCTGCGCCTGCGAGCCCAGCCGAGACTACGCTTTGCCGGCCAGATGACGGGCTGCGAAGGCTATGTGGAATCCGCCAGCGTCGGCCTGATAGCCGGCCTCTATGCGGCCGCCGACGCGCGCGGCGAGCGGCTTGCGAGCCCGCCGGCCACGACAGCGCTTGGATCGCTGCTCGGCCATATCACTGGTGGCCATATCGAGACTATCGAGCCGGGCACGCGCTCGTTCCAGCCGATGAACATCAATTTCGGCCTATTCCCGCCGCTTGCCAGCCCGCCGACAAAGAAGCCCGACGGCACGCGTCTTCGTGGCAATGAGAAGACGGTAGCCAAGAAGCAGGCCATGAGCGCCTTGGCGCTTGCCGACCTCGATCGCTGGATCGCCGATCATTTGCGCATTGCCGCAGCCGCGTGAGTTTTCGATGAGTCTCCCGAAAGACGACGCTGCGGTGCTCTCGGCGCGCTGGACTGAGGGCGTACTGCTCAAGCGCGACGTGTTCTCGACCGTCGAACGCGGCCGTTTCCGCGGTAACAGCGGCGAGGTCGACGCCGTGCTGCGCCGGCTGGATGAAGTGCCGTGGTGGTCGTTCCTGCTGGCGCGCCATTTGTTCGCCCGCGAGAAACACGCATTGGTGCTTGCCAAAGGCCTCGATGTCGGCCCTGAGCTGCTTTGGGCCGGACGTCGTGCGCTGGTGCGCGGCTTTGTCGACGGCGTCGCGCTGCACCTGGCAAAGCCTCATGGCGATCTCGCCTATTTCCGCTCGGCGAAGGACGCGCTGCGCCGGCTCCGCCGCGCTGGCATCTGCCACAACGATCTCGCCAAAGAGCAGAACTGGCTGGTCGGCCGCGATGGCCGCGCCTATGTGACCGACTTCCAGCTTGCGGCTTGCTTCAAGCGACGCGGTCGGCTCTACCGCATCCTCGCCTATGAAGACCTCCGCCATCTGCTCAAGCACAAGCGCTCCTACGCGCCGGAGGCGCTGACGGCACGCGAGCGAAAGGTGCTGGCGAAGAAATCGTTCGCCGCGAGCCTCTGGCTTGCCACCGGCAAGAAGGTCTATCGCGCCATCACCCGCGGCCTGTTCAACTTCACCGACCGTGAGGGTGGCGGCCGCCGACTCGTCAACGATGCGCCAGTTATCGCAGAGCTGATCCGCAAGAACCCCGCCGTGCGCGACACCGCCATCGTCGCCTTTGCCGATCGCCGCTCCGGCGTCGGGCTCTATGCGTTCGTGGAAGCCGATCAGGCCGCGCTCGAAGGCCAGCTCCGTAACGAATTGGCGGCTGCCAAGGGGCCAAGGCCGCCGGAACACATCCAGGTCGTCCACGCGCTCCCGCGCGATGCTGGCGGCAGGCCCCGCACCGAGATCCTGCAACTGGTCGCGATGAACCAGCTCGACCTGATCGAGCCGATGATGAGAAACGACCAGGATCGCGCCTTCCTCAAGGACATTCTGGAGCAGCGCAAGAACCTGCGAGATCGCTTCAACTTCGAGGCGGACCTGCCGACCGGTTAGACTACGGGATGCGGGGTGCCTTGAAGCGTCCACAATGCCGTTGGAGAAGCCGGGGGACTGCACTGATTTGGGGACCAATGACTCGCTGGGGGACCACCATAAGGCGCCGCGCGGCCCTGCTGCTTGCAGGTCTGGCGCTGCTGGCGGCTACGCCGGTGACGGCGGCAGAATCCCCTGCCGAACAGATCTCTGGCTTCCGGGCGAAGCATGGTGAGGGCCGCGTCGTGCGCGACGCAACGCTCGACCGCATTGCCGGGGACCAGGCGCGCGCGATGGCGGCGAAGGACGATCTCAGCCACGACGCCCTCGGTCCGTTCACCAAGCGCGTCGCGCCGTCGGGCGCAGGCCGCGCCGCCGAGAACATCGCCTATGGCTATGACACCTTCGAAAAGACGCTGGGACAGTGGATCGACTCCTCCGGCCATCGTAAGAACCTGCTGCTCCACAACGCCTCCCGCGTTGGGATCGCGAGTGCGAAGAACGCCAGCGGCAAGCGCACCTATTGGGCCATGGTGATCGCCGGCGATTACGAGCCGAAGCCCGGCAAGGGCAAAGGCAAGAAGGACAACGAGCCCCTTGTGGCTGTGAAGCGCGAGGTCACACCCGCCAGCAAGCCCAAAGTCGCCAACTGCCACGTCAAGCTGCTCGGCCTCTGCATCTGAGGCGAAGGTGATCCGGTCCCTCGTCGGCCCGCGGTCTTGCCCGCCTGCTTTGGCGCGTCTAATCCATATGGGGGGCCTGCGAGAGGGAGACGCGCTTGATCGACATCGACCGAATCCGGGCCGACACTCCGGCCACCTCCCGGCTCACCTATCTCCACAACGCTGGCGCAGCACTGATGCCGTCACCCGTTGTCGCAGCGATGAAGCAGCATATCGACCTCGAGGCCGAGATCGGAGGTTATGCTGCCGCCGACCGCGAGGCTGGCCGGCTCGACGCTGTCTACGGCTCGGTGGCACGCCTGCTGAACGCCGCGCCGGACGAGATCGCGCTGATGGAAAACGCCACCGTCGCCTGGCAGATGGCGTTCTATGCGCTGCCGTTTCGCGCCGGCGACCGGATCCTGACCGCCGAAGCGGAATACGCCGCCAACTATGTCGCATTCCTGCAAGTTGCCAAGCGCACGGGCGCGGTCATTGAAGTCGTGCCGAGTGAATCCAGCGGCGAACTCGATGTCGGCGCGCTCGAACGCATGATCGACGCGCGCGTAAAACTCATCGCCATCACCTGGGTTCCGACCAATGGCGGGCTGGTCAATCCGGCCGCAGCGATCGGCAAGATCGCGCGGACACATGGCATTCCCTATCTGCTCGACGCCTGTCAGGCGGTCGGTCAGATGCAGGTCGACGTCGAAGCGATCGGCTGCGACATGCTGTCGGCGACGGGGCGCAAATTCCTGCGCGGCCCGCGCGGCACGGGCTTCCTTTATGTCCGCCGCGAGTTGCTGCAGCAGCTTGAGCCGCCGATGATCGACCATTTTGCGGCGCCGTGGGTCTCTCGCGACCACTATCAGCTCCGCGACGATGCGCGCCGGTTCGAGACGTGGGAGAACAATTACGCGGCGCGGCTCGGGCTGGGCGCGGCCATCGACTACACCCTTGCGATCGGCCTCGGCCCGATCCAGCGGCGTTGCCGCCTCTTGGCGGACCGCCTTCGCAATGGCCTTGCCGCCATCAGCGGTATCACCATTCGCGATCTCGGCCGCACGCCGGGTGCCATCGTCAGTTTCACGATGGAAGGCTTCGAAGCGGACGCGATCGTCACCATCGCCGCTGCGGCCGGTATTGTTATCGGCGCGTCCGATCCGTCGAGCACCCGCATCGACGCGGAAGTCCGCGCCCTCCCGGTCGTGGTGCGGGCATCACCGCATTATTACAACACGGAAGCCGAGATCGATCGGCTGATTGCCCACGTGGCGGGTCTGGTGTCGCGATAGCGTCGCCTCAGGTGCAGCGCGCGCTCAATCCGGATGCACCGAGCTTGGCCATGACCTCGTCGAGATGAGCGCTATCACGGGTCTCGATGACGAGTTGGAGCAGCGTCGCCTTGGCCGGCAGGTCCGAGAAGGTTCGCTGATGCGAGACCTCGATGATGTTGGCACCAGCCTCCGCCAGCAGCGCCGCGACCGCGGCCAATTGGCCGGGCCTGTCAGGAATATCGAGCGAGAGCTGCGTCAGCCGTCCCTCGCGCGCAAGCTCGCGCGTCAGCACCGAGGCGATCAGCCTGGTGTCGATGTTGCCGCCGCTCAGGACCAGACCAACCTTCTCGCCGGCAAAGCGCGTGGGATCTGACATGAGTGCTGCAAGACCTGCAGCGCCCGCGCCCTCGACGACCGTCTTCTCGATCGAGATCAGGGTGGCTACCGCACGCTCGAGCTCGGCTTCATTGACAAGCGCGATGTCGTCGACGAGGCCGCGGACGATCTCGGTGGTGATCTTGCCCGGCGACTTGACCGCAATGCCTTCGGCCAGCGTATCGCCCCGCGCCGGCAGATTGCTGCCATGGATGGCATTGTACATCGAAGGATAGAGCCAGGCCTCGACACCGAGGATGCGCAGCGAAGGCTTGATCGATTTCGCCGCAATGGCGATGCCGCTGATCAGGCCACCACCCCCGATCGGCACGACCAGCGTGTCGAGCTCCGGCACCGCCTTGAGTATTTCCAGCCCGACCGTGCCCTGCCCGGCAATCACCAGCGGGTCGTCATAGGGGTGGACGAAGATCATGCCGCGGGCTTCGCCATGGCTGCGCGCAAATGCAGCCGCCTCCTCCAGCGTCGCCCCGGTGACGACCACCTCCGCGCCGTGATGTCGGGTATTCTCGACCTTCACCATCGGCGTGCCCACAGGCATGACGATGGTGGCGGGAACGCCGAGCCGCCTGGCGTGATAGGCGACGCCCTGCGCATGATTGCCCGCCGACATGGCAACGACGCCGCGCGCACGCTCTTCCGGCGTCAGCGCGTTGAGCCGGTTCAGCGCGCCGCGCTCCTTGAACGAGGAGGTGAACTGGAGGTTCTCGAATTTAAGCCAGAGGTCGCAGCCACATATGTTGCTCAGCGTTCGGCTGTAGCTGCAGGGCGTCTCGACGACGGCGCCGCGGATGATTTCGGCTGCAGCGTGAATGTCAGCCGGCGTAACCGGAAAGCCGCTCAGATCGGGGATTGCGGTTTGGGACAATTCGGCCATGGGACAGCATAGTGCATTTGCCCCATACGCGCGATAAGCCGACCGCTATTTGGTAAATTCCCGGGAGCGTGAAGCCCGCCACAGCGTCCAGAGCGTACGCAGCCGCGACACCGGCTGCGGGGCGAAGGGGTTGCGCCCAGGCCGCGCCAGGCGATCGAGATCGGCCTGTGCCTGGCTCAGCGGCAGGAACGCAGCCCGCGCCGACGGCGGCAGCTGTGCCAGCAGGGACGACGCTGTCGCCAGATGCTGCCGCGCATCGCCGATCAGTTGGTTCAGCGCGGCATGGAGATTGGGCGTCGCCTTGCCCGAGAATACATCCTCCATGGCACAGCCATGGCCGGCCAGGAGTTGTTGCGGCAGGAACAATTGCCGATGGGACGCGTCCCGGGGCAGATTCGCGATCACGTGCGCAATACCCTGCGCCAGCCCGGCGTGCCGTGCCACATGCTCGGCCGCATCGGAAGTGTCGCCCATGATCCGCGCCGCGAGCGCGAACAGGGCCGAAGAGGTTGCAGCCAGATAGCCTTCGAGCGCCGTCATGGTCGGCATCGGATCATTGTAGAGATCGAACTGATGCTCGTCGACCAGCAGCGACAGCGGCTCGACCGGCAGGTCAAAATCGCGGATTGCGCGCAACAGTTCCGCCGCCACCGGATTGCCCTCGGCGCTGCCGTGGGCCAGGCCCGAGAATAGATCGGTCCACCATTGGAAGCGGATCTCGCCGGGCAACGGCTGGCTCACCTGATCGCGAACGCGGACGATCTCGACATTGAAGGCGTAGAGCGCGAGCATCGCCCGGCGCGCCGCGGCCGGTGCGAACAGCGTCGCGACGTAGTGCGGAAAGTCGTGGCTGCGCACGAGGTCGGCGCAATATGTCACGGTGTCGGGCGGCGTCGCAGCGCTGCTCATGGCACCGCAATCAGCGCGGCCGCGACGCGGCGCCGTTCGCCGATCATGATGTTGTAGGTGCGTACGGCCGGCCCGGTCTGCATCGTGTCCAGCACCACCCTCACCGCTTTGAGCGCCTGGCGCAGCTCCGGCGGCGGCAGCCAGAGCCCGGTTCCGGTGCCGACCAGCAGCGTGTCGATGCTGTTGGCGGCCGCAAACACCCGATCCAGAGAATAGCGGTCGATCTTGGTGGGATCGGTCACGTCCCAGGCCCAGATCGCATCGGGCAGGCACAGCAGCGAGCCCCGGTGCGACATGCCGCCAAAGGCGAAGCCACCCTTGCCATAGGCCTCGATCGGCGCCGAGCGCGGGAAATGGGGAGCGTTGGGATCGCCGGCCATGAGCTTCGTCCGAATGAGGCTATCACCCTCGCAAACCCATGCGAGGGCATGCGGTTCGGATCATGCCTTGTTTTTCTTCGCCGGCGGAGCCTCTTCCTTCGCATCCTCGCGATGCTCGCCGACGCCGAGATAGATCAGGATCGGCGCTGCGATGAAGATCGAGGTGTAGGTGCCGACCAGCACCACGCCGAACATCATGACGGCCGTGAAGCTGTGAATGGCGTGACCGCCGAACAGCAGCAGCGCCAGCAATGCCAACGTGACCGTCAAGTGGGTGATGATCGAGCGCGACAGCGTCGAATTGATGGACTCGTTCAGCAGCTGCGGCATCGGCATCTTCTTGTAACGCCGCAGCATTTCACGGATGCGGTCGTAGATGACGACGGTGTCGTTGAGCGAATAGCCCAGAATGGTCAGAAGCGCCGCGATGCTGGTCAGGTCGAAATCGACCTGGCTGATCGACATGAAGCCGATCGTCAGCACGATATCGTGCACGTTGGCAATCATGGCGCCGAGCGCGAACTGCCATTCAAACCGGAACCAGAGATAGATCAGGATCGCAACGATGGCCAGCATCAGGCCGGCCATGCCCCAACCCAGCAGTTCACCGGAGACACGCGGACCCACCACCTCGACGCGGCGATACTCCACGGACTCACCGAGGGCGCCGCGAACCTTGTCCACCGCTTCCTGCTGCGCCTTGTCGCCGCCCGGCTGCTCGGCAACGCGAAGCAGCACGTCGGCGGGGCCGCCGAATTGCTGCAGCTGGACTTCGCCGAGACCGAGGCTGCCAAGCGTCGTGCGCATCTGTGCAAGATCGGCTGTGCCCGACTTGGCCCGTACCTCCATCAAGGTGCCGCCCTTGAAATCGATGCCGAAGTTCAGGCCATGCGTGAAGAACAGCACGATGGCGACGATCGAGAGCGTTGCCGAGATCGGGAACGAGATCCGGCGGAACTGGGTGAAGTCGAAATGCGTGTCGTCTGGCACGATACGCAGCGACGGCAGCAGGCCGAGCACGCTGACCACGGTCAGCACGGCAATCAGCACGCCGAGAGAGATGAGTACGAGTTGAGTAGTGGTCACAGCCGGCCTCGAATGATCAAATCGGCACAGTCTTCGGCCGCTTCCACTGCACCCACCACGCCACGATCAGACGGGTCATGGTGAAGGCGGTGAACACAGTGGTGATGATGCCGATACCGAGCGTTACAGCGAAGCCGCGCACCGGTCCGGTGCCGATCATGAACAGCACGGCAGCGGCAATGAAGGTCGTGATGTTGGAATCGAGAATGGTCGCAAGCGCCCGCTTGAAGCCTGCATCGATCGCAGAGATCGGGCTTCTCCCGCCGCGCAGCTCCTCGCGGATGCGCTCATAGATCAGCACGTTGGAGTCGACCGCGATGCCGACGGTGAGCACGATGCCGGCGATGCCTGGCAGGGTCAGCGTGGCGCTTAGCAGCGACAACAGGCCGAAGATCATTGCGACGTTGATACAGACGGCGATATTGGCGAACACGCCAAACAGCCGGTACGTCAACAGCATGAACACGACGACCATGATCGAGCCGACATAGGCCGCAAGCTCGCCCTTCTCGATCGAGTCCTGGCCGAGGCCCGGACCGACGGTGCGTTCCTCCACCACCGTGAGCGGCGCCGGCAGCGCGCCGGCGCGCAACAGGATCGCGAGGTCGTTGGCCGATTGCACGGTGAAACTGCCGGAGATCTGGCCCTGGCCGCCGGTGATCGGCTCGCGAATGACCGGCGCCGAGATCACCTTATTATCGAGGATGATCGCGAAGGGCAGCCCGACATTCTCCTGCGTGGCCTGCGCGAACTTGCGCGCGCCCGAGGTATTGAACTTGAAGCTGACGACAGGCTCATTGGTGCGCTGGTCGAAGGTCGCTTGGGCGTCGGTCAGGTCGCCGCCCGCAACCAGCACCTGCTTCTTGACCACATAGCCGGCCGGCGGCGGCGTGGCGGCCGGCAGGAACTCGGTGTCCGGCGGCAACCCGCCCTGCTGGGCCTGGTCCAGCGGCACCGAGGGATCGACCATGCGGAATTCCATCTTCGCGGTCTTGCCCAGCAGCTCCTTCAAATGGGTGGGATCCTGCAAACCCGGCACCTGCACCAGGATGCGGTCGTTCCCCTGACGCTGGATGATGGGTTCGACGGTGCCGAGTTCGTTGACGCGCTTCTCGACGATCTGGATCGACTGCTCGATGGTCTTGCGCAAGCGCTCGATCATCGCGGGCTCCGGAATACCGAGGCGGATCAATCCACCACCGGCGTCGGCGACTTCAATGTCGCGCTGGCCGCTGGACCCCATGAGGCCGCCAATCGGCTGCGCAAGCTCACGCAACTTGGCGAGCGTCGTCTGGAGATCCGCGTCCTTGACGCGCACCTCGACCGCATCGCCCTTCGTGACGAGACCGGTGTAAACGATCTTGGCCTCGCGCAGAACGCGACGAACGTCGTCGCGAATCTGGTCGAGCTTTTCCTTCTTCACATAGCTGGAATCGACCTCGAGCTGCAGCGAGGAGCCGCCCTGCAAGTCGAGACCCAACACAAGGCGCCGCTGCGCCCAGGCGGGCCAGGTCTTGACCTGCGCTTCGGAGAAGAAGTTCGGAACCGCAAAGAGGCACACGATCAGCGCCGTCAGGATGATCCCGAGCGCCCTCCACCGCGTGAAATACAACATCGACTGGACCTGTCAGATCAGGAGATTTGAGATGCTCGCAGGAAAGCGCTCACTTCGCCCCGGCGTCGTCCTTGGCGCTTTCCTTCGCGCTGTCCTTGGCCGGCTCGCCCTTGGCGCGCACCCCCGAGATCATCGAGCGCATCTGGCGCACGCGCACACCGTCGGAAATTTCGAACTCGATCTGGTCGTCATCGACCACCTTGGTGACCTTGCCGACGAGGCCGCCCGACGTCACGACGGTGTCGCCGCGGCGGATGTTCTTCACCAGCTCGGCGTGGTCCTTCACCTTCTTCTGCTGCGGACGCAGAATCAGGAAGTACATGATCACGAAGATCAGGGCGAACGGCAGCAGCGACATCAACATGCTGTTGGTGTCACCGGCGCCCGCGGCCTGGGCATACGCAGGGGTAATCAGCATTCGGACGATCCTCGTGGAAACGGGGGAAGCCGGTCAGGCCTTGACGGCGACCGGCTCGGTCAAATTCGCGCGGACTATAGCGACCACCGCCCCAATTGCAACGCTGCCAGACCGGCGATTTGGCTACCTTGCGGCGCGCCGTCAGGCCCGATAAGGCTGCATTCTCAGGAACTTCGGACATGCCCAAAAACCTCAGCAAAAGCCCGGCCGGCAAAGGCCCCCGTATCCCTGCCACGAAGCGCGCCCAGGTCGCGGCAAAACGCCCCAATGCGGTCTCAAAGGCTGCTCCAAAGGCCTCCCCCGACCTTACCCAGGAACGCATTGTCCGCGCGCTGGAGACCATCGCGGCCCACCTCGTCGCCCAGGGCAAGCCGACCGTGGAGCGTGAGTCGTTCGACCGGGCGGACGCCTATGTCTGGCACCCCGACGGCCGCCTGGCCGCGGTGCCGCGGGTCAGCCGCGTCGAGCTGTTCCTGCTCAAGGGCGTCGACCGGATGCGCGACATCCTGATGGAGAACACCGAGCGCTTCGCCAACGGCCTGCCCGCCAACAATGCGCTGCTCTGGGGCGCGCGCGGCATGGGCAAGTCGTCGCTCGTGAAGGCTGCCCACGCCAGCATCAACGCGGACCGCAAAGCCTCCGACAAGCTCAAGCTGATCGAGATCCATCGCGAGGACATCGAAACGCTGCCGATGCTGATGGGGAAGCTTCGCGACGCCGACTTCAACTTCATCGTGTTCATCGATGACCTCTCCTTCGACGGCAATGACGCGTCCTACAAATCGCTCAAGGCCCTGCTCGAAGGCGGCATCGAGGGCCGACCCGAGAACGTCATCCTCTACGCGACCTCGAACCGCCGCCATCTGCTCGCGCGCGACATGATCGAGAACGAACGTTCGACCGCGATCAATCCGGGCGAAGCGGTCGAGGAGAAGGTTTCGCTGTCGGATCGCTTCGGCCTCTGGCTCGGCTTCCACCGCTGCAGCCAGGACGAATATCTCGCCATGGTAAGCGGCTATTGCAGCCATTTCGGCGTCAAGGTCGACGACGAGGCGCTGGAGCGTGAAGCGCTGGAATGGTCAACCACGCGCGGCTCGCGCTCGGGCCGCGTCGCCTGGCAGTTCGTGCAGGAGCTGGCCGGCCGGCTCGGTGTTAAGCTGACGACAAAATAGCCAGGCTATCCCTACACTCGAAACTGTCATCGCCCGCGAAAGCGGGCGATCCAGTATTCCAGTGGCGATTGTGATCGATCGAGAGGCCGCGGCGTACCGGGTCGCCCGGTCGAGCCGGGCGACGACACCTCTATTGCGGAGGCGACGTCGGCCTCAGGCCCCGTTGAGGAATTGAAGCGGGTCAACCGGGCTCGATCCCTTACGGATCTCGAAGTGGAGCTGCGGCGACGCCACCTCCCCTGATTGACCCGACTTGGCAATGACCTGACCGCGCTTGATAGTATCGCCGCGCTTCACCAGCAGCTCACTCGCATGGGCATATGCGGTAACGTAGCCGTTGGAGTGCCGAACCAGGACCAGATTGCCGTAACCTTTCAGCTCGTTGCCGGAATAGGCGACGACACCGTCTTCAGCCGCCTTGACCGGCGTACCCTCGGGCACCGCGACATTGATGCCGTCATTGGACTTGCCGTTGGTCTTGGCGCCGTAGCTCGTGATCACCTTGCCGCGCACCGGCCAGCGGAAGGTCGGCAACGAGCTGGTGGTCTCGGCCGCCTTCGCGGGCGCCTCGGCCGCGGGCTTCTCTTCGATATTGGCGGTGGCCTGGGCCAGACGCGCGCTCTGCGCCGGTTGAGCAACAGCGGCCATCTTGGTGGCAGGCGCCGGAGCGGCCGCAACTGGCTGCAATGCAGCCGCGACGGGCGCCGCACCGACGGGCGCCGGAGCAAGCGGAGCGGCAACCGCCGCGGTCTTGGCGCCCGGTACAGTCAGCTTGGTGCCGAGCTTGAGCTTCGCGGACGGCTCGAGACCATTGGCGCGAGCAAGCTCGGCCGCGGAGATGTGGTTCTTGCGCGCGATGCTGGCGAGCGTGTCGCCGTGATTGACGAAGTGGAAGCTGGGCGGAGTAGCGACGGCTGCAACCGGCTTCGGCGCGATCGCAGGCGCCGCGGCAACCGGCGCGGTGACCGGCACTTGTGCAGCAACCGCAGCCCCCGGATGCGGGATGACGATCTGCTGGCCTGGCGAAAGTGCGCGCGGGCCCTTGTAGCCGTTGGCGGCAAGGATCGCCTGCGGCGTCACATGATAGCGCTTGGCGAGCACATCGAGCGTGTCGCTGGTACCCACGATGATCTTGGTACCGCCAGCCGGCTGCGCAGCCACGACGGAGCGCTGCGGCACGGTGCCGGTGGTTTCGAGACGCGGCTGGGCCGGCGGCGTGTAGGAGCCGAGCCCCCGCCCGCCTCCAGAGACGCCGCCACCCGCTGCAACGGGATAGGATTGCGGCGCAGCCACTGCCGGCGGCGGCAGCGCCTGGGACTGATAGTAGCCCGGCTGGGTCTGCGGCCGCGCATATTGCGGCAGGTCTCGCTGCGGCGGCGGGGCCTGCTGCACCGAACCGGTCTGCTCGGAGGAGAAGGGATTGGAGAAGTTCGACTGGGACAGCCGCGACGACATGTCGGCACTGCACCCTGCGAAACTGAAGGAAATCAGCGCCAGCACCGCGACCTGCGGTACGCGGCGCGAGTAAAGCAACTCGGCGACAACAGACATGGTTACTCACTCGTACGCAACAGAACTGGTGTTTTAAGTAAACACGCGCCAAGTAAATAACGGCTTAACCCTCCCAATAAGATGTTGGATGCACTGCTGATCCGGAGTTTTACAGCTCCCGCGCCACGCCCGGCAGTGCCGGCACGAAACGCACCTCCACGAGTTCCTTGCGTTGGATCCCGGTCTCGCTGCGGCTGAGCCGCGTCAGCGTCTGCACGCCCTGGTGCGGGCCGACCGGCGCGATCAGGATGCCACCAACCTCGAGCCGCTCGATCAGGTTCTCCGGAATCTGCTCCACCGCGGCGGTGACGATGATGCGGTCGAACGGACCGATGTTCGGCGGTAGGTTCAAGCCGTCGCCGAGCATCACCTCAACATTGTGACAGCCGAGCTTTTCGAGCCTGGCGCGTGCCGCGTCCGCGAGCTTGCGATAGCGCTCAACGGTCAGGACCTCGCGCGACAACTTCGACAGCACGGCGGCCTGGTAGCCGGAGCCGGCGCCGATCTCGAGCACGCGGTGGCTCTTCTGAAGCTGAAGCTGCTCGGTCATGTAGGCGACGACAAAGGGCTGGCTGATGGTCTGCCCGCAGGCAATCGGCAGCGCGCTGTCACGATAGGCGCCGTCACGATCGGAGGCCTCGACGAAGAGCTCGCGAGGCACCTCCTCCATGGTCCGCAACACGGTCTGATCGCTGATGCCGCGACGTCTCAGCGTGAGCTGAAACATCATTTTTTCCGGCGGGGGCTGATTGGAGATCATCGCTGCTTATGTCGTCTCATCCGGTCCGGATCGATGGTTTCTGCGCCAATGTCCAGGGCCAGAATCTTGTTCCTGCTCAGGAACCGATGATAGCCCTTTGGGCTTAGGGTTTGACCATAAATTGGCTCGCAGCCGAAGCGCCTCCACGGCCATTTTCAAGTGCCGGTTGGCCGAAACGCGCATTGCGTCGATTCGCGTTATCTGCGAACGTTTTCGGGAATGGGCAAGGACTCAACGACAATGACCGCGACAGGGCTTTCGGGCCGCTCTGTATTCCTCGTCGAGGACGAGGTCATGATCCGAATGATGGTCGCGGATATGCTGGAGGAGCTCGGCTACAAGGTCGCAGCCGAAGCGGGAGACATCACCGAGGCCATGCGGCTCGCCCAGGCGACCGATTTCGACATCGCCATCCTCGACGTCAACGTCAACGGCAAGGTGATCTCGCCGGTCGCCGACGTCATAAAGGCCAAGGGCTGCCCCTTCATCTTCGCGACCGGCTATGGCTCATCGGGCTTGCCGGAGCAATATCGCGACCGGCCCGCGCTTCAAAAGCCGTTTCAGCTCGACGCGCTCGGCAAGACCATCGAAGCCGCCCTTCGCGGCGGCTAGCTGTTACTTCAGCGTCGCACTTAGCTCTTCCGAAAACGCTTCATTGGTGCGGTCGAGCCGCAGCGGGGTGACCGAGACGTAGCGTTCGCGCAGCGCCGCGAGGTCAGTGCCTTCGGCCGGCGTGTCCATCATCGCCGCGCGCTCGAAGCCGATCCAGAAATAAGGATTGTTGCGGCCGTCCCTGCGCTCGTCGATCCTGAGGAAGCCGAGATTGCGCTTGCCCTGCCGCGTCACGCGAATGCCGAGCACGTCCTCCGGCGCGCAGGACGGGAAATTGACGTTAATGACGGTATCCCTGGGGATTCCGGCCTTGATCACCTTGCGCAGGATATCAGGACCGAATTTGCGTGCGGTGTCCCAAGGCGGCCGCTCCCGCGTCTCGACGCTGAATTCCTGCGACAGCGCGAATGACGGGATACCCAGAATGGTGCCTTCGAGCGCACCGGCGATGGTGCCGGAATAGACCACGTCCTCGGCAACGTTGCGCCCCTTGTTGACCCCGGAGAGCACGACGTCGGGCAGCTTGGCACCGAGGATATGACGCGCGCCCATGATGACGCAGTCGGTCGGCGTGCCGCGCACGGCAAAGCGCCGCTCACCGACCTCGCGCAGACGCAAGGGATCGTTCAGCGACAGCGAATGCGACACGCCGGACTGATCGAGCTCGGGCGCCACCACCCAAACGTCGTCGGACAGCGCGCGTGCGATCTCCTCTACGACCTTGAGGCCGGGAGCATGGATGCCGTCGTCATTGGTGCAGAGAATGCGCATGCCGGTGGTCGATTCCTGGGCTGGGGTCAGGCCGTCTTATCCGGCTATCACACATCAGGCAAACCGCCTTCGGCGCAGTCCTGACCCGTGATTCCCGCTCATTGCCGCAGCGCAGCAATTGCCCCGTTCGCTCTAGCGGCGGACCCGCCATTGCGGCAGGAAGCGCGCCAGCCTGCCCTCTGCACGCAGTTGCATTGCCGGCACGACCGGGCTCGCGACGGGCGTTGTTTCAATCACACCGAGCGTCTTGAGTTGCGCGATGAGCGGCTCAGCCACCGGCATCTGGGGATAGCGGCCCCGTGCCAGCGTCACCGCCTTGTCAAAATCCTCGACATTGACGCCGGCCTTTGCTCTGCGGCCCTGAATGAGCGCGTCGTCCCATAGCCGTGCGATGTCGATGTCCAGTACACCACGCAAGCGCTGGTCGACGGCCTGGATGCCGGCACCGGTCACCGCCCATTGTCGGCCGATCCAGAAGATGTCGCGGTGCAAGGCCATGAACGGCGGTTTCGGGCTCGGTGGTCACCGGCAGGATAGCCGGCGCCCCGAACTTCGCAACCAAACGTTTCTGCCATTGCCATCGAGCAATCGCACCTATTCGCGCGCGACCACTTTCAGGCCGCCCATATAGGGCTGGAGCACGCTGGGGACCGCGATCGAGCCGTCCTCCTGCTGATAGGTCTCCATCACAGCAATCAGCGCGCGGCCAACAGCGGTGCCGGAGCCGTTCAGCGTGTGCACGAAGCGCGGCTTGCCGTCAGGACCACGCGAGCGCGCATCCATGCGCCGCGCCTGGAAGTCGCCGCAGACCGAGCAGCTCGAGATTTCGCGGAACATGCCGCCGTCGCCCTGCCCGGGCATCCAGACCTCGATGTCATAGGTTTTTTGCGACGAAAAACCCATATCCCCTGCGCAGAGCGTCATCACGCGATAATGCAGGTCGAGCTTCTGCAACACCTGCTCGGCGCAGGACAGCATCCGCTCCAGCTCGTCCTTGCTGGTCTCGGGCGTGGTGATCGAGACCAGCTCGACCTTCGTGAACTGATGCTGGCGGATCATGCCGCGGGTATCGCGCCCCGCCGCGCCCGCCTCGGCGCGGAAGCACGGCGTTAGCGCGGTGAGACGCATCGGCAACTGCTTCTCGTCGAGGATGGACTCGCGTGCGAGATTGGTGAGCGAGACTTCCGCCGTCGGGATCAGGCCGAGGCGCTCGGTCTTCAGCCGCTCATGATCGGGCGCAGCGAGCAGCTCGCCTTTGATCGCCCAGAACTGATCGTCTTCGAATTTCGGCAACTGCCCGGTGCCAAACATCACCTCGTTGCGCACGAGCAGAGGCGGATTGATCTCGGTGTACCCGTGCTCGGTGGTGTGCAGGTCGAGCATGAACTGGCCGATCGCGCGCTCGAGCCGCGCGAGCCCCTTCTTCAGCACGACAAAGCGCGCGCCGGAGAGTTTTGCTGCCGCCTCGAAATCCATGTAGCCGAGCGCGGTGCCGAGATCGTCATGCAGCTTCGGCGCAAAGCCGTAGCTGCGCTTGGCACCGAACACGTGGTGCTGGATGTTGCCGTGCTCGTCGACGCCGTCGGGCACTTCATCGAACGGAATGTTCGGAATCGCAGACAGCTCTTTGGTCAGCTCTTCGTCGGCAGCCTTTGCGGCGGCCTCGAGCTCAGGCATCGTGGTCTTGAGCTCGGCGACCTCGGCCATCAGTTTGGCAGCTCGCGCCTCGTCCTTGGCTTTCTTGGCGTCGCCGATTTCCTTGGACGCAGCATTGCGCCGCGCCTGCGCCTGCTCGGAGGCGAGGATCGAGGCCCGCCGTCGCTCGTCGATCGCGAGCAGCGATGCCGACAACGGCTTCAGGCCTCGCCGGGCGAGGCCGGCGTCGAAGGCTTGCGGATTATCGCGGATCGATTTGATGTCGTGCATGGCTGTGGTCCTGGATCAACGTGCAAACAGTCAACGTTCGACGTTGTATGTTCGCACTGGCGCGTCTCCTAGCACAGGCCTCATCACCCGCGAAAGCGGGTGATCCAGTATTCCAGAGACGGCGAGGATTCCTCGATAGGCCGCGGCGTACTGGATGCCCCGCCCCCGTGCGCAATTGCGCAACTAGACCGGGCATGACCGCTGAGGGTGCGGCCCCTACTCCGCCGGATTCGCGTCCGACGACGCGTTAGTGCCCGATGACGCCTGCGAGGCAGCTGCCTTCTTCTCCACCATCGACACCGAGATGATCGAGCCCTCGTAGAGCGCGAGCAGCGGAATCGCCAGCGAGCACTGGCTGAGGATATCAGGCGGCGTCAGCACGGCTGCGATGATGAAAGCCAGCACAATGAAATAGCGGCGCTTCTCGCGCAGCATCTTTGACGTGATGATACCGACCCGCCCAAGCAGAGTCAGGATCACTGGGAGCTGGAAGGCGATGCCGAAGGCGAAGATCAGCGACATCATCAGCGAGAGATATTCGCCGACCTTGGGCAACAGCTGGATCTGGGCGGTCTCGTCGCCTCCCATCTGCTGCATGCCGAGCGAGAAGCGCACCAGCATCGGCAACACGACGAAATAGACCAGCATCGCGCCCAGCACGAAGAAGAACGGGGTCGCGACCAGATATGGCAGGAAGGCCTGCTTCTCGTGCTTGTAGAGTCCGGGCGCGACGAACTTGTAGATCTGCGTCGCCACGATCGGGAACGAGATGAAGCCGGCACCGAACAGCGCGAGCTTGAGCTGGGTGATGAAATATTCCAGCAGCGCGGTGTAGATGAATTTCGAGTTCTCGGCGCCCGCGACCCACACGAACGGCCAGACCAGCACGTTGTAAATCTGCTTGGCGAAGAAGAAGCAGAAGATGAAGGCCACGCCGAAGCCGAGCAGCGCCTTGATCAGCCGCGACCGCAGCTCGATCAGGTGGTCCATCAGCGGGGCTTTGCTGGCCTCGATCTCGGCGTCGCTCATGACGCTTTGGCGTCCTTGATCGCCTCGGATGGCGCGGTGTCCTGCTGGACGGTCTCTTTTAAGGTCTCTTGGGTGACCGGAGCCGGTTCGACCTCTCGCGTGATGGCGAGAGGCTCATTCACCGCCGCATGTGCCTCTGCTTCTACGAAGGTCTCCGGCGTTGGAGCCTCCGGTGTCGTTGGCGTCGTCGGCGCGTCACTTGAAGTCGCGGGTGGCTCGATGGCAGCGGTCGGAGTGGTCTCAGCCGGCTTGTCGAGCGCATCGACGCGCAGCGCGTCGCTGACGTCCTTCTGCAGCGAGGTCATCAGACCGCCGCCGGTGAAGCCGGAAGCAGCTTCCTTGACCTCGTCAAAGCTCTTCTTGAGGTCGGCCATCTCGGCCTCGCGCATGGCTTCCTGGAACTGGCCCTGGAATTCGGCAGCCATCTTGCGCGCCTTGCCCATCCACTGGCCGACCATGCGCAAAACGCCCGGCAGCTCTTTCGGGCCAATGGCGACCAGGGCCACGACCCCGATCAGAACCAGCTCACTCCAGCCGATGTCGAACATGACGTCTTCCGTTCACGCGAAATCACGATCGGCCCAATCCCTCACGCGCAGGATCGGGTCCGTTTCCCGCGTCTCGCGTGCTCCTGGCTCAGACGGCCTTGCTGCCGACGTCGGATCGCGCAGCGGTCGGCGCGGCGTTGTGCTCGATGGCCTTCGAGGGCTCCTGCTTCTCAGCCGGCTTGTCGTCGTCCTGCATGCCCTTCTTGAAGGCCTTGATGCCCTGCGCCACGTCGCCCATCAGATCCGAAATCTTGCCACGGCCAAACAGCAGCAGGACCACTGCGATCACCAAGATCCAGTGCCAAATGCTAAGTGAACCCATCCTGCAACCCTCCAAACGCGCATGGCCGGGACCCGGCCGATCTTGACCGGAACGTAGGCTTCGCAAGGCCCAAAAACAAGGACCAAGGCAGCGCCAATTCGCTGTTGGCGCTACGTAATCTTGCTAGTGTTAACCGGTCGCAGGGGGCCCGTAGAAGGCCGGAGGATCACGCCTCGCCGCCACCCTCACCGCCCTCATTGCCACCTTCCGGCGGCGTCTCCGGCTCGACGGCAGGCGCCAGCGCCAGATCGAGCTCGTCGCCCGGTTCCAAGGGATCCTCGTCCTCACGCAGCGCCGGATCATCCGACGGCGTCGGTACGCTGAACCCGGTCGGCAGGCGCGAATCCAGGAGGCCTGTGCCCTTCAGCTCCTCCAGACCCGGCAGGTCGCCGAGCTGTTCCAGGGTGAACTGCGACAGGAAGTCCTCGGTGGTTCCGAAGGTCAAGGGACGGCCGGGCGTCTTGCGGCGGCCGCGCGGCTTGATCCAGCCGGTCTCCAGCAGCACGTCGAGCGTGCCCTTGGAGGTGACGACGCCACGGATCTCTTCGATCTCGGCACGCGTCACCGGCTGGTGATAGGCGATGATCGCGAGCACCTCGATCGCCGCGCGCGACAGGCGCTTGGTCTCTGTGCTCTCGCGCGTCATCAGCCAGGCGAGATCGCCGGCGGTGCGGAACGTCCATTTGTTGGCGACGCGCACGAGGTTGACGCCGCGCAAGGCATAGTCGGCCTGGAGCTGCTCAAGTGCAGCCTTCACGTCGACGCCCTCGGGCATACGCTTGGCCAGCGTCGCGGTATCCAGTGGTTCGCTCGAGGCGAAAAGCAGCGCTTCCAGCAGCCGCAATTCTTCGGGACGTGCCTGGGTTTCATTCTCCATCGGCTCGGCCTCTTCTACCCGCACTTCAGCCAGGCTTGCCATGGCAGCTTCTCCTTCTTGCACTTAACCGACCGGGGCATCGGGCGAAGATACTGCGTCCACGATCGGCTTCCCGCGCCCCTTGCGGAAATAGATGGGCGCAAACGCCTCTTTCTGGTTGAGCTCGAGCTGACCTTCACGCACGAGTTCAAGCGCGGCGGCGAAGCTCGAGGCGAACACCGTCGCGCGCTGCGTCGGATCTGCGACGTGACGGATCAGGAAATCGTCGAGCACGCCCCAGTCGTCCTGCTCGGTAATGCTGCCGACCAGCCGCTCCAGCGTGGCGCGCGCCTCGGCAAGCGACCACACCGTGCGCTTGGCCAGATGTACGCTCGCCAGCACGCGCGACTGGCGCTGCGAGGCGTAAGCCGTGAGCAAATCGTACAGCGTCGCGGTGTATTTCGGATGCTTGATCTCGGCGATCTGCTCCGGCTCGCCGCGCGGGAAAACCTCGCGCAGCAATTGCGCCCGGTTCATCAGCCGGTTGGCGGCTTCGCGAATGGCTTCGAGACGGCGCAGGCGGTTCGCGAGCGCAGTCGCCATCTGCTCGGCGCTCGGACCTTCCGCGCTCGGCGGCTCCGGCAGCAGCAGCCGCGACTTCAGGAAGGCGAGCCAGGCCGCCATCACGAGATAATCGGCGGCGAGCTCGAGGCGGATCTTTCGCGCGGCCTCGATGAAGTGGAGGTACTGGTCCGCCAGCGCCAGGATCGAGATCTTGGCGAGGTCGACCTTCTGTTGCCGCGCCAGCGCGAGCAGCAGATCGAGCGGGCCTTCATAGCCCTCAACGTCCACCACCAACGCCGGCTCGCCCTCGGCGAGCTCTGCGGGCCGGCCGGTCTCAAACGATAGAATCTCTGCGGTCATGCGGATGCCGTGTTTGCGATCAATGCGTCCAGTTGCGCATTGTCGTTGCTGTGACGCGGCGCGCCGGCCGCCGGCATGGCGCTATTTGCCTCACCAATGCGTCCCGCCAGCGTCTTCATCGGCACGTCATTACTCATTAACAAACCCTGGAACCCGATTGCGCTGCGAATCACCTGAGCAATCATTGTCGCAGAAGTCGGCATCGGATGGACCGGCTTGGCGGCGCCATCCACGGGAATGCTGCAACCGGCTTGATCCGTCGCAAGCAACTGCCGCGCGTTCAATTCCCTAACATTGACCGCGACTTGGGCCGAAACCTCAAAGCCAAACCTGAAGGGAATGAGGTCCCATGGGCGTTCGGCACGGACAAATGCCCGCCCAGCGGCGGTCAGTTCCGTTCCGGATACGCCGGTAATGAAGGCCCGCGTGCTCATAGGGCCGATTAACCCTGCCCCCGGAGGGGGTCAAGGAAACGGCCGCTAATTCCTCTGGACGAAGCAGGACGGCAGGCCAGCCGATTTCAGATTGTTGCAGGCCTGCACCGCCTCATCAGCCGAGCCATACGGTCCGGCGAAG
Organism: Bradyrhizobium zhengyangense; assembly: GCF_022012555.1. NCBI lineage: Bacteria > Pseudomonadati > Pseudomonadota > Alphaproteobacteria > Hyphomicrobiales > Nitrobacteraceae > Bradyrhizobium > Bradyrhizobium zhengyangense. Next base: position 632,196 of record NZ_JAKLTZ010000003.1, on the reverse strand, counting down.
GCACGGTAGACGATGCCCTTGCCCTTGTCGGTGAGGTCGACCCGTTTGATCACCGGTGAGCGGGAGCCCAGCACGCTACCATATTTGCTCTGGAGCACCCGGTAGGACGCGGCGGCGCTATCCTCGCTCTGTTGCGAAGATACCTGCACGACATAGCCGCCCCCGCTGGGCGCAGGCGCGATCTGTGTCGGATTGGTCGCAGCCATGCGCTGCGGCGGCTCGGCCGGGGCGGCTTGCGGCGCCAGCGAGAGCGGCTGATTGGCGCTGGCATTGGCTGAGGTTGGCGGATTGCGGGGCGCAGCCGGTGTCGCGACCGGCTTCGCCGGCACGGCCGGCTTCGCTGCCGGCGCTGCGGCGCCTTGCGGCACGACGCTATCTGTCTGGTCGCCCTTCACAGCCACCGTCTTGATCGAGCGCGGCGCGCTGTTCGGCATCGTCCCGTTGCTCGGGATCGCTCCAGCACTCGGCGGCGGAGCGGTCGAAGGCGACACGCTGGCGACCGAAGGCGGGTTGGCATTCTGGTTCAGCGCCGGAAACACCACCCGGGGACCGGCCGCCTTGGCATTGACGTCGACGGGCGCTTCCTCACGCGGCACGATCTTCTCACTGCCGTCGCCGCTTGCCATACGGTCCGGCACCTTGGCCGAGGAGTCCGACGGAGCCGGCACGACCTTGGTCGGCGTGTTGTCGGCCTTGATGATCGGCGGCTCGCCGCTGCGGGGCGAGCCGATATAGGTCTTGTAGGCGAAAGCCGCGCCAGTGCCGACCACGGCGAGCGCGAGGATCGCCGCGACCGTCATCATGCCGCCGCGCGATTTCCTGGGCTCATCGAGATCGGCCTCGGGATAGTCGCTCTGGAATGCGTAAGGATCGTCCGGATAGGCCGGCTCACGCTGAAAATCCTGCTCGCCCGACTCGAGCCGCCCGTAGAGCGCATCATCGTAGCGCGCGGGATCAGGTTGCTCGTAAGGCGCTTCATAGGCTTGATGCTGGGCCGGCTCCTGATGGTAGGCTTGCTCTTGGTAAGCCTGATCCTGATAGGCCTGCTGCGGCTGCTGATACTGCGGCTCGGGCGCGGCCGGTTGAGCCGAATAGCGATGCAGCGGATGAATCGGATTCACGGCAACGGGATAGTCAGGTTCGGGCGCCGGCTGCGGCTGCACGTTGGCGCGGCGCATCCATGAAGGCGGCCCAGGCTGAGCCGGCGGTGCGGGCTCGGCATAGTCCTGCTGATGGTCGTCCCGCTGGTAATCGTCGTCCTGATAGCTTTGCGTCGGCGCAGGCGCCGCTGCCGGCCGCGCACCCGGGCGGCCCTGCGCTGCGAACGGATCGGTCTGCCCGATCAGGCGCGCGAGTTCGGCCAAGGGATCGCTGTCCGCCTTCCCATGCTGATCTGCGCCGCGACCATAGTCATCGGAAGGAAACGGTCTGTCGTGATATCGATCGGCCATCGTGATGATGCGTCCCTTCGGGAAAGCTGCGCGCCCCTCGACCAAGGCGCAGCTTTCGACCCACAAGGCTTTCAACCAAGTCTAAGCGATCCGGCTTCTGCCGGTACCCCCAAAATATTCCCCTTAAGTAGTTCGCCCCAAACTACCGCATCTCGTCCGGGGCATGGACGCCGAGGATGGCGAGGCCCGATGCCAGGACTGAGACGACGCCCTGGACCATGGCCAGTCGCGCCTTTGTAAGATCTGCATCATTATTGATAATGAAGCGTAAATAGGGCAAATCGCGCCCCTTCGTCCAAAGTGCGTGAAATTCGCTCGCTAAGTCATAGAGATAAAAGGCAATACGGTGCGGCTCATGGGCCGCGGCGGCGGCCTCCAGCATCCTCGGATAAATTGCGAGGCGCTTAAGAAGATCGAGTTCGACGGGGTCCGACAGCCGTTCCACGGCCGACTCACTGAGCCAGGCAATGCGTTTGTCGGTATCCTCCGGCAGCTCCGGGAACACCTCGGCCCGGGCGTTGCGGAAGATCGAGTGGCCGCGGGCGTGGCCGTACTGGACGTAGAACACCGGGTTGTCGCGCGACTGTTCCATGACCTTGGCGAGGTCGAAGTCGAGCACCGCGTCGTTCTTGCGGTAGAGCATCATGAAGCGGACGGCGTCCTGGCCGACTTCATCCACCACCTCACGCAAGGTTACGAAGTCCCCGCTCCGCTTGGACATTTTCACGGGCTCGCCGTTGCGCAGCAGCTTCACGAGCTGGACGATCTTGACGTCGAGCGAGCCCTTGCCCGAGGTCGTCGCCTTCACCGCCGCCTGCATGCGCTTGATGTAGCCGCCATGATCGGCGCCCCAGACGTCGATCATCTCCGCAAAACCACGGTCGAACTTGTTCTTGTGGTAGGCGATGTCGGAGGCGAAATAGGTGTAGGAATTGTCCGACTTGATCAGCGGGCGATCGACGTCGTCGCCATAAGCGGTCGCCTTGAACAGCAGCTGCTCGCGGTCTTCCCAGTCCTCGACCGGCGCGCCCTTCGGCGGCGGCAGGCGGCCCTCGTAGATATCGCCCTTGGCCTTCAGGAAATCGATGGTCTCGGCGACCTTGTTGTTGCCGGTCTCGATCAGCGAGCGTTCCGAGAAGAACACGTCGTGGCGGATGTTGAGGGCGGCGAGATCGTCCTTGATCTCGTCCATCATCATCGCGATCGCCTTGGCGCGTACCGTCGGCAGCCATTGCGCCTCGCTCATCGCGAGCAGCTTGTCGCCGTGCTCCTTGGCCAGCGCCGCGCCGACCGGCTTCAGATAGTCGCCGGGATAGAGGCCTTCCGGGATCGCGCCGATATCCTGGCCGAGCGCCTCGCGATACCGCAAGAACGCGGAGCGTGCGAGCACGTCGACCTGGGCTCCGGCATCGTTGATATAATATTCGCGGGTGACATCGTGGCCGCCGAACTGCAGCAGGCTCGCAAGCGCATCGCCGAACACGGCGCCGCGGCAATGGCCGACATGCATCGGCCCGGTCGGATTGGCCGAGACATATTCGACATTGACCTTGGAGCCGCCGCGGACGCGACCGTAGTCAGCGCCCTCGCGCAGCACCGTGCGCAGCGCCTCGGCCCAGGCGGCGGGCTGCAGCGTCAGATTGATGAAGCCGGGACCGGCGACGTCGACCTTGGCGATCAGCGCATCGGCGCGGAGCTTCTCGGCGATCTGCTCGGCGAGGTCGCGCGGCTTTGCCTTTGCCTCTTTCGCAAGCACCATCGCGGCGTTGGTCGCCATGTCGCCATGGGAGGCGTCGCGCGGCGGCTCGACCACCACGCGCGCAAAATCGATGCCCTCGGGCCAATTGGCTTCGGCCGCGAGCGCGCGGCAGGCGGCGTGCACGCGTGCGAGCACGTCGGCGAACAGATGCGGGCTTGAGGATGTGTCGGGCATGGCCGCCGCCTAACGCAAATCCGGGGTCGAGTCAAAGAGCCGCTGGTGCTCGGTCAGGGCGAAACGGTCGGTCATTCCGGCAATGAAATTGCCGATCCGGCGGGCCCGGTCGCCCTCGTCGTCCGCTTCCGCCCCCACCAGCCATTCCGGCGGCAGGTCGGCCGGCGATGAGGTGTACTTCGCGAACAGGTCGAACAGGATCTGTTCCGCCTCGCCCATCACCCGCATCACCCGCTTGTGGCGGTACATGTGCCCATAGAGGAAGCGCTTGATGGCGGCCTCCTCCTCGGCGACTTCGGGCGGGAATGCGATCAGCGCCCGGCTCTGCTGGCGGACGTCCTGGGCCGATTGCGGCCCGACGGCAGCGATGTTCTTCTGCGCCTCCGCGAACACCGCGCCGATCAGATGGGAGATCAACTCACGTACCAGCTCGGCCCCGCGCCGGACGTCCTCGAGGTCGGGATAATGCGCCGAGGTCTCGGCGATGATCTCGGCCGTGAGCGGCATGACCTTGAGGTCGTCGAGATGGAACAGGCCGGCGCGCAGGCCGTCGTCGATGTCGTGGGCGTCATAGGCGATGTCGTCGGCGATCGCGGCGACCTGCGCCTCCAGCGAAGCGAAGCTCCAGAGCTCCAGATCGTAGGTCTTGACGTAGTCGGCGATCCCGACGGGAATGCCATGCTCGCGATAGCGGCCAACGGGCGCGCCGCTGCGGTCGGTCAGCGGACCGTTGTGCTTGACGATGCCCTCGAGCGATTCCCAGGTCAGGTTGAGCCCGTCGAATTCAGGGTAGCGGTGCTCCAGCGAGCCGACGACGCGGAGCGCCTGGGCGTTGTGGTCGAAGCCGCCAAAATCCTTCAGGCAGGCATCCAGCGCCCGCTCGCCGGCATGGCCGAATGGCGGGTGCCCGAGATCATGGGCCAGCGCCAGGGTTTCGGTGAGGTCCTCGTCCAGGCCGAGCTGACGGGCCAGCGCGCGGGCGATCTGGGCCACCTCCAGCGAATGGGTGAGCCGGGTCCGGTAGTGGTCGCCCTCGTGGAACACGAAGACCTGGGTCTTGTATTTGAGGCGGCGGAACGCGGTCGAATGGATCACCCGGTCGCAATCCCGCCGGAACGGGCTGCGGGTCCGGCTCGGCGGCTCGGCGACCAGCCGGCCGCGGCTGCGCTCGGGGTCGCAGGCATAGGGCGCGCGGGGGGCTGCCATTCCGACGGACACGACGAATTTAGTCCCTATCCATTTGATTCTGCGTATCCTTGCACTTAACTATGCCGGACGCGGGATACCAAGTGAACTTGGCATGACCGCGGGCCGATCGGAGACCGACAATGACGACTGCCGTGACCATCAGCGACCGCGCCGCCCGCCGGATCGGGGAGATCCTCAAGGGCGAAGGCACCGGCGCGATGCTGCGCATCTCGGTCGAGGGCGGCGGCTGCTCCGGCTTCCAGTACAAGTTCGACATCGACCGCGACCGCACCGACGACGATCTCGTCATCGAGCAGGAGAACGCGGTGGTGCTGGTCGATTCCGCCTCGCAGCCGTTCCTGGCAGGCTCGCAGGTCGATTTCGTCGACGACCTGATCGGCGCCTCCTTCCGCGTCAACAATCCCAACGCGACGGCGTCCTGCGGCTGCGGCACCAGCTTCTCGATCTAGCCCGGCACAAAATCTCGAAAACAACCCCATGCACAGTAGTCGGGACGCCCGCATGGCGCGTTTCGGCTTTTGCGAAAATCATTTGACCCGTCGGGCAAAACAGGGGTAGGATGTCATCATCGCGAAATCCCAAGTGCGGGGTGCTCGACCAGGCACACGCGCGGCAGCTTCGATACAGCCCAACGCCGACGCGGCCCCTGCCCTCGTCCAATTCCCAGATCTTGACTGCCGCCTTCGTTCCCGCACTGACGGACACGTCAAGGCGACGGGCGCAATAGTCGATTGATGAGCTGAACCAGCGTGTCCTCCAACTCTTCTGGAGCGTTGATGGTAATGCCTTGCTCGTAGTACTGCTCGACCGGATGGCCGATGCCGATCGCCGCAAGCCTGATGTCGCCGGCCTGCTCGATCTCGTCGGTGACACGGCTCAAATGGTGGCTCAGATACCGATCGCCATTCGCGAGCAATGTGGGATCGTCGACCGGCGCACCATCGGACAGCACGATCAGATATTTCTGCCTTTCGCCGCTTCGGCGCAAACGCGACGCAGCCCATTCGAGGGCTTCGCCATCGATATTCTCCTTGACGAGGTCCCGCCGCAGCATGCTGGCGCAGTGTCGCGCGCTCAGCTTCTCGCCGGCGCTGCAGTAGACGATGTGCAACAGGTCGTTCAGTCGCCCGGGATAGGAAGGCTGGCCGCTGCTGAACCATTTTTCCCGGCTCCGACCGCCCTTCCAGCGCGAGGTCGTGAAGCCGAGCACTTCCTGCTTTGCCCCTAAGCCGTCGAGCAGGTCGGAGGCGACCAGCGCAGCCCTGGCCGCGAACAGCATCGGCTGTCCGCGCATCGAGCCGGAATGATCGATGAGCAATGACACGATCGTATCGGCGGCCTGAGGCTGGGTGGTCTCCATGCCCGCACGCCGTGCAGCAAGGTCGTTTTCGAGGTCGTACAGTTGCGCTGGATCGACCTCGGGAAATCGCTCGGCCCAGCGCCGGTCGGGGAGCTCGGCCAGGAAAGCGTCCAGATCGTCGGCCTTGATCTCCGCGTCGAATTCTCGGGTATAGACCTGATAAGGCCGATCAGGATCGAACCGAACCGGGCGACGCCGCGATCTCCGGAGCAATGGAAAAAAGGTCCACGCAATGATCGCAACGACCGCCGTCGGGAGAGCAATATGCGAAAGCAAGCTCGACTCCAGTGATTTCGACAGTAACCCTACAAACCGGACCTGCAGAACCCGCTTCCCCGCAACCGCTCCTTAGCTGCCTAGAGGAAAACGGCCTCAGAAAATTTGATGGTCCTACCGTCCGCCCACTGCTCGGGATCAACCATGAACCCGTTGTGTACCCAACTCGACCAAATGCAAGGGACAGTCCACATCATTCAAGCTCGAAAGCCTCCTTCAGCGAGCTGACAGGTATCAATTCATCCCATGCGCATGATCAATCGTCTGCTCTGTTGCCTCGCCCTACTCCTTGCAATTGCAACCCTCCCCGTGCCTCCGGCGCGTGCGGTCCAAACCTGCCCGTTCATCAGCGCCCAGGAACTCGCCGGCGCGATGCCGGCGCTGAAATGGTCGCTGATTTCAAATCAGGATGGTCGCGGCTGCATCTACCAGGGCGGGCGCGGCGACACGATGATGCTGTCCGTGTTCCGCAATCCCGACAGGGACCGCGCCAAGGAGATGTACGCGACCTTCGTCAAGACGCTCGGTGAGCGCATGCCGCTGAATGCAGTCGCTGACATCGGCGAGGAAGGCCAGGGCGGAACGACCGCCGCCGGCGCGGAGCGCCAGGAGGCCTCGGTCCTCGCCTTATCAGGCGATTACATCCTGCAGCTCAGCGTCTATCCGATCGGCCGGCGCGCCGACGACGCCCTGCTCGGCCCGATCACCCAAGCCGCGCGCGTTGCCATTGGCAATGTGACCAAGACCAGCGAGCGGTTCGGCGGCTGCGAATGGCTCGCGGCCGCGGATGCCGACGGCTTCCTCGACAAGAGTACGCTGCAGGTCCAGCGCACCGGCGCCGGCAGCTGCATGATGTTCGATCGCGAGGCCAATACCATGGCGGTTGCGGTGATCACGATGTCGCGCGACACCGTCATCAGCATGATGAAGCGCGCGGGCCCGTGCCAGCACGTAGCGATCCCCGAGCTCGGCAGCGAAGCCTTCGGCGAGCATTCCTGCACCAAGGGCAACGACAATGCCGTCAACATCTTTGTCTGGAAGAACGGCAGGCAGGCGTCGATCCTGTTCGCGCCGGTCAAGCCGCATCCGGAGTCAGGCTCGGTCGAGCACCTGAAGGCGGTCGCCGCGCGGGTCTATGGCAAATTGTGACCGCGCGGCGTTCCACTGCATCGCGTGGACCGTGTTTCAATCCCCGCAAGCTTTTGTCCGACCGCGTAAAGCTTGCAATCTTCGCCGCGCGAATTGATCTTGCATTTCATCAAGGCAGGCTCGCGTGCCTCGGGAGCTGTGCGGCCAAATCCAGTTCCGCAGTGGCCGTGCGTGCTCACCGCGAAGGCCTTGGCATCATCGGGATTGGCGAGGTAGTCCGCGAACGCCCCCTGACAAGCGGCGACAGCCCCCGGCGGGATTGGCAGCTCAGCGAACAACGGCGCCTCTATGACAGTCTTCGTCGGAAGACCTAACCTTTCAAGAAAGGGGTCGACGGACGGAAACCAGGTATCTGCCGGCGCGAGCACGACGGTATTGTGGCCGTTCGATTCGAACGGAGGCAGCAGATGCAACTGCGCAGGCGCACCGCCAGCGCTGTAGGCCGCGAACATGCGTCGTGCCAAGTCGGGACCGTAGAATTGATCGTTCTCAGCATAGAGCCAAAGCACCGGGACACGGGCCGTGCGACCCAATGCGGCGACTGTATCGACCAAGTTATCAGGCGAGCAGGGTTGGTTGGGTGCGGAGAAGGTGTGCCGACCACCATCAAAATTCACGGCGCCAACGACCCCCGGTATGTTCTCTGCGGCGACGGCCATCACCGTGAGCCCCCCAACGGAATGACCGAGCAAGACGACATGCTCGGCGTCGACCCAGGGCTCATTACGCAGTGAAGCGACCGCCGCAATGACATCGTCGCCGGCAGCGCGCACGGCCGGAAGATAGTCGCAGACCTGCCGCAAAGACTCGGAGAACCCTCCCCCAGATCGGCCATAGCCACGACGCATGATCGAGACCACTGCATATCCTCGCTGCGCGAAGGCGACGGCCGCCTTGCTGTAGCCGACCGGAGAGCGGTTGAGGATTTCAGTGAAGAATTCCTCGCCGGAGAGGCTAGGCATTCCGTGAGTGATCACGACGAGAGGAAATTTGCCGGGGCGATCAGGACGAATGACGAAGCTTTCCAGCGACACTTTGTTGCCGGAGATCACGACAGGCAACATCATGTGCGTGCTCATTAGCGGACCGTCGCCGGCGCGGGCGGAGGCCGTGAACAAGATGAGAAGCATGACAAGGAGGCGCATGGCGGCGCAACGTAACACGACGATCCGAATTGCCAGCGTCCGGACAACGGGTGCGGAAACGCATATTCGTGCACGGAGTTAACGCCTACGCGCCCGTCATCTGCCTTTCCTCGTCCGTCCACTCCACCTCATCGGGCATCAGCGCCGGCTGAAGCGGCGCGCCCTCCGTCAGCACGTGGCCGTCGAGCGCGCGCAGCAGGGCTGCGACCAGCGCCGGCTTGCGTAGCGGTTTGGCCAGAAAGTCGGACATGCCAGCCTCGCGGCAGATCTTGACGTCCTCGGGGAAGGCGTTGGCGGTCAGCGCGATGATCGGCAGCGCTTCGAAGCGTCCGCCCTCTGCACGGATCGCCCGCGCCGCGGCGAGCCCGTCCATTTCGGGCATGCGCACATCCATCAGCACGATGTCGTAATCGCCCTCGGACACGGCCGTGACGGCCTCGACACCGTCGGTGACGACGCGCAATTCGACGTCGAAGGCACTGAGCATCTTGCTCACGACCATACGGTTGACGGCGTCGTCCTCGGCGACCAGCACCTTCAGCGGCCGGTCGAGGTCGGCAATGCGGGCCTTGAGATCGTCGGCTTCCTCACGGCCAGCGTCCTGATCGGATGTCTGCGCCTGGCTCCACGGCAGCACCAGCGTGAAGCGGAAGGTCGAGCCCTCGCCCGGCGTCGAGGTGACGCCGATGGTGCCGCCCATCTGCTCGATGATGCGCCTGGAGATCGCAAGGCCGAGACCGGTGCCGCCGAAGCGGCGGCTGATCGAGGCATCGGCCTGGGCGAAGTCGGAGAAGAGCTGCCCGAGTTTTTCGGGCGCAATGCCGATGCCACTGTCGGTCACGGTCCATTCGACGGTCGCGAGGAGATCGCGGCGCGCCTGGCACACCGCCTTGATCGTCACCTCACCCTGGTCGGTGAACTTCACGGCGTTGGAGGCGAGATTGAGCAGCACCTGCCGGATGCGGGCGACGTCGCCGCGCAGCGTCGGCGGCAGGTTCGGATCGAGCTCGACCTTGACGGCGAGTCCCTTGCTTTTGGCACTCGCGCGCACCACGGTCGCGACCGTCTCAACCAGCGTCTGCGGCGCGAAGTCGATCGCCTCGAACTGGAAGCGTCCCGCCTCCAGCTTGGAGAGATCGAGGATGTCGTTGAGGATGCGCTGGAGGTTGTCGCCGGATTCGCGGATCGTGGTGACGGCCTCGCGCTGCTCCGCATCCAGATTTGTTTCCAGCAGCATGCTGGCAAGCCCGAGCACGCCGTTCATGGGCGTGCGGATCTCGTGGCTCATGACGGCGAGGAAATCCGACTTGGCGCGGCTCTCGGCCTCGGCCTTCTCCGCGCGCCAGCGCTCGGTGACGTCGCGGCCGAAGCCGCGATAGCCCAGGAACTGACCGTCGCGGTCATAGGCCGGCTTTGCGGTCAGCGACCACAGCCGCGCTTCGCCGCCGGCGACGACCTTCAAATTCATCTCGTGGAGCGGCTCGGCGTGCTCCATCAGGCCGACGACGTTGTAAGCGGCCGCCTTGTCCTCGGGACACAGCATGTCGAGCACGTCGGCGAATTGCGATCCCTTCAGAAGCGGAAGCGGCAATTGCGCGACGTCGGCGAAGCGTTGCGGCACGTCGACGAGGTGGCCTTCGGCGTCGGTCTGCCACAGCCAGTCGCTGGCGTTCTCCTGAAAATCCTTCAGCAGCAGCGAGATGATCTCGGTCTGCCGCTCGAGCTCGAGCTGGGCCTTGAGATTGCCGAGGAACAGATTGCCCTGCGAGACGATGTTGCGCGCCATGAAGAACGCGAACAGCATCAGGAACACAGCGGTCACCAGATATGGCCCCGTGCCGCACAGCAGCAGCGCACCGGCGCAGGCGACGGCCATGGTGGCGAGGTAGACGAGGCCGGCACGCGGGAATGTCGACAGCGTGAAGGCGCCGCCGGACATCATGCCGACCATCAGGCAGGCCAGGATCAGCTGGCTGGTCGGCCCGACCTGGCTGAACAGCGCCAGCGGCAGCGTGCCCCAGATCGTGGCAAGGAAGAACGCCTGCCGCATCATCTGCCGCGCCGCGCGCGGCGAAGCTTCCTGCGGTGGATTGCGGTGCGAGCGCTGCCATGCGCGCACCGCGAGCGCTGCGACGGCGGTGAGGGTTGCGCCCCAGATCGCGAGGAAGTCGTTCCAGCCCCGGCCCCAGAACAGGATCAGCACGATGGCGACGTTGAGCATGGTGACGGCCATGGTCACCGGGATCAGCCGCGTCACCGCGTCGATCTGCTTGGCGCGGATGCGGCGCAGCTCGCGCTCGCTGAGATCGGCGGTCAGGCCGTCCTCGATCTCGAAGCCGCCGAGCCAGTACAGGAACGCGCCGACGAGACCGTCGCGCTGCTCAGTTGGTTGTGCAGATTTGTACGGCCATCCCATTCCAAGGAACCTTTTCCGTATCAATGGCCTACGGCCGGCTTCAACCGGGTTAATTTTGTGGGAGATTTTGCGGCGTCCTTGACGGAGGCGTTAGCGGTTTGTTCTAACCATGGCCCCTGCCCGGAGCCGCCCCCCATGCCCATCAGAGTTGCCACCTGGAACGTCAATTCGGTCCGGCAGCGGATCGATCTCCTGCTGACCTGGCTGAAGGAGTGCCAGCCCGATATCGTCTGCCTGCAGGAGATCAAATGTGTCGACGAGGCCTTCCCGCGACTGGAGATCGAAGCGCTCGGCTACAACGTGGTGACCCACGGGCAGAAGACGTTCAACGGCGTTGCCCTGCTCTCCAAACTGAAATTCGATGAGACCAAGTCAGGACTTGCCGGCGACGACGAGGACACGCATGCCCGTTTCCTCGAGGGCGTGGTGACACTCAAGCAGGGCGTGCTGCGCATCGCCTGTCTCTATCTGCCCAACGGCAATCCCGTCGGCACCGAGAAATATCCCTACAAGCTCAAATGGATGTCGCGGCTTCTTGAGTATTCGAAGGAGCGTCTTAAGACCGAGGAGCCGCTGATCCTCGCTGGCGATTTCAACGTCATCCCGCATGCCCACGACGTCCACAATCCGGCCGCCTGGACCGAGGACGCCCTGTTCAAGACCGAGACGCGGGAGAGCTTTCAGTCCCTGCTCGGCCTCGGCCTGACCGACGCCTTAAGGGCCGTCACCGACGAACCTGGTCTCTACACGTTCTGGGATTACCAGGCCGGGGCCTGGCAGAAGAACCAGGGACTGCGCATCGACCATCTGCTGCTCTCGCCCCAGGCGAGCGACCGGCTCGCCAATGTCGGCATCGACAGCTATGTGCGGGCCTGGGAGAAGCCGTCGGATCACGTGCCTGTGTGGGCGGATCTGGATCTGGAGGCGGCGTAGGCTTTAGGCCGAGTTGGCCGGAGCGAGCGGCAGTCGCAACTGCTGTAGGGTGGGCAAAGGCGCGCCCTTCGCGCGCCGTGCCCACGTTCTGCCGGCTTCGGAGAGAGATCGTGGGCACGGCGCTTTGCGCCTTTGCCCACCCTACGGCACCGACGTTGCCGAACCTACTCGCGGCGGCCCTGCACCCACTGTTCCAGCATTTGCAGGCACATGGCGCGGTCGTCGTCGGAGGCCTTGGCGAAGGCGCGGTTGTAGTTTTCCTTGATCCAGGTCTCATCAGTGCCGGCACTGTCACGCGCCAGCGTCAGCCACATCAGGCCGCGCGCGGCCTGCCGCGGCAGGCGGTCGCCGTTGAACAGCATCTGCCCGAGCAGCGCCTGGGCCTCGTGCTGCCCCTTCTGGGCGGCAAGGCCGAGCCAGCGCGCGCCGTAGCGGAAATCCTCACGCGAGGCGTCCGGCGTCTTCAGATAGAGCCGGGCGAGATCGTACTGTGCGTCCGCGTTACCGAAATAGGAGGCGGCATAGGAGAACATCTCCCGCGCCCTGTCGGGATCGGCCTTGACCTTCGAGTTCGGAATGCCGCTCAGATAATAGCGGCCGAGCGCGACGAAGGCATTGGCGACGATCTGCGCCTGCGGCGCCGACGGGCTGTCCTCGGCATGCGCATTGGCGATCCGGTTGAAATATTCGAACGCGCGCACGTCGTCCTGGACGACGCCGTCACCGCTCGCATACATGCGGCCGAGCTTCCACTGCGCAATGGGATGACCGCCCTCGGCGGCATATTGCAGGGCACTGAGCGAGGTTTCCTGGGTCGCGACCGGCGGCACCGACTTGCGCACCGCGCCCGCGGAACCGGGCAAGCTGGTCACGACGGGGATGGTCGCGTCCTTCGGATTGACAGGCGCGCCGTCAAAGGCGAGCGCCGGCGCGGCCAGCGCGGTAGCCCCCAACACAAACGCAACGATGGCACGCCTAGATGTCCGCATAGCACTGTTTCTCGTGCGCGCCGCCCGGATGGGTCACTGCCCCCCCGACCGCTGGTCCAACCTGTTGGGCATATTTCCAGAGCGCACCCGACGTATGGTTAGTCGCGCGAGCGCTCCATTTGGTCTTGCGCTGAGCCAGTTCAGCGTCGCTCAATTTTACGTTAAGGGTACCGGCGTCCGCATCGATCTCGATGATGTCGCCATCCTCGAGCAGCCCGATCGGGCCCCCGATCGCCGCCTCCGGGCCGACATGGCCGATGCAGAAGCCGCGCGTGGCGCCGGAGAAGCGACCATCGGTGATGAGCGCGATCTTGCCGCCCATGCCCTGGCCGGTCAGCGCCGCGGTGGTCTGGAGCATCTCCCGCATGCCGGGGCCGCCCTTGGGGCCCTCGTAGCGGATCACGATGACTTCGCCTTCCCGATAGGTGCGCTTCTGGACCGCCTCGAACGCATCCTCCTCCCGGTCGAAGCACCTGGCCGGACCGGTAAACTTGAGGTTGGACATGCCCGCGACTTTCACGATCGCACCTTCTGGCGCCAAATTGCCCTTCAGACCGACCACACCCCCCGTGACGGTGATGGGCTTGTCTGCCGGGTGCACCACGTCTTGGTGCGGATTCCATTTCACGCTCTTGAGGTTTTCGGCGATCGTTCGACCAGTGACCGTAATGCAGTCACCGTGGAGAAATCCGTTGTCGAGCAGCGTCTTCATCAGAAGCGGTATGCCGCCAACTTCAAACATGTCTTTGGCGACATAACGGCCACCCGGCTTCAAATCCGCGACATAAGGTGTCTTTTTGAAGATTTCGGCGACGTCGAATAAGTCAAACTTGATCCCGGCCTCATGCGCGATCGCCGGCAGGTGCAGCGCAGCATTGGTCGAGCCGCCGGAGGCGGCGACGACGGCGGCGGCATTCTCCAGCGCCTTGCGGGTGACGATGTCGCGCGGCCGAAGATTGGACGCGATCAGGTCCATCACCTTCTCGCCCGCGGTCATGCAGAAGGCGTCGCGGATTTCATACGGTGCCGGAGCACCGGCCGAGTAAGGCAGCGCGAGGCCGATGGCCTCGGATACGGTCGCCATGGTGTTGGCGGTGAACTGCGCGCCGCAGGCGCCCGCAGAGGGGCACGCCACGCGCTCGATCTCGTCGAGGTCCTCGTCCGACATGGCGCCGACCGAGTGCTTGCCGACGGCCTCGAACATGTCCTGCACGGTGACCTGCTGCCCGCGGAAATTGCCGGGGAGGATCGAGCCGCCGTAAATGAAAATCGAGGGAACGTTGAGGCGCAGCATCGCCATCATCATGCCCGGCAGCGACTTGTCGCAGCCGGCGAGCCCGACCAAGGCGTCGTAGGCGTGGCCGCGCACGGTCAGCTCGACGGAGTCGGCGATGCATTCGCGCGACGGCAGCGAGGAGCGCATGCCGTCATGGCCCATGGCGATGCCGTCGGTGACGGTGATGGTGCAGAATTCGCGCGGCGTGCCGCCGGCGGATGCGACACCCTTCTTCACCGCCTGCGCCTGGCGCATCAGGGAGATGTTGCACGGAGCCGCTTCATTCCAGCACGAGGCAACGCCGACGAAGGGCTGGTGGATCTGCTCGGTGGTCAGACCCATGGCGTAGAAGTAGGAGCGATGGGGCGCGCGCGCAGGACCTTCCGTCACATGACGGCTCGGCAGCCTCTGCTTGATGTTGGCCTTGGCGTCCATCGCGACCAGTTTCCTCAGGTCCAGTTTCCTGGCTAACCCTTGTCAGTTCAGGAAGATCAGAACCAAGATTTGAATCGACCTTGGAATTTCCTGCCGCCTGCAAGGGACCAGCCCAGCCCCTGAAACATTCGAGTGATTTTATTCATGTTCGGGTGTGGCCAAAAAGCGGCGCCGATGCGAACGACCAGTGATGAGGGTTAAATCCACAGAAGGTGTTGCTCAGGCAGCACAATCGTTACCGGGAAGACACGGGTTCGCTTACCGTGATACCCGCGCGAAGATGACATCTCGCAATCTCTGATTTCATGATGCGGAAAGTGCGACCGCTGTTGTGGCGACGGTGCGTGGATCGCAACTGAGTCGGCCTTCGCCGCAAAGCGACGGCATGCGCGCATTGACTCATATAGGGTACCCCCCTATGTTACCCTGATGTCGCACACCATCAAGCACAAGTCGAAGCTGATCGGCCGCGTCCGGCGCATCAAGGGTCAACTTGAAGCCGTCGAGCGTGCGCTGGAGTCGGAGATCGGCTGCGCCGATGTGCTGATGCTGGTGGCGTCGGTGAAGGGCGCAATCAGCGGTCTCACCACCGAGCTCCTGGAAGACCACATCCGCCATCATGTGGTGGATCCCGCGCACGAGAAGGATCCGGAGAAGGCCAAGGGCGCCGCCGACCTCATCGACGTCGTCCGAACCTATTTGAAGTGAACGAGATGACCGACCTGTCTCATCTGCTCCAACAGAGCAGCGCACACGCATGGCTGTTCGTGCCCAGCGCCATCCTGCTCGGCGTGCTGCATGGTCTCGAGCCCGGGCATTCGAAGACGATGATGGCCGCGTTCATCATCGCGGTCCGAGGCACCGTGTTCCAGGCCGTGCTGCTCGGCCTGTCGGCGACCATCTCCCATACCGCAGTTGTCTGGGCGGTCGCGCTTGCGGGCCTGTATTTCGGCCAGGAACTGTCAGGCGAACGCAGCGAGGCCTGGCTGCAACTGGTCTCCGCCGCGATCATCATCGGCATCGCCGGCTGGATGGTCTGGCGCACCTGGCGGGACCAGAACCACGAACACGATCATCATGATCATCATCACCACCACGACGAGCCGCAATCGATCTCGCTCGCCGGCTTCGCGCTGCTGCTGGAGGTGTTCGAAGACGACGTACCGCCGCGCTGGCGGATCCGAAGCGAAAAGGACGCACTTCCCGCTGCCGGCGACATCAGGGTGACCACGATCCGCGAGGACGGCGCGGAGCAGGCCTTCGCGTTCGCCGCGCGGGACGGATACCTCGAAAGCGTCGATGAGATTCCCGAGCCGCATGCGTTCAAGGCGCGCGTCACCCTCGCCGGCGACGCGACCGAACTGCTGTTCGAGGAGCACGACCACGACCACATCGACCTCGGCGACGAGGATGACGCGCATGCGCGCGCTCACGCCGCCGACATCCGCAAGCGCTTTGCCGGACGAACAGTCACCACGGCGCAGATCGTCTTGTTCGGCCTCAGCGGCGGCCTGATCCCCTGCCCCGCCGCGATCACGGTGCTGCTGCTCTGCATTCAGTTGAAGCAGTTCAGCCTCGGCTTCGTCCTGGTGCTGTCCTTCGGTATCGGGCTCGCGATCACGATGGTATCGGCAGGCGTTCTCGCCGCGCTCAGCCTGCGCCACGTCGAACGCCACTGGAGCGGCTTCAGCCGCTACGCCCACCGCGCGCCCTATGTCTCGGCGGCCTTGATCGTCTTTGTCGGCCTGTACACCGGCTGGATAGGCTTGCACGAACTGATGACGTGACTGGCTTGCCGGTCAGCCTTTCGCACTTGCCGTCTTGTCGAGCGCGGCGCGAAGGCCCTTGGCAAGCTTGATCGCGTCGTCGTTGGCCCAGAAGTGCATGAAGAGCAGCCGCGGCTGCTCGTCCAGCATATGGCTGTGCAGCGCCGTCACTTCGATGCCGTTCTCCAGCAGCGCGGCAATCACCGGGTTCACCTCGTTATCTGACAGAACGAAGTCGCCGGTGATGGCCGCCTTGCCTCCCCCTGTCGGCTGGAAGTTGATGCCGATCGCGACGCCCATTGCGCCTACGGGCGCGAGCGGCATGCCCGCCTGCGTGACCGGATCACGACGCTTGACGGTGAACTGATAGACACCGCCATTGGCCTGTCCCTTGGTGCCGATGATCTGGTCGAGCTTGGCTGTATCGAGATCGACGGCGGGCGGCGGGCTCGCCGGTGCGGCAGCGGTGAGCGGTGTCTTGCTTGCGGCGAGTGCATCATGGATCGCGGCGGCGAGCTTGGCGGGGTCGCCATGTCCGGCGACATGCATGTAGAACGTAGCCGGGCTCGCCCGCAGCAGATGATTGTGCACGGCGGTGATCTCCAGACCACTCGCGATCATCTTCGCCATCACCGGATTGATCTCGGTCTCGAGCAGCACGAGGTCGCCCATGACCATGGCGCCGCCATGCGCCGGCTTGAACGCCACCCAGCCGCCGAGCGCCAGCGCCGGCTTGATCGCGACCCCGTCCAGGGTCACGGAGAGATCGCTGCGCGGAAATCCGTAGCGGTGGACATCATCCGAGACGGCGGCCTTGCGTCCGAGCGTTTGATCGATCGCCGGCCAATTGATGTCGTCCGCGCGGGCCGGCGCGATGAATTGCGCGGCGCCCAGGACGACTCCCAAGGCGGCGGCCAACATGATGGCTGCGTGACAGAGTGTGCGTCGTCGCATGATCGTTCTCCTGGTGTCCCTGCCCCAGGGTTGAAGCCGTGTTCGGCTCAGGCATCGACGGCACGCGCCGACGCATGCCGCGCGAGACGGACGAGCCGATCTGTCAGATCAATCGAGATGGATGAAGTGGACATGCTGCGCCCTTGGTGATCAGGACGCGATGCTTGGGCATGTCGCCTCGCGGGGAGACCGCATATCCCCGATGCCCGAACTAGAAGCCCGGGGGTCCAGGCTGTCAACGCGCGGATTCAGGTGCGCTTCGAAAAGATTTCGGAGACCCGATGGAACGAAATCGTTCGTGGGTCTCTCGCTTGAATGCCGCATCGTCGCGTCTTGCGCTTTCCGGACGATCCCGCCTAGAATGGCCCGGTGGGGACGAAGCAGACTCCCCGTGAGACTTCGGTCCAAGTCTGCGCAGCACGCAATTCGTGGAGCTTGCGCATGGACACCAAATCCCCTCACCGATATTCCCTGGCCATTGTTTCGCGCGGCGACGCCGACGCCCGCCGGAACACCACCCCGCAGAACAGCCGTTTCGTTCGCGTCTTCGAGGCGCTCGCCGCCGCCGGCATCGACGCGCAACCGGCGATCTACGATGAAAGCTTCGCTGAAGCCGTCCGCGAGCAATTGCTTGGAGTCGACGGCGTGCTGGTCTGGGTCGATCCGATCCACCAGGGCAAGACGCGCGCCGAGCTCGACGCCCTGCTGCGTGACGTCGCGGCGCGCGGCCCGTGGGTCAGCGCGCACCCTGATGTCATCCTGAAGATGGGCGTCAAGGAGGTGCTGTACCGGACGCGGCATCTCGGATGGGGCGCGGACACCCATCGCTACGACAGCGCGGCCGCGTTTCGGGCGGAGTTTCCGCCGCGGCTGCAAGCCGCTGGACCGCGCGTGCTCAAGCAGAACCGCGGCAATGGCGGCCAGGGCGTCTGGAAGGTCGAGGCGCTCGCGAACGCAGTCCCGACGGTTCGCGTGCTCCATGCGCTGCGCGGCAGCCTTCCCGAGGACGTGCCGCTCGAGGCCTTCCTCGCGCGGTGCGAGCCGTATTTCGGCTGGGGCGGCTGCATCATCGATCAGCCGTTTCAACCGCGCCTGCCCGACGGCATGATCCGCTGCTACATGAGCGGCGCCAAAGTCGCAGGCTTCGGCCATCAATTGATCAAGGCCCTGATCCCGCCGCCGGCCGAGGGGCCTGATGCGCCTGAGGCGCAACCGGGGCCTCGCGTCATGCACGGCCCCGATGCCCCGCAATTCCAGGCGCTGAGGCGATCGATGGAGGAGGAATGGACGCCGCAAATGATGGAGCTGCTCTCCATCAACGAGGCGTCCCTGCCGGTGATCTGGGACGCCGACTTCCTGTTCGGGCCGCGCAATGCGGACGGAGCCGACACCTACGTTCTCTGCGAGATCAACGCGAGCTCGTGCTTCGCAATCCCCGATCAGGCGCCGGCGGCGATTGCCCGGACGGTCAGCGAACGACTGGTAGGAGCGAAGCGCTAGAGGGTCGCGCCGCGATCGAAACGCGCGAACACCGCGCTCGTCAGGCCGCCGAGCATGGTCCAGAACACCAGGCTCGTCACCGTCACCGCGGTGACGAACTGGTGCGTCAGCGACGACGGCACGTTGGTCTCGACATTGGCGAGATCAGGCGCGCCGATCAGGTGCGGCAGGGTCAGCAGGATCACCCCTGATATCGCCGCCGGCACCGTCCGGCGGAAGACGATCAAGGCGAGCCCGCCCGCCGTCGCCAGCACGGCGGCGAGCCACCAGATCTGCCGCGACAGCAGCGGCGCCGAGGGCACGCCGGGCAGCTCCGGCGGCAGGCCAAGGCCCGGCGCAAGCGTAAAGACGGCGAAGCCCGCCAGGCCCCACAACAGGCCTTCATGCCAGGAGACGCTCGCCCCCGTCGCCCCGCTGCGCACGGCGAAGAAGCCGGCAAGAAGCAGCGCGAATCCGATCGCGGTCAGGACATTGGCGGCGGCGGTGTAGGCGTTGCGCTCAA
This sequence comes from Bradyrhizobium zhengyangense, assembly GCF_022012555.1. NCBI lineage: Bacteria > Pseudomonadati > Pseudomonadota > Alphaproteobacteria > Hyphomicrobiales > Nitrobacteraceae > Bradyrhizobium > Bradyrhizobium zhengyangense. Next base: position 612,902 of record NZ_JAKLTZ010000003.1, on the reverse strand, counting down.
ATCCGTCGCGCGGCTCCCAGGCGCCGCCATGATCGTGGTCGCCGGCGCCACGATCATGGTCGCCGTGATCGTGGGCTGCATGGTCATGGTCTGCGTGGTCATGCCCGGCCGCTGCCGGCTGCGCCGTGGCTGGCGCGTCATGCTGGTGCGCGTCCGCCGCCTTCTCGAAGACCTCCGCCTTCAGGATCAGGGGGACGGTGCCGAACTGCTGGACGGCGGTGACGAGGAGGCCGACGACGAAACCTGAAATGACCGATGCGAAGACGATCGCGCGAAACGTGCTCATGCCTTCGAGATTAGTGGCAGGGGAACGCGTTCGAGTGGCGCACGTCGTGGGCGGCGTTGTGGACGACGTCGATATGGGAGAAGCCGACCATGCCGACGACGAACACGCCGAGCACCATGGCCATCACGGCCTGCGACAGCCGTCCCACCTGCCCTGCGGCGACCGGAAGCGTGATCTGGGCCGAGGTCTGGGCGTTGGCGAGCTGGGACTGGCTCATGGTCTATTCTCCATTGGCGATTTGCGCGTCTTCTAGCAGCTTCCGGGCGATGTCGCGACTGGTAAGATGCAGGCTCGTCCCGGGCAAAATGTCCCTGCGGGCGATCTTGGCGTCCGCGGCAGCGCGAAAGACGGCCTCAAGCCGCTGGAAATAGCCGAGGCAGGCCTCCGGCGTGGGCTCCGCACCGAGCAACGTCCGGAAAGCGCCCCGGTGCACGGCGCAGATCGCGCCATGTCCGGCCACGGGAAAGACCAATGAGGCGATATCGTCGCGCCAACGGGCTTCGCTGCTCAAGCGGTTGCGCGTCCCCGCCCGAGGGAGCCGATCAGGCGGGCGATCTCGCAGACGGCGACGAGGCCCGCGAGCCACACCGCGCAGGTCAGCCCGATCCGCGAGACGATGGCCGCCGTGAAAGCGCCCTGCCCGCCAAGGAACGGCGTCGCGGCGAACAGCGCCAGCTCATAGGCCGCATAGGCGGCGACAAGGGCAATCGCCAGCATCAGCGGCGTGCGGCCTTGCGGCAGGGTGCGAAGCATGATCGATGCCGCGGCCGTCGCGACAAGCGTCGCGGCGCCGATCGCAAGGCCCCAGGCGATGGTGCTGGCATCAATGGGATAGTGGAGCGCGGCGAAGCCGATGCATTGGTTCACCAGCCACGCGCCGGTGACAACCAGCAGCGCTTGACGCAGCGGCAGCGCGGCCGCAGCCACGACAGCGAACGCCGCAAACGGCGTCGCACAGGCAAGCGCAAAGCTTGCCAGCGCGCAGGACACAGTCAGCAGCGCAAAGCAGAACAGCGCGGCATAACGCGGCTCGACCGGGTGAAGCCTGGCGTGGTCGGACTGCGGCGGCAGGATCGTGAGGGGCATGAACAATCTCCTGGCGGCGATCCTACCACATTGTCGGACAAGTCCGCCAACCGCCCCCACGGGGCGAGACAGGCGCGCTACGCGCGCCCTCTCGGGCGCTGGGCCTGAGCCCAGGCCGTGGTGACGTCGCGCGGCGGAGCGTCGATCCGCTTGATCGGAGTGAGTTCACCGGAGGCGGAGATGATGGCGGTTTCCTCGCGGCGACAGCGTGGACACACGAAGCTGACTTCGTGCGGCTGCGCCGACCAGCTCGAACGTTTGACATTGGCCGCCATCGGCCATGCTTCGCAATGCGAGCATGACACCAGAAACCGACCGGGATCGAGCATACCCATTCCTAAGGACTCCGCGTCCTGCCGCCCTTCTGTAATGATTGACCCATGTGAATCGTTCCGGTGCGGACGCACCGTCGCCGTCCAACGGTTCCGCGCCGGCGTTCTATAACAGCCGCGTCATGCCGAGCGATTGCGCCGCCGTTGCCCAGTGAATCCTGCGCAGCAGCGGCGCATAGGCCGTCGTCAGGTCCGGGAAACATCAGGCTTCGTCGGCAATCCCGTTGCGGAGCAGGCCGACCTTGTCGATCTCGACCTCGACAACGTCGCCGGCTTTCATCCACAGCGGCGGCGTACGCCGCGAGCCGACGCCACCCGGCGTGCCTGTCGCGATGACGTCGCCGGGCTCGAGCCGGGTGAACTGCGAGCAATATTCGATCTGGCGCGGGATATCGAAGATCATCTGGTCGATGGTGGTGTCCTGCACCACCTCGCCGTTGAGCCGGGTCTGCAAGCGCAGCGGACCGACATCGCCGACCTCATCAGGTGTCACCAGATAGGGACCGAAGCCGCCAGTCGACGGAAAATTCTTACCCGGCGTAAACTGGTGGGTGTGGCGTTGATAGTCGCGCACGCTGCCCTCGTTGTAGCAGGCATAGCCGGCGATGTGGCCCCAAGCCTCGCTCTTCTGAATGTAGCGGCCGGGCTTGCCGATGATGATCGCGAGCTCGCCCTCGAAGTCGAGATGGGTCGAGACCTTCGGGCGGATGATGTTGGTGAGATGTCCGGTCTGGCTGTTGGCGAAGCGCCCGAACACGGTGGGATTCTCAACCTCGGTGCGGCCCGTCTCCTTGCGATGGTTCTCGTAGTTCAGACCGATGCAGAGGATCTTGTCGGGGTTCGGAATCACCGGCAGGAATTTGATCTTCGCCAGCGGATGGCGCTTCGCGCCAATCGCTGATTTGGCCGCCTCGGCAAGCGCGCCGGCCGCAATCGCCGATTTCAGATCGGGATAGCGATTCCCAAGATCGGCCACGCTATCGCCCTCCACCAGGCCCCACGAGGCGGTGTTGTCGATTTGAAAGCTTGCGAATTTCATGTGGTGTCCTTGACGTTTGAAGCGGTCGATCAGGTCGACGTGGCGGGAAGAATGGTAGCCGAAGGTGATCGCGAAGAGGCCTTGGCAAAACGCGCGATGGTCCGCTCCGGGAAGATGAGTGCAAACGCGGCAACCGCACCGACGATGAGAATGCCGGCAGTGAATGTCATGGCGTGAGCATAGCCGAGCGCGCTGTTGCTGCCCGCCTCGCCGACGATCCATCCGGTCAGCGCGTTCGAGAATAGGGCCGATGCCGCATTGCCCGAATAGATCACGACGATCAGCCGGCCGCGCTGGGCCGCCGGCGCCACGGCGCCGAGTGCCACCGGGCCGAAGATCGTGGTCAGGCTTGGCGCGGCGAAGGCGATGGCCACGCAGGCGAGCTGAAGGGCGCCCGAGGTTACGATGCTGAGCAGCAGCGCACAGCCTGCGACCAACAGCGCCAATCCCGAGGCGTTGCCGAGACACGCGCGCAAGCTCCAGCCGCGACGCTGAAGGACCTGCGTGACCCAGGAACCGCTGAGCAGCAGCGGCGACTGGAACATGTAGATAGCCGAAATGATCCAGCCGACATCGGTCGGCTTGTAGCCGAGCCCAAGCTGGAGGAACGGCGGCAGCCACGTCGCGGAGATACCGACGATCCAGTACGACATGGTCGACATGATGATGACGCCGATCACCGTCGGATCACACCACAACAGCCGCGCCGGCACGTTCGGCGAGGCCGCAGGTGCATCGTGGCCCGCACTCGCGGCGGCGTAGGGCCCCTCCCCGCCGATGACGCTCCAGGCCACCATCCAGGCGATGCCGAGCAGGCCGCAAACCAGAAAGCCCGTGCGCCAGCCATGACTAAGGATCACATAGGTCAACAAGGGGCCGCCGGCCAAAAGGCCCACGCTGATCCCCTGCAAGACCACGGCGCTCGGGACACTGCGCTTGTCGGCGGGAAACCAATTGTAGCAGGCATGCAAGGCCGTCGGCAGGCCGGGCCCCTCGCCCGCGCCGAGCAGAATGCGGCAGACGACCAGCACCATGACAGAGCTCGAGAAGAACACCGGAAGCTGCGTCGCCGACCAGATGGCAGCGAGCAACATCAGGATCCATTTCACGGGGAAGCGGCCGACGACGAACAGTCCGACGGCCATCCCCGAGAGCGAGAATAGTAGAAAGAAGCTGCTGCCGATGAGGCCGAATTCCTTCGGGCTGAGCGATAGCTCCTTCATCATCGGTACCGCCGAGAGGCCGAAGACCAGCTTGTCGAAGAAATTGATCGTCTGAAACAGAAACAGCATGATGAGAACCGCGTAAGCGCGTGCAGGCACCGTGGGCCCCGTCGTCAAGCTCTCCGATGATGGCATCATTTCCCCCTGTTGCATTTTGTCGTTGTTTTGTTCATCGCAGCTTTGCCGCGAGATCGGACAGCATCGCCGCGAGTCCGGCTTCGTCGGCCGCGACGCCGTAGACGTAATGATCGGGGCGCACGATGGCGGCCGCGCAGGCATGCCGCGTGAACCAATCCGTCACCACGCCACTCTCCTCCCGCATGACATCCGGCCCCTGATCCTGATCCGCGTCAGCGATGGCGATCAGGCGCAAGCCCATCTCCGCCGCGCGTGCCGCGATCGCGCGTGATCGCGCCAAGGCGCTGTCGCCCCTCAGCACGAGCCGCCATCCAACGCCGCATGTCGCGTCGAGCAATTGTCGGCCCCTTGATGTCACGAGCCATGGCTGGGGAAACAGCGTGCCACTGGCGGCATGCGGCACGTCGGCGCGCAGACCGCAGCTGAGCGGCGGCACGATCTCCTGACGGGTGATGGTGCGCGGCATGCCGCCGCCTTCGGCGAGGATGCGGACATCACGGGCAGCGGCCGCTTCCGGATCGCGCTCGCAGATGACGTGGCCGATCGCCTTGATGCGCGTCGTCAGCTCACGGACGTGAGCGCTGCGCTCCTCCTGATAGGTATCGAGCAGCGCCGCGCCTGACTCTCCGTCCAACACGCGCGCAAGCTTCCAGACCAGATTGGCGACATCGCGAACGCCCTGGCACATGCCCTGGCCAATGAACGGTGGCTGCTGGTGGGCGGCATCTCCGGCAAGAAACACGCGCCCTTCACGCCATTTGCTTGCGACAAGGGCGTGAAAGCGATAGCTCGCCGCCCGCCAGAGCGTCGCATCGTCAGGCGTGAGCCAGCGTGCGAGCAGCCGCCAGACCTGCTCGGGCTGCTCCATTGCGCGCGGATCCTCATCCGGCAGCAGCATGATCTCGAAGCGCCGATGCGAACCGGGTCCGACGATATAGGTGGTCGGCCGCGACGGATCGCAGAACTGCGCCGCCGTGCGCGGCAGCTTTGCGATCCCTGAAGCGTTGACCCGGAGGTCGACCACGAGCCAGGGCTCGTCAAACACCAGATCGTCAAAGCCGATGCCGAGCTGGCGGCGGACCAGGCTCGATGCGCCGTCGCAGGCGATGACATAGTCCGCCGAGACGTTGCGCGTGCCGTGCTCGCCGCACAGCTCGAGCGTCACGCCATCAGGCGTCTGATCGAGCCGCCGGAGCTCGGTGCCGAGCTCGACGACCACCGAGGGATAGGATCGCGCATGCGCGCGCAAGATCTCCTCGACAGGCGGCTGGGTAAACACCATGGTCGGGGTGTAGCCGAGCGGATAAGGCTCGCTCACCATGTCTATCCGCCGGATCAACTGGCCGTGCGCGCCGAAATGTTCCGACGCCGGAAACGGTCCGATGTGCGGAGCGAGCTGGCCGGCAATGCCGAGATTGTCGAACAGGCGCAGGATCTCGTGATCGAGCGCAATCGCGCGCGGCTTGTCGTAGACCAAGCGGTCGCGATCGACAGCCAGTGTCCGGATGCCTTGCGCGCCCAGCAGGCTGGCGGCGACAGCGCCTGACGGGCCGAAGCCGACGATAGCAACCTGGTACTCGTTCGCGCTGATCGAACCCGACACTGACCTCGATACCTCGTTTACGTGGTGATGGATCGTCGCGCTCACGGCGCGGCGTAGCGAACGGCTAGTTGCGCGGCCTTGACGTGGTCAGCCTTGGGCGGCGCGATGCCCCATTGATCGGTACGGCCCGGCGGCCAGACCCAATGATCCGGACCGCGTACGACATAGCTGTCGTCCACCTGCAGCACCTCGGCGGTGTATTCGATCACGGTGCCTACCGGATCAATGAAGTAGGAGAACACGTTGTCGCCCGGACCGTGGCGTCCGACGCCCCACGCAATCGGGAAGCCGGCGTCGATCATGCGCCCGGAGCCGCGCATCACCGTCTCGAGGCTCGGCATCAGGAAGGCGACGTGATTGAGTCCGTTGACTTTGGCGTCGGCAATCACGACCGCATGGTGGTCGCTGTTGCAGCGGACGAACGCCATCGCCTTTGAGCGATCCGTGAGCCGAAAACCGAGCGCCCGCTCGTAGAAGGCGGCGGAGCGATCGACATCCGTGCTGTTGAGATTGACGTGGGCCAGCCGCTCGGGCCGGTCACTTTGCAGTTGCTCCGGCGCATGACTGATGTCGCCGTGAACGAAACGCAGGATGCCGCCTTCCGGCGCGCGAATGGCCATCGCCACGCCGCCATCGGGCGCGTCGTTGGGCGCGGGTTCGCGGATCAGCTGGGCGCCTTCGGCGACCGCGTTGGCAGCTACGGATGCAAGATCATCGACGCTCGCCACGCGAAACGTCACGGCGCCAAGCTCCGGCAACTCGCTCTGATAGAGGGCCAGGACGTGATGGTCGCTGCCGGTCGCGCGGAGATAAACGACGCCGGCCGCTCGGGTGACCAGCGAAAGGCCCCAGACGTCGCAATAGAACCCCATGGAGCGGTCCAGGTCCGGCGTGCCGAGATCGACGCTGCGCAGCGCTGTCACCGGAAACCGGGGCATGAATGCACTCCTCCATCAGGCCACTGTCCGGGCCAGCCGGGCGTGGTTTTCTTGATCGCGGTCGCACCTTCACGAACCGACAACTTCCTTTTATTACACAAAATCATCTCTGCAATAGAAATTTATACATTTTTTGGAATCATCAGCAGATGTATATGATGACGAACCGTGAGCTGAGCGAACAACGGAGGCTGGAGCGGTGGAATTGACTACGGCGGCCCCCTTGCCCGCGCCATCGACGCAGGCGAGCCATGTCTATGACCGGCTGCGCGAGGATTTGTTGTCCGGACGCCTCGCCCCATCGCGCAAGCTGCAAATGCGGTTTCTGATGGAGACCTATCAGACCGGCCAAACGCCGCTGCGCGAGGCGCTCAACCGGCTGACCGCCGACGGACTGGTCGAGGTCCGCGAGCAGCGCGGCTTCTACGTCAAGAACGTCAGCCGCGCGGAGCTCGCCGAACTGACCAAGACGCGCTGCTGGGTCGAGGCGCTGGCGCTGCGCGAGTCCATGGCAGCGTCCACGCCAGCCTGGGAGGAACAGCTTGTCCTCGCCCAACATCGGCTGAGCCGCGTGCCGCGCTCGCTGAGTGCCACCGAGTTTGAGGACAATCCCGAATGGGAAAAGCTGCACCGCATCTACCATCGCACCCTGATCGGCCAATGCGGCTCGCAATCATTGATCGCGTTCTGCGGCCAGCTTGCCGACCAGCTCTATCGTTACCGTCGGCTGTCGATCAGCAAAGCCTTCCCCTCACGCCACGTCGGCGACGAGCATGCGGCAATCATGGAGGCCGTGCTGAGCGGCAATGCCGACCTGGCGGTGAAGCGGTTGACCGCGCACTATCAGCGAACGGCCGACGTCATCCTTCAGGACGAGGCCATTTTCCCGGAACTGCGGCGCGAGACAGCGCGCGGCTGAGACGACGCAGCGCCTTTCCTCACCGCGCGCCGTGGAGCGTGCAGGCGGTCGTGCAGGTCACGGTATTGCCGTGGTCGCACGCCTTGCAGGCGGCAACACACTGGTTCATGTCGCGGGGATTGTAGGAGGTGTAGCTGCGCATCGGGCAGAGCGGGGTCGAGCCGGTGACGTCCTGCTCCTGGTTGCAGGCTGCCGTCAAAAGCGCAAACAAGGCGACCGCAAGCAGACGCATGGGATGTCCAACCATCGGACGAGTGACGTTCGCGGGCAACGTTACACGGCAACCTTGCCCCAGGCATTCCCATCGCCGGGAACCGCAACGCGCGAATCCCCTGACCCCATTGAGGATGCGTCTCAAGTGTTAAGAACGGATTGCGATTGCACGACCTCTCGCACAGACACGGATGCGGAACATCGTGCCTCGTTCTTGGCCGCTTCTTGGCCGCTTCTTGGCCGCCTCTTGGCCGCCTCTTGGCCGCGCCTCCGGCCGGCGTCAGGCGGCGGCCCTGATCGCGATCGCCTGGCGCATGTCCACCGCCAGCTGACGGTACTGCTCCGAAAGCTTCAGGTAGAATTCGCGCTTGTTGCTGTCGGTCGCAAGCTTGGCAATCAGCTCGCATTCGGCGGTGAGCGTCTCGAAGCGCTCCAGCCTGTCCTCAAGTTCTGTCATCGGCGTGTCCCCATCAGACGCCTCAGGGACACCAAACCTAAGCCCGGAAAATGGGTCACGGCGAACATCGTTATGAAGTAGAATCAATTATTCCCGGCGCGGACAGCTATTTGCTGTCCATGCGCCAGGCGCCGTCCCAATCGGCCGCCGGCGGCGCGGTCTCGAACTGCGCGATGCGCGCAAGCATGGCCTGCGACGGGCCGTCGCCGGGGACGCTCTCCAGCGCCGCATTGAACGCGGTGCGGGCCTCAGTGAAGCGGCATGCGCGATAGGCGGCAAGCGCTTGGGCGTAGTGCGCGCGCAGCCCCTCCTGTGACGCGGTGAGCGCACCTGCCCTGCCCATCACCTCGAACACCGGCTGCGGCACACTCTGGCCGACCACCGCAAGGCGGTCGACCTCGCGCAATTCGAGCCCGGATCCAATCGCCTCGGCGGTCGCCTGCGAGATCAGGATTCGGGTACCGTAGACCTTGTTCGCGGCCTCAAGGCGCGAGGCGAGGTTCACGGCATCGCCCATCACCGTAAAGCTCATCATCAGCTCGGAGCCGATGCTGCCGGTCAGAACCTCGCCGGTGGCAATCCCGATGCGCAGGTCGCACGGCACCGGCATGGCGCGGATGCCAAGCAGGTCCGGCAGCTGCTTCTGGAGAGCGGGCACCTGGTCAGCCATGTCGATGGCGGACTGGCCGGCAAGCAGTGCCTGCTCGTCCTCCTCGACGAAGGGCGGGCCCCAATAGGACATGATGGCGTCGCCGATATATTTGTCGATCACGCCGCGGTTGTTCCGGATCGGGGCGGACATCACCGTGAAATAGTGGTTCATCACCTTGACGAGGCCCCGCGGGGTCATGCCTTCGCTCATCGAGGTGAAGCCGCTCATGTCAGAGAACATGATGGTCATCACCCGGCGCTGGCCATCGATGGCGACCTCCGGCCGGTCGATCAGGCCCTGCACCACCTTGGGATCGATGTAGCGGCCAAAGGTCTCGCGGATGCGCTCGTTGTGACGCAGTTGCTCGATCATGCGATTGAAGGCAGCCGCGAGTTCGCCGATCTCGTCCTGGGTCGAGACGGTGATGCTCTTGTCGAAGCGGCCGGCCTCGACCTCGCGGGCACCGGCGAGCAGCAGCCGCACCGGGCGCGTGATGCCGCCGGAGACGAGCAACGCAAAGGCAAATCCGACGACGGCTGCGAGCAGCGTCACGACGCCCGAAATGACGATCGCCTGATGCTGGCGACGGATCACCTGCGAGGTCGAGAAGAAGACCTGCGTCAGCATGTCGGCGCGGATTGCATCGACCTGCCGGTTGAATTGATCGCGCAGCACATCGAGCTGTTCCAGCGTGCCGCGGGCACCGGCCATCTCGTTGGCGTCGACCTGCTTGAGCAGTTTCGCGTTACCCTCGTCCAGATTGCGTCGCAACTCAGCGACGGCAGTCTCGATGCGGACGTCGAGCCGTGCCAGGGCGGCATTGTCGGAATATGTCCTTGGATCGTCGATGATCGCGTTGATCAGCTTGCGAGCGGTCTCGGCCTCCTCCTCGAACTTGCGGTCCAATGCCTGGAAGTCGCGAAGCCGCGCCGCGTAGGCCTCCTCGTCCGACGGCGATCCCATCCTGCTCATGACCATTTGCCGCAGCGCCAGCGCCCGCTCCAGCGAGCGGATGTTGGCGCGGGCCAGATGGCTATAGGCCGGGATGTAGCGATTGGTCAGCTCGTCCAGGAGAATGCCAACCTGGCTCGACATCACCATCGACAGGACCGAGGTGACGAGCATCAGGACGATCAATCCGAGGGCGATGCCGACGATCTTGCGCCGGATCGACTGGTTGAAAAGCGGCATGAGGTTCGGGCAAGGGCTGAAAGGAGGACGGATGGAACTCAATACACCGGATTTTCGCCGGGGAACACGCGCAATCGGGCTGTTTTGGCGCCGGGAGCGGTCCGCAACCGTCGCGCGAGGCCCTGCTCGTTAATAAGGTTAAAGAAACTGCCACTTCCGCCATTTCGGAAGTTCCGCGAGTTCCAATCCGTATTTTGCCGCATTGTTGAACGAGCCTGAGGAATGCGAAACGATGTCATGGCATCGTTTTGGTGTCGTTCTTGATTCTCAAGCCGCATGTCGTCGCGGACCTTGGTTTGTAGTGGTTTCGCAGGGGGACCATCGAATGAACCAGTGCCTACGCTCGCTCGCGTGTGTCGTTGCCGTGGCCGCTTTGGCCCTTGTTCCCACCGAGCTGGCAGCGAAGAGCAGTCACAAATCATCTGCGTCAAAGAAAACGCACGAGGCAAAAACCGGCAGCAAGTCCGCTGGCAAGCAGCGGCATGCTGCATCGGGCAAGCACGGCAAACATGCCGAGGCCAAGCGCAAGTCGAAGAAGCAGGACGAGGAGCCTGCGGACAAGCCCGCGCCGCCGGCGCTGACGGGCGACCTCGCCGCGCTGAAGGACGCGATCGACCTCGCGCGCAAGGGCAAGACCGACGATGCGACCGCGGCGCGCGACCGCATTGCCGATCCGGCCGGACAAAAGCTCGCCGACTGGTTCATGCTGCGCCATTCCGAGAGCACCGCACCTTTCAAGCGCTACGCCGCCTTCCTCGCCGCCAATCCGGATTGGCCGAGCGCCGTGCTGCTGCGCAAACGCGCCGAGGCGCGCCTGTGGCAGGAGAAGAGCGACGCGGCCACCGTGCACGCCTTCACGATGGACCGGCCAATCAGCGCCAAGGGCAATTTTGCGCTGGCACGCGTGCTGATCGCCGAGGGCGACAGCGACAGGGCGACGCGCCTCGTGCGCGAGGCGTGGCGCTCGGAGGAATTGTCCGAGCGCAGCGAAGAGGATTCCTACGACGCGTTCCACGATTTGTTGCGGCCCGAGGATCATCGGGCCCGCATGGACAAGCGCCTCGGCGCCAAGGACTATGCCGGCGCAAGGCGCGCCGCAAAACGTCTTGGCGAGGATTCACTTGCGATCGTCAAGGCCTGCGCCGCCGTCAACGGCAAGGAGAACAAGGCCAAGGATTATCTCGAGGACGTGCCTCAAGACGCGCGCCGCGACCTCGGCTATGTGCTGTGCCGGGCGCAATGGCACCTGCAGAAGGACCACATCGACGATGCGGCCGAAGTGATCCTGGCTGCTGCGCCCGACACGATGGCCGTGCAGGACACCGATGCATGGTGGCGCGAGCGGCGTCTGCTCGCGCGAAAGCTGCTTGACCAGGGCAAATTCCAGACCGCCTACGACGTGGTGCGCGCGGCCGCCGTGCCGGCGATGGAGGTCTATCGCGTCGACTATCACTTCATGTGCGGCTGGATTGCGCTGCGCTATCTCGACGATCCCAAAGCCGCGATGACGCATTTCGCGGCGATCGACGAAGGCTCGGCCAATCCGATCGCGCTGTCACGGGGGTATTACTGGCGCGGCCGCGCGGCTGAAGCCATGGGAGCAGCCGCCGACGCGCAGCAGAGCTACAAGGCTGCCGCGCGCTATCCGACCGCCTATTACGGCCAGCTCGCCCGTGCCCGGCTCGGCCTCGAGGGGCTAGAGCTGCGCGCCCCCTCGCCCGTGCTGGCCGCCGCCGACACGCCGGCCGTGGATGAGCGCGTACGCGCCGCCGATATGCTCTATGCCATCGGGGAACGTGACACGGTGTTCTACTACGCCGAGGATTTTGCCAAGGAGAGCACCGACGTCGCCGCGCTCGGGGCGCTTGGCGAGCTCGCCGGCCAACGCAACGACGCGCGCGTGATGCTGGAGGTTGGCAAGTCGGCGCTGGCCCACGGCCTCGCGCTCGACCACTACGCTTTCCCGACCATCGGCATCCCTGAGCACAAGCAGGTCGCACCCGCGATCGAGACCAGCGTGATCTATTCGGTGGCGCGCACCGAGAGCTCGTTCAACCAGCGCGACAAATCATCGGCCAATGCCGTTGGCCTGATGCAGGTGACGCCGGAAGCCGGCCGCGACACGGCAAAACGCTTCGGCGTGACCTACGACTGGGACAAGATGGTCTCCGACCCCGTCTACAACACGCAGATGGGCGCGGCCGAGCTTAGCGCGCTGCTGTCGGAATATCGCGGCAACCAGATCATGACCTTCGCCGGCTACAATGCCGGCCGCGGCCGCGTGCGCGAATGGGTGCAGGCGCACGGCGATCCCAGAGATCCCAAGATCGATCCGGTCGACTGGGTCGAGCGCATCCCGCTCTCGGAAACGCGCAACTACGTCCAGCGCGTGATGGAGAACGTGCTGGTCTATCGCGCGCGGTTCGAGGGTAGCGGCGCGGTGGCCGGCAAGACCGACCAGCGCGTGGTGACGCAGGATGCCAGCGCCAAGGCGGTGCCGGTGGGGTTTGTGGGGCCGGAGTAGAAGCGGACCCTCCTCACTCCACGTTGATGTTCGCCGCCTTGATGATCGGCCACCACTTCGCGATCTCGGCCTTCTGCCTGACGCCGAGCGCCTCCGGGGTGAGCTGATCTTTCGGCGTCATCTCCAGGCCCTGGCTTTCGAGCTGCTTCCTCACGGCGGGATCGTTCAGCGCTTCCACGGCGGCGGCGTTGAGCTTGGCGACGATCTCCTTCGGCGTGCCCTTCGGCACCCACAGGCCCGACCACAGCGTCATGTTGAAGCCCTTCAGGCCCGCTTCATCCGCGGTCGGGATGTCGGGCGCCGAGGCGAGGCGCTTGTCGTCGGTGATGGCGTAGGCGCGAATGGTGCCGGCGCGGACCTGGTTGATGGAGTTGGAGGTCTGGTCGACGATGATGTCGATCTGGCCGGCGATGAGGTCGTTCAACGCCGGCGCCGTGCCGCGATACGGCACGTATTGCAGCTTGATGCCGGAGACGCTTTCGAAATAGACGCCGGCGATGTGGCTGCCGGATCCTGCGCCGGCCGTTCCCGCCGTCGGCGGCGTCGGCCGCGACTTCAGCCACTCCAGCAGCTCCTTCAGCGATTTCGCCGGCACCGCATTCTTGCTGACCACGATCATCGGATTGCTCGGCAAGAGCACCACCGGCTCGAGATCGGTGACGAGATCGTAGTTGAGCTTGTAGACGGCGCCGTTGGCGACATGGGTGCCGAGATGGCCGAACGAGATGGTGTAGCCATCAGGCGGCGAATGGACGGCGCGCCCCACCCCGATCGAGCCGCCGGCGCCGGTGACGTTCTCGATCACCAGCGCCTGGCCGAGCGACTGGCGCATCCGCTCGGCCAGCACGCGCGCCATTGCATCGGACGGGCCGCCGGCCGCGAAGGGAACGATGATGGTGATGGGATGCGACGGATAATCGTCGGCGCGCGCGACACTGGTGAGAGCGAGAATGCCGATCAGCCCGGCCCAGACAGCCTTCTTCATTGTGGTCTCCCGACGATATCATTCTTGTTCTTGTCTCTTCCCGCGTACGGGAAGAGCGATCGTTCGTGAAGAGACGAAATGACGCGTCAGAACTGCGCGTAATCGATCGGCTTGTGGCGGTCGAGCGTGCGGGTGACCGGCGGCAGCGGATATTTCAAGCCCGTGGCGCAGTTGAACAGCATGACGCGGTCAGTCTTCGAGACGCGGCCGTCGGCGAGGCTTTCCTTGTAGGCAGCATAGGTCGCGGCGCCCTCGGGGCACAGCAAGAGCCCCTCCTCGCGCGCGACCTCGTTCAGCGCCGACGAGATCTTGTCGTCATCGACAGCAATCGCAAACCCCTTGCTCTCGCGCACGGCGCGCAGGATCAGGAAATCGCCGATCGCTTGCGGCACACGGATGCCTGAAGCAATGGTGTGGGCGTCCTCCCAGCGCGTGGCGTGCTCGGTGCCGGCCTCATAGGCCCGCACCATCGGCGCGCAGCCGGAGGCCTGTACCGCGACCATGCGCGGGCGCTTGGAGCCGATGAAGCCGATCTTTTCCAGTTCGTCGAACGCCTTCCACATGCCGATCAGGCCGGTGCCGCCGCCGGTCGGATAGAAGATCACGTCGGGCACGTCCCAGCCGAGTTGCTCGGCGAGCTCGAGGCCCATCGTCTTCTTGCCTTCGATCCGGTACGGCTCCTTCAGCGTGGAGGTGTCGAACCAGCCGACCTTTGCCTTGCCCTCGCCGACGATCTTGCCGCAATCGTCGATATAGCCGTTGACGCGGTAGACGGTCGCGCCCTGGAGCTCGATCTCGCTGACATTCACCTCCGGCGTATCGGCCGGGCAGAAGATCGTGGTCTTGATGCCGCAGGATGTCGCGTAGGCCGCCAGCGCGGCGCCGGCATTGCCGTTGGTCGGCATCGCCATGTGCTTGATGCCGAGCGCCTTACCCATCGACACCGCCATCACGAGGCCGCGCGCCTTGAACGAGCCGGTCGGCAAACGACCCTCGTCCTTGACGATGATCTCGCCGCCGCCGAGCTTCTTGCCGAGCTTGGGCAGCCGGATCAGCGGCGTCGTGACCTCACCGAGCGAGACGATGTCCCTGCATTTGCGCACCGGCAAGAGCTCGCGATAGCGCCACATGTCGCCGGGACGCTGAGCGAGCGCGTCCCTGGTGAGCGCCTTCTTCACGCCGGCGAGGTCGTAGCGAACGAGCAGAGGCTTGCCCGCTTTGGAGAGGTTGTGGACCTGGTCGGCGGCGTAATGATCGCCCTCCATGGCGCATTCGAGATGCGTGACGAAGGTCGGGCGTTCGATGGTGAGGTTGTCGTTGTCGTGCATGGGGTGATTTCCTCTTCTTGTTTTGCAATCGGCTTTCTCTGCTCGTCATTGCGAGCGCAGCGAAGCAATCCAGGGTCTTTTCACAGAGGCAGTCTGGATTGCTTCGCTTCGCTCGCAATGACGGCGGTGGCTAAATATTCAACACCCGCCCGTACGCATCCAGCACCGCTTCCTTCATCATTTCCGACAGGGTCGGATGCGGGAACACGGTGTGCATCAGCTCTTCTTCCGTCGTCTCCAGGTTCATGGCGACGACATAGCCCTGGATCAGCTCGGTGACTTCAGCGCCGACCATGTGGGCGCCGAGCAGCTGGCCGGTCTTCTTGTCGAAGATGACCTTGACCAGGCCCTGGTCCTCGCCCAGCGCAATCGCCTTGCCGTTGCCGACGAAGGGGAAGCGGCCGACGCGGATCTCGCGGCCGTTCTCCTTGGCCTTGGCTTCGGTCAGGCCGACCGAGGCGACCTGCGGATGACAGTAGGTGCAGCCCGGGATCATCAGCTTGTCCATGGGATGCGGATGCAGGCCCTTGATCGCCTCGATGCAGATCACGCCCTCATGCTCGGCCTTGTGGGCGAGCATCGGGGGACCAGCGACGTCGCCGATGGCGTAGATGCCGGGGATGTTGGTCTTGCCGTAGCCGTCGATGACGATGCAGCCGCGGTCGGTCTTCACACCCAGTTTTTCGAGGCCGAGATTCTCGATGTTGCCGACGACGCCGACGGCCGAGATCACACGCTCGAATTCGGTGGTCACGGGCTTGCCCTTGCCGTCGTCGATGGTGGCAACGACGCTGTCGGCTTTCTTCTCCAGCTTGGTCACCTTGGTCGAGGACATGATCTTGATGCCCAGCTTCTCCAGGCGTTTGCGCGCGAGGCCGGCGATCTCGGCGTCTTCGACGGGCAGGATCTGCGGCAGCACCTCGACCACGGTGACGTCAGAGCCCATGGTATGGAAGAACGAGGCAAACTCGATGCCGATCGCGCCGGAGCCGACCACCAGCAACGACTTCGGCATCCGCTCGGGCACCATCGCTTCAAAGTAGGTCCAGATCAGCTTCTTGTCGGGCTCGAGCCCCGGCAGCACGCGCGGCCGCGCGCCGGTGGCGACGATGATGTGCTTGGCCTGATAGGCCCCCTCGCCCAGCGAGCCCTTCGGGCCCTCGACGTCGGACTTCTTCACGGTGATCTTGCCGGGCGCGTCGATCGAAGCCGCGCCCCAGATCACGCTGACCTTATTCTTCTTCATCAGGAAGCCGACGCCGTCGTTCAACCGCTTGGAGACGCCGCGCGAACGCTGCACCACGGCCTTCGGATCGAACGAGACCTTCTCTGCCGACAGGCCATAGTCCTTGGCGTGCTGCATGTAGTGGTAGATCTCGGCCGAGCGCAGCAGCGCTTTCGTCGGGATGCAGCCCCAGTTCAGGCAGATACCTCCGAGATAGGACTTCTCGACGATCGCGGTCTTGAAGCCGAGCTGAGCGGCGCGGATCGCGGTGACGTAGCCGCCGGGGCCGGAGCCGATGATGATGACGTCGAAGGATGTGTCGGCCATTGCGGCTCCCATTCAACTGAACTTCGTAGGGTGGGCAAAGCGAAGCGTGCCCACCGCCTTCCAACACTATGAAATAAGGTGGGCACGGCGCTTTGCGCCTTTGCCCACCCTACGTATGCAACGTTCGCGGCTCACACCATCATCATGACGGGGTTTTCGATCAGCTGCTTGAAGGCGCCGATCAGCTCGGCGCCGAGCGCGCCGTCGATGGCGCGGTGATCGCAGGACAGCGTCACGCTCATCATGCTCGCGATCTCGATCTTGCCGCCGCGCACGACCGGACGCTCCTCGCTGGTGCCGACCGCGAGGATCGTGGCGTGCGGCGGGTTGATCACAGCGGTGAAGTGGCTGATGCCGAACATGCCGAGGTTGGAGACGGCGGTGGTGCCGCCCTGGTACTCTTCCGGCTTCAGCTTGCGCGAGCGGGCGCGCGCGGCAAAGTCCTTCATCTCGTTGGAGATGGTCGAGAGCGTCTTGGTCTCGGCCTTGCGGATGATCGGCGTGATCAGGCCGCCCGGCATCGCCACGGCGACACCGACGTCGGAGTGATGGTGCTTGACCATGCCTGACTCGGTCCAGCTGACATTGCAGTTCGGGATCTTCTGCAGCGCCACCGCCATCGCCTTGATGACGAAGTCATTGACCGAGATCTTGTAGAGCGGCTTCTTCTCCTTGTCCTTCGGAGCTGCCGCATTGATCTCCTCGCGCGCGGCGAGCAGCTTGCCGATGTCGCAGTCGATGGTGAGATAGAAGTGCGGGACGTTCTGGATCGACGCGGTCAGGCGCTGCGCGATGGTGCGGCGCATGCCGTCATGCGGAACGACGTCGTAGGAGCCCGGCTCGAACAGCGACAGGATCTGCTTGTCCGACATGGTCGGCGCGATCGTGGGTGCACCGGCGGACGGCGCGGCGGCAGGCGCCTTGAGGCCCTTGCCCGACTTGGCCTGTTCGACGTCGCGCGCAACCACGCGGCCGTGAGGACCGGTGCCGGTGACCATCCCGACGTCGATGCCGGCTTCCTTGGCGAGACGCCGCGCCAGCGGCGATGAGAACATGCGGCCGGCATGGCCGTTGCTCTGCGCGGCCGGTGCGGCAGCTTGCGGTGCCGGAGCGGCGGCAGGTGCCGGAGCAGCCTTGGGTGCAGCAGGCGCAGGCGCCGGTGCAGCAGCGGGAGCCTCGGCCGCCTTGGGCGGCGCGGCGGAGGCGCTGGGCTTGGCGCTACCCGCGGCCTTCACGTCCTCGCCTTCGCCGGCGAGCACCGCGATCACGTCGTTGACCGGGACGTCCTGCGTGCCCTCGGGCACCAGGATCTTGGCGATCGTGCCCTCGTCGATGGCCTCGACCTCCATGGTGGCCTTGTCGGTCTCGATCTCGGCGATGACGTCGCCTGACTTGACCTTGTCGCCTTCCTTCTTCAGCCACTTGGCGAGGTTGCCCTTCTCCATCGTCGGCGAAAGAGCTGGCATCAGGATGTTGATGGGCATGCTGACCTCACGAAGAACTTCTCAAAACGTCGTCCCCGAAAGTGAAGACGAACAGACCAGGTTTAGTTGCCGATGTCGCCTTGCCAGAGGCGCTCATTGGCAGGGATGGAGCGCCAATTCTTCATCATGGTGATGGAGCGATCGTCGGCAAGGTCGATCCAGGGAATCCCGAACTTGTCGAGAATGTCCTTGGATCCCTCAAAGGTGACGGATTCGCCGATCACCACGAGCTTGACCTTGAACAGAGCGAGCGCGCCGGCACACATCGAACATGGCGACAGCGTGGTGTACATGACGGTGTCGTGGAACGAGATCGCGCCGGCCTCACGCAGGCAGCTCATCTCGCCGTGCAGGATCGGATTGTTCTCCTGCACGCGGTTGTTGTGGCCACGGGCGATGATCCTGTCGCCGCGCGTCAGCACGGCGCCGATCGGCAGACCGCCTTGCGCGATCGAGGCCTCTGCCTCGCGGATCGCCTCCAGCATGAAATCGTAATGGTGCGCTTCAATCGCCACGGTCAGTGTCCCTTCCCGCGCGGCGTCGTGGTGCCGGTGTCGGTCGGACGCTCGATCTCGGCCTGGAACATGTCGAGGATCCGGTTCAGCGCGTCCTCCTCGGTGTATTCGCTCTCGCGCGCATAGGCGCGCGCGGCGTGGCGGGCGAGATCGACCAGCAGCAGGCCCCACATGTCGGGCTCCTCGAAGGCGCGCTGGAATGCCATCGACAGCCCGCCATCCAGCACGAAAACGCGCAGGATCTCGACCGCATCGTCGCGGGTTATGACGTCGGGCGGCAGTGGCTGCTCCTTCGGGCCCGCCATGGTCTACCTGTAGCAGACGGCTTTGGCGGCCTCGACGACCTCAGCCGCCGAGGGCAGCGCGAGCTTCTCCAGGTTCGCGGCATAAGGCATCGGCACGTCCTTGCCGGCAACGCGCGCAACCGGCGCGTCGAGATAATCGAAGGCGTTCTCCATGATGCGCGCGGCGATCTCGGCGCCGACGCCGCTCTGGGCCCAGCCCTCTTCCACCGTGACGGCGCGGCCGGTCTTCTTGACGGAGTTGATGATCGTCTCGGTGTCCATCGGCCGCAGCGTGCGCAGGTCGATCACCTCGGCCTCGATGCCTTCCTTGGCGAGCTCGTCGGCGGCCTTCAGGGCATAGGTCATGCCGTTCGACCAGGAGATGATCGAGACATGGCTGCCCGCGCGCACGATGCGCGCCTTGCCGATCGGAACGATGAAATCGTCGAGCTTCGGCACCTCGCCGGTGTGACCGTAGAGCACCTCGTTCTCGAGGAAGATCACCGGATTGGGATCGCGGATCGCGGCCTTGAGCAGGCCCTTGTAGTCCGCGGCCGAGAACGGCGCGACGACCTTGAGACCCGGGACGTTCGAATACCAGGCCGAATAGTCCTGGCTGTGCTGGGCGGCAACGCGCGCGGCTGCGCCGTTCGGACCGCGGAACACGATCGAGCAGCCCATCTGGCCGCCGGACATGTAGAGCGTCTTGGCGGCGGAGTTGATGATCTGGTCGATCGCCTGCATGGCGAAGTTGAAGGTCATGAACTCGACGACCGGCTTGAGCCCGGTCATGGCAGCGCCGACGCCGACGCCGGCAAAGCC
Source organism: Bradyrhizobium zhengyangense (assembly GCF_022012555.1). Lineage (NCBI taxonomy): Bacteria > Pseudomonadati > Pseudomonadota > Alphaproteobacteria > Hyphomicrobiales > Nitrobacteraceae > Bradyrhizobium > Bradyrhizobium zhengyangense. Next base: position 593,331 of record NZ_JAKLTZ010000003.1, on the reverse strand, counting down.
GTGCTCGGTGATCGGGGTATCGATCACGCGTCTGGCGCCGAACTCCTGCAGCAGGCCTTGCGTCACCTTGTAGGCGCCCTGATATTCGGCGACCTCTTCGCCCATCACGAACACATCAGGGTCGCGGCGCATTTCTTCGGCCATGGCGTCGCGCAGCGCTTCGCGGATGGTCTGGGTGATCATCTCGGTGCCGGCGGGCACTTCGGGATCGGGCTCGGCGACGGCCTGTGGCGCAGGTGCAGCCTTGGGCGCAGGCGCTTCGGCCTTGGCAGCGGCTGGCGGTGCAGACTCTGCGGCCTTCGCCGCCGGTGCAGGCGCCTTTGCAAGATCGGCGGCGCTCTCGCCATCCGCCAAAATGGTCGCGATCGGCGTGTTCACGGCAACGTCGGCGGTGCCTTCCGGGATCAGGATCTTGCCGAGCGTGCCCTCATCGGTCGCCTCGACCTCCATGGTGGCCTTGTCGGTCTCGATCTCGGCGATGACGTCGCCGGATTTGATCGTCTCACCCTCTTTTTTCAGCCATTTGGCGAGGTTGCCCTTTTCCATCGTGGGCGACAACGCGGGCATCAGCACTTGAATTGGCATATCGACTCCAAAGAAAGCTTGCGCGCGTCTTAGCGGTAAACGTCGGTCCAGAGCTCGGCGGCATCCGGCTCGGGATCATGCTGGGCAAAGTCGGCGGATGCGTTGACGATGTCGCGCACCTCGGCATCGATCGCCTTGAGGTCAGCCTCGCTCACCTTCGCCGCAAGCAGGCGGTTGCGTACCTGCTCGATCGGATCCTGATCGTGGCGGACCTTCTCGACCTCCTCGCGCGTACGGTATTTTGCAGGGTCGGACATCGAATGGCCGCGATATCTGTAGGTCTGCATCTCCAGGATGAAGGGGCCCTTGCCGGCGCGGCACCAGGCCGCCGCCTCTTCGCCCGCGGCCTTGACGGCGCGGACGTCCATGCCGTCGACCTGCTTGCCGGGGATGTTGAAGGACACGCCGCGCTTGGAGAAATCCTGCTGCGCCGACGCGCGCGAGACCGAAGTGCCCATGGCGTAGCGGTTGTTCTCGATGACGTAGATCACCGGCAGCTTCCAGAGCTCCGCCATGTTGAAGCTCTCATAGACCTGGCCCTGGTTGGCTGCGCCGTCGCCGAAATAGGTTACGCTGACATTGCCGTTGCTGCGATAACTGTTAGCGAATGCGAGACCAGTGCCAAGCGAGACCTGCGCACCGACGATGCCGTGGCCGCCGTAGAAGTGCTTCTCCTTGCTAAACATGTGCATGGAGCCGCCCTTGCCCTTGGAATAGCCGCCGCGGCGTCCCGTGAGCTCGGCCATTACGCCGTTGGCGTCCATGCCGGTCGCAAGCATATGACCGTGGTCGCGATAGCCGGTGATGACCTGATCGCCCTGCTTCAGGGCCATCTGCATACCAACTACCACGGCCTCCTGGCCGATATAGAGATGGCAGAAACCGCCGATCGCACCCATGCCATAGAGCTGGCCGGCCTTTTCCTCGAACCGCCGGATCAGGAGCATGTCGCGGAGCGCCTTCAGCTCCTGCTCCCTGGTGAACTCCGGGGGCGAACCGCCGTTGGTTTTGTCTTGCTCAGCGCTTGCGGCGGCTTTCTTGGGTGCGGCCATTGGAATTCCGGGTCAGAGAAATCTAGGTCCTCTCTAACCCAACTCAATCGCGTGTGAAAGCACCGCAGCGGCATGGCGCGACTTTCATTATGCCGCACTGCAACGTGGCCGAAATTTTGCAAAACCTTTGGCGCTGATCAGGCAACATTCGCTCCTCGCCTGCGAGAGCTCTGCACGCAGATGAGGCAACGACATCGGACACGCATATCTCGGGCGCTGACGTCCCGATGCGTGTCCGATTCGAGCGGTCGGGCTACCAGCCCAACTCGCGCAAATACGCAGCACGGGCGGCAACGCCTGTGTGCGTGAAGTCGGTGAAAACGCCGTCGACACCGAGACGGAAGAACTTGAGATATTCCTGGGCCGGATCGGCGTGATAGTCGGCCGCGAGATATTTCTTCTCGTTACGGAACGTGAAGACGTGGACGAACAGGCCGAGCTTGTGCGCGTCGGCAATCAGGCTGGTCGCCTCCTGCGTCGAAGCCTCCGGTGTCGATCCCTTGTAGGGCGTGCCGTCGGCTTTGGTGTCCTTCCACGAGGCGACCTTCAGCGGAACGATATAAGCTTTCCACGGGCCGATGCCGTCTGCATAGGTCTTGATGTCAGCCAGGCCCTCAGGCGTCAGCATCGCATCGTACAGGCGCGCATCGCCTGCAACCGTCCAGTCGAACGGACGTGAATTGGTGATGTTGTCGAGCAGCACCTTGCCGGATTTGAAGTCGATGCCATTGCCGTCGATGAGCTGGACCTGCCGGGTCTGAAGGCCGTGGCTGCGCATGTATTTCAGGCTGCCGGGCTCGAAGCTCTGAACGAAGATGGGCGCGTCCTTGGTGTTGAGGCCGTTGTCGCTGATGATCTTGATCAGGGCATCCTCGAGCGGATGGCTGCCCGGCGCGCCGCAGCCGTTTGCGATCGCCTGAGCATTGTTCCAGGTCGGGTTCTTGGTTTCCGGATAGACCAGGATGGGACGCCCGGTCTCCTTGCTCTTGGCCTTGGCGATGTCGAGGATGTCCTGGAAGCTGATGACGGGGAATTTGCCGTTGAAGATCTTCGGCCGCTCGTTGGCGGCGTCATAGGTGGTCCCGCCGATCCATTGCTTCAGCTCGGCCATCGTGAAATCGGTGATCGACCAGTCGTTGGTGTGATCCTCACCGTCGACGATCAATGACTTCAGCACCGATTTGGGATCGGCGGGATTGGTGAGATCCGTGAGATAGTCAACGGGCGTCCCGGCGGCGGCCGGAGCCTTGACGCGCATACCTGATACCGTGCGCTTGCGTGCCGCGACGACAGGGTTGGTCTTCGCGACTTCGGCGACATTGGTGTTGTCGGCCAGCCAGGGGTTGTGGCGCGCGACCAGGACGCAATCCTTGGTGAGGTGCAGATCCTCTTCGAGCGCGTCGGTTCCGAGCGCGGCAGCGAGATCGTACGAGGCCTCGGTCTCTTCGGGCACCAGGCCCGGCACGCCGCGATGTCCGAGAATCAGCGGCGCCTTTCCGTCGACGGTCAGGAAGGGTTTTGCGCTGGCCGGAGCGGTCTGCGCGCAGGCCAGGGACGGCGCAAGCGACGCCAGGGCCGCCACGCCGAGCAGCATCGCTCCGACATGTATCTTCCGCTGCAAGGGATTGGTCGTCATGGCCGCGCCTCCGTCTGTGCCTGGCATCGCGTCGTCGCGATCGGGCTGTCGTCTTGTCTCAACAATCTGACAGACGGATGACGGTGGGGCGGCGATCGCCGATCTGCACAGGCGGCGCCGACATGACGCCGCCTGTGCCTGCTCGATCAGAAGAAGCCGAGCTTCTTCGGGCTGTAGCTGACCAGGAGGTTCTTGGTCTGCTGGTAGTGATCGAGCATCATCTTGTGGGTCTCGCGACCGACGCCTGACTGCTTGTAGCCGCCGAACGCGGCATGGGCGGGATAGGCGTGGTAGCAGTTGGTCCAGACCCGGCCCGCCTGGATCGCGCGGCCGAAGCGGTAGCAGCGGTTGGCATCGCGGCTCCAGACGCCGGCCCCGAGGCCATAGAGCGTGTCGTTGGCAATCGCGAGCGCTTCGTCATCGGTCTTGAAGGTCGTGACCGAGACGACGGGTCCGAAGATCTCCTCCTGGAAGATCCGCATCTTGTTGTTGCCTTCGAACACCGTCGGCTGGACGTAGAAGCCACCCGAGAGGTCGCCGCCGAGCTCGGCCCGTCCGCCGCCGGCCAGGACCTTGGCACCCTCCTGCTTGCCGATGTCGATATAGGACAGGATTTTTGCGAGCTGCTCGCCGGAAGCCTGCGCACCGATCATGGTGTCGGCTGCACGCGGATCGCCCTGCTTGATGGCGGCCACCCGCTTGAGCGCCCGGTCCATGAAGCGATCGTAGATGTCCGCATGCACGAGCGCCCGGCTCGGACAGGTGCAGACCTCACCCTGGTTCAGCGCGAACATGACAAAGCCTTCGATCGCCTTGTCGAAGAAGTCGTCGTCCTCGGCGGTGACGTCCTTGAAGAAGATGTTCGGCGATTTGCCGCCGAGCTCGAGCGTCACGGGGATCAGGTTCTGGCTGGCATATTGCATGATCAGCCGGCCCGTCGTGGTCTCGCCGGTGAAGGCGATCTTGGAAATGCGAGGGCTGGAGGCGAGCGGCTTGCCGGCCTCCAGGCCAAAGCCGTTGACGATGTTGAGCACACCAGGCGGCAGGAGATCGCCGATGATCTCGGCCCAGACCATGATTGAGGCCGGCGTCTGCTCGGCGGGCTTCAACACCACGCAATTGCCCGCAGCGAGCGCCGGCGCGAGCTTCCAGCACGCCATCAGCAGCGGGAAGTTCCAGGGAATGATCTGGCCGACGACGCCGAGCGGCTCGTGGAAATGATAGGCGATGGTGTCGTGGTCGATCTCGCCGATCGAGCCTTCCTGGGCGCGGACGACGCCCGCGAAATAGCGGAAATGATCGATGGCGAGCGGCAGGTCGGCGGCCCGGGTCTCACGGATCGGCTTGCCGTTGTCCCAGGTCTCGGCGACCGCGAGGCGCTCGAGATTCTCCTCCATGCGATCGGCGATGCGATTGAGGATCGCAGCGCGCTCGGCGACGCTGGTGCGTCCCCACGCGGCCTTGGCGGCATGGGCCGCGTCGAGCGCCGCTTCGACGTCCTGCGCTTCGGAGCGCGCGATCTTGCAGACGACCTTGCCGGTCACCGGCGAGGCGTTGTCGAAATATTTGCCCGAGATCGGCGCGACGAACTTGCCGCCGATGAAATTGTCGTAGCGTTCGGCGAACGGACTTTGGGTCACGCCGAGGAATTCCACCTTGTTCATTGATCACTCCCGATGTTGATGTTTGCGCTAATCGTCGTGTGTTCACGACTTGCGCTAACGATCTCGCGGGACGTGTTTTCTGTCAGCCCGGGGGGATGCGATGGCGGAGTGGACCTGTCGCAGAACTGCGACAGGTCAGTGCTTCAGCTCGAACCGCTTCAGCTTCCGGTGCAGCGTGGCGCGGCTGACGCCGAGGGCCTTGGCGGCGGCCGACACATTGCCGCCGGCGCGGAGCAGCGCCCGTTGCAGCACCGCACGCTGACCGCCGGCGAGATGGTCCTGTGCGGGTTCGCCGCCGAGCAGATCTGCCGCGGGAACCGGCTGCAGCTCCCTGCCCGGCGCGATCCCGAGTCCCACCCGGGCGGTGCGGGTCGCACCGATCACGAGATCATCCGCATCGACCGCGATGAGACCGATGGACTGGCCGTCCGGTCCTTGCGTCAGCACGATGCGGGCATGGGCGAAGGCCCGGCGAAACAGATCAGCCTCGATGCGCCTCGCCGCCTCTCCCGCGGCCAGCGCGATCAGGCTGGAGAACGCATCGGTGCGGTCGGCGCGGCAGGAGGAGACATCGAGCACGCCGGCAAAGGCCGCCTCGTGGTCGTAGATCGGAACGGCGGTGCAGCTGAGCAGCGTGTTGCGCGTGAAGAAGTGCTGGTCGCGATCGATCGTCAGCGGCCGCTGCTCGACGACGCAGGTGCCGATGCCATTGGTTCCCTCATGCTCCTCGCTCCAGAGCGCGCCGGTCCAAAGGCCCCAGGATTGAAATGTTGCATCATCCGCCGGCGTGCCACGGCGGTCGACCGGCACACCGTCGCCATCGGCGAGCAGCACGCAGCAGCCGGCCGCACCGACCGCCTGATAGAGCCGGTCCATGGCGCCTTGTGCGGCGGCGAGCAGCGGCGCGATGCGCTCGCGCGCCTGTCGCAGCTCGAAATCGCTCAGCCGCAGCGGTGCGTTGTGGCCGGAAGGGTCGAGATGATGCAATCGGGAGGAACGGCGCCACGAAGCCACGAGCGCGGACCGAGCCGCCTGGCCTGATGCAATGGCGGCTTCGACACGAGCCGCGTGATGCCGGGGCATTGACCCATCCATCACCGTTTCCTCCGGGAAGCAGTCTAGGGGCGCCTCGCGCAACCCGATTGATCTTCGTCAACCTTTGGCGGCACCGCGCCGGGACAAGGCACGCCGGCCGCGCCGACGTCAAGGTGGCGGTTCGGAGTACGACTTCCGGAACGATGGAGGGAACGGCTTGCGCGCGCTTGTTTCGAATGCTGCGGAAAGCGCTAGTTCTGCGAGATCGTCCGAATTAGATCGTGCGGATTGACATAGTCGAGCTGGAACCGGGCCCGCTCGTCCAGCATGTCGGGGTCGATCTTCTCAGTGCGTAGCAGCGACACGCGCTGCTCGCTGCGGGCACGCTCGCGCTTGAGCTGGGCCAGCTCGCTGGTCAGCGCAACGATCTCCTGGTCGAGCTCCTGGCGGGCATTGAGGCCGTATTTGCCGGTATAGGCGTTGACCCCGAAATAGCCGACGATGGCGACCGCCATCGCATAGAGAGCGAGGCCGGTCAGGACAGATTTGAGGCGGGCGCGGGAGACCATTTTGGCAAGATGGGCCAGCTTGGTTAAGGGAGTGCTAATCTCCCCTGGGCCACCTGTCTCCGTCATGCCAGGGCTGGTCCCGGGCATGACGGAGGCACGAGCCGGCTCAGCCGTGGTGCTTTGCGACGTGCGCGGCGAAGGCGTCGATGTAGGCCTGGAGCACGGGCTTGAGCGACTCCTTGACCAGATTGCCCTCGGCATCAAAGGCATCGCCCACTGCGTTCAGGTAGGTCTCGGGCTGCTGCATGATCGGGCCGGCAATGCCCGGCAGGATGTTCTGGAGCGTCTTGGCGGCGCTGACACCACCGAGCGGGCCCGGCGAGTTGGAGATGATGCCGACCGGCTTGCCGTTGAACGAGCTCTTCCCATAGGGGCGCGAGGCGACGTCGATGGCGTTTTTCAGCACGCCCGGGATGGCGCGATTGTATTCCGGCGTGACGAAGATGACGCCGTCGGACTTCTGCAGCTTCTCGCGGAAGGCCAGCCAGTCGGCGGGCGGTGCGCCCTCGAGGTCCTGGTTGAAGAACGAGATGCCCCCGAGGGTGACGACCTCGAGCTTGAGCGAGCCAGGCGCGAGCTTGGCGAGCGCGTTGGCGATCTTCAGCGAGAAGCTGTCCTTGCGCAGGCTGCCGGCGATCACGACGATGTTGTAGGCCATCAGATTATCCTTGGTTTGTCTTTGAAACCTTGAGGGGGGAAGTGCCGGCGGCACTTAAGCGATCCGCGCCAAAAGATGCAAGTGCATGAACCGATCTGATTTGGAAACGCTAAGTTTCCTGGAAGCAGACGGTCGCCCAAAACAGTCGGGCCGCCAAACGGCGGCCCAATCTTTCGTGCAAATCTGCAATTGATCAGATCGTGGGATTCCACGCCGACGGGATCAGGCGATATTTCGCGCCGTCCTTCTCGACATGGCCGACCGACGGGAACGTGAAGTGGAAGCCGACGACGGTCGCCTTCTCGGCTGCCGCCATGTCCAAGAACTTGTGACGCGTTTCCTGCGCCATCGCAGGATCGTTGTCGAACGCCACATGCCAGTCGGGATTGCGCAGGAAGAACTCCGGAATGTTGGTGACGTCGGACTGGATCAGCACCTTCTTGTCGCCCGAGGCGACCGCGAACGAAGTGTGGCCGGGCGTGTGGCCCGGGGTTGCGATCGAGGTGATGCCTGATACGACCTCCTTGCCCCACTCATACTTCGTCACCTTGGACTCCAGCCCCGCAAAGGTCTTCTTCACGTTGGCGAAGTAGTTCTTCGTCATCTCGTTCGGAGCCTTGGCCGCGTTCTCGTCGCTCTCCCAAAACTCCCAATCCTTCACCGGCACCATGATCTCGGCGTTCGGGAAGGCAAGGCCGCCGTCGGCCAGACGGATGCCATTGGTGTGGTCGGGATGCAGATGCGACAGCAGCACGATGTCGATGCTCTTGGGGTCGATGCCGGCAGCCTGCAGGTTTTGCAGGGTGCGGCCGACCGCGCCCTTGCTGGGCTCCAGATTGGCGACGCCGTTGCCGGTGTCGATCAGCACGAGCTTGGAGCCGGTGTTGATGAGTTGCGGGTTGAATGGGACGGTGACCATGCCCTTCGGCATGTAGGCGGCATCCGAAGCGGCGAGCGCCTCGTACTTCGGGATGTTCGTGACGAACTTGTCGGGCATCGGGAAGCTGCGCGCACCGTCATTGATCGAGGTGCATTCGAAGCTACCGACCTTGTAGCGGTAGAAGCCCGGCGCCTGAGCGCCGGCTTGCGGCACTGCGGCATTTGCGGTGGACGGCCGGAGGCCAGTCGCGGCAGCCGCGCCGATGGCGGCCGCGCCTGCGAGCAGATGACGGCGATTGAAATCGATCATGAAGATGTCCCCTTCTGAGCGCGCGTGGCGGTTTTTCCGCTTTCAACGCGGCGGAATAAAAATCCCGCTTGGCTCAGAAGGCAAGACGTCTTTTGGGTGACCGGCGGCCGCCGATCACGATTATTTATTTGGGTTGATGAGGAATTTTTCGCCGGTGGCGCGTTTGGCGTACACCGCGATATTGGCGGGATCGAGCGTCTCGTGTAGCGACACCACCTTGGTGTAGTGGCTGGCGAAGGTCGTCTTCAATTCACTCACGACACGCTGACGCAGCCGCCCGATGTCGGCAGGTCCGATCTTCTGCAGGAACGGCGTGAGCAGCCAGCCGCCGACGCCCCAGGCCATGCCGAAGCCACGCGGCAGTTCGATCGGACGAATGTCGAGTGCGCCGTAGACATAGACCTGCTTGTGCACGCTGGAGCCGTAGCGGCTGTATTCCTTCGCGGTCTTGTTGATCGCGATCTCCATGCAGTTGAGGATGTCGCCGGCAAGCTTGCCGCCGCCGATGGCGTCGAAGGCTATGGTGGCGCCGGTCTCCACCAGCGCATTGGTGAGATCGTCGAGGAAGCTTGGCACGCTGGAATCGACCACGTATTTCGCGCCGATCTTGTGCAGGATCTCCGCCTGCTCCTTGCTGCGCACGATGTTGACGAGCCCGATGCCGTCCTTGATGCAGATCTTGTTCAGCATCTGGCCGAGATTGGAGGCGGCCGCGGTGTGCACCAGCGCCTTGTGACCTTCGCGCCGCATCGTCTCGGTCATGCCGAGCGCGGTGAGCGGGTTGACGAACCAGGAAGCGCCTTCCGCTGCCGTCGTGCCCTCGGGCAGCGGCTGGCAGTCCCGCGCCTTCAAGGTGCGATACTGCGCGTACATGGCTCCGCCAATCATCGCGACCGTCTTGCCCATCAGCGCTTTCGCGGCGTCCGACGAGCCGGTCTTGATGACGACGCCTGCGCCCTCATTGCCGACAGGCAGCGACTGGTCGATCCGCGCGCCCATCGCGCGCATCGCACCATCAGGTACCTTCGCGGTGATGACAGGCGCATCCTTCGTACCGGAGGCCTTGGCCGTGCTCATGTCGGCAGCGCCGACGAGCAGACCGAGATCGGACGGGTTGATCGGCGCCGCCTCGATGCGGACGACGACCTCGTCATCCGCAGGCTCGGGGGTCGGCACGTCCAGAAGCGAGATTTCCAGCTCACCGCTGTTCTTGATCAGCGAACGCAGTTGCAGTCCGGTCTTGCCGTCGGTCATGTCGATCCTCCCCTGTCCTCGTTGTTCGCGCCTTCGCGCGGTGACGCTGGCTTATGCCAGCGCCTTCAGTGCCGCCTTGCCGCCGTACAGCGCCTGCTTGCCGAGTTGCTGCTCGATGCGAAGGAGCTGGTTGTATTTGGCGGTGCGATCGGAACGTGCAAGGGAGCCGGTCTTGATCTGACCGCAATTGGTGGCGACCGCGAGGTCGGCGATGGTGGAATCCTCGGTCTCGCCGGAGCGGTGCGACATGACCGAAGTGTAGCCGGCCTTGTGGGCCATCTCGACGGCGGCGAGCGTCTCGGTCAGCGTGCCGATCTGGTTGACCTTGATCAGGATCGAGTTGGCACGGCCGGCCTTGATGCCTTCGGCGAGGCGCTTGACGTTGGTGACGAAGAGATCGTCGCCGACGAGCTGGCACTTCTTGCCGACGAGGTCGGTGAGCTCCTTCCAGCCGTCCATGTCGTCTTCCGACATGCCGTCCTCGATGGTGACGATCGGGTAGCGGCCGACGAGGTCGGCGAGATACTTGGCCTGCTCGGAGACCGAACGGGTCTTGCCCTCGCCTTCATAGACGTATTTGCCGTTCTTGAAGAACTCGGTCGAGGCGCAATCGAGGCCGAGCACGATGTCGCCGCCCGCCTTGAAACCGGCCTTGCCGATCGCGTTCATGACGAACTCCAGCGCTGCGTCCGCGGACGGCAGGTTCGGCGCAAAGCCGCCCTCGTCGCCGACATTGGTGTTGTGGCCAGCCTTCTTCAGCTCGGACTTCAGCGTGTGGAACACCTCCGCGCCGTAGCGCAGGCCCTCGGCGAAGGAAGACGCGCCGACGGGCAGGATCATGAACTCCTGGAAGTCGATCGGGTTGTCGGCATGCACGCCGCCATTGATGATGTTCATCATCGGCACCGGCAGGAGCCGCGCCGAGGTGCCGCCGACATAACGGTAGAGCGGCATGTCGAGCGAGTTCGCGGCCGCCTTGGCGCAGGCGAGCGACACGCCGAGAATGGCGTTGGCGCCAAGCCGGCTCTTGTTCGGCGTGCCGTCGAGGTCGATCATGATCTGGTCGATCTGGGCCTGCTGCTCGACATCGAGACCGCTCAGGGCCTCAAAGATCTCGCCGTTGACGGCGCCGACCGCCTTGGTGACGCCCTTGCCGAGATAGCGGGCCTTGTCGCCGTCACGCAGCTCGACCGCCTCATGGGCGCCGGTGGAGGCGCCCGACGGCACGGCAGCGCGGCCGAGCGCGCCATCCTCCAGCACGACGTCGACCTCGACGGTGGGATTGCCGCGGCTATCGAGGATTTCGCGTCCGATGATGTCGATGATGGCGGTCATGAGGGCCTCTTTTCGGGGAACAAAGGGGGCAGTTCGCGGCTGCTTCTACCGCAATGCATCGAAGCGGAAAAGGCCGGGTGACGGCCACCGAATGATTGGCTATGAGGGCCCCATGTCGAAAAAGCCCAGCAAATCGAAAACCTCACCCAGCCTGCAGCTCGGCCGTGCCGTGGAATGGCCTGATGCGCCCGAGAAGGCCAAGCTCGACCGCGTCCCCAATCCGCAAGCCGGGACCGATTATCTGGTCCGTTTCACCGTACCGGAATTCACCTCGCTCTGCCCGGTCACGGGACAGCCCGATTTCGCCCACCTGATGATCGACTACGCGCCCGGCCAGTGGCTGCTGGAGTCGAAATCGCTGAAACTCTACATCGCGAGCTTCCGCAATCACGGCGCCTTCCACGAGGATTGCACCGTGATGATCGGCAAGCGCATCGCCAGCGAGATCAGGCCGAAATGGCTGCGCATTGGCGGTTATTGGTATCCGCGCGGCGGCATTCCGATCGACGTGTTCTGGCAGACCGGACGCGTGCCGAAAGGCCTTTGGGTGCCCGAGCAAGGCGTCGCGCCGTATCGCGGCCGCGGCTAGTCGGAGGTCCATGACGATGGCATCCGGCGCGAAAGAGTCACGTCGGAGCGGCTACGGCACGACCAACACCGGAATGCTTCCGTTCACGAGGACCTCGGACGTTTGACTTCCCAAAAACAGCTTCTGAGGCCCCGACGTCCATGAGAGGCCATGACGATCAAATCGCAGCCTCTGGATTTTGCCGTTTCGACAATCGCCGTGGCCGGGTGCGAATTCGGAACGTGCAAGAGCTCGACCGAGACCCCGCCCCGCTCTGCCATGGCTCGCGCTTGATCGAGCACTTGGCCGGCGCGCTCCCTGCAGGCCGCGTCAAATCGATCAATCTCGCCTTGCGACGGAATCCATCCCGAGTCGTGTCCGCCGCCATAATCGATTGGCAGCGGTTCAGTCACGGTGACGATCGTCGCTTTGGCCTTCAAGGCTTTTGCCAGGGCCATTCCATGCTCGACGCCTTTTGTTGCGACGTCCGAACCATCGGTGCTCAAGAGAAGATTGGCGTACATTCGGTGGCTCCTTGTTGCTTGCCCCCGCATGCCCATCGCAAATGATGCCCCGCGACTATGATCCGATCTTCGCCTCCGGTCTAATCGCTTTTGTCTTGATCTCGACGGCGGCCTAAGCCACTTCACGCACCCTGGTGATGAAGCTGTCCACCTCGCCCGTGAGCGAGGTCGACTGGCTCGACAGATCGGCGGCGGCCTTCAGCACGCCGGTGGCGGCGCGACCGGTCTCGTCAGCCGCCGACGAGACGGTTGCGATGTTGCGGGTCACGGTCGAGGTCGCTTCGGCGGTATGCTGTACGGTGTTGGCGATCTCAGCGGTGGCCTTGTTCTGCTCTTCGATCGCCGCGGCGATGACGCGGTTGATGCTCGAGACTTCCTCGATGGTCTTGACGATGCCGTCGATGGCGGAGACCGCCTTCTGCGTCGCGCCCTGAATCTCAGTGATCTGCGCGCTGATCTCCTCGGTCGCCTTCGCCGTCTGCGAGGCCAGGTTCTTCACCTCGCTTGCGACGACAGCAAAGCCGCGACCGGATTCGCCGGCGCGCGCGGCTTCGATGGTTGCGTTAAGGGCCAGGAGATTGGTCTGGCCGGCAATCGAGGTGATGAGGCCGATGACCTCACCGATCCGGTCGGCGCCATCAGCCAGCGCACGCATGGTGCTGTCGGTCTCCCTGACGGTGACGACTGCATGCTCGGTGGCACGGCTCGCCTGCTCGACCTGGCGATTGATCTCGCGGATCGAGGCATTGAGCTCCTCGGCCGCGGCCGCGACGGTCTGCACGCCGCCGCCAACCTGGTCGGCCAGCGTCGAGGCCGAACCGGCCTGGGCCTGGGCTTCCGCCGCCGTACCCGACATCGAGCGCGCCGTGGTCTCCAGCTCGCCTGAGGCGTTCGACAGCGTCTGCACCATCTGGCCGATCCGGCTTTCGAACTGCCGCACGAGCCCCGTGAGCTCGCTCGCGCGCTTCTCCTTCTCGGCCCGCTCCGCGGCCTGATCGCCGGAGAGACGCTCCGCCTTGATCATGGCGTCCTTGAACACCTGCAGCGCTGCCGCCATACGGCCGATCTCGTCGTTGCGGTCGAGGCCCGGGACGTCGCTGGCGAAATCATGATCGGCAAAACGCGTCATGACGCCGGTGATCGCCGTCAGCGGCCGGGTGACGCGGTTGCGCATCAGCAGCAGCCCGCCGATCATCAGCGCCAGCGAGGCCGGCATCAGAAGGCCGAACAGGATCAGGCTGAAGCGGGCGCGCGAGGCGCCCTCCTCGGCCCGCGCGATCATGTTGGCGAGCGCGGTCTGCGTGACGATGACGACATTGTTGGCGCCGACAAGCTGGCGATCGCGGAAGTCGATGCCGACGACGCCGGCGGGCTCACCCGCGAGCAGCCTGGTCGCAATGGCATTGCGCTCGTCGCTGAGCGCGCCGGAGATTTCCGGCTCGGCGGTCCGGATCGCCTGCAACAACTCGGGCGAAGCCACGTTCAGACCGAGGTCACGCACCACCAGCCAGGACTGCTGGATGCGGCCGCGCAGATCGGCGAAGGCAACGCCGTCGGCCGCAGTCCACGTCTTGTTGGCGAGGATCGAGGAGAACTGCACGAGGATGGTCTGGCCGACATTGGCGCGGGCCTGCCAGGAGGCCTGCTTGGCGATCAGCAGGCGATCGACCACGGGATCGATCAGCGCCATTGCATTGTCGACATGGGCGGTGACGTCGCCGATCGCATCCATGAAGGCGTCGCTGATCTTGGCCCAGGCCGGCGTCAGGCTGGCTTCACGTGCGCCCTTCTCCTGCTTCAATGCCGTGATCGCGCGCGGGCGCAGCTCTTCGAGCTGGGTCCAGATGGTGCGGAGCTTGTCGAGCCTCTCGGTAAGACCGGGCGCATCGACGGCGGCGAGGCTCTGCAAGGCCTGCGCGTAATTCTTCTGCACCGTGGCGCGCTGCTCGGCGAGGCTGCTCATGACGCTGTCGGGCGCTGAAGCGGCCGAGGACAGATAGCTCAGCGTATCGCCGCGCTCCAAGCGAAAGATCACCAGCGTGTTGGTCAGGTCGCGGCTGGCAATCGTCAGCGAGACGATGCGGTTGCTGTCGACATAGCGTGTCACCGCGAGCTTCAGGGCGTAGGCGCAGATGACGACAAGGATGAGACCGAGAGATCCAACCACCGCCCCGAGAATGCGGGCGACCGAACGCTGTTTTTGCATCGACTGATCCAACAGATGTTGCCGCCGGCTGGCGGTTTGGGCGGCAGTCTATGGAGCGAAGAGTGAGATTTGGTTTAAGATTGAAAGGATTGAGCCACCGTCCGCTTCCGGGAAAATACGGAGATTGGTCGCGACATACTGTCCTCAGGCTCGCGCGTCGGACGGTGCCCGGGGCCTTAGGAGTGCGGCGCAGGCGAGGCCCAGCAGCACCATGAGCACGGCGCTCGCGGCCAGGGTTGGCGCCTTGCCGGTATGCGCCAGCCCGAACCCGTAGGCCAGCGGACCCACGGTCTGGCCCATGAAGAAAAAGAACGAATGCAGCGACATCGCTGTCGCCCGCGCCTCGACCGACAGCTCGCTGGCGAACACCTGCAGGCAGCCATGGATCATGTAAAAGCCCCAGCCCATCAGCAGCATGATGGCGAACTGGACCTTCCAGCCAGGGCCAAGGGCGAGCGCTGCGAGCTGGAGCGCGACGAGGCTCGCGCCTGCGATCATCATCCCCTTGACGCCCAGTCGCGGCAGGAAGCGCGAGACCGTGAATGTGTAGAACAGCCCGCCGACGGCGAAGCCCGCGATGACGATGCCCGCAATCGACAGCGAGGTCTCGCCGAGATCGAACAGCAGCGCGGCGATGAAGGGAAACAGGCCGAAAACGCAGCAGCCCTCGACGAACACGGCAGAATAGCAATAGCGCGCGTTCGGATTGGCGAGGATGGTGCGATAGCCCTGCCGCAACGTCTTCAGATCGCTCTTCGGCGGTGCCGTGAGGGCGGCGCCGCGAAAGCCCGCCGCGACCGCAACAGCCGCGATCAGCCCGAGCGCACCGATGATCACCAGCACGCCACGCCAGCCGACGAGATCGCCGATGATGCCCGAGGCGGTCGCACCTAACAGGTTGCCCGTCATCGAACCCGCCAGCGTGCGTCCGATCGCCACCTGCCGCTTCGTCGGCGCGACCAGGTCAGCGGTCAGGCCAAGCGCGACCGGGAATACGCCACCCGAGGCGATGCCGGCGAGCATGCGGCTTGCGAACAGGCCCGCGAATGAGGTCGAGAGCGCGCCCAGAATGCAGGCTGCGCCCAGCATCGCCAGGCACAACGTCATCAGCCGTGCCTTGCCGAACAGATCGGCTGCCGCACCGACGATCGGCTGGATCAGCGCGTAGATCAGCGCATAGCCGGCCGCGATGCTCGCCGCCGTCGTGATGCTGATCGAAAATTCTTCCGCAATATGCGGCAGCACCGGATCAAGTGCCCGTGTCGACAACGCGGCAGAGAAGCTGGCGAGCGCGATAATGTTGATCGCAGGCGGAAACTTCAGGTCGGACGACGGCCTGGCGAGTGGCTCGTGCATCAATGCGCGTGACTCTTGGCCACCGCGTCGAATGCCATCAGGGTACGAAGAAGCCCTTCGAACTGATGCAGTGGCACCATGTTGGGCCCGTCCGAGGGCGCGCGATCCGGATCGGGATGCGTCTCGATAAACAGACCGGCGACGCCGACCGCGACGGCCGCGCGCGCCAGCACCGGAACGAACTCGCGCTCGCCGCCGGAGGAAGCTCCCTTCCCGCCCGGCTGCTGCACCGAATGGGTGGCGTCGAAGATCACGGGCGCGCCGGTGGTGCGCGCCATGATCGGCAGCGAACGCATGTCCGAGACCAGCGTGTTGTAACCGAAGGAGGCGCCACGTTCGGTGACGAGCACGTTGGGATTGCCGGCGCTGGTAATCTTGGCAACGACATTCGCCATGTCCCAGGGCGCTAGGAACTGCCCCTTCTTGACGTTGACGACCTTGCCGGTTGCGGCTGCGGCCAGCAGCAGATCGGTCTGCCGGCACAGGAAGGCCGGGATCTGCAGGACGTCGACGGCCTGCGCCACCTCGGCGCATTGCGCGGCATCGTGCACGTCGGTCAGCACCGGCAAGCCGAGCGAGGAACGGATCTCGGCGAAGATCGGCAGCGATTGCGCCAGGCCAAGGCCGCGCGCGGCGGACGCGCTGGTGCGGTTGGCCTTGTCGAAGGATGTCTTGTAGACGAGGCCGATCTTGAGCCGCGTGGCGATCTCCTTCAGCGCGGAGGCCACCTCCAGCGCGTGCTCACGGCTTTCGAGCTGGCACGGCCCGGCAATGATCGAGATCGGCAGATCATTGCCGAATTTGACCGACCCGACGGTGACGACCGGCGCTGCAGATTGACTGGTGCTCAAGACACAAAATCCCTGTTTCGGCGCGACCATAGCGGCCGAATGGGTGGGATCAACCCCATTCGGTCCTAACCTTCGAATATCAGGGTTGCGCCGCAGCCCCCTGTCCGGAACGACAGCTACTTGACCGACGAGAACGCCGTTGGAGCCAGAATCTGGCTGACGATGTTGGCAACGATCTGGCCGTCTGCCTCCGTCTTGGCGCGCGCTTCCAGCCATTCCGGATCGGCCGCAAACGCACCCCATTTCTTCTCGCGTTCGGCGAGCGACTCCCAGGCCAGGAAATAGGTCAGCTCCTGGTTGGACTCGCCGATCAGCGTGGTGAAGAACCCGGCCTGGCGGATGCCATGCTTCTCCCAGATCTTCAGCGTGATCGTGTCAAAGCGCTTCAGCAGCGCCGGCAGGCGGCCCGGCACGCAGCGATACTGGCGCATTTCGTAGATCATTCTCGTCTCCTCCCTGAACAGGTCGAGCGGTTATAGCGATCGGCCACGAAGCTGTCTTGAGCCCTGCCCGGCCACCCTCCGCGGCGTTTCGCGCATGGCTGGACAGGACCCGGCAACGCGCCGCGCCCTGTTCCCGCAATGCTGCCGCAATGATCGGGCCGCTAGAATGGCTCAGTCTCAGTTGGGGCCTGTTACATGCGGATCTTGCTTGTCGAGGATGAAGTCGAGATGGCTGGCGCCCTTTCGTCGGCGCTGAAGCGCTACGACATGGTGGTGGATCACGCCCCCACGCTTGCGGACGCGGAAGAAGCAATCTCCGCCGACGTTCATGCCGCCGTCCTGCTCGACCGCCAGCTTCCCGACGGCGACGGCCTCACGCTGATTCCGAAGCTGCGGGCGCGTGCCGACGGCGTGCCGATCATCGTCCTGACCGCTCGCGGCGAACTCGCCGACCGCATCGCCGGGCTCGACAGCGGCGCCGACGACTATCTCGCCAAGCCGTTCGCGGTCGAGGAACTGCTGGCGCGCTTGCGCGCGGTGCTGCGGCGGCCCGCGGGCCTGTCGCCGGACGTCATCCGCGCCGGCCGTATCGTCTTCGACATCGGTCATCGCGAGGCCAGCATCGACGGCCAGCCGTTCGAGCTGCCGCGTCGCGAGCTGCTGGTGCTCGAAGCCCTGATCCGCCGGATCGGCCGCACGGTGCTGCGCTCGGCACTCGAGGAGGCCGTCTACACTTTCGACGACGAGATTCAATCCAACGCGCTGGACACGCATGTCTCGCGGCTGCGTCGCAAGCTTGCCGAAGCCGATGCCGGCGTCGAGATCCATGGTATTCGCGGCGTCGGCTATCTCCTGAAGAAGCTGACATGAGCGAGCACGACGATTCCTATTGCCTGCGCTCGCGATTGAGCTGGCGCCTGCTCGCGCTTCAGGCCGCCTTGCTGCTGGCACTGGTCGGCGTGGTCGTCGGCGCACTCTGCGCCTCAGGCTTCGTGCTGGCGGAGCGCGACGAGGACCGCGTCATCGATGTCGTGCAGCGCGCGCTTGCACGCGACGCAGGCGGCGGCCTGACCCTGCGGTCGACGCGCGATCTGACACAGTTGCGCGCCGAGACACCGGACCTCTGGTTCCTGGTCCGCGACCGGCAAGGACATTCGCTGACCGAAGGCGCTGTGCCGGCGGAATTCGCGGCCATCGGCAACGGGCTCGACCAGATCAGCCAGGCGCGCCTCGGCTGGCAGATGTTCGAGGACGATCCGCGCAAGCCGGCAGCGCGGCTCAAGCGCGTTAACACCGATGCCGGCAATGTGCAGATCATCACGGCGACGCAAGGACGGCTGACCGGTGCCAAGGCGCTGTTGATGACCTCGCTGGCGTTTCTCGGCATCGCCCTGCCCGGCCTGCTGGTGATGGGTACGGCGACCTTCATCGCGACGCCGATGATCGTGCAGCGCGCCTTCCGGGGGTTAGATGCGACCGCGGACCAGGCGCGTCGCATCGACATTCATCAGCGGGGGGCGCGCCTGTCAGTGGAGCGGATTCCACTGGAAGTCGTGCCGCTGGTCACCGCGGTCAACGACGCGCTGGCGCGGCTCGACCAGGGCTATATCAGGCACAAGCGTTTCGTCGCAGATGCCGCGCACGAGCTGCGCACGCCGATCGCGATCCTGAACACGCGGCTGGAATCGTTGCCCTCCGGTCCAGACAAGACCCGGCTGCTGGAGGATGCGGCGCGGCTGGCGACGCTCGCCGAGCAATTGCTCGACATCCAGCGGCTCGACCGCTGCGGCCATCCGTTCACACGCGTCGACCTCGTCGCGATAGCGCAAAGCGCGGCTGCCGAGCTCGCGCCGCTGGCCATTGCCGCCGGCTACGAGCTTGCGCTCGATGCGCCCGCGACCCCGGTCGAGACGATCGGTGACGCAGCCGCGCTGGAGCGGGCGCTGACCAATCTCGTACAGAATGCGATCCAGCACGGCCCGCGCCGCGGCACGATCGGCATTCACGTGAGCAGGCCTGCCTGCATCGAGGTCACCGACGAAGGCGCCGGCATTCCACAAGACCAACGCGAGCAGATCTTCGAGCCGTTCTATCGGCTCACGCCGCTCGATCGCGGCGCTGGCCTTGGCCTCAACATGGTGCGCGAGATCGTGCTGCTGCATGGCGGCCAGGTCGCGGTCACTGACGGCGCGGATGGCGGCACCTGCTTCAGAATGACGCTGCCACCACATCGGCAAAGTTGAACCAATCCGCTTTCGCTGCTCACAGCGCAATGCTGTCGCAATGCACTCCGCCGACAGTGTCTCCGCCTCACCTCTGAACTTCGAGGTGCCAACGAAATGCCGGAGTGCGCATGCCCAACGATTTCCTCTCCTTCTTCCTGTCCTGGATGTCCTCGCCGCGCCAGGTCGGCGCCATCGCGCCATCGGGCGCGGCGCTCGCCGATCTCATCACGCGCGAGATCACCGAGAAGACCGGCCCGATCCTCGAACTCGGGCCCGGCACCGGCGCATTCACCTACAAGCTCCTGAAGCGCGGCGTCAGGCAGCAGGATCTCACGCTGATCGAATACGGCTCGGATTTCATGAAGCTCCTGCAGATGCGCTTTCCCGTCGCGCGCGTGCTGTGGATGGATGCGGCGCGACTGGCGACGGAGCGCCTCTATGACGGCGCACCCGTCGGCGCGGTCGTGAGCGGGCTGCCGCTGCTCAACATGTCGACGCGCAAGGTCATCTCGATCGTGAGCGGCGCGTTCAGCTATGTCCGCCCCGGCGGCGCGTTTTACCAGTTCACCTATGGCATGAGCTGCCCGATCCCGCGGCCGGTGCTCGACCGCCTCGGCCTGCGCGCAACGCTGGTGGACCGGGCCTTCCTCAACATGCCGCCGGCCGCCGTCTACAAGCTGACGCGCCGGCCGCAGATGACGCTGGTCGCGGGATCGCCGGCGCAATCCGCACGTCTCGCACTCGAACCCACGCTTTGAGAGCGCGCCCGCACCGTCGCGTAACGAGCCGGTTACACCAACCGGCTCTGCTTCGCGGCCGCCTCGATGAACGAAGCGAACAGCGGGTGCGGCTCGAACGGCCGCGACTTCAGCTCGGGGTGGAACTGGACGCCGATGAACCAGGGGTGATCCTCGTATTCGACGATTTCAGGCAGCACGCCGTCGGGCGAGAGGCCGGAGAATTTCAAGCCGTGCTGCTCGAGGCGGTCCTTGTAGGCGGTGTTGACCTCGTAGCGATGGCGGTGGCGCTCGGAAATCTCGGTCGCGCCGCCATAGACCTGCGAGACACGGCTGCCGCGGCTCAGCGCGGCGGGATAGGCGCCCAGGCGCATCGTGCCGCCGAGATCGCCGGCCTGCGAGCGCTTCTCGAGTTCGTTGCCGCGCAGCCATTCCGTCATCAGGCCGACCAAGGGTTCCTTGGTCGGACCGAACTCGGTGGAGTTAGCGTCCTCGATGCCGACGAGATTTCGCGCCGCCTCGATGACGGCCATCTGCATGCCGAAGCAGATGCCGAAATACGGCACGTCACGCTCGCGCGCGAACTGCGCCGCCTTGATCTTGCCTTCGGCACCGCGCTGGCCGAAGCCGCCGGGCACCAGAATGCCGTTGACGTGCTCGAGGAACGGCGCCGGATCTTCCTTCTCGAAGATCTCGCTCTCGATCCAGTCAAGATTGACCTTCACCTTGTTGGCGATGCCGCCATGCGAGAGCGCCTCGATCAGCGACTTGTACGCATCCTTCATGCCGGTGTACTTGCCGACGATGGCGATTGTGACATTGCCTTCGGGGTTGCGGACGCGCTCGTTGATCTTCTGCCAGCTCTGCAGCACCGGCGGAATCCGCGAGCCGATGCCGAAGGCGGCGAGCACTTCGTCATCGAGGCCGGCGTTGTGGTAGGCCTCAGGGACGGCGTAGATGTTGTCGACGTCGCGCGCCTCGATCACGGCGCTTTCGCGCACGTTGCAGAACAGGCCGAGCTTGCGCCGCTCCTCCTTCGGGATCTCGCGATCGGTACGGCACAGCAGGATGTCCGGCTGGATGCCGATCGAGCGCAGCTCCTTCACCGAATGCTGCGTCGGCTTGGTCTTCAATTCGCCGGCGCTCGGGATGTAGGGCAGCAGCGTCAGATGGATGTAGACGGCGTGATCGCGCGGCAGCTCGTTCTTGAGCTGGCGGATCGCTTCGAAGAACGGCAGGCCCTCGATGTCGCCGACAGTGCCGCCGATCTCGACCAGCACGAAGTCGTAATCGTCATTGCCCGACAGCACGAACTCCTTGATGGCGTTCGTGACGTGCGGCACCACCTGAATGGTCGCGCCGAGGTAATCGCCGCGGCGTTCCTTCGAGATGATGTCCTGGTAGATGCGCCCCGTCGTGATGTTGTCTTGCTTGGTCGCAGGCCGTCCGGTGAAGCGCTCGTAGTGACCGAGATCGAGATCGGTCTCCGCGCCGTCATCGGTCACGAACACTTCGCCGTGCTGATACGGCGACATCGTTCCGGGATCGAGGTTGAGATAGGGGTCGAGCTTGCGGAGGCGGACCTTGTAGCCCCGGGCCTGCAGCAGGGCACCGAGTGCCGCTGAAGCCAGACCCTTGCCGAGCGAAGAAACCACGCCGCCGGTGATGAATATGTACCGCGCCATGGGACCTAACCTCTAATCCCTCGAATCCGATTCGCCAAAGCGATTCGTATTCAGCCCCAAAGAATCTGCGGGCCTGTGGGTGAGCCAAAACTAAGAATGGTGACAGAGCCTTGATGGGGATCTTTGAAGCAGGACGGTAGCCATCGTCCTGCATGGCCCCCCTGCTTTATTGTGAGCGAGGCACCTGCGGGCCGCTCGGTGCCGCCGGAGCCTGCTGCTGCTCGTCCGCCTTCTTCAGCGTGTCCAGAATACCGCCCGAGGTCGGCGCGGTGATCGGGTTGGCGCCGCCCGGCTGGGTCTGCGACGCGGGCTGGCCGATGATCGAGGTCGGCGCGCGGTTGTAACCGGCATACCAGGACAGGAACAGGCTGGTGAGGAAGAAGCCCGCCGCGAGGACCGCGGTGGTTCGCGACAGTAGATTCGCGGTGCCGCGGCTCGACATGAAGCCCGCGCCGCCGCCCATGCCGAGGCCGCCGCCTTCCGACTTCTGGAGCAGCACGGCGCCGATCATGACGGCGACGATCATGAGGTGGATGACGATGACAACGGTCTGCATGCTATCCTTCCGTCACAAGCGGGCGGCGCCTGACGGCGGCCGATCGCGCTTCGCGGGTTTTCCTGAAGTTGCGCGGTGTTACACGATCGGAAGGGGCATTGCCACCCCCGATCGCCCCCGGATCAAAGCTTTGGCTTAGCTAGGGGCAGCCTTTCGCGATCGCAAGGAAATCGGCCGCTTTCAGGCTGGCGCCGCCAACCAGCGCGCCATTGACGTTTTTGACCGCCATCAGCTCGGCTGCGTTCGACGGCTTCACCGAGCCGCCGTAGAGGATCCGCATCTTCGCCCCCTCGTCCTTGAACCTGGAGGTCAGGAACTCCCGGATAAAGCCATGAATTTGCTCGACATCCTTGGCCGTGGGGGTGAGGCCCGTGCCGATCGCCCAGACCGGCTCATAGGCCACGACCAGATTGGCGGCCGTGGAGCCATCCGGCAGCGAGCCGTCGAGCTGGCCACGGACGATATCCAGGGTCTGGCCAGCGTCGCGCTGGGCCTGCGTCTCGCCAATGCAGACGATCGCGACCGCCCCGGCTCGCCAGGCGGCTTCCGCCTTCTGCCTGACAAGGGCATCGCCCTCGCCATGGTCGGCGCGACGCTCGGAATGGCCAACGATGATGGCGCTTGCGCCTGCGTCAGTCAGCATTTCAGCCGCAATATCGCCGGTATGGGCGCCGGAGGCCTTGGGATGGCAGTCCTGGGCCCCGACGGCGACGGTCTTGCCACGCGCTTTCTCGGCAAAGCCCGCGATCAGGGTCGCCGGCGGGCAGACCAGCAGATCGGCCTTGCCTGATACCTCTGCCGCGCCATTGAGCATGGCGTCGAATTCGGCGGCCTGGGCTTTCAGGCCATTCATTTTCCAGTTGCCGGCGATCAGGGGGCGGATGGTCATGTCATTTTCCAGCAGAATGAGGTCTTGTCCATGCGCTAGCAGAGCTATCGCGGCAGTTCCAGATTCTTGTTTTGACGCGTTTTCTCGACGCGAACCGGGGGACCGCTTCGCTGGAAAACGCTTTCGGCCCCTTAACCGCAGCTTCGCGAAGCGGTCTGACCTGAGGTTGCGGGGCGAAAGCCACCACTTTATGATGGCATATCAATTTGGTGACGCGCTTTTGCGGAATCTGCATTAAGACGCGCTCCCGTTCCCCTCCTTATCAAACAAGTTGGACCAAATGCTTCGAGGAATGCGCAAGGCCTCATCAAACTGGGTCGGCAAGACCATCATGGCCGTCGTGATGGGCGTGTTGATCATCAGCTTCGGCATTTGGGGCATCGCCGACATCTTCCGGGGCTTCGGGCAGTCCACGCTGGCCAAGGTCGGCCACACCGAGATTTCGCTGAACGAGTTCCGCCAGATCTACACCGACCGCCTCCAGCAGATCGGCCGCCAGTTTGGCCGGCCCCTCACGCCGGACCAGGCGCGCGCGTTCGGCCTTGACCGCCAGGTGCTCCAGCAGACGATTGCCGAAGCTGCCCTCGACGAGAACGCGCGTCAGCTCGGGCTCGGCCAGTCCGACGAGCAGATCCGCCAGATCATCATGAACGACCCGAACTTCAAAGGCGTCGACGGTAAGTTCGATGCGAACCGCTTCCAGGGGCTGATCCGCAATTTCGGCTACACTGAGCAGCGCTACGTGGCCGAGCAGCGCAAGGTGGCGCTGCGCCGGCAGATCACCGGCACGATCGGCGCCGGCCTCGAACCGCCGAAGACCATGTTCGACGTGGCGACGCGCTTCCAGAACGAGCAGCGCTCGATCGAGTTCGTCAGGCTCGATACGGCGCAGGCCGGCACCATAGATCCCCCCTCGCCCGAGGCGCTCGCCGCCTATTTCGAGGATCACAAGGTCCAGTTCCGCGCACCCGAATTCCGCAAGATCGTCT
Organism: Bradyrhizobium zhengyangense; assembly: GCF_022012555.1. Classification (NCBI taxonomy): domain Bacteria; kingdom Pseudomonadati; phylum Pseudomonadota; class Alphaproteobacteria; order Hyphomicrobiales; family Nitrobacteraceae; genus Bradyrhizobium; species Bradyrhizobium zhengyangense. Next base: position 569,325 of record NZ_JAKLTZ010000003.1, on the reverse strand, counting down.
TCGCCGTGATCTCGCCGGAGGACATCGCCAAGTGGAGCGACGTCTCCGACGACGACGCGAAGAAACTGTTCGATCAGCGCAAGAACCAACTCTCCACACCGGAGAAGCGCCAGATCAAGCAGATTGTGTTTCCGAACGCCGCCGAGGCGCAGGCCGCGCGCGAGCGTCTGGTCGGCGGGCTGTCCTTTGAAGATCTCGGCAAAGAGCGCGGTTTGACTGCCTCCGACGTCGATCTCGGGCTGGTGACGAAATCCTCGCTCGAACCAGCCGTCGGCAATGTCGCCTTCGCGCTTCCCGTTGGCGAAATCAGCCAGCCGATCCAGGGCCCGATTGGCGTTTCGATCGTCAAGGTCGACAAGATCGAGCCCGGCGCCGAGGCCGACTACGCCAAGTTTGCCGCCGACGTGAAGCGATCGATCGCGACCGAGCGCGCGCGCACCAAGGTCGGCGAGCTCCGTGACAAGATGGAGGACGAACGCGGTGCCGGCACCAGCGTCGCCGATGCCGCACAGAAGCTCGGGCTCACGGCCGTGACCATCGATGCCGTCGACCGCTCCGGCCGCGCGCCGAACGGGCAGACCGTTACCAACATTCCGCAGGGTCTCGACGTGGTGTCGCAGGCCTTCAACAGCGATGTCGGCGTCGACAACGACCCAATCTCGTTCAAGGGCGGCTATGTCTGGTACGACGTGCTCGCCATCACGCCGTCGCGCGACCGCAATCTCGATGAGGTCCGCGACCAGGTCGAGGCGCGCTGGCGCCAGGAGCAGATCGCCACCAAGCTGAAGGCGAAGGCGACCGAACTGGTGCAAAAGCTCGAACAGGGCGGCAAGCTCGCTGACGAGGCCGCTGCGATCAATGCCAAGGTCGAGACCGCCAGCGGCTTCAAGCGCGACGACTCCCCGGCCGGCGTGCCCGCCAACATCGTTGCGGCCGCCTTCCGCGCCGCCAAGGACGGTGTCGGCCAGGCGCCGGTGACCGGCGGCACCGAAGTCATCGTCTTCCGCGTCACCGACATCGTCGATCCCGCGGTCGACACCGCCTCCGACGCCGTCAAGAAGCTGAAGGAGAGCGTCGACAAGTCGCTGACCGACGAGCAGGTCGCCTCCTACGTCAACAAGCTTGAAACCGACATCGGGACCACCATTAATCAGGCCGCCTTCGCGCAAGTGACCGGCGCGAACCAGTGAGTTGAAAGCACGCGATGGACGACCTGAAATCGATCATTGGAAAAGTTGCGACCGGTGCCAGCCTGTCGCGTGAGGAAGCCGCATCCGCCTTCGATGCCGTGATGTCCGGCGAGGCCACCCCCTCGCAGATGGGCGGCCTCTTGATGGCGCTGCGTGTGCGCGGCGAGACGGTGGAGGAAATCACCGGCGCGGTCACGGCGATGCGCTCGAAGATGCTCACGGTCGATGCGCCCGCGGACGCCGTCGATATCGTCGGCACCGGCGGCGACGGCTCCGGCTCGGTCAATGTCTCGACCTGTGCCTCGTTCATCGTCTCCGGCACCGGTCTGCCCGTCGCCAAGCACGGCAACCGCGCGCTCTCGTCGCGCTCGGGCGCTGCGGACGTGCTGGCCTCGCTCGGCGTGAAGATCGATCTCAAGCCCGAGCAGGTCGGCCGCTGCGTGCGCGAATGCGGCATCGGCTTCATGTTCGCACCGGCCCATCATCCGGCCATGAAGAACGTCGGCCCGACCCGGGTCGAGCTCGCCACCCGCACGATCTTCAACCTGCTTGGGCCCCTGTCCAACCCGGCCGGCGTGAAGCGGCAGATGGTAGGCGTATTCTCCAGGCAATGGGTGCAGCCGCTGGCGCAGGTGCTGAAGAATCTCGGCTCCGAATCCGCCTGGGTGGTGCACGGCTCCGATGGCCTTGACGAGATCACCCTCACCGGCCCGACCTTCGTCTCGGCGCTCCACAATGGCGAGATCCGGAATTTCGAGGTAACGCCCGAGGACGTCGGCCTGCCGCGATGCGATCCCGGCGCACTCAAGGGCGGTGATGCCGACGCTAATGCGATGGCGCTGCAAAGCGTCCTCGACGGCAAGCCGAGCCCCTATCGCGACGTCGCGCTGATCAACGCCGCCGCGGCGCTCGTCGTCGCCGGCCGCGCCAAGGACCTGAGGGAAGGCGTCGCGATCGGCGCAAAATCGCTCGATAGCGGCGCTGCGAACGCGCGACTGAAACATCTGATCGCGGTCTCGAACAGCTGAGCCTGTCATGTCCGATATCCTGACCAAGATCGAGGCCTACAAGCGCGAGGAGATCGCGGCGGCCAAGCGCGCGCAGCCGCTCTCGGCGGTCGAGGCACAAGCCAGCGCGCAGGACGCGCCGCGCGGCTTCGTGCGCGCGATCAGGGCCAAGCACGCCAATGGCGATTATGCGCTGATCGCCGAGGTGAAGAAGGCCTCGCCCTCCAAGGGTCTGATCCGCCCCGATTTCGATCCGCCCCTGCTTGCCAAGGCCTATGAGGCGGGCGGCGCGGCCTGCCTGTCCGTGCTGACCGACACGCCCTCGTTCCAGGGCCATCTCGACTTCATGGTTGCGGCACGCGCGGCGACCTCGTTGCCTGTGCTGCGCAAGGATTTTCTGTTCGACACCTATCAGGTGGTCGAGGCGCGCGCGCACGGCGCCGACTGCATCCTCATCATCATGGCGGCGCTCGATGATGCGACCGCCAAGGATCTCGAAGACGCCGCGATCGCCTACGGCATGGATGTGCTGATCGAGATCCACGACCGTGCCGAGCTCGATCGGGCGCTGAAGCTGCGTTCACCGATGATCGGGGTCAATAACCGGAATCTGCGCACCTTCGAGACGACGCTGGCGACCAGCGAGATGCTGGCGCCTCTGATCCCGCGGGAGCGGCTGATGGTCGGCGAGAGCGGCATCTTCACGCCCGCAGACCTGTCGCGGCTCGAGCGCGTCGGCATGTCGACCTTCCTGGTCGGCGAGAGCCTGATGCGCCAGGCCGACGTCGCGGCCGCCACGCGTACGCTGCTCACGCGCCAGACCAAGGCCCGCGCCACGGGCACGCGCTGACATGGTGTGCAAGCCATCCAAGGCGAAGCCCGCAAAGGCGAAGGCCAGCCCTGCCCTCACCCATATCGGCGCCTCCGGCGAGGCGCGGATGGTCGATGTCTCGGACAAGGCTGCCACCGAGCGGCTTGCCGTCGCCGAAGGCCGTGTCGTCATGGAGAAGGCAACGCTCGACCTGATCGTGTCAGGCAACGCCAAGAAAGGCGATGTGCTCGGCACCGCGCGCATCGCCGGAATCATGGCAGCGAAACGGACCTCGGAGCTGATCCCGCTCTGTCATCCGCTGGCGCTGTCGAAGGTCACGGTCGACATTGAGCCTGACGCGAAGCTGCCGGGCTGCGTGGTCCGTGCCAGCGTCAAGGTGACCGGCCCAACCGGCGTCGAGATGGAAGCCCTCACGGCCGTTACGGTGGCCTGCCTCACCATCTACGACATGATCAAGGCGGTCGAGCGCGGCGTGCGCATCGAGGGCATCCATCTCGTCGAAAAGCTGGGCGGCAAGTCGGGCCATTACCGCGCCTGATCGGTGGTTATTTCAGCGCCGTGCTGATCGATCCGAACTTGGTGTTGAGCTTGCTACCCAGGCCGTTCACGACGGTGATGATGGCCAGCGCGATACCGGCCGCAATCAGGCCATATTCGATCGCGGTCGCACCGGATTCGTCGATCCAGAAGTTCTTCAAAGTCTTTTTCATGATCGTGTCCTCTCTCGCATCGTTGCGGAGCTGAGTTCGCAATTCGCGTGCCAATGTGGCATCGAGGATCGTCAGCAGGTTAGATGGTTAAGCGTTGGTTGATTCCACCGCGATCGGCAAGAACTGACCCTCATCCCGACCATGGCCGGCAAAAGCTGCATGCTTCTCGTCATGCGCATCGATTGCATTTGCGCATTACGGTTCATGTCGCGTTAACCGCGCTTCCTAACGTCGCCTCCACATCGATCCCGTAAACCGACGGATGTCACGGGATCAAGAATTGACCCTGACGTGTGGACGGCGACGAACAACATGATGACAAAATACGGCAGCCGCCTCTTCGACCAGGCCTTCGTGCGCAGCGGACCGATCCGCTGGCTCGTGGTCGGCGGCACATTGCTGATCGCGGCAATCGCCGTCGGCGCGGTATTGATGGCGCAGAATTTCCGCGAGCGCGCGCTGCGCAACTCCAGCCGCGAGCTGGAAAACACCGTGCTGCTGCTCGCCCATCATTTCGATCAGCAACTGCAGGATTTCGCGGTCATTCAGAAGGATTTCGTCGACCACGTGCGCGTGAACGGAATCACGACCGCAGCGGACTTCCGCAAGCGCCTCTCCGGCGAGGACGTGCACCGGATGCTGCGCTCGAAGATCGAGGCGCTTCCGTACATGGGCGGCGTCAACATCATCGACGCCGACGGCAATGTGATCAATTCCTCGACGACATGGCCCGCTCCGAAGGTCAACGTCGCCGACCGCGCCTACTTCCGCACCTTCCGATACGATCCGCAGGCGCCCGACGTACTGATCGAACCGGTTCACAGCCGTATCTCCGGCGCTTGGACCATCCTGATCGTGCGCAGGATCATGGGACCGCACGGCGAATTCATGGGTGCCGTCGGGCGCGGCATCGAGCCGGCCAATTTCGAGAAGTTCTTCGAGACCGTCATGCTCGGCGAAGGCGCGACGATCTCGATGCTGCATCGGGACGGCACGCTGCTGGCCCGCTATCCCGATTCCAGCGACATGATGGGACGCAATTTCAGGAACGGGTCGTTCGAGCAGCAGAAGATCTTCACGCTCGACCACTTCGCCGGGCGTATCGTGAGCCCGATCGACGGCGAGGACCGGCTGGCCTCGGCGCGTGCTTTGCCCCATTTCCCGATTCTGATGATGGCGACGACAACGCGCGCGGCGGCGCTCGCCGACTGGCGCGAGCAAATCGGAATCCTGATTTCGGTCGCCGGCGCGTCCGTGCTTGCGATTGCGGGCGTGCTGACCGCGATCGTGCGCAAGCTCCTGGAGCAGCACCGCCTGTCCCGGGAGCGGTTGACGCTGGAGAAGCAGCGCCTCGATCGCGCCGTCAACAACATGACCCAGGGTCTGCTGCTGTTCGATGCCGAGCGGCGGCTCGTGATCTGCAACCAGCGCTACATCGAGATGTACGGCCTGTCGGCCGACATCGTCAGACCCGGCTACAGCTTCCGCGACATCATCGCGCACCGCAAGGCGACGGGCTCGTTCACGGGTGACGTGGACCAGTATGTCGCGCGCGTGCTGCGCGACATCCACGTGCGCAACTCCATGGTGGTCGACACCAGCGACGGCCGATCGATCCAGATCGTCAACGAGCCTCTCGACGATGGCGGCTGGGTCGCGACCCATGAGGACATCACCGAGCGGCGCCGCACCGAGGCGCGTATCACCCACCTCGCCCACTACGACGCGCTGACCGACCTGCCCAACCGCGCCAAGTTCCACGAACATTTGCGCGAGGAGCTAGCCAGCATGGCTCACGGTGAAGAGCTTGCCGTGCATTACATCGACATCGACGAGTTCAAGGGCGTCAATGACGCGCTCGGCCATCTCGTCGGCGACGAGCTGTTGAAGTCGGTGGCGGAGAGCCTGCGCCGCTGCGCCGGCCCGACCGATTTCGTCGCTCGTCTCGGCGGCGACGAATTCGCCATCGTGCAGAGCGCGGTGACCAGGCAGGACCAGGTCAGCGAGCTCGTTGCCCGGGTCTTCGCCGCGATCCGCGCACCGTTCGATTGCATGGGCCATCACCTCACCACCGATGCCAGCATCGGCATTGCACTGGCGCCCGGACACGGCAACGCGCTCGATCAGATTCTGAAGAACGCTGACATGGCGATGTACGCGGCCAAATCCGCCGGGCGCCGCACCTATCGCTTCTTCGAGCCCGAGATGGACGCCAAGGTACGCGAGCGGCGCCAGCTCGAAATCGACCTGCGCCACGCCATCGCCCAGGGCAGGCGCGACGGTGGCCTCGAGGTCTATTATCAACCCTGCCTCAGCCTGAAGGACGACCGCATCACCGGCTGCGAAGCGCTGGTGCGTTGGCGCCACCCCGAGCGCGGCATGGTCTCGCCGGCAGAATTCATCCCGATTGCCGAGGATACCGGGCTGATCAACGAGATCGGCGAATGGGTGCTGTCGACCGCCTGCCGCGACGCGGCCACCTGGCCCGACGACATTCGCCTTGCGGTCAACGTCTCGCCGGTTCAGTTCAAGAGCGGCACGCTGGCTCTGAAGATCATGGCGGCGCTCGCCGCCTCCAATCTGCCGGCGAGCCGGCTCGAGCTCGAAATCACCGAGGCCGTGTTGATCCGCGACGACGACACCGCGCTTGCGATCCTGCACCAGCTCCGTGCCATCGGCGTCCGCATTGCGCTCGACGATTTCGGCACCGGCTACTCCTCGCTGAGCTATCTGCATCGCTTCCCGTTCGACAAGATCAAGATCGACCGCTGCTTCGTCAACGACATCGCAGGTCCCGACGGCTCCGCCAGCATCGTGCAGGCCGTGGTCAATCTCGCCAGCGCCCGCCGCATGGCGACCACGGCCGAAGGCGTCGAGACCGAGGAACAGCAGCGGTTGCTGCGCACGCTCGGCTGTACCGAGATGCAGGGTTATCTGTTCAGCGCCGCAAAGCCGGCCGACAAGATGTTGGAGCTGTTCGCGCTCCATCGCAGCCGGCTCACCCAGCGCGAAGGTCGGGAAGGCCGCCGCCGCGAGGCTGGCTAGTATCCCCACAGCGGACGCCGCAATCGCACCCGGCGCTTGGTCGCACGCAAAGCCGCGACAATACGGCCTTTGCCGCAATGAATCCGAGCTGAGACGACGTCCAAAACGAATTCGCCCGGCAGTGGCGATCCACTCCCGGGCGATGTCTGGATGTCCTGAAGTCGCAGCGGTTAGTTCGGCACTGTCGCTTTCGGAGCGGGCTTGGCGGCCGCCGCATTCACCGTGACGCCGTGCAGGAAGTCGTAGGCCGCATGCAGGGCCTTGTCGTCCTTCTCTTCCGGCGGGACGTAGGATTGCGATCCGGTCTGCTCGGTACCGTCGGCGGCCTGCAGATGACCGCGCATCTGCGATTCCGCGATGGTGTCGACGCGGCCTTTCAGCTCGGCCGGAACGTCCTGGAGGATCTCGATGTCGGGCGCGATACCCTGGGCCTGGATCGAGCGACCCGACGGCGTGTAGTAGCGCGCGGTGGTCAGCGCCAGCGCGCCGTTGCCGGCACCAAGCGGGATGATGGTCTGCACCGAGCCCTTGCCGAACGAGCGGGTGCCGATGATCGTCGCGCGCTTGTGGTCATGCAGCGCGCCGGCCACGATTTCCGACGCCGAAGCCGAGCCACCATTGACCAGCACCACAAGCGGCTTGCCCTTTGTGAGGTCGCCGCCATGCGCGGTGAAGCGCTGGGTCTCTTCCGGATTGCGGCCGCGGGTCGAGACGACCTCGCCGCGTTGCAGGAACGCGCTCGACACCGACACGGCCTGGTCGAGCAGACCACCCGGATTGTTGCGCAGATCCATCACATAGCCAACGAGCTTGTCTTGCGGGATGTCCTTGGAGATCGAGGCGATTGCCTTCTTCAGGCCGTCGGTGGTCTGCTCGTTGAACGAGGTGACGCGGATGTAGCCGACGTCGCCGTTCTCGACGTGGAAGCGGACCGGGCGGACATGGATGATCTCGCGCGTGATCGCGACATCCATCGGAGCATCGGCGCCCTTGCGGATGATGGTGAGCTTGGTCTTGGTGTCGACCGGGCCCTTCATCTTGTTGACGGCCTGCTCGAGCGTCATGCCCTGCACGTTCTCACCGTCAATCTTGCTGACGAGGTCGCCGGACATGATGCCGGCCTTGGACGCCGGCGTGTCGTCGATCGGCGAGACGACCTTGACCAGGCCCTCTTCCATCGTGACCTCGATGCCGAGGCCGCCGAACTCGCCGGAGGTGGTCTCCTGCATCTCGGTCCAGGCCTTGTCGTTCATGTAGCGCGAATGCGGATCGAGCGAGGTCACCATGCCCGTGATCGCACCTTCGATCAGCTTGGCATTGTCGGGCTTCTCGACATAGCTCGCCTTCACCCGCTCGAAAACTTCCCCGAACAGGTTGAGCTGGGAGTACGCACCATCCGCGCCTGCCGCCGCCCGTGCCGCCCATAGTCCGCCCTGCGGACCTGATACGAGGAGGGTCAGGCATGCTCCGGTGAGCGCGCCCAGTGGGAAGAGCAGGGTTTTCCGCATGGAATGGGTGGCCTTTTCGCTTAGCGGTTCTTTTGAGGCTTGGCAGCCGCCATGCAAGTGGCGATCCAGCCCGGTTCTCACAATATCATTCTGGTTTCTTCAAGGCCGGCCTGCCACGCCGGCGGGTACGCGGCAAAAATCCCTTCGCCTGAACCTAAACATTTGGCAACGTTGGCAAGACCGCCCCCGCTCCCGGCGGGAATCAGTCGGCCGGACGGCGCCTCGCAGCTATGCGATTTTAGGATGGTTTTGGAGAGCCGGACGGGATAGGCGATTGAATAAGGCTTCAAATTCTCGGGAGGATAACAATGAACGAAGCACTCCGGCCGGAACGGAACGTCGAACTCGGCGCCAGCGACGAGCCGTTCCAGAACCTGCACGAATTCATCCGGAAGGCGCGTTCCAACCTCAACCAGAACGCCTGGGACTACATCGTCGGCGCCGCCGAGACCGAGACCACGATGCGCCGCAACCGCATGGCGCTCGACGAGATCGCGTTCCGCCCGCGTGTGCTGCGCGACGTCCGCCAGGTCAGCGGCTCGGTCGAGCAGTTCGGCCGCAAGATGCGACTGCCTGTCGTGCTCGCCCCCGTCGGCGCGCTGGAGATCTTCGATCCCTTTGGCGCAGCCAGCGTCGCGCGCGCCGCCGGTACTTTTGGCGCATCGCACATGCTCAGCTCCGTCTCCGAGCCCGGCCTGGAAAAGACTGCCGAAGCCGCGCCCGATGCGCTGCGCATGTTCCAGCTCTACGTCCGTGGCGATGACGCATTCGTCGCCGAAATCGTCAGCCGTGCACAGAAGGCTAATTATGCCGCCTTCTGCCTCACCGTCGACACCGCCCACTACAGCCGTCGTGAGCGCGACATCGCCAAACGCTACGTTCGCGAGAGCCGCCTGCGGGCCACCGGCGGCGATTACCAGAAGGGTCTGGAGTGGCGGACCGTGAAGATGATCAAGGACAAGTTCAAGATCCCGCTGATCATCAAGGGCATCGCAACTGCCGAGGACGCGCAGATCGCGGTCGATCACGGCGTCGAGTGGATTTATGTCTCCAACCATGGCGGCCGCCAGCTTGATCACGGCCGCGGTGCCATGCATGTGCTGCCGGAGATCGTCGACGCCGTGAAGGGCCGCGCCAAGATCATGGTCGATGGCGGCTTTTGCCGGGGCACCGATATCGTCAAGGCGATCGCGGCGGGCGCCGACCTCGTCGGCATCGGCCGGCTGCAATGCTGGGCGCTGGCGGCAGCCGGCGAGGCCGGCGTGACGCGGATGCTGGAACTGCTGGAGGACGAGGTGCTGCGCTGCCTCGGTCTGTTAGGTGCCACCTCCTTCGCCGAGGTCAACAAATCCTGCCTGCACCCGGCCACCGCAACCAACGCGCCGAGCGTGTTCAGCGCGTTCCCGCTGTTCGACCACGAACCCTATCGATACTGACCCGAAAGGCTGCAATGACCTCGCTCTGTCCCGGCAGCGCGGATGCGCTTCTGTTCGATCTCGGGCGCGTCGTGCTCGACATCGATTTCTCCAAGGCGATCGCCTGCTGGGCGGGACATGCCGGCTGCAAGCCCGAAGCCATCGTCGGGCGCTATGTGCGCGACGAGGCCTACCGCCTGCACGAGGTCGGCAGGATCAGCGACGAGGACTATTTCGCCTCGCTGCGCTCATCGCTCGGAATCTCCATTTCGGATGCCCAGTTCCTCGAGGGGTGGAACGCGATTTTCGCCGGCGAGATGCCCGGTATCGCGGACCTGCTCCCGCGCGCGGCAAAGCAGATGCCGGTCTACGCCTTCTCCAACACCAACCGGCCACACGTGGACTATTTCTCGAAGGAATATGCCGACGTGCTCCGCCATTTCCGCGAGCTGTACCTTTCGTCCAGCATCGGCCTGCGCAAACCGGATGCGGAAGCGTTCGACCATGTCGTCGCCGCGATGGGCGTGCCGGCCAGCCGGATCGTGTTCTTCGATGACCTTGCCGAGAACATCGAAGGCGCGCGCGCCCGCGGCCTGACCGCGGTCCATGTGACCTCACCCCACGACGTCGGCCTTGCGCTGAAGGCGCTGGGGATCTGATCCGGCGGCAAATTCCGGAACAATTTCGACCGGAAGCGAGGAACCAAAGCCCTTTGTGCAATTTTGTACAGAGTTCCGGGAACGAATACCCGCTTCCGGACTCATGAGTCCGTTGGGAATTCTACGGACGGAAATATCATCGTGTTGGGCAAAACCTACCTCACCAAGCAGGCCTCCCTGCTGGTCAAATTCGCCAAGACTACCTCGGATTCCGAGCTTTCCGCCAAGCTGATGAGCAAGGCGGCCGACTTGAAGGCCCAAGCCGATCCTATGCCCGACAAGGATCAAGGCCCCAAGGCTCCCGACGTCGCTGAAGACGGAAACGCGGCAAGGGCAAATCCCATTACGCGGTCGTAACGCTGCGCGCAGGCTGCCTGTCCTCGTGTCGGTCTGCCGCGCCTTCCGGATCACGTCGCGGACACCAGCCCTGCCCGAAGCGTAAGCTTCGCGGCAATATACCCCCTTTTGCCTCGGCCTCTCCGCTCGGCTAAAACCTCGCCGACCGAGTCCTTCGATCTTGTTGCGGGAGTACGCCGTGGCCCTGATGCCGGTTTCCGATGCGCTTGCCGCCGTGCTCGCCGGTGCAGAGCCTTTGGCAGAGGAAATGATCGCACTGGATCAGGCGTTCCATCGCGTGCTCGCGCGCGACGTTGCCGCGCGGCGGACGCAGCCGCCCGAGGCCATGTCGGCGATGGATGGCTATGCCGTCCGCGCGGCCGATGCGGCGAAGGTTGATGCACAGCTTACGGTCATCGGCGAGGTCGCAGCCGGCCGCCCGTTTGCTGGAACAGTCGGCGCTGGCGATGCCGTACGGATCTTCACCGGCGGCGTCGTTCCCGCCGGCGCGGATGCGGTCGTGATCCAGGAGGACACCATCGCGGACGGCAAGCGCATCACGATCAAGGAAGCCGCCGTCACCGGGCGGCACATCCGCCCCGCCGGGATCGACTTCCGCGAGGGTGAGGTGCTCCTGCACAAGGGTACGCGCCTGACCGAGCGCGACCTTGCGCTCGCCGCCGGCATGAACCACCCGCAGCTTGCCGTCCGCCGCCGTCCGAAGGTCGCGATTCTCGCGACCGGCGACGAGCTGGTGATGCCGGGCTCGACGCCCGGCCACGGCCAGATCGTCTATTCCAACGGCTACGCCCTGCACGCCCTCGCCCGCAGCGAGGGGGCCGACACCATCGATCTCGGCGTTGCCGCCGACACGCTTGCCGCCACCACATCGGGCATCCGCCGCGCGCGCGAATCCGGTGCCGACATCCTGATCACGACCGGCGGAGCGTCTGTCGGCGACCACGATCTGGTGCAGCAGGCGCTGACGAACGAAGGTATCTCGATGGCGTTCTGGAAGATCGCGATGCGGCCGGGCAAGCCGATGATGAACGGGCAGCTCGGGCCGATGCGCGTGATCGGCCTGCCCGGCAATCCCGTGTCATCCTATGTCTGCGGCTTCCTGTTCCTGGTGCCGCTGATTCGCGCGATGTCGGGCCGTTCAGTGATTCATCATCGCCGCGAACGCGCCGTGCTCGGCCGCGACGTCAGCGCCAATGACCAGCGCGAGGATTATTTGCGTGCGCGTCTGGAGACGCGGGATGACGGCACGCTCGTCGCTCTTCCCGTCAATCACCAGGATTCCTCACTGCTTGCGAATCTCGCTGCGGCACAGGCACTTCTCGTGCGCGCCCCGTTCGCGCCGAAGGCCGAAGCCGGCACGCCTTGCGAGGTGTTGCGACTGCCCGCGTGAGCGCGTCGTTCGCAACCGTTCCGCGAACTTTGCCGCGTTCACGGTAAATTAAGCAGTTGCGGAACATGTATCGAACATATAGTGTCCGTTCATGATTTGTTTCGAGCATGTAGCGGCTTATTGCTGAATTCAGCGTCTCGGAATCGAACGACATCGTCAGGGGGATTTTGGTCGAGATGTTAACGCGCAAACAATACGAGCTCCTGCGGTTCATCAGCGAGCGATTGAAGGAGAGCGGCGTGCCGCCCTCCTTCGACGAGATGAAGGATGCGCTCGATCTGCGCTCGAAGTCGGGCATCCATCGCCTGATCACCGCGCTCGAGGAGCGCGGCTTCATCCGCCGCCTGCCCAACCGCGCCCGCGCAATCGAGGTGATCAAGCTGCCCGAGCTCCAGGCGGCCGCCGGAAGCCGCCGCGGCTTCACGCCGAGCGTCATCGAGGGCAATCTCGGCAAGGTGCGCACGACCTCGAGCCCGCCCGCCGACGAGGGCGAGCGTCCTGTCGCGGTTCCTGTAATGGGCCGGATCGCGGCCGGTACGCCGATAGAGGCCTTGCAGACGCGCAGCCACACCATCAGTGTCCCGCCCGACATGCTCGGCGCGGGCGAGCACTACGCGCTCGAAGTGCGCGGTGATTCCATGGTCGACGCCGGCATTCTCGATGGCGACATGGCGCTGATCCAGCGCAACGAGAGCTGCGACACCGGCGATATCGTGGTGGCCCTGATCGACGACGAGGAAGCGACGCTCAAGCGCTTCCGCCGCCGTGGCGCTTCAATCGCGCTCGAGCCGGCAAACGCCGCTTACGAGGTCCGGATCCTGCCGCCCAACCGGGTCAAGATCCAGGGCAAGCTGATCGGGCTGTACCGGAAATACTGAACTCGTCCCGCGCTCGCACCTGGCGAGCACGCCCTTAAGATTGGAGCGGACGATTGTCCGCTCCGGCTGGATAGTCCTTCAGGTTCTGCACAGATTATCCGGCCCCCTCTTCGGCGCTACATCCCCGGCACGCCACAACGAAGACCGAGGAGACCGCCATGCGCAAAATCATTCTGAGCACCGTCGCGATGGCGCTGATCGCGGCATCAGGGTCGCAGGCCATCGCTGCGCAGCCGCAGCATCGCGTTCGCAAGGCGCCACAGGCCACGACGAGTGAGCAATTCCGCAATGCCCGCAACGCCGTCAAGCAGCAGGCGCAGTCGGCCTGGCCGTATTCGGGCTGGTCGGCACCATCAGGACGCTGAGAGCGAAGTCTCCCGAATGCACAGGAGCAGGCTTTGTTCCTCATCGGCGCGGGAAAGATATTGTGATTGCAAGCCGCGGATCTGAGCCGCAGATTTGCCCCCAACATCGCATATGATTGCAAGCTTCCACTCTGATAGAGGCCTGCGCCTCAGAAGAGGCGCGGTGCTCTATCGCTGATGAGGAGCACCCGATGTGTGACTATAGCCTGCATGCCGTCGCGACGCGTCCCGCAGAAGTCGGCGAGACGATTGTCACGACAACCTTCCGCGGCACCTCGACGCGCGGCTTCGCCTCCGAAGCCGACATGTCGGTCGCGGTCTGCCTGCTGCCGGGAACGGAGCTCGCCTTCGCCGACAACGTCCGTTACGACAACAGGTGGATCTGGACGCGCACCATCAATTCGCGCGTCGGCAAGTTCGGCAAGGTCGATCCGCACATTCCCGATCGTCATCACGACGCGATCGAATTTCCCGATGGCAAATATGTGCTGGTGACCCAACTCGTCGAAGGCCAGCGCGCAACCGTGCTGCAGCTGCCGGTGACCCAGCCGTTCGGTGAGCGCGAGCATAAGCCGCAAGTGATTTCCGATATCAGTCCGACGCCTCCGCGCCTGCCGATCGGTTGAACCATCGGTTCTAATCCTCGGCCTGAAGGTCGGCCTCCGACGGTGTTGCGTCCTTGGAGCGCGGAGCTGCCGACCGCGGCACGAGGGTCAGTTCGAAATCGCCATCGCCGGCCGCCGCCGGCGACCAGGGGCGGTTTGCGCCCCTCGCCCTCACCGACTGAATCGCAAAACCGTCGCCGCGGGGTGTCAGCGCCAGCGCACCCTGGCTCACCAGACGCGGCCGGTCGACCACCATCGCGGTACAATCCGGCGGCGCGGGCCTTGCGGTCACCACCAGTGCCGCGCGGCTGCAATCATCGGCCAGCGCGTCGATGCGCAGCGCCAGGGCGACCATGCGGCCGTCAGCAAGCGGCGTCACGCAACCGGCGTCGTCACACGACACGCCGTCACCGAGCGAGCCACTCGCCGCATCGCGCGGATCAGCGTCAGCCGCGAGCCACTCCTTCAGCAGGAAATTGTCCTTCTTCGTCCTGATCAGATGCAGCTGCCCGTCCCTGCCTCGCACCGCGACGTTCTGACCGTCACCGGCGATGAGAATGTCGGGTTGCCTGATGGAAAGACCCCAGATGGTCGCCGCCACCAGCACGAATGCTCCCGACCATCGCAGCGGCGTGCGCAGCAGGCCCATCAGGACCAGGCCCAAGCTCGCAACGATCAGCGGCGCCGTGCCGAAGGCCGCGACGTGGCCGACCGCGCCCGGTAACGCAGCGACCCAGCGCGTGACCAAAATCATCCAGTCGATGCCGATCCCCATCAACCACCAGAACACTCCGTCCAGCCCGAAGGGAGCCGCGAGCAATCCCAATAGCCCTGCCGGCATCACCAGCGCCGAGACCACCGGCATCGCGCCGAGATTGGCAAGCACGCCGTAAGGCGTAACACGGTGGAAATGGAAGGCGGCGTAAGGCGTAGTCGCAAGTCCCGCGATCATCGAGGCCATGAACAACATCGCGATCTCGCGGCCGCCCCACAGCGCGATGCGCGCGGTCGCCGAATGATCGGGCGAGGCAAACAGGCTCGGCATGCCGACCTGCACCAGCGCGACGAGCCCGAGCGTTGCGGCGAACGACATTTGAAAGCTTGGATGCACCAGCGCTTCCGGCGCGACTGCGAGCACGATCAGCGCCGCCACGGCCAGGGTGCGGAACGTGATCGCGCGGCGATCGACGATGACAGCAATCAGCACCACCGCGGTCATGAAGAACGATCTTTGTGTCGCGACTTCGGCGCCCGAGAGCAGCAGATAGAACGCCGACGCAGCCAGCGCAGCGGCGGCCGACCATTTCTTGATGGGAAAGCCCACGGTCAGTCCCGGGACGAGCGCGAGCAGCGCGCGGACCGCGAAGAAGACGACACCCGCGACGACGGCCATGTGATAGCCTGAAATCGAGAGGACGTGACCGAGCCCCGAGATGAACATCGCGTCATTGACGGGCGTGGTGATCGCATCGCGGCGGCCGGTGAGCAGCGCGGTCGCGATGGCGCGGTTGTCGCCGTCGAGTGTCGCGCGGATGCGCGCGTCGATCGCATCGCGCAGGCCTTGCATGACCGCGGCGTAGCGTAGCTGCAATCCGCCCGGCACGGGCGGCGTCACAGTCGTGATTGCTCCCATCGCAAAGCCGGACGCACCGATGCCCTGGAAGAACATGTCGCGCGAGAAATCGTAGCTGCCCGGCCGCAATGGCGACAGCGGTGGCATCAGCCGCGCTTTCAGCTGCACGAAGCTGCCGACGTCGGGGGCGGTTCCCTTGCGCACGGAGAGGCGGACGCGCTCCAGCTTCACGTCGCTGCGCTGCGCCTCCATCACCGTGACGCGCAGCACGAAGCGGTCAGTGCGTTCGCGGATGTCGCGGGTCTCGACGAAGCCCGACAGCGACACGGAATAAAGCGGCTTTGCGAGCACAGTGTGGGCGATGCGCGCCGTCTTCCACGTCGCCGCCGCAAAACCGGCCGCGACCGCCGCGATCATGATCGCGGGCGCAAACCACCGGCTCCTCCGCAACAGGGCCGCGCCGAGCGTGAGCGCGGCCGCCGTCGCAACCGTGACCCACAGCACCGGCTCGTGATCGGCGGTAAAATAGAGCGCGATGCCGCAGCCGAAGGCGATGGGCACCCAGGGAAACAGCCGCCCCGCACCAGCCTCGGCCTTGGCCCATTCGCGCAGCGTCCCGACAACCCCGGGCCAGACGCCCGACCCTGCCGGCACAAAGCCTCCGGCCGACGCGGCCCGGCCTGTCGGCCAAGTCCCGGCAATGCCTTGCGACAGACGCTGCGGCCGGCCCGGCTCCGCCATTCCCTTGGCAACCCCTGCGATACGCGACGGGCGCAGAGCCTACCGGAACGTGCAGGTCGCCGAATAGCGGTACGGATCAGGAACGAAGGGGCCGCGCCCCTACTTTTCCTCTTCCATCGTCACCGCGACGTCCGCCTTGGCCGACAGGCGGACCTTGTTGCCTTCGACACCGGCGACAAGGCCCTTGTCGATGAAATGGTGGTGTCCCTTGTGACTGCCCTCACCGCTATCCTTCTTGGTCAGCTTGATGCGGTTGCCCTCGACCTTGTCGACCGTTCCGATATGGACGCCGTCGGCGCCGATGACTTCCATATGCTCTGCGATGTTCTGCATGGTGGGATCCTCGTTGGACCCACCCAACGCATAGGGAGCGCGTTCGTTGCTCTCCCCGGAATGACGATAGCGTGTGACGGCGCGCCTGTCAGATCAGCAGCGCCTTGGCCGAGGCGTGGTGATTGACGATCTTCCAGTCACCGTCCTGGCGGATGATGACCCAACTCATCTTGACGACGAGATCCGGGCGCTCACCTGCGAAGTTGAACGTGATGGTCGCGCCCATATTGATCAGATCGGGACCGACCTGCGCCGCCTGCACCTCGGAAAATGCCGCGCCCGGCTTGCGCCAGCGCGGCAGGCCGTTGAAATAATCGGTGACGCCATCCCTGCCCCGATAGAGCCTTGGGTTGGAGCCGAAGAAGAATGCGTTCTTCGAATACAGCGCCGACAGCGCAGCCGCATCGAGCGTCGCGAACCCGGCGCACCATTTCGCGATGATGGCGGAAACGATGGCGTCGGCCTCGCTGCTCATGTGCCTGTCAGCCCTTTGCGTCAGCCTTTGGCCACTTCCTTCGCGAAGGTATCGCGCAGGCCGATGGTGCGCGAGAACACCGGCTTGCCGGGCGTCGAGTCCTTGTCGCGCACGAAATAGCCCTGGCGCTCGAACTGCATCGGCTCGGTCGAATTGCTTTCCGCAACCGAGGCCTCGATCCGCGCGTCGGACAGGATCTCCAGCGAGTTCGGATTGAGATCGGCCGCGAAGTTCGAGGCGTCCGGGCTCGGATTGGCGAACAGCTGGTTGTAGATGCGGATCTCCGCGGGCACAGAATTGGCCGCCGGCAGCCAGTGCATGGTCGCCTTGACCTTGCGGCCGTCAGGCGCGTTGCCGCCCTTGGTCGCGGGATCGTAAGTGCAGCGAAGCTCCACCACTTCGCCCTTGTCGTTCTTGATCACGCCGGTGCACTTGACGAAATAAGCGTAGCGCAGCCGCACCTCATTGCCGGGCGACAGGCGGAAAAACTTCTTCGGCGGGCTCTCCATGAAGTCGTCCTGCTCGATATAGAGTTCACGGCCGAACGTGATTTTTCGCGTGCCTGCCGAGGGATCATCCGGATGGTTGATCGCCTCGAGCTCCTCGGTCTGCCCTTCCGGATAGTTCTCGATCACGACCTTGAGCGGCTTCAACACCGCCATGCGCCGCTGCGACGTGCGGTTCAGCTCCTCACGGATGCAGAACTCGAGCATGCCGACATCGACCACGCTGTTGGCCTTGGCCACGCCGATGCGCTTGATGAATTCGCGCAAGGCCGCCGGCGGCACGCCGCGGCGGCGCATCCCCGCCATGGTCGGCATGCGCGGATCGTCCCAGCCGGCGACATGGCCGTCGCGGACGAGCTGGGTCAGGACACGCTTGGACAGCAGCGTGTAGGTCAGATTGAGCCGCGCCATTTCGTACTGGTGCGGCGTGGACGGCACCGGCAACTTCTCGA
Source organism: Bradyrhizobium zhengyangense (assembly GCF_022012555.1). Taxonomy (NCBI): domain Bacteria; kingdom Pseudomonadati; phylum Pseudomonadota; class Alphaproteobacteria; order Hyphomicrobiales; family Nitrobacteraceae; genus Bradyrhizobium; species Bradyrhizobium zhengyangense. The sequence continues at coordinate 551,284 of NZ_JAKLTZ010000003.1, read as the reverse complement.
TGAACCAATCGTAGAGCGGCCGGTGGTCCTCGAACTCCAGCGTGCAGATCGAGTGCGTAATGCCTTCGATCGCGTCCGACTGGCCATGGGCATAGTCGTAGCTCGGATAGATACTCCACTTCGTCCCGGTGCGCGGATGATGCGCATGCAGGATACGATAGAGCACGGGGTCGCGCAGATTGATGTTCCCCGAGGACATGTCGATCTTGGCCCGCAGCACGCGCGCGCCGTTCGGGAATTCGCCGGCCTTCATGCGGCGGAACAGGTCGAGGTTCTCCTCCACGCTGCGGTCACGGAACGGCGAGTTCTTGCCGGGCTCGGTCAGCGTGCCGCGCGCGAGGCGGATCTCCTCCTGGGACTGGTCGTCGACATAAGCGAGCCCGTCGCGGATCAGCTTCTCCGCCCATTCGTACAGGCGGTCGAAATAATCAGAGGCATAGAACAGGTTCTTGCCCCAATCGTAGCCGAGCCAGTGCACGTCGGCCTGGATGGAATCGATATATTCCTGCTCTTCCTTGACCGGATTGGTGTCGTCGAAGCGCAGATGGCAGCGGCCCGGAAATTCCTGGGCGATGCCGAAATTCAGCGCGATCGACTTGGCGTGGCCGATATGCAGGTAACCGTTCGGCTCCGGCGGGAACCGGGTCACGATCTCCTTGTATTTGGCCTGATCGAGGTCGGCCTGGATGATGTCACGAATGAAATCGCGCCCAACCTCAGTCGCCACCGGTTCTGTCATTATGAAAATCCTGTAGGGAAATCAGCGGTCCTTCTGCCAAATTCGCTTGGCTGAGCCAAGGCCTTAAGGCGTCCGCTGTCGGGCTTTAGTTATGCTCTGGTCCTGTTATATACCACCGCCTCCAATGCATAGGCCCTGCCAAGAATGACCGATTCAGTCGTCACCCGCTTTGCTCCCTCCCCGACCGGCTTCCTCCATATCGGAGGCGCCCGCACGGCGCTGTTCAACTGGCTCTTTGCGAAGAAGCACGGCGGCAAGATGCTGCTCCGGATCGAGGACACCGACCGGGAGCGCTCCACCGAGGCTGCGATCGGCGCGATCCTGGACGGGCTGAAATGGCTGGAGCTCGGCTGGGATGGCGACGTCATCTACCAGTTCAGCCGCGCGGCCCGCCACCGCGAGATCGCCGAGCAGTTGCTCGCCGACGGCAAGGCCTATCGCTGCTACGCCACCGCCGAGGAGCTCGCCGCCATGCGCGAGAAGGCGCGCGCGGAAGGACGCACCCGCCTCTATGACGGCATGTGGCGCGACCGCGATCCGGCCACCGCGCCGGCTGACGTCAAGCCGACCATCCGCCTGCGCGCGCCGCAGACCGGCGAGACCGTGATCGAGGACCAGGTCCAGGGTCGTGTGGTCTGGCAGAACGAGAACCTCGACGACCTCGTCCTGCTGCGCGGCGATGGCAACCCGACCTACATGCTCGCTGTGGTCGTGGATGACCACGACATGGGCGTCACCCATGTCATCCGCGGCGACGACCACCTCATCAACGCCGCCCGCCAGAAGCAGATCTACGATGCGATGGGCTGGGCGCTCCCGAACATGTCCCACATCCCGCTGATCCACGGCCCGGACGGCTCAAAACTCTCCAAGCGCCACGGCGCGCTCGGCGTCGATGCCTACCGCGCCATGGGATACCTCCCGGCCGCGCTCCGGAATTACCTCGTCCGGCTCGGCTGGAGCCATGGCGATCAGGAGATCTTCTCGACCGAGGAGATGATCGCGGCGTTCGACCTCGCCAATGTCGGCCGCGCCGCCGCCCGCTTCGACTTCGCCAAGTTGGAGAACCTCAACGGCCATTACATCCGTCACGCCGACGATCAATCGCTCGTGAAGATGTTCGAGGACGTGCTCGACCACGTCGTGCCCGCGCGCGACGAGATTAAGGCCAAGTTAAACGACGCCACGCGCGCCCAGCTGCTCAAGGCCATGCCATCCCTGAAGGAGCGCGCCAAGACGCTGATCGAGCTGATCGACGGCGCCTCTTTCATCTTCGCCGACCGGCCGTTGCAGCTCGACCCGAAGGCGGCAGCCCTGCTGACGCCCGAGAACCGCAAGCTGATCGGCCAGCTTCATTCCGCGCTGGAGAAAGTCGAGACCTGGAGCGGCGCTGCCACCGAAGCTGCGCTGCGCGCCTTCGCCGAGGAAAATAGTCTCAAGCTCGGCGCGGTCGCCCAGCCGCTGCGAGCAGCATTGACCGGCCGCACCACGTCGCCTGGAATATTTGAGGTTTTGGACGTGCTGGGACGCCAGGAAAGCCTGGACCGGCTTAAGGACCAATCTACGACGTAAGTAGGCCATGGCTGCCATGATCTTGCAGCGCACACAGCAATAATATACCCATCTCCCCGTACATTCTGGAACATCCGGCCTGCCCCATCTTCTCCTTGGGGGCCTCCGGCTCCGGCCCGTTTCACCACACATCGGGGACCTCTGATGGACGCCAAAGAAAGCCCAAAGACCGCCACGCTGACGGTCGGAAACAAGAATTACGATCTTCCGATTCACAGCGGCAGCGTCGGACCTGATGTCATCGATATCGGCAAGCTGTACGGCCAGTCCGGCCTATTCACCTACGATCCCGGCTTCACCTCGACCGCGAGCTGCCAGTCCAAGATCACCTATATCGACGGTGATGCGGGCGTGCTGGAATACCGCGGCTATCCGATCGAGCAGCTCGCCGAGAACGGCGACTTCCTCGAGACCTGTTACCTGCTGCTCTACGGAAACCTGCCGACCGCCGCGCAGAAGAAGGATTTCGACGATCGCGTGATCCATCACACGATGGTGCACGAGCAGATGGCCCGTTTCTTCCAGGGCTTCCGCCGCGACGCCCATCCGATGGCAGTCATGGTGGCCTCGGTCGGCGCGCTCGCCGCGTTCTACCACGACTCGACCGACATCAACGATCCCAAGCAGCGCATGATCGCTTCCATGCGCATGATCGCGAAGATCCCGACGCTGGCGGCGATGGCCTACAAGTACACCATCGGCCAGCCCTTCATGTATCCGAAGAACTCGCTGAAGTTCGCCGAGAATTTCCTGCACATGTGCTTCGCGGTGCCGTGCGAGGAGTACAAGATCAACCCGGTGCTCGCTGACGCGCTGGACAAGATCTTCATCCTGCACGCCGACCACGAGCAGAACGCCTCGACCTCGACGGTGCGTATCGCCGGCTCCTCCGGCGCCAACCCGTTCGCCTGCATTGCCGCCGGCATCGCCTGCCTCTGGGGTCCGGCGCATGGCGGCGCCAACGAAGCTGCGCTCGCGATGCTCGCCGAGATCGGCAGCGTCGACAAGATCCCCGAGTTCATCGCCAAGGTGAAGGACAAGAATTCCGAAGTTCGCCTGATGGGCTTCGGTCACCGCGTCTACAAGAATTACGATCCGCGCGCCAAGATCATGCAGAAGATGTGTCACGCCGTGCTCAAGGAGACCGGCCATGGCGACGATCCGATGCTGAAGGTGGCGCTCGAGCTCGAGAAGATCGCCCTGAGCGATCAGTACTTCATCGACCGCAAGCTGTACCCGAACGTCGACTTCTATTCGGGCATCACGCTGAAGGCGATGGGCTTCCCGGTCTCCATGTTCACCGTGCTGTTCGCCGTCGCCCGCACCGTCGGCTGGATCAGCCAGTGGAGCGAGATGATCGAGGATCCGCAGCAGAAGATCGGCCGTCCGCGCCAGCTCTACACCGGCGTCACCCGCCGCGACTACGTCGCGATCAAGGATCGCAAGTAAGTCTTGTCGATACGGCTTTCGAAGCGGCGCCATCTCGCGATGGCGCCGTTTTTGTTTGTGCTCACCCTACGTGTTGCCCCGCACAACAACAAGTCGACGCATCGCGCCGACGAGCGCTTGACAGTTGAAACGCTCCGTAGGCAAATTCTTACTCTAAGTAAGAATGACGACAGGGATGGAAATGCCGGAGCAGCCGAGAAGTCGGCGGCAGACGCGCGCCGCCATTTTGACTCATTTGCTCCAGTCCGGCGGCTCGTTCCGGCCGCCGCTGGCGAGAGCCGTGCGGCTGTCCGAAGCAAGCCTGTCGCGCATCCTGTTCGACCTCAAGGCTGAAGGCCTGATCGAGGAAGTCAGGCGCCCTGCTCCTTACGTCGGCGGCCCGACCGGTCTCGTCTCGCTCGATCGCACGGTGGCGCTGGCTGCACTCGAGCTCACCGGAGAATGGCTCAGCGTCGGCGTTGGCAATTTGTCGGGCGAGCTGCATTACATCGAGCGTGTGCCGCTGCCGCGAAAGCCGACCGTCGAAACCATGGGCCGGGTGTTCCGCGAAGCCCTGCACCTGCTGCGCGACTGGACGCGCCGCCGCCGCATCAGGCTCGCACATGTCGGCGTGACCGTTCCGGGCCTCGGCCGCCTCAGCGAGTTCGGCAACCCCATCATTCCCTGTGACATCGAACAGATCGGCGACATGCTCGCCGAGCTGTTTGCGGGCGTGCCGGTGACTTTCACTAATTCGGTGGTCGCGCACGCCGCCTTTCATCGCTGCCGCAACGAAAACTATCCGTTCGCCGACGCGCATCTGTTCGTCTTCGTCGGCCAGGGTGTCGCGGGCGCCTGGATCGGTGATCCCAGTGAGGACGACGCACTCGAGCCGGTCGAGCTCGGCCACATGGTTTTTGGAACCGACGGCCCGCGTTGTCGCTGCGGACATCATGGCTGCGTCGAAGCCTACACGTCGTTGCCGGCGCTGGCCGAGCTGCTGCGCATGACCGAAGCAGAATTGCTCCAGCTTGGCTCTGACTGGGTGACAACGGTCCCCCTCACGACGCGGCTGCGGCAGGAATTGCGCCAGCGGCTGTTCCGGCTCGGTCTCGCCATCGGCAACACATTGAACGTCAAACCATGCCGCGGCGTTGTCGTCAGCGGCTGGCCATCGCTTCTTGCGGAAGACGATCGAAAAGCCGTGAGCGACGGCATCGATTCCAGCCTGCTCGGCGGCCGGAAGCTGGCGCAGGTGTCGCTCGCCTTTGTGCCGCCTTCGACCGGCAACGATCCGCAGGCCGCCCTCGCCTTCGCCGCGTTCTGCCTGGCGAGATCCGGCGGCATGGCCGCCGCATCGACGGAGGCCGCCTGAGATGACCTAAGCCGCGTGCGGCTCGCGCACGCCAACAACCGCGCCAAAACGGCGCAAAAACTTCACACCCGGGAGGAACTAGCCATGCCGATCACAACAACAAGGCGCCGTCTGCTCGCTGGATCTGCTGCCGCACTCGCGCTGCCGGCCTTTGCCCGCGCACAGGGCGCGGTCAAGCCGCGCCTCACCGCAATCTCGCAATGGTCCGCCGGCAGCGATGGAGCCGCCATCACCGCACTCGGCAAGAAATTCGAGGAGAAAGGCGGCGTCTGGCAGCACTCGCCCGTCCCCGGCTTCACCACGGACATGATGAACAAGCTGCGTGCGCAGATCATCGCCGGCGATCCGCCGGCCTGTTCGCAGCTCAAGGGCCCCGAGATTGCCGCCTGGTCGAAGATTGCTCCGACCGTTGATCTCGACGCCGTGGTCGCGGCGGCCGGCTACGAGAAGGTCGTCGCGCCGGATCTTGCAAAATTGCACAAGCCGGCCGGAAAGTGGATCGCGCTGCCGCTGCAGATCTACAGCACGAATATGCTGTTTCTCTCCAAGCGCGGGATGGACAAGGCCAAGGCTGACAAGGTCCCCGTCACCTGGGCTGACTTCAACGACCTTGCCGAGAAAATGAAGTCGGCCGGAATGGCCTACCCCATCGCCAATGGCGGCACCCGCGCCGACGACGGGCAGAAATTCGAGGCATCCCTGGCCGGCATCAGCCCGACGGCATACCGCGCCGCCTGCATGAATCTCGACAAGAAGGCGCTGGAGGGCCCCGAGATGAAGGCAGCCTTCGCGCAGACGCGCAAGATCTCCGACTGGTGTGACCCCAATGTCGGCGTCCAACCCTATGCCACTAATTTGAAGCGCTTCGTCGACGGCGACATGGGCATGCTGATCATGGGCGGCTGGGCGCAGGGCGTGTTGAAGAACGCCGGCTTCAAGTTTGACGACTACGTCATCACCCCCGGCCCCAGTGACAACGGCAAGCCTGTCTTCCTGTTGAATGCCGATGCCTTCATCTTCTGGCAGCGCAAGGAGGCCGATCTCCAGGCCGGCCAGATGTTGATGGCACAGCTCGTGATGGATCCGGCGATCCAGACCATGTATTCGCAGATCACGGGATCGATCCCCGTGCGTACCGATGTCGATTTGACCGGTGCAGGCTGGTCGGACGGTCAACGGACAACCGCGGCTGCACTGAAGAATGCCATGGGCAACAATCAGGCCGTCCTCAGCCTCGCCCACAACATGGCCCAGGAAAACGGCCTGACCGCCGCGATAATCGACGTCATCACCGAATATGTGAAGAACAAGACGATCAAGCCGGATGAGGCCGTCAGCCGCCTCGCCGAGGCCGTCGAGGGCGCACGTTGACCGACGTCGCTTCGACAGCAACACGGCCGGGCCGGTCGGCGACCTCCGAGATGGTGCGCCGGCTGCCCGAATTTCTGGTGATCTGGGTGCCGCTGCTGTTATCAGCAGCGCACCTCATCTCGTTTTCGATCTGGACCATCTGGATTTCGTTCACGCCCTCCACCCTTATTCCCGTGACGGGCTGGGTCGGTTTGCGCAACTACAATTCGGTCCTGGCGTCGCGAAACTGGCAGATCGCCTTCGACAATCTGCTGCTGTTCGGCATCGCTTTCGTGCTGCTCAGTTTGACGACCGGCCTCCTGCTCGCGATCCTGCTCGATCAGCGCATTCGCGGCGAGAACGTGCTGCGGACCATCTTCCTGTATCCCCTGGCCGTGTCCTTCGTCGTGACCGGCACGGTGTGGAGCTGGCTGCTCAATCCCGGCATCGGCATCGAGAAGCTTGCCCATGATCTCGGCTGGACCTCCTTCCACTTCGACTGGCTGGTCAACCGCGACATGGCGATCTGGACCATTGTCATTGCCGCGATCTGGCAATCCTCCGGCTTTGCCATGGCCCTCTTCCTGGCCGGCCTCCGCTCCGTCGATTCCGATATCATCAAGGCGGCACAGATCGACGGTGCCGGGCCTGTTCGAACCTATTGGCGCGTCATTCTGCCGACGCTTTGGCCGATCACCGTCACGGTCATCGTCGTCCAGTTGCAGTTTGCGATCTCGGCATTCGACCTCGTCCGCGCACTCACCAATGGCGGGCCGGGAATCGCGACCCAGCTGCCGGCCCTTGTCGTTTACGATTTGATGTTCCAGCGCAGCCAGCTCGGGCGGGGCGCGGCGGCGGCAGTGCTGATGTTGCTCATCCTTCTTGCAGTGCTGCTGCCCTATGCGGCGTGGCGCTATGTCCGGCAACGGCGGGCGGCCCATGCGTGACCGAAGCTTCACCCCAAGCCGCGCTCTGATCTATCTGATCGTGACCTTGTTCGCGGCCGCCTACCTTGCGCCTTTGGTCGTCGTCGTCCTGAACTCGCTGCGGACCAATGAGGAGATCGCGCAGAGCTCGATGATCGGCTGGCCGCAAAACTGGGCCTTTGGCAATTACGCCATGGCGTGGAGCGGCTTCTGCGTCGCCGAGACCTGCGCCGGCATCCGGCCGTACATGTTGAACTCAGCGCTCATCACGATCCCGGCGACGATCTTCTCGACCCTGCTCGGCGCTGTCGCCGGTTACGCCGTATCGCTCTGGCGTTTTCGCGGTGATAACTGGATCTACGGCATCGTCACCCTCGGCCTCTTCCTGCCCCAGCAGATGCGCCTCTTGCCCTGGACCATCGTGTTGCGGGACATCGGGCTCATCAACACGCTGTCGGGTCTCGTGCTGATCCACACGATCCAGGGGCTCTCCTTCACGGTGCTGTTCTGCCGAAACTATTATGTCGCCATTCCGCACGAGCTGATCCGAGCCGCACGCATCGATGGCGCCGGCTTCTTTCGCATCTTCTGGCGTATCATCCTGCCGCTCTCGGCACCCATCCTGATCGTCACCGTGATCTGGCAGTTCACTCATATCTGGAACGAATTCCTCTACGGCGTGACCTTCACGACCGGCCAGCAGCAGCCCGTGACGGCCGCGCTCATCGCACTGTCTACCCCTGTCGCAGATATCCCCAAGCAAGGTGTGCAGAGCGCCGCGGTGATCATCGCCGCCCTGCCCACTCTGCTGATCTATCTCTTCGGCGGCAGGTATTTTGTACGCGGCCTCACTGCCGGGGCCGTGAAATGATGGATATGTCATGGCAGCACTGAGCATTCGCGCCCTGTCCAAGCGCTACGCCAATCTCGAGGTGCTCAAGGGCATCGACCTCGACATCGAGAGCGGCGAATTCACCGTGCTGGTTGGGCCGTCCGGCTGCGGCAAGTCCACGCTGCTCAACATCGTCGCCGGGCTCGATCGCGCCAGCGACGGCACCATCGAGATCGGAGGGCGGATCGTCAATGACGTCCCGCCAAAGGACCGCGACATCGCCATGGTGTTCCAATCCTATGCGCTCTATCCCTCGATGACGGTGCGTCAGAACATCACCTTCGGCATGGAATGCCGCGGCGTCGCCAAAGCCGAGCAGGAGAAGGCGCTGGCGAACGTCGCCCGACTGCTCCAGATCGAGCCGCTGCTCGGTCGCAAGCCGTCGCAATTGTCAGGCGGCCAGCGCCAGCGCGTGGCGATGGGACGCGCGCTGGTACGCGATCCCCTGCTCTTCCTGTTCGACGAGCCGCTCTCCAATCTCGATGCCAAGCTGCGCGTCGAGATGCGCATGGAGATCAAGCGGCTGCACCAGCGCATCGGCGCCACCATCGTCTATGTCACCCACGACCAGATCGAGGCGATGACAATGGCGACCCGCATTGCCGTGATGCATCGCGGCGTGGTGCAGCAATTCGCCGACCCCGACACCGTCTACCGCTATCCCGCCAATCTCTTCGTCGCCCGCTTCATGGGCTCGCCGCCGATGAACACGATGCCGGCCCGGCTCGAGGCAGATAGCAACGGACCTGTCGTGGTGATCGGTTCAGGCCGTCCGGACGAGGTCCGTCTCCGCCTGCAGGGCTATGACGCGGCGGCCTCCTATGTCGGCCGCGACGTGGTGCTCGGAATCAGGCCCGAATGCATCGCTGAGGGCGACCGCGTGTTCTCCGGAGCCGTGGGGCCGCCCGTCATGGTCACCGCACCGGTCGAGCTCGTCGAGCCCACGGGCGCCGAGACCATCGTCCTGCTGCGGCTGGGCGGAGAGCCCGCCCAGGCGCGCATCTCGCCGGACATCCGCCCGACGCCGGGTACCACCGCTTCCTTTGCCCTTGATATCAGGCGCATTTGCCTGTTCGACCCTGAGACGGAGCGACTGATCGCATGACCCAGACGACCTATGCCGACCTCGCCAATCGCGTGGTGGTGATTACCGGCGGCGCCAGCGGCATCGGCGCCGCTTTCGTGCACGCATTCGCTGCCCAGGGCTCCCGCGTCGCTTTCCTCGACATCGACACGCAGGCCGGCGAAGCGCTGGCGCAGGAGGTGGCCAAGAAGTCAGGCACAGCGCCGCTGTTCGTGCCCTGCGACCTCCTTGATATCGACGCGCTGCGCGCCGCGCTGGCGAAGGTCCACGCATCGCTTGGCGATGCCGCGGTTCTCGTCAACAACGCCGCCAATGACCAGCGCCAGGTGCTCTCAGACGTGACGCCGACGGACTTCGACTGGATGATCGGTGTCAATTTCAAGCACGTCTTCTTTGCCGCGCAAGCCGTGGTGCCGCAGATGCAGGCGCGCGGCGGCGGTTCGATCATCAACATGTCCTCGATCGCCTGGATGCGCGGCGCACCAGGGCTGCCGGTCTACGCCGGAGCCAAGGCGGCGATCGTCGGCTTCACCAATTCGCTCGGCCGCAAGTTCGGTCCGGACCGTATCCGCGTCAACGCCATCGCACCGGGGATGGTCATCACCGAGCGGCAGCGCAAGCTATGGTATCCGGACGAGCGGCAGATCACCGAGATGCGCACGCGCCAGGCCATCCCCGATGCGGTGACGCCCGACGATATCGCTGACATGGCGCTGTTCCTCGCCTCAGATGCGAGTCAACGCATCAGCTGCCAGTGTTTTCGGGTCGATGGTGGCTTAGCCTGACGGCACGGGAAGTATCCGTAGTTTCGTAGGGTGGGCAAAGGCGCCCTTGCGCCGTGCCCACCATCTCTCTCGGTCACAAACAGTGCGTGGGCACGCTTTCGCTTTGCCCACCCTACAAGACCGCTGTCTACCGCCCTTTCCGCATCGTCGCGAGAACGATATCGGCGGCGAGCACACTCGGCGATTTGTCGCCGGTCGACATGATGGTATCGAGCTGCGCAAAGGCTTCGACCTGCTGCCGACGCATCGGAGAGTCGGTCAGCACTTCGGACAGTGCGCCGGCGAGCCTCGAAGGCGTGCAGTCTTCCTGCAGAAATTCGGGGATCACATCCTTGCCGATCACGAGATTGGCAAGGATCACCGAAGATACCTGGATCGCGCGGCGCAGGATGAAAGCTTCCATCGCACCGACGCGATAAGCCGTCACCATCGGGATGCCTGACAGTGCCAGCTCCAGCGTCACCGTGCCGGATTTTGCCAACGCCGCGCGCGCGATCCGGAACGCGGCGCGCTTTTCGGTTTCGCCGACCGCGATCCGCGGCTTGACGGGCCAATTCGCGACGCCCGCGCGAATGGTGGCTTCGAGATGCGGCATGGTCGGCAGCATCAATTCGAATGCGACGCCGCTGGACTGCAATTGGCCGATGGCCGCGCCGAACACGTCGAGATGATGCCGGATCTCGCTGCGGCGGCTGCCGGGCAGAACCAGCAGCACCGGCGGCTCGCCGGCGCGGCGCTTCTGCTCCTCCATGTTCGGCCGCAGCGAGCCCAATTGCTCGGTCAGGGGATGGCCGACATAGCTGCAGGGCGGCCCACCGAGCTTGCGATATTCCTCCGGCTCGAACGGCAGCAGGCCGAGCACATGATCGACATAGCCGAGCATGGCGCGCGCCCGCCCCGGCCGCCAAGCCCAGACCGAGGGCGAGACATAGTCGATCACGGGGATTGAGGGATTCTTCGCGCGCACACGGCGGGCAACCCGATGGGTAAAATCAGGACTGTCGATGATGACGAGCACGTCGGGCGCAGCCTCGGTCACGGCGTCCGCGGTCTCGCGGATCAGCCGCAGGATTTTTGGCAGCTGCTGCACCACGGCGGCAAGGCCGACGATCGACAGTTCCTCGATGGGAAATAGCGTCTCGAGCCCTTCACGCGCCATGGTGAGGCCGCCGACGCCCTCGAACTCCACGCCATCGCCAAGCCGCTGGCGCAGCACCTTCATCAGGGCCGAGCCGAGCCGGTCGCCGGACTCCTCCGTCGCGATCAGAAAAATCTTCCGCTTGGGATCGCGAACCTGCATCACGCCGGCAGACCAACAACGAAGAGATATTTGGCGTCGGCAAGCGCGATCATCGCCTGCGGCTCGGCAGCGATGGTGTTGCCGGCGATCACAGCGACACCGGCAAGGCCGGCCTTGGCGACACCCTCGATCGTGCGCGGGCCGATCGTCGGCAGGTCGAAGCGCAGATCCTGGTTGCTCTTCGGCGCCTTCACCAGCACGCCGCGCCCCGTGGCCGCGCGGATGCGGCCCTCTTCGCGCAGGCGCGCCACGCGCGCCAGCAGCGCATCGGTGCCCTCGATGTCCTCGACCGCCACGACATGGCCGTCGATCACGACCGCGGCCTGCCCGATATCGAACGGCCCGAGCGCTGTGAGCACTGCGCGACCGCGCTCTATGTCGCTCTTGGCATTATCCGCCGGCCAGGCGCGGCTGATGCAGCCCTCTGGCATCAGGAGGTCGGGCGCGACGTCCTTGATGCCGACCATGCGAAAGCCGTCCTGCTCCAGGATCCGCCCGACGCCGGACAGCAGATGATCGTCGCCGCCACGGAAGGCGCGGATGACGTTACCGAGCAGTCGCAGCGTCTTGATGTCGAAGCGGATCTCCGTGATCGAGGGCCGCACCAAGGTGCCGATGAAGATCAGGTCGCGGCACCCCTCCTCGCGGAACAGCCGCATGGCGCGGCCAAGCTGTCCGACTGAGATCCAGCGATGGCGGAATTTCTCCACCTGCACCGGGTCGCAGGCCCCCCGGAGAGGAAACAGCACCGGCGTGATGCCGCGCGCAGCGAGCGAGTCGGCGACCGCGAACGGCATGGCGCCTCCGCCTGCGACCACGCCGACTGGCGATGAAACCTCTGAAGCCGCCGATGTCATGCCCGCGGCCATCCCAAAATCACTTCTCGATGGTCGGAAGACAGAGTGGGCGCTTGCCCTTGCCGATGAAGCCGAGGATCTCGGCGATCGCGGGATCTTCGCTTGCAAGCGGCAGCACCGACTCCAGCCGCTCGGCAAACGTGCCGGGGCCGTGGAAGAGCTTCTGGTAGAACGCGCGCACCGTCACAAGCCGCTGCTTGGTGAACTTGCGCCGCTTCATGCCGATCAGGTTAAGGCTCTCCAGCACCGCATATTGGCCGTTGGCGAGCCCATACGGGATGATATCGTCGCGCACGCCCGAGAGGCCGCCGACCATCACGTAGTTGCCGATACGGGTGAACTGATGCACCGCGGACAGGCCGCCGATATAGACGGCGTCGCCGATCTCGCAATGGCCGCCGAGCGTCGCTGAGGTCGCGAAGATCGCGTTGTTGCCGACCACGCAGTCATGGCCGACATGGCTGTTGTTCATGAAGTAGCCGTCATTGCCGACGCGCGTCTTGCCGCCGCCCTTGACGGTGCCGACGTTCATCGTCGCACCTTCGCGGATGGTGTTGCCAGAACCGATGTCGAGCGTGGTCGGCTCGCCCTTGTAGCTGAGGTCCTGCGGCGCGCCGCCAAGCACCGCGAACGGCGAGATCACGCAGCCGTCGCCGATCGAGGTGTGGCCGATGACGGTGACCTGTCCGATCAGCTTGCAATTGGTCCCGATCCGGGCGTTGCGGCCGATGATGCAAAAGGGCCCGATCTCGGTGCCCTCGCCGATCACGGCGCCGTCTTCCACCCGCGCGGTGGGGTCGATCTTACTCATCAAGCGATCTTACTTATCAACAAGGTCTGACTATGTGTTGAACTTGCTCGGCTTTCCGCTGGTTAGCGCGACTGCGCCCGATCTGTCCAGTGACGTATGATCTCGGCATGTTTCAGACGCCGGCTGAACAAGCCGTGCAGCTCGCATCAATCACTTCATCCAACACTTGAACGGGCGACCCGCCGTTCTCAATCGGTCAACATGGCTCCGACGTCGGCCTCGGCGACGACCTGGCCGTTGACCTTGGCGTCACCGTGAAACCACCACATCGCCTTGCGGCGGCCGAGCGAACGCATGTGATACTCGATGGTGTCGCCTGGAAGCACGGGCTTGCGAAACTTGCACTTGTCGATGGTGAGGAAATACACCGCGCGCGGCTTCTCGGTGCCCTCGACCGACTTGATGCCAATCACACCTGCGGTCTGCGCCATCGCCTCGATCATCATGACACCAGGATAGACCGGACGCTCCGGGAAATGCCCCTGGAAGGCCGGCTCGTTGAAGGTGACGTTCTTGATGCCGATACCGCTGTAATCGGCGCGGATGTTGATCACCCGGTCGATCAGCAGCATCGGAAACCGATGCGGCAGGGTCTGGAGGATCGCATTGATATCCACCAGCGCAAACTTAACAGGTGATTCCTCCGTCATTCCCGTCCCTCGTCCTTCGGATCGGCCTTGCTGTCGCGTACCAGGCGCTCCACCGCGATGATCTCCTTGAACCATTGTTTGGTCGGCTTGGCGAAATGCCCGCCCCAACGCCCCCCCGGGGGGATGTCGTCCTTGACCGCGCTCATGGCGGTCACCTGGGCTCCATCGCCGATCTTGAGGTGATTGTTGATACCAACCTTCGCTCCCAGCGCCACGTTGTCGCCGATGGTCAAGCTGCCCGCGAGCCCGATCTGGGCCGCCAAGAGGCAATTCCGGCCGATGGTCACATTGTGGCCGATCTGGACCTGATTGTCGATTTTCGTACCCTCCCCGATCACGGTGTCGCGCAGGGAGCCGCGATCGATGGTGGTGCCGGCGCCGACTTCCACATTGTTCTGGATCAGCACACGACCGGTCTGGGGCACTTTCAAATGGCCCTCGGGGCCGAAGAAGATGAAGCCATAGCCGTCCTGGCCAATCGAGCAGCCGGGGTAGATCAGCACGTTGTTGCCGATCAGCGCGCACTGGATGGCCGTACGTGCGCCCACATTGCAATCCCGGCCGATCTTGACGCCTGGACCTAGGACCACGCCCGCCCCGATCACAGTGCCACTGCCGATCTCCACGTCAGGACCGATGACGGTCAGCGGCTCGACGATGACGTCGTCCTCCAGCCGTGCCGACGGGTCGATGATGGCCGATGGCGCGATGCCGTCGTTGCCGAACCAGGACTTTGGGCGCAATGCGTCCGCGTGCCATTCCCGGGCGATCCTGACGAAGGCCCGGAACGGCTGCGCCACCCGCAGCACGGCCGTATGCGCGGGCACCTGCGCCTCGAATCGCGGGCTCACCAGACAGGCGCCAGCCTTGGTCGCCTTGAGCTCATCGGCGTATTTGAGGTTGTCGAAGAACGCCAGATGCATCGGACCGGCTTCGTCCAGCGAAGCGAGACCCGTGATGACATGACCGCCCCTGCTCGGGTCGACCAGTTGCGCCTTTGTCAGCGTGGCGATATCGGCCAGCGCCGTAGCAGGCGGTTTCTTGAAGAAGGTCGGCTGCGCCATTCCACCCCGTCGCGGTCCGGCTTCGGCATGAAGCGGTCAGGCCGCATCATGCCTTATCTCACGGATTGAGCACGATCTTTTTGGCGGCCGGCCCCAAGGAATTCCTGGAGGAATTCCCAAAGCGGCCGGCTCAAGCCCTGCTGATCGAATTAGAACGAAGTGCCGCCGCCGAACCGGAATTCCTGCGTACGGTCGTACTTGCCCTTGGTGAGCGGCACTGCGTAGTCGAAGCGCAGCGGACCGAACGGTGAGGCCCAGATCAAGCCGACACCAACCGACGACCGGATAACCTTGCTGTCGTCGTAGACGAGGCCAGTACAGGTTCCGGCGGTGTTCGGATTGATCGTCGACGCGATACAATTCGAGTTCTTGGTCGTCGTGGTTTCGCCTGTCAGCGTCCAGGTCGTCGGGCCCTGGTAGTCATACAGACCGCCGGCATCGGCATAGACCGCGCCCTTCAGACCGACTTCCTTCGGCAGGAACCAGAACGGCATCTGCAATTCGAGCGAGGCGCCCCAATACTTGGTGCCGCCGAGCGCGTCCTGCGTGTCGTACGGGTTGATGTCGCGCGGGCCGATGCCGTTCGGCGCGAAGCCGCGAACGAGGTTCGGACCCATCTGGAAGTGATCGAGCATGCGCAGATCTTTGCTGCCGATCTTGTTCAGGACACCGCCCTGGAGATGGACGAGGCCGACCAGGTCCGACACCAGCGACTGGTAGTACTTCGCGTCGAGGGCGGTCTTCAGATAGGAGACGTCGCCGCCGACGCCGGCGAAGTCCTGCCGGAAGTCGACCAGCAGACCGTCGGTCGGGTTCTTGTTGTTGTCGAGCGTGTTGTAGGTCAGCGTGTAGCCGAGCGCCGAGGTCAGCGTCTTGCCGTTCGCAAGCTCCTTGCGGACCGGCAGCGAGGCCTCGCCGTCGCTGTAGCAACCGAGGCCGTTGGTCGAGCTCAGATCAATGCCGTTGAGGGCAGCATAGGCCGGGCTCGGGTTGAACGCGCCCGAGGTCGGGACGTTGTTACAGTTCGCCAGATAGGACGGCAGCGTGATTTCCTGCCGGTAGATCGAGTAGCGCAGCTGCAGCGACAGATCCTCGCGCAAGGCGAAGCCGAGACGCGGCGAGAAGCCGAGCGTCTTGGTGCCGTAGGAGATGTAGCTGTTGGACAGCTGCTGGCGCTGATAGAGGTCGAGGCCCAGCGCGACGCGATAGTCGAGCAGATAAGGCTCGACGAACGAGAGCGAATAGCCGCGCGCATACTGGCCGTAGGTGACCGACGCCTTGGCGAACAGGCCGCGGCCGAGCAGGTTGCGCTCGGAGACGGAGACTTCGGCCAGCGCACCGTCCGTCGTGGAGTAACCGCCCGAGACCGAGAAGTCGCCGGTCGACTTCTCTTCGAGATCGACGACCAGGACCACGCGGTCGCTGGACGAACCCGGCTCCGTCGTGATCTTCACGGTCTTGAAGTAGTCGAGGTTCTTCAGGCGGCGCTCGGCGCGGTCGACCAGCGCACGGTTGTAGGCATCGCCCTCGGAGATGTCGAACTCGCGGCGGATCACGTAGTCACGGGTACGGGTGTTGCCGCGAATGTTGATGCGCTCGATGTAGGTGCGCGGACCTTCATCGATGTTGAACACGACGGCGACGGTGTGCGCATCGAAATTGCGATCGCCGGCCGGACGCACCACCGCGAAGGCATAGCCGCGGCGCGAGGCCTCGATCTGCATCTCCTCGACCGACTTCTCGACCGATTCGACATTGTAGAGCGAACCGACATTGACGCGCGAAAAAGAGCGCAACGTGGTTGGGTCGAAGTTCGGGATGGTGGAGCGGAAATCGACGGTGCCGACGCGGTACTGCTGGCCTTCCTCGATCTTGAAGGTGACGTTGAAGCCCTTCTTCTCCGGATCGTATTCGGTGAGCGCGGCGACGACCTGAACGTCGGCGAAGCCGTTCTTCAGGTAGTAGCGGCGAATCAGGTCGCGGTCGGCCTCGACGCGATCGGGGTCGTACACGTCGCCGCTGCCGAGGAAGCTCAGCAGATTGGTTTCGCGCGTCTTGATGACGTCGCGCAGGCGGTAGGACGAAAACGCGTTGTTGCCGACGAAATCGATCGACTTGACGCCGGTCTTGGCGCCTTCGTTGATCGTGAAGACGAGATCGACCCGGTTGTTCGGTTGCTCGATGATCTCGGGCGTGACGGTCACGTCATAGCGGCCGGAGCGGCGATAGATTTCGGCGATTCGCAGCGTGTCCGACTGCACCATGGCGCGGGAGAAGGTACCGCGGGCCTTGGACTGCACTTCGGCGGTGAGCTGCTCGTCCTTGATCTTCTTGTTGCCCTCGAACGCGATGCGTCCGATCACCGGGTTTTCCACAACGGAGACGACGAGCTGGCCGCCAGCGCCACGGTTGATCTTCACGTCCTGGAACAGGCCGGTCTCGATCAGCGCCTTGAGGCCATCATCGATGGCGCCCTGATCGAGGCGCCCCCCGGGGCCCGGCTTGAAATAGGAGCGGATCGTCTCCACCTCGACGCGGCGATTTCCTTCGACGGAAATCGACTGCACGGTCTGAGCGAGCGCAGACGAAGACACCAAAACAGCCCCAACCGGGGCAACCACCGGCGCGCCGAACATGATCAGGGTTGCGAGCAAGCCCCCCCGGAGTCGCAGTCCAAACTTCATGCGCAACGCGCCCTTATCAACTTACCAGACCCAACCCCAAAGCCGGTCTGGGAGATTCCCCAAGTTCTAGCCGCTTGTAGCCAATTTCCCCGACATCGCAAACGGCAGCTGACAGGGTAATTTCAATTTCATTCCAAGACGTTGCTCAACAGCAACGCCACAAAAAAGCCCCGATCAGGAAGCGGCCATCCGCAGGATGTCGTTGTAGGTGGCAAACACCATCAGCATCAGCACCAGACCGAGCCCGATTCGGAACCCCATCTCCTGAGTCCGCTCGGACAGCGGACGGCCGCGGACGATCTCGGCCGAGTAGAACAGAAGGTGACCGCCATCGAGCAGCGGAATTGGGAACAGGTTCAGCAGGCCGATCGAAACCGACAGCACCGCGCATAGATTGATCACGAACTGGAACCCGGCGCTGGCCGCCTGTCCCGACATCTTGGCGATGCCGAGGACGCCGCTGACCTCGTTCGGATTGCCCTGCCCGATGAACAGCGAGCCCAGGAACTTGAAGGTGCTGGTGATGATGAACCAGACCTGCTCGACCCCGATCTTGAGCGCCTCGCCGACACCGACCGGCGAGGTCGAGGCCTCACCGGCCTGCGATTTGTGTTCGACACCGAGCACGCCGACCTTGTGACTGTTGCCAAACGGATCCTTGCGCTCGAGCAGCGCCGGGGTCGCGGTCAGGGACACCAGCCCGCCGTCCCGCTTCACCTCGAAAGCCAGGGCTGAACCTGCGCTCGTCGCCACGATCCGTTGCATATCGGCAAAGCTCTCGATCGGCTTGCCGTCGATCTGCACGACGACGTCGCCGATCTTGAAGCCGGCGGCGGCCGCGGCACCGTCGGCGACGACGCCGTCCACGCGGGCGATCGTGCTCGGCTTGCCGTAATACAGGGCCATGCCTGCGAAAATCAGGGCGCCGAGAATGAAATTGGCGACAGGTCCGGCGGCGACGATGGCGGCGCGCGGGCCGACCTTCTTGTGGTGGAAGCTGCCGGCGCGCTCCTCCGCCGTCATCGCCTCCAGCGTCGCGGCCGACGGCGTCGAGGCCTCGCTCTCGTCCCCGAAGAACTTGACGTAGCCGCCAAGCGGGATTGCCGAGATCTTCCAGCGCGTGCCGTGGCGATCGTTGAAACCGACCAGCTCAGGTCCGAACCCGAGCGAGAAGGTTAGCACCCGAACGCCCGCCCAGCGCGCGACCAGGAAATGGCCGAGCTCATGGAAGAACACGACGATGGTCAGGACGAAGAGGAAGGGAACGACGTAGCCGAGGAGCCCATGGCTCAACGTATTGAAACTATGGGTAAAAAAGTCGATCATCGAATTCCCTCATCCAGCGCCGCAAGGCCCTGGCCCCGAACTGTCTAGGATGCCTTTAAGGCAATTTGAGGCAATAGGGCGGCAGCTTTATTTCGCGCAACATGGTCAACGTTTATTGCATCATCCGCTGACGTCATGGGGCCTTGGTTCCCGCTCCGGATCCAGTCCTCCAGCGTCGCCTCGACCAGGCGGGCGATGGCACCAAAGCGGATCTTGCCGGCGATGAAGGCCGCGACCGCGACCTCGTTGGCGGCGTTGTAGACGGTGGTCGCCCCCTTCCCGGTCCGGAGCGACTCGAAAGCCAGGCGAAGCCCGGGGAACCGCTCGAAGTCGGGAGCCTCGAAGGTCAACTGGCCGATCTTGGCCAGATCGAGCTTGGCCGCCGGTCCCTTGATCCGGTCGGGCCAGCCAAGGCAGTGGGCGATCGGCGTGCGCATGTCGGGCGAGCCGAGCTGGGCCATTACCGAGCGGTCCGAAAACTCGACCATGCCGTGGATGATCGACTGCGGATGCACCAGCACGTCGATCTCGTCGGGCGAAAGCGCGAACAGATAGGACGCCTCGATCACCTCGAGGCCCTTGTTCATCATCGAGGCGGAGTCGATCGTGATCTTCTGGCCCATGCTCCAGTTCGGATGCTTCAGGGCCTGCTCGAGCGTCGCCTTCTCGATGTCGGCGGGTTTCCAGGTCCGGAACGGGCCACCCGATGCCGTGATGATGACGCGGACCAGCTCGTCGCGATTGCCCGATGCCAGCGCCTGAAACAGCGCATTGTGCTCGGAATCAGCAGGCAGAATGCATGCGCCGGCTTTCGCCGCGCGCTGCATGAAGAAATCACCGGCGCAGACCAGGCATTCCTTGTTGGCGAGCGCGACATGCGCGCCACGATCGACCGCAGCCAGCGCCGGCTTCAATCCCGCCGCGCCGCTCACCGCGGCCATCACCCAATCGGCCGGGCGCGCGCCTGCTTCGATCACCGCGCTTTCGCCGGCGCCGCATTCCGTGCTCGTGCCCGCAAGAGCAGACTTCAGGTCGGCAAGCTTGGTGCTGTCCGCAATCGCGACGAAGCGCGCGGAAAATTCCTTCGCGAGTTTTGCAAGCGCTTCGACATTGCTGTTCGCCGTCAGCGCCTCGACGCGATAGCGCTCGGGCGAAGCGCGCAGCAGATCCATCGTGCTGTCGCCGATCGAGCCGGTGGCGCCGAGGACCGTGACGCTGCGGATGTCGGTCGCAGCAAGCTTGTTATTACGCAATGGGACTGCGCTCATATCCTCACCAAACCATAAGACCGCTTCCGGCGCTATGCACACCATGGCGGAGGAAGCCGATAATCCATGCCACCAGGATGGCGGCGACAAAGCCGTCCAGACGGTCCAATAGCCCGCCATGGCCGGGAATTAAGTGACTGGAATCCTTGACGCCGAAGCGTCTTTTCACAGCGGATTCAAACAGGTCGCCTGCCTGCGAGACCACCGACAGGACGGCACTGACGGCGAGCAGTGGAACCGCCTTTCCGATGCCGAAGGCCGCGAAGCCGCCCGCAACGGCAAGGCTCGCCGCAAAGCCGCCGAACGCGCCGGCCCAGGTCTTCTTCGGGCTGACGCGCGGCCAAAGCTTCGGCCCGCCGATACCACGGCCGGCAAAATAGCCGCCGATATCGGTCGCCCATACCACGAGCAGCACGAACATCAGCGCGGTGAAGCCGTGCACGAGATCCTTCCGCACCAGGATCGAGGCCAGCAGCGCCGCGGATGCATAGGCAAATCCGCTCGCGGCCCAGACGAACTTGCCGCGCGCGATCAGCGTCACGATCGCGCCGCCGATAAAGCCGACAATGACGGCGGTCTTCAGCGCGCCTGCGGCAACGCACAAGCCCATCATGGCAATGACGATGGTCCCTGCCCCGGTCAGCGCGGTCGAGCCTGCGCCCACCACCGTCAGCCATTCCGTGAACAGCCCGATCGACACCAGGGTGACGAGCAGCGCCCACAGCCAGCCGCCGGCATAGGCGAGCGCGAGCGTGATCGGCGCCAGCACCAGCGCAGCGAGAACTCGCATCACCAGATTGCTCGGGGCCGGCGTCGTGCCCGCCGGTGCGGCCTCGGGTTCGCTCACGAGGCTGATTTCGCGACCAGGCCGCCGAAACGGCGCTCGCGCCTGGCGAATTCGGCGACCGCGCTTTCGAGCGCCGCCTTGTCGAAATCCGGCCAATGGACCGGCACGAAGACGAGCTCGCTATAGGCGGCCTGCCACATCAGGAAGTTGGAGAGGCGCTGCTCGCCGCTGGTGCGGATGATGAGATCTGGATCGGGAATGTCGGGCGCATCGAGATGGGCGCCGAGTGCGTCGGCGTCGATCGTTTTGGGATCGCGCGTGCCGTCGGCGACTTCGCGGGCGAGTTTCTGCGCGGCCTTCGCGATCTCCTGCCGCGAGCCGTAATTGAAGGCGACGACGAGCGTGAGGCGCGTGTTGTCGCGCGTCAACTCCTCGGCCTCGTTGAGGAGCGCGCAGATGTCGCCCTCGAGCCCGGCGCGCTCGCCGATGATGCGCACCTTGACGCCGTCGCGATGCAGGCTGGCGAGATCGTTGCGGATGAAGCGCCGGAGCAGTCCGAAGAGATCGCCGATCTCGCTTGCCGGGCGCGACCAGTTCTCGGACGAGAACGAGAAGATGGTGAGATAGCGGATGCCGAGCTCGTGTGAGGCCCGCACCACGCGCCGCAGCGCTTCGACGCCGCGGCGATGGCCCTCGGCCCGCGGCAGACCGCGCGCGGCCGCCCAACGCCCGTTGCCATCCATGATGATGGCGACATGCGCAGGCACATCGGACCGATCAGGTCCGTCCGTTGCGGGCGCGGCGGCGTTGGACATCGAAAAAGGCCTTAAACGGTGAGGATTTCTTTTTCCTTGGCGGCCAGCAGCTGGTCGATCTCGGTGATGGTGCCGTCGGTGGCCTTCTGCACCTCGTCGGCGTGACGCTTCTGGTCGTCCTCCGACATCTCGTGATTCTTCTCGAGCTTCTTGAGGACATCGAGGCCGTCGCGGCGGACGTGACGCGCGGCGACCTTGGCGGCCTCGGCATATTTGTGCGCGACCTTGACGAGCTCCTTGCGGCGCTCCTCGTTGAGTTCAGGGATGCGCAGGCGCAGCACCTGGCCTTCGGTTGCCGGCGACAGGCCGAGATTGGAATCGACGATCGCCTTTTCGACGGCCTTGACCATCGACTTGTCCCAGACCTGCACCGAGATCAGGCGCGGCTCGGGCACGCTGACGGTGGCGAGCTGATTGAGGGGCATGTGACTGCCATAGGCGTCGACCTGCACCGGATCGAGCATCGAGGCCGATGCACGGCCCGTGCGCAGGCCACCGAGTTCGTGCTTGAGGGATGCGACCGCGCCCTGCATGCGGCGCTTCACTTCGTTGAGGTCGAAATTACCCGTGGCCATCACGCTTCTCCTTCAATAGTCCGGCGACCTCACCGCACCCCTCCTTCGGGGCACCAAGACGAGCCCGTCAGCCGGCGACAACAGTCCCGTGGCCGATGCCGCGCAGAATCGCGCCGATCGAACCGGGCTCCGCGATCGAAAATACGATGATAGGCAGCGACGTCTCGCGGGCAAGTGCGAAGGCGGTCGCATCCATCACCTTGTAGCCGCCTTCGATAGCCTGCGAATGCGTCAGCCGGTCGAACCGCTTGGCCGACGGGTCCTTCTTCGGGTCGGCCGAGTAAACCCCGTCGACATTGGTGGCCTTCAGCACCGCCTCGGCGCCGATTTCTGCGGCGCGCAGCACGGCCGTCGTGTCCGTGGTGAAGTACGGATTGCCGGTGCCACCACCGAGCACGATGATTCGACCCTCGGCGAGGTATTTGTGCGCCGCGGTGCGCGTGAACAGCTCGGAAATCTCGGGCATGACAAACGCCGACAGCGTCCGCGCCGGCGCGCCCTTGCGCTCGATGGTGGCTTCCAGCGCGAGGCAGTTCATCATGGTGGCGAGCATGCCCATGGTGTCGCCGGTCGTGCGGGAGACGCCGCGCGAGGAGACCTCGACGCCGCGGAAAATATTGCCGCCGCCGATCACGACCGCCACCTCGCATCCGAGCTGGCGGGCCGCGATCAGATCATCCGCAACCCGGTCCATGGTCGGCTGATCGATGCCAAACCCCTGCTGTCCTGCGAGATATTCGCCGGATAGCTTGATCACGACGCGACGATAGACCGGATCAGTCATGAGCACTTTCCTCGTCCGGGCGCCGCTTCCGGCGGCACGCCGGAAGGAACGTTCCGGCGCTTACTTCTTGCCGCTGGCCGCCGCGACCTCAGCCGCGAAGTCCGATTCCTGCTTCTCGATTCCCTCACCGAGAGCATAGCGCACGAAGCCCGCGATCTTCACGGCGCCGCCGACCTTGCCCTCGGCTTCCTTCACCGCCTGCGCCACCGACTTGCCGGTGTCGTGGATGAAGGCCTGCTCGAGCAGGCACACTTCCTTGTAGTAGGTCTTCAGGCCGGACTCGACGATCTTCTCAATCACGTTCTCGGGCTTGCCCTGCTGGCGATATTTGTCGGCGAGCACGTCCTTCTCGCGCTTGACGACGGCCGGATCGAGACCGGACGGGTCCAGCGCAAGCGGGTTGGCGGCGGCGACATGCATCGCGATCTGGCGGCCGAGCGCTGCGAGCTCGTCGGCCTTGCCGGGCGATTCCAGCGCCACGATCACGCCCATCTTGCCGGCACCGTCGACGACCGCACCGTGGACGTAGCTCGACACCACGCCCTGGCTCACTTCGAGCGAAGCCGCGCGGCGCAGCGTCATGTTCTCGCCGATGGTCGCGATCGCGTCGTTGATCGCGGCTTCCACCGTGACGTCGCCGACCTTGGCGGCCTTGATCTTCTCGACATCGGCGCCGGCGTCGAAAGCGACCTGGGCGACCATCTTGACCAGGCCCTGGAACTGGCCGTTACGCGCGACGAAATCGGTCTCGGAGTTGACCTCGACCACGACGCCCTTGTTGCCCTTGGTGAGCGCGCCGATGAGGCCTTCGGCCGCGACGCGGCCCGACTTCTTGGCGGCCTTGGACAGGCCCTTCTTGCGCAGCCAATCCTGCGCAGCTTCCATGTTGCCGTCGTTCTCGGTCAGCGCGGCCTTGCAGTCCATCATGCCTGCGCCGGTGGACTCGCGCAGATCCTTGACCATCGCAGCAGTGATCGTTGCCATCGTTGAAAATCCTTCTTGCCTGCCGGTTTGCCGCGGCGTGGCTCCAATTGCCCCGCCGCGGTCCATCTCAGGAATTCGCGTCAACTGAATGAAATGGTGGCCGGATCCGGTCCGGCCAACCCATCGCCGTTTTGACTATTCCGCTTCCGCGGTCAGCGCCTTGGCCTTGGCCACCCAGGCATCCGCGCGGCTCGGCAGACCGACTTCTTCGCCGATCGTGTGTGCGGTGTCGTGGTCGAGCTCAGCCAGCTGCCAGAAGTGGAAGATGCCGAGGTCGTTGAACTTCTTCTCGATCGCGCCCGACACGCCCGGGAGCTTCTTGAGGTCGTCGGCGGTGCCGCGCGGACCGGCAAGGCCCTGGAAGCCAGCCGTCGAGGGCAGCTCTTCGGCGACCGGACGAACCGAAGCACCGACGTCGATGCCGGAATCGCCCTGGGCGCGTCCGATGCCGTCGATTGCGGCACGCGCGATCAGGTCGCAATAGAGCGAGATCGCGCGACCGGCATCGTCATTGCCGGGCACCACATAGGTGATGCCCTTCGGATCCGAATTGGTATCGACGATCGCGGCGACCGGGATGTTGAGCCGCTGGGCTTCCTGGATCGCGATGTCTTCCTTGTTGGTGTCGATCACGAAGATCATGTCGGGCAGACCGCCCATGTCCTTGATGCCACCGAGCGAGCGGTCGAGCTTGTCGCGCTCGCGCTGGAGCGTCAGGCGCTCCTTCTTGGTGTAGGAACTGGCGTCGCCGCTGGCCAGCACTTCGTCGAGGTGACGCAGGCGCTTGATCGAGGCCGAGATCGTCTTCCAGTTGGTCAGCGTGCCGCCGAGCCAGCGCGAATTGACGAAATACTGCGCGCAGCGCTTGGCCGCATCGGCAACGCCATCCTGCGCCTGGCGCTTGGTGCCGACGAACAGGATGCGGCCGCCCTTGGCGACGGTGTCACTGACGGCCTGAAGAGCCGTGTGCAGCAACGGCACGGTCTGAGCGAGGTCGACGATGTGGATGTTGTTACGGGTGCCGAAAATGAACGGAGCCATTTTCGGATTCCAGCGGTGAGACTGGTGACCAAAGTGCACGCCAGCTTCGAGCAGCTGACGCATAGTGAAATCGGGTAGTGCCATCGTTCTAATTCTCCGGTTGGTTCCTCCGGAAGCGTGTGAGCAAAACGGAGCGATGTCGCCCCGGCTGCCACCGGACGGCCTTGTGAGCCATGCTTCCGTGTGAGATGGCGCGCTATATAGCGCCATTTCGGCCAGAAGCAAGGAAATAAGGGCCTTTCGGGGCTTTTACCGCTCGCGAAAGGCCTTTTTCGGGATTTGCGCCCTGTCCGCTAGCACTTGGGCTGGTTGGGCGGACACTTTTTCGCCGCTGGCGGCGGTGCAGGCGGTCGTGGCGGCGGTGCGGCCGGACGCGGCGGCGGGGGCGGCGCGACCGCCATTCGCGGCGGCGGCGGTGGGGGCGCCGGCCTGGCCACGGGCGGCGGCGGCGGAGCGGGCCGTGCGGCTGCAACCGGCGGGCGCGGTGGCGGGGGCGGCGCGGCCACCCGCGGCGGCGGGGGCGCTACCCGCGGCGGAGGCGGCGCCACGTGTGGCGGAGGTGGAGGCGTCGGCCTTGCGAGCGCCTGCGGGTGCGGCGCCGGCGGCGGCGGCCTTGTTACCTGCGCGGGCGATGGCGTTGCGGGCCGCTGGCCCTGCGGCTTGATCGGCTCGTGCGCGGCGACGGGCGGCGACGGCTGCGTCGGCTTTCCATTGGTCACATTGGTCGTGGTCACGCCCGGCTTGCCTGCCGGGGTCGTGGTCGGCGGCGTGACGGGCGGCTCATGCGCCAGTGATTTGGCATGCGGATCCGGCGCGCCCGTCGGCGGTGTTTGCGCCACGGGCGGCTTGGAAGCCGGCGTGGTTGCGGCGTTGGCCGGAGCAGTTGTGGTGGTGGGCGCGGCCGACGTAGCGGGATGGGCCGGCGGCTGGCCACTGGCCGGCGCATTTGCCGTCGGCGCCAGTTTACCGTTGGGGGCCTGGGCCGCACCGGCTGGCGCGGCCGGCGGGTTCTGGAAGCCCGGCAACGCATGGCCGGGCGCCGCCGTAGACGGAGTGACCGCGGTCGGCGTCGCGTGAACCTGCATCACCTTCATCGCCGCCGGCTTTGCCGTGGGGTTGCTGACGAGCGCCGCCTGGCTCGGCTTGAGCGGCTGGTTCGGATTGGCCTGGATCTGTTGCGCCTGCTGCTTCACGACCGTCGGCACCTGCGTCATCCCGCTCGGGCGCCCCGGTCCGTTGGCGGCAATGGCTGCGGCCGCAGCCGCGTTGCCGGCCGGCAGCGGCGCCGGTGGCTGGTTGATCACGGTGTTGATGACCGTGGTGTTATGAATGTTGTTGAAGATGATGTTGTTCGGCGGCGGCGTGACATAAACCGGCGGACTGTAGAACGCCGGGATCGGCACGAAGACCGGCTGCGGCAGCACGAACAAGCCGACCACCGGCAGCGGCGGCGGCAGCACCACGAAGTCAGGCGGCGGCGGCGGACAGAAATAGATCGGCGGCGGCGGCGGCGGCACGAAGTCGAACACAGGATCGCTGAAATATAGCACCGGACGGTCGACATAGACGACCTCCTCCGGCGGCGGCGGCGGCACGTCATAGTCCATCATCGCGAAAGTCGGCGGCGGCTCGAGCGGCGCGGTCAGGATTGCGAGCCTGCGCCTTGCATCGCCCGCATGCGGCCCGCGCGGATAGCGGCGCAGATACGACCAATAGGCATCCGGCGTGTCGGCGCGATAGGACCGCCGCCAGGTGATCGCCTCGCGGCGCGCCGCGACGATGGCCATCACGCGCTTGGCCAGGGGATCGCCGGGATAGGCTGCGAGAAAATCCTCATAGGCCGGCAGCGTGTCGCGCTCGAGCGCGGCGGCATAGGCATCCTGCACGCCGAGATCGCGAATCGGCCTGTTGCGGATCGCCGCGACCTGGTCGGGCGCGGCCGCTGGCGGCGGCGCGTCGGGAGCGCGATCGAAGAAGGTGAACTGTGCGGAGACCTTCTGGTCGTCCCACGGCACCTGTGCGCCTTTCGAGGACTCATTGACGCGCAGGCGGACACGGTCGAACACCTCAGGCAACGACAGGCCGCCGGTGCGGATCATCTCGGCAAGCGACTGCGCATAGATACCGTAGGGTCCCGGCTCCTCTGGGGCCACCGTGCCCGGCGCCGCATTGAAGGCGATCAGCATGTTCGGATCCGGCTCGACCAGCGCCAGTCCGCTCGCGATCGGCTGCTGGCCGCCCTCGACGAAGGGCTGCGCCCGCGCGGCGTCGAGCACGATGATGTTGGCCTTGAGCTGGATGGCGGCAAGCTGGCGGGCATAGTCGCTGAGGCGAAGCGCCTCGGTCGGAATGTCGGTGTCCCGCGTGATGTTGGAGTCGACGGGGATGAAATAGTTCTCGCCGGCCAGCTGCACGCCGTAGCCGGACAGATAGATCATCGCGACGGTGCCGGGTCCCGAGGCCTGCGCCTTCTGGATGAAGTCACGCAGACTCTTGCGCAGCGTGTCGCCATCGAGATCGCGCGCGCCGACCACGTCGAAGCCCGCGGCCTGCAGCGTCTGCGCGATCAGGCCGGCATCATTGGCGGTGGTTGCCAGCGGCGACTTGGAATAGGCGCCGTTGCCGACCACGAGCGCGATGCGCTTTTCCTGCTGCTGCGCGCGCGCCGGAGCAATCACGCCTGCAACAAGCAGGATCGGTAGAAGGAAGCAGAGGAAGGCCTTGTGTGTCCCGCGCATGGCTTGCTGCCCATTATTGTTGTTGAGTGTCCACCACGCATCAGACGCGCGGCCGTCTGAACGGCACTTGAACGAAAGGCTCGGATTGAGGCGGCGCCATGGCATCTGCCGATCCCGCCAGCTCGCGTCAGCTCCGCGTAAGCTTCCGCCTATGCCTTTGCCTTAGCCTTGCGCGATCAGATCCACTGTTCCCGTCGAGAGCCGGTAGATGCCGCCGGCGATCTTCAGCTTGCCCTGCTCCACGGCCGCGTTGAGGATCGGCGCCGCCGCCTTCAGCTTCGCGACATTGTCGATCACGTTCTGGCGGATCGCCTTGTCGAGCGTGTCCCCGCCCTGTTGCATCGCGGCCTTTGCAGCCGGCGCAATCGCATCGACCAGCGAGGGGATATGTCCCGGCGGCGGCTTGTCGTCCTTGATCGCCTTCAGCGTTGCATCGACCGCACCGCAAGCGTCATGGCCGAGCACGAGGATCAGCGGCGTATTGAGCACCGCGACCGCGTATTCCATGCTGGCGATGGTCTCGGTGCCGGCAAAATTGCCTGCGACACGGCAGACGAAGAGATCGCCGCGTCCGGTGTCAAACGCGTACTCCGGCGCGATGCGCGAGTCGGCGCAGCTCAGCACTGCCGCGAACGGATTCTGCCCGCCGGCCAACGCCTCACGCTCGTGCTTGAAATCGTGGCGCCGCGTGACGCCGTCGACGTAGCGGGCATTGCCGTCCATTAGCCGCTTCAGCGCCGCGTCCGGCGCCAGCACATTCTGCGGCTTGGGCGGCGCCTTGTGCTCCTTGGCGAAGGCGCGATCGGCGAAGACGGTGCCCAGCACAGAGGCTCCGAGCAGTATCGCAGACCGGCGTGAAGGCACTGCATGATTGGAGCGATCTTCAGGGCATTGGTCGCACATGATTGGTCTCCTCGACCGTTCCGACGGGATCAGCGCAGACGCGCTATCTTACATCCCTGCTGCGACGACGTCACGAACCCCGGAGTCGCCCTGCTCCGCACCTACTCGGCCTGGGCCAGCTTCAGCTCGGCGATCGTCGTTCGTGCCGCCGCTTCATCCAGCGCCAGGAAATCGACGGGCCCCTGGTTCTTGTAGCCGGAGGTCATTGCGAGTGTGAGACCATAGCCCAGCAATCCCGTACTGGCATTTGCGATCACGGCGTTCTTGCGTTCGCTCACGCGGGCGACGAAAAACAAGGTCTCCCCCGAACGCGCAGTAAACTCGACGTGCGTGACGCCGGGAAAGCCTGCCTCCTCCGCCACGAACCAATGCAGACCTGCCGGACGATCAGCATAGACGTAGGTGCCGGTCTTCAGCCCCGAGAGCGGCGTGCCATCAAGCTTAAATCCCCAGCCCGCATCGGCAAGACCGCCATAACCCTTTTCGCGAAGCACAACGATGCGCGCCTGGCCCGCTTTCGGTGGCCCGATCTTCCGCAGCGTGTCCGCATAATCCAGCCCGCTTCGAGCAGTCGTCTCACAGCCGCACAGCAACGCCGCAGCCACGAGCAGCACCAGTCCACGCAACAACATCACGCCCCCGAACTTTATTCCCCGAAGGCATGCTAGCCGGAAACATCGTCTGGTTGCAACGGCGTGTTTGCGTTTACCGCGCCCGCCGGGCTCACGCGCAATTGCGCGGCAGCACGGCTATATCTGCTGCACATCCACCACGCCGGCCACCGCCTTGATGGCACCGGCGATCTGCGGCGAGACCTTGAAGCGCCCGGGCAGCTTCATCTCGACCTCGGTCTCGAGGTCGAGCATCATCACCAGCGAGACCTCGCCGTCGCCGTTGGAGCGCGGTGCGATGCCGGGGCTGCCGATTTTTGGTGCGGCGGCATTCGTGCCTGCGGCTTCGGGGCCGGCCAGGCGCTTGGCGATCGAGTCCAGCGGCTTGGTATCGCGCACGAAGATGCGCAGGCCCTTCTGTGTCTTGGCGGCAGCGTCATCGAGCGGCTCGGCATGCAGCACGCGGGCGCGGACGTCCTCGCCCTGCAATTCCGCACCGAGCTGCAGCAGCACGGCCGCGCCCGGCTCCAGCACATCGCGATATTGTGCAAGGCC
This sequence comes from Bradyrhizobium zhengyangense, assembly GCF_022012555.1. Classification (NCBI taxonomy): domain Bacteria; kingdom Pseudomonadati; phylum Pseudomonadota; class Alphaproteobacteria; order Hyphomicrobiales; family Nitrobacteraceae; genus Bradyrhizobium; species Bradyrhizobium zhengyangense. The sequence goes on along the minus strand of NZ_JAKLTZ010000003.1, from coordinate 521,380 downwards.
TTCGGAGAACAGCACGGCCTCGAAATGGCCCGTGGGATCGGACAACCCCATGATGCCCATCTTGTTGCCGGTCTTGGTGCGCCGCTCCATGCGCGATACCACCGTCGCTGCAACCTTGCCCGCGGTGGCGCCGGTCTTCACCGCGCGCGAGAATTCCGCCCACGACTGCACCCGCAGCCGCTTCAACACGGTGGCGTAATCATCGAGCGGATGGCCCGACAGGAAGAAGCCGACGGCGTCGTATTCGCGGCGGAGTTTTTCGGCCGGCAGCCACGGCTCGATCTGCGGCAGCATGATGGTCGGCGCATCTGCCGCCATGCCGAACATGTCGTTCTGGCCGCTGGTCTCGGCCTGATGCGCGCGCTGGCAAGCGGCCAGAATCGAATCCGCGCCGGCGAAAACACGGGCGCGGTTCGGCTCCAGCGTGTCGAAGGCGCCGGCGGCAGCGAGACTCTCGATGATGCGCTTGTTGATCGCGCGCGGATTGACGCGTGCGGCGAAGTCGGCGAGCGAGGTGAACAGGCCGCGCTTGGTCCGCTCCTCGATGATCTGGTCGATGGCCTGGATGCCGACGCCCTTGAGCGCGGCGAGCGCGTAATAGATGACCTTGTCGCCGACCTCGAAGGTCGCGCCGGAGCGGTTGATGTTCGGCGGCTCGACCTTGATGCCGAGGCGCTGCGCCTCGGAGCGGAATTCGGAGAGCTTGTCCGTATTGTTCAGATCGAGCGTCATCGACGCTGCGATGAACTCCACCGGATAATGCGCCTTCATGTAGGCGGTGTGGTAGGACACCAGCGCGTAGGCCGCCGCGTGGCTCTTGTTGAAGCCGTAGTCGGCGAACTTGGCGAGCAGTTCGAAGATGGTCTCGGCCTGCCCCTTCGGCACGCCGTTCTTCACCGCGCCCGCGACGAAGATGTCGCGCTGCTTGTCCATCTCGGCGCGGATCTTCTTACCCATGGCGCGGCGCAGGAGATCGGCGTCGCCGAGCGAATAGCCCGACATCACCTGCGCGATCTGCATCACCTGTTCCTGGTAGATGATGACGCCGAAGGTCTCCTTCAGGATCGGCTCGAGCACGGGGTGCAGATATTCCGGCTCCTCGTCGCCGTGCTTGCGCGCGCAATAGGTCGGGATGTTCGCCATCGGGCCCGGGCGATACAGCGCGACCAGCGCGATGATGTCCTCGAAACGGTCGGGCCGCATGTCGACCAGCGCGCGCCGCATGCCCTGGCTTTCAACCTGGAACACGCCGACCACCTCGCCGCGCGCCAGCATCTGGTAGCTCTCGGCATCGTCGATCGGCAGCGTGGCGAGATCGACATGGATGTCGCGCGGCTTGAGCAGCTTGCAGGCGACGTCGAGCACGGTCAGCGTCTTCAGGCCGAGGAAGTCGAACTTCACGAGGCCGGCCGGCTCGACCCATTTCATGTTGAACTGGGTCACCGGCATGTCGGATTTCGGATCGCGGTAGAGCGGCACCAGCTCGCTCAACGGACGATCGCCGATCACGATGCCGGCCGCGTGGGTCGAGGCGTGACGGGTCAGGCCTTCGAGGCGCTGGGCGATGTCGAAGGCGCGCGCCACGATCGGATCTTCATCGCGGAAGGCCTGCAGCTTCGGCTCGCTCTCGATCGCGGCCGCGAGCGTGACAGGCGCCGCCGGATTCTGCGGCACGAGCTTGGTGAGCTTGTCGACCTGGCCGTAGGGCATTTGCAGCACACGGCCGACGTCGCGCAGCACGCCGCGGGCCTGCAGCGTACCGAAGGTGATGATCTGCGCGACCTGATCGCGGCCATAGCGTTCCTGGACGTACCTGATCACCTCGCCGCGGCGATCCTGGCAGAAGTCGATGTCGAAGTCCGGCATCGAGACGCGCTCGGGATTGAGGAAGCGCTCGAACAGCAGGCCGAACTTGATCGGGTCGAGGTCGGTGATGGTCAAGGCCCACGCCACCAGCGAGCCTGCGCCGGAGCCGCGGCCGGGGCCGACCGGAATGCCCTGAGACTTCGCCCATTTGATGAAGTCGGACACGATCAGGAAGTAGCCCGCGTACTTCATGCGCAGGATGACGTCGAGCTCGAACGCCAGACGCTCGTTGTAATCTTCCTCGCTCGTGCCCTGCGACAGTCCGTGCACGCGCAGGCGATTGGCGAGCCCCTCCTCCGCCTGCCGCTTCAGCTCCGCCGCCTCGACCGCGGCCGCGTCCGTGCTTGCCGCGGCACCGACCGTGAAGAACGGCAGGATCGGCTTGCGCGTCATCGGGCGGAACGAGCAGCGCTCGGCGATCTCGACGGTGGATGCCAGCGCTTCCGGAATGTCCGCGAACAGCACCGCCATCTCGGCGCGGGTCTTGAAGCGGTGATCGGGCGTGAGCTGCTCGCGCTCGCTCTCCGCGATCAGCCGGCCGCCGGCGATGCAGAGCAGCGCGTCATGCGCCTCATAATCGTCGGTCGACGCGAAATACGGCTCGTTGGTCGCGACCAGCGGCAGGCCTTTGGCGTAGGCGATGTCGATCAGCCCGCTCTCGATGCGCCGTTCCTTGTCGACGTTGTGGCGCTGCAGCTCGACATAGAGGCGATCGCCGAACAGGCCGGCGAGACGCTCGCAGCGCGCGGCCGCAACCTCGGCCTGGCCGCTCGCCAGCGCCAACGAGATCGGGCCATCAGGGCCGCCGGTCAGCGCGATCAGGCCTTCGGTCTCGCCGTCGAACCAATCGAACTTGATGAACGGCGCGTGGCTGTCAGGGGATTCGAGGAAGGCGCGCGAATTCAGCCGCATCAGGCTGCGATAACCGCGCTCCTGCGCTGCCAGCAGCACCACGCGCGAAGGCGGCAGCGCGTTGCGCGCGCTGGGATCCTGGTCGCCGAAATCGATCGCGAGTTCCAGGCCGACGATCGGCTGGATGCCGTAGCCTGCCATCTTGTCGGAGAATTCGAGCGCACCGAATAGATTGTCGGTATCGGTCAGCGCCAGCGCGGGCTGGTGGTCCTTCTTCGCGAGCTCGCCGAGCTTGGCGATCTTGATCGAGCCCTTGAGCAGCGAATAGGCCGAGTGAACGTGAAGGTGGACAAATCCGGCGCTCGGCATGGTCGCGTAACGGCCTCTTGCAGATGAGATGGAGCGGTCGCCGGCGTCGGGATCATCATCCACTCGCCATTGGAGTACCCTTGCCGACTCGCCTCACAATGGTGGGGGCTCGCCGCGCCAGAGTCCACGCTGTAGCTGCCGCTTCGCCGTCTCATCCCGGTTTTCCCCAAGGGGCCTGGAGCTGCGGGATCACAGCTGCGGTATGACCTGAGCCCAGATCGCGATCATCCCGACAAACAGTGCGATCGACGTCAGTGCAGCGGCTTCTTCCACGAAAATCCTGAACATGGCTTGCTCCATCACCAGAACGTATGAGGAACATTGTTCTCATTTCGTTCTATGGAGTCAAGCAAACTCAGGCGCTTCAAAATGAAATGGTTAACTCGCTGAATCCACGCAACAAAAAGCCCCGGCGCAAGGCCGGGGCTTTCCACAATCGCCCGTTCCAGAGCGATTATTCTCAGTACTCAGTACTTGGCGATGACCGGGCCACCGAACTTGTAGTTCAGGCGGACGAGGCCCATGTCGACGTCCTGCTTGATGTGGTCGGTCTGGAAGCCGGCGAAGGTGACATCCTTGCCGGACAGGAAGATGTGGTTGTACTCGACGCCAACCGACCAGTTCGGAGCGAATCCGAACTCCAGGCCCGCACCGACGGTGCCGCCCCAGCGGGTGTCGCTGACCGAAGCGAAGGTCGTGCCGGCGGCGCGCAGCTCGTTCTTGGTGCCAACCACAGCCGCACCGCCCTTCACGTAGAGCAGGACGTTGTTCCAGGCGTAGCCGACCTGACCGGTGAGCAGACCGAACGAATCGATCTTCGAGCGATCGGTGAAGCCCGTCACAGCGCTGAGATTGTCGCCCGAGAAGTCAGCCCAGTTGCCCTGGCCTTCGAGACCGAACACCCACTGCGCCGACTGCCAGCGATAGCCGACCTGGCCACCGACCGTGCCGCCCGTGGCGTTGTGGGAACCTTCACCGGCCACCAGCGGAGCGGTCTGATCCCAGGTCGTGTGCGCCGAAGCGCCGCCGCCGTTGATACCGATGTAGAAGCCGCTCCAGTCATAGACCGTGGCGATCATCGCCGGCGCCTTGGTGTAAGGACGCGCAGCGAGGTCAGCAGCCAGCGCCGGCGCAGTCGCGCTGATCGCGACAAGGCTCACAGCAGCGAGCAACAAATTCTTGTTCATTTGAATCCCGTTCCAGTTTCGTCGTTAGGCCCCCGGGCCGTGGCGACGTCATAACAGTGATCGACGGAATTGCTGTAACTCCGACGCAACAGTTCACGCCAAAGGGCCCGGTTTCATTACCGAGTGTTTAGCAACGCGTGCGTGGAAACCCTTTGAAACAAGAGTGTTCAGCGATTCCAGCGTTGAAGCTGCGCATTGCGTTGGGAACCCGCGTAACGACGCCGCACGCACGATTCTGTGATTGGAAAAGCGAAGCGCGTTTTCTCTCCGCATTGCTGCCACATTGTCGCACGCGATCGCCACATTTGCATTCACCTCGCGTGCGAGCACGTGACGCGCTGCTCTTATTGCCAAGGCGGAACGCGCAAGGACGGCGCGATCACGACCGCGCTCTCCTCGCCTCGTTGCGCCAGATCATCACAGCGCAACAGCGCTGAAGCGTCCAAGGGCGAGATGCGAATTGCGTGGGACTTCTCCATGAAGGCGCGCAAACAGTCTGCGCGCATCTCAACCGGGAGGGCCGCGGCCACATCGCATCACAGCGCGCCAGCGTGCCACTAAAAGTTGTGGCGGCTCCGATCGTCCTGTAACGTTGGCTCACGTCCTTCATCACATCGGCTTCCTCATTCCATGCTTGTCCGCGTTCTGCTCCTCTTGGCCTCCCTGACGATTCCCACTGCATTGTGCGCGGAGCAGACGGCGGCCGAGAAAGCCGGATTTGCCTCCAATCTGACGATCTATCTTGCGAAGGGCGCACCTGGCGCATGCGGACCGGGCTGCGACCGCTGGATCGCCATCGAGGGCGAGATCGACGCGAACGCGGCGTCGCGCGTTCGCCGCTTCCTCGCCGGCGTCAAGGACACGCAGCGCCCGATCTACCTGCATTCGCCCGGCGGCAATGTGGAGCAGTCCTATGTCATCGGGCGGCTCCTTCGTAGCCGCAAGGCGGTTGCCCGCGTCGGCCAGACGATTGCAACAGCGTGTGCCGCAGGCACGCAGGTTGACGCCGCCTGCCTGAAGGCGAAGAACGCAGGCGGCGAGATCGAGGCCGAGCTCACCACCTATCATGCGATGTGCAACTCGGCCTGCGGCTACGTGTTTCTCGGCGCGACATCGCGCGAAGTGGCGCCCGACGCTGCGCTGGGGGTTCATAATTCTCGGCTCGTCTTCGCGATTCACGGCCATCCGCCCGAGGCATTGCTCGCCGAATTCAGGCAGCGTCGGACCGCAAGCGCCGACCACGAGCGCGCGGCCTATATCGTAGCGATGGGCATCAGCCGCGAGCTTGACGATCTAATTCATAGTGTGAAGTTTGAAAACCTGCACATGCTGACGCGCACCGAGCTCGACAGGTTCAACATCGACAAGCGGCCCTTGGCCGAGACGATGTGGCGGCTGGTGAAGGGAGCCCGGCCCTATATCAGCAAGTTCGCGACGCTCAGAAGCGACAACGGCCCGTCGTTCCGAACCATGGAATGGCGCCTGTACTGCGACAGCAAAACTCGCGTGCCGCTGATGTTCGCGGCCGAGATCGACGAGACGGCGAGCGGCCAGCGCACCATCATGATGACGGCGGATGCCGCCCCCACCGAGGAAGCGGGAGGACGTCCGCTGCGGTCAGGCAAGTACGAAGTGTGGAGCGGCTCGCTCGATTTCGGCAGGTTCAGAGCGGTCATGGCGTCCCGCGCCCTGCATGTCCGTGAGACCACGCAGAAGCCGGACGAAACGGCAGACACGGCAAAGTTCGACATCGACACCACCGGCCTGCCTTCGGCCTGGACGCAGCTCGAGGAAACATGCCCACCGGCGACGACGAGCCAGAAGCCCCCTTGGCCGGCAATTCCTCCGCCGAAGACCACGGCAACACCATCGGCCGCGCCGTCGCCCTGACTCCATCGAGATTCCGGCGGTCTCGTGCGCCCTGCTCAGCGCGTCGCCGCGATTCTCGCGCGGAACGACTCCTGTCCCTCGACGATCTTGTCGATCAGTGCATCCAGCGCCCAGAACCGCTCGCGGATGTCGAAGTCGACCGCCCGGCTCTCGATCCAGGAAAAGGTGCCGAGCCGCTGGTGATAGAGTTTTGCCAGTTTCGGATAGCCCATAGGCTCCGCCATCGCAGCGAGCGCCAGATACACCGAAAGCTCGGTCGCAAGCTGCGGATGCTTCTGGTGCCGCGTCAACAGCCATTTGTAGAGATCCGGGTGGAAGTTCGTGAACACGCCGGTAAAGCCGGGAGCGCCCGACTTCATCGCATCGAAGGCGATCGCCGCATTGGCATTGACGATGGTCAGCGGCGAGCCGCTGGTCAGCTTGACCCGGCGTTGCACGGTCGGCAAATCACACGAGACGTCCTTGAGAATGGCAAAGCGGCCGCTGTCGGCGCAAAAGGCCAGCTCGTCGTCGGAAAGCAGTCGGCGGAACGGCGCCGGGCATTCATAGAGGCCGAGCGTCATGTCCTTGGGCAGCCGGTCGAGCAGCCAGGTCAGATTGGCGGTGAAGTCAGTTCCCGCCGGATCGCGCGAGGCGAGACGGTTCGTCACCAGCACCAATCCGTCGACGCCAGTCTTCGCGATCGACGACAGCTCAGCGAGCTGGTCTTCCCTGGAATCGCTGATATGGCCTGAGGCGATGACCGGAAGCCGGCCGGCCGCGGTCTTGGCGACAAACCGCGCCAGCGCGACGCGCGCGTCCAGCGTCAGGAACTGCATCTCGCTCGACTGGGCGACCGCAAACAAAGCGTCGGCACCATTGGCGACATACCATTCGATCAGCCGTTCGAGGCCGGAATAATCGATCGTGTTCGCTTCGGTGAACGGCGTCAGCATCACGGGAATGATGCCCTTGAGGGCGATGGTCACAGGCGAGCTCCAAACGATATCTGATAGTGCCGACGAACCTACCCCGAAACGTCGTCGTTTCGCAAAGAGGCTCAGTGGACAAGGTCCTTCGCCGCTGTCCCTCTTACGGACGAGAGGCCGCTCGCACCTGTGTCATGGCAACACCTGATATCGCGAGCAGCCCGCCGACGACCAGCTTTGGCGTCACGTGCTCACCGAGGAACAACACACTCGATATCAAGGCGAACACCGGCAGCAGCAGGCCGAACGGCGCAACGCGGCCCATGGAGCATCGGGCGATCAGCCAGAACCAAAGGCCGAATCCGACAATCCCTCCGATGAAGATCGTGTAGGCCAGCGCCAGCCAACCACGTTCATCCGCGACGACGAGGCTTGCGAGCTGTCCATGCTCGAGCAGCAACGACATCACCAGCACCTGCGGCACCGTGAGCAGCGACGACCACCCCATCAGCATCAGCGGATCGAAAGGGCCATAGCGCTTGGTCAGGACGTTGGACACCGCGAACGCGAATGCGGCTCCGACCACGAGCAGCAGCGGAAGCGCGTTGGCCGACAGGCCCGGCCCCGCAGCGAGCACGGCCACGCCGGCGAACGCGATCACGACGCCGCCGGAGGTGGTGAGCGACGGCTTCTCCGCCAGCAGCGGCCAGGCCAACAGGACGGTGAAGGGCGGGGCAAGCTGGTACGCGACGGCCGACAGGCTTCCCGAGCCGAGCCCGAGACCGACATAGAAGAGCCCGAAATTCAGTCCGCCGAGGAACAGCGAAATGGCAGCGACGGGACCGAATTGTTGCCGCGTCGGCCGCCTGACGAAAGGAACGAGCAGCAGCGCGATGACCATAAAGCGCAGTGCGAGGAAGAAGAGCGGCGGAAATTCCGTCACGCCGACCTTGATGACCACGAACTGATAACCCCAGAGCAAGGGGACGGCCACGGCACAGACGACCTGGATGGTCGACATGGCACCGTTACTTTCAAGACCATTCGGTCCAGATATTGACGTGCGACCAGCGGGAGCGTCCATGGCGTGTTTACCTGATGAAGCGATCGAGCAAAGCGTCAACGGTGGCTTGCGAAATGACCCGTGTCGGAGCCGTTTTCCCGACCACCCGCATGCCCTCGACGAAACAGACGATAATTCGTGCGGCACTCGAAGGCTCGACGCCATCGGCCAACTTGCCCGCGGCCTTCGCACGGGACAGTGCATCAGCCACCCTCGCCTCCATGGCTTTGAAAAAGCTCGCGATGCGACGGTCAACCTCGGCATCGCGGCCAGCCAGCTCCATGGCCGTGGCGACCAGCAGGCATCCGCGCCGACCATTGGCGCCGCTGTTGCGCTCGACATAGCCGGCGAAGTACGCCCGCAAGCCGTCGACCGGCTCTCTATGAGGGGCAAACTCGACGTCCATCCGAGCGAGGGCATCGGCAATGTAGCGATCAAGTGCACGCAGAAAGAGCGAGTGCTTGTCACCGAAGGCGGCATAAAGGCTGCCGCGCGAGAGCTTGGTCGCCCGAAGAAGATCAGGCAGCGCCGTGGCGTGATAGCCGCGCGTCCAGAACACATTCATCGCGCGTTCGACGGCAGCCTCCGTGTCGAACGTCCGGGGACGGCCACGGGGCAACGGCTCTGAGGTCTGGCGGCGCATAGGCACATATATAGACTACTCGGTCTTTAAATGGCAAGAACCATTCGCCCTGGCGTTTCTACTCGTTGTTCAAAGGCCGACGCGAGTTGCTGCAATCCCGCGTACCCCCCGCTGGCGCATGTCCGCGGCCCCGCCACTGGTTCGAATGACGAACCTGCTCCGAAACTTCGTGGTGTCGCAAAACGGTTCACTGGCCTTCTCGGACTTCACGGCCTCAGCCCGCCGAGAGGCCGATGCTATTTCCCACGATGCCTGAGAGCCTCGACGAGCAGCGAAAACGCCTGCGAAGGCTGGCGCCTGCTGGGATAATAGAGGTGATAGCCGGAGAATGGCGGACACCAATCGGACAGGACCCTGACCAGCCGTCCTTGCGAAACGTAGGGCTGCACGTGTCCCTCCGTCAGGTAGGCGAGTCCCAATCCCTTGAGTGCTCCATCCAGGAGGAGGCCCGCGCTGTTGAACACCAGCTGTCCCTCGACGCGCACATTGAGCTCTCGCCCATTCTTCTCGAACTCCCACGCATAGAGGCTGCCACCGTGGGTCGGTAGGCGAAGGTTGAGGCAGTTGTGATGCGTGAGATCCTGGGGAATTCTTGGGCGCTTGCGCTCGGCAAAGTAGGACGGCGATCCCACGACGGCCATCCGCAGATCGGGACTGACGCGGACCGAAATCATATCCTTGGCAACGAGCTCGCCCGGGCGAATGCCCGCATCCACCTGCTGCGCCACGATGTTGGTAAGACCGTAATCAATGATGATCTCGACGTGGATGTCGGGGTATTTCGGCAGGACTTTTTTCAGCGCGGGCAACAGGATTTCAGCGGCGGCATATTCTGTCGCCGTCAGTCTGACCAATCCCGCCGGCTTTTCACGAAATTCGCCGAGCGCGGCAAGATCGGCATCCATCTCGGTAAATTTGGGTCCGACGCTCAAGAACAACCGTTCTCCGGCCTGGGTCGGTGTGACGCTCCGCGTCGTTCGGTTCAGCAGCCGGACGCCCAGCCGTTCCTCCAGATTCCGGATGATCTGGCTGAGCGCGGATTGCGTCATACCGAGCTTCGAGGCGGCGCGCGTGAAGTTGCGCTCCCGCGCAACAGCGAGGAAGGCCAGGAGGTCGCTCGCGTCGTCCCGATGCATTGATTAGCTGCCCTAATGATTGCATTCGGAATTTATCACCTAATCACGGGACGACGAAAGGCCTAGGTTCCGATCAGCCATCGGGCGGCAACGCCGTGTCCGGCACGCAATGCTCCACCGCCGGCCCCCAGCGGGAACTTCGAGGTCGACATGTCAATAGCCGCTCTACGAGAGCCGACCGCGAGTCCTCGGGTCGCCGGGGACTTGCTGCCGATCATGGGCGTGGTGTTCGTCGCCTTTCTGGTCATCGGTGTCGCGATGCCCGTGCTTCCGCTCCACGTGCACGACGGTCTCGGGCTCGGTACGCTCGCTGTGGGCGTTGTCGCGGGCAGCCAGTTTGGAGCCTCGCTGATCTCGCGGCCGTGGGCGGGTCACTTTTCGGACCGCCGCGGAGCGAAGCGAGGCGTGGTCGTTGGTCTCGTTGCGGCGGCGGCTTCCGGGCTGCTCTATCTGCTCTCGCTGTATTTCAGCGAGCTGCCGCTGGCCTCTGTAACTATTCTCCTGCTGGGGCGAGGCCTGCTCGGTGCGGCGGAGAGCTTCATCATCACCGCAGCGGTCAGTTGGGGATTGGCGCTCGCCGACGCCCGTAGCACAGGCAAGGTCATTGCCTGGGTTGGTTCGGCGATGTTCGCGGCCTTCGCGATCGGTGCACCCACAGGCGCCGCGCTCTATGCCGTCCACGGCTTCGCAGCGATCGCGATCGCCACGGCCGCGGCTCCGTTGATGAAGCTGCTGCTCGTCGTACCGCTTCCCACGGTCGCGCCGATCCAGCACGCGCGCCCTTCGTTCACCGAAGTGGTCGGTGCCGTCTGGGTGCCCGGCCTTGGCTCGGCGCTCGGAAGCGTCGGCTTCGGTGCGGTGACAACGTTCGTTGCATTGCTATTCGCCAACCGCGGCTGGGCCAACGGGTGGCTCGCCTATACGGCTTACGCTACGGCCTTCATTTTGGCCCGGATCTGCTTCAGTCACTTGGCCGATGCGATCGGCGGCGCAAAGGTTGCGCTAGCCTGCGCATTGATCGAAGCCGTCGGCCAAATCCTGATCTGGCTGGCGGTTCGACCCGAAATGGCGTTGGCAGGGGCGGCCCTCACCGGGTTCGGCTTTTCGCTGGTCTACCCGGGCTTCGGGGTCGAGGCGGTTCGCCGCGTTCCAGCGCAGAGCCGCGGCATGGCGATGGGAGCCTACACGGCCTTTCTAGACTTGGCCCAGGGACTTGCCAGCCCCGTGCTTGGTTTGATCGCGACCGGAGCGAGGCTGAACGTCCTGTTTCTCGCCAGCGCCCTGACGGTGCTGTGTGCTGCGCTGGTTGCGTGGTGGTTGCTGGCAAACCCGTTCACAGCCGAAGGAAGCCGGCAATGAAACCGAGCGCAGCCACTCTGTTTTCCATCGGTCTGTGGATTGGCGGCGCGACTGCCGCCGAATAGGCCGCCATCAAAGGAGCTGATCCCATGTTGAAATCGGAAGACGTCCGCGCCGTCGCACCCGCGCTGGAGATGTACGGGCAGAAATTTCTGGTCGACGATCTCTGGAAGCGCGCCGGTCTCTCTGCTCGTAACCGCAGCATCGTCACGGTCGCGGCTCTCATCGCGCGCAACCAGACCGTCGAACTGTCGCGTTATCTCGCCCTTGCCCTCGACGTCGGTGTGAAGCCTGCCGAGATATCCGAAATCGTCACGCATCTGGCGTTCTATACCGGATGGTCCAACGCGACGAGTGCGACCTCTGCATTGAGCGAGGTCTTCAAGAGCCGCAATATCGGGGCCGATCAGCTTCCGCCGGCATCAGGGCCGCAGCTGCCTCTCGACGAGGCGGCCGAGACTGAGCGGGCAACGCGCGTCGGCGAACAATTCGGCCAGATTACACCGAGCCTCGTCCAATACACGACCGACGCACTTTTCCGGGATCTCTGGCTGAGGCCCGATCTTGCACCGCGGGACCGCAGCCTGGTCACCGTCAGCGCTCTCATCGCGACGGGCCAAGTCGCCCAGATCACCTACCATTTGAACCGGGCGATGGACAACGGATTGACGCGCGCGGAAGCCGGCGAAGTGCTCGGTCATCTCGCCTTCTACGCCGGATGGCCCAATGCATTCTCCGCGGCGCCCGTTTTCAAGGACGTGATCGAAAAACGTCCGCGGTGATCGCGCGCAGAGGCGTGCTCATCCGCGGCAGCGCCGCCGCGACAATCGGAGGAGAATGCACGCGGGCGCTTGCGTCCGGAGCAAAGGAGTTTGCCATGGACCTCGACATCAAGCGAAACGGATCTCGCCCATCCCAAAAGGGCTCCCAGGACTGGTTCACCGGCGCGGTGCGCGTGGACGCGCTCTTCCAGGCTCCTGATCCTGCCCGCGTCGGCGCGGGTCAGGTCACGTTCGAGCCCGGCGCCCGTACCGCCTGGCACACCCACCCTCTTGGACAGACGCTGATCGTCACGGCAGGACTGGGTTGGGTGCAGCGCGAGGGCGGCACGGTCGAGGAAATCCGCCCCGGCGACGTCGTTTGGTTTCCGCCGGGATTGAAGCACTGGCACGGCGCGTCGCCGACAACGGCGATGACGCACATCGCAATCCAGGAATCCCTCGACGGCAAGAATGTCGACTGGATGGAGAAGGTTAACGACGAGCAATATCGGATGTAATCGAGGAAGCCGGCCAAAGGAGCACAGACGAGAAGCCGACATGGACGCCAGACAATGTCTCGTTCTTGCAGCGTCGATGCTGACAGTCGCCTTGGCCGGTCCCGCAGGAGACCAAGAGAAAGCCCAAGAGAAAGCCCAAGAGAAAGTTCATGAGATGCATCAGCCCTATGTGCGAGTCGCGGAGATCGAGATCGAGCCGTCGCAGGTCGAGTCCTACGGGGCGGCAGTGAAGGAGCAGATCGAGGCTGCTGTCCGGCTCGAAGCGGGAGTGCTCGCATTATATGCAGTGGCGGACGAACAGGATCCGGCGCACGTTTTCGTGTTCGAGATCTATACCGACATCGATGCTTACAAAGCTCACATCGAGACGGCTCATTTCAAGATGTACAAGGCGATCACGCAGGACATGGTGAAATCCCTCAAGCTCCGGGATACCGTCCCTATCTTGCTGGGCGCAAAACAAACGTGAACACTGGGCCGTCGAGTCCGCCCGCCTACACCGGCGTATAGATCACCAGCTTCAGCGCCGGATCATCATTGGCCTGAAAGCTGGCGTGCTCGAAATGCAGCACGCCCTTGGTCGGATGGGTCATGGTCTTGCGGCCCGACAAGGTGCCGTGCACCTCATGCGCGCCCCACCATTTGACGAACTCGGGGCTGCCTGCGCGCAAGCGCGTCAGCAATTCGGCGAACGCGGGATCGCCGGCCCAGACGTCGTGGGTGGCGCGGAACATCGCGACCATGCGCTTGGCGACGTCAGCCCAGCCCGCACCGTAGGACTTCCGCGTCTTCTTGTTGGTCATCATCAACAGCAGCGTGTTGCGATCCTCTTCCGGCAACCGGCCGAACGCGAAGATCTCCTCAGCGGCCTCGTTCCAGGCCAGCACGTCCCAGCGCCGTCCGGTGATGTAGGCTGGATGCGGCAGGCTTTCGACCAGGCGCCGAATGGCCGGCGGAACCACTTCGCGGGTGAAGGCACCCCTCGCGCCATCGCGCGCGAGGTCCTTGAGGTGCGCGTGCTCGGTTTTGCTCAGCCGCAGCGCCCGCGCCAGCGCATCGACGGTCGTGACTGACGGGCTGACGGTGCGCCCCTGCTCGAGGCGGATGTACCAGTCGACCCCAATGCCGGCGAGTTGCGCCACCTCCTCGCGGCGCAGCCCCGCGGTGCGCCGCCGCTGGCCTGCAGGAAGCCCGACGGTCTTAGGCGACAGCTTTTCGCGGCGGGAGCGGAGGAAATCGCCGAACTCGACGCGGCGGGGATCGGCCATGGCGTGCTCCTGCGGATGGAGGGTCTTGGAATACTAGGATAATACCAGGGGCGCTTGCATGTCCGCAATCCGAAGCTTTCGCTGGCGGAGATCGACCGGATTGTTGAACGAAATTACCTCCATGGCGGAGTCGCTAAAAATGGCGTTCATGCTCGTCGGCTCAGGATAGCAGCCACGCTAAGATACGCCAGCTCAGCCAGCCCAGACCAGCGATCCATGCGATCATGGCTGTGCCGGCGAGTGTAAAGAAGATGAACGGAATAGCGAAATCACCGACGTGTCGCCGTTCTGTTTGAGATTTTGAAAGCTCGGCTGTTGTTGTGTCCAGCATCTCCTGCTCCCGCTTTGGAGCCAAGGTCATTTGCATCAGAACGCCAGCCGTTTTCCTTGCGCTGAATCAAATCGTCAGAAGACGGTCCGATGAGGTCGAGGTAGTTTCCCCGCCTTCACTCCCTCAGGGGTCAGCGAACCACTCTTTCGTTGAGGGATATCGCGATCGCATGCAGGGCCTCCTCAATACTAGGATAATACCAGGCCTTCTTGTCCCCACCGCGCCGCCTCATATGACTATCACCTGTCTCTGAGGTGAACATCATGAAAGCTGCCGTACTCAAATCCCTGGGATCGCCGCTGGTGGTCGAGACTGCTCCGGACCCGGTGCTCGGCACCGGCGAGGTCATCGTCGACGTCGTCGCCACGCGTGTCCTCTCCTACATGAACGAGGTCTTCAGCGGCGAGCGCAACTATGCGCTCGATCTGCCGATCATTCCGGGCCCTGGCGCCATCGGCCGGGTGCGCGCGATCGGGCCCGATGCCACCAAGCTCAGCGTGGGCGACTGGGTGTTCTGCGATCCTACGGTGCGTTCGCGCGACGATGTCGTGGCGCCCGACATCGCCCTGCAGGGGCTCACCGCCGCCGGCCCCGGCGGCATGAAGCTGCAACGGCATTTTCGCCACGGCTCCTATGCCGAGCAGATGCGGGTGCCGACCGAGAACGTGAAGAAGCTCGGCCAGATCACGCCTGAGGAAGCCTCGCAATGGTGCGCGCTGGGAACGGCGCTGGTGCCCTATGGCGGCTTTCTCGCCGCAAAGCTTCAGCCGGGCGAGACCGTGCTGGTGAGCGGGGCAACCGGCAATTTCGGCAGCGCGGCCGTCTCGGTCGCGCTCGCGATGGGCGCGGCCTGCGTGGTGACGCCCGGCCGCAACGAGGCTGTTATCGCCGATCTCGTCCGCCGCTTCGGCGCGCGGGTGAAGCCGGTGAAGCTGTCCGGCAACGAGGACGACGACCGCGAGGCGATGAAGCGCGCGGCAGGCGGACCGATCGACTGCGTGCTCGACATCATGCCGCCCTCGGTCAGCACCCACGTGGTGCGCGCGGCGGTCATGACGGTGCGCGCTTACGGCCGCGTCGTGCTGATGGGCGGCGTCGGCATGGCGGGCGGTGCGGGGCTCGAGCTGCCCTACCCCTGGCTCATGCGCAACTGCATCTCCATCCATGGCGTCTGGATGTATCCGCCGGATGCGGCGGGCCGCCTGATCTCGATGGTGCGCGCAGGCCTGTTGCGGCTCGACGAATACCAGACGACGAACTTCGACCTCGATCACGTCAACGAGGCTGTCGCGCATGCCGCGGCCAATGGCGGGCCGTTCAAGATGACGGTGATCAGGCCGTGATTGGCCTGCCCGCTGTGGCGACGCGCTGTCGCGGCTGATAGGCCTGATTTATCAGAGGGCTGGAGGCCGATCACCCCTGATGTAGCCGGCCGCGGCCGTCTACTGTGCATGGGGTTGTTTTCGGCTTTTGGCTATTCGAGCTCGATGACCTGGCCGTTCGCCAGCGACACGCGCCGGTCCATGCGGCCGGCGAGCTCCATGTTGTGGGTCGCGATCAGCATCGAGACCTTGGTCGCCTTGACCAGCTGCATCAGCGCCTGGAACACGTGGTCGGCGGTGTGCGGATCGAGATTGCCGGTCGGCTCGTCCGCCAGCAGCACGCGCGGCGCATTGGCGACCGCGCGGGCGATCGCGACGCGCTGCTGCTCGCCGCCTGACAGCTCGGCGGGGCGGTGCGTAATGCGGTCGCCGAGGCCGAGATAGCCGAGGATCTCCTTGGCGCGCTTGACGCTCTCGGACTTCTTGAGGCCGCGGATCATCTGCGGCAACATGACGTTCTCCAGCGCCGAGAATTCCGGCAGCAGCCGGTGCGACTGGTAGACGAAGCCGATATCGCTGCGGCGGAGTTGGGTGCGCTCGATGTCGGGCAGTTGCGATGTCGGCGCGCCGTTGACATAGACCTCGCCGGAATCGGGCGCCTCGAGCAGCCCCGCAATGTGCAGCAGCGTCGACTTGCCCGACCCTGATGGCGCGACCAGCGCGACCGACTGCCCGGCCCACAGCGCCAGCTTGGCGTTGTCGAGGATCGTCAGCGCCGCTTCACCCTGGAGATACTGGCGCCTTATCTCGTGGAGATAAATGACCGGTACATCCTCAGCCCCCTGCTGCTGCTCCATCAGCCCCTCACTCGTACCGCAGCGCTTCGACCGGATCGAGGCGCGCGGCGCGCCACGACGGGTACAGCGTCGCCAGGAACGACAGTGTCAATGCCATGATGACGACGGCCGTGGTCTCGCCGACGTCGATCTCGGCGGGCAGTTTCGACAGGAAGTAGAGCTCCGGCGAGAACAATTCCGTGCTGGTCAGCCAGGACAGGAATTGCCTGATCGATTCGATGTTGAGGCAGATCACGAGACCGACGAAGAAGCCGACCAGCGTGCCGACCACGCCGATCGAGGCACCCGTGATCAGGAAGATCCGCATGATCGAGCCCTGCGAGGCCCCCATCGTCCTCAGGATCGCGATGTCGCTGCCCTTGTCCTTCACCAGCATGATCAGGCCGGAGACAATGTTGAGCGCCGCGACCAGCACGATCATGGTCAGGATCAGGAACATCACGTTGCGCTCGACCTGGAGCGCGTTGAAGAAAGTTGAGTTGCGCTGCCGCCAGTCGACCAGGAACACCGGCCTGCCTGCGGCTTCCGTCACCGATTTGCGGAAGGCGTCGATCCTGTCAGGGTTGGTGGTGAACACCTCGATCGAGGTGACGTCGCTGCTGCGATTGAAATAGGCCTGCGCTTCGGCGAGCGGCATGAACACGAAGCCGAGGTCGTATTCGGACATGCCGATCTCGAATACGGCGACGATCTTGTACGGCTTGATGCGCGGCGTCGTGCCCATCGGGGTCACCGCGCCTTTCGGCGCCACCAGCGTCACGCTGTCGCCGGCATGCAGCGACAGCTGGTCGGCGAGCCGCCGGCCGATCGCGACGCCCTGCCCGTCATCAAAGCCCTCGAGCGAGCCCTGCTTGATGTTCTTGGCGATGGAGGTGAGGTTGTTGAGGTCGTCGGAACGGATGCCGCGCACCAGCACGCCCGAGGCGTTCCAGGGCGAGGACGCCAGCGCCTGGCCATCGACCACGGGAGCCGCCAGCCGGATGCCCTGGACCTGGCTGATGCGTTCGGCGACGTCCTTCCAGTCGGTCAGCGGCGATTCCAGCGGCTGCACCAGGATGTGGCCGTTCAGGCCGAGGATCTTGTCCAGCAGCTCCTTCCGGAAGCCGTTCATCACGGCCATCACGATGATCAGCGTCGCGACGCCCAGCATGATGCCGAGGAAGGAGAACCCGGCGATGACCGAGATGAATCCCTCCTTGCGCCGCGCCCGCAGATAGCGGGCCGACAGCATCCACTCGAAGGGCGCGAACGGCGCAGTTTGGACGGTCTCGGTCATGGTTTCATCCATCGCTCGATAATCCCATGATTCGGGGTCAATTGTGGCCGGATTGGCGGCCGCGATCTCGGGCGATGAACAATATTCAGCCGACCAGGCGCGCGACCGCGTCCGCAGGCGACATCGTCTCGCGGGCGCCGTCACTGCGCTTCTTGATCTCGACTTTGCCGTCGGCCAGCCCCTTCGGCCCGATCATGATCTGCCAGGGGATACCAATCAGGTCGGCGGCGGCGAATTTGGCGCCGGCACGCTGGTCGGTGTCGTCGTAGAGCACATCGACGCCCTTGGTGGTGAGCTCGGCATAGAGCTTCTCGCAGGCGCCATCGACGGCCGCGTCGCCCTGCTTGAGGTTGAGAATCGCGACGCGGAACGGCGCCACCGCCTCCGGCCATTTGATGCCAGCATCGTCATGGCAGGCCTCGATGATGGCGCCAAGCAGGCGCGAGACACCGACGCCGTAGGACCCGCCGTGGATCGGCACGTCGACGCCGTCGGGGCCCGCCACCATCGCCTTCATCGGCTCGGAGTACTTGGTGCCGAAATAGAAGATCTGACCGACCTCGATGCCGCGGGTGTTCACGCGCTTCTCGGCCGGCACCTCCTGTTCGAACCGCGCGGGATCGTGGACGTCTTCCGTCGCGGCATAGACCGAGGTCCATTGCTTGATGATCGGCGTCAGATCGCCGTCATAGTCGACGTCCTCGCCCGGCACCGGCAGGTCCAACACGTCGCGATTGATGAAAACGCCGGATTCGCCGGTCTCAGCGAGCACGATGAACTCGTGGCTGAGATCGCCGCCGATCGGGCCGGTTTCTGCGCGCATCGGGATCGCCTTCAGCCCCATCCGCGCAAAGGTGCGCAAATAGGCGACGAACATCTTGTTGTAGGCGACACGTGCCGCGGCCTCGTTGAGATCGAAGGAATAGGCGTCCTTCATCAGGAACTCGCGGCCGCGCATCACGCCGAAGCGCGGACGCTGCTCGTCGCGGAATTTCCATTGAATATGATAGAGATTCAGCGGCAGGTTCTTGTAGGACTTCACGTAGGCGCGGAAGATCTCGGTGATCATTTCCTCGTTGGTCGGCCCATACAGCAGTTCGCGTTTGTGGCGGTCAGCGATGCGCAGCATCTCCGGACCATAGGCGTCATAGCGGCCGCTCTCGCGCCAGAGGTCGGCGAGCTGGAGCGTGGGCATCAGCAGTTCCAGCGCGCCGGAGCGGTCCTGCTCCTCGCGCACGATCTGCTCGATCTTCTTCAGCACCCGGAAACCGAGCGGCAGCCAGGCGTAGATACCGGCCGCCTCCTGCCGGATCATGCCAGCGCGCAGCATCAGCCGATGCGAGACGATCTCCGCCTCTTTCGGATTTTCCTTCAGGATGGGCAGAAAGAACCGCGACAACCGCATGGCAATACTCTGGGAATCAGTGAGGGGTTGCAGTGAAACCGGATTGGGAGCGAAAAAACAAGACCGGGAATGAGGAAAAGCCGCTAACGCGGCGGAATTCCTGTCATTTTTCCGTTGCCTTAAGGTTCGAGTTGAACCGTGTCGAAGCTAGGGCGGCGCGACCTCGAGGTCGTCCTCAAGGGTGATCTTCTCGAAATCGGTCACCAGCGCGTCGATCCGCGCATGCCAGCGGCCGGCGAAGGGCAATTCGACCTTGCGCACGTGCCAATAGCCGTCGGGCCCGAGCTCGGCGTTACGCTCCATCGGCTCGATCCCGCGCTCCGGCAGGCTCAGCGTCAGCGTCGCCTCCTTGGCCTTCAGCGGCGTCGCCTCGCCGGTCATGAGTTGGAGCACGAAATCGTCCATGCCGGCTTTGCCCGGGGAAACCAGCACCTGGAACATCGCCTTGTCGCTGTGGATGTGGATCGCGAGCGGCGTCTCCGGCACGATGGTCCGCGGCGGCGGCGTGAAGCGCCAGCCAGCGACGATGGCGAAGATACCGAACGCAGCCCCGCACTCCAGCAGGATCGAACGTTTGAGCGCGGATGCGGCCCCGCGGTCTTTCGCCAGCGCTGGCGTCCATCGATAGCGATTGAGCGCAGCTAGCACCAACAAGGACAGGACCAGCGCCAGCTTGACCGACAGAATGAGGCCGTAAGTGGTTTCTATCAGTGCCGACGGCTTTTCGAGTTGGATGATCGCAAGCGTAAGCCCGGTCAGAGCCAGCGCCACGACCACCGGCATGGCGATGCGCGAGAAGCGGTTCAGGAGCGGTAGCGCGGCCGGCGTCGGCTTCGAGACCAGCGCAGCCAGCGGGGCCAATGCGCCGATCCAGAAAGCGACAGCGAGGCCATGGACGAAGACCGCCGGTCGCGTCAGCACCTCGGGCGACGCCGTTGCCGCGTGGCCGGTCATCGCGAGCGACAGGCCGACGCCGGCCAACGCGATGGCGGCAAACACGCGCGCGTACCAAGCCCGGCTCAGCGCCATCAGCGCTAGCAGCATCGCCGCCATGGCGACGAGCAAGGCGGGGCCGGCACTGGTCGCGAATGCGATGCTCCAAGGCGCCGTCGTCACAACAGCTGCCAACGGCAGGCCGAGGAGATCGAGGCCCAGCACGCCAAGAGATACGACCGCGCTCGGGATGCCGATGAGCAGCGTCGCGCGCGGCATGCCCATGCCCGTCATCGACCACGCGATCCAGCGGCCAAAGAACACGCCGCCGACGCCGACGAACAGTCCGAGATAGAGACCGATCCGCGACAGCCAGATCAACACGTCCAACCGGCCGTCGGCATTGGGCAGAGGCTGTGTGGCCGTCGGCGCGCCGACGGAAAAGATCACCGATCCCGCCACAGGGTGGCCGTCCTGCGAGATCACACGGTAGCTCACGACCGCCGTGCCCTGCGGCAGGTCCGGCGGCATCGCAACGGAAATGCCCGCGCCCGATGTCGTGACGCGTGCGTCATCGCGCGCCCTGCCCGCGCCGTCGATCAACTGGATCGCGCCTGGCGTCACCGCCTCGTTGAAGCGAAATTCCACCGCCTTTGGCGCGCTCGCAAGGACACTGCCGCTCGCCGGCTCGACCGAAATCAGCGCCGCATGCGCTGACGCGCCGGTCGAGGTGCCGACGAGGATGAGCAGCGTGACGAGCGCGGCGAGAAGACGCATTACGGCTTGGGCAGCAGTTTCACGCCAGGCGCCGGCGACTTGTCTTCACGCGAATGCGCTGCGCCCTCCGCCGGGATTTCGATCCAGCGGCTGACACCCTTCTCGCATTCCTGCACCACCGGGAAATAGAGCGTGGTGTTCGGCTTCAGGCTGTCGGTGAGGAAGCTGCTGACGACGAACTCGTCGTAATTGTGATCCGGCAGCTTGCCGCCGGACCAGACAACTTCCTTTACGCCCGAGGTCAGCTTATTGCCGTGATAGTCGTATGCGCTGGCATACTGCCCCTCGACGACATCGACGTTCCAGCCGGCCTTCGGCATCGGCTTCACGGCGATCACGCCTTCGGGAATCTGCACGCGGATCTTGACCGTCGGCGAACCGGAACAGCCGTGCGGCACGGCGAAGACGGCCTTGTAGGACCCGCCGACCGTGGCCTGCTTGCCTTCCAGATAGACGTGGGCCGCCGCAGGCGATGCGGCAAGCGTAGCCATCAGGATCAGCCAGGGTGTCTTTGACATGCTCTATCTCCCGGACGTTAGATCACGTCTGTTACATTTTCATTCCCGAATGATCGGGCATCTTCTTCATCATCATGCCACCACCGCCTGGCGCCTGCGCGCCGACGCCCTGGACGTCGAGCGAGACGGAGACCTTGCCGGCCTTCTCGAACTCGAGCGTAACCGGCACCTTATCGCCCTGCTTGAAGGGGCCCTTCAGGTCCTGGAGCATCAGATGGTTGCCGCCGGGCGCAAGCTTCACGGTCTTGCCGGGCTCGATGACGAGGCCCTTGTCCAGCGGGCGCATCTTCATCACGCCATTGTCCATCGCCATCTCGTGGACCTCGGCCTTGCCGGCGATCTCAGCGGACACGGCGATGAGCTTGTCGGGCGCCGTGCCTTTGTTTTCGATGGTCAGGAAACCTCCGGCGACCTTGGCGCCTCCAGGCGTAGCCCGGCTCCAGGCCTGCGAAATGACGAGGTCGCCAGCCTTGACGTCGTCGGCGCGGACGGGAGCCGCGATCACGACGGCTGAGAGAGCCGCGAACGCGAAGAGAGTTGAGAGCTTGTTCATGTCGATTGCCTTTCTTGTCGCCGTCGAGAGAGTACCCCATCCGTCAGAACGTATACTTGCCGGCGAGAACGAAAGTTCGTCCCGGGAACGGATGGAAGAGGAAATATTGCTCGTTCAACAGATTATCGATGCCGAAGTCGAACGCGAAATTCTTCGTCGCGTTGTAATGGATCTTCAAGTCCACAACGAAAAAGTTATCGAAGGCGCCGTAGACGTGCGACACGCTGTCGGTGTTGTCCAATGTTGAATACTGCTTGCCACTATAGCGCGCCGCGACCGTGTAGGCCCAGCTCTCGTTCGGCCGATAGGTGACGCCGAACTTGGCGCGCCAGTCGGGCACGAAAGGCACGCGCTTGCCGACCACGCCGGTCGGGCCCTTCCAGTTCGGATCGGAGATGATCCTGGAATCGACATAAGTGACGCTGCCAAAAACTTGCAGGCCGCTCACGAGCACGTTGTCCTTGTCAGCCGACAGTTCAACGCCGTTCATGCGAACAGCGCCGACGTTGCTGACGGCCGTCTGAACCGACTGCGCCCCACTTGCGTCCGTCACGGTGGTCGATTGCGAGATCAGCGCGTTGTTGGTCCGCTCGCCGAACACGGAAAGCCGTACACGCCCGTCGACCCAGCGCCGTTCGAGATTGAGCTCGCCGGTGAAATCCTGCTCCGGTGATAGCAGCGGATTGGCGAGATAGGTGACGCCGCCGACGCTGATATTCTGATAGAGCTCGGTCACCGTCGGATAGCGGTAGGCCTCGCCGAAATTGGCGGTCACGTTCCAGTCCTTGGTGGGATCGAACGAAAGCGACGCCTTCGGTGAGAAATTGGTTGAGGACAGCCCCGGTTGCCATGTCGGCACCGCCGATGTGATGACGCCAGCGCCCGTCGTCGTGGTGTTGAGATTGAAGCCTTCCACCGCCTGCCAGCTCTCCAGCCGTCCTCCGAGTGTCAGCTTGACGAGCGGATTGATCTTCCAGGCGTCCTGTAGCCAGAGCGCTTCGGTGCGCGTCTCGCCGACACCGGTCGAATAGACCTGGCCATTCCCTGTCGAGGACGCATTGAACCAGACGGTCGAGGCATAGACGGGGTTCTCCAGCCGATAGCGGTCGCCATGAGCGCCAAAGCTGATCTCGTGCGGACCATCGCCGCCGAACGGGCGCCAGATGCCCTTGGCGTCGGCGTTCTGCCAGTTTGTCCCATCCATCCGCGTTACCTTGCCATTGAGCGAATAGCCGAGGCCAGGCGACGGCACGACGGTAAAGGGATTGACCTGGGTGTCCTGGAGGTAGTTGTAGCTTGAGGCAGCGAGGTCGAAGTCGAAAACGCCCTTGGTGTCGCTCTTGAGCGCGACGGCGTTGCTCATGTGGAGCTGGTCCCAGGTATACTTGCTGCTGGCGAAGCTGCTGACGCCGCCAAACGTCGGCAAACCTGTCGCTGCTGATCTGAGATAGGTCTGCGGATCGGAGGTCTGGTGGTTATTCCAGATGCCGAGCGAGTATGTCGCCTGCACCAGCGGCGTTATGTCGTAGGCGAGTCGCAGATTGCCGGATGTCTGCTGCGAATGCGCCAACGTGCCCGTGCCCACGACGTTGGCGACGCCTCCGGTCTTGTTGAGGGCTGCAAAGCCGCCAGTCGTACCGGCGGGGAATGTGGCGTTCGTCGTGTAGGTCAGCGGCTGCTGGTAGCTGTCGAGATAGTTCGCGCTGCCGAGCCAGGACAGCTTGCCGTCGCGATTGCCCGCAGCGGTGCTCGTCTGGCTGGTCACATAGGTGTCCTTGGTGCCGTATTGATTCCACGGCATCACCGAGACGGTTTCCTTCGCCACCGCAAACGGTTTGTCCGGCATCTTCGACGTGATCAGCAGGACACCGCCGATGGAATTGCCGGGATAGGCAGCTGCGAACGGTCCATTGAGGAAATCGATCCGCCCGATCGCCTCAGGCGAGATGAGATTCCACTTCGGCGAGGCGCCGGAGTTGTTGTTGCCGATCAGGGCCGAGATCAGCAGGTCATCGTAATAGATCAGCGTTCGCGCACTCGAGTTCAGGCCCCAGCTTCGGGTCGCAAGGACGGCCTGGTTGTCACCGTCGTTGCGCTTTCGCACGAACAGGCTCGGCATGTATTTGACGGCGTCTTCGGGGTCCTTGAGATTGATGGTCTCGTCGGCCTCCTTGGCCGTAATGCTGAAGGAGCGTTGCGGCAGCTGATAGCGCGCCACCGCCGTCGGCTGATCGAGTGACGCCCGGGATCTGCCCGTGCCTTGCTCATTGGTTGTGGCGACCGAGGCCGGCCGCTCGACCGTCGGCTTGGCCGAATTTCTCCTGATACCAGCAGTTTGTACGGTGGGCTTGCGCGGCCTGGGTTTCGCCGTTGCGGGCGCGTCAACGGTCACCGCTGGCAGTTCTCTTGGCAGTTCTCGTGGACTGCTCTGGGCAAAGGTTCCACTCGGCGCGGCGAGCAGCGCTGCCTGAACGGCAACGACGCTCACGCCGCAGCGGGCATGACGAGGTAACATGGTTGCATTCCTGACGCCGGCTGTCGCTCCGGCCAATCGACAACATCAATCGCCAGCGGATGGACCGCTGCGATCATGAAGGCTGGTCAGGAAATGGAGGGAGGTCCCCGAGCTTGGGCGCTTGCGCCTTTGTGAGCGACGAGAACGGATGCATCCGCCTCATGCCACACTACGCGTTCGGCGTGACGGAGGGGACTGGAGAGCGCTGCATGCGGCGGCGAATCGAACGACGCGTTGGCCTGCGCCAGGCAACACAGCGCGCAGGCACCGGAATGGGCGATCGGCGAGCCACCCTGGTTATTCGGAGCGCCCTGCTCACTGACGCTGTGGCAGATGATGCCGGCACCAACCGGATCGGCAACGGCTTGGCCGGCCGCCCAGCAGGCGGCAATCGGCGCCAGCACCTGCATCACCAAAGCGAGCAGGACAACCGGTAGGAATTTTTGCAGCCGTGCGCGCATCCGCCGAACCATTCGTTCGTCTGCTAACTAAACACCACGCTTGGCTCGAGTCGAGATCACATCGCCAGCCTCGTTGGGGCGGCGCAAATTTCTCGACGGATGTCCTCGGAGGGCTCCGCCCGGGCGGTATCCGGCATTTGAGGCAGCGGCACCGCCCCGCCATATCTACAAAATTCATATATTTGTCATATACTTACGCCCCTTACAGCCCGATCGTTTCGTCAACTGCTCGAATTTTGAACAATCGTTGCCGAAAATGATGACAAGTGAGAAAAGTTGATCTAGCATCCCTCTTGCTCAGGCTGGCCGTGAGGTCGAAGTCTGGTGGTCCAAGTCTCGGGAGGAGCCCCTGGCGCGCAAAACGCAGCGTCGCCCCGTCAATCAAGAGCAAATCTTAGAATCGGGGATAATAGGGTCGACACAATTTTTGAGCGGGGCTAGGGCCCCGCTCTTTTTTTATCTGCGCGGCTGATGTGCCGATGAGTACCTCCCCCAATCCGATCGAACAGAGCTTCGAGCTCGCAGCCTTGCGCTGCGCCGATTTCACGCCCCTCGTCTACCAGCGGCTGTTCGAAGAGCATCCAGAAACGCGGACGATGTTCCGCACACAGGGGAGCGAGCTCGTGATGGGATCGATGCTCGCGTTGACGATCGAGGCGATTCTCGACTTCGCAGGCGAGCGCAGTGGACATTTCAGGCTGATCGCCTGCGAAGCCGCCTCGCATGACGCCTATGGCACGCCGCGCGAGCTGTTCATCGCCTTCTTCGGCGTCATCCGGGATACGTTGCGCGAGTTGCTCGGCAGCGCATGGTCACCGAACATTGCTCAAGCGTGGGACACCTTCCTCGTCGAGATCGAGGACTTCGTAGGCAGCGCAGTGTAACGCTTTGCGCTGCACCAACGCTGCCGTGACAATCTCACCATTGATTGCGCATTGAGTGGCATCACTTCTTGTGAGACACTTTCCAGATCGGTAGCGCAACCAATGACGCGCCGACGACAAGATATATGGGAGCGAGCGATGTCCGGGACGAAAGATTTCTCGACGACGAGGCGCGATCTTCTTCAGGCGGCTGCGACCGCCGGCGCCGCGACTGCCATCCTCGGCAGCATGGGCATAAACCCAGCATTGGCAGCCGAAATGGGACGAAGCGAGAAGCCGCTGAAGGCGGCGTTCTCCAATGCAGGCCTTCAGGCCACCTGGTGCGCGCAGGGAAAGCAGGCCGCGGAATTCTGGGGCAAGCTGTTCAATGTCGAAGTCACCTGGTTCGACGGCCAGCTCGATGCGGTGAAGCAGCGCGCTGCGATCGACAACATGGCCTCGCAGAAATGGGATTTCGTCGCGATCCAGGCTTTCGGCATCGGCACCCTCACCCAGCCTGTGCAGAAGATGATCGACGCCGGCACGCCCGTCATCGACATGGACACGCTGATTGCTCCTCTTGATCAAATCAACGTCCATTCCTTCCTCGCCCCCGACAACGAGTTCATGGGCGCCTCGGTGACGCAGGCGCTCTGCAACGCCATGGGCGGCAAGGGCAAGATCATCATGACGCAAGGAGCGCTCGGCCATACCGGCGCGCAAGGCCGCGCCAAGGGCTTTAACTCGGTGGTGAAGCAATTCCCTGGGATCGAGGTGCTCGACACCCAGCCGGCGGATTGGGACGTTTCCAAGACCGCGCGGCTCTGGGAGACCTACCTGACCAAGTACCCGCAGATCGACGCGGCGTTCTTCCACAACGACGACATGGCGCTTGCTGCCGCCAACATCATGAAGGCGCACAACCGCACCAACATCCTGATCGGTGGCGTCGATGCCATGCCGCCGGCCATCCAGGCGGTAAGCGAGGGCCGGATGTACGCGACCGTCCGCAATCCGTCTTGCCGCATCCATGGCGGCGCGATCGTTGCGGGCGTCGCGGCGGTGGCGGGCGGCGAGAAGAGCGGCCAGGGCATTCCCAAAAACGTCGTGACCGACGGCCCTGTCGTGACCAAGGCCAATGCCGCCGGCATGCAGTGGATGCAGGATCACTTCCTGATCTGAAATCCTCCAAGATCTGATCTTGCATGCCTGAGGGTCGACAGCCCATCCTGGAACTCCAGGGCATCACGAAGAGCTTCGGCGGCGTCGAGGCACTTCGTGGTGTCGACTTCGCGCTTCTCCCCGGCGAGATCCACGGTCTCGTCGGCGAGAACGGCGCGGGAAAAAGCACGCTGATGAAGATCATCGCCGGCGTGCACACCGAATTCTCCGGCCGCTTCCTGATCGACGGCCATGAGACCCATTTCCGCTCGGCGCGCGATGCGCACGCCGCCGGCATCGCCATGGTGCATCAGGAGCTCTCTGTCGCCCCTGACCTGACGGTCGCGGAGAACGTCTTCCTCGGCAACCAGCCGACCAACGCCCTTGGCCTCGTGCAATGGCGACGCATGGCGCGCGAGGCGGGCGAGCAGCTCGCGCGCTTCGGCATCAATGTCGATCCGATGTCGAGACTGGGCGACCTGCCGATCGGGCTGCAGCAGCTGATCGAGATCGCCCGCGTGCTGTTCTCGGGCGCGCGCATCGTCATCCTGGACGAGCCGACCTCCGCCCTCTCGCCGCCCGAGGTCGAGCGGCTGTTTACGACGCTGCGGCGCTTGCGCGAGGAAGGCACGGCCATCGTCTTCATCTCGCATTTCATCGAGGACATTCTTCGCGTCTCCGACACGGTGACTGTCTTCCGCAACGGGCGGAAGGTCGCGGAGACCGCAAGCGCTGCGACCACCAAGGGCGCGCTGATCGAGGCCATGATCGGCCGCGGCGGCGAGGCGCTCGAGCACAGCTACACCGATGATCTGATGCTGCCGAAACCGAGCGACAGCTCGGTCGTGCTGAAGGTCGACCAGCTGTCGCTGGCGCGCAGCCTCAAGGACGTCTCCTTCGAGGCCCGCGCCGGAGAGGTGCTCGGCATCTACGGCTTCATGGGCTGCGGCCAGCAGGAGCTGTCGCGCATCCTGTTCGGCAAGCTGAAGCCCGACACCGGCACGCTGATCGTCGAAGGCGCGTCCAAGACTTTCGCCAGCACGGCGGCGGCGCGGCGCGCGGGCATCGCGCTGGTGCCGGAGAGCCGGCGCGCGATGCTGTTCCACCAGGAGCCGGTCTACAAGAACATCTCGATCAGCATCCTCGACCGCATCTCGTCGCTGCTGCTCAAGCCGGCGCAGGAGCGCGATATCGCCCAGCGTCAGGTCGAGCAGCTGCAGATCAGGCCGCCGGTGGTCGGCCTCGATCTCGGCATGCTGTCGGGCGGCAACCAGCAGAAAGTTGCGCTGGCAAAATGGCTGACCTATCCGCCCAAGCTGCTCGTGCTGTGCGAGCCGACCCGTGGCATGGATGTCGGCGCCAAGAACGACGTCATCAACATCGTCCGCGACCTCCGCGCCAGGGGACTCGCGATCATCGTGCTGTCGACCGAGCCGGAAACGGTGCTGTCGCTGGCCGACCGCATCCTTGTGCTCAAGCGCGGCGCGTTGGTGCGGGAATTCAAGAACGAGCCGGTCAGCAAGGACCGCCTGCTGGAAGCGGCGTGACGGAGAAGCACAATGGCGAGCAGTGAGACGGCACCGGCAGCAAGCCAACGCGCACGCGGCGTTGCGACCTTCCTGCGCTCGCAGATGCGCAACATCGCGCCGTTCCTGACGCTGATCTTCCTGTCCGCCTTCTTCGCCGTCGCCAGCCCCTCCTTCGCGACCATCGACAATCTCGGCAATATCCTGACGCAGGTGTCGGTCACAGGCATCATCGCCGTCGGCCTCACCTTCGTGATCCTCTGCGCCGAGATCGACCTCTCGATTGCCGGCATCGCCAACGTCACCGGCATCGCGGTCGCCTACTTCACGCTGCAGGAGTCCTACGTCAACATCGCCAACATCCCGCTGCCCGGCGCGATCGCGATCATCCTGTCGCTCCTGCTCTGCGCGGCTCTCGGCCTCGTCAACGCGCTGGGGCTGACGGTCATCGGCATCCCCTCCTTCATCATGACGCTGGCCATGATGCAGATCGCGGCCGGCATCTCGGCCCTCCTGGTGCGTGGCCAGATCGCCTACAAGGTCCCGAGTCTGATCACGACCCTCGGCTCGGGCTCGATCGGCGGCATACCCTGGATCGTCATCGTCGCCGCCATCATGCTGCTCGCCGGCCACCTCGTGCTGACCTACACGCGCTTCGGCCGCTACGTCTACATGGTCGGGGGAAATCGCGAGGCGGCCGAATATTCCGGCCT
This sequence comes from Bradyrhizobium zhengyangense, assembly GCF_022012555.1. Lineage (NCBI taxonomy): Bacteria > Pseudomonadati > Pseudomonadota > Alphaproteobacteria > Hyphomicrobiales > Nitrobacteraceae > Bradyrhizobium > Bradyrhizobium zhengyangense. Next base: position 492,349 of record NZ_JAKLTZ010000003.1, on the reverse strand, counting down.
CAACGTCAAGCTCATCTTGGGCAGCGTGATGATCATCTCCGCGGTGTGCTCCGGCATCGGCGGCATGCTCGGCGTCGCCCATTTCGGCAGCGCGCAGCAGAACGAGTTCGACACCTATCTGCTCGACTCCATCGCCGCCGTCGTGGTCGGCGGCACCAGCCTGTTCGGCGGGCGCGGCGGCATCGGCAACACCATCGTCGGCCTGTTCGTGCTCGGCGTGCTCAACAATGGCCTCGACCACGTCAACATCGACAGCTTCCTGAAGATCCTGATCCGCGGCCTGATCCTGCTGGCCGCCCTGATCATCAACGTCTATGCGCAGCGCTTGCGCGAAAAAACGGCGGAGTAGACCGCCCGCAAGACAAAGCCGCGAAAACAACCCCATGCACAGTACAAATCATTGGAGAATTCGGCGCGGAGCACATTGCGATATTTCCGAACTCCAGTTTGACGCGTCGGGCAAAACAGGAGTAGGATGTCATCATGGCGGCGAGCACCCGGCCCGGGGTGCGTGCCCGGGTTGGTGAAGCGACCCGCGGTTCCTCTCCTCCCTCTCCGATCCTCCACCACCCTCAGAGCGAGGCCATTGTCATGCGGTATCTTGTGCTGCTCGCGACCTTGCCGTTCTGGTCGGGGTGGGCAAGCGACGAGCCCGGATCTGAATGGCAGTCTCTGGATTCCAAGCAGGCGGCGCGGGTGTCGCCAGTTCAAGGCGCTATCGAGAGCTACGCGCGAAAATACAAGCCGACTGCAATCATGGTCGTGCAGGACGGACTCGTGGTCGCAACCTCGGGCGACATCTCCCGCAAGGTCAATGTTCGCTCCGTTCGAAAGAGCTTCTTGAGTGCTCTCTACGGCATCGCCATAGAGCGCGGCCAGATTAAGCTCGAAAGCACGCTCGAACAATTGAGAATCGACGACACCGCCCCATCATCGCGCGTCCCATCGGGATGCAGGATTTCACGGCCCATGACGGGACTTTCGTTGGAGACGGTTCGTCGCGATATCGCGCCTATGTGTTCAGCATGAGCGCGCGGGATCTTGCACGCTTTGGATTGCTGTTCCTCAACAAGGGGCGATGGAATGACGCTTCCGTCGTTCCGTCGCAATGGACGGCGGAGTCGACGAAGGCCTATTCAGAGACCGATCGAAAACACCGCGGCTATGGCTATCCATGGTGGACTCTCGATGCCGGCGCGTGGGGACGCGGCGCAATCTTTGCGTCCGGCTACGGAGGACAGTTGATCGTGATCGTTCCGGAGAAGCGTCTCGTCGCCGTTCAGGTCGTTGAATTGAATGAACGCCAGCAAGGAATTCACTCCACGACGTTTCTCGACCTCGTTCGGCAAATTATGGCTCCCGCCAATTGACGCAGGCGGAATGGCTCTGCGAGACATCCCGCCACGTGATGTTCAGGCAGGCTGAAGCAACTCACGCCGCCATTTGAACAGGTTGCGCGTTGCAATTGCCGTCAGGAATACGGCTGCCGGAAGAAAGCCGAGATTTCCGGAGATCGCGATCCAGATGAACCAGAGTGCCTGAGTGAGAAGCGGCACATACCACGACCACCAGCTCCTGTTGCCGATGACCCAATATCCGTACATGGTCATCAAAGACATGCCCCACGGCATGTAAGTGACGAAATCCTGCCTTGTCATAACCGCTGCTCCCCGGCGCGGCGTTTGCGCGCCGCCACTGCATAAGCCCCTTGCCGCCGCCCGATCGGGTTCATGCCGGGCTCAACAATCGTGCGCTTGAATGCCTGCCAGTCCTCGGCCGTCAATCCATCGAAACCCGTATGCACCGTGAAATTGTTCAGCTTCTCATCGGCATATTCGGCGCGGTGAATTGGGATCAACTGAAGGAACGGTTGATCGGCGCGAAAGTCGACAGGAATGCCGGTGTCGATCAGCCTGATATTGGTAAACAGCGGACCGAACCAGCGGTCGGTCTCAACGATGCCCTCCATGATGTGATAGGCATCATCCGGCACGACGTTGACGGGAGCGCGCACCATCAGGCTATAGCCCGGCGCCGTCTTGATCAGGTACCCCGGCCATATCTGCATGATCCCATAAAACTGGGTCATGCCGCACATCCAGGGTGAAGAGAATTTCGCAGACTCTGGCGCGCGGCTCTGAAACATCGGCTCGAAGTCCGGATACTGGATAGCGTCCAGTTTATTCCAGGTCTTGCCGTCGTCGAGGCTGATCAGGGTTTTGCGACCCGACCACAGAAGCTTGAACGAGATCGGCAGGAAAACATACCATCCGAGGCCCGATGCAGCTCGCACCGGTTCGCAACGATGATGCCCGGCGGGAAGCTGGTCGCCCGCCGTCTTGGACGCGCGAACCGGCGAACGATGATTGTAGACGAGCTCATGAAATGTGATGAGAGACACTGGCAGACCTCCCGACCCATCAGGTATTCGCTTCGCCGCACATGAGCAGACGCACCGCTTCGCCCACCGCGACGAAAGACGGGCGAGGGATACGGCCACTCCACTTGCTTTCGAATATACCAGCAGCTTTACGGGAAATGGGGCAAGCGATGCCGGCCCCATCTCGTCGAACAAAAGGCTACTTCACCGCCGTGAACACGGGCGCCATACCACCGATATTCACATTGTCCCGATCACGAATGTTCTTCGGTAAAGTCTTTTCGACCTTCACACCCAACTTCATGCGGACCTCCTATCGGAGCGAGATGCTCCTGGATTTAGGAATGTTTCACGCCTGAATTCAGCAGCATCTCCGGGAAGCATGCATGCTCAGATACTATATACGATTCGCAGGCAATCTTGTGTTACACTCACGGTGTCGGACGACATCGATGTCGTGAGCTTCATCCACCTGCACCAGCCGCGGCTCGTCGATCGTGCGATTGCGCGTTCCGGATCAACTCGACATCGATGTTTTGCACGAGATGCGGCACTTCGAGACTTACCGAAGAGCGGCCACCTCGGGGTGATCGGGAAAGGACGACGCTTGCTGGACCCACCTGATGGCGAGCGCAGGTTGAATATCCATACCCAGCGTCAGCGCGGTGTGAATTGGTTCAGGTCGTGAATGCCCATCTGCTGCTCCAGCTGAGCGACGCGCGCGGCCATCTTCTCGAAGCCGTCTTCGCCGAACAATTCATGCTCTTTCTTCTCGAAGTCCTCGGCCATCGCGTCGTACTCGTTTGAGACGTCTTCGCGCAGATGGTTCCTTATATCGTGCGAGGCCTTCTGCATCTTCTGCGCATGGTGTCGGGGATCGCGATCTGCCGCACTTGCCATGGCCGCTCTCCTCGCTGCTAATGTGGCGCCTCCGACCCGAAACCTCGTTCCAATTACGAGGATCCGGTAAGGCGCATGAGGTTCAATGCCCACGAGCAAGCTCAATCCATCGACCGGCATCTCAGCCGGTCAAGCATCCCCGGCAGGCTCGCCGCTGGAAGTCCTGCGCATCTTCCTCAAGCTGGGTCTGACCTGCTTCGGCGGCCCGATCGCTCACATCGGCTACTTTCGTGATGAGTTCGTCGTGCGGCGAAAGTGGATCGACGAGCACGCCTACGCCGATCTGGTCGCGCTGTGCCAGTTCCTGCCTGGCCCGGCCAGCAGCCAGGTCGGCTTCTCGATCGGCTTGACGCACGCCGGCTATCCCGGCGCACTCGCCGCCTGGACCGGCTTCACCCTGCCGTCGGCCGCTATCCTCGTCCTGTTCGCCTATGGTGCCGGCGCGCTGGGCGGACCGGTCGGCGCCGGCCTGCTGCACGGACTGAAGCTCACCGCGGTCGCCATCGTGGCGCAGGCCGTCTGGGGCATGGCGCGCAACCTCTGCCCGGATCGCGAGCGTGCGTCGATCGCCGTCGTGGCGGCACTGATCATCCTGTTCAGTACCGCTTCGATCGCCCAGATCGGCGCGATCGTCCTTGGCGGGCTCGCCGGTCTGTGGCTGTGCCGTAGCGATGCGCAAGCCTCGTCCGGGCATGTGGAGATGCCGGTGTCACGTACCGCAGGGTTTGTCACCCTCGGGATATTCTTCGTTCTTCTGGCAGGTCTCCCTGCGCTCCAGGCCCTGACCGGCTCGACGGGCATCGCCCTGTTCGACGCCTTCTATCGCTCCGGCGCGCTCGTGTTCGGCGGCGGCCATGTCGTGTTGCCGCTCCTCCGGGAAGCTTTCGTCACGCCGGGCTGGTTGACCGACGATGCCTTCCTCGCCGGCTACGGCGCAGCCCAGGCGGTGCCGGGCCCGCTCTTCACTTTTGCGGCGTATCTCGGCGCGGTGGTCTCTCCGGAACCGCATGGCGTGGCCGGGGCGGTGCTCGGCCTTGTCGGCATCTTCCTGCCGGGGATCCTCGTCCTGCTCGGTGCCTTGCCGTTCTGGGATTCGTTCCGGAAGCGCGCAGGCGCCCAGGCCATGATGCGCGGCGTCAACGCCGCGGTGGTCGGCGTGCTCGGTGCGGCGCTCTACAATCCGGTCTGGACCACCACCGTGCATTCGCCACGGGATTTCGGCATCGCCCTTGTCGGCTTCGTCCTGCTGGTCGCCTGGCGCGCCCCTCCCCTGGTCGTGGTCGCCTTCAGCGCCGCTGCAGGAACTGCGATGGCGCTGATTTGAGGTCTGGTCCGCAGAGCGGCGTTATCGGACTTCAATGACGTTCTCTCAGGGCGCCCCAGCAATCGGTTGTCATGGACTATGGGCACCGCTCGGTTCGTCTATTAGCCCCCGGGGCCGTCCTTCATAATGTAGCCCATCAGGTCGTCTACGTTGTGCTCCAAATCCCGGATGATGTTCTTGACGACGTCTCCGACCGAGATCACGCCCACGACCTTGCCCGCGTCGAGCACCGGCAGATGGCGAAAACCGCGCTGAGCCATCATTGCCATGCAGCCCTCCAGTGGATCATCCGGCTTGACCGTGACGGGGTTGCCCGTCATCACCTGGCTCACCGGCGTCTGCTTCGCGTCGAGCCCGGGCAGCAGCACTTTGATGGCGCAGTCACCCTGGGTCACGATACCGACAAGGACGTCGTCGTCCATGACCAGCACCGAGCGCACTTTGTTGTCGCGCATCTGGCGCAGGGCTTCGACGACCATGTCGCTGGAACGAACATGGATCAGGGCGCCACGCTTCTGAGCCAGAGCGCTTTTTACTGTGCTCATCGATCTCCCCTCGTGGGCCCTGCCCGCCTTTGATGATCCAGACTGAAGGATAGTCGAAATATCTGGCCTCGTCAGCACCGCGCCGATATCGCCGGCGAAGCTTGCGACCGCAAAAGCGCCAGGGCGCTACGCCAAACGCGTTCAGAACGTGACGCTCAGACTGCCCGACACCTGGTTGCTGCGCGCATGGTCACGCGCCTCGCCGGGCCAGCGGACGAAGCCGGTCAGCCGGTTCGTCAGCGTGTCCAGGACTATCCGCCCTCAGTGGACGCGAGTGCCATGCGTCCGGCAATCTCCTCAGCTCGCCAGCACCTTACCGCATGCCCATCGGGCCGCGTCTCCAGCGCCGGCCCCGGCTCATGGCGGCACACGTCTTCCGCGTACCGACACCGCGGACTGAAGGCGCATCCGTTGGGCGGATTGAGCGGATTGGGCAAATCGCCGCCGGTCGTCGCCAATGGCGCATGGTGCAGGGGATCGGGGATCGCTGATATCAGTGCCCGCGTATAGGGATGCGCCGGCCGCTCGAAAATTTCACGCCAGTCGCCGTTTTCGACAATGCGGCCGAGATACATCACGGCGACGCGGTCGCTCATGTGCTCGACGACGCCGAGATCGTGGCTGATCATGATGTAGGACAGACCGAGCGTGTCCTTCAATTCCAGCAGCAGATTGATGATCTGGGCGCGGATCGACACGTCGAGAGCCGATACCGGCTCGTCGCAGATGACGATCTTGGGGTTGAGGATCAGCGCGCGCGCAATGCCGATGCGCTGGCGCTGGCCGCCGGAGAATTCATGCGGGTAGCGGTCGGCCTGTTCGGGCCGCAGGCCGACATGCCGCAGCATGGTCGCGACGCGGTCCTCGATCTCGCTTCTTGCGGTCACGCCATGCACGCGCAGGGGATCTTCCAGCGTCCGGCGCACGGTCTGGCGCGGATTGAGCGAGGCGTAAGGATCCTGGAAGACCATCTGCACAATGCGGGCGAGCGCCTTGCGATCGCCTGATGGCCTTGATGTCACCACCTGCCCGTCCAGCACGATGCGGCCGCGTGTCGGCGCCAGCAGGCCCAGGATCGACAAGGCCACCGTCGACTTGCCCGATCCGGACTCGCCGACGAGGCCGAGGCATTCGCCGCGCTTGAGCTTGAGATCGACACCATCAACGGCGCGGAGCACTCGCCGGTTGCGGCCCAACAGGCCGCCGCCAACGGGAAAATGAACCGCGAGATCCTCGACGCTGAGAATGAGATCGTTGTCCACCTTCCCTGGCGGCTCATGCATGGTGGTGACACCTCACCAGGCCGCCAGCCTCCAGGAAATCCGCCGTCGGCACGACGCTCCTGCAAATGTCGGTCGCATGGGCGCAGCGCGGGTTGAAGCGGCAGCCGTCAGGGAAACTGGTGATAGCCGGGACGACGCCCGCGATCTCCTTGAGCCTGCTCCGGCCAAGCGCTGCGCGGCTGCCCAGCCGCGGCAGCGAGTCGACCAGGCCCTGGGTATAGGGATGCGAAGGCGCGCGGAAAATATCGGCAGAGCCGCGCTCCTCGACGATGCGGCCGGCATACATGACGGCGACGCGGCGGCAGACATTGGCAACAAGGCCGAGATCGTGGCTGATCATCAGGATCGCCGTGCCGCGCTCGGCGCAGAGATTGCGCATCAGCTCGATGATTTCGGCCTGCACGGTGACATCGAGCGCGGTGGTCGGCTCGTCCGCGATCAGCAGATCCGGGCCGCAGGCGAGCGCGATCGCGATCATCACGCGCTGGCGCATGCCGCCGGAAAGCTGGTGCGGGTAATCGTTCACGCGCCGCTCCGGTGCGGTCACGCGGACATCAGCCAGCGCCTCGACCGCGAGTTTGTTGGCCTCACGCCAGCTCTTGCCCTTGTGCAGCACGAACATCTCGGCGATCTGCCGCCCCACCGGCGAGACCGGGTTCAGCGCCGTCATCGGCTCCTGGAAGATCATGGCGATCCTGTTGCCGCGCAGGTCGCGCTGGGCGGCCGCAGACAGATGCTGGATCTCCCGACCGTCAAACCTGATGACGCCGGCCCCGATCGACAGCGGCGGCCGCAACAGGCCGATCAGAGCGAGCGCCGTGATGCTCTTGCCGCAGCCGGATTCGCCCACGAGACCAAAAGTCTCGCCGCGATCGATGCGGAACGAGACGCCCTCGGCCGCGGCAACGCGCCCGGATCCACTGTCGAGATCGATACGGAGGTCCTCGACTTCGATCAGCGGTTCGCCCGTCATGTCCGCCGGCTCCGCGAGTGGGGATCGAGAATGTCGCGCAGGCCGTCGCCGAGCAGATTGAGGCCGAGCACCGTCAGGAAGATGGCAAGGCCCGGAAATAACGAGAGCCACGGTGCCGTCGTAATCTGGTCGCGGGCATCCGACAGCATGCTGCCCCAGCTCGGAAACGGTGGACGGACGCCGAGGCCGAGGAACGACAAGGCCGCCTCCGAGAGCACCGCGCTGCCCATGCCGAGCGTGCCGATGACGACGATCGGTCCCAGCATGTTCGGCAGCAGCTGCGTGATCATGATGCGCAAATCGCCATAGCCGAGCACGGTGGCGGCCTGCACATAGCCCTGGCTCCGCAGCGAGAGTGCCGAGGCGCGCGCGATCCGGCAGGTGAAGGACCAGTTGGTGAGGCCAAGCGCGATCAGGAGGCTGGTCAGGCCCGGTCCCAGCACTGCCATGATGGCAAGCGCGAAGATCAGCGAGGGGATCGCGAGCATGACATTGGTCAGGGCGTTGACGACATCGTCCCACCAGCCGCCCCAATAGCCGGCGCTGAGGCCCAGCGCCACGCCGATGACGCTGTTGATGAGCTGCGAGACGATGCCGACCGTCAGCGAGACGCGCGCGCCATAGACGACGCGGGAATAGATGTCGCGGCCCTGGTCGTCGGTGCCGAACCACCAGGTCCAGCTCGGCGGCTCTTCCGCGTTCATGAGGTTGGCATCCATGACGGGATCGGTGTGCGCCAGCCATGGGGCCAGCACGCCGACCACGATCGCGAGCGCGAACAACGTGCCACCGATGATGAGATTGGCGCGGAGCTTCATGCGTATCTGATCCTCGGATCGATCACGCCGTAGAGCAAATCGACCAGCAGATTGATCGCGAGAAAGGCCAGCACCACCACAAGTATGGAGCCCTGCACGGCGGGAATGTCGCGCTGCAGGACACTGTCGACCAGCAGCGAGCCGATGCCCGGCCAGGAAAACAGTTTTTCGACGACGACCGCCTGCCCCATCAACCCGCCGAATTGCAGGCCGACGGTGGTGAGGATGATGACGAGCGCGTTGCGCATCACATGCCACTTCACCACCCTGGTCTCGCTCATGCCCTTGGAGCGCGCGGTGCGGACGAAATCGGCCGTCATGATCTCGAGGACCGCAGCGCGCGTCGTCCGCGCAAACAGCGCCATCGGCGAGACGCCGAGGGTCAAGGCCGGCAGCAGCAGATGTTTCAGGCCGCCATCGCCATAGCCGAAACTCGGCAGCCAGCCGAGCTTCAGCGCAAAGACGTACATGATCACCAATCCGAGCCAGAACTTGGCAATGGACAGTCCCGTCACCGCGACGATCATCGCCGCACTGTCGACAAGGCCGCCCGGCCGCAAAGCGGCGACGAAGCCAAGCGGCACGCCGAGCAAGACGGAAAACGCCATGGCCGTGAAGATCAGCTGCAGCGTCGGCCAGGCCCGCTTGGCGATCATGCTCGTGACAGGCTCGCGGGTCCGAAACGACGTCCCGAAATCACCGATCGCGAGCTTGCCGATGTAATTGCCAAACCGCACATAGATGGGATCGTTGAGGCCGAGCTGCTGTTTCAGGCGCAGCTCGACCTGGGGATCGACGTCGTCGCTGATGGTCGAGGCAATGCTGCCGGGAACGACGCTGAACAGCACGAAGACCAGCAGCACCACGGCGAGCACGGTCGGAATGGTTTGCAGCAGACGACGGATCAGGAAGGAGAGCATCGGCACTTTCTTCCGTCCCTCCACCGCTCATGGCGATGGAGGGAGCACGAGAACGCGTGTCATTTCGCGGGCGAAGTGTCGTCCACCCATAGCTCCTCGGTGTTCTGATGGGTCAGCTCCGTCGGATTCTGCTGAATGCCGTGGAGCCAGGGCTGCACGGCCATGACCGCCTTGTTGTAGTTGAAGAACCAGACCGGCGCTTCCTCGTAGAGGAACGCATTGGCCTTTTGCAGCAGTTGGTTGCGCTTGGCGGTGTCGTCGGTCTGTCCCGCCTCGTCGAGGATCTTGTCGAAGTCGGGATTCCTGAAATTCATGTAATTGCAGGCCGGCTGCGGCGTCGACGAGTGGAAGCATTTGAGCGCAGCCAGCGGATCCGGTCCGCTCTGCTGGGAATAGATGAAGGCCTGGTAGTCGCCGGTGCGCACCACCTCCGCCAGCACCGCGGTCTCGACCTGCTTGACCTTCACCTTGATGCCGACCTTGTCCAGCATCGGGATGACAGCCGAGACGATCGGCAGGCCCCAGCTTTCATTCTGGCTGGTGGTCCATTCGAATTCGAAGCCCTGGGGATAGCCGGCCTCGGTGAGCAGCTGCTTGGCCTTGGCCGGATCGTAGGGATACGGCTTCATCGTCTTGTCGTAGGCCGGCGAAGTCAGCGGCAGCCAGCTGGTGGCACGATAGGCCTTGTTCTTGACCAGCTTGTTGATGATCAGGTCGCTGTCGATCGCGTAGTTGATCGCCTGCCGGACACGCTTGTCGGAGAACGGCTTGAACGCGGGGTTCATCCCCATGTAGCGCGTGAAGACCTCGGCGACCTCGACGATGGTGCCCTTGAGGTTGGGATCAGCCTGATAGGCGACATACTGCGCCGGCCCGAGCACCGAGGTATCGATTTCCTTGTTGCGGAAGGCGACGTCGCGCGCCGCGGCCTCGCCCATGATCGAGACGACGACCTTGTCGGCGTAGGGCTTGCCGGGCTTGTAGAACTTGTCCCACCGCTCCAGAACGATGCGCGAACCCGGCACGTGCTCGACGAACTTGAACGGTCCAAGACCGATCGGATGCTGGATGAAGCTGTCCTTGGCGCCCTCGTCGGCGGGATAGATCGAGGTCAGCGCGGTGAAGAAATAGAAGCCCGGATCGACCTTCTCGGTCAGCTTCATCTCGAGGGTGAAGTCGTCGATCTTCTTCAGGCCGGATATCTCCTTGGCCTGCCCCTTCTCGACTGCGGCCGCCCCCTCGATGATGCGGACATAACGCGCGCCGGGATAGGCCTTGGTGCCGTCCATGATGCGGTTGAAGGTCCAGATGATGTCGTCGGCCGTCATCTTGCGACCGTTGTGGAAATAGGCGTCGTCGCGGAGCTTGAAGGTTTGAACGAGACCGCCGCCCGAGACGACGACCTCCTTTGCAAGTTCCGGAACCGGCTTTCCTTCCGCGGAGTCCCAGGTGTAGAGCGAGCGATGCAGCGCCTTGGCGTAGATCTCGTCCTGGGCACGCTGGGTGGTGTGAATGTCGAGGCTGGTGAAGCTCGAACCATAGGGCGCGGTCATGCGGATGGTTCCGCCCTTGCGTGGGGTCTGGGCCTCCGCTGATCCGGCAAGCGCCAGTGCCATCCCCGCGACGATCACGCTCATCCTGAACATCATGTGGTCCCCCATCAACGCAGGTATTTCGATCAGGGATTTGATCATCCGTCGCCCGTGGAATGCAAGCTTCGTTTTGATGGCAGCTGATGCCGGTTCCTGAGGCAGGCATGAAGACCTCGCGGGGTTGCATTCCCACGTGACGCAAGCCCGCCTGATGACGCAGTGCGTCATCGAGCAACCAGGGCGGTGAACATTTTTCGGGATCGCCGCGACCAAGCTGACGATCGTTGTCTAAGCGCCAGGGATTGCGGAAAAAATGAATCGTCGAACGCCAGCTGTCCTGCTCGCCGGCATTCTGGTCGCCGCGATCGCTGCGATGGCGATCCCCGTCACACCGACCCCTGACAGGGACGGAGCCGCTGACGGCATCGAGGCCGGCTGGTCCCACATCTCGCGGTCAAACGGGGAAGTTGCCGATATCTGGTGGACGGTCTGGGGTCCTTGCTCCCCCAATTTTCTCGGCGAGCGTCTGATCTGCAACGCGGTGGACGGCAGTGCGGCGCGCAGCCGGGAGTTTGAGGTCGCGGCCAACGAGACCTGGGGTCTGCTGGTCGAGACGCACGGCGTCTTGCTGCCAGTGCATCTTTATTAGCGTTCTGCGACCGTCTCGCCCCGTCATTGCGACGGCTTTAACCTGACAATTCCGGCTGCCACTCCCGCAATTTCCGCGCAGCTCCGGTGACGTCGGCGATCGTCCGAAATGCCGCCGCCTCCACCATCATCCCGCGGGCCAGCCTGATGGCGCGGGCTTCGCTGATCGCCCGCTTTCTGGGATCCTCGATCAGCTCGAAATCGATGTTGTGGGCAAGGCCGAAGATGCGACGGATGGTTTTGGCCGCGGCAAAACCGACGGTGTCGATAAACAGACGCTGCATGTAGGCCTGCCGCTCGGCCTCGAGGCGCATCGCGCCCTTCTCGCCGGCAAAGAGCGAGACGGGATAGGCATCGCCGCTCGCCTCCGATCGCCAGAGGTCGAGGAATCTTCGCGCAAACTCGCTCCAGACCTGCTCGACCGTCTCCAGCATCCAAGTCTCGAATTCGCGCCGCTCGCCCGCCGCGCGCTCGTGGCCGGCGGACGCGAAATAAGCCATCAGCAGATTGGCCAGCACCGCGCCGACATCGAACCCCATCGGACCGAAGAAGGCGAATTCCGGATCGATCACCCGCGTCTCCGACGCCGTCACCATGATCGAGCCGGTGTGGAGATCGCCATGCAGCAGCGCTTCCGGGCTCGACATGAATTTCAGCTTCAACCTGCTGATGGCGACATGCAGCTCCATGTCCTCGCGCAAGGATGCGGCGAGGCCATCGAGATAAGGCGCGGTCCAGCGGTTCTGCTCGGCGATGCGGTAGGGATCCGTGAAGATCAGATCCTCGGTGATCTTGCAGAGCGCATGGTTGCCGGCAAAGGACGCGATGGCTTCCTTCTTCTCGGCAGCGATGAGCGCGAGATCGGAGGTGAAAAACAGCGTCCTCGCCATGAACGTCGTGATGTCGTCGACGAAGCGCGGATAGCGCGTGCCCGCGACCAGCCCTTTGCGCATGATGATGTGGGGCTCGAGCAGCTCCATCACGGTGAGCGCGAGCGTCTCGTTGTGGTGCAGCAGGGCCGGCACGAGGCCGGGCGCCAGCCGGGCCTGCCGGGACAGCGCGAGATATTCGTAATGGGCCCGCGACAGCGGCAGCGGCCAGCTCTCGCCGACGAGGCGGACGTAAGGCAGCGCCTGCTTCACGGCGATGCCGCCGCTCGCGCCCTTCACGATGAAGACGAGGTTGAGATTGCCGTCGCCGACCTCGGTAATGGACCAGACGGCCGGCTCGCCGCCGAGCAGCTTCTTGATGTCAGGCAGGCCTGCGAGATAGTCCCGCAAGGCCGCTTCCTGCAAGATCCGATAGTCCCCCGCCCGGCTCCCGGTCATGACGATCCTGTCCAATTGCTTGAGCATGATCTTCTCGGAAAACCGCTTCACACTTTTCCGGATCATGCTTGGTAGGCGCCGGATCGTTACTCCCGCTCCAGGAAGCTCGAGCCGATCTCGGCCTTTCTTTTGATGGGATCGTAATCACAATAAACGCTGTCCGCCACCAGCGTGTAGCTGGCGCTGACGGTGTATTTATCCAGCTTGACCGAGTTCAGGCCGATCACCGAGGTGCTTTTGCCGCCATTCCATTTGAACGGCGTCGAGCTCTTGGCCTGCTCGCAGGCCATCACGGCTTCGTTAAAGACATAGCCCTCGACGAACGCCTTGAGCGTTCGCACCTGCACAGCCATCTTCCACTCGAAATAGCCGATCGCCCCGAGGCCGGCGACCACAAGCACCAGAAGCGCGACGACGATCCTCTGAAAAGTCATTTGCTCCCCCAAAACCAGACGCAACGGAAAAAGCTAAAACGGCATGCCCATCAATCTCGAGAGACGCTCGAGCGAGAGATAGCCGGCGTGATAGGCGGCAACGCCGAGGCCATAGATGATCGCGGAGATGATCGTGGTCCAGATCAGCTTACGCTTCATGCCCGTCAGCACAGGCGCGCCGGGGTCCGTGCCGGGTGCGCCGACGCCGTCCTCGTGCTGGCTGCGAACGCCGAACGGCAGCGTCAAAAACAGCGAGATCCACCAGATGACGAAGTAGATCGCGAGCGCGGTTGAGATCTGGATGGCCATGATCCGGTCTTACGCCTGCTCGATTTCGACCAGCGCGCCGGAAAAATCCTTCGGATGCAGAAACAGCACCGGCTTGCCGTGGGCGCCGATCTTCGGCACGCCGTCGCCGAGCACCCGCGCGCCCTCCTTCACCAGCGTGTCGCGCGAGGCGATGATGTCGACGACCTCGTAGCAAACATGGTGGATGCCGCCATCAGGATTGCGCTCGACGAATTTTGCGATCGGGGAGGCTTCGCCGAGCGGCTCGATGAACTCGATCTTGGTGTTGGGCAGCGTCGCGAACACGGTGATGACGCCATGCTCGGGCAGCGGCACGGCCTCGGAGATCTGGGCGCCGAACGCCGCGCCGTAGATCCTGGCGGCCTTGGTGGCGTCCTTGGTCGCGATCGCGACGTGATTGAGGCGACCCAGCATGTCTCTTCTCCCTCAGGGCATGATCCAAAAGACCACGCCCAACCTACACTGTCAGGACGTGGACCAGACAGGGGGGCTTTTTACCCCAATGTTCGTTGATGACGGCCCGGACGGCGCGTCGCACCGATTCCGCCAGCGCATCCGGATCCCGCCGGCGCGCCTTCGGCAGGCCCTCGACCGTGGACATCACGGCATCGAAGACGATGTCGTCGAGCGGCTCGCCGGCCCGGTTCTTGTCGGGGATCCCGACCAGATCGACCTCGGGCTCGTCGGCAAGCTCGCCCTGCGCGGTCATGGCGATGGCGACGAAGGCGCAGCCGGAGAACGCCATGCGGCGGCGCTCGACCACCGCACGGGACTTGGAATCCTCAAGGATGGAGCCGTCCTTGTAGAGCCGGCCCGACGGCACCTCGCCGACCACGCCGGGATCGCCGGGGCCGAGCTTGACCAGGTCGCCGTTACGAATGACGAGGACTCGCGGCACGCCGGCGGCGCGCGCGAGCTTGGCGTGCTCGTTCAAATGCAGCGCTTCGCCGTGGACGGGGATCAGCAGCTGCGGCTTCACCCAGGAGATCATGTCGCGCAGCTCGTCGCGGCGCGGATGGCCCGAGACATGGACCAGATGGTCGCGGTCGGTGAGGACCTCGACGCCCTGCAGCACCAGATTGTTGATGATCGAGCCGACCGCCTTCTCGTTGCCCGGGATGGTGCGCGAGGAGAAGATCACGCTGTCGCCGCGGTTGAGCGTGATCTCAGGGTGGTCGTCATTGGCGATGCGGGCGAGCGCCGCGCGGGGTTCGCCCTGGCTGCCGGTGCACAGCGCCAGCACCTTGTCCTGCGGCAGATGACCGTAGACCTCGGGCGAGCGGAAGTTCTGCACGCCGTCGAGATAGCCGGTCTCGCGCGCCACCTGCACCACGCGCTCCATGGCGCGGCCGACCACGACGACCTCGCGATCGGCGGCCTTCGCGGCATCGGCGACCGCCTTGATACGCGCGACGTTGGAAGCGAAGGTCGTGACCGCGACGCGGCCCTTGGCCGACTTGACGAGATCAATGATCGTACGCGCGACCTCGGCTTCCGACGGTGAACGGCCGTCGCGCACGGCATTGGTGGAATCCCCGATCAAGGCGAGCACGCCCTCCTCGCCGAGCTCACGCAGCCGCTTCTCATCGGTCGGACGTCCGAGCGTCGGGGTCGGGTCGATCTTCCAGTCGCCGGTGTGGAGCACCACTCCGGCATCGGTGTGGATCGCCAGCGCATGCGCTTCCGGAATCGAATGCGCAACCGGAATGAACTCGATGTTGAACGGGCCGACGTCGATGCGGCCACCTGACGGGACCACGGTGACGGGGATGACGGGCGCGTTGCGCTCGGCGGCGCATTTGGCCTCGAACAGCGCCGCGCTGAACTGCGTCGCATAGATCGGACATTTCAGCTTCGGCCAGAGGTCGATGATGGCGCCGAAATGGTCCTCATGGGCGTGCGTCAGCACCAGGCCCATCAGGTTCTTGCGTTCCTTCTCAAGGAAGGAGATGTCCGGCATGATCAGGTCGATGCCGGGCAGATGCTCCTCGTCGCCGAAGGAGACGCCGAGATCGACCGCGAGCCAAGACCGCTGGTGACGGTTGCCGAGGCCGTAGATCGACAGGTTCATGCCGATCTCGCCGACACCGCCGAGCGGCGCAAACACCAGTTCGTCAGGCCTTGCCATCACGCAGCTCCCACCGAACGGGCCGGGCCGAAGAACACTTCGCCCGCCGCCACGGGCACAAGGCGGCCCTCCGCGGTGCGGACGATCAGGCAGCCGGTGTCGTCGATCGTATCGAAGATGCCTTCCAAGACCGTGGTTCCCGTATGGATCGCGATCGGCTCGCCCAGGCGGGCGGCACGCTCCAGCCACAGCTTACGGATCTCGGCAAAGCCTCGGCCATTGTCCCAAATGCCGCGGAATTCGACCCAGGCGTCCGAGAGCGCCGAGAACAGCTCCTCCGCGCTGATCTGGACGCCGAGGGCCGCGAGCGACACCGCCGGCGTCGGCGTGCCCTCGGGGGCCGCCACGATGTTGGTGCCGATGCCGACCACGATGGCCAGGCGATCGCCGACGATTTCGGCCTCCAGGCCAATGCCGACCAGCTTCTTGCCGTTGGCGAGGACGTCGTTCGGCCATTTCAAGGTGTAGCGGGGCCTGCCTTCCCCGAGCCGTAGCGCAGCCTCGAGGCTGACCTTCTCCAAGGCGGCCTCCTCGGCCAGTCCGGCGGCGAAGCCGATCGTGGCGCCGACGGCTGGGGAGACGTCCAGGACTTCGAGGACGCTGGCGGCGAGATTGCCCTTGGGCGCGATCCAGGGGCGCTGGCGACGGCCGCGACCGGCCGTCTGCTCTGATGTGACGAACCAGATCGGGCCGCGCTCGCCGGCGCGGGCCGCTTCGATGGCGTCAGCATTGGTCGAGCCGGTCCGCTCAAGGGCGGCGAGCTTGTAGCCTGCCGCTGACGCGCGAGAACCGAGCGCGAATCCCATCCTAGAACAGCGATTTTGCTGCGGCGGAGGCGACGCTCACCACCGGGCCCGCGAACAGGGCGAACAGGATGTTGAACAGGCCCGCGACCGCCAGCACCGACTTCACCTCGAACCTGACAGGATCGACCTGGCCGGCCGGCTCATCAAAGTACATCGTCTTGACGATGGTGAGATAGTAGTAGGCGCCCACGACGCTGGAGAGCACGCCGATCACGGCGAGCGTGAACAAATTCGCCTTGATGGCGGCGACGAACACGTACCATTTGGCGAAAAAGCCGGCGAGCGGCGGAATGCCTGCGAGCGAGAACAGCAGCATCGCGAACATGAAGGCGAGCAGCGGGTTGGTGCGGGAGAGACCGGCGAAGTCGCTGATCTGCTCAACGGCCTGGCCGTTGCGCTTCATGGCGAGGATGATCGAGAATGAACCGAGCGTCATCGCGACATAGATCACGATGTACATCAGCACGCCCTGTGCACCCTCGACCGTGCCCGAGGCGAGGCCGACCAGCGCGAAGCCCATATGGCCGATCGAGGAATACGCCATCAGGCGCTTGATGTTGCTCTGGCCGATCGCGGCGAACGAGCCCAGCGCCATCGAGGCGATCGCCACGAACACCAGGATCTGCTGCCACTGCGAGACGATGCCCGGGAATGCGGTCAGCGTGACGCGCGTGAAGACCGCGAGCGCGGCGACCTTCGGCGCCGAGGCGAAGAAGGCGGTGACCGGCGTCGGCGCGCCCTCGTACACGTCAGGCGTCCACATGTGGAACGGCACGGCCGAGACCTTGAAGCAGAGGCCGGCGAGCAGGAACACCAGGCCGAACACCAGGCCGACATTCGCGGCGGTCGCGGCCGTTGCGATGCCGGTGAAGCTGACGGTCCCGGTGAAGCCGTAAACCAGCGAGGAGCCATACAGCAGCATGCCCGAGGACAGCGCGCCCAGCACGAAATACTTCAAGCCGGCTTCGGTGGACTTGGCGTTGTCGCGGTTCGATGCCGCCACGACATAGAGCGCGAGCGACATTAGTTCGAGGCCGAGATAGAGCGTGATCAGATCGCCGGCCGAGATCAGCACCATCATGCCGAGCGTCGAGAGCAGCACCAGAATGGCGTATTCGAAGATGCGGCGCGACGCGTCGGCCAGGAACTCGGTCGACAGGATCAGCGTCACCGCCGAGCCGATCAGCGCCAGGATCTTCATGAAGCGGGCAAAGTCGTCGACGATGAAGCTGCCGCCGAAGGTGACCTGCTTGCCTGCGGGCAGCATGTATTCGAGCACGCCGACCAGGATCAGCAGCAGCACCGCCAGCGTCGTGACCGTGCTCGTGGTCCCCTGCCCGCGATAAGCGCCGAGCATCAGAAGCGCCATGGCACCGATCGCGAGCACGAGCTCGGGCAGCACCGGCGCCAGTTGATAACCTGCAGTCGTAATGCTCATGGCGATATCCTGACCTGCCCGATCACTGGAGCAGTGCGGCGGCCTTCACGGCCGTCACAGCGGTGTTGTAATTATTGACGAGTTGCTGGACCGAGGCGGCCGACATGTCGAGCACCGGTTTCGGATAGACGCCGAACAGGATCGTCAGCGCGATCATCGGGAACAGAATCACGCATTCCCGCAAGGTGAGATCCTTCATGCTCATCAGCGTCGGCTTGACCAGCGTCCCGAACACGACCTTGCGGTAAAGCCACAGCGCGTAAGCAGCCGACAGGATCACGCCGAAAGTGGCGAAGAACGCGGTCGGGATCGAGACCTTGAAGGTGCCGAGCAATGTCATGAACTCGCCGACGAAGCCTGATGTGCCGGGCAGACCGACATTGGCCATGGTGAAGATCATGAAGGTCAGCGCGTAGAGCGGCATCCGGTTGACGAGGCCGCCATAGGCCGCGATCTCGCGGGTGTGCAGGCGGTCGTAAACGACGCCGACGCAAAGGAACAGCGCGCCGGAGACGATGCCGTGCGAGATCATCTGGAACATGCCGCCGGCCACACCCTGCATGGTGCCGGCGAAGATGCCCATGGTGACGAAGCCCATGTGCGCAACCGACGAGTACGCGATCAGCTTCTTCATATCCTCCTGCATCAAGGCCACCAGCGAGGTGTAGATGATGGCAATCGCGGACATGGTGAAGATCAGCGGCGCGAAGTCGTGCGAGGCCAGCGGGAACATCGGCAGCGAGAAGCGCAGGAAGCCGTAGCCGCCCATCTTCAGCAGGATCGCGGCGAGCACCACGGAGCCCGCGGTCGGCGCCTCGACGTGCGCATCAGGAAGCCAGGTGTGCACCGGCCACATCGGCATCTTCACCGCGAAGGAGGCGAAGAAGGCCAGCCACGCCCAGGTCTGCAACGACCGCGGCACGGCCGTGTGCATCAGGGTCGGGATGTCGGTGGTGCCGCCGTTCCAGTACAGCGCCATGATGGCGAGCAGCATCAAGACCGAGCCGAGCAGCGTGTAGAGGAAAAACTTGAACGACGCGTAGACCCGGCGCGGACCGCCCCAGACGCCGATGATCAGGAACATCGGGATCAGGCCGCCTTCGAAGAACAGGTAGAACAGCACGAGATCGAGCGCCGAGAAGGTGCCGATCATCAGCGTTTCCAGGATCAGAAACGCCATCATGTATTCGCGAACGCGGTTGGTGATCGCCTTCCAGCTCGCGATGATGCAGAACGGCATGATCGCGGTGGTCAGGATCACCAGCGGCAATGAGATGCCGTCGACGCCCATGTGGTAGGTGATGCCGGTGGCGAGCCAGGCCGACTTCTCGACGAACTGGAAGTCGGCATTCGAGGGGTCGAAGCGCATCACCAGGATCACCGACACGGCAAAGGTGATGATCGTGGTCCACAGTGCGATCCAGCGCGAATTGCGCCTGCTAGCCTCGTCATCGCCGCGGCTCAGGTAAACGATCAGCGCGCCGACCAGCGGCAGGAACGTCGTGACCGAAAGGATGGGCCAGGTTGTCATTTACTGGCCTCCAAAGCCGAACATGAACCAGGTGATCAGGCCAGCGGCGCCGATCAGCATGGCGAATGCGTAGTGATAGAGATAGCCGGTCTGGATCTTCACGACGTTGCGGGTGACATCCAGCACACGGGCCGAGACGCCGTCGGGGCCGAAGCCGTCGATGATGAACCCGTCGCCCTTCTTCCAGAGCTGGTAGCCGATCCACTTCGCCGGACGGACGAAGATGAGGTCGTAGAGCTCATCGAAGTACCATTTGTTGAGCAGGAACTTGTAGAGCATCGGCTGCGTGTTCGCGAGCTCGACCGGCAGGTAGGGCTTGCGGATGTAGAACGTATAGGACACCAGGAAGCCGCCCACCATCATCACGAAGGGCAGCCAGCCCAAGAGATGCGGCATGTGCTCCATATCCTCGAGGATATGCGGGTTCATCTTCACGGACTCGCGGAAGAATTCCTCCACGCCGTGCGGTCCGGTGAACAGTTCCTTGAACGGGAAGCCGGCAAGGACCGAACCGACCGCCAGCACGCCGATCGGGATCAGCATCCAGATCGGGCTCTCATGTGCAGCTTCGTAATGCTCCTGGTCGTGGGGTTCGCCGAAGAAGGTCTTGAACACCAGACGCCAGGAATAGAACGAGGTCAGGCCGGCGGCCACGATCGTCAGCAGGTAGGCGTAGGTCGAGAACGGGTTATGCGAAGCATAGGCCGCCTCGATGATCGCGTCCTTGGAGAAGTAGCCGGCGAACAGCGGGAAGCCGGTCAGCGCCAGCGTGCCGACGGTCATCACCGCGAACGTGTACGGGATCTTCTTCCAGAGACCGCCCATGTTGCGGATGTCCTGCTCGTGGTGCATCGCGTAGATCACCGAGCCGGAGCCTAGGAACAGCAGCGCCTTGAAGAAGGCGTGCGTGAACAAATGGAACATGCCGACCGAATAGGCCCCTGCTCCCATCGCCACGAACATGTAGCCGAGCTGCGAACAGGTCGAGTACGCGACGATGCGCTTGATGTCGTTCTGGACGAGACCGATGGTCGCCGCGAAGAACGCTGTGGTGGCGCCGAAGAACATCACGACGGCCTGGGCATTCGGAGCGAGCTCGAACAGCGGCGACAGGCGCGCCACCATGAACACGCCGGCGGTGACCATGGTCGCGGCATGGATCAGCGCCGACACCGGGGTCGGGCCTTCCATCGCGTCCGGCAGCCAGGTGTGCAGCAGGAACTGCGCCGACTTGCCCATCGCGCCCATGAACAACAGGAGGCAAGTGAGGGTCAGCGCATCGGCATGCCAGCCGAGGAAGTTGATGGTCTTGCCGGTCAGGCCGGGCGCGGCATGGAAGATGGTCTCGAAATCGGTCGAGTTCGTCAGCATGAAGATCGCGAAGATGCCGAGCGCGAAGCCGAAATCGCCGACGCGATTGACCACGAAGGCCTTGATGGCGGCGGCGTTCGCCGACGGCTTCTGGTACCAGAAGCCGATCAGGAGATAGCTCGCCAGGCCCACGCCTTCCCAGCCGAAGAACAGCTGCACCAAATTGTCAGCCGTCACCAGCATCAGCATGGCGAAGGTGAACAGGCTGAGATATCCGAAGAAGCGCGGTCGGTTCGGATCCTCGTCCATGTAGCCGATGGAATAGAGGTGCACGAGCGAGGACACGGTCGTCACCACCACCAGCATCACGGCGGTGAGCGTGTCGACGCGCAAGCTCCACCAGACCTCGAGGTCGCCAGAGAAGATCCAGGGCAGCAGCTGATACCTGACGTCGTGGCCGTTGAAGCCGACATCCACCAGCGTCATCCAGGACAGCGCCGCCGAGACAAACAGCAGCGCCGTGGTGATCAGCTCGGCACCGCGCGAGCCGGCGGCTGCCGGTTCAACCGGACCGTGGCCGTGGTCGTCATGGGCGTGGTCGTCGTGACCATGGTCGTCATGAGCGACTGAGGCATGCGCATCGCCATGGCCGTGATCGCCGTGATGCTCGACCTCGTCGCCCGAGGGGTTGCGGCCATGCGCGCCAACGAGCGCGATCAGGCCGGCCAGAATGGCGCCCAGCAGCGGCAGAAAGACAATTGCCTGGACCATTTGAGAGCTCAGCCCTTCATCAGATTGACGTCCTCAACCGCGATCGAGCCGCGGTTGCGGAAATAGACCACCAGGATGGCAAGACCGATCGCGGCTTCGGCGGCCGCAACGGTCAAGACCAGCAGCGCGAAGACCTGACCGACGATGTCGCCGAGGAAGGTCGAGAATGCCACCAGGTTGATGTTGACCGAGAGCAGGATCAGCTCGATCGACATCAGGATGACGATGATGTTCTTGCGGTTCAGGAAGATACCGAGGATGCCGAGCGTGAACAGGATCGCGCCGACCGCCAGATAATGTCCGAGCCCGATCGTCATTTCACCCACTCCGCAGCATCCGCGTCCGAGAGCCCCTGCCCCGGCGCCACCTTGCGCATCGCCATCGCCATGTCGGGCGTGCGTGCGTTCTGAACGTTGATGTCCTGCCGCTTCACGCTCGCCTTGTGGCGCAGCGTCAGCACGATGGCGCCGATCATGGCGACCAGCAGCACCATGCCCGCGAGCTGGAAGTAGTGGATGTACTTCGTATAGAGCACCAGGCCGAGCGCCTCGGTGTTCGAGACGTTGCTCGGGATCGGCGCCGTGATGGTCTTGCTCACGGTCGGGTTGATGACCCAGGCGCCGACGGTCAGGAGCAGCTCGAACAGGAAGATGCCGCCGATCACGACGCCGACCGGCAGGTATTGGATGAAGCCTTCGCGCAGCTCGAGGAAGTCGACATCGAGCATCATGATCACGAACAGGAACAGCACCGCGACCGCGCCGACATAGACGACGATCAGCATCATGCCGAGGAATTCGGCGCCCATCAGCACGAACAGGCCCGAGGCGTTGACGAAGGCCAGGATCAGGTACA
Organism: Bradyrhizobium zhengyangense; assembly: GCF_022012555.1. Taxonomy (NCBI): domain Bacteria; kingdom Pseudomonadati; phylum Pseudomonadota; class Alphaproteobacteria; order Hyphomicrobiales; family Nitrobacteraceae; genus Bradyrhizobium; species Bradyrhizobium zhengyangense. The sequence goes on along the minus strand of NZ_JAKLTZ010000003.1, from coordinate 470,055 downwards.
GCACGGAGTGCACGGGATTGCGCGAGACAATCACCATCACGGCCGAGGCGACGCAGACGGCGGCGAAGAGATAGAAGAAGAGCGCGGGAAGGATCATGCTCTCATCTCACCGGTACGGCGCGTCGAGCTCGATCGCTTTCGCGATCTCGCGTTCCCAACGGTCGCCGTTGGCGAGCAGCTTGGCCTTGTCATAGAACAGTTCCTCGCGGGTCTCGGTCGCGAACTCGAAGTTCGGACCTTCGACGATGGCGTCGACCGGACAGGCCTCCTGGCAGAGGCCGCAATAGATGCACTTCACCATGTCGATGTCGTACCGCACGGTGCGGCGGGTGCCGTCGTTGCGGCGCGGACCGGCCTCGATGGTGATGGCCTGCGCCGGGCAGACCGCTTCGCAGAGCTTGCAGGCGATGCAACGCTCTTCGCCGTTCGGATAGCGGCGCAGCGCGTGCTCACCACGGAAACGCGGCGAGATCGGGCCCTTCTCGAACGGGTAGTTCAGCGTCGGCTTCGGCTGGAAGAAATAGCGCATGGCGAGGAAAAACGCCGAGACGAATTCCGACAGCAGAAGCGAGCGTGCAGTGGCGTTGATGTTGATACCCATGACGGCCCTCACTTCGGCGCGATGCCGGCGAACTGCAGCACGCCGGCCACCACGACCACCATCGCCAGCGACAGCGGCAGGAACACCTTCCAGCCGAGACGCATCAGTTGGTCATAGCGGTAGCGCGGCACGATCGCCTTTGCCATCGCGAACAGGAAGAACATGAAGAACAGCTTCAGCGAGAACCAGATGATCCCCGGCACCCAGTTGAAGGGCGGCAGGTCCACCGGCGGCAGCCAGCCTCCGAGGAACAGGATCGTGGCCATCGCGCACATCGTGACGATCGCGACGTACTCACCGAGCATGAACAGCAGATACGGCGTCGAGCCGTATTCGACCATGAAGCCGGCGACGAGCTCGGATTCAGCTTCGACAAGGTCGAAGGGCGGACGGTTGGTTTCCGCCAGCGCCGAGACGTAGAACACCACGAACATCGGGAACAGCGGCCAGACGTACCAGTTCAGGATCGTCAGCTGCGGCAGCCCGATCAGGCTGGCAAGACCGCGGACATGCTGGGCCTCGACCACGGCCGAGAGGTTCAGCGTGCCGGCGCAGAGCAGCACCGTGATGATGACGAAGCCGATCGAGACCTCGTAGGACACCATCTGCGCCGCCGAGCGCAGCGCGGCCAGGAACGGGTATTTCGAGTTCGACGACCAGCCGGCCATGATGATGCCGTAGATCGACAGCGACGAGATCGCGAAGATGAAGAGGATGCCGACATTGATGTCGGAGATCACCCAGCCGAGATTGGTCGGGATCACCGCCCAGGCCGCCAGCGCGAGCACGCAGGAGACCAAGGGAGCAAGGAGAAACACGCCCTTGTTGGCGCCGGCCGGAATGATCGGCTCCTTCAGCACGAATTTGAGCAGGTCGGCGAAGGACTGGAACAGGCCCCAGGGCCCGACCACGTTCGGGCCGCGGCGGATCTGCACCGCCGCCCAGATCTTGCGGTCGGCGAGCAGGATGTAGGCGATCGCGACCAGGAGGACGACGAGCACCAGCACGCTCTCCGCGATCATGATGATCAGCGGCCAGAGGAAGCCGGTCCAGAATGCGCTTTCGAAGAATTCCATTCTAGCTCACTCCGCTGCGGTCAGCATCTGCCCGGAGGCAAGCCGCGAGCATTCCGCCATCACGGCGGACGCACGCGCGATTGGGTTGGTCAAATAGAAGTCCTCGATGACGGCCTTGAACGGCGCCTTCTCGGACGAGCCGCCCTTCCCCGCCAGCTTCTTGACCTGGTCGGCGGAGCCGGCCTCGATCTGGTCGAGACGGATCAGATGCGGCACGGCCTTGAACATCGCCTGGCGCAGCGCGGCAAGCGAGTCGTAGCCGAGCTTCTTGCCAAGCGCTTCCGAGAGCGCGCGGATGATCGCCCAGTCCTCCCGGGCTTCGCCCGGCGGGAACGCGGCACGGCCGGTCATCTGCACGCGGCCTTCGGTGTTGACGTAGATCGCTGATTTCTCGGTATAGGCGGCCGCCGGCAGGATCACGTCGGCGCGGTGCGCGCCGCGGTCGCCATGGGTGCCGATGTAGACGACGAAAGTGCCATCAGGCGCCTTGATCTCGTCCGCGCCGAGCAGGAACAGCAGATCCAGCGTGCCGAAAGTCGTCATCTGCGCGGCGTTCAGGCCGCCCTGACCTGCAACAAAGCCGATGTCGAGTGCGCCGACGCGCGAAGCGGTCTCGTGCAGCACGCCAAAGCCGTTCCAGCCGTCCTTCACCGCGCCGACGTCGAGCGCGAGCTTGGCGGCGGCGGCGAGAATGGCAGCGCCGTCGTGGCGCGAGGCTGCGCCTGCGCCGACCAGGATGACGGGATTCTTGGCGTTCTTCAGCACGTCCATGAAGGAGTGCTTGCCGGAGGCGAGCTCGCCGAGCGTCTCGGTGCCTGCGCCGAGATGATCATAGTCGTAAGTGAGATCGGCCTTGGCGCCGATCACACCGACCTTGAAGCCGCCGGCGCGCCAACGCTTGCGGATGCGGGCGTTGAATACGGCCGCCTCCTTCCGCGGATTTGCGCCGATGATGAGAAGCGCATCCGCCTGCTCGACGCCTGCGAGCGTCGGGTTGAAGATGTAGGAGCCGCGGCCGAGCGCGGGATCGAAGGCGTCGCCGCCCTGCACCGCCAGATTGGCCGAGCCGAATTTTGCCAGCAGATCCTTCACCGCGAACATTTCTTCGACGCCGGAGAGATCGCCGGCGATCGCGCCAATGCGCTTGCCGTCGGTTCGCGCCGCCTTGGAGGCGATCGCCGCGAAGGCTTCCGGCCAGCTCGCTGCGCGCAGCTTGCCAGCTTCGCGGATATAGGGCCGGTCGAGGCGCTGGGTGCGCAGGCCGTCGACGATGTGGCGGGTCTTGTCGGAGATCCACTCCTCGTTCACGGCCTCGTTGATGCGCGGCAGCACGCGCATGACTTCACGGCCGCGCGTGTCGACGCGGATCGCAGAGCCGATGCCGTCCATCACGTCGATCGACTGGGTCTTGCCGAGCTCCCAGGGGCGCGCAGCGAATGCATAGGGCTTCGATGTCAGCGCACCGACCGGGCAGATGTCGACGAGATTGCCTTGAAGCTCCGACGTCAGTGCGTGCTGGAGATAGGTCGTGATCTCCATGTCCTCGCCGCGCCCCGTCGCCCCCATCTCAGGGGCGCCGGCGACTTCCGCCGAGAAGCGGACGCAGCGCGTGCACTGGATGCAGCGGTTCATCGAGGTCTTGACCAGCGCACCGAGATACTTGTCCTCGACCGCGCGCTTGTTCTCGGCGAAGCGGCTGGTGTCGACACCATAGCCCATCGCCTGGTCCTGGAGGTCGCACTCGCCGCCCTGATCGCAGATCGGGCAGTCCAGCGGATGGTTGATGAGGAGGAATTCCATCACGCCTTCGCGTGCCTTCTTCACCATCGGCGACCGCGTCGAGATTTCCGGCGGCTCGCCCTTCGGGCCCGGACGGCAATCACGCACGCCCCAGGCACAGGATGCGACCGGCTTGGGGCCGCCCTTCACCTCGACGAGGCACATCCGGCAATTGCCGGCGATCGACAGGCGCTCGTGATAGCAGAAGCGCGGAATCTCTGCGCCGGCCGCCTCGCACGCCTGAAGCAGCGTGTAGTCGGCGGGGACATCGATCTCTTTGCCGTCGATGATGAGCTTGGTCATTCTCTCTACTCCGCCGCGACCATGTTCACGGGATCGCGGACGCCGGCATCGTCGATGTCGGCCTTGTGCGAATACTGGTCGATACGCGCTTCGATCTCATGACGGAAATGCGCGATCAGGCCCTGGATCGGCCAGGCCGCCGCGTCGCCGAGCGCGCAGATGGTGTGGCCTTCGACCTGCTTGGTGACTTCCAGCAGCATGTCGATCTCGCGCTTGTGGGCGCGGCCTTCGGCCATCCGGGTGAGCACGCGCCACATCCACCCCGTGCCCTCGCGGCACGGCGTGCACTGGCCGCAGCTTTCATGCTTGTAGAAATAGGAGATGCGGGCGATGGCACGGATCAGGTCGGTGGACTTGTCCATCACGATCACGGCCGCGGTGCCGAGGCCCGAGCGTAGCTTGCTCAGACTGTCGAAATCCATCGGCGTGTCGATGATCTGCTCGGCCGGTACCATGCGCACCGACGAGCCACCGGGGATCACGGCCTTGAGATTGTCCCAGCCGCCACGGATGCCGCCGCAATGCTTGTCGATCAGCTCACGGAACGGAATGCCCATGGCTTCTTCGACGTTGCACGGCCGCTCGACATGGCCGGAGATGCAGAACAGCTTCGTGCCGACATTGTTCGGACGGCCGATGCCGGCGAACCAGGCGGCGCCGCGGCGCAGGATGTCCGGGGCAACCGCGATCGACTCGACGTTGTTCACGGTGGTCGGGCAACCGAACAGGCCGACATTGGCCGGGAACGGCGGCTTCAGGCGCGGCTGGCCCTTCTTGCCTTCGAGGCTTTCGAGCAGCGCGGTCTCTTCGCCGCAGATATAGGCGCCGGCGCCGTGCGCGACGTAGATGTCGAACGGCCAGCCGTTGACGTTGTCCTTGCCGACGAGCTTGGCGTCATAGGCCTGGTCGATCGCGGCCTGTAGGTGCTCGCGCTCGCGGATGAATTCGCCGCGGACATAGATGTAGCAGGTGTGCGCGTTCATCGCGCAGCTGGCGATCAGGCAGCCCTCGATCAGGAGATGCGGATCGTGCCGCATGATCTCGCGATCCTTGCAGGTGCCGGGCTCGGATTCGTCGGCGTTGACGACGAGATAGCTCGGACGGCCGTCGGTGGATTCCTTCGGCATGAAGGACCACTTCAGACCGGTCGGGAAGCCGGCGCCGCCGCGGCCGCGCAGGCCCGACGCCTTCATCTCGTTGATGATCCAGTCGCGGCCCTTGTCGATGATAGTCTTGGTACCATCCCAGGCGCCGCGGCGCCGCGCGCCCTCGAGCCCCCAATCATGGAGGCCGTAGAGGTTCTTGAAGATGCGATCCTTGTCCTCGAGCATATCAGTGCTTTCCGATCAACGGTTGGCCTGCTTGTAGGCAAGCCCGGCGGCGCAGACGGCGAAGGTCAGCGCCCAGAGCAGACTGGATTCCTGCGTCGCGTTCATCACGAAGCGCTGCAGCAGGAACATGAAGGCGGCGGCGAGCGCGGAGTGCATGGCGATGAAGCCCCATTTCTTCACGGCTTCGCTCCCCCGATTCGCCTTGGACGGAAGACCCATCAGGAGGTCTCCTTCAGCGTGGTCGGCCCGCCCATCGGCGCGGAGAACTGGCGGCCGTTCTGCGGACCGGGCTTGGGCGGATTGCCCGACGCGAAACCGTCGAGCACCTTGCCGAAGCTTTCCGCGGTCAGGTCCTCATAGGTGTCCTTGCCGATCAGCACCATCGGCGCGTTCACGCAGGCGCCCAGGCACTCCACCTCTTCCCAGCTGAAATTGCCGTCCTTGGAGAGGTGGAAGGGATCGTGATGGATCCGGCTCTCGCAGACATGGATCAGATCTTCGGCGCCGCGCAGGCGGCACGGCGTGGTGCCGCAGACCTGGACGTGGGCCTTCTTGCCGACGGGGGCGAGCTGGAACATCGTGTAGAAGGTCGCGACCTCGAGCACGCGGATATAGGGCATGTCGAGCAGGTCGGCGACGGCGCGGATCGCGGCTTCCGAAACCCAGCCGTCATGCTGCTCCTGGACGCGCCAGAGAATGGCGATGACGGCCGACGCCTGACGTCCGGCTGGATATTTCGCGATCTGCTGCTTGGCGAACGCGAGGTTCTCGTCCGTGAACGTAAAGCTCGCGGGCTGGACTTCCTTCGGTGCTAATCGGCGAACGGACATATCTGATCTCTCACTGCATGCGGCGCGCGGTTTTGGCGTTCAGGGCATTGATCCTGTCCTGCCAGAACGCGCTTGCGGTGCCGAAAACGTTGTAGCCGACGTGGGTCGAGACCTTGATGCGGTCGAGGATCGACAGCTCGGTCACGGTCTCCAGCCGGTTGGTGCGCGGATCGAGCACGATCAGCTTCATCGGGGTCTGTTCGAGGATGTAGCGCGACACCGCATGAGAACGGTCGCTGCCGTGCTCCTCGCACATGATGACGCTGTCGGTCTGAAGCAGGCGAGCGCCGCCCTTGATCGCCTCGATCTCGACGCCCTCGACGTCGAGCTTGATCAGGTATTTGCCTGATGCCGGGACCTTGCCGTCGTCGATGAGGTCATCGAGTGCAAGGACAGGCACTTCTTCGCCGCCCGCCGATGCGTCGCCGGCGATGCTGAAGGCTTCGTGCTTGGTGCCTGACAGATGCGCGGTGCCGCGGGCAGCGCCGATCGCGCACTTCATGGTCTCGAAGCGGTTGCCGTTGATGCGCGAATTATTGGCGAGCTTCGGATAGTTCTGGCCCGACGGCTCGATCGCGATCGCCTTGTGCGAACCGAACGGCTTGCTCGACACCAGCACCGACCAGTAGCCGTAGTTCGCACCGCAATCGAGCAACGTGTAATCGACGTCGATGGAGTCGCTGAACAAGAGCTCCAGCTCGTCCTCATAGCAATAGGACCGGTTGAGCAGCTTGCTCCAGTAACCGTCGCCGTACGGGAATTCGAACACGGCGTCCGGGTTGAGCTTGATCGCGATGTTGCGCTCGGGCAGCGTCTTCCGCAGCAAATTCGCGCAGGCGATGTAGCCCATGTGCGAGAAGTGCGAGGAGATCTTCGAGCCCGTCACCAGCGCCAAGGCAGCCGTCCGCTCCCACAGGTTGGCCCCTTCAAGGGCCCCCGAGGCACGGTCAAACTGGATTGGCGCCTGCGCCATCACCGATCGACCTCTCCGAACACGATGTCGAGCGAGCCGAGAATGGCCGAGACGTCGGCAAGCAGATGGCCGCGGCAGATGTGGTCCATCGCCTGGAGATGGGCAAAGCCCGGCGCGCGGATCTTGCACTTGTAGGGCTTGTTGGTGCCGTCGGAGATCAGATAGACGCCGAACTCGCCCTTGGGCGCTTCGACCGCGGCGTAGACCTCGCCTTCCGGCACGTGAACGCCTTCGGTGTAGAGCTTGAAGTGGTGGATGAGGGCTTCCATCGACCGCTTCATCTCGCCACGACGGGGCGGCGCGACCTTGTTGTCCTCGACGACGACGGGGCCCTTGCCATCAGGCGCGTTCAGCTTCTGGATGCACTGCTTCATGATGCGCACCGACTGGCGCATCTCTTCCATGCGGATCAGGTAGCGGTCGTAGCAGTCGCCGTTCTTGCCGATCGGAATGTCGAAATCCATCTCGGCATAGCATTCATAGGGCTGCGACTTGCGCAGGTCCCAGGCCGCGCCCGAGCCACGCACCATCACGCCGGAGAAACCCCACTCCCAGGCTTCCTTCAGCGGCACCACGCCGATGTCGACGTTGCGTTGCTTGAAGATGCGGTTGGCGGTGAGCAGGCGGTCGAGGTCATCGACCACTTCGAGGAACGGATCACACCAGGCCTCGATGTCGTCGACCAGCTTCTGCGGCAGGTCCTGGTGCACGCCGCCGACACGGAAGAAGGCTGCGTGCATGCGGCTGCCCGAGGCGCGCTCGTAAAACACCATCAGCTTCTCGCGCTCTTCGAAGCCCCACAGCGGCGGGGTCAGCGCGCCGACGTCCATCGCCTGCGTGGTGACGTTGAGCAGATGCGACAGGATGCGGCCGATCTCGCAATAGAGCACGCGGATCAACTGGCCGCGACGCGGCACCTCGATGCCGAGCAGCTTCTCGGCGGCGAGGCAGAAGGCGTGCTCCTGGTTCATCGGCGCGACGTAGTCGAGCCGGTCGAAATACGGGATCGCCTGCAGATAGGTCTTCTGCTCGATCAGCTTTTCAGTGCCGCGGTGAAGCAGGCCGATATGCGGATCGACGCGAGCGACGACTTCACCGTCGAGCTCCAGCACCAGACGCAGCACGCCGTGCGCGGCTGGATGCTGCGGCCCGAAGTTGATGGTGAAATTACGAAGCTGTTCAGGTTGCTCGTTCATGATCAGGCCTTCGGTCCTGCCTTCTCGTCACCGGGAAGCGGATAGTCCGCCCCTTCCCATGGCGAGAGGAAATCGAACTTGCGGAATTCCTGGTTGAGCCGGACCGGCTCGTACACCACCCGCTTCTCCTGGTCGTCGTAGCGGACCTCGAGGAAGCCGGTCAGCGGGAAATCCTTGCGCAGCGGATGCCCCTCGAAGCCGTAATCGGTGAGGATGCGGCGCATGTCGGGGTGACCGACGAAGAACACGCCGTAGAGGTCGTAGGCCTCGCGCTCGAACCAGTCGGCGCCGGGGAACACCTCGATCAGCGACGGCACCTGCGTGGTCTCGTCGGCCTGGGCCTTGAGACGGATGCGCGTGTTCAGGGTCGGTGACAGGAAGTGATAGATCACGTCGAAACGCTTTTCGCGCGACGGATAGTCGGCCGCCGTGATGTCGGTGAAGTTGACGAAACGGCAGTTCGGATCGTCGCGGAGGTACTTGACCACCTCGACGATCTTGCTGGCCTCGACATCAACCGCGAGCTGGTTGAAGGCCACCTGATAACCGGTGGCAGCGCCCGGAAGCGCGCTCACGATCGTCTGCCCCAGGGCGTCGAGCTTGGCGTCGTCCATGACGTAAAACCTTAGCGTTCGATGGTGCCGATGCGGCGGATCTTCTTCTGCAGCAGCAGCACGCCGTAAAGCAGCGCTTCCGCCGTGGGCGGGCAACCCGGCACATAGATGTCGATCGGGACGATGCGGTCGCAGCCGCGCACGACCGAGTAGGAATAGTGGTAATAGCCGCCGCCATTGGCGCAGGAGCCCATCGAGATCACGTAGCGCGGCTCGGGCATCTGGTCGTAGACCTTGCGCAGCGCCGGCGCCATCTTGTTGGTCAGCGTGCCGGCGACGATCATCACGTCGGACTGGCGCGGCGAGGCACGCGGCGCAAAGCCAAAGCGCTCGACGTCATAGCGCGGCATCGACACCTGCATCATCTCGACCGCGCAACAGGCGAGACCGAAGGTCATCCACATCAGCGAGCCGGTACGGGCCCAGGTGATGAGGTCGTCGGTCGCAGCCGTGAAGAAGCCCTTGTCGGAGAGCTCGGAATTGACCTCAAGAAAGAACGGATCATTGGCCCCGACCGGCTTGCCGGTCGACGGGTCCAGGATGCCCTTGGGCGCCGGCGCCACGACCGGACCGGAGGACGTTGCAGGGTTCAATCCCATTCGAGTGCGCCTTTCTTCCATTCATAGGCGAAGCCCACCGTCAGAACGGCGAGGAACACCAGCATGGACCAGAAGCCGGTCGCGCCAAGCTTGCCAAACGCCACCGCCCACGGAAACAGGAACGCCACTTCGAGGTCGAAGATGATGAAGAGGATGGCGACCAGATAGAAGCGGACGTCGAACTTCATGCGGGCATCGTCGAAGGCATTGAAACCGCACTCATACGCCGACAGCTTTTCCGGATCCGGCTGCTGGAACGCCACGATGAAGGGCGCGATCAGGAGCACCAGGCCGATGATGGCCGCTACCCCTATAAAGACGACGAGTGGAAGATAGTTCTGTAGAATGCCGCTCATTGACGAGCCCTTTTTCCCGCAGCCTCGGGACAGCCACGGATTCGTCCGATTTGGAATTATTCTGAGCCTTAGCGCAGTGCACCAATGGGCGCAAGACACGCTCTTTTCAGGCCCTTTGCTGCTCCCAGACCGGTGGAAATCCCGGAATCACCCGGCGGCTGGTATGGAGCAGATCGCCCGACGCGACAAGGGCAGGCACAGATTTGCAGGGCAGCAGTTTCTGAGATTGCGGCGGACCCGCCACGCCCCGCTATTTGCCCTGGATCGCCGGCGGAAATGGCCGGGTTTTCTCGCTGCGGCGACGCACCCAAACCCAGGCGACGACCGCCACCGGTGGCCCGACTGTCACCCAGGCGACATACTGGCCCGCCGTTCCCCAGAGCAGCGCAGCCAACAGACCCGTGCTGGTCGCGGCGGCGAGCAAGACCGGTGCAGCAAAGACACGTATCCATAGGCGCGCGGTCAGGGGAGCCATGCGTCACGACGGGACCGGGGCTCGTCTAGCGAATGCGTCATGTCAGGAGATCCGGAGATACCCGGACGATCAGCGCACAACCTTCTCGGCTTCGAGCATCGCTTCCGCGGTTGCGGTGAGACGATCGATTTGCGCGAGCAGCGTCACGAGTTCGTCATTGCTCAATTGCTCGAGCAACATCTGGTTGCGCTCCCGCGCGCCTTCGACGATCACATCATGCGCGGCGAGGCCTGCTGGTGTCAGCGACACCAGCACCTCGCGACTATCCTTCGGATTTGTCGACTTCTCGATCAGCTTGCGCGATACGAGTTCCGCCAATGCACGGCTGATCTGCCCCTTGTCCTGACCGACCGCTTCGGCGAGCCGGGCCACGCTCATCGATGGCCGCCGGCCGAGCGAGGCGACCAGACCGAACTCGACCGAGGACAATCCGGCGAGACGCTTGTAGCGCAGGATGGCGCCACGCTTGAGCAGATTGGCCAGCACCATCAGCCGTGACGACAGCATCACGGTGATCGGGGCCGGCGAATGATTGTCGTCCGTATCGGACGATGCACGCCCGTCCCTGCTCGATGTCTGGCTCATGGCCCACCTCTGCCAAGAAAGCCAGGACGTGCCAAGTGGTCGTAGAGCGTTGGTAGCGCAACCTGCCCAATCTGTCCCAAATGCGCTTGTGAAGCACCCTGGGATGATCGTTGACATTGTCATCGAATTATTTTTCACTAGCTCAACGCGCCAGGAGCGACGGGGCCACCCAAGGCCCGCGGCGGGAGGAACCAGCATGACGATGACCCAGCGGGATCGCGATCTCGGCACAGCCTATGCGATGAAGCCGGCGCTCACGCGCATCGAGCTCACCTCGGTCGTACGCGGCACGCCGATGGGCGAATTGCTCCGCCGCTACTGGCATCCGGTCGGCCTCGTCAGCGACGCCACCGACACGCCGAAGAAGGTGCGCGCACTTGGCGAGGACCTCATCCTGTTCCGCGACAAGCACGGCCGCGTCGGCCTGCTTCACGCCCGCTGCTGCCATCGCGGCACCACGCTCTACTACGGCAAGGTCGAAGAGGACGGCATCCGCTGCTGCTACCACGGCTGGAAGTTCGACACCGAGGGTCATTGTCTAGAGCAACCCTGTGAGCCCGATGGCGGCCAGTTCGAGGACAAGGTGCGCCAGCCCTGGTACCCCGTCGAGGAGCGCTACGGCTTGATCTTCGCCTATATGGGCCCGGCCGAGAAACGTCCGGTGCTGCCGGCTTACGAGTGCCTCGAAAACATGGACGACGGCGAGTTCGTCGAGGCCGACGATTCATCGATCGGTGGCGGCGGACCGGCAATCATTCCCTGCAACTGGCTGCAGCATTTCGAGAACGTGGTCGATCCCTATCACGTGCCGGTCCTGCACGGCTCGTTCTCGGGGCCGCAATTCACCAACATGATGGCCTCGATGCCGGAGGTGACGTTCGACAAGACGCCACGCGGCATCGCCGTGCGCTCGATCCGCAAGCAGGACGACGGCAAAGTTTTTTACCGCGTCACCGAAGCCGCCCTCCCCACGCTGCGCGTGGTTCCCAATCCGCGCGTCGCCCAATTTGCCCGTGTCGAGTCGATCGGCTGGACGCTGCCGATCGACGACACCTCGTTCCGCATCTATGTCGCCGGCCGCGTCAAGACATCAGGCGACATCGGCCGCATGCGCTCGAAGTTCAACGGAAAATTCTGGTGGGACATGACGGAAGAAGAGCACCAGCAATTCCCCGGCGATTACGAGGCCCAGGTCGGCCAGGGCCCGGTGACCGTTCATTCCGAGGAGCATTTCGGCCAAAGCGACCGCGGCATCCTGATGATCCGGCGCATGCTGGGCGAGCAACTGGAAGCGATGGAAGCAGGCCGTGACCCGGTCGGCGTTTCATTCGACACAGGCGCGCCGCAAGTCGCGTTCGAAGCGGGGAACTACATCCGCGAAGGCTAGTCAGCCCGAACTGGGCTGGACCAACGATAACAACAAAAGACAGATTGGGGGGAGCGATGGTCGATGTGACGTCACAAATGTCGGTGCAGACCACCTCCGCGGAGAAACCCACGGCGCGGCGCTATTACGTGCTCGGCCTGCTCACCATCATCTACGCGCTGAACTTTCTCGACCGCACGATCTTCAACGTCCTGATCGAGCCGATCAAGAAGGAGTTTCAACTCAGCGACACCATGATGGGCCTGCTCGCGGGCTTCGGCTTCGCGCTGTTCTATTCCCTGCTCGGCATTCCCATCGCGCGCGTCGCCGACCGGCTCAACCGCCGCAACATCGTGGCGATCGCCTTCGCGTTCTGGAGCGCAATGACGGCGCTGTGCGGCGCCGCGTCGAGCGTGACAGCGCTCGCGTTTGCGAGGATCGGCGTCGGCATCGGCGAATCCGCGGGCTCCCCGGCCTCGCAATCGATCGTCGCCGACCTGTTTGCCAAGAACGAGCGCCCGCGTGCGCTCGGCGTCTACGCCATCGGCACCTATCTCGGTGTCTTCCTCGGCTATTTCGTCGGCGGCTATGTCAATCAGCACTATGGCTGGCGCATGGCCTTCTATGTCGCGGGCGTGCCGGGCATCCTGCTCGCGCTGACCCTGTGGCTGACGATCTCCGAGCCAAAGCGCGGCGCGATGCAGGAGAGCTTCGTGCCCGAGCCACTCGGACCGACGCTGCGCTTCCTCGCTTCGCAGCAGAGCTTTATGATCGTGCTGATCGGCTTCTGCCTCACGACCTACACCAATTACGCGACCGCGGCCTGGATCCCGCCGTTCCTGGCGCGCGTGCATCATCTGTCGAGCGCCGAGATCGGCACCTATGCCGGCACCTTCAAGGGGCTTGCCGGCATGGCCGGCACCCTGCTCGGAGGCTTCGTGGTGGCACAAGTGAGCCGCCGCGACGACCGCTGGAAGCTGTGGGCGCCGGCGATCACCTCAGGCCTCGCCGGTCCCGTCTTTGCGCTCTGCATGCTGACGCAGGATTTCGCGATGATGGTCGCGATGCTGGCGCTGACCTCCTTCCTGGTCGGCTTCCATCTCGGGCCGATCTTCGCGATTGCGCAGACGGTGGCCAGGCCCAGCATGCGGGCGCTGGCCTCGGCTCTGATCGCGCTCACCGCGACCTGCTTCGGCCAGGGTGTCGGCCCGCTCGCCGTCGGCGTGGTCAATGATGCGCTGAAGGGCAGCTACGGCAATGATGCCGTGCGCTATTCGCTGCTCTCAGCGGCGGTCACGACCACGCTCGGCGCGCTTCTGTTCATCTGGGCGGCGCGGACCATCCGCGCCGATATCGTCAGGGCGGGCTGAGCCCCCTCAAGCCGCCATGAACGAAAGCATGTCCGCAATCAGCCGCTCGCCGTGCGTCAGCGGCAGAGGGTGCGGCGCGCCCTCGTAGACGATCAGCTTGCTGCCCTTGATCAGTTTCGCGGTCTTGGCTCCCGTCAAGGGCAGCGGCGCGCTGGCATCCTTGTCGCCATGCAGGATCAGCGTCGGGCGATCGATCCTGGCGGCAGCCGCGCGCAGATCGGAGAGGGAGATGGTCTTGCGGCAGGCCATCGCCACCGGCAACGGCACGCGCAGCATCATCTCGCGGATCCAGGTCCGCGTGATCTCCGGCGTCTCGGGCAGGAAGAACGGCGCCTCATTCGCCGCAATCCATTTGGCGAAGTCGCGCGCGACGGCCGCGTTGTCGGCCTCGATCATCGCCCTCGGAACAGCATCCGGATTGTCTTCGGTCTTGACCAGAAACGGCGTCGTCGGCGCGACCAGCACCAGCCTTGCGATCCGGTCCGAGCCATATCGTCCGAGATAGTTCACCGCCTCGACCGTCCCCATCGAGAAGCCCACCAGCGTGACGTCACGCAGATTGCGTGCCTCGATCACCGCGGCGACATCGTCGGTCAGTGTGTCCAGGTCATAGCCCGATGAGGGCATCTCCGATCGGCCATGTCCGCGCCGGTCAGGCGCAACGCAACGAAAGCCTTTCGCAGTGAGAGCCTCGATCTGACTGCCCCAGGTGCTGGCATCGAAGGTCCAGGCCGTCAGCAGCAGCACAGGCTTTCCGTTGCCCCAGTCCTGCACGAACAGTTTCGTGCCGTCCCTGGCGGTCACATAGGGCGATCGCACAGCAGGTTGGGCCGCTGCTGGCGCACTTGTGCCCGATGCCGCCAAGGCGGTTCCGAGTAGCGTGGCTTCGAGGACGGTTCGACGGTTCATGGTGCTTCTCCCTTGCCGGATTGTTCGCGGCCGATGGAAGCGATCATGACGAGCTGACGGGGCCTGTGCGATTACGCGGCAGGTAAGAGGGCCCAAGGCGAAGCGGTGAAATCGCCAGATGAAACCATTTTGCGGAACCCGCGAAACGATCCGGAAACAGATGCTCCTTAAGACATCAGCCTACAGACGGCGCCAAAGCCCGTCGGGAGGCTTCGATGAACCACTCAATTCACTCTGCAGATCGGGGTACCCACCTGAAGATCGTGGTGGTGGCGCTGGTGGCCGGCATCGCAGTGGCCGCCTTCGGGATCGCAGCCCGCACCAACGCCGAATTTAGCCAGACCGCCCAGTCCACTCATGTGATCAAGGCCGGCAAGCCGGTGGCGATCACGAGCTCGGGCACCTCTGAAATTCGCTAATCGCCGAAAAAGGTCCGACTTGAGATGCAATGGCTGCCACGAGGCGGCCTTTTGCTTTCCTGAAACGACTGAAGATCAGCACACAACATCTTGATAAGACAAATGAATTTGCCGCCTGATCAGCGGCGGTCGCACGACGGGCGTGGTTTGGATAGTGATGGTGGCGGCGAAGGGAGGAAGATGTTGCCAAAAATGGCGCGAGAGACGGGGCTCGAACCCGCGACCTCCGGCGTGACAGGCCGGCGCTCTAACCAACTGAGCTACTCCCGCGTGACGCGATGTCCGCGGAACGAGGGGGGACTTAAAGGCGTGACATTGTGAAGTCAAGGACGTTGGCACCCACAGCCGGAATAGTCCCGTGTCGCGCCGCCAGCGCGCAGGTATCGTCCCTCCCACATCCCGCGACGTAGTCAGCCCGGTCCCGAATCGTCTACGCCTTCCGTTACTTGCGAGGTTCCGAGGCCCTCTCTCCGCGACCCCGCAAGAATCGAGGAGGCCAGACATGGCTAAGAAGGACTCGGCTAAGAAGGACTCGGCTAAGAAGGACTCGGCCAAGAAGGATTCGGCGAAGAAGGCCACCGCCCCCGCCACGATCACGCTCAAGCACCTGGCCGCCGACATCGCTGAGAGCCAGGACCTCTCCAAGAAGCATGCCGAAGCGGTCCTGACCGACATGGTCGACCTCATCACCAAGCACCTCAAGAAGGGCGACCGCGTTCGTATCGTTGGGCTCGGCATCCTTCAGGTTCGCAAGCGCGCCGCCCGCACCGGCCGCAATCCAGCCACGGGCGAAGCCATCCACATCAAGGCCAGCAAGAAGGTCGCGTTCCGCCCGGTCAAGGAGCTGAAAGAGGCGATCTGAGCGCTCACGCTTCGTTAAGCCTGATCCAGCGTCGCCGGTGCCGCAACGCCGCCCGCTTTCTGGTATATCGGCTGCTTCCCAACACCTGCTCCCCAAAGCCCGGCGGTTTGACCAGAAATGTCCCTGACCTTCACGCATACCGTGACCGAACGCTTCCTGCGCTACGTCACCATCGACACCCAGTCCGATCCGAATTCCCCTGCCTCGCCATCGACCGAGAAGCAAAAGGATCTCGGCCGCGTTCTTGTGACAGAGCTGAAGGCCATGGGCGTCGCGGATGCCCATCTCGACGATTACGGCTACGTCTACGCGACGATCCCGGCCAACACGACCAAGAAAGTGCCGGTGATCTGCTTCTGCTCGCACATGGACACCTCGCCCGACGTCACCGGCAAGGACGTCAAGCCGCAGGTCGTGAAGAACTATCGCGGCGGCGACATCACGCTGCCGGGCGACGCCAGCCAGGTGATCCGCTTCACCGAGCATCCCGCGCTGAAGCACCAGATCGGCAACGACATCATCACCACCGACGGCACTACGCTGCTCGGCGCCGACAACAAGGCCGGTGTCGCCGAAATCATGGATGCCGCGCATTTCTTCATCAACAACCCGGACGTGAAGCACGGCACCATCAGGATCCTGTTCACGCCGGATGAAGAGATCGGCCGCGGCGTCGACAATGTCGACATCAAGAAGCTCGGCGCCGACTTCGGCTACACCATGGACGGCGAGAGCGCCGGCAGCGTCGAGGACGAGACCTTCTCCGCCGACGGCGCCACCATCACCATCACGGGCGTCAGCGCCCACCCTGGTTATGCCAAGGGCAAGATGGAGCACGCCATCAAGATCGCGGCCGCCATCGTCGAGCGACTCCCGAAGGAAGGCTGCTCGCCCGAGACCACCTCAGGCAAGCAGGGTTTTCTGCATCCGGTCGGCATCGAAGGCGCGCTGGAACAGGCGACGCTCTCCTTCATCGTCCGCGACTTCACCGAGGAAGGGCTGAAGGACAAGGAAGCCTTGCTCGAGAGCATCGTCAAGGACGTGATGAAGGACTACCCGCGCTCGACCTACAAGTTCGAGGTGCGCGAGCAGTACCGCAACAT
Organism: Bradyrhizobium zhengyangense; assembly: GCF_022012555.1. Taxonomy (NCBI): domain Bacteria; kingdom Pseudomonadati; phylum Pseudomonadota; class Alphaproteobacteria; order Hyphomicrobiales; family Nitrobacteraceae; genus Bradyrhizobium; species Bradyrhizobium zhengyangense. The sequence goes on along the minus strand of NZ_JAKLTZ010000003.1, from coordinate 453,308 downwards.
GAAGCAGGTAATCGATCGTTACCCGCATATCCTCGAATACGCCATCGAGGCGATCCGCCGGGCCGGCCTGCGCCCGATGCGCACCGCGATCCGCGGCGGCACCGACGGCTCGCGCCTCTCCTTCATGGGCCTGCCCTGCCCCAACATTTTTGCGGGCGAGCACGCGTTTCACTCGCGGCTGGAATGGGTGAGCCGGCAGGACATGGAAAAGGCGGTGCAGACCATCGTGCATCTGGCGATGATCTGGGAGGAGAAGGCCTAAGCTCATCTGCTGCGATTGCCCGGCATTCTCACCGCGCGCCGGCGATTGGACGGCTTTGATCGGCCGCCGTGGGTGACGCGAAATTGCCGCGGCGTCGAGCCGGTCCAGCGGGCGAAGGCGTTGGTGAAGGAGCTTGTCTCGCGGTAGCCGAGCAGCCAGGCGATCTGCGAGATCGGAAGCTCGCGCTCACTCAGATAGCGTTTGGCCAGCAGCGACCGCAGCTCTGCGAGCAATTCCGAGAACGTCACGCCCTCCTCCGCCAGCGCGCGAGCGAGCGTCCGGCGGCTCATGCCGAGACGTCCCGCAATCATGGCAGCATTGGCCTGCCCATGTGGCAAGGCCTGAGCGATCGCCTCCTCGACGCGAGATCGCAAGCTCGATCGTGGCTGCGGCCGCTTGCCCAGGGCCTCGTTGGCGTAACTCAACAGCAGGCGGTTGAGATAGGAGTCCGCGTCGACGGATCGAAGCGACGCCGTGCCCGCGGCAAAGACGATCTCGTCGGCATAAGATCCAAAGTGGACTTCGCAGCCGAGAAAGTTTTTGATCCCGGCCGAAAGTTCGGGACGATGATGCCTCACCCTGATCTGCTGCGGCGCCAATCGGTTGTTGGTGAGCCGCCGGCAGACGCGCACCAGGGCGCCGATCCAGAACTCCACCTGATGGCGGTCGGATTGACGCTCGACGTCGAGATAGTGAAGCGAAATCGCAGTGCCGCGATCGAGATCGACGGATAGCTGAACCCCTTCGTTGTTCAGCGTGCTGTAGCGCGCGGCATTGCGAAGCGCGTCCGCGACGGTCTCCGACGACGCCATGACGTAATACAGAAGACCGATCTCGCGGAGATCGAAGTCCTGCGACAGATGGAAGCCGAGATGCTCGTCGCCGAGCTCCCGAGCCGCCAGATCAAGCAGCTTGATCTGTGCGGCCACGTCGAGCCGGCGGGCCGGCTCGTCGATCAGCGCAAGCGCCAGCCCTGCCCGCGACGCCATCTGTGCAAGATCCCGTCCGGCGTCGCGAACGCGCGCGCAAGCCAATCGCGCGATCCCGCCTGATGCGCTGGGGATGGAACTGAAGCGATTGGTGTGGTGCATGGCAGTATCAATCGCGATTGACCCCGATCGCCAAATCGCCGGCTCGCAATCACAACACGGAACCGCAGCCCGCTCCTAGATCACAGGACGGGCGGCACGATTGATTCTGCGAGCGTTGACGCCCCTGAGCCTGCGATTTCACAGGCAGCAACCTTGTCCACCCTTGATCTGGGTCAACGAAAACCGCCGCCGGCCGGGCGTGCCGCACGCCGGCAGACCTCCCTCCGTCCTTATCCGAGCTGATCATGCCCCTCATACGCGAAACAGTTGAGTTGCTGGTTCAGGCGGCGGGCGCCTGCCAGGTTCTGGACGATCTGCGCGGATTGCGTGACCGGGAATGGAAGGCGCTGCGATTCCTCGCGCGAGCCAACAGATTCTCGAAATCCCCGACGGCAGTCGCCGACTATATCGGCACGACCCGGGCGACCGCGACACAGATCATCAAGACGCTCGAGGACAAATCATATGTGGTCCGCGAACCTGCCCCCAGCGACAAGCGGTCGGTGATGCTTTGCGTGACCCCACAAGGCAACAAACTGCTTGCCCAGCATGACCCGATCAGCGGCATGGCGAACGCGATCGCGACACTGGTCGCGGAGGATCGCCTGAAGCTCAGGAATGCGTTGAACGAAATCCTGAACCGCATCGACGCACCACGCACCGAAACCAGCGCCGGTCGTTGCAGCGACTGTATTTTTCTTCGCAGAAGTGCCGACGCGCGCCTGAACAAGGCGCGCACCGATACCGAGTTTCGGTGCCGGCTTCATCGGGCCCAGCTGACCCTTCAGGAAACCGAGCAGCTTTGCACCAGCTTCGAACGCGCCAGCGGCGACTGAAGGCCGGCTACGGCACCGGCATGGCACGCCGGCTGCGATGGAAACGGTTGGAACTGGCCATCCAGTTCGGCAGCGGCTCGCCATCGCGGTGACGCCCGCCCGCCACGGCCGCAGCCCAGGCCACGGCAGCGCCGATCAGGGCCGCCGCTGCAACCGAGAAGGCGACGATGACCGAATTGCGCCTGGCGCGATTGATCGCCGTGTGGGCGTCGGCGATCGACGCATCGACGCGCCGCTCGGCGTCGGGTGCGCCCAGTCCCGTCAGCGCCGCGACCTGCTGCACGAGGTAGGCACGATCATCGACGGTGATGCCGGTGTGGCTCGATGACGTCATCAGGATGCGCCCGGCTTCGGCACGGGCTTCCCGCATGTCGGTGTTGACAGGTCGGCGTGGGGCGCGGAACAACTTGTCGAGCTCGTAGCTGAGCAAGGGCTCGGCGGAGGTCGCGTTGCCGGCTCCGCTGCGCACCGGCGAGCGCTCGATCGCCGCGGCACCGATGATCGCCAGCAGCGCGGCACCGATCAGAATGGCCAGTGCCCATGACATCAGCCCGTGCAGCCCGTCGCGCCGCTCGCCGTCATCCTCAATCGTTGCAAGCGTGGGCGCCGGCCTGGCCGTGCGGCCGGCGATGTAGCCGCCGAAGCCAAAACTGACGATCGCCTGGATGATCAGATACAGTCCTGACAGCAGCGCCAGCGCGGCCGAGGCGTCGCGCCAGGTCGGCGACGCCGAGCTGACTCCGAGGCCAATGGCCACGCCAAAGCTGACCAGAATGAACGACATTGCGCCGGACGCGAAAGCGCCTGATATGACGGAGCTCCACTGGATGCTCCGCTGCTCCTCGGCGGCGATGAAGCCGCCTTCCACGATGTTGTCCTGCACGAGAGTTTCAATCGTCATAGCGGGTCTCTCAGCGCAGGCCGAAGAACGACAAGATCGCCATGATCACGACGATCAGGCCGATCAGATAGATCAGTCCGTCCATAGTCCCTTCCTCCTCAAACGCTCCGGGGCGCTAATGAGGGGGACCGGAGAACGTTCCTAAATTTTACAAGCTGCCGGAACGAACCAGCGAGACCGAAATTGTCTCTGCAAGTCCCAACGGATGAAGATTGTGAGCACAGAAGAGGCCTCAGCCGGTCAGCCCCGGGCTGGGGCCTTTTCGTTCGGGCGCTCGCGACATCAGGTTCCCCACACGTAACAATGTTGCGGGTCGACACTGTTCCGGCCGCCGTGCTACCGGAGGCAGATCAGGAACCGAGCGCCACAGTGACCACGCCCCGCCGCATCTCCAGCTTTTGCTCCCCGCGCAACTGGCGTGGGTTGGTGGCTGTCGTGGTGGCGACCATCTACCTGCTTGCGGGCGTGCTCCATGGCGCGCACGACATCGATGTCACCAGCCCTTCGGGCGGATCGGAGATCGCATCGCTCCTCGACAGCGGTTTTGACGGCCACGGCGATCACAAGGCGCTGGCAGGCCATCACTGCCACGGCTGCTTCTCCGTCGCTGTCGTGCAGCCGCTGCAATCCGGCGCCGCGACAGACCTGATGGCAGCGCCGGTTCAGCAGCGCGTGCCTGCGCTGATCGGAATTGCGCCCGATACGGTCTCCCCGCCCCCCAAGTCCTGACTGAACTGATCAGCCGGGCGCTGCGGCGCCAATGATGCTCTCGTTCACAGGTCACCTTCATGTCTTGCAGACGGACGGCCGCGCGCCTTGCGTGCGCGATGGCTATGCTTATCAGCCCCTGGCTGGCGCAACGAGCGCAGGCCCAGACCCTGACCATGCGCGCCGCACTGTCGCGCGCGCTGGCCGCGAGCCCGCGCCTGACCGCGGCGGAGCGCGATGTCGGCATCGCCACGGGCCAGCGCATCCAGGCCGGTGCCCTGCTCAATCCGGAACTATCCTACGAGCAGGATAATTCGTTCGGGTCGGGCGTCTATCGCGGCACCAAATCGGCCGAGACCACGCTCCAGATCAGCCAGGCCTTTGAGCTGTTCGGCAAGCGCGAAGCGCGGATCGCGGCCGGAGCGGCCGGCATGGAGGTCGCCGCGATCCAGCGCAAGGCGATCAGGCTGGAGGTGCTGTCGGAGACCGCGATCGCCTTTCTCAGCGTGCTCGGCGCACAGCGGCGCATCCAGATCCTCGACGAGCAGATTGCGGCGATCGACAGGCTGACGCCGCTGCTGCACCGCCGCGTGGAGGCCGGCGCCTCCTCGCCGGCCGAGACCGGCCGCGCCGAGGTCGCCTCCGCGCTGGTGAAAGCCGACCGCGAGCGCTTCAAGGCGACGTTGGCAAGCGCCCGGCGCGAGCTGGCCGTGCTGATGGGCGATCCCATGGCGAAATTCGGCGAGGTCTCCGGCCGGCTCGACACCACGGGACGGCCGCCGACCTTCCAGTCCGTGGTCGCGGCCATCGATGCCAATCCGCAGCTGGTGCGCTGGACCGCCGTCTATGCGCAGCGCAATGCCGAGCTGCTGATGGCGCGGCTCAAACCCTATCCTGACGTGCGGATCGCCGCCGGCTGGCGCCATTTCAACGAAACCAATGACGACGCGGTGCGTCTCACCGTCTCGGTGCCGATCCCTGTGTTCGACCAGAACCAGGGCAACGTCCTCTCGGCCCAGGAAAGTCTCGCCAAGACGAAAGCCGAACGCGAGGCCAACCGCAACACGCTGATCGTGATCGCCGGGCGCGCCTATGACTCACTGCAGGGCTCGCTGCGCGAGCTCTCGGTGCTGCGCGAGACCGCCATCCCCAAGGCGACGGAAGCGGCGGATGCGATCTCGCAAGGCTACGGCCAGGGCCGCTTCACCCTGCTCGAGGTGCTCGACGCCCAGGCGAGCGTGACACAGGCGCGGCTGCGCGAGCAGGAAGCCCTGCAGAACTTCCACGCCGGCGTCGCCACAATTGAAGGCCTCGTCGGCAATCCCTTTGCGCTGGCCCGGGAGAGCGCGCGATGAAGACGTCCTCGACCATTGTTGTGGCCATCGTGGCCGCCGCCCTCGGCGCCTACGGCTATTCCATGCTCACGCCGGTCAAGGTCGCATCGACCGACCACGCGGCAGAGAAGAGGCCCGAGAAGCCGAACGACCATATCGAGCAGGACGAGCACGGCGCCGACCGCATCCGCATCTCCGATGTCAAGCTGGCCGCAGCGGGCGTGACGCTTGCGGAAGCTGCGAGCGCCACGCTGACCGATACGCTCTCCTTCAACGGCATCCTGCGCGCCAATCAAGAAGCGGTCGTCCAGGTCACCCCGCGTTTTCCGGGGGTGGCAAAATCGATCCAGAAGCGCATCGGCGACAAGGTCGGCAAGGACGATCTGCTTGCCACCATCGAGAGCAACCAGAGTCTCACCGTCTACGAGCTGAAGGCGCCGATACCAGGCACCATCATCGACCGGCAGATCTCGCTCGGCGAATACGCCTCTGAGCAGAAGCCGGCCTTCGTCGTCGCCGACCTCTCCACCATCTGGGTCGACCTCTCGATCTATCGGCAGGACCTCAAGCGCGTGCGCCTCAACGATCAGGTGCTGATCGATCCCGACGACGGCCGCGGAGAGATCAAAGGCACGATCTCCTACATCGCACCGATCGGCTCGAGCGAGACACAGACTGCTCTCGCCCGCGTGTTGCTGGCAAATCCCGACGGACGCTTGCGTCCTGGCCTGTTCGTCACCGCGCGGCTGGTCCTCGCCGCCCGCAATGTCGCGGTCGCCGTGCGCCGGAGCGCGATCCAGACGCTGGAGAACAGGACCATCGTGTTCGTTCGCGAGGACAGCGACAAGATCGAGGCGCGCCCGGTCGAGCTTGGCGACTCCGATCCGCAATTCGTCGAGATCAAGGCGGGGCTCACCGCGGGCGAGCATTACGTCGCCGAGAACAGTTTTGTCGTGAAGGCCGAGATGGGCAAAGGAGACGCCGATCATGATTGACGCGCTGCTTTCCTTCTCTATCCGCCAGCGCTGGCTGGTGGTGCTGCTTGCGCTCGCGGCCGGCGCCTTCGGGGTCTGGAATTTCACCCGCTTGCCGATCGACGCCGTCCCTGATGTCACCAACGTGCAGGTGCAGATCAACACGCGCGCACCGGGCCTGTCGCCGCTGGAAGCCGAGCAGCGCATCACCTTCCCGCTCGAGACCGCGATGGGCGGCCTGCCCAGGCTCGACTACACCCGCTCGATCTCGCGCTATGGCCTGAGCCAGGTGACCGTCGTGTTCCAGGATGGCACCGACATCTATTTCGCGCGTCAGCTCGTCAACGAGCGCATTCAGCAGGCCAAGGATCAGCTTCCTGGAGGCACCGAGGTCGCGATGGGACCGATCTCGACCGGGCTCGGCGAGATCTATGTCTATTCGGTCGAAGCCAAGGCGGGCGCGAAGTCGCCGAGCGGTGCTGATTTTACGCCGACGGAGCTCCGCACCATCCAGGACTGGATCATCAAGCCGCAGCTGCGCACCATTCCCGGCGTGATCGAGGTCAACTCGATCGGCGGCTATGAGCGGCAATTCCACGTGCTGCCGATCCCCGGCCGGCTGATGGCCTACAAGCTCGGCTTCCGCGACATCATGACGGCGCTTGCCGCCAACAATGCCAATATCGGCGCCGGCTATATCGAACGCAACGGCGAGCAATATCTGGTCCGTGCGCCGGGCCAGGTCGCCGATATCGCTGATATCAGAGACATCGTGATCGGCTCGCGCGGCGGGGTGCCGGTCCGCATCCGCGACGTCGCCGAGGTGAGTGAGGGCCAGGACCTGCGCACCGGCGCTGCGACAGCAAACGGCAGCGAGACGGTGCTCGGCACTGCCATGCTGCTGATCGGCGAAAACAGCCGCACGGTGGCCCAGCGGGTCGCAGCAAGGCTAGGCGAGATCGCAAAATCGCTGCCCGACGGCGTCATCGCGCACGCGGTCTACGACCGCACCCATCTGGTGGAAGCCACCATTCAAACCGTCGAGAAGAACCTCATTGAGGGCGCCGCGCTGGTGATCGCGGTGCTGTTCCTGATCCTCGGCAACATCCGTGCCGCGCTGATCACGGCCTGCGTCATTCCGCTGTCCATGCTGTTCACGATCACCGGCATGGTCGAAAGCAAGGTGAGCGCCAACCTGATGAGCTTAGGTGCCATCGACTTCGGCATCATCGTCGACGGTGCAGTGATCATCGTCGAGAACTGCCTGCGGCTGCTGGCCGCCGAGCAGCACCGGGGCGGCCGGCTGCTGACGCTGGATGAACGGCTCCAGACCATCCGAGACGGCAGTAGCGAGGTCATCAAGCCGAGCCTGGTCGGCACGCTCATCATCGCCGTGGTTTACCTCCCGGTCCTGACGCTGACGGGGACCGAGGGCAAGATGTTCACCCCGATGGCGCTGACCGTGCTGATGGCGCTCGCCGGCGCGGCCCTGCTTTCCGTCACCTTCGTCCCGGCAGCGATTGCGATCTTCGTCACCGGCAAGGTCTCGGAGACCGAGAACATCTTCATGCGCGCGGCGAAGCGGGTCTATGTGCCGCTGCTCGACCGTGCCATCCGCTACCGGCGCGGCGTTGCGCTCGGTGCTGTCCTGATCGTCGCCGGCAGCCTGTTTGCGGCAACGCGCATGGGCGGCGAGTTCATCCCGAGCCTCGATGAAGGCGACATCACCATCGAGACGATCCGGATTCCCGGCACCAGCCTGACCCAGAGCGTCGACATGCAACTGCGACTGGAGAAGGCGGTCAAACAGGTGCCGGAAGTGGCGACCATCTTCTCCAAGATCGGCACCGCCGAAATCGCCAACGATCCAATGCCGCCGAACGCCGCCGACACCTATGTCACGCTGAGGCCGCGCGAGGAATGGCCCGATCCCGCCAAGCCGAAGAATGAGGTGATCGAGGCGATTGAACGCGCCGCCAACACCCTGCCCGGCACGGCCTATGGCATGACCCAGCCGATCCAGATGCGCTTCAACGAGCTCATCGCCGGCATCAGGAGCGACGTCGGCGTCAAGATTTTTGGCGACGATCTCGACGTGCTGGCCAATGTTGCGCAGCAGGTCAATGGCGTCATGCGCGGCATCGACGGCGCGGCCGACGTCAAGACCGAGCAGATCGCAGGCCTGCCGATCCTCACCGTCAAGCTCGACCGCCAGGCGCTGTCGCGCTACGGCCTCAGCCTCAGCGAAGTGCAAGACCTCGTCGAGATCGCGATCGGTGGCAAGCCGGCCGGAAAGCTGTTCGAGGGCGATCGCCGCTTCGATATCGTGGTGCGGCTGCGGGAGAGCCTGCGCGCCGATCCTGACGCGATCAAGTCGCTGCCGATCCCGTTGCCACCGGGCGAGGATGCGATGCCCGTCACCAAGACCGCCTGGTCCGGCGTCTCGGGCGCAACGCTCCGCTACGTCCCCCTCTCCTCCGTGGCCGCGATCGAGATCGCGCCCGGCCCCAACCAGATCAGCCGCGAGAACGGCAAGCGCCGTGTGGTGGTCATGGCCAATGTTCGCGGCCGCGACCTGCGTTCCTTCGTCACTGAGGCGCAAGCCGCCGTCGCCGAGAAAGTAAAACTCCCGCCGGGCTACTGGATCGGCTGGGGCGGCCAGTTCGAGCAACTGGTCTCCGCCAGCAAGCGGCTGACGATCGTCGTGCCGGTCGCGCTCGCGCTGGTGTTCCTGCTGCTGTTCATGAGCATGGGATCGGCGGCAGATGCGGCGCTGGTGTTCTCCGGCGTACCGCTGGCGCTGACGGGCGGTGTCGCGGCGCTCTTGCTGCGCGGCATTCCGCTGTCGATCAGCGCCGGGGTCGGCCTCATCGCGCTATCAGGGGTCGCCGTGCTCAACGGCCTCGTCATCATCGCCTTCATCGAGCGGCTCCGCAGCGACGGACGCCCCGTCGCCGAGGCCGTGCGCGAGGGTGCGTTGACGCGGCTGCGCCCGGTGCTGATGACGGCGCTGGTCGCCTCCCTCGGTTTCGTGCCGATGGCGCTCGCAACCGGTGCCGGCGCCGAAGTGCAGCGGCCGCTCGCGACCGTCGTAATCGGCGGCATCATCTCCTCGACCATCCTGACATTGCTGGTGCTACCGGCGCTCTACATGCTGTTCCGACGTGACGGCGCAGGCGAAACGCCTACAATGGCGCCTGATTTGGCTGAAGCCGGGAGCGCTAGGTTTGGGTAGCCACGACCATCACGGTCATCACCACCATGACCACGGCCACGCGCATGATCATGGCCACGATCATTCCCATGGTCATGGTCACGCCCATGTCCATGCGCCCGCCAATTTCGGCAAGGCCTTCGCGATCGGCATCACGCTCAACACCGCGCTGGTCGTGGCTGAGGCGATCTATGGCTATATCGGCAATTCCACCGCGCTGCTCGCCGATGCCGGCCATAATCTGTCCGACGTGCTCGGCCTGGTCGTGGCCTGGGGCGCCTCGGTCGCGGCGAAGCGTGCGCCGAGCGGCCGCTTCACCTATGGCTTCCGCGCGTCCACGATTCTGGCGGCGCTCGCCAATGCCGTGTTTCTCCTCGTGGCGACCGGTGCGATCGGCTGGGAGGCGATCCTGCGGCTGCGCGAGCCCGAGCCCGTCGCGGGCGTGACCGTGATGGTGGTCGCCGGCATCGGCATCTTCATCAACGGCTTTACCGCCATGTTGTTTGCGAGCGGCCGCAAGGACGACATCAACATCGAGGGCGCCTATCTGCACATGGCCGCCGACGCCGCGGTCTCGCTCGGCGTCGTGATTTCGGCGGCGCTGATCATCTGGACCGGCTGGCTCTGGCTCGACCCAGTTACCAGCCTCGCCATCTGCGCCAGCATTTTGTGGGGCACGACCAGCCTGCTCCGCGGCTCCATCGACATGTCCATGGCGGCCGCGCCCAAGGGCACCGACCTTGCCGCGATCAAGGCGTTCCTGCTGGCGCGGCCCGGCGTCTCGGCGATCCACGATCTCCACGTCTGGCCGATCTCCACGACCGAGACGGCGCTCACCTGCCATCTCGTGATGCCCGCAGGCACCGTCGACGCGTTCTTGATGGAGACCGCGCAACTCTTGAAGACCACCTTCCGTATCGGCCATACCACGCTCCAGATCGAGACCCATCCGGACAACGGCTGCGCGCTGGCGCCGGATGATGTGGTGTGAGGGAGGCTCCGCTTCATCAATACCGTCATTGCGAGCGCAGCGAAGCAATCCAGAATCCCTCCGCGGAGGCAGTCTGGATTGCTTCGTCGCATCAGCGCAAAATTGCAAAGCAATTTTGTCGCGAGCTCCTCGCAATGACGGTGGAGAGAGCGGCGGTCGTCTACCCCGCCCTCGCCGTCACGATCCAGATCGCGCCCTGCAGCGCCACGTTCTGCCCCTTCACGAACGGCGCGAGCGTCTCGCGGATCGACGCCTTGGCCGCAGCGACCGTCTCCGGCGAATGGCCCTGCAGCGCACGGCTGGCGGGGCCGATCTGCAAGGAGCCGTCGACGGCAGCGTCGAGCCCGCCGCCGATGGCGATGTCCATCGGCAGATTATGCGGCTCCATCGCCACGTCGACGAAGCCCGCGCCCTTCAGAATGCGCATCACGCGCTCCTCGGAAGCAAACGCGAACGGGCCCGGCTCCTCCGGCCCGACCGGCGGCATCTTCGGCACGTGCTTGTAGACCGCCATCAGCGGCGCCATCATCCACGGATTTTCCTTCGGCTCGCGCCAGCAGACGAACGCAAGTCGTCCCGTCGCCTTCAGCGCGCGGCGAAGATTGGTGAAGGACGCAATCGGATCGGCAAAGAACATCACGCCGAAGCGTGAGGCGAGCAGATCGAAGCTCGCCGACTCAAAGGGATACACCGTCGCATCCGCCAGCACGAAATCGACCGGCAGCCCCTTTGGCGCAAACGCTCTCGCCTGCGACAGCATCGGCTCGGACACATCGAGGCCGAGGGCGAAGCCATCGGGCGCAACAGCCTTCGCGAAAGCAAAGGTGGTCGCACCCGAGCCGCAGCCGACGTCGATAACGCGCTCGCCCGGCCTGGGCCTGGCGCGGTCGATCAGGACCTCCGCGATCGGCCCGAGGATGGTCTCCTGTGCCGCATGCCGATCGGCCCAGCGCTGCCCGCTGGGCCCGTTCCAATAGGCGATCTGGTCGGCGTTTTTCTCGTGTCCGGTGGGCGATTCCATCAGTCCCTCTATTCTTCATTCATGTAAGACCGGCCGCTCCCCGCAATCGCGTGGGGTTACGCGCATCGGCAAGCCGCTCTCCGGCCTTAGCGTAATTTTCTGCAAGGGCCAAACTTTGGCATCCGGCGAGAGCATGATGTCGAAGCGCTGCATGAGTGCGGCAAGCGCGATCGTCGCCTCCTGCAACGCGAACGAGGCGCCGATGCAGATGCGCGGGCCGATGCCGAAGGGCAGATATGCAAACCGTCCGATCGTGCCGCGGCGCGCCGGCATGAAGCGCGCTGGATCGAACGCATTGGGTTGCTCCCACAGCAGGAGATGCCGGTGCAACACATAGGGCGCAATGACGATCAGCGAACGAGGCTTCACCGCGACGCCACCCAGCATGTCGGCGTCCTTTGTCATCCGGCTCAATGCGGCGATCGGCGGATAAAGCCGCAGCGCCTCCTCGACCACCGCCCTGGTCACAACCAGCCGGTCGGTGAGGCCTTCCACGGGTCCAGCGAGTTCGCGCGCCGCCTCCTCCCGCACGCGGTAGCGCCAGTCGGGCGACTGCGACAGCAGGAAGATCGACCAGCTCAGCGCGTTCGCGGTCGTCTCGTGACCTGCCGACAGGAAGGTGAGAATGTTGGAGCGCACCTCGGCAAGCGACAGCGATTGACCGGTCGAGGGATCGAGTGCACGCAGCAGCGGCGTGAGGAGATCGGATGGCCCCTCCCCGGCCGGCAAGCCGGCAAGCACGCGCCGACGCGTATCGATGATGCGGTCGATGATGCCTTCGAAATAGTCCAGGGTCCGCCGCAGCCGGGCCCGTCCGGGGCGCGGCACTGATTGCGGCACACCGAGCAGGTCAAGCGCGCCAATCCGTCCGATCACCGCAAAATAGGCATTCATCGCACTGCGGAATTCGTCGTAATCGCCCGCGATGCCATCCGAGAAGATCGTGAGTGCGAGCACGTCAAGCGTGAGCAGCGCCATCTCGGCCGCGACGTCGAAGGCCGCCCCGGGGCCCCGGCTGCGCCAACGCGCCGTCAACCGGTCGACGGCTGTGAGGATCGCTTCCGTGAACGCCGCCACCGCGCGTCGGGCAAACAGCGGCGCGAGCATGCGCCGCTGCGTTTCCCAGCGCGCGTCCTCTACGCTCAACAGCCCATCCGCAAGACCGCTCGCCAGAATGCGGCGCTGAATTGGGTCCTTGCGGTAGTTATCGGCATTGTCGACCAGCACGTGCCTGATGGCAGCGGGATCGTGCACCAGAAAGGCGTCGGTAAAGGGCAGTCCTACCCTGGCGATGGGCTCGCGAAAGAACTCCGCACTCCAGCATTCCAGAGGATTGCGCTTCAGCGTCGCGAGCAGCCTGAACAGCCGCAACCGCGCCTCCGGCGGCTGCGGCGCCGGCGGACAATAGTTCTGCGCAATATCACCATCGATACGCAGCATCGAACGGCGCAATAAGGGTTGGGAACAATATCGAATAAGGCCGGAGTGTCGCCGGAGTTCCCGGCAACGTCCAGCCTCATCGCGGAAATCAGCGCGTAGTCGCGGAGGAAGGACGGTTTCGGAGGAAACCGCTCGGCCGAATAAGGCCGCGCTGGCCGGTCTGTTCACCACAGCCCCCCCTTGCTCCAACACCCGCCGGAGGGCTAAAGAGGCGCCGAGGGGCGGTTAGCTCAGCTGGTTAGAGCATCTCGTTTACACCGAGAGGGTCCGCGGTTCGAATCCGTGACCGCCCACCAGCCTTCGCCCGCTTCGCGGGCTACGGCTAGGCAAGCCAGCCAGGAACTTCATTGACGCGAAGCGAGTGAAGGTGCCGCGCCGAAGCCGTTAGGCGAAGGCGGGCTTTGGGCAACGAGCTTCGGCTGGGCAAACCCCTTAGTCCGCTGGCCGGCCCGGCAGCAACGGCACCGCGTCGATCCACACAGCCGCCGACTGGCACCAGATCTGCCTGACGGGGCGCAATTTATCGCGCTGGCGGATCGAGCCCCAGCGGATGCCCCAGTCGTCGGCCTGGTCACCTTCACCGTTGGTGAACAGCGGGGAACCGCACTCGCCGCAGAAGTGCTGGAAGCGCATTCGGCCGTTATCGCCACGCTTGCCATAGATCTTGGGCGAGCCGCCGGTGAGCTTGACGTCATCAGCGGTGCAGATGGCGGTCACCCGGAACGGCGATCCCGTGAGGGCCTGGCAGTCACGGCAATGACAGACCGAGACCGCCTCAGGATCGATCTCGGCCTCAAAAGTGATCTTGCCGCAATGGCATTGCCCATCGACCTGCATCACGATCGTCCCTTCTCCCAAAGCAAAAACGGCGCCCGGAGGCGCCGTTTTATCATCTTTTCGATCTGCGATCTCAGTGGGCGGTCAGGCCGCCGGCGGCCTCATCCCCGTCCGGCTTCACCGTCACCTTGGTGTCCTCTTCCCAGACGATCGGCACGGGCTTCTTCACCAGCGCCTTGGCGATGACGTCATCGAGACGGGAAACCGGGATGATCTCCATGCCACCCTTGATCGCATCGGAAATCTCCGTCAGATCCTTGGCGTTGTCCTCGGGGATGAGCACCGTCTTGATGCCGCCGCGGGCCGCAGCCAGCAGCTTCTCCTTCAGGCCGCCGATTGGCAGCACGCGACCGCGCAGCGTGATCTCGCCGGTCATCGCGACATCGTGGCGGACCGGAATGCCGGTCATGACCGAGATGATCGCGGTGGCCATGGCCACGCCCGCCGACGGACCATCCTTCGGCGTCGCGCCCTCGGGCACGTGCACGTGGATGTCGCGCCGGTCGAACAGCGGCGGCTCGATGCCGTAGGTGATCGCGCGGGAGCGGACGTAGGACGCCGCCGCCGAGATCGATTCCTTCATGACGTCACGCAGATTGCCGGTGACCGTCATCTTGCCCTTGCCGGGCATCATGACGCCTTCGATGGTCAGCAGCTCGCCGCCGACATCGGTCCAGGCAAGGCCGGTGACGATGCCGACCTGCGGCTCGCTCTCGATCTCGCCGAAGCGGTACTTCGGCACGCCGAGCAGCTCTTCCAGAGTCTTCTCGGTGACCTTGACCGACTTCTTCTTGGAGATCATCAGCTCCTTCACCGCCTTGCGGGCGAGTGTGGAGAGCTCACGCTCCAGGTTACGCACGCCCGCTTCGCGGGTGTAGCGGCGGATCAACAGCAGCAGCGCGTCGTCGTCGATCGAGAATTCCTTGGAGTCCAGGCCATGCTTGGACACCGCGTTCGGGATCAGGTGCTTGCGCGCGATCTCGACCTTCTCGTTCTCGGTGTAACCCGCGATCCGGATGATCTCCATGCGGTCCATCAGCGGGCCGGGAATATTGAGCGTATTCGCGGTCGTGATGAACATGACGTTGGACAGATCGTAGTCGACCTCCAGATAGTGGTCGGCGAACGTCCCGTTCTGCTCGGGATCAAGGACCTCGAGCAAGGCCGAGGACGGATCGCCGCGGAAATCGGCGCCCATCTTGTCGATCTCGTCCAGCAGGAACAGCGGATTGGACGACTTCGCCTTCCGCATCGATTGGATGATCTTGCCGGGCATCGAGCCGATATAGGTGCGGCGGTGACCGCGGATCTCGGCTTCGTCGCGCACGCCGCCGAGTGACACGCGCACGAACTCGCGGCCGGTCGCCTTCGCGATCGACTTGCCGAGCGAGGTCTTGCCGACGCCGGGAGGTCCGACGAGGCAAAGGATCGGGCCCGTCAGCTTGTTGGCGCGCGACTGCACCGCGAGATACTCGACGATACGTTCCTTGACCTTCTCAAGACCATAGTGATCGGAGTCCAGGATGGCCTGCGCCTGCTCCAGGTCCTTCTTCACCTTGGACTTCTTGTTCCACGGGATCGACAGCAGCCAATCCAGATAGTTGCGCACGACGGTCGCTTCCGCGGACATCGGCGACATCTGGCGCAGCTTCTTCAATTCATGCTGCGCCTTGTCGCGCGCTTCCTTGGAGAGCTTGGTCTTGGCGATCTTCTCTTCGAGATCGGCGAGCTCGTCGCGACCGTCGTCGTCGCCGAGCTCCTTCTGGATCGCCTTCATCTGCTCGTTGAGATAATACTCGCGCTGGGTCTTCTCCATCTGGCGCTTGACGCGCGAGCGGATGCGCTTCTCGACCTGCAGCACCGAGATCTCGCTCTCCATCAGGCCCAGCACCTTCTCCAGGCGCGTGGTGACGGACAGCGTCTCGAGGATGCCCTGCCGATCCGCGATCTTGACCGCGAGATGCGAAGCAACGGTGTCGGCGAGCTTGGCGAAATCGGTGATCGCCTGCACGACGCCGACGACCTCGGCCGAGATCTTCTTGTTGAGCTTCACATAGCTCTCGAAGTCGGACACGACGGAGCGCGCCAACGCTTCCGCCTCGACCGACTTCGCATCGGTGTCGGCGAGCGCAACGGCGGTGGCTTCATAATAGTCGGCGCGATCGGTGTATTTTGACACGCGTGCGCGCTCGAGCCCTTCGACCAGCACCTTCACGGTGCCATCGGGGAGCTTCAGGAGCTGCAGCACGCTGGCAAGCGTACCGGTCTCGTAAATGGCATCGGGCGCCGGATCATCGTCGGACGCGTTCTTCTGCGTCGCGAGCATGATCAGCGCATCGTTCTTCATCACCTCTTCGAGCGCGCGGATCGACTTCTCGCGACCGACGAAGAGCGGAACGATCATGTGCGGGAAGACGACGATATCGCGCAGCGGCAACACGGGATAAGCGTGCGTCTCGCCATGGACGATGGTTGGCCGGGGTTTTGGATTAGTCATGGCCTTTTCCTTTTGCTTTGCCCCCTCGCACGCAGCCCGCATCCGGTGCGCAACCGCCACAAGGTGCCGAGGTGATCCACAAAACCGGTCTACCCTTCGTAGGTTGGACCGGGCTTGCCGGATCGAAACAGAGGCGAATCTTGAACAGAATTCTCGCTCGCCGCCGACATTAGGTGGCTATCGACCGGGGGGGTGTCAAGTCATTGAAAAACACGCGCCATCAGGCGCTTACGCACGTGGGTAAGCGACGCAATTCCGGCTGCGGAATACATGTCCGCAGCCGCTACTGTGAAAGACGACGGGAAGCGATCCAGCGCCGGGAAATCAGGCGCTGGCGTTCTCGACCGCGCGATCGGTCCGATCGGCGTAGATGTAGAGCGGACGCGCCGTGCCTTCCACAACTTCGCGGGAAATCACGACTTCTTCCACACCTTCCAGGCCCGGCAGGTCGAACATGGTCTCGAGCAGGATCGCTTCGAGGATCGAACGCAGACCACGCGCGCCGGTCTTGCGCTCGATCGCCTTGCGGGCAACCGCGCCAAGCGCCTCGTCGGCGAAGGTCAGCTCGATGTTCTCCATCTCGAACAGCCGCTGGTACTGCTTCACCAGCGCGTTCTTCGGCTCGGTGAGGATCTTCTTCAGCGAGGTCTCGTCCAGATCCTCGAGCGTCGCCACGACGGGCAGACGACCGACGAATTCGGGGATGAGACCGTACTTCAAGAGATCCTCAGGCTCGACGTGACGGAAGATCTCGCCGGTACGGCGGTCTTCCGGCGCCATCACCTGGGCGGCGAAACCAATCGAGGTGGACCGGCCGCGCGCCGAGATGATCTTCTCGAGGCCGGCGAATGCACCGCCGCAGATGAACAGGATGTTGGTGGTATCCACCTGCAGGAATTCCTGCTGGGGATGCTTGCGGCCGCCCTGCGGCGGGACCGAAGCCACCGTGCCTTCCATGATCTTCAGCAGCGCCTGCTGCACGCCCTCACCCGACACGTCGCGCGTGATCGAGGGATTGTCGGACTTGCGGCTGATCTTGTCGATTTCGTCGATGTAGACGATGCCGCGCTGGGCGCGCTCGACATTGTAGTCGGCGGCCTGGAGCAGCTTCAGGATGATGTTCTCGACGTCCTCACCGACATAGCCGGCTTCGGTCAGCGTGGTCGCATCCGCCATCGTGAACGGCACGTCCAGGATGCGGGCAAGCGTCTGCGCGAGCAGCGTCTTGCCCGAGCCGGTCGGACCGATCAACAGGATGTTCGACTTCGCGAGCTCGACGTCGTTGTGCTTGGTCTGATGGTTGAGGCGCTTGTAGTGGTTGTGCACCGCGACCGACAGGACCTTCTTCGCATGGCTCTGACCGATGACGTAATCGTCCAGGACCTTGCAGATTTCCTTCGGCGTCGGAATGCCGTCGCGCGACTTGACCAGCGAGGACTTGTTCTCCTCGCGGATGATGTCCATGCAGAGCTCGACGCACTCGTCGCAGATGAAGACCGTGGGACCCGCGATCAGTTTGCGGACTTCGTGCTGGCTCTTGCCGCAGAACGAGCAATATAGCGTGTTCTTGGAGTCGCTCGTGCCGACCTTACTCATTCATGTCTCCGTCCGCGGTTCGATCCGTCCGCTCGATCGTCCCATCCCGAAACGTTGGCGGGCAAGGGACTCAAATAGAGCAAATTCCGTACCAAAAAAGACCCTACGCGTTACATCCCGTGCGAATCACGGTCACTCGATTCTCCGCGATCATAGCCGATCAATCGTAGCCAACCATGCTGTCACCCGACTATCAAGAATTCGCTAATCGGGGGTCGTCGGCTACCCGTTACAATACCGTGATTTCAGGTCTTGGCACGGGTGAAGTGACCGAAATCACCCCGACGTTGCTGGATTACCACGAAAAACGAGCACGAAAGCGGAACTTTCTGCTTGCCGCAGGGCGCAAAAATGGGCTTTTTGCGCCCTCGCGAACGCGTTCCCGACGTGAACGTCGTTCTGGCAATCTCCGCTCATTTCGGGGATCGCCGTCGCAGTCCCGGTAGTGCTACGGGGTCTTCGCAGGCGCGGCCTCTTCGGCGCGCTTGTCGATGACCCTGTCGACCAGACCGAACTCCTTGGCGTCGTTCGCGGTCAGGAACTTGTCGCGTTCCAGCGCGTCTTCGATCGACTTGTAGGTCTGGCCGGTGTGCTTCACGTAGATCTCGTTGAGCCGCTTCTTCAGGTTCAGGATTTCCTGCGCGTGCAACATGATGTCGGTGGCCTGGCCCTGGAAGCCGCCGGAGGGCTGATGCACCATGATGCGCGCGTTCGGCAGCGAGAAGCGCATGTCCTTCGCGCCGGCGGCGAGCAGCAGCGAGCCCATCGAAGCAGCCTGGCCGGTGCACAGCGTCGAGACCGGCGGGCGGATGAACTGCATGGTGTCGTAGATCGCAAGACCCGACGTCACCACGCCACCCGGCGAGTTGATGTACATCGAGATTTCCTTCTTCGGATTCTCCGCTTCGAGGAACAACAACTGCGCGACGACCAGCGTCGACATGCCGTCCTCGACCGGACCGGTCAGGAAAATGATGCGCTCTTTCAACAGGCGCGAGAAAATGTCGTAGGCGCGCTCGCCACGGTTGGTTTGCTCGACCACCATGGGCACGAGGTTCATGTAAGTTTCAACCGGATCGCGCATGAGTCACCTAGGGTTTTAGAGGCGGACATCGCCAGTCTTGGCTGCCAGTCGGACTGGATGTGCCGGAAGGCCGATGGACGTCCCGTGATGCAGGAAGTTGGTAGAGGTAGAACGCGTAGGTACCGACAGATATAGCCCAATTCGCGCCAGACAAGTGCGGAGCGAATTAAGGCTTAATCCATCGGGCCCTTTGCGGCACTTGAAGCTGATTCTCGCAAAAAGGCCCAGCCGGCCATCTGGCTAGCTGGGCCCGTTCGCTGATCATCCTTAATAGAAGACTGCGTCAAAGCCTTCAGGCTGCAGTCTTTTCCTCGTCGTCCTTGTACAGGTCCTCGCGCGAGACCTTCTTCTCGGTCACGTTGGCAAGCTCGAGGATGAAGTCGACGACCTTGTCCTCATAGATCGGTGCACGAAGCTGGGCCAATGCCTGGGCATTGTTGCGATAGAAGTCCCAGACTTCCTTCTCGCGGCCCGGCATCTGGCGCGCACGCTCGATCACGGCGCGGCCGACCTCGTCGTCGGTCACGGTGATCTTGTTCTTCTCGCCGATCTCCGAGAGCACGAGACCGAGGCGCACACGGCGGTCGGCGATCTTGCGGTACTCCTCCTTGGCCTTGTCCTCGGTGGTATCCTCGTCGGCAAAGGTCTTACCGGCGGAGTCCATCTCGGCCTTGACCGAGTTCCACATCAGATTGAACTCCTCGTCGACGAGCGAGGGCGGCGCCTCGAAGCGATGCGCCTCGTCGAGGCGGTCGAGCAGCGCACGCTTGACGCGCTGGCGCGTCGCACCGGCGAACTCGGCAGCCAGACGCTCGCGCGCAGCTTCCTTGAGCTTGTCGAGCGATTCCAGGCCGAGCGTCTTGGCGAACTCGTCGTCGATCGTGATGTCCTGCGGCGCTTCGATCAGCGTCGCAGTGGTCTCGAACTCGGCCGGCTGGCCCGCGAGCTTCTCGCTCATGTAGTTCTTGGGGAACGACACTTTCAGCGTGCGCGTCTCGTTCGCGCCGATGCCGATCAGCTGCTCCTCGAAGCCCGGAATGAAGGTGTTGGAACCGATCGCGACCTGAATGCCCTCACCGGTACCGCCCTCGAAGGCTTCGCCGTTGATGGTGCCCTTGAAGTTGATGGTGACGCGGTCGCCGGAAGCGGCCTTCTCGCCCTCGGCCTTGGCGGCATAGCCGCGGTTGGTGTCGGCGATGCGCTTGATCGCCTCGTCGACGTCCGAATCGGACACGTCGGCGACGGGCTTCTCGACCTGGAAGGACTTGAAGTCGGCAAGCGCAATGGCGGGCACAACTTCGATCGCAACCGTATAGGTCAGATCGGTCTTGCCGCTCAGCAGCTCTTCGACCTCGGCCTGCTCGGTCGGCATCGTGATCTTAGGCTCGGTCGCGAGCTTGAAACCGCGTTCGGAAAACAGCTGGGTGTTGGTGTCGCGGATGGTCTGGTCGATGGTCTCGGCCATCACCGAGCGGCCATAGACCTTCTTGAGGTGAGTGACCGGCACCTTGCCGGGACGGAAGCCGTTGAGGCGCACCTTGTCCTTGAGGTCAACGAGCTTGGCGCCGGCCTTGGCGTCGAGATCAGACGCGGGAACGCTGATCTTGAACTCGTGCTTCAAACCTTCCGAGAGGGTTTCTGTGACCTGCATGGCGTCCAATCTTCTTCTCGTTCGGTCCCGGCAACGCTACCCGCGTCGGGACGCTGTCATTAATCGATCCAGCGCGAGGCAAACGCCTCAACGCCGGTGGTTCATCGAGCCCGGCCCCAGACGGAATAACTTCCGCACGGGAGCCAAGGCCCCTCAGTAATCCGTGCAAACGCGATAAGCGCTTGGTGCGGGCGGAGGGACTCGAACCCCCACAACTTTCGTCACTGGAACCTAAATCCAGCGCGTCTACCAGTTCCGCCACGCCCGCGTGAAGTTGCATCAAGACCGGCCGCGATGCCGCGGGCGGCCGGGCTTATAGCATGTGCCCGACTGTTCGCAGCAAAAAAATGGCCTGATGGAGGCAGCCTTCAAGTAGGCACGATGGCTGGACTTATCCAGCGCCGCGTGGTCCGGATCGCAGCATGAGACAGCGGATTTTTGCCCCTGATCGGCGTCAGGTTCTGGCCGGGCTGGGAGCCTCCCTCGGAGCCCCGGCGGCCGGGTTCGTGGCCGGCGCCGCAGCCCCGCTCCCGACGGCCCAAGTCCTCCTTCAGGCCAAGCCCGCATCCCTGGACCTGAGGCCTGGCCAACGCGCTACGCCGATCTGGGAACTTGCCGCCGCAAGTCACACCAAGGGCGTCCATCTCAGGCGCGGCGACCTCTGCGAAGTGGTGTTTCGAAACGACCTGCCTGTGCCACTTGCGCCAGCCTGGTACGGTTTGAACGGCGCAGCCGTGGCCGACCCCCAACGGGGACGCGCGCCCACAGCCCCAGGAGCCACGGAAACATCAACGATTTCAATATCAAGCGCGGGAACCCTGCTGACTGACTTCCGGCTATTCGAAGACCAACTGAAGCAGCCCGCGCGGCCGCTTCCGATCATTGCCGAGGAGACAGGGCCCGTCTCCGTCGATCGCGACGAGGTCCTGCTGATCGAGGAATGGCGCCTGCGGCCGGATGGCACTGCGGTCCCGCCGGGCCAGGATCCCAAAGACAGCACGCCGCTCTATACGATCAACGGGCAGACTTCATTCGAACTCTCAGCCTTGGGCAACCAGCGGCTGCGGCTGCGCTTTATCAATGGCTCGCAACGTTCTGTTCTGGCGATCAAATTGGAGGGCCACGAAGTCCAAGTCATGGCCTTGGACGGCCAGCCCGCCGAACCGTTCCCGGCGCGCAACGGCGCTCTGGTGCTGGCCCCAGGTGCGCGCGCCGACGCTTTTGTGGATACAGCCAGATCGGCCCAGTTCCTGCTGCACGATGGCAAGGAGGCGCGCCGGATTGGGGCCCTCATGGTCACCGGCTGGTTCGAGCGGCGTGCGCCTCTCCTGCCACCGCGACCGCTGCCGTCGAACGATCTGCCCGAAAAGCTCGACCTCAAAGGGGCCCTGCGGCTGGATGTCGCGCTTGGTGTGCCCGACACCGGATGGGCGCGGACGGCAGACTTCTCTACGGCCTCTGACCCCGCCTTCCGCACCAAGGCCAGCCGCACCGTCGTGCTGGCCTTGAAGAACCCTGCCCCCGTCGCCACCGTCTTCTCTTTGCATGGCCATCATTTCCGCCTGCTCGACAAGCTCGACGACGGCTGGAAGCCCTACTGGCTCGACACGCTCGCCATCGAGCCCGGCCAGACCGAACGCATCGCCTTTGCCGCGACATCGCCAGGGCGATGGCTAATCGAATCCGTCGTGACCGACTGGGCCGCACCGCGGCTGGTGCGCTGGTACGGAGTGGAGTGAGCTATCGGCCCTAGCGCGACCAGACATACCGAGCGTCGGGCTCCCTCTCCTCGTTCCGCGCCCCGTCGGTCTGCTCGGCCAGAGTGAACCCACGCGCCTCGTAGAAGCGCCGCGCCGGTGCGTTGCGCTGGAAGGTCCAGAGCTCGAGCCGCTTGTTCGCGGCCTTGGCGCTGTTGAGAAGTTCGGTGCCGATGCCGCGGCCATGCGCGGCGGGATGGACATAGAGCTGTTCGATCCAACCGTCGCGAAAGGCGATAATGCCGCAGAGCTGATCGCCGTCGAAACGTCCCCACACGCGGCAGGCCGGGAAAACCAGCTCGCGATAAAACCAGCGGTCTTCATCCGGCGTGTGCAGCCCGACGAGCCACGGCATTGCATGATCAAACGCGATCCGATGGACTTGCGCCGCCGCAGCCATATCGGTGAGCGCGAGCTGTCTCAGCATCAATACTCGATCCCGAGTGCGCTATAGATGCGCCGATGCACCGCAGGCAGTGTCTCGGTGAGATCTTCGGCGATCAGCCCCGGCCCTGCTTCGCTAGCAGCCTCGCCGTGCATCCAGACGCCGATGCTGGCGGCCTCGAACGCCGGTACGCCCTGCGCGAGGAGCCCTGCAATGATGCCCGAGAGCACGTCGCCGGCGCCGGCGGTGGCGAGCCAGGGCGGCGCATTGGCGGCGATGGTGGCGCGGCCGTCGGGCGCGGCGATCGTGGTGTCAGGGCCCTTCAATAGCACGACAGCGCCGCAGCGTTCGGCCGCGGCACGCACGCGCTCGAGCTTCGAGCGACCCGGAGTCTTGTTGCTGAGATCGGAGAACAGCCGCGGAAACTCGCCCTCGTGCGGCGTCAGCACCACGCCTGTGTCCTGCGACGACTTGATCGATTCAAACAGCCGCTCGGGTTTTGCGGCAAAGCTCGTCAGTGCATCGGCGTCGAGCACCAGATGGCGTTGCGCGGTGAGCGCGGTGTGGACCATGTCGCGGGTGCGCTCACCAACGCCCGCGCCGGGCCCGATCATGCAGGTGTTGTACCTGATGTCCCCAAGCAGCTCGCCGAACTCGATCGCGGTGTCCACGGGGCGAACCATCACTGATGTCAGCGCGCTTGCGTTGATCGCAAGCGCATCGCGCGGGGTCGCCAGCGTCACGAGACCCGCGCCGGCGCGCAAGCTCCCGCGGGCAGCAAGCCGTGCAGCGCCGGTCGCCGCAGCGTCGCCCGATACCGCCAGCACATGGCCGCGGGCATATTTGTGGCCGTCGATACGCGGCACCGGGAAAGCGGCGCCCCAGAAGTCCGGATCGTTCTCAAAAATCGTCGGCGCGATCTCGTCGAGCACCTGTGCGTCGATGCCGATATCGGCGACGCGCACGCGGCCGCAATGCATGCGGCCGGGCAACAGGAGATGTGCGGGCTTCTTGCGAAAGAAGGTGACGGTCTCGGTGGCATTCACCGCCATGCCCATCACCGCCGCGCTGGTGCCGTTGATACCGCTCGGCAGGTCGACCGCAAGCACCGGGGCACCGTTGGCGTTGATCGCCTCGATCATCGCGCGCGCCTCGCCATCGACGGAGCGGCTGAGGCCCGCGCCGAACAGTGCATCGATGATCAGCGCGGGCTTTCCGATCGCCTGCGGATTGAACGGGAGCACCGGATGCTTCCAGCCGCGCGCAGCCGAGGCTGCATCGCCCTGGAGCTGGTCGCGCTCGCACATCAGGATGACCGAGACCTCGCGGCCCTGTGCAGCGAGCTCGGCAGCTGCGACAAAACCGTCGCCGCCATTGTTGCCGGGACCGGCGACGATCAGGATCGGCCCCTCCTCCACCAGCGCATTGGCGGCCTCCGCAACCACCTGGCCGGCGCTCAGCATCAGCTTGAAGCCCGGCGTGCCTGCCGCAATGCTGAGCTGGTCAGCCCGCTGCATCTCAGCGTTGGTCAGTACTTCCATGCCACTTCCCTGGTCCAAACGCCCTTTCAACAGGCACGTTCCGTGCCGATACACCCGGCGGAACATTCGATTGCACAGATATTGAACCGTTTGCCTATTTCGTAGTCTGCGGTATTTTGAGCCAATCGGCTCCACCTATCAGAGATGCTCGTTAAAAGGCTGATAACGCTCCAATATCCAGGGCATTTGCAACTTGGCATAGACCCTGCTTTCGAGGAAGCCGCTTCGGTTCGTCGTGCTCACTGGCATATTCTGGGTGTGGCCGGCCGTTGTTGCCAGGCTGGTCAGGTCCCGGCATGACGAGGACAAAATCGTGCGTGACACAAGCGCATCCTGACGAAGACGTTGCTATTTGATCGAAATGCCGGGAGGCGCGCAGTGAAGAAAATCGAAGCCATCATCAAGCCGTTCAAGCTCGACGAGGTGAAGGAAGCGCTCCAGGAAGTTGGTCTCCAGGGCATCACAGTGACCGAGGCGAAGGGTTTTGGTCGCCAGAAGGGCCACGCCGAGCTCTACCGCGGCGCAGAATACATCGTCGACTTCCTGCCCAAGGTGAAGATCGAGATCGTGATCGGCGACGACCTGGTCGAGCGTGCGATTGATGCGATCCGCCGCGCCGCACAGACCGGTCGCATCGGCGACGGCAAGATTTTCGTCTCCAATATCGAAGAGGCGATCCGCATCCGAACCGGCGAATCCGGGCTGGACGCTATCTGAGCCGGGTGCTATCCCGAATTTTGCGACACTCTGAAAGAAAAAAGGCTGCTTCGGCGGCCTGATTTCGTTTGTGCGGTTGCGCCAAACTCGCCGAAAGCGAGAACGAATCTGCTCATCTGGAAACCGACCCGCAGAGCCAAAAGGGGTATGCATGAAGACCGCCAAAGACGTCCTGAAATCGATCAAGGACAACGACGTCAAATACGTCGACCTGCGCTTCACCGATCCGCGCGGCAAGTGGCAGCACGTGACGTTCGACGTCAGCATGATCGACGAGGACATTTTCGCCGAAGGAACCATGTTCGACGGCTCCTCGATCGCCGGCTGGAAGGCGATCAACGAGTCAGACATGTGCCTGATGCCAGATCCGGTGACCGCGACGATCGATCCGTTCTTCGCCGAAACCACCATGGTCATCACTTGCGACGTGCTCGAGCCGACCACCGGCGAGCCCTACAACCGCGACCCCCGCGGCATCGCCAAGAAGGCGGAGGCCATGGTCAAGTCGATGGGCGTGGGCGACAGCGTGTTCGTCGGCCCCGAAGCCGAGTTCTTCGTGTTCGACGACGTGCGCTATTCGTCCGATCCCTACAAGACTGGCTTCCGTCTCGATTCCTCGGAGCTGCCGATCAACTCCGACACCGAATATGAAGGCGGCAATCTCGGCCACCGCGTCCGCACCAAGAGCGGCTACTTCCCCGTGCCCCCGCAGGACTCGGTGCAGGACATGCGCTCGGAGATGCTCGGCGCCATGGCCAAGATGGGCGTCAAGGTCGAGAAGCATCACCACGAGGTCGCTTCGGCCCAGCACGAGCTCGGCATGAAGTTCGACACGCTGACGCTGATGGCCGACCATTTGCAGATCTACAAATACTGCATCCACCAGGTCGCGCACATCTACGGCAAGACTGCCACCTTCATGCCAAAGCCGGTCTATGGCGACAACGGCTCGGGCATGCACGTGCACCAGTCGATCTGGAAGGACGGCAAGCCGGTGTTCGCCGGCAACAAGTACGCCGACCTGTCGGAGACCTGCCTCCACTATATCGGCGGCATCATCAAGCACGCCAAGGCGATCAACGCCTTCACCAACCCGTCGACCAACTCGTACAAGCGTCTGGTCCCGGGCTATGAGGCCCCCGTGCTGCTCGCCTACTCCGCGCGCAACCGCTCGGCCTCCTGCCGCATCCCCTACACCGCTTCGCCGAAGGCCAAGCGTGTCGAGGTGCGCTTCCCCGATCCGCTCGCCAATCCCTATCTCGGCTTCGCCGCGATGCTGATGGCTGGCCTCGACGGCATCAAGAACAAGATCGATCCGGGTCCGGCGATGGACAAGGACCTCTACGATCTGCCGAAGGAAGAGCTGAAGCAGATCCCGACCGTCTGCGGTTCGCTGCGCGAGGCGCTGGAGAACCTCGACAAGGACCGCGGCTTCCTCAAGAACGGCGGCGTGTTCGACGACGACTTCATCGACGCTTACATCGAGCTGAAGATGACCGAAGTCGCCCGCTTCGAGATGACCCCGCATCCGGTCGAGTTCGAGATGTACTATTCGGGCTAAGCGGCTCGATATCACGACACGCGAAAGGCGCCCCATCGGGCGCCTTTTGTTTTGAGCGATCGACTCAACTTTCGTTCTGCATCTGACTCCACTTCGTTCTCAAAGAACGAATCGGAATCGCGAAAATCGGCACGAACCAATCCTTGCTGATTGGTTTATTCGACCCGAGAGATTCGCTACGCACCATCGTGCCGTCGATCCACACTCACGTCGTGTCACGCCGCGACGTAAAATAATCGAGCAATCCCGTCGGCAGCGGAAACACGATGGTCGACGACCGCTCGCCGGCGATGTCGTGCAGCGCCGCGAAGTAGCGCAGCTGCATCGCCTGCGGCTCCTGCGCGAGAATGCGGCCGGCCTCGACCAGCTTTTCGGCGGCCTGCTGTTCGCCCATCGCATTGATTACCTTGGCGCGCCGCAACCGTTCCGCTTCGGCCTGCTTGGCGATCGCGCGCACCATGGTCTCGTTGATATCGATGTCCTTGATCTCGATTCCGGTCACCTTGATGCCCCAGACGTCGGTCTGCTTGTCGAGGATTTCCTGGATGTCGGCGTTCAACCTGTCGCGTTCGGCGAGCATCTCGTCGAGCTCGTGCTTGCCAAGCACCGAGCGCAACGTGGTCTGGGCAAGCTGACTGGTCGCGGCCATGTAGTCGCCGACCTTGATTATGGCGCGCTCGGGATCAACGATGCGGAAGTAAAGGACGGCGTTGACCTTGACCGAGACGTTGTCGCGCGAAATCACGTCCTGGGGCGGCACGACCTGCACCATCACCCTGAGGTCGACCTTGACGAGCTGCTGCGCGACCGGAATGAGGATGACGAGGCCCGGCCCTTTCACCCCGGTGAAGCGGCCGAGCGTGAAGATGACGCCGCGCTCATATTCCCTGAGGATGCGAACGGCCTGGGTGAGAAACAGGATGACGATCAGCGCAAGCGCTGCATAAAGCGAATATTCGAACATCAGACTTGACCTCCCTCGCCGTTCGGCCGCCGAACCACCAGGGTCAAGTCGACGATGTTGGCGACCTCGACCCTCTCTCCGGGCTTGAAGCTATCGGCGCCGCGCGCTTGCCAGCGTTCGCCATGCGTGAAGACGTGCCCCTCGGTCTCGTTCCAGTCGAGCACCTCGGCGATCAGGCCAAGCATGGCTTGCGCGCCGACCCGTGGCGCACCGCGGCGGGCACGCCTGAGCGCGCCGAGCACGACCAGAACAAACCCGGCGAAGATCGCCGCGACAATGGCGATGACCGACCACGACAGCCGGTAGCTGGGCGATTCGACCCGCACCAGCATGATGGCGCCCAGCACAAAGGCGACGACGCCTCCAAGGCCGATCACGACGGTCGGATTGAAGGCCTCGATGGCAAGCAGCGCGATGCCGACCAGCATCAGGCCGAGCCCGGCATAATTGATCGGCAGCATATTGAGGGCATAGAGGCCAAGCAGCAGGCAGATCGTTCCGACCACGCCCGGAGCAACCGTCCCGGGCGACATGAACTCGAAGACGAGGCCGTAGATTCCGACCATCAGGAGGATGAACGCGACGTTGGGATCGGTGATGACCGCAAGGAATCGGGAGATCCGGCCGGGATCGACGGCTTCGATGATGGCATCCTGCGTTGCTAGCCGCTGCGTCGTGCCGCCGCCGAGCTCGACCACGCGACCGTCGATCTGCCTGAGCAGGTCGACCTCGTCGCGCGCGACGAGGTCGATCGCGTGCGCCTGCAACGCGCCGTTGGCGGACAGCGTCGCGGCTTCGCGGACCGCCTTCTCCGCCCAATCAGCATTGCGGCCGCGCAGTTCGGCGAGGCTGCGGATGAAGGCGACGGCATCGTTCGTTACCTTTGCCGTCATCGCATCCTTCGGCTCGTCCTTCTTGTCCTTGCTGTCCTTGTCAGGCGTGCCGCTCGGCAAGCCCGGAAGCGATCCGCCAATCTGCACCGGCGTCGCGGCACCGATATTGGTGCCCGGCGCCATCGCCGCGATATGAGTCGCATAGAGAATATAGGTCCCGGCGCTTGCCGCATGGGCGCCGGCCGGTGCGACATAGCCGGCGACAGGAACGGTCGAGCCGAGCACATCCGCGATGATCTCGCGCATGCTGGAGTTCAGGCCGCCGGGGGTATTCATGCGAAGAATGACGATCTCGGCGCGTCGCTCGCCTGCCTTGGCCAGCGCCTCCTTCACATAGCTCGCCGACGCCGGCCCGATGGCGCCGTCGATCGTGACGGTGAGTGCAAGACGGCGCTGATCCTCCGCTGAGCCGGGACGGAGACAGGCAAGACAAGCGACGATGCCGATTGTCGCAACGAGGGCCGCCTTCATGATCTGCACGGCAAGGGCTCCCTTGGCGAAGATATGGTGGCCGTCAGGCAAACCTCAATCCGGAGGTCTGTCGCTCGCGATTGCGATTGTGCGATGCAATGGGCGGGGACGTACGGCGGCGCTCGTGTCGCGGACGACGCTCGCCGTCATTCCGGATGCGTGCGCAACGCGGGCCGGCCTTACTTTTCCGAAGAGGCGCGAAAAGAAACCAAAGCTCGGGCGAAATCTGTCGCAAGAACGCGAAGGCGCGGCGGCTATTTTTCGTTCTGCATCTGACTCCATTTCGTTCCCAAAGAACGAATCGGAATCGCGAAAATCAGTGCGAGCCAATTCTTGCCGATCGGTTATTCGAACGACGTAATCCCGAACTCCGTCACGGAGAAACTCCGGATTGCTTCCGCCTTCGCCGAGGCTTCGGCGGACAAGTCGCAAATTTCGCCGTGGCGGCCGCGCGAGAGCAGGCCGTGCGGCCTCTCACCTGCGAGTTACGCCGCAGCCCTCTGCTTCGCCACCATCGCTTCCCCGAAAGCCTCGAACAGCTTTCGGTTGATCGGATTGCGCTGCGGATCGTATTCGGCGTGCCATTGCACGCCGAGCGCGAAGGTCGGCGCTTCCGCAATGCGGATCGCCTCGATGGTGCCGTCCTCGGCGACGCCTTCGATCAGCACGCGCTTGCCGGGGTCGAGGATGCCTTGCCCGTGCAGCGAATTGACCCGGATCTTCTCACAGCCGAGGAGCTTGGCGAACGCGCCGCCCGGCGTGAGATCGACGTCGTGACGGTCGGCGAACACCACGGTCGGGTCGGGATGGATCTCGCCATTCTCGAGCCGGGGCATGCGGTGGTTCATGCGGCCGGGGATCTCGCGGATCTCGGGATGCAGCGAGCCCCCGAAGGCGACGTTCATCTCCTGCAGGCCACGGCAAATGCCGAACAGCGGAATGCCGCGCGAGACGCAGGCGACCGAAAGCGCCAGCGCGACCTCGTCGCGATGGATATCATAAGGCTCGTGCTTCTCGCAGGGGTCGACATTGAAGCGGGTCGGATGCACGTTGGCGCGGGCCCCCGTCAGCACGATGCCGTCGACGGTATCGAGCAGAGCGGCGATATCGGTGATATCGGGCGCACCCGCGAACATCACCGGCAGGCCGCCGGAAACCTCGGCCACGGCGCGCAAATTGCGCTCGCCGACCATCTGAACCTGAAATCGATTTTCGACGCGATGGGCGTTCCCGATCACGCCGACGACCGGCTTTCTCATCTCCCGTTCCGACCTCCCCGTAAGAAGATTCTTCAAACATGCCCCTCGGATGGAACAAATTCAACAGAGCGGATCGCGGGACGGCAATGCTATTTTTGCGCAAATGGGCCCTGGGCGCCCTGTCAGAGCCGCGGCATTGGTCGCAAGGCGCCCGGGCGCTTCGATCCGGCGCACCGGCCCCGGCTTGATCGCCGGTCTGATTTCACGAAAGAGTGCCCGTGCCCGCCCCGAAAGGACATGATGTGAGCGTCTCCAGAGATGAACAGTCAAAAACCGGCTCCGATCTGACGCGGGGCATGGCTTGGGCCGTTGCCGTCGGCGGCATCGCCGTCGTCCTGTTCTCCGCGGCACTCGTCTTCACCTGGTACTTTGCCACCACCCTGCTCCTGATCTTCACCGGCATGCTGCTCGGCGTCGGCCTCAACGCGCTGACCAATGCGCTCGGGCGCCGCGTGCACCTGCCGCATGCGGTGCGGCTTGCGATTGTTTGTTTCGTCCTTGCGGCATTGTTTGCAGGTGTCGCCTATCTCGGCGGCGCGACCATTGCCGAGCAGGCCTCGGTGCTCAGCAACACCATCAAGTCGCAGATCTCGCATGTCAGGTCGTTCCTGGAGAACCACGGCATCGACACCAGCGTCTTCGATCTCGGCAATGCAAGCTCCGCCGCCCCCTCGACCTCGGCCGATACGCCGTCGGCCCCTCCGCCGAACTCGAACACACGTGCCCCATTGCCGGGCGCAGGCGCACTAGCCTCCAACGGCGGGGCGATCGTGAGCCAGACCTTCAAGCTGCTGTTCGGCGCGATCAGCGCCGTCGGCAATATTTTTATCGTGCTTTTCCTGGGGCTCGCCTTCGCAGCCCAACCAGGCGTCTACCACGACGGGCTGCTGTTCCTCGCACCGGCCAAGCATCGCCTCCGCGCGACGCTGATCATTGACCGGATCGGCGAGACGCTGGAGCGCTGGCTGATCGCGCAGATCATCGTCATGCTTGCGGTCGGCGTCGTGACCTGGATCGGGCTTGCCATCATCGGCATCCCCGGCTCGTTCATCCTGGGAATCCAGGCCGGCCTGCTCGCCTTCATCCCGACCGTCGGCGCCATCATCGCCGGCGTTGTCGTGGTGCTGGCGAGCCTCGCCTCGGGCTGGATTCCGGCACTATCGGCGCTGATTCTGTTCCTCGGCGTGCATGCGATGGAGAGCTACGTGCTGACGCCGCTGCTCCAGCGCCAGGCGCTGGACATCCCGCCGGCCACGCTGTTCGCGTTCCAGATCCTGCTCGGCGTCGTCTTCGGAATCTGGGGCCTGGCCCTGGCGCTGCCACTTGTCGCCATCGCCAAGGTCATGATCGATCATTTCAAGACGTACGAGGCGCCGCCCCCGGCCGAGGCGGCGTAGAGCATGATCCGGAAAAGTGTGTAGCGGTTTTCCGAAAGATCATGCTCCCGAAATATAGCCGGCTCAAGTCGTCAGCACGGTCTCGGTGTGCTCGACTTCCGGAGGCGAGGCAAAATACTGGCCGACGAGGCCGCGCCATTCGGTGAAATTCTCGGAACCACGAAAATCGACGGTGTGGTTCTCCAGCGTCGCCCATTTCACCATCAGTCGATAGCGCTGCGGCTTCTCGATCGACTTGTGCAATTCGAAACCGTGAAAGCCCTTGGAACGGCCGAAGGCGGCTTTGGCCTTGGCGACGGCGGCCTCAAAGTCCTTCTCGCTACCCGGCTTGACGTCGATTTGCGCGATCTCGGTGATCATCGGTTTCCACCCCGTTGTCTGGTGGCCGTGTCTAGCGCAGACGGACGCAAAGAAAAAGGCGCCGAAACGGCGCCCTGCCCGACCGAAAATGCGGCGCTGTCAGCCGAACAGCAGCGCGGTGCCGGCGACGACAAGCGCGCAACCTAGAAACAACGCGATCGGCCAATAACTACGGCCCTGGGTATAGCGCCCCTGGGCGCGGCGCTCGGCAATCAGCGCCGTCTCGTATTCGTCCGCTGTCGAGAACAGACACGCGAAACCACCGCGTGCCGAACTTGCGGCGGCTTCGAGCGACATCAGGGCAGCTTGCGGGTTCTGTCGACGGATCGATTCCATGACCGCAATGGTGGAACCGAATGGTAAACAGAGAATTACCGCGAGCCGTGTTCGTCTCAGGCCGTGGCCGGCTGTGTCTTGGACGGTCCCTTGGGAACGCCGATCCGCGCGGCGCTCTGGCGGCGCCAGTTCTCCAGCGACAGCGGCAGTTCCTCAGCCGCCTCGACGCGGTTACGACCACCGCGCTTGGCCTGGTAGAGCGCCGTGTCGGCGGACGCCAGCAACACCTCGAGCTCGGTGCCGGCAGGCCCGCCCGCCACGCCGATGCTGACGGTGGTGTCGACAGGCCCCTCCTCGACCACGACGCCTGATGTCTGGAACGCCTCGCGCACGCGTTCGGCGACCAGCACGCCTTCTTCAAGCGCGCACGGAAGCAGCGCGGCGAACTCCTCGCCGCCGATGCGGCCCGACAGGTCCGAGATGCGCAGATTGTTGACGACGATGGTCGAGAACAGTTTCAGCATCTCGTCGCCGGCGGGATGGCCGAAGCGGTCGTTGATCGACTTGAAATGGTCGATGTCGAAGATCATCACCGTGACAGGGCGGCCGCCCTTGGCCTCGCGCTCGATCAAGCGCGCGCAGGCTTCCGAGAAGCCGCGGCGGTTGAGCATGCCGGTCAAGGGATCCGTCGACGCAGCGGTGCGATGCGCGGTGACGGTGCGCTCGGACACCAGCATGAAGATCACGAACACAGTGCCGACGGCATAGAGGATGAGCTCGACCGCGAACACGGTGACCCAGACGCTGGTAGAGAAACCGGCGTCATGCGGGCGCAGGAAGCTGCCGAGCAGGATCGGCAGCATCAGCACGCAGCCGTGCATCACGGGCACGACGAAAGCCGGCCAGCGCCGTTGCAGGCTCTTGCGCCGTTCGACCCAGAGCTCGCTTGCGGTCAGCGCCGCATAGACCGAGACGATGCCGGCGCCGATGATCATGCGCAGCATCGAGGCCGTGGGATCGAGCAACGTCGCGGCCGCGACCCACGCGAGTGCGCCGAATACCAGACCCGGCCAGTTCGGCTTGCGGCCGTGGAAGACGCGCGCCGCGTTCCACACCATGCCGCAGGCGACGAAGCCGACCGCGTTCAAGGCGAGATAGAGATACGGGCCGAGCTTGTCGCCGGTCGCGGTCCACAGCGCGACAGAGGACGCGCCGAGCAGATAGGCGGTGCCCCACCATTTCAGCGCGGGGCTGTTCTCCTGCTTGCCGAAAAACACCATCATGGCGCCGAGCAATGCGGCGACCATCGTGGCGACCAAATAGAGCGTGATGCTATCGAGCGACATCATGTCGGCCCCCTTCTAAACATAGCAGTTACGCGATCGGCCCAGCCGACTTGCGCGCCCTTCCAGATGCGACGCTAGGTCCGGCGAGTTCCATTCAGGTTTTCACGCGGGCCCAAGTTTTCGGGAAACACGCGCTCAATTTGCGTACAAACGAACAACAAAAAAGGCGCTGAAATCAGCGCCTTTTTGCTTCTCATTGAAGCCGCTTTCGCGGCGAATGTGACCGAAGCGATTAACGCTTCGAGAACTGGAAGGACCGGCGGGCCTTGGCCTTGCCGTACTTCTTGCGCTCGACCACGCGGGAGTCGCGGGTGAGGAAGCCGCCCTTCTTGAGCACGGTGCGCAGCTCCGGCTCAAAATAGGTGAGCGCCTTGGAGATGCCGTGACGGACCGCGCCGGCCTGGCCGGACAGACCGCCGCCGGCGACGGTGCAGATCACGTCGTACTGGCCCGAACGCTGGGCCACCGAGAACGGCTGCTCGATCATCATGCGCAGCACGGGACGAGCGAAATAGACCTCGACCTCGCGCGAATTGACGGTGACCTTGCCGGCGCCCGGCTTGATCCAGACGCGGGCAACCGCGTCCTTGCGCTTGCCGGTGGCGTAGGCGCGGTTGAACTTGTCGACCTTCTTCTCGTGCTTGGGCGCATCGGGCGCCACAACTGCGGTCTTGAGCTGCGAAAGCTGGTCGAGCGACTGAATGGATTCGGCCATGATTATGCGGCCCTCGTGTTCTTGCGGTTCAACTTGGCGATGTCCAGCTTCTCGGGCGTCTGGGCCTCGTGCGGATGATCGGCACCACCGTAGACACGGAGGTTGCCCATCTGGACGCGACCAAGCGGACCACGCGGGATCATGCGCTCGACGGCCTTCTCGAGCACGCGCTCGGGATGCTTGCCTTCAAGGATCTGGCGCGCGGTGCGCTCCTTGACGTGGCCGACATAGCCGGTGTGCTTGTAGTAGGTCTTCTGCTCGCGCTTGCGACCGGTGAGGACCGCATGCTGGGCGTTGATGATGATGACGTTGTCGCCGCAATCAACGTGCGGGGTGTAGGTCGGAAGGTGTTTGCCGCGCAGACGCATGGCAACGATGGTGGCGAGACGGCCGACGACCAGACCCTTGGCGTCGATCAGCACCCACTTCTTCGTCACCTCGGCCGGCTTTGCCGAAAAGGTTTTCATGTCAGAGTTTTCCGTGGACGGGGAATAGCGGCGCGAACACCGCACCGGACTGCGCGGGTTTCTAGAGAAGAGACACGCAACGGTCAATGCCCAGTGGCGGAAATTATATAAGTCAAATCAGCGACTTATAAATATGGTGCTATATTACCTGTAAAAAGCTCAAGCATTTGGAATGGAATAGGTCGATGTGACATGGGCGATCGGATCGGGCGAGGTCCCGGACAACAGCTTGACCTCCCCGACCGCCAGCCGCTTGCCGAGCTTGAGCAGCCGGGCCTCCGCCAGCACATCCTGCCCGGGCTG
Organism: Bradyrhizobium zhengyangense; assembly: GCF_022012555.1. Classification (NCBI taxonomy): domain Bacteria; kingdom Pseudomonadati; phylum Pseudomonadota; class Alphaproteobacteria; order Hyphomicrobiales; family Nitrobacteraceae; genus Bradyrhizobium; species Bradyrhizobium zhengyangense. The sequence continues at coordinate 418,459 of NZ_JAKLTZ010000003.1, read as the reverse complement.
GCCCTTGCGCAGGAAATTGATGTTGAGATTGGTGGTCACCGCGAGCCCGATCGGTCCGATCGCGGAGAGCAGCACCACGTACATGGCGAAATCGGCGAGCGCCATCAGCGTCGGGCCGGATACGGTTCCACCCGGCCGCAGCATCTTCTCACCGTAACGCTGGCGCAAAAGGCAGGTCTGGCCGTCCGCGCTCTCGATCGTGATGTCGTCGCCGCTGAAGGCCTGGGGAAATTCGTCGCGGAGAAACTGCTCGAGCTCCGCCACGCTCATTTTCGCTGCCGCCATGCCGTTCCCCACCCTCGCTTCACGTCGCCTGCTACATTAGGTTACTGCATCATCTAACTGTAATAATCCAATCGGAAACGCCGCAATGTCCACCAAGGCCGCCCGCGCTCCCTCCCCGCATCAGTCAATTCTGCTGCGCGAAATGGTCGGCCCGATCGCGGTCCTGATCCTCAACCGGCCGGCGGCACGCAACAGCCTGTCGACGGCGATGATCGCCAGCCTGCATGCCGAGCTACATGACATCAGCAACGACAAGGCCGTCCGCGGTGTCGTGCTGGCGGCCAACGGTCCCGCCTTCTCGGCCGGCCATGACATGAAGGAGCTGACTGCGCGCCGCACTGATCCCGACCGTGGCCGCGCCTTCTTCGCCGAGGCCATGAATGCCTGCAGCGCGATGATGCAGGCGATCGTGCACCTGCCGAAGCCGGTGGTCGCTGCCGTCCAGGGCATCGCAACCGCGGCTGGCTGTCAGCTCGTCGCGAGCTGCGATCTTGCGATTGCATCGGAAGCGGCGAGTTTCGCTACGCCCGGTGTCGATATCGGCCTGTTCTGCTCGACGCCGATGGTGGCGCTGTCACGCAACGTGCCGCGCAAGCAGGCGATGGAGATGCTGCTGACGGGCGAGCCGGTCCCGGCCGCGCGCGCGAGAGAGATCGGCCTGGTCAATCGCGTCGTCGCCGCCGGCACCGAGCGGAATGCTGCGATTGCGCTGGCCGAGCAGGTCGCCCTGAAATCCGCCTACACCGTCAAGCTCGGAAAGGAGGCGTTCTACCGCCAGGCCGAAATGAGCCTTGCGGATGCCTATCGCTATGCGGCAGAGGTGATGACCGAAAACATGATGGCTCGCGACGCTGAAGAAGGCATCGGCGCCTTCATCGAGAAGCGCACGCCGACATGGCGGGATGAGTGACACTCTAGCATCGTCATTCCGGGGCGGCTCGCAGAGCAGAACCCGGAATCTCGAGATTCCGGGTTCGCGCTATCGCGCGCCCCGGAATGACGGAAAGAAAAAATGAACCACGACGCCTATCCCGACAATTATATCCGCAGCATCCTCAACAGCGTGAAGTCCATTGCGATGGTCGGCGCCTCGCCGATCAACGTGCGGCCGAGCTACTTTGCGTTCAAATATCTGGCGCAGCGCGGCTATGACATGATCCCGGTCAACCCTGGACATGTCGGCAAAGACCTGCTCGGAAAGCCATTCGTCGCCTCGCTTCGCGACATCGGCCGCCCTATCGACATGATCGACATCTTCCGCAACTCCAGCCACATCATGCCCGTGGTCGAGGAGGCGCTGACGCTCGCTACTCTGCCGAAGGTGATCTGGATGCAGCTCGGCGCGCATGACGATGCCGCAGCTGAAAAGGCGGAAGCGGCCGGTATTAAGGTCGTGATGAACCGCTGCCCCAAGATCGAATATGGCCGACTGTCGTCGGAGATCTCCTGGATGGGCGTCAATTCGCGTACGCTGAGCTCCAAGCGTCCGCCGGCGCCGACGCAGGGCATGCGTCTATCCCTCAATCGGATGAGTGTCGGCGGTGGCGACACCGCCGCCTCCGATCGCGCCGCCAAAAACAAGAGCGAGCAAAGCTGACGCAATTGCGAAGGATTCGTTTCGCGAACGCGTCAATGGGTAGCACGATCGTTGCGATGTGAAGCCGCGGCTTGACGCCGGGCACGGCTCCCATCAGCATGCCGCGCGATTTCAGACCCCAAGAACAGGACGCCTCAATGAGCGATCGCCTTCCGGGATTTTCCACCCTCGCCGTGCATGCCGGCGCACAGCCCGATCCGACCACAGGTGCGCGCGCGACTCCCATTTATCAGACAACATCGTTCGTCTTTAACGACGCCGACCACGCCGCCTCGCTGTTCGGCCTGCAGGCGTTCGGCAACATCTATACCCGCATCGGCAACCCGACCAACGCGGTGCTGGAGGAGCGCGTTGCCGCGCTCGAAGGCGGCACCGCCGCGCTGGCGGTCGCCTCGGGCCATGCCGCACAGGTCGTGGTGCTGCAGCAATTGCTCCAGCCGGGCGACGAGTTCATCGCCGCGCGAAAGCTTTATGGCGGCTCGATCAACCAGTTCACGCACGCATTCAAGAGCTTCGGCTGGAACGTGGTGTGGGCCGACCCCGATGATATCGCGAGCTTCGAGCGCGCCGTGACGCCGCGCACGAAGGCGATCTTCATCGAGTCCATTGCCAATCCCGCTGGCAGCATCACCGACATCGAGGCGATCTCGTCGGTGGCGCGCAAGGCTGGCGTGCCGCTGATCGTCGACAATACCTTGGCCTCGCCCTATCTGATCCGCCCCATAGATCACGGCGCCGACATCGTTGTGCACTCGTTGACAAAGTTCCTGGGCGGTCACGGCAATTCGCTCGGTGGCATCATCGTCGATGCCGGCACCTTCGATTGGTCGACGGGCGGCAAATATCCGATGCTCTCCGAGCCGCGGCCCGAATATCACGGCATCCGCCTGCAGGAGACGTTCGGCAATTTCGCCTTCGCGATCGCCTGCCGCGTGCTGGGCTTACGCGACCTCGGCCCGGCACTGTCGCCTTTCAACGCCTTCATGATCCTGACCGGCATCGAGACGCTGCCGCTGCGCATGCAGAAGCACTGCGACAACGCCAAGGCGGTCGCCGAATTCCTCGCCGGCCACCCTGCCGTGGCCTCGGTGAACTATGCGGGCCTGGCCAGCGACAAGTATAACCAGCTCGCGCGCAAATATGCGCCCAGGGGCGCAGGCGCCGTGTTCACCTTCAGCCTGAAGGGCGGCTATGACGCGGGCGTCAATTTAGTGTCGAAACTGCAGCTGTTCTCGCACCTCGCCAATGTCGGCGACACCCGCTCGCTCGTCATCCACCCGGCCTCGACCACTCACAGCCAGCTCGACGACGCGGCCAAGGTGAAGTCCGGCGCCGGTCCCGACGTGGTGCGTCTGTCGATCGGCATCGAGGACAAGGAAGACCTGATCGCAGACCTGGAGCAGGCCCTGAGCGCGTAGAGCACTACCGTCCATCCGCACCGGGATCTGGCGCTGCGCCTTGCCGAGGGCTCCGCGCCAGCTTCCGTGGCTACGGTCGCTCAACGTCCACGATCCGACATGATCGTGGTGATTGCGGCTGCACAAGGATGGCCACGAACATGGCCGTACCGACGCGATCATCCTCTTTCACGACAGCACGCTGGTCTACAAGGCGCTGCGCATGATCGGGCTGTACATGAAGAAGTCGGGACAAAGCCACGTGTTCGCGAAGAACAATGAGTCTGATGTTGCGGCCCTCTTCCTTGGAAAATTCGCCGACATCGATTTCGCGCGAGAATTCGGTCAAGCCGCGAACCGGGACGAACTTTTCGAGAGGTCGGAAACGGAAGTGATCCAGCACGTTCTGAAGAACAGGGTGAGCATTCAGTTCGACGCGGCCGTCACCCCGGTCAGGACGATTCCTGCCTGATCAGCGGAGCGCGTGAAAGCGCTTGGAAACGGGCCGCGGTTAACAGTCATTAACCATATCTGCCGCATAGATCGTTCTTGGATCGTCTTTGATTCGGAGCCGACGATGCTGCGCTGGATGGTGCCTGCTGCCCTTGCGGCAATGCTGACGGCCTCAGCAACCTTTGCCGCCGATTTGCCCGCCCATCCGAAGCGACGAGCTCCGCCGCCGCCAAAGGTCTATGTCGAGACTGATCCAGATGCGCTGATCTCGCCGGCCGATGGCGTCGGCAGCTACATCCGCAATCTGCCGGGCACCCCGCTGTTGCCGGGCTCGCACACACTACCGGGTTATTACGGCCGCCCCTGGGACTACGACTACCAGGGCTCGTATTACGGCGGGAAGCAGGTCGACTATTTCTGGCGCCTGCCCTATTCGTGCGGCATCTACGGCTATTGCTGATCAGCTTGGCTGATAGTGATCAGCCGGCCTGACCGACCGGAACTGCACGCGGCTGTACGTCCGCGCTCTGCCGCGACGCCAGCCGCTCCGCCTGCATTACCGCCAAGGTCAGCACGGCGATCGCGACCGCCTGGTGCGAGAGCGCCAGGTCAATCGGCACCTGGTTGAGCAGCGTGAGGATGCCGAGCACCACCTGCAAGCTGACCGCCGCAAACAGCCAGAGCGCACCGCTCGTCGCCGAGCCCGCGCGCGAGCGTACCGCGTCGAACGCATGCAGCGCCACCAGCGTGAACAGCAGGTAAGCCGTCATGCGGTGCTCGAACTGCACCGTCAGCACATTGTCGAACATGTTGCGCCACCACGGCGTCTCGAACCACAGCCGGTCCGCCGACGGAATGAATGCGCCGTCGATCTCCGGCCAGGTGTTGTAGGCGCGTCCGGCGCGCAGACCCGCGACCAGCGCCCCGAAATAGATCTGGATGAAGGTCAGGATCACCAGCACCGCGCTCGTGAACCGCAGCCGCATGGGAACCGCGAGCTGCGCCCGGTCGGCGAGCCGCCGCACCGTCCAGACGATGCCGGCGAAGATCAGCAGCGCCAGCACCAGATGCGTCGCCAGCCGATATTGAGAAACCTCCACCCGCTCAGACAATCCGGAGGCCACCATCCACCAACCGACTGCGCCCTGAAGGCCGCCGAGCGCGAACAGCAGCCACAGCCGCCGCTTCAGCTCACCGGACAGGCCGCCGCGCCACAGGAAGAACAGGAACGGCAGCAGATAAGCGACGCCGATGAAGCGGCCGAGCAGCCGGTGGCTCCACTCCCACCAGAATATCTGCTTGAACTCGGACAGGCTCATGCCCGCGTTGAGTTCGCGATATTGCGGGATCTTCTTGTAGGCCTCGAAGGCGTCTGTCCACTGTGTCTCCGACAGCGGTGGAATACTGCCGGCGACCGGCTTCCACTCGACGATCGACAGGCCGGATTCCGTCAGCCGCGTCGCACCGCCAACCAGCACCATCAGCGCGATCAGGGCGGCCACGGAGATCAGCCACCAGCGCACGGCGCGATGCGGGTTGGTCGGGGCGGAAATCGTCGTCATTTCAGGGACAAACCAAGCCTTGTGACTAAGAGACTTGAACCGGACTGCGTGCCCCTTATAGTCCCCCGCTCCCGCAGCGCAAGTTACGCGAAAGCCGCAAGTCCCCGCCATGACGATCCGCACCCGCAAGTTCCTCGGCGCCATTCTGCTGCTGGTGCTGGCCACCGTATGGGCTCTGCTCGGCATGGCGGCTGCGCAGATGCCGTGGATCGCCGAGTCCGGCTGGCGTCAGGCGATCTACTACGTGGTGGTCGGCATGGGCTGGGTGCTTCCGGCCATGCCCATCGTGAGTTGGATGCAGCGGCCCGACCGGGCGAAATCTAGCTCGTAACGCTGCCCGTCGGTTTCACCGGCGCGAACGCAACGCCCGACACCAACACCCGCATCATTCGCAGCGAGCGCACCCGCCCGTCCCAGGGGATCCGCGGCAACGCGCGCAGATTGGTGCGTCCTTCCGCATCCACAATGCCCGGGATCGTCGATACCGCGCTGGCAAAACCGGCCTCCTCCGCCATCACGACGTGGCTGCGCCGGAACGAGGACCGATCGCCGAACGGATATGCCAGGTGCCGGATCTCACGGCGAAACGCGGCTTCCGCCACAGCCTTGCCCATCGTCATCTCGCGCATCGCCGCCGCATCCTTCATGTTGGCGAGGTTAGGATAGTTCACGGTCGCACTGCCGATCGTGACCAGCGGATCGGCAGCGAGCTTCGCCAAATCCTCCCAATCCATCGACGCCTCGCGAGAGAGTGCGACAAGATCGATGCTGTAGCGCGTGCAGAGATCAGCGATCGCGGCTGACAGATCCGCAGGCGGCAGCGAGCGCAGCCAGCCCTCGAGATGCGAGAACAGCGCCTGCTTCTCGGCATTGTCTGTGACGGTGAAACGCTGCTCCTTGTCGCCCATCATCAGGCTGACGCGGCTCTCGCGCGCGATCACCCGCTCGAGCCCAAGCCACCACGCCTCGCCAACGCCATCGGGAAAAGCGGTAGGAACATAGAGCGTGAACGGTACGGCGTGGCGCGCCAGCACCGGATAGGCAAAGCTGATGAAGTCCTTCGGCGCGCCGTCGAAAGTGAGTGCCACGAAGCGCTGTTTCTCCGGCAGCGTCACCGCGCGCCGGCAGACCTCGTCCATACCGAGAAAGTCATAGTTCCAGCGCTTCAGCGCACGAATGGCGCGATCGAGGAATTGCGGCGTGATCTCGTGTTCGCGCAACGGCTGGAACGCGCCGCTCCGCCCCGGCCGTACGTGCGCGAAGCGCAGGATGGCGCCCGCGCCACGGCTGCGCAGCAGGGCCTGGCCCGAGAACCAGGCCAGTTCGAGCCGCAACCGCTCCAGCCATCTGTCGTCGGATGCCAATACCCCACCTTCGCGTTCGCCGGCAGCCTGCTCCCTGACCCATTGTCATTACCCTTTGTTGACATTTATTTGCAAAGGTCGGCCACAGGCCGAAATACGTATTTTTCGCTTTCTCGACAGGTTTCGTGAATGACCATGGCTGCGGCGATGCAAAGCCGGACGGCAGAATCGCCAGCGCGGTCCAGAGCGAGCCGTATTGCGCGTGTCGATATCATCGCCGATCTCGGTGAAGCCGAGAGGGTTTGGCGCGCGCTCGAGGAGCCCGGTCACCTCTTCACGCCGTATCAGCGGTTCGATCTCCTGGGCACCTGGCAACGATCGGTCGGCGAGCACGAAGGCGCGCGCCCCTTCGTCGTGATCGCGCGCGATGCCGAGCGGACTCCGCTCGCCCTGCTTCCGCTGGCGCTGCGCCGGGGCCATGGCGTGCGCACGGCCTGCTTCATGGGCGGCAAGCATACGACCTTCAACATGGGACTGTGGAACGCCGAGTTCGCCGCACAGGCCGTCGCCACCGACCTCGACGCACTGATCGCACCGCTGTGCAACCGGGTCGACGTGCTCGCGCTGACGCAGCAACCGAAGGGCTGGCACGATCAGCAGAATCCGTTTGCGCTATTGCCGCAGCAGAGCGCGATCAACGGCTGCCCCATGCTGATCATGGAGCCGGGCGGCCCGCCCGCATCGCGGATCAGCAATTCCTTCCGCCGCCGGCTCAAGAGCAAGGAGAAGAAGCTCCAGGCTCTTCCCGGCTACCGCTATCACCTTGCGACAACGGACGCGGACGTCACCCGCCTGCTCGACTGGTTCTTCCGCGTCAAACCGGCGCGGATGGCGGAGCAGAAGCTGCCTAATGTCTTCGCCGAGCCTGGCGTCGAGCAATTCATCCGCAGTGCCTGCCTGGCGCCGCGCGGCGAAGGCCGCGTCATCGACATTCATGCGCTGGAATGCGACGAGGAAGTGATCGCGATCTTCGCCGGCGTCGCCGACGGCCAGCGCTTTTCGATGATGTTCAACACCTACACGATGTCGGATCACGCCCGCTACAGCCCGGGCCTGATCCTGATACGCTACATCATCGACCGGTACGGCGAGCGCGGCTACCGCTCCCTCGACCTCGGCATCGGATCGGACGACTACAAGCGCATGTTCTGCAAGAACGACGAGGACATCTTCGACAGCTTCGTGCCCCTGACCCCGCGCGGCAGGCTCGCGGCCATGGCGATGTCCTCCATCAACCGCGGCAAGCGCCTGGTGAAGCAGAACCAGGTGCTGTTCGATCTGGCGCGACGGCTGAGGCAGACGTTCGGGTAGCGACTTTCCCTTCTCGCCTCGTGGGCGGCGCGAGAGGATAACGGGACCTACGCCGCCACCACGCGCGCTGTCTCACCAGCATCCGATGGCTGCACGGGCCGCCTCAACATCGTCACCTCGCTGAAGCCGACGCCCTTGAGCTGCTCGCACATGAGCGTACGCGCATCAGCCTCCATCGACGCGTCGGGGACCACGACAGCGCGGGCATTCGTCGTCAAGAGTTCTGCGGGCAGCTCGGATGCGCCACCGGCGTCGAGCAACACGTAATCGTAAGCGCGCAGCAAGGCATCGATTGCGAGCGCCACTCGCGGCGACTGAAGCAGACTTTGGTCGAAGCCTGGACGACCGGCCAGAACGAGATGCAGCCGCGAGAATTTGTCGCGCGTAATGATCTGCGCGAACGAGGCCTGCCCCTGCATCAGCTCGGCAAGTCCGGGCGCTGTCGGATCGACCGACACCGCGACGATCGTCGGCGAGGATGCGGCAAGATCGACCACGACGACACGCGCCTCGCGCGCCAGATGCCGGGCGAGCGTCAGCGCCGACAGCGTGATCGCCTCTCCTGAAGCGGTGCCGAGCACGGTGACCTTCTTGGCGCTCGCGCCAGCAGCCTTCAGCCTCTCGGCCAGCTGCCCGATCTCGGCCAATTCGCTGACGTCGGCATCGTCGGTCATCTCCGGCTGGAGCGGCGCCGGATCCGTCTCCACTGGATCGACAACAGGCTCGCGGCGTGCCGTCGCGGGGGCGAGCGTCGCGACGACGCGCGGCGCGGTCTGGCGCAGAAGCTCGCCGGTGACGACGAGACCGGAGGACAACAGCAGCGTCGCCAGCGTCGCGATCAACACGATCGGCAGCTTCTTCGGATAGGCCGGCGTGTTCGAGACGATTGCGCGCGAAATGATGCGGCCCTCGGTCGGCGCGGTATCGATGGTTTCGCGGGTATTCGCCTCGCGATATTTGGCAAGATAGGTCTCGAGCAGGTCGCGCTGCGCCTTGGCCTCGCGCTCGAGCGCGCGGAGCTGGACATCCTGGCCGTTGGTCGATGTCGCCTGCTTCTTGAGCTGCTCGAGGCTCGTGGTCAGGCCGTCGACCCGGCCGCCGGCGATCCGGGCGTCGTTTTCGAGCGAACGCGAGATCTTGGCAGCCTCGTCGCGGATCTGACCATCGAGATCGCTCAGCTGTGCCTTCAGCTCCTTGATGCGCGGATGATTTCCGAGCAGCGTGGACGACTGTTCGGCGAGCTGCGCGCGTAGCGTCACGCGCTGCTCCGACAAGCGACGCATCAGCTCGGAGTTCACGACCTCGGATGCCTCGATCGGCTTGCCGCTCTGGAGCATTTCCTTGATCAGCCTCGCCTTGGATTCCGCGTCCGCCTTCAGCGAGCGTGCGTTGTTGAGCTGGGTGTTGACCTCACCCATCTGCTGGTTTGACAGCGTGGTGTTGTTGGTGCCGATGAACAGCGACGACTTCGAACGGAAATCCTCGACCTTCGCCTCGGCCTCGGAAACCTTCTTGCGCAAATTGTCGATCTCGCCCGAGAGCCACTGGCTGGCATTGCGCGCCTGGTCCTGGCGCGCATTCTGCTGGAGCACCAGATAGCCGTCGGCGATCGAATTGGCGACGCGCGCGGCGAGCTCGGGATCCTGCGACTGGAATTCGACCACGATCACACGCGACTTGTCGACGGCATAGGCCTGAAGGCGATCATAGTACGCGTCGAGCACCCGCTCTTCCGGCGTCATCGAGAACGGGTCGCGGACGATGCCGACCAGCGCCGCGAGCGATTTCAGGGGCGAAATGCCTTGCAGCACCGGATCGAACTCCGGCCGCTCGGCCAGCTTGTTCTTCTTGATGATCTCGCGCGCGAGATCGCGCGACAGCACGAGCTGCACCTGGCTGGTGACGGCCTCGGGGTCGAGCGCCTGCCGCTCCTCGGTGCTGCGATCGCTGCTCGGCCGCAGGAAGACGTTCTCGCGGCCGTCGATCAGGATGCGCGATTCGGATTTGAAGCGCGGCGTGATGAGATTGACGATGGCGACGGACGCGACGAGGGCCAATACCGTCGGCACGATGATCCAGCTGCGCTTGCGGGCGAGCGCGCCGCCCAGCGCATGCAGATCGATGTCGCCGGATTCGGCTGGCGCCTGCTTCGCTGCAATCGGCGCAGGCTTGGCTTCAGCTCTGGGCTTTGTCTCGAGCTTGGCTTTCGAAACGGCCCGCTCGATGACGGCCTTGTCCTTGCCGGCACGCCAGAACGCTAAACGCATCGAACACTCCCGCAGGGCAACGCCACTCGTGGACCTCAATGAGGCCGATTACACTCCATTAAGGTTGCCGCTGGGTTAATCGCGACCTCCGGCAGCCAACGTGGGCACGCTCGTCATCGTTTGTTAACCACGAGGGTCCTTAATCGCATCGATATTTCGAGAACTTTGTCCAGTTTCGTGCGCTGGTTTTGATCATGCCTCCCTCTCCTGACCAGCCGCTTCGCATTCTGCACGCCGTACGCGCACCCGTCGGAGGCATCTTCCGCCACATCCTCGACCTCGCCAACGGCCAGGTTGACCGCGGCCATCACGTCGGGATTCTCGCCGACAGCCTCACCGGTGGCGAGCGTGCGGACAAGGCGCTGGCCGAACTTGCGCCGCGCTTGAAGCTCGGCGTGCATCGGATGGCGATCCGCCGGGAACCCTCGCCCGAGGATTTTCTGGTTTGGTTGCGCATGCGCCGCCTGATTGCAGCGCTCAAGCCCGACGTCATGCATGGCCACGGTGCCAAGGCCGGCGCTTTCGTTCGCATGCGGCGCCGCGCCGACGACACCATCCGCATCTACACGCCCCATGGTGGCTCGCTGCACTATCCGCTCAACACCCTGAAGGGGGAGTTTTACGCACGCCTCGAACGCTCGCTGATGGATGCGACCGACCTGTTCCTGTTCGAGAGCGCCTTTGCGCGCGACACCTACCAGCGCATCGTTGGCACGCCCAAGGGCGTGGTGCACTGCGTCTTCAACGGCGTGACGCCGGAAGAATTCGAACCTGTCGTTATCGCCGATGACGCCACCGACCTCTGCTATGTCGGCGAGTTCAGGCACATCAAGGGCGCGGACCTCCTGGTCGACGCGGTGGCGCGACTGCGCGAGAGCGGCAAGCAAGTCACGCTGACGCTTGGCGGCGACGGTGAGGAGACTGCGGCGCTGAAGGCACAGGTCGAGCGGCTCGGCCTAAAGGATGCGATCCGCTTTATCGGACACGTCAAGGCGCGTTACGGCTTTTCCAAGGGACGACTGCTGGTCGTTCCCTCGCGCGGCGATTCCATGCCCTATGTCGTCATCGAGGCCGGCGCGGCCGGCATTCCCATGATCGCAGCGCGCGTCGGCGGCATCCCTGAGATTTTCGGGGCCGACAGCCCGGCCCTATTCGCGGCCAGCAACGCCGAAGCCATGGCCGAGGCGATCGCGGCCGCGCTCGACGATGCGCAGGCGACTGCGCAGCGCGCAGCGGCCCTGCGCGAGCGCATCTCGGCGCACTTCTCGCAGCAGGCGATGGTTGATGGCGTGCTCGCGGGTTACCGCGATGCATTTGCCAATCATTAACCATCCTTAAGCCGGCTTTAGAGAATCTTCCGATTTGTCCGATAATCGAGTGCCTGGGGATGCATGCCCGGGGAGCAAAGTCGCTGCCCGCGGGGCCTTGAAATGGACGTAGACGCCCGTGGAACCGCTCAACGCACGCTCGATGCTCGATGCCGCGACCAGCGCCGCGGCCAAGCCTGCCGAGACGAATTTCGTCGAACGCCGCCGCCGCCTCACGCCGGCTGCGCTCGAGGTCGTCAACCAGAAAGTCGCCCGCGCCTATTCGCCGATCGTGATTGCCGGCATCGTGCGCGCCATCGACTTCGCGCTGCTCAACGTGGTCGGCATCGCCGTATATGTCGGCTATGTCATGCCGCACAACGGCTTTAGCTGGATCTATCCGATAGAGATCGTCGCCGTCGCAGTCGCAGCCGTGGTCTGCTTCCAGGCCGCGGACATCTATCAGGTGCAATTGTTCCGCGGCCAGCTCCGGCAGATGACGCGGATGATCTCGTCCTGGTCGTTCGTCTTCCTGCTGTTCATCGGCGTCTCCTTCTTCGCCAAGTTCGGCAGCGAGATCTCGCGGCTGTGGCTTGCCGCCTTCTATTTCCTTGGCCTTGCCGCGCTGGTCGTCGAGCGCCTCATCCTCCGTTCGCTGGTGCGCAACTGGGCGCGCCAGGGCCGGCTCGATCGCCGCACCATCATCGTCGGGTCCGACAGCAACGGCGAGCAATTGGTTGAGGCGTTGAGGGCGCAGGAGGATTCCGACATCCACGTGCTCGGCGTGTTCGACGACCGCAACGACAGCCGCGCGCTCGATACCTGCGCCGGCGCGCGCAAGCTCGGCAAGGTCGACGACATCGTCGAATTCGCCCGGCGCACCCGTGTCGATCTCGTGCTGTTCGCGCTGCCGATCTCGGCGGAGACGCGCATCCTGGAGATGCTGAGGAAGCTCTGGGTGCTGCCGGTCGATATCCGCCTCTCCGCCCACACCAACAAGCTGCGCTTCCGCCCCCGCTCCTATTCCTATCTTGGCGAAGTGCCGACGCTCGACGTGTTCGAGGCGCCAATCACCGATTGGGATCTGGTGATGAAATGGCTGTTCGACCGCGTCGTCGGCAGCCTCGCATTGCTCGCGGCCCTTCCCGTGATGGCGCTGGTGGCGCTGGCCGTGAAGCTCGACAGCCCCGGCCCCGTCATGTTCCGCCAGAAGCGGTTCGGCTTCAACAACGAGCGTATCGACGTCTACAAATTCCGCTCGATGTATCACCACCAGGCCGATCCGACGGCATCGAAGGTCGTGACCAAGAACGATTCGCGTGTCACCCGCGTCGGCCGTTTCATCCGCAAGACCAGCCTCGACGAATTGCCGCAGCTCTTCAACGTGGTGTTTTCGGGCAATCTCTCCCTGGTCGGCCCGCGTCCGCACGCGGTGCAAGGCAAGCTCCAGAGTCGACTGTTCGACGAGGCCGTCGACGGCTATTTCGCCCGCCACCGCGTCAAGCCCGGCATCACCGGCTGGGCCCAGATCAACGGCTGGCGCGGCGAGATCGACAATGAAGAGAAGATCCAGAAGCGCGTCGAGTTCGACCTCTATTACATCGAGAACTGGTCGGTCCTGTTCGACCTTGTCATTCTCCTGAAGACGCCGATCTCGCTGCTGACCAAGAACGAGAACGCGTATTGAGCTTTCATCATGCCCCGGCTTGACCGGGGCATCCAGTACGCCGTGGCGCCAGCCATCTCCACAACAGGCGCCGCAGAGTACTGGATCGCCCGGTCAAGCCGGGCGATGACAGCGGTGTTTGTGGCGAGAGAGTTAGGCGTGTGAGCGTGTGATGGCGTATGCGGCAACAGCCGGTGGAATGAACGTAGCCGCACCGGCTGCGCCCGGCGTGCTCGCCCTCCAGCGCGCGCTGGTGTGGCTGGTCGGCGCATCGGGCGCAATCGTCTTCATCGAGCCGAGCCCCTACGAGATCGCGACGCTGCTCGCCACCGTCGCCTTCTTCGCCACCGGCCTGCGCCTGCGGCTCGTGCTGATGCCGCTGGTACTGGCTCTGGTGCTGCTCAATGTCGGTTACACCATCAGCGCGATCCCGTTGCTCGACCAGTCAGAGGTCGCAAGCTGGATAGCGACCTCCTGGTACATGGCTGTTACCGTGGTGTTCTTCGCCATGGTCACCTCCGAGGACACGGAGGCGCGGCTCGACATGCTGCGCCGCGGCCTGGTGGTCGGCGCGATGATCGCCTCGCTCTCAGCGATTGCAGGCTATTTCAACCTGGTCCCCGGCGGCCACGATCTGTTGACGCTCTACGAGCGCGCCCGCGGCACCTTCAAGGACCCGAACGTGCTTGGCGCGTTCCTGATCCTGCCGGCGCTGTTTGCGCTCCAAAGCGTGGTTTCCGACAAGCTCGCCAAGGCCTTTCGCAACGCCTTCGCCTTCGGCATCATGTCGCTGGCCATCCTGCTCGCCTTTTCCCGCGCGGCCTGGGGCGGGCTGATCCTGACCTCGGCGTTCATGCTGGCATTGATGGTGCTGACCAGCCGCACCAATGCCCAGCGCTCGCGCATCATCGTCATGGCGATCGTCGCGGTGGTGCTGGGGCTGGCGCTGATCGCGGTGCTGCTGTCGTTCGATTCCGTCGCCGAGATGTTCAAGCAGCGCGCGAGCTTCGACCAGAGCTATGACGAGGGCCGCTTTGGCCGATTCGGCCGGCACATCCTGGGCGCGGAGATGGCGCTTGATCTGCCGTTCGGCATCGGCCCCCTGCAATTCCACCGCTTCTTCCCTGAAGACACCCACAATTCCTACCTGAACGCCTTCATGTCAGGCGGCTGGCTCTCCGGCGTCTGCTATCCGGCGCTGGTCTTCACCACCGTCATCATGGGCTTCCGCCACATCTTCGTCCGTGTGCCCTGGCAGCGCGCCTACCTCGCGGTGTTCTCCGCCTTCGTCGGCACCGTCGGCGAAAGCTTTGTGATCGACACCGACCACTGGCGCCACTTCTGGATGATGCTGGGCGCGATGTGGGGCATGATCGCCGCGGCGCAGGCCTACAAGATCACGTCTGGCGAGGATGCTTCTTCAGCTTGAGCTGGGGCCTCTTTTCGGGCGGCGTATCGAGCAGGCCCTTTAATGCCGTGGTCGCTGCGAGCACACCCTTGTAGCCCTCATTGGCAAACCGCAGCAGCAGGCGCAGCTCTTCGTCGCTATAGGCGCTGAACACCTTCTCCATCGCCTGCTGCATCGGCACGTAGAGTTCGCCAATCTTCGCCCCGGTCTCCGGTATCACCGAAATGAAGACCTTGCGCCGATCATGCTCGTCCCTCTCGCGGCGCACGAGGCCAGCCTTCTCCAGTCGGTCGACCACGCCGGTGATGGCGCCCGTCGTGAGCCCCGTCACCTCGGCAAGCCTCCCCGCGGTCACGCGACCCTCGAGATAGAGAATGTCCATGCATTCGAGGTCGGAATTGGCAATTCCGGCTACGTTCGCAACGGCTTGCCCATAGAGCACGCCCTGCGCGGACGACCGCCGCATCGCCTCTTCCAATTCCCCCAATAACGCCGCGCGCGCCTTTGCCCTTGACAAGGCCGACCTCATATCTTAGTCGATATATATCTTAGTCACTAAGAGATTTAGTGACCTTAATTTCTCCTAGCACCACGGAAACGTCGGGAGCAAGCCAATGCCTCACCGTCCCCGCAAGGCCCTCATCATCGGCGCGGGCATCGCTGGGCCCGTCGCCGCGATTCTGCTGCGTCGCGCCGGCATCGAGTCCGCAATCTACGAGGCCTGGCCCTACTCGAAGGGCATCGGCGGCGGCCTCCAGATCGCCCCCAACGGCATGCAGGTCATGGACGAGATCGGGCTTGCCGACGAGCTGACCAGCCGCGGCTCGATCGCGGAGTCCTTCGACTTCTATTCGCAAGAAGGCCGAAGGCTCGGCTCGATCAACCGCGACATGGCACGGCGCTTCGGCCAACCTGCGGTCAATGTCTGCCGCGCCACGCTGAACGAGATGCTGATCGACAAGGCCTGGTGCGCCTGCGTCTCGCTCTATTTCGACAAGCGGCTGATCAAGGTCGAGGATCGCGGCGACCAGCCTGTGATCGCCTATTTCGCCGACGGCACCACCGCGGAGGGTGATTTTCTGATCGGCGCCGATGGTGTGCATTCGATCACGCGGCGCCAGGTTGTGCCTGATGGTCCCAAACCCTTCAACACCGGCCTGATCGGCTTCGGCGGGTTCGTCCCTCATTCGGTCCTCGACGGAAGGGCGATCGGCAGACGTGTCGAGACCACGTTCGGACAGAGCGGCTACTTCGGCTACGGCTATTGCAGCCCGGATCCAATGGACGGCGCGATGTGGTGGAGCACGCAGCCCGCGCACGGCATGGATGCCGCGATGTTTCGCGCACTCGACGCACAGACGCTGAAGCAGCATCTGCGGAGCTTCCATCACGGCTGGCACGATCCGATCCCCGCGATCATCGAGGCGGCCGAGAACATCGTGATCACCGATACGCTCGATGTCGCGACCTTGCCGACCTGGTCGCGCAAGCGCTCGCTCCTGATCGGCGACGCCGCGCATGCAACCAGCCCGCATGCCGGCCAGGGCGCGTCGCTCGCGCTGGAAGATGCGATGCGGCTCGCTCGGCTGATGCAGGAGGGTCAGGAGTTGACGGCGACGTTCCAGGCCTTCGAGGCCGAGCGACGCCCCCGCGCCGAGAAGATTGTCGCCATCGCGCGTCGCAACGGCAACAGCAAACGCGAGTTCAGCGCCGCCGGCGCCTTCATCCGCAATCAGATGATGAAATGGCTGCTGCCGCTGGGATCGAAGAGCATGGATTTCATGTACGCGTATGACGCAAGGGCGGCGTAGCGGCAACCTCGGCTGCCGAAGGGTGAGGCGCAACGCGCCGCGCCCACCATCTCTCCTCGGTCGTGCAAAAAGTCGTGAGCACGCTTCGCTTTGCCCGGGCTAGCTCTCCACCTCAAACCTCATCCCCGCGTGCTCCCGCAAGCGCCTGATCAGCTTGTGCTGCATCGCCGCGCCCGGCGTCCAGAGACCGGGTGGGACATCAGGCGCATCGCGCAGCAGGCAGATCGCGCATTCCGAGATCATCCTGGCCGTTGACGCGTAGCCGGGATCGAGATCGCCCTTCACCGCAGTACGAAACTGACGGCCATCGGGCGCAATCGCGATATAGAGCAGGTCATAATGACCGGCGTCGCGCTCTTCTTTCGATGGTCCCTCGCCGGGCTTGAGCGCCTCAGGGCCGGTCTTTTCGCTGTTGGCGGCCATAACGAGCTTGGCATTGGCCTGCCCCTCGTCCCCCGCCCCCGTCAGCACCATCTCGTCGTAGACGAAATCCCGGCCGTAAGGGAATCCCATCAGCATGTTGGAACGGTGAACGTTGCGCGTGTTCAGCATCGCCATTGCGAACGGCGCGGACCAGGATTGCAGATCCTCCTCGAAAACAGGCTTGTTGCCGCGCGGCTGCTTCGGCCCTTCGAAGCCGGGCGTGAATGCGAAGGGGTCCTTGAGGATCGACACCAGGCTGAGATCCTGCGCAACCGCTTCGAAGGTGACCCTTGCGCTGGCGGACGTGCCGCCGGAAAACTTCCAGCTGAGGTCGCGGACCCGCCCTTTGACGCGCGGCGCCGGTGCACCGAGCACGCGCCTTGCTTCCTCCTGGACAATGAACGCACCGAGCTCGAACGGCATGGAATCGAAGCCGCAGGAGAACATGATGCGCGCGCCGCTCGCCTTGGCGGCCGCCTCGTGCCTGTCGATCATCTGCTTCAGCCAGATCGGCTCGCCGCAGAGATCCATGTAATCGGTGCCCGAGGCGACGCAGGCGGCGAGCAGATCGGATCCATAAAGCTGATAGGGACCGACAGTGGTAACGACCAGCTTCGCCTGATCGACCATGGCCCGCAACGATGCCGGATTGGCGGCGTCCGCTACAATCAGCGGCGTGTCAGCGGGAGCGCCGATCACATCGCGAACGGAGGCAAGCTTGTCTCTGCTGCGCCCGGCAAGCGCCCAGGTCGGCGCACCCTCGCCAACGTAATGCGCCGCGAGATATTCAGCCACGAGCTGACCGGTGTATCCGGTCGCACCGTAGACGACGATGTCGAACGTCGCGGACATCGATCAGCCCCTTTCGGAAACGCGGAGCTTAAGCTTCCACCTCGAACGTCAGCCCGGCATTGTCCCGCAGCCGCTTGATCAGCTTGTGCTGCATCGCCGCACCCGGCGTCCAGAAACCGGCCGCGACATCAGTCGCGTCACGCAGCATGCAGATCGCGCATTCGGAGATCATCTTCGAGGTCGAGCCATAGCCGGGATCACGATCGCCGGTCACACCGGCACGAACCATGCGGCCGTCGGGCGCGATCGCGACATAAAGCAAATTGAAGAGCCCGTTCTCGCGCTCCTCCTTCGATGGCCCCTCGCCCGGCTTCGGCGCGCTCGGGCCGGTCTTCTCGGCATTCGCCGCCATCACTCGCTTGGCGTTGGTCTCGCCCTTCTCGCCGGGTCCGGTCAAAACCATCTCGTCGTAGACGAAGTCCTGGCCATAGGGAAAGCCCATCAGCATGTTGGAGCGATGGACGTTGCGGGTGTTGATCAATGCCATCATGAACGGCGCGGCCCAGGAATTGAGATCCTCCTCAATCAGCGGTTTGTTGCCCCTCGGCTGCTTCGGTCCGGTGAAGCCAGGCGTCAACGCGAACGGATCGTTCAGGATCGCGACGAGGCTCATGTCCTTGGCAACCGCATCGAAGGTGGCCTTCGCGCTCGCCGCGGTGCCGCCCGAGAGCGTGCCGCGCATATCGCGCACGCGGCCCTTCACGCGCGGTGCCACAGCGCCGAACACGCGCCTGGCCTCTTCCTGGACGAAGAACGTACCGAGCTCGAAAGGCACGGAGTCGAAGCCGCAGGAGAACACGATGCGCGCGCCGCTCGCTTTCGCAGCCGCCTCGTATTTGTCGATCATCTGCCGCATCCAGATCGGCTCGCCGCAAAGATCGAAATAGTCCGTACCATCAGCAACGCAGGCAGCCAGCAGTTCCTCGCCATAGAGCTGATACGGACCGACCGTCGTGATGACAGATCTCGTCTGCTCTGCCATTGCCTTCAGCGAGGCCGCATCGGACGCATCCGCCACGATCAGCGGCGTGTCTGCGGGCGCGCCGATCGCGCCGCGCACTGACTTCAGCTTGTCGAGGCTGCGTCCGGCCATCGCCCATTTGAGCTGCGTGTCGTTCTTGTAATGCGCCGCCAGATATTCGGCGACGAGCTGACCGGTAAAACCGGTCGCGCCATAGACGACGATGTCGAATTTCGCAGAGCTCATGGTCGTCCCTTATTTCTTCGCCTTTACTTCTTCGCGTAACTCACGCCCATGCCGGCGCGGACGTCGCTTTGAATTCCATAGGGCGGGATCGGATAGCGCAGGCCGTTTTTGGCCAGCGCCTTCATGCCTTCGATTGCCCTGGCGAGATGATGCGGCTTCAGCGCCATCAGCATCTCCTCATCAGGCACGCCGCCATAGCGCCGTTCGGCATAGCATGGCAAGGACAGGCTGGGCTCGCCTGATTTCAGCGCCCGCCCCCAGGAATCCGCGCACGCGGTCTCTCCGACCACGCCCCATTCGAACTTCTTGTAGCCGGTATATTGCAGCCCGTTGATCAGGATGATCATCTGGCCGGGCGTCGCGTAGACGAGACAGATGTCGGGCGGATCGAGCCGGCCGCTTGCGAGCGGGCTGACCGCGAGCGCCTGATACTGCCCGAACGGGACGACGTCCAGTGCCTCCTGGCGCTTGCGCGCATCCTCCGCCGTGCCATGCCACACTCCGACGTAGTTTTCGCCGGCAAGCCATTTCTCGTCCTGGGGTGCGAGGCCGATTACGGCGCGGCATTGGTTGCCGACGAGATCGTCACCGGTGATGCCCACGGTCCAGCCGAGCCGCGAGGCCATGCTGACGATCTGGTCTGTGGTGTGGACCGCATTCGGCCGCCGGATCTTCGGGACCGCCTCCATGTCTTCGGCGCGCGCGAACAGCTTCATGCCGATCACCGTGGTTTTCAACCGCAGCAGATTGTTGAGATCGGCCACGAGGCCGGCAAGATCGATCCTGTCTGCACTCTGCTGTTGCACGAAAGCCTCCCGACGGGTCGTTTGCGTTTCTGCGATCTGTTCTAGTCCTTGCCAGGTCCCGGAAGCAACTCGCTGGTCCTGCCCATGATGCGGTAAGCCAGAAGGCCGATCCACTCGCGCACTGCCACATCGGTGCGGCCGAGACCGTCCGCGCTGATATTGGTGAAGGAAAACAGCTCGTCGCGCCCGCCCATCCGCCAGTCGACCGGATAGGCTTCGACGTCAAAGCCAGCCTTGCGGAAAATGCCCATCGAACGCGGCATGTGGTAGGCCGAGGTGATGAGCAGCCAGCGCTCGCCCGGCTTCGGTGCCACCAGACGCTTCGTGAAGACCGCGTTCTCGTAAGTGTTGCGCGAGTCCCGTTCCACGACGAGGCGCTCTTTTGGGATGCCGATGCTTTCCAGAATCGGGACCGAATAGTCGGCCTCTCTGGCGTGGGTCGAGATCAGGTTGGCTGAGCCTCCTGTGAAGACGATACGCGCATTCGGATAACGGCGGGCAAGCTCGGCCGGCGCCAACAGGCGATCGGCCGCATGCAAGACCACCGGCGTGTGGTGCGCCGCCGACAGATCGGTATCGACGGAGCCGCCCAGCACGATGATGCCGTCGGGCGCGCCGCGCGACGGATCCCACGGCGGAAAGCGCGATTCCAGCGGATAGAGCAAGAGATTGCCGAGCGGCGAAAATGCGGCGAGCGCGAGCAGGACCAGCGTGGTCGCGGCCAGCTTCCGGCCGATCCCGGCAAAGCGCGTTGCCATCAGCACGACCGAGATGATCCCGAGCTCGACCAGAAGATTGAGCGGCAGCACCGCGGCGCCAAGCGTCTTGGAAAGAACGAAGAACAGGAGAAACCTCGCTGAAATGATCGTAGCTGTGACACGTGGGCTTGACCCGCCCGCTTATCTTCAGAAATCTTCTTGGAAGAGGATCGATTGCCGGGTCAAGCCCGGGCATTGCAAGTTCTCGAGCGCTTTCGGATGAAAACGACTGGACACCGCGAATGACCCATCACCACCTGTATGCGAGCGCCGAAACCTGCCATTGGGGCTTCTTCGAAGCCAGGCTCAAGCCTGTCCTCACCGTCGCAAGTGGAGACGAAGTCACGGTCGACACCATCAGCGGCGGGCCTGAAGTGGTCCCTGACCGCAGCCGGTTTCACGTTCCGCCCGAGATGTCCGAGGTGCATGCGAAATCCGATCGGATGGTGCCAGGTCACATCCTCACCGGGCCGATCGCCGTGGACGGTGCCGAACCCGGCGACGTCCTCCAGGTCGATATCCTCGACGTCCAGCTTCGGCAGGATTGGGGCTGGAATCTGATCAAGCCGCTAGCCGGCACCCTGCCCGACGATTTCCACGAGACGCGACTTCTCAACATCCCGCTGGACCGGGAGCGGATGGTCGGCCGCATGCCTTGGGGCCTCGACCTGCCCCTGAAGCCGTTTTTCGGCGTGATGGGCGTGTCGCCGCCCCCTGCCTGGGGCCGCATCTCCTCGCTCGTCCCGCGCGCCATGGGCGGCAACCTCGACAACAAGGAGCTCGGCGCCGGCGCGACGCTCTATCTGCCAGCGTTCGTCCCCGGCGCGATGTTCTCCTGCGGCGACGGCCATGGCGTGCAGGGCGACGGCGAGGTCTGCGTCACCGCAATCGAGACCGCGCTCTCGGGCCTCTTCCGCCTGACGCTGCGCAAGGATTTGCGGTTCTCCTATCCGCGCGCGGAGACGCCGACGCACTACATGACCATGGCGATGGACCCCGACCTCGACCAATGCGCGATACGAGCGCTGCGCGACATGATCGCGCTGCTCGGCGAAACGCGAAACCTCTCCCGCGAAGACGCCTATACGCTGTGCAGCCTCGCGGCCGATCTGCGAGTGACCCAGACCGTCAACGGCTCCAAGGGCATCCATTGCATGATCGAAAAGGCCATCGTGCACGGCTGAGTCCGGACGAACCTCCTGCCCCGCTGACGCCACGCGCCGCCCGCAATCCGCGCGGCGCGCCGGCGCGCGTCAACTTTTCCGAGCGATTCCAACGCGCTGTGCCACCGATAAAGCCCGGATTTGACTTCTACCCCTGAACCTAAATAGAGTCTTAATCGTTACTTTTATGTACCTGAGTAAGAGGCTAGCGTTCGGGCCATGGCCACCGAAAAAGCCGAGACTGACCGCATTCCCGTAACTTTGGCGCTCTCGACCATCACCTATCTGGAAAAGCTGGTGAGACAGGGCACCCACGGCACCAGCGTTCCCGGCGTCGCACGGACATTGATCGAGGAAGGCATCCGTCTCGCCATCAAGGACGGACTTTTGTCGATTCGCGACAATGGCAGGACGTGAGCGGGCGACGAGCGTGAAGCGGACGGAGCTCGAGCGACTGATGGCCAGATGTCGCAACCTGGGACCGTTACAAATGCCTGTACTCTCTCCGACCTGGACCAACGAACGAATTGAACTGCTGAAGCAACACTTCGAGGCCGGCCTGTCCTGCCGCGAGATCGCCGCCGACATCGGCGTCAGCCGCAACGCCGTCATCGGCAAGCTGTCGCGCCTCAATCTTACACGTGGCCGCTCGGTCGACGAGCGCAGGCTGCAGGACAGGGCTTCCGCCCCACGCGCGCCAAAAGCGGTGCCCCGGCTGCAATTTGAAATGCTCGCCACGATCTACGGCGAAGCGGACGCGGCACCCGTGACTGGGCCGATCGACGACACCAACCGCTGCTCACTGATGGAGCTCGACGAGACTCGCTGCCGCTGGCCGATCTCGACGCCCGGCGCGGAGGACTTTTGCTTCTGCGGCAATTCCGCGAACGACGGCCAGCCCTATTGCACCGGCCACAGCCGCATCGCCTATCGGCCGAACTCCCGCGCGCGCGTCATGCGCTGATAAGGCGTGTGCCTTCTCCCCACAACGAAAAACCTCCGGCAGGGCACTACCGGAGGTTTCTGGAGGCTTAGCGTGAAGCTAAGAGCCGTGACTTTCGAAATCGGCTGAACCCTATATAGCTGACCAACTCAGGTAAGTAAATAAAATTGGTGGGCGATCGAATCGCATAGCTCGTCTTCGTCGCCCGCGGAGGAGATTTCTGATTTACAAAATCAGCATTGATCAAGAAAAAAGCCCCGGCGGTTGCCCGCCGAGGCTCTGATCGAACTGACGCGATCGATGATCAGAAGTTGCGCTGGGCGCGCAGCATCATCGTGACCGAGTTCTGGTCCTTCAGCTCATACACCGCAGCCGGCTTGGCAGCGGTTGCGATCGCCGGAGCAGTGATCGAGCCGGCGTACTTCTGATCCAGACGCGACCAGCTCACGTCAGCCGTGAACGCCAGGTTCTTGACCGGAGTCCACACGGTGTTGACGCCGAGAACGCTGAAGTTGAAGTCCGGGTTACAGGTTGCACCGGCTACGGCGATCGTCGCGAAGTTGGCGCAGATCAGGGTCTTGCCGGTCGAGCCATAGCTCGCCGAAGCATAGCCACCGTAAATGGCGCTCGCCCAGTTCGGGCTCCAGTTGTGGGTGTACCCACCGCGGACGCCCCAGGTCTTGACGGTATCGATGCTGGTACCGGTTCCGAAGACGCCGTCTGCAAGACCGGCGAAGCCGATGCTCTGATACGCCGAGCTGCTGCCGCCGAACATGAAGAAGCTCTGCGGGAACAGGCTCTGGAAGTTGTAGCGTGTCGCACCGTCGGTATAGACGGCCTGCAGGTTGATGGAGTCGCCCGCACCGGTCGGGATGTTCTTGATCGACAACGAGCCCTGCACAGCCCAGCCCCACTTGTCGCCGGGATGACCGCTGGGTTCCGTCGCGCCGTAATAGCCGGCATGGATGTCATGGCCGACAACCGACAGCTGGGCCAGACCCCAAGCCTGATCAACGCGGACCGCACCAATGATGTCGGGTGAACGTGTTCCACCCCAAGAGTTGGCACCATAGACACCGGTCACGAACTGGGCGGCCGTGCCGGACGATACGTTCCAGAGATTCGACTGGCCGTTCGACGCCGACGTTTCGTCTTCCAACGCGAGCGAACCGGTGATGCCCTGGCCGAAGTCAGCCGTATAGGCAACCTGGTTCACGCCGTTGACGTGGTTGGAGCCGCCAGGAATGCTGTCGGGACCGCCAGCCGGATAGCTCTGCCACGGGGCGTCGAAGATCGAGACCGTGCGGCCGAAGGTAAAGCCGGCGAACTGGATGAACGCGTGGTAGAGACCGAGCGAAGCCGAGCTGCTCGAGATCGCCGACGGGTTGCTGCCGGTGACGTTGGACGTATCATAGGTGAAGACCATGTCGGCATAGGTCCGCACAACGCCGTATTCGGTCGCAGTGCGGGTATCGACGTTGAGGTCCAAACGAGCGCGGCTGTAGTAGTAGTTGGTCAGGCGGTTGTTCGACCCACCGTTCGCAGAGCTCGTGCTGTTATTGAAGCCGTAGTCGCCGGCGCCGCCGAGAATCGCGTCAGCGCGGACGTAACCACCGAACTTGATGCAGGTGTCGGTGCCCGGCATGTAGTAGAAACCCGCACCGTACAGCGAGCAGATCTTCACGTATTCGACCGCCTTGGCCTTGACCGGAAGATCAGCCGCCTGAGCTCCACCGACGGCGATCAAACCCGCCGCAGTGCCGAGCAAAAGGCTCTTCACCACTTTCATTTAAAACCTCCAAGTTGCTCATTTTACGGAGACCGGACCGCAAGGCCCCCCAGATCCCCGTCTCTTCATCAAATCCGCTCGGCCGCTTCGCGCTTTCGGACGCACCTGCTTGAGACGCGAGGGACGTGAGCGAACCACCTGCAACGGGACGATCGAGAACCCCCCACCGTCACGGATCAATATGCCTGCACCATTCCGTTAATCAAAATAGTTTATTAGATCAGCTTTGTTGTTTCACTATCCCTGTGTCTGCGGCGCAACACCGGAGATGGGCGAAAATGCTGACCCGCTCATATTTGTAATTTCCGTGACACAATTACCCTGCTCTGCACTTGCGTCAGGGCAGACTTGCGTGGACTATGCCCGCCGCGAAAACTGGCGAGAATGAATCAGCTTGCGGGAGTGACGCTGTGTCAGCGACGAGGAAAGAAGGGGCGCGCCTCCGCTCCGCCGGCAATCTCGATATCATCAGGCGATTCACCTGGGAGATATCCTCGATCAACATGTACCTGGAGGAGCTGCGTCAGTTCTGGGCCAGGACGCTCGGCATCAGCGGACCGCAATGGCTGATCCTGATGGCGATTTCCGATCTCGACAAGGACGATGGCGTGCCCGTCAACGTGGTGTCCAAGCTGCTTCACGTCGACCCGTCCTTCGTCACCACCCAGTCCAAGCTGCTGGAGAAGAAGGGTCTCTTGCGCCGCCGCCCCTCACCGACCGACGCCCGCGTGGTGCGGCTGTCGCTGGTCGAGAAAACGCAGAAGCACATCGCGAGCCTCAACGAGCAGTACAAGACGATTCGCGAATTCGTCTTCCAGGAGTTCGACGAGAACGAGCTGACGGAATTCACCGCCAAGCTCGCGACGCTGAAGAGCCGGCTCGAGAAGGCCTGCGTCAGAATCTCCCTGGACTTCTGAGGCGATTCTCGGCTCGAAGGCCGCGCTCAGATACGCTTGCCGGTGGCGCCGAGCTGGGATTCGAGCCAGTCGAAGATGTATTCGTTCGCAAGGCTCGGATTGTCGGCATGCGCCTGTGCCGCGCCGGTCTCCGCTGCGGTGAACACTTTCAGCACGATGTCCGAGCTGCCGAGCCGGGATTTCTGCACGATCTGTTGCGCCCGGTCGGCCTCGAGCCAACCGTCCTCGCCCAGCGTGATCAGCACCGGGCATTCCGCGCTTGAAGCCATCAGCGGCGCATGCGGCACCGGGACGATGCTGAGGTCTCTCATGGCGAAACGGCTGGCAAAGAACGACCGCTCGTGCAGATCCCAGAGACCGCCATCGCAAACGGCGGCAGCAAACCGCGGCTCCTGCAACACGGCGCGCGCGACGAAGGATGAGCCCCACCCGTCGGCCACGATCGCAACGCGATCGAAATCGACATCGCTGCGCAGCTCCAGGTAATCCATGACGCTGGCAATCGAGCTCTCGATATCTCGACGCTGCAGCAGCACGTCCATGTAATCGTCGCGCTCGTCGCCCAGCAGATCGAGCGCCAGCATCGAGAAGCCGCGCTCGCGTGCATGCGGCGCCAGCTTGACCAGGAATTCTTCCTTGCGATGCCCGGGCTCGCCGATGCAGATCACGGTCGGTGCGCGACCGCTCGCCGCAGGCGCGGGTAGGAAATAGCCCTGCAACGAATGCCCTTCGACCCACGGGATTGTCACGACTTCGCCGGCAGGCCCGCGCGCCGTGAGGAAACGGCGAGCGCATTCCTGCATCGCGAGCACCGCGACCCAGCGGCGCTCGTCGGCGGGATCGAGCGGCATCGCAGCCGCGCCGTAATAGTTCATCGCGCGCAGCCAATTGCGCTGCGCGGTGACCATGTGGCCTTCCGCGAAGGCCGCCTCGGCACGGTGCCTGTTGGCCTGGGCCAGCTTCTTCCACTCGCGATGCCAGGACTGTTCGTCGCCGCGCTTGAGCTGCCGCGCGATCATCAGGCATTCGGCGATGGTGGCGCCGCCCTCTTGTGCCGCGGTCAGCAACCGGGTGAACTCAGCGGAGATATCCTCTCTCTCCGGGCAGAGGATGAAATCGTCGGAGAGGCATGCGGGTATCATCGGAGCGGCGCTCTATCGTGGCATTACCCCTGATTCACTAAACTATTTTAGTTCACCGACCAAGCTGCGGCAGGCCGAATGGGACCCGAACAAGATCACCATCGCTTGAACGCGGGAATATCATTGCATGAGTCACATTCCGTTGCGTCATAAGGTCATCAAGATAAGCAAGGGGCGGCCACAAATCCCGAGTAAAATGTGTTGCCTACCCCTTGCGATGACGATGATCATGCCTACCTACGCGCGCCGTTATCGACCGCCTCCGCCAAAGCGCGTCAGCCAAGCCGCCAGCCGACCTCCTGGGTAAAGCTTTCGTAGAACGCGCGGTCATAGGCCTGCTCGGGCGTCGCGCGGACACGCTCGTCGAGACGCTTTGCGTCATCCCCCACAAGTATGCGCCACCGCTCTGCCTTGACGCCATCCAGGATGATCTTGGCAGCCTGCGCAGCGGTCGTCGGTGCATCCTCGAGGAAGCTGCGGGCGCGCTCGGTGAACACCGCCTGGATGTCCTCGTCCGACATTTTGTCAGCATCTGGCACACCGGCCGCGACCATGCGTTTGCGGGTCAGCGCGACCTCGTCGGCGTTGAGACGCTCCGAACCGTCGCCGCTCTGCACCTTGCGCGAATTGGAGACGATCGAGGTGCCGATATGGCCGGGCATCACCACCGAGCATTTGACATGCGGGGCGTGCAGGCGGAGATCGTTGATCAGCGCTTCGGTGAATCCCTTCACCGCAAATTTCGCCGAGCTGTAGGCGGTGTGCGCCTGGCCCATGCCGATCGAGGCCCAGAAGCCGTTGACGCTGGCGGTATTGACGATGTGGGCTTCGTCCGCCGCAACCAGCATCGGCAGGAAGGTGCGGACGCCGAGATAGACGCCGCCCCAGCAGATGTTGAAGGTGCGTTCCCACTGCTCGCGCGTGTTGGTGAACAGGCTGCCGCCGCCGCCGATGCCGGCATTGTTGAACAGCAGATGGATCTTGTCCGTCTTCTGCTGCTCGGCGAGCTCGTCGCGAAAACGCTTGAGATGATCTTCGATCGAGACGTCGGCGACATGGGTGGTCACGCGCAGGCCCTGCGGAAGCTTCTCGACCTCGCACAGCCGCTTGGTCTCGGCCATCGCGGCTTCCGACACGTCGCACATCGCGACGTTGCAGCCCTCGGCCACGAGCTGCCGCGCGAGCTCCCGCCCCATGCCCGTGCCGCCACCGGTGATGACTGCGATCTTTCCAGCAAATTCCTTCATGGGACTTTCGGCACCTCCCCTTGTCGGACTGTTTCTTCGTCGTTGGCGCGCCGCGCATGCGACGCGCGCAAAATGTAGCAGCGCCGCATCCGCAGGTAAAAGCGGATCGGCGCTGTGTCTCGACATCAGTTATTTCGGCGTGCGGACTATTCGGCTGCCTCGATCTGCGGCCCGTCCAGCGCGCCGAGCGCATCCAGCGCCTTGCGGGTCGCCGCCTGCTGCGCGGGTGAAGCCTCCGGCATTGGCGCACGCGGATAGGTTCTGGGCAGGCCCTGCAGCGTCTGCGCGTAACGCGTGCAGGCCGGCAGATTGTCGGCAATGATCGCGTTCCACAGTGTCAGCAGCTTCTTGTGCAGCTCGAGCGCGCGCGGATGGTCGCCCGCCTTCACGGCATTCCACAGCGCCACGGAAGCATGCGGCGCAGCGGTCAGGATCGCGGCGATCGAGCCGTGGGCGCCGAGCGTGTAGGACGGATACATCAGCGCATCGACCGCGCTGTAGATCAGCTTGTCCGGCGCCATCATCATGAGGTCCGCGAACAGTTTTAAATCGCCCGCGCTCTGCTTGACGCCGACCACCAGCGGCACTTCGGTCATGATCCGCGTCAGCAGCGCCGGCGACAGGTATGACCACGGCACAACATTGTAGATGATGATGGGCATGCCGGTTTCTTCAGCCATGGCGCGAAAATGCGCCACCATCGCCTCGTCATCCGGCTTGAACAGATAATGCACCGGCGTCACCTGCAGGGCCGCGACATTCATGTCGCGCACCAGCTTGCCGCGGCGGATCGCATCGCGCGTGGAATCGACGATGATGCCGGCAATGACCGGAATGCGTCCGTTCACCGCCTCGACCGTCGCGTCGATCAGGTCGCGATATTCCTCGTGGTCGAGCGTGTGACCCTCGCCGGTCGAACCACCGGCCGCGACCCCATGTGCACCAGCACCGATCATCCAGTCGACCTGGGGCGCAACGAGCTTGTAGTCGATCTCGCCGTCTCTCCGAAACGGTGTCGTCATCGGCGGGATCACGCCGGTCGGTCGTGCCTTCATGGTCTGCCCTCGCGTTTCCAAAACCCTCGTGGCGGCCCGCTCTCTCGGCGGGTGTCCACGAGAAGCCTATCGGCTGCGCGAGACCTGAGAAGCGCTGGCGGCGCGAAGCTGCCCCTGAAATCCAGCATTCCTACGGATCGATTCCCCTGCGGTTCCCGTATTTGTCCGGCTTCGGTTCAGGAGCAATTTTTTTACAATCCGAATCGTCAAATGGGGCACTGGGGCGAGCAGGCCCGGCCGGCGTGTCGTTTCCGACACAGGCTGTGGCACTCGGCTTGCATCCTCCTCGTGGTCGAAACTACCGATGAGGTGACTGGAATGTTCATAACCGTCGTTGCCGTGCTCTGCCGGCTTGGCGCTGCTGCCTCGGGCAGCTGCGTCGAGGAAATCGTGACCGACAGCAACATGACGCCCGACATGTCGATGATGGCATGTGCAGTCGGTGCACAGGCCCCGCTCGCAAAATGGATGGACGAGCATCCGATCTATCACGTCAATTGGCGCCTCGAGCGCTACAAGTGCGTGCCGGGTCACTACGAGATCAAGGGGCACGCCTAAGGCCCCGCAAAACTACCGATACCGAGGAGACGCCCCGGGGGCCGCACCGTCCCTCCGCGCGGCACGACCGGCGCCAAGGTCTCGCAGCACCAAAGTCTCGCGCGAGGCAGCGCGCAGCGTGACACCAGTCACGCTCCCTCTTAAACTACCGCACCCAAAATCATCGCACGCGCCCGCCGGCCCTCCGGCGTCGGCATCAGCGCGTAATTGTGAGGCTGGTTCCGCCACAGATGCAACTCGACCGGCACACCAGCTGATCGTGCTCGCGCGGCGAGATCGACGCTGTCAGGGTAGAGCAGATCGCGTGTGCCCGAAAAGATCGTCATCGGCGCCAGCTCTCTGAACGCGCCGTTGAGCGGGCTGACGAAGGGGTGGCCGACATCGAGCTCGCCGGCATAGAGCCGCCCGGCCTCGATGATGCCGGGAATGTCCTGGATCGGATCGCGCACGGCGATCTCCGCTTGCTCGGGGCGGCTGACAGACGCGTCGGCTCCAGGCGAGATCAGCACCAGCCGGTTCGGCTGGCGGTGACCGCGATCGCGCAGCCATTGGCACGCCGCAAGCGCAAGACCCGCGCCGGCCGAATTGCCGACCACCGTGACCTTTGCCTGCCCCGCATCCTCCAGCAGCATCCGCAACAGCTCGGCCGTCGCAGGCACGACATCCTTCGCAGTGGCGCGCGGCGCCAACGGGTAGATCGGCACGACGCAGACGACGCCCGCTTCGCGTGTCATCTGGCCGACAAAGCGCCAATGCGCCGGCACGATCTCGTTGATGTAGCCGCCACCATGCAGGAACATGACGAAGTTGCAGCCCTCATGGCCCGACGACGGCGCGGTGTAATAGACCGGCCAGCCGCCCATCTTGGTCAGCATCGCCTCGACGCCGCGCCCCAAACCCGTCGGCTCGAATGATGCAGGCTCCAGCGCGAGTTTCTGCACACGTGCCTGCACGGCTTCCGCGGAGGCGAGCTGCTGCTTGTAGGGAAGCTGCCGCAGCAGCAAGTTGAACAGCCGGCTCTGCAGGCTCGGCGCGGGATCGCGCCGGGCGCGCGGACTGAACACGCAACCCTCAGGGCAAAACTGCAAGGCCGATACGATCCTGGCAACGCTCATGGCCACATCCCCATCTGGCTCGTCCGACGCGGCGACAGAGAGGCTTGCTGACCCGCCGCCACTTGCCGTTATAATGCGAGCATTCGCTCGCTTTTCCAACTCGCATTCGGATCACAAGGCCGTGGCCCACAAAGCGCCGACAAAACCCCGAAAAAGCGCCTCGCAGCAGCGATCCCGCGCCACCGTCGACGCGCTGGTCGAGGCGACTGCTCGCATTCTGGTCAAGGACGGTTTCGAGAAGACGAGCACCAACCGGATCGCCGAGGCCGCCGGCGTCAGCGTCGGCTCGCTGTATCAATATTTCCCAAGCAAGGAGGCGCTCGTCGCGGCCGTGATCGATCGTCACAACGAGGAGATCATGGCGATCGTCCGTGCAACGCTCCTCGAGGTTGCCGACATGCCGATCGAGAAAGCCGTGCGTCGCCTCGTCACCGTCGCGATCGACGCGCACCGCATCAACCCCAAACTGCATCGCGTGCTCGCCGAGCAGATCCCGCGCGCGGGCAAGCTCGACGTCGAAGCCTTCAACCGCGAGGTCCACGCGCTCGTGCGCGCCTATCTCGACAGCCGTCGCAAGGAGATGCGCAGGATCGACCTCGACATCGCCACCTTCATCTGCGTCAGCGCCATCGAAGCCGTCGCGCACAACACGGTGCTGCACCAGGCCGAGACGCTGCCGGACAAGATCGTGCGGACGCTGGTGGATGAGACGACGCGGATGGTGGTGGGATATCTGCGGCCATCCGCCTAGCATTCGTTCCTGAACCAGGTCGTCGCTGGACGTCATCGAATCAAGGCCGCGATCGATTCGCGGGCGACCAGAGCGACACGCCTCACCTCGTTACCTAACTGCCGCAATTCAAGAAAGCGTGCGCCAAGCTATGCCGGGGTTGAATCCTGCACGGAAGGTAATTACCTGACAAAGTCAGATGATTCAGTCACCAGAATGGAAGGCGATCGCCATCGCAGGGACCGTTGCGTGCGTCTCGATGTCGCTTTTGGCCATCGACGCAACGCTGGACCTCAACGTCGGCGGGCTGACCAAACGCCTCCAAAGCGCGCAAGCCTCCCTCGTGGACACGATGGGACAGTATCAACTTGCCTTCGCCGTCCCGACCTGGGCTCGTGGCAAGCCTCCTGCGGACCAGTCCTGTCCGCGCGGCGGGTGCTGACCGCCAGCTACCAACAACGGATTGCTTGAAGGACAGCCGATCGCTTGCCGATCCCGCGATCGCGCAAGCACTTGGCCATTCTCTGAAGAAAATGGTCGGAGCGAGAGGATTTGAACCTCCGACCCCTAGTCTCCCAGACTAGTGCGCTAACCGGGCTGCGCCACGCTCCGAACGTCGTTCCATTAGCTAGGATCGGAGCGATGCGCAAGGAGAGCCACACCATTTTGGTGTCTTCGCTCAAAGCTCCGGAACTGACCGCAAAGCTGAGGTAAAGCGCGGTCAACCGTCCTTCAGCGCCTGATCCAGCATTTCCCGGCAGGCGACCAGATCGGCGAGCACCCGTCCCAGCCGTTCCCGGTCCAGCGCGCTGGGGCCGGCCGGCGCGGCTGATGTGCCGCCCTTGCGGAAAGTGGTGAGGATTTCCTCGTCGTCGACCTCCGTGAAGCGGAAGTCGATGCCTTCCTCCTCGTCGCCCTGGTAGTCGTCATCGTCGGCATCCGTGATGCCCTTGATGGGCGGCTCGTCGTCGGGCTCCATCAGGCTCGCGCCGATGGCGTCCTCGATCGCCCCGAACGAGACCGCGGCTGCACCGTCGGCCAAGCCCTGCACCGATTTGACGCCGTGCTCCTTCAGGATCCGCTGCACCCCGCGGATGGTGTAGCCCTCGCCGTAGAGCAGGCGGCGGATGCCCTTGAGCAGGTCGACATCGTCAGGGCGGTAATAGCGGCGTCCGCCGCTGCGCTTCATCGGCTTGATCTGGGAGAAGCGGGTCTCCCAGAACCGCAGCACGTGCTGCGGAATGTCGAGTTCCTGCGCTACTTCGCTGATGGTTCGGAACGCATCCGGCGCCTTGTCCAAATGCCCGTCCTTTCCGAATGGCGGTTACGCCTCGGGTTGAGTCTTGCTGGCATCGCCATTGGTGCGGTGCTGGGCGTTGATCCGCTGCTTCAGGATCGCCGACGGCTTGAACACCATCACCCGGCGCGGCGAGATCGGCACCTCGGTGCCGGTCTTCGGATTGCGGCCGATGCGCTGGCCCTTCTTGCGGACCATGAAGGAGCCGAACGAGGACAGCTTCACCGTCTCGCCCTTCTCAAGGCAATCGGTGATTTCCTTCAGCACGAGTTCCACGAACGCAGACGATTCCGTCCGCGACAGGCCCACCTTCTGGTAGACGGCCTCGCAGAGATCCACACGCGTTACGGTTTTACTTTGATCGGTCATCGCCCTGCCCCACATCACGGCGAACAATTGTTGTCTGAAATTATGAACTTACGTTACGGCGGTCAACACCGTTCATCAATGCAGACGCATCGATATCGGCGCAGATTCCGGCAAAATTTTATCTGATGTGGCTTTACCAGCGCACCAGCGCCGAGCCCCAGGTGAAGCCGCCGCCCATGGCCTCCAGCAGAACCATGTCGCCGCGCTTGATGCGGCCGTCCTTGCGCGCCACCGACAGCGCCAGCGGGATAGAGGCCGCCGAGGTGTTGCCGTGGCGGTCCACCGTCAGCACCACCTTCTCCGGCGCGATATGGAGCTTGTGCGCGGAGGCGTCGATGATTCGCTTGTTGGCCTGGTGCGGCACGAACCAGTCGATGCTGTCGGCATTGAGCCCGGTCGCCTGGAAGGCGTCGACGATCACGTCGGTAATCATGCCGACCGCATGCTTGAAGACCTCGCGGCCCTCCATGCGGAGGTGACCGACCGTCTGGGTCGAGGACGGCCCGCCGTCGACGAACAGTTTTGCCTTGTGCCGGCCGTCAGAGCGCAGATGCGTCGTCACCACGCCGCGGTCGGTGGCAGCCTTGCCCGGCTGCTCCTGTGCCTCCAGCACAACGGCGCCCGCGCCGTCGCCGAACAGCACGCAGGTGCCGCGATCGTTCCAGTCGAGGATGCGCGAGAACGTCTCGGCGCCGATCACCAGCGCGCGCTTGAAGGCGCCGGTGCGCAGGAAATTGTCGGCGGTGGCCAGCGCGAACACGAAGCCCGAGCACACGGCCTGCAGATCGAACGCCGCACCATGGTTGATGCCGAGCCCGTGCTGCACGGCGACCGCCGTTGCAGGGAAGGTGTTATCGGGCGTCGAGGTCGCGAGTACGATCAGCTCGATCGATTGCGCATCCACGCCGGCATCGGCAAGCGCGGCCTGCGCCGCCTTGATCGCCAGATGGGAGGTGAATTCGCCCTCGGCCGCAATGTGCCGTTCGCGAATGCCGGTGCGCTGGACGATCCATTCGTCGGACGTGTCGATACGCGCCGCCAACTGGGCGTTGGTCACCACCTGCTCCGG
The DNA here is from genome assembly GCF_022012555.1 of Bradyrhizobium zhengyangense. Taxonomy (NCBI): domain Bacteria; kingdom Pseudomonadati; phylum Pseudomonadota; class Alphaproteobacteria; order Hyphomicrobiales; family Nitrobacteraceae; genus Bradyrhizobium; species Bradyrhizobium zhengyangense. The sequence continues at coordinate 384,591 of NZ_JAKLTZ010000003.1, read as the reverse complement.
CAGATAAGAGCCGCAGCCGAGCACGACCGAACGAATTTGAGTCACGAAACAGCCTCCTGCGCGGTCTGCACGGAATTGAGTGCACTACCCTCGCGGTTGAGCATCTGATTGATCTTATTCAGGAGATCGTAGTGAGCCATCTCATAGCCAACATCGATCGCATAGGCAAAGCCTTCGGCGTTGATTCCGCCGTGGCTCTTGACCACAATCCCGTTCAGCCCGAGCAGAACCCCACCGTTCGACTTGTTCGGGTCCATCTTGTCGCGCAGGGCCTGGAAGGCATTGCGGGCAAACACATAGCCGATCTTGGAGAGCCAGCTCCGCTGGATCTCGTGACGAAGTAATTCCGCCATCTGGCGCGCGGTTCCCTCGGCGGCCTTGAGCGCGATGTTGCCGCTGTAGCCCTCGGTCACGATTACATCGGCCATCCCCTTGCCGATGCCGTCGCCTTCGACAAAGCCGATATATTCGAGTTCCGGCAGGTTCATCGCGCGCAGCATCTCGGCGGCCTCGCGGATCTCCTCGTGCCCCTTGATCTCCTCGGTCCCGATGTTGAGCAGGCCGACCGTGGGGCGCTTCTTGTCGAACACCACGCTCACCATGGCTGCGCCCATCACCGCGAGCGCCACCAGATGGCGCGCATCGCCCCCGATCGTGGCGCCGAGATCGAGCACCACTGACTGGCCGCGCGTGGTCGGCCATATCGCTGAAATGGCCGGGCGATCGATGCCAGGCAGGGTGCGCAGATGGAACCGGGCCATCGCCATCAGCGCGCCGGTGTTGCCGGCGGAGACCGCGACATCGGCCTCCCCCTTCTTCACCGCGTCGATGGCGAGCCACATCGAGGAGGTCTTGCGGCCGCGTCGCAGGGCCTGGCTCGGCTTGTCCGAGCCGCTGACGGCGACGTCGGTATGGATAATCCTCGATACGGCCTTGAGCTGGGGATGCCGATCGAGCTCGGGCTCGATCCTGGCGCGGTCCCCAACCAGCAGGAATTCAGTGTCCCGATGCCTCGCGAGGGAAATGGCTGCGCCTGGAATGACCACGGCAGCGCCGTCGTCGCCCCCCATGGCGTCCAGCGCGATGCGAACCTTGCTTGGCATAAAAGTCCCGGAAACCTGGTCTGGTGCGGTCCTGAACGAGCGGGCCGCAAAATGGGTTCGCCATGGACATGGCGACCGGCCAAGCGCCACGCCGCACCCGGACCGGGGCGCGACAATAGCGTTTTGTTATCCCGAAACAACCTCTTGCCCCCAGCCTTTTGGACTAAGGGCGACCTGCTGGCCGGCGCTCAGATTTATAGAAATATCATAATAATCAAACGGATGAGCCGGCCTTTCAAACCGGTCCAGTAAGGACCTCACGCCACGCGGGACAGCGGTCTTACGGGGGAATGCCCAGCTATTTGCCTTTCTTCTTGCCCTGCTGGTTGTCCTGGAGCGCCTTGAGCGCCGCGAACGGATGGTCCTCGGGATCGAGAGCAGTGACTTCAGTCTCGAACACGACACCCGGCTTGCGGGGATAAGGATCGATCGCCAGGAACAGCGCGTCGGTCGCAATCCGGCCGAGGTCGATGATCCCGTTGACGATGGCCTCGGGCGGATCGGCGACCTCCGACGGCTCCCCGTCGTCGTCCTGCCCTTGCTCGATCAGGTCCTCCAGCCGCCGCGTCTCGGCCTCAGGCGCAAAAGTCAGATCGACCTCCTCGTCGATTTCGCTCTCGATCGGATCGAGCGTGACCACGCAGGTCTGGCCGACCCTAGCCCGGACCCGGCCAGTGACCTGGACCCGGCCGCCGCTCTTCGGCTCGACGTCGAAATCGGCATGGGCCGACAGAATGTCGCGCAGGCCGGCGAGATCGGCCATGGCCCGACGCTCGGCCGCCGAGGCTTCGAGCTCACGGTGAAGCCCCGTATCGGGAATTTGCGCCACCGTTACGGGTGAACGCCAGGGATCCGGTCCGGACCCGGTCATCGATCGGTTCATGACGTCTCATCCTCCCGAAGCGGCGCGGGAAACCTGAAAGAGCCTTGCAACAGGGCGGAATCGCCGGCCTGGCCGAGATCGGCATCAGCCACCTCCGCATAGGCGGCGAGCCGCCTCGCCTGATCCAGCCCTGAGCCATTCAAGATATTCTTGCAGATCGCTTGCGCCAGCGCCTCCGTGCCCGCCGCGATCGCCTGGTCGTAAGCCTGGACGCGGCCGTAAAAAGCCTCGCCGAACGCCCGCATCCGCTTCGGGACGGTCTGGTCGCCCACGCCCATCTCGCGCAGATTGTCGTCCATGTCCTCGCAAAAGCGATCAAACAGGGCCTGCGACAGCTCCGCACCGCCCTGGACGACAGTCCGCAGCCGCCGCAGCAACAGCCAGAGGTGCAGCAACAACAGGTCGAAACGGCCGTTAACCGTATCAGGCACGCCCAAGTCCCGGTAAAATATGGGTTCTCGCGCCTGCGTCACGATCATGCCATAGATGGCTTCAATGGTGCCGGCCGGGGCTAGCCGGGGTTTCCTGAAGTGATTGAACGGCCAAAGCATTGTGGTTTCCGCAAGCGGGCGCGCGCGAGTTGCATTCAGAGCCTCCGCCCGGTACTTCAGCGCCTCGCGCGACGCAAGGGGACGGAATCAGTTCCGCTATGACGATAACGAACCAGACCAGCCTGCGCGCAACTCGGCGGCGCGGCCTTCATGCACGCTGGCGCATGCTCGTGGCCGTGGCTCTGGTCGGCGGCGCCCTCGCGGGCTGCACCGGCGAACAATTCCAGAAGGGCTACATCCTGCCGCCCGGCGCGCTCGAGCAGATTCCGATCGGCGCGAGCCAGGACCAGGTGCTGATCGTGATGGGCACGCCCTCCACCGTCGCGACGCTGGACGGCGAGGTGTTCTATTACATCTCGCAGCGCTCGGAGCGCGTGGTCGCCTTCATGAACCAGAAGGTGGTCGATCAGCGCGTGATCGCGATCTATTTCGACAAGAACCGGCGCGTACGCCGGCTTGCGAATTACGGCCTCCAGGACGGCAAGATCTTCGACTCCATCAGTCGCACCACGCCGACGTCGGGTCAGGAGATGAGCTATCTCGCGCCGCTGTTCAAGCTGCTCAGCTTCAACTGAGATCGTGAGCTGACACCGTCTGCCTGCGGCGTCGTGACGCTCTTCGCGCGGCGCTTGCGCTTGCACGCGACTTGCCGTTGTGCGCCCGGTTCCCTACGCTCTCTGCAAAACAAAAAGCAGGGAGAGGATAGGTGCCTAAGAAGCTTCGGACGAGATTGTTGTCCCGCCGTCGGGTACTCGCCGGCGCCGCGGGCCTGACGGCCGCAGCAATCCTGCCGCGACCGAGCCTTGCCGATTGGAAGCCGACCGAGAACGTCCGTATCATTGTGCCGGCTGCGGCCGGCGGCTCGACCGACGTGATGGGCCGATTGCTCGCCGCTCATCTCCAATCCGCCTGGGGCCAGACCGCAGTCGTGGAAAACCGCTCGGGCGGCGGCGGCACGATCGGGACGGCCGAGGTCGTTCGTTCCAAGGCCGACGGCCACACCATTCTGATCGGCAACCCCGGTCCGAATGCGATCGCCTACAGCATCTTCAAGAACCTCACCTACAAGCCGGACCAGCTCCAGCCCGTCTCCAACATGATCCGGATCCCCAACATCGTGTCGGCGCATCCGAAGACCGGCATCAAGTCGGTCGCCGAGCTGATCGCCTATCTGAAGGCCAATCCGGACAAGCTCAGCTACGCCTCGTCAGGCGTCGGCCAGAGCCCTCACCTCACCGGCGCCTGGTTCCTCCAGCTCACCGGGCTGAAGATGACACACATCCCGTTCCGCGGCGCAGGCCCCGCACTCCAGGCCGCGCTCGCCGGCGACATCCAGGTCCTGTTCGACAATCTCTATCCGAGCCTGCCGCAGGTGCAGAACGGCACGCTCAACGGCCTCTGCGTCACCACCACCGAGCGCAGCGAGCTCGCACCGAACCTGCCGACCATGCGGGAGTGCGCACCAGAGCTTGCGAATTTCGACGTGTCGTCGTGGTTCTCGGTGTTTCTGCCAAAGGGCGTCCCTGCGCCCGTGCTCGACGCGCTCAATCTCCAGGTCAAGGCGATGCTGGAGCGCGACGACATCAGGAAGCAGATTACCGCCATGGGTGCGCGCGCCGACTACGGCACACCGCAGCAATTTGCGGACTTCGTGGACGCCGAGACCAAGAAGTTCGCCGGCATCATCCAGAAGGAAGGATTGCAGATGGACGTGCAGTAGGTCGTCGGATGCGGCGCGGCGGATAATGCTGTGCCACGCACCCGACCTGCTTCCGGGCTGGTTTCAGACAGGTTCGGCCGACGGCTGCTGCACCAGACCGGCAATCGCCGAAATCGAGTCCAGGCGCGTCAGGTCGAAACCGATGTCGGAGAAATTGATCCCGTAATCGGTCTCGATGCTCATGATCAGCTCGACCGCGTCGAGTGAATCGAGACGCCCGCTGGTGAACAGAAGATCGTCGTCACTCAGCGGCGAACTGTCGCCCTTCATGATGAGGCGCTGCGTGATGTAGTGCCGCATCCGCGATCTGACTTCAGGGCGCGCTGTCGTGGTCATGTCGTTACTCCCAGGAGATAGAACAGGAATTCGGCGCGTTGCCAGAGCGAGTGCTCACGGTCCAACGGCGCATCAAAGATGTGAATGAGACAGAAGAAGCTGGAGACCCACAGGCAAGGCAGCAAACGGCCGCGCAGCCATCCTTTCGGCGCCGGCTGCGGTACGCGACGCATCTGCGAGAGCCCCACGCTGACGGCCAGGATGAACGTGTAGAATGCGTGGGATTGCTCGCCGATCACGGCCCGCCAAAGCCCCATTTCGCCGACGAAGTGAATGTCGCGGATGAAATGGAACAGCAAATTGCCGACACAGGCCGCGGCAAAGGTGGCGAAGAACATGCGAAGCCGGCGATGGCCGCGGAAATAGCGAACAAAGGTCGGGTAGAAGAAGTGATCGACCAGCAGCTCCTTGTAGTAGAAGTAATAACGGTTCCAGAACTCGGCCAGCGTCGCCGACTCCAGGGGACGATAGGTGTTGCGCAACAGCCGAAAACCGGCGAGACGCGCCGTCGCGACGATGGTGCCGCCGAACACGGTCATGCTCAGCAGATCGTCGACAAAGAAGACCACAACGCTCGCCCACCCCACCAGGCGCGGCTGGGGATGACCTGCGAGATATTGCAGCAAATTGTCGTCGAACATCGGAAGCCGCAACTGACCGTGGACAAATTCGCCGATACAGATCTTGCCGATCGCCAGGATCAGGACCCAGGCCGCAAGCTTGACGCCCTTGAGCTGCGTGACCGCGAGCTCCTCCGACGTCTTGGCCTCGAAGCGGCGGAGATAGGACAGTCCCTTGCCGAACGGCGTCAGCGTCGCTCCCCAGAAGGGATGAAAAACGCTCAGGTGCTGCCACACCGGAGATCGATCCTTGACCGAATCCATCAGACCGTAGGCAAGGAACCACAGATACGACTGAAACGTCATCAGGAACGACCACAGCAGAACGCGCGGTGTGCCGGCCATGAAACTGGCCTGCGTGACGCCAACAAGCGCCAGGAATGCGAGTAGCAGGCTGAGCGTCGGGCGGCGGAGCGTGATGGCTCCCGCCCTTTGCATGGCCAGCAATCCCGAGAACAGCGCAAACGTCACGGCCACCATGGCCGCGTCAAGCAGCGGCTGATCGATCCGGTCCGCAACGCCTTCGTCGATTGCCATCCGGGCAAGAGACGCGCGGTCGACCAGGAAGCCGTTGCTGCAAAGCAGGAGCAAGGTCGCCAGAAAGATCAGGACGCGCCGATATCGCCCCACGTAGGCGCAGGCCAGCGCCAGACCCGCGGCCGAGAAGTCGATATTGATCTGCCAGAACAGCAACGCCAGCAGCCCGACCGCGCAGAAAAGCAACACGCGGCCGCGAGCCTCCTGCACACCCGCCACGAGCGTCGGGTCACGATCGATTTGAGGGATCAGCCGCCACGGCGGCTTCGCGAGCAAACCCGTCGCCGCACCATCATAGGGCTGGCTCTCGACGCTCATCGGACAACGCGTGTGGACGCTGCGGGCTTTGGCATCTACGAGGCCCTTGCGACAGCTTCACCGAGCAGCGATGCCACCGAGCGCCTGTCCGCCTTGCCATTGGCGTTGACGGGAATGTCTTCGAGCCAGATGAACCGGCTCGGCACCATGTAGGCGGGAAGATGCGCGGCGCAGTGCTGGCGCAACTCGCTCTCCGTCATTTTCGCACCCGCATAGGCGGCCAGTAGCCGGCTTGCGCCTCCGGCATCGTGAAGCACGACGGCCAGCGCACGCGTGACCCCCTTGCATGCGACCAGCGCGTGATCGATCTCCTCGAGCTCGACCCGGTATCCCCGAAGCTTGACCTGATTGTCGGCACGGCCACGAAAGCGGAGCACACCAGTGCCAGCTTCGGCCTCGACCAGATCACCGCTGCGATAAAGGATCGATCGGTAGCCCTCAATCAATGGATCCTGACGGAAGCGACGAGCGGTCTCTTGCGGATTGTTGATATAGCCGAGCGCAACGCCCGGACCTCCCAGCCACAGCTCGCCCGCCGTGCCCGCGGGAACGGGTTTCATGTCGTCGTCCAGAATCCGGTAGCTGAAATTGGGATTGAGCTTCCCCAAGGGAGCCAACCCCTCGACGGTGTCGAAGGTGGATTCGACGATCTCGAAACCGCTGCAGATGCAGCTTGTTTCGGTCGGGCCATAGCAATTGATCAACTTCGCCTTGCCGGCGAACGCGTTATAGAACCGGCGAAGTCGCGCCAGCGGAAATCCCTCGCCGCCGAACATGAACCGGCTGACGCTCGGCAGCCAATCGGGACTCAACAGGTGCATGGAGTCCAGGAACATGAAGAGTGTCGGAACGGCGAAGAAGAACGTGCACTGATGCTTCGTGATCTCCGACACCAGCTCGGCGGGAGGCCGCCCCTTCAGCGCGTCGAGCGCAACGATCGCGGCCCCGTTCAGCAATCCGGCATAGATGTCGAAGACTGAATTATCGAAGTAGATCGGATTGACATTCGTCAACCGATCGCCGGATCCAATGCCAAGATCGTGCTTCGCCCACGCGATCAGGTGAAGCACGCCCTGATGCGGGATGACCACGCCCTTCGGCTCGCCCGTCGAGCCCGACGTGAACATCACGTAGGCCGGATCAACCCCGGTGATCAAAGCGGTTTGCGGCAGGTTCGAATCGTCAAGGCGCGACACGGCATCACGCAAGGCCGCGCGGGCGTCGGCATCGCCAATCACTGCCCGCGCGCCAAATCCCTCGCGCACACTGACAATCAGCGCCGGGCGGCATCGCTCCAGCATCAGCCGGGCGCGTTCCGCGGGGGCAGCCGGATCAAGGAACGCATACGGCGCTCCGATCTTGATGCAAGCCATGGCGAGAGCATAGGCTTCGGCCATCTTCGGCAACTCGAGACAGACCACCGCGCCCCTGTCGACGCCTTGCGAGGTCAGCCATCGCGCCAGCCGGTTTGCGGAACTGTTGAGCTCCGAAAAGGTGAAGCTCTCGCCTTCGCAGAGCAGGGCGACGGCGTCCGGCGAGGACGCGACGACCTGTTCAAAATGCAGCGCCAGATTATGAGCCGTCATCTTAGGCCTCGACCTGCTCCTGGTGGGCGGGATCATCAGGCACGATCGACGGCGCCGGCATCATGTCGGCAAAATCGCGCTGGCTCAGTGCAATCACGGCCGCGGGCAATTGCTCCTCGGAGAATTGCCCCCGCAACGCCTCGCTGAGCTCCATGCCGAGTTGCTGGAGGAACGCGGCAGCCATCGGGTCGGTCGCCAACGGCCTCCCCTCGCTGATCCAGGGTTCCGTTTGCGGCGCGAGGCCCCGGCTCATGCCGCGCGCAGAAACAGCCTCGGGATCGACACGCAGCACCGCATCGTACCGATACCGGGTCAGCTCATAGCTCGATCCGCGCTTGAGCTGGATTTCGGCAGCCGAAATCTGCGGAATGGATTCGGAGATCGCTCTAAAATACTGGGGGTCGATAACCAGCTCGCGCTCCTGGGCAATCGACAGCAGGATCTTGCGCTCGAGCGACGCAGGCGTGGCGCCCGCCGACGCTTTTGTGGATTGAACCTCACGGTGGAAGACCGGCAAGAGCTCGAGGTTGCGAACGTCGCCGACGAAAATATGACCGTCGGGAGCCACCAGCTTGACGGCCTCTTCCAGCACCGTGTGCAGATATTCGATGCCGGGGAAGTACTGCACGACCGAGTTGATCACCACCGCGTCGAACGATTGTGGCGACAAGCCGCCGAGATCCGTGGCCTCCCGCTCGAGAAATTCGACATGCCGAAGCTCGGCCTTCGACTGCGCAAAGGCGCGCAATCGGTGAACCGCCACTGGCGAGAGATCGGTCCCGCAATAGACCTCACACCCGGGCGCGAGCCTTTCGACGAGCAATCCAACCCCGCACCCGACCTCCAATATCCGTCTCGCACCGAGAGCCCGAATGCGCTCGATCGTGCAATCCAGCCAATCGATCATTTCGGCTTCGGGAATGGGCTTATTGGTGAAGTTGCTGGTCCAGCCCACGAATGACGGCGCGACACTGTCAGGGCTGTGGCGATACACTTGGTCGAAAGCCCGACGCCATTGCGTCACTCTGCGATCCGTCTCGGCCTGAAGGCGCTTCGCCTTGCCGGCGCTCAGACGATCGGGATGAATGGCCGCGAAAGCGACCTTGAACTGGCGGCCATCGTGGCTCTCCTCGACGCTCATGACGGCGTCCGCCACGTCCGGGTGCGCCGCCAGTGCCCGCTCAATCTCGTTCATTGGGAGCGCACGCAACGGGACCTCCTCTTGCAGTCGACAGGCAAGGCGCGCCCGAGCACGTTGAGAGCGCATCGCGCCGTCCACGACATGGGACCGCCCCACATGCGCAATCGGGAACGTTGCTGTAATGCCGTCAGAAACCTCTCGAAACTCTAGAATGCAGGCGGTTAAGCAACCTTAAATACGGTGCTGGGATCCACCCCGGCCCTGCTGCTCCCGGTAACCGGTACGGGCGCTCCGGGCCAGAACGAGGCTGAAAGCACGGCGCCCGGCCGTCCCAAAAGCAAGGACCCCCGCAGCCTGCGCCACGGGGGTCCTGGTTCGACGCGATATCGTGCCTCAGTGCGCCAGGATCGCCAGGAGCAGCAAAGCCACGATGTTGGTGATCTTGATCATCGGGTTCACCGCGGGGCCGGCCGTGTCCTTGTAGGGATCGCCGACGGTGTCGCCGGTCACCGCGGACTTGTGGGCATCACTGCCCTTGCCGCCGTAGTGGCCATCTTCGATGTACTTCTTGGCGTTGTCCCAGGCGCCGCCGCCCGAGGTCATCGAGATCGCGACGAACAGGCCGGTGACGATGACGCCGAGCAGCATGGCGCCGACCGCCGAGAACGCCGCCGACTTGCCGGCCGGGCCGCCGCCCGCGATCGCGTAGATCACGAAGTAAACGAAGATCGGCGACAGCACCGGAAGCAGTGACGGGATGATCATTTCCTTGATCGCCGCCTTGGTCAGCAGGTCGACCGCCTTGCCGTAATCAGGCTTGTCGGTGCCCTGCATGATGCCCGGCTTCTCCCGGAACTGCCGACGCACCTCTTCCACGATCGCGCTGGCCGCACGGCCCACGGCCGTCATGCCCATCGCGCCGAACAGATATGGCAGCAGGCCGCCGAACAGCAGGCCCACCACCACGTAAGGATTGTTCAGCGAGAAGTCCGGATTGACGCCCTTGAAGTAGAGGTGGTTCGCGGAGTCAGCGATGAAGAACTTGAGGTCCTGGTTGTAGGCCGCGAACAGCACCAGCGCGCCGAGACCGGCGGAGCCGATCGCGTAACCCTTCGTCACCGCCTTGGTGGTGTTGCCGACCGCGTCGAGCGCGTCGGTCGACTTGCGCACCTCTTTTGGCAGGCCCGCCATCTCGGCGATGCCGCCGGCGTTGTCGGTCACCGGACCGAACGCGTCGAGCGCGACGATCATGCCGGCCAGCGCCAGCATGGTAGCGGTCGCGATCGCGATGCCAAACAGGCCGGCAAGGCTGTAAGTGACGAGGATGCCGGCGATGATGACAATCGCGGGCAGCGCCGTCGCCTCCATCGAGATCGCCAGACCCTGGATCACGTTGGTGCCGTGGCCGGTCACCGACGCCGCCGCAATCGACTTCACCGGGCGATAGTCGGTGCCGGTGTAGTATTCGGTGATCCAGATGATCAACGCGGTGACGACCAGGCCGACCACGCCGCACTCGAACAGCGCCATGCCGGTATAATCGACGCCTTCGAGCTTGCCGAAGCCGATCAGGTAGTAGATCACCACGGCAATGCCGATCAGCGAGAGGACGCCGGTTGCGATCAGGCCCTTGTAGAGCGCGCCCATGATCGACTGGCTCGGCCCGAGCTTCACGAAGAACGTGCCGATGATCGACGTGATGATGCAGATGCCGCCGATGGCGAGCGGCAGGGTCATCATGTTGGCGAGGATCGGCGTCTTGGCGAAGAAGATCGCCGCGAGCACCATGGTGGCGACGGCGGTCACCGCATAGGTCTCGAACAGGTCGGCCGCCATGCCGGCGCAGTCGCCGACGTTGTCACCGACATTGTCGGCGATGGTGGCGGGGTTGCGCGGATCATCCTCGGGGATGCCGGCCTCGACCTTGCCGACGAGGTCGCCGCCGACGTCAGCACCCTTGGTGAAGATGCCGCCGCCGAGACGGGCGAAGATCGAGATCAGCGATGCGCCGAAGCCGAGCGCCACCATGGCGTCGACCACCGTGCGGCTATCGGGCGCAAGCTTCAGCGAGTGAACCAGGAAGCCAAAATAGAGGGTCACGCCGAGCAGCGCGAGACCCGCCACCAGCATGCCGGTGATGGCGCCTGCCTTGAAGGCGAGCTCGAGGCCGCCGGCGAGCGACGTCGTGGCGGCCTGGGCGGTGCGCACATTGGCGCGAACCGAGACGTTCATGCCGATGAAGCCGGCCGCCCCCGACAGGATGGCGCCGATGGCAAAACCGATCGCGACATAAAGGCCGAGGAAATAGACGAGCAGCACGAAGATGACGATGCCGACGATGCCGATCGTGGTGTACTGGCGCCGGAGATAGGCCTGTGCGCCTTCACGCACCGCTCCCGCGATCTCCTGCATGCGCGGCGACCCCGCATCTGCACTCAACACCGAAGACGTCGCCCAAATCGCGTAGACGACGGAAAGCACTCCGCAGAGCACTATCAACCATAATGCTGTCATTTGATTTTTGCCTCAGATCCTTGATGTACGACCCCCGGCGCCTTTTGTTGTCCGTCGTGCGTGCGGCGCCTTGATTTTGAACAAAGCCGCCCGCAGGCGGCTTTAGTCGGCCACAAGCTTGCCAAAATCAAATTGAGGGTGCAACGCCGTAGAGGTGCGAAAAAGCCGATCTCGGCAAGTATTTAGACCTAATCCCGAGCGCCGGGCCGGCAGCTCCCGCAGCCGGCCGCCACGCTTGGCAGGATTGGCTTAAGCGGGCTTGGCGTCAGCGGGCTTGGCCTAAGCGGCCGCCCTCACGGGATGCCGGGATGAAGACGCCAATTCCAACGTCTGCCCGTCAGCCGTTGCGCGTCGGTTGAAGATTTTGAGCTCGTAGACGCCGCCACCGACGCCCGGCTCCAGCGTCACCGAGATCACCTGGTCGAGCGAGAGGACGCCGAGCGGCACATCCTGATCGGGCAGGATCAGCGTCGCCTGCTCGCCAACGAACACAATCACAAGATGGCCTTTCGCCATGTTGCTCTTCGCCAGCACGCGCAACTGGCTGTGGTAAGGCTGCCGCGTCCAGGCCGATGGCAGGTCGGGATCAACCACAACCTGGATGTTGTTGGTCTTTGGATGCACCGTCAGCACCATCTTCGCCTGATCGGGCTTCCAATGCATGGGCGGTGCCGGCGTGGTTTTCCAGAGGCAGTCGAACGCCGCGCATTCGCTTGGCCTGACATCGTGGATCGCGCAGCCCAAGGTGGGCTCACAATGTGAGCACCACGTGCCGGCGGGCTTGCCGAAAGCGACCACATTGTAGACCTTGCAGCAGAGCGTGCAGCTTCCGCACGCGCGCTCCTGAGCGACCGGTGCCTCGCCCGACCCCGAAATGACCGCCGTCATCCGAACATATCCATCAGCTGCCCACCTCCTGGCGCTGATACATCGAGAGGCTTTCGCGGGGATTGTGAGAGGCTGGTCTTAGGCCACCGACCTCACGGGATAGCGGGACGTGGATCCGACTTCGACCGTTTGACCGTCCGGCATGGTCCGCGTGGTCGAGACCTTGACCTCATAGACGCCCCCGTTCGGACCGGGCTCCAGGCGAACCACAATGGCCTGTTCCGGTGTCAGAGGGCCCAGCGGCACGTCCTGGTCCGGCAGCACGAGGGTCGCCTGGTCATTGACGAAGACCACGACGTAAATGCCTTTCGGCATGTTCTGCTTGGCCCACTGCCGCAGATGATCGTGATAGGGCTGCCGGCTCCAAGCCGACGGCAGGCCCGGGTCGACCTGGATCTGGATGTTCCGGGTGATCGGGTGAATGGAGGCCACCATCTTCGCCTGGTCGGGCTTCCACTGCGCCGGCATCGCCGCGTCAGTTCGCCAAAGGCAGTTAAACTCCGCGCATTGGGTCGGCAGATTGTCGTGGATCTTGCAGCCACGGCCGGGCTTGCACTGCCCGCACCATTTGCCGGCGGCCTTCCCGAGCTCGACAATGTCGTAGACCTTGCAGCACAGCGAGCAGCTTCGGCATTCCCTGCCGGGAACAATCTGCAGTGTGCCCGCAGTTGAAGCTGCCGTCATCCGAATCAAGCCCGTCCGTTGCGATTGCCGATATTACCCTGATATCGCGAAAAGCGGAGAGCCTGCGCTCGCCTCCCGGCGAACCACTGATATATCCGGGTCTAGAAATGGCTGTAGGACAAGCGCCGCAGCGTGACCTCGCAGCCCTGCGCGTCGATCCATTGCGGCGCTCCCTGGCCGGAAATGATTGTACCGATCATCGTGACCTGAACCCCGGCCTGCCCGGCGTCTCGCGAGAAGCCTGCGCTGCGTCCTTCCGGAACCGCGCACAGGATCTCATAATCGTCGCCGCCCGACACCAGTGTCTCGAGCCCGACGGCGGAGACCGCGATGGCGGCGGCCGGTGACGCCGGGACCTGGTGCGCATCGATCATTGCGCTGACGCCAGAGGCGGCGCAGAGCTTGGCGAGATCGCCTGCCAGGCCATCCGACACGTCCATTGCCGCGCTCGCATGCTCTCGCACGATGTGCGCCAATGCGCTGCGTGGCTGCGGAACGCGATAGCGGCCGATCAGATAGTCCCGAGCAGCCGGGTCGGTCACCGCGGACGCGGCCGCACCACCCGTCAGCACATCCAGGCCCAGCGCGGCATCGCCGATCGTCCCCGTCACAAAGACAAGGTCGCCCGGTCTTGCGCCGGTGCGGCCAACCATCCGCCCTTTCGGTACCCGGCCGAAGGCGGTGATCGAGATCATTTGCGGTCCCGGCGTCGACACCGTGTCGCCGCCGAGCAGCGGACACGCAAAGGTCTTGGCGTCCTCGCCGAGTGCATCGGCGAACGGTCTCAGCCAGGCATCCTCCTTGCTGCGCAGCGCCAGCGTCAGCACGAAGCCGGCAGGTGAAGCGCCCTTGGCGGCGAGATCAGAGAGGTTCACCCGCAGCGCCTTGCGCGCGACGGTGTCGGGGGGATCGGTGGCAAGATAATGCACGCCCTCGACCACGGCGTCGGTGGTGACGACGATGTCGTCGCCGGACGAGGAGAGGATCGCGGCGTCGTCGACCAGCCCGAGTGCACCGGGATCGGTCGCCAGCGGCTTGAAATAGCGCGCGATGAGGGAGTCTTCGGCGGAAGGGCTGTGCGGAGTGGCCATCGATGTCAGCCCCACACACAACTGTCATCGCCCGGCTTGACCGGGCGATCCAGTATTCCAGAGACGGTCATGTGAAATCGATAGGCCGCGGCGTACTGGATGCCCCGCCTTCGCGGGGCATGACACCGGAGTATTGGGCAGCAGCATCGCATCAATTCACCGCCCTACGCCTGTCCTACCCCCGCCCGAACTCGTCACCGCGAAACTGGCGGCCGATCTGGTCGAGCACGGCGTTGACCATGCCGGTCTCCTCGCGGTCGACGAAGGCATTGGCGACATCGACATATTCGGACACGACGACGCGGCCCGGCACGTCCTTGCGATGCTGCAGCTCATAGGCCCCAGCCCGCAACACCGCGCGCAGGATCGCCTCGATCCGCTTCAAGGGCCAGCCCTTCGACAGCGCCTCGTCGATGAGGGGATCGAGCGTCTTCTGGTCGCGCACGACGCCGGAGACGACGTCGCGGAAGAAAGCGGCTTCCGCCGGCAGATAGGTGTCGCCCTCGACCTCGTTGCCGAGCCAATGGCTCTCGAACTCGGCGAAGATGTCGTTGATGCCGGCACCGGCGATGTCCATCTGGTACAGCGCCTGCACGGCTGCGAGCCGCGCCGCCCCGCGACGGTTCGCTTTCTTCTCCGCAGGCGCAGCCGGTTTCCTGATGTCAGCCATGGCTCAGGCCCGCGCCAGGCGGCGCTTGATGCGCAGCATCGCAAGTGCCGCGCGCGCGGCATCGCCGCCCTTATTGAGCTCGCTGGCGCGCGCCCGCGCCCAGGCTTGTTCCTCATTGTTGACGGTGAGGATGCCGTTGCCGAGGGGCAGTTTTCGCGCAACCGCAAGGTCCATCAGCGCACGCGAGGATTCCTGCGAGACGATCTCGAAATGAATGGTATCGCCGCGGATCACGCAGCCGAGCGCGATCACCGCATCATAAGGCTTGCCGTTCGCCGCAGCTGCGTCGACGGCGATCGCAACCGCGGCTGGGATCTCCAACGCGCCCGGAACCGTGATGACGTCATGGGTCAGGCCGGCTGCCTTCAGTTCAGTGACCGCGCCATCCAGAAGCGCGTCCTGGAGATCATCATAGAACCGCGCCTCGACCACCAGCGCACGCGCGCCGGAAATGTCGGTCTGGTCCTTCAGGGGTGCGCGTCGCGCGTCAGCCATCGTCTAAATCCGTTTTACTGGGTCGGCGCGTTATGTAGTCGCCGCAGGTGTGTAAGCCAAGTTAGAAACTGTCATTCCGGGGCGGCTCGAAGAGCCGAACCCGGAATGACGCCTTCGCCGGTCACTTCATTTCCGTCAGCCGCGCCGCGTAGCGGGCCATCAGATCGACCTCGATATTGACTTCCGTGCCCGCCTTCCAGCCGCCGATCGTCGTGACTTCGAGCGTATGCGGGATGATCAGCACCGAAAAGGTCACGTCCTTCACTGTATTGACTGTGAGCGAGACGCCGTCGAGCGTGATCGAGCCCTTGGTGGCGATGAACCGAGCCAGCTCCCGCGTCGTGGAGAGCTCGAACCGCGCCATGTCGGGCAGGTCCTCACGGCTGACGATGGTCGCAATGCCGTCGACATGGCCGGCGACGATGTGGCCACCGAGCTCGTCACCGATCTTGAGCGCACGCTCGAGATTGAGCTTGGTGCCGAGCTTCCAGCGTTTGGCCGTCGTCAGCGCCAGCGTCTCGGCGGCGGCATCGACGTCATACCAGGTTTTGCCGTTCGCGACGCCGGAAGCAACCACAGTCAGGCACACGCCATTGCTGGCGATCGAGGCGCCATCGGCGATGGTGGTCTGGTCGTAGCCGCAAGCGATGCGCAAACGGTGCAATTGCCCCTGCGCCACGGGCTTGAAGCTGACGATTTCGCCGATATCTGTGACAATGCCGGTGAACATGTTAGGCGCGCTCGTAGACGGTGAGAGTATCGTGGCCGAATGTCTCGCTAGCATGAACCTTGTAGGCCTGCGACTGCGTGATTTTCGACAGGGGCAATGCATCGAGCGCATCGACGCCTTCGGGACCCACCTCTTCCGCTCCGCGGAACAGCCAGATTTCGTCGACGAGGTCGGCCGACACGAAGGAGGCCGCAACGCGGCTGCCGCCCTCGACCATCAGCCGCGTGATGCCCTTGTCGGCGAGACCATGGAGCACGGCCGGAAGGTCGAGCCCGACTGCACCATTCGGCGGCATGCGCATGATTTGCGCACCGGCCGCGCCGAGGCGCGTCGCCGCGGCGGCTTCCGCTAGCTCGGAAGCCATCACCCAGAGCGGCGTCTCGCGCGCAGAACGAACAAGCTGGCTGGACGCCGGCATTCGCAAGTTCTGGTCGAGGACAATGCGCAACGGCGAACGCGCTTCCATGCCCGGCAGGCGGCAGTTGAGCTGCGGATCATCCGCCAGCACCGTGCCGATGCCGACCAGGATGGCATCGCTCGAGGCGCGCAACAGATGCACGCGGTCGCGGACGGCTTCGCCCGTGATCGCCAGCGGCTTGCCGTCTTCAGCGCCGATTTTGCCGTCAGGCGAGACCGCGAGCTTCAGGATCACATGCGGACGCTTGTCCCTGATGCGGCGGAAATGGCCAGCATGGTCAAACGCCGCCTCCGCCGCGCACAGGCCGACATCCACGGCGATGCCGGCAGCGCGCAGGCGCGCGTGGCCCTGCCCCGCCACCTCAGGATTGGGATCCTCGATCGCCGCCACCACGCGTGTGATGCCCGCCGCGATCACCGCATCGGCACACGGCGGCGACTTGCCGAAATGCGAGCAAGGTTCGAGCGTGACATAGAGCGTGGCGCCGCGCGCCGCCTCGCCTGCACGCCGGAGTGCCTCTGGCTCCGCATGCGGCCGCCCACCGGGCTGCGTCCAGCCGCGGCCGACGATGACGCCGTCCTTGACGATGACCGCACCGACGGCCGGATTGGGCCAAACGCGGCCCTGCCCGCGCCGGCCGAGCGCCAGCGCCAGCTGCATGAAGCGGCGATCGGCGTCCTTGGACTCGCGGATCCTCGCGGCGAACTGATCTTCCAGGATGCGGAAGATCATTTGCGGATCGCGGCGAGCCGCGCTTCCTCCTCACCGGAGAGCTCGCCGAGCACGTCGGCGAAATCCTTGGCCTCGCGGAAATTGCGATAGACGGAGGCGAAGCGCACATAGGCGACGTCGTCGAGCGTGCGCAGATGCTCCATCACGGTCTCGCCGATCACCTCGGACGAGATCTCGGCTTCGCCCCCGGTCTCGAGCTCGCGCACGATGGTGGAGACCATCTTCTCCACCCTTTCAGGCTCGACAGGCCGCTTGCGCAAGGAGATCGATACCGAACGCATCAGCTTGTCGCGGTCGAACGGCACGCGACGGCCGTTGCGCTTGATCACCGTGAGCTCGCGCAGCTGCACGCGCTCGAACGTGGTGAAGCGGAAATTACAGGCGATGCATACGCGCCGCCTGCGGATGACGGAAGAGTCCTCGGTCGGACGCGAGTCCTTTACCTGCGTATCGAGACTGTTGCAGTTCGGGCAGCGCATCCGTTGGACCCAGCCTTACTGATAGATCGGAAACCGATCGGTGAGCGCCTTGACCCGTTCCTTGATCGCGGCCTCGACCAGTGGCGCCTTGCCGTCGTCGGACTGCGCGATCGCGTTGAGGACCTCGGCGATCATGCCGCCGACCTGCTGGAATTCGGCGACGCCGAAGCCGCGGGTCGTCGCCGCGGGCGTGCCGAGACGCAGGCCCGAAGTGACGAACGGCTTTTCGGGGTCGAACGGAATGCCGTTCTTGTTGCAGGTGATGGCGGCGCGAACCAGCGCCTTCTCCGAGACGTTGCCCTTCAGACCCTTCGGCCGGAGGTCAACAAGCATCAGATGGTTATCGGTGCCGCCGGAGACAATGTCGAAGCCGTGGCTCTTCATCGCCTCGGCCAGCGCCTTGGCGTTCTCGACGACGTTCTTCGCATAGACCTTGAAGTCCGGACGCAGCGCTTCGCCAAAGGCGACCGCCTTCGCCGCGATCACATGCATCAAGGGGCCGCCCTGCAGGCCCGGGAAGATCGCCGAGTTGAGCTTCTTGGCAAGCACCTCGTCATTGCTGAGGATCAGGCCGCCACGCGGACCGCGCAGCGACTTATGCGTCGTGGTCGTGGTGACGTGAGCATGCGGCACGGGCGAGGCATGCACGCCGCCGGCGACGAGACCGGCGAAGTGCGCCATGTCCACGAGCAGGTAAGCGCCGACCGAATCCGCGATCTCGCGGAAGCGCTTGAAGTCCCAGGCGCGCGAATAGGCCGAGCCGCCGGCCACGATCAATTTCGGCTTGACCTCTTCGGCCTGCTTCTGGACCGCGTCCATGTCGATGATCTGGTCCTCGCGGCGCACGGTGTAGTGCGAGGCCTTGAACCACTTGCCGCTCATGTTGACGGGCGAGCCGTGGGTGAGATGGCCGCCGGCCGCGAGGTCGAGACCCATGAAGGTGTCGCCGGGCTGCAGCAGCGCCAAAAACACCGCCTGGTTCATCTGGCTGCCGGAGTTCGGCTGCACGTTGGCGAAGCCAGCACCGAACAGCTTCTTGGCGCGATCGATCGCGAGGTTCTCGGCGACGTCGACCCACTCGCAACCGCCGTAATAGCGCGCGCCCGGATAACCCTCTGCGTACTTGTTGGTCATCACCGAGCCCTGCGCTTCCAGCACGGCCCGGCTGACGATGTTCTCGGAGGCGATCAGCTCGACTTCATGACGCTGCCGGCCGAGCTCGCCCTTGATGGCGGCGGCGATTTCCGGGTCGGCCTGCTCGAGCGAGGCGGTGAAAAACGAATCGGGCGCATTGGCGGTCTTGGCAAGGGTCATCGTGCGAATATCTCCACCGCCGCAGCCTTTTTTGCGGGCTGCGGGGGTCTTGGTGTGGCGATCGGAAGCGGCGAGCGCGATCTACCACATCACCCGCCCCCGGCCAAGCATTTGCGGGTCGGGCTCGGGAATTATGCCAGATATGGTGGAGTGCCAGGACTTCGAGTCCCGCAAGCTTACGGGACTGTCCGGCGCAAAGGGGCTGATTGGCCGGTTGATCCGCCCAATCCCAAACGAAAGCGGCCGGTGCCCATCAGGGCGCGAACTGGGCCGGGCTTGCCGCCCTTCAGGCCGCCTGGTCTACAGCCCGGTATACCCCGCCTTCACCGGGTCCACGCTGCCGTCGAGCTGGCGCAGATAGGTCAGGCCGCAGACCGTCAACCTGTGGGTGTCCTTCTCGCCGGCTTCCATCAGGGTATTCAGGTAGTTTGTCACCTTAATCCGCGCCTCCTCGCTCGCCGCCGCGGTCCGGTTGGCGAGCAGGTCATAGGTCTGCATGATGCGGTCGATGGCAGCTTCCATGGCACCCTCTGGTTCATCGATGTTCTGGGAGTCTTGATCAGGCAACCGCGCGGGCCTCGGCCTGCGCCTCGAACCGAGCGATCGCCTTGTTGGCGAGCCTGATCTTGTTGATTTCGCCGTGCTGGAGCAGCCTGACGATGATCTCGAGCAGACGTTCGTTGGTGACGAGCGTGTCGGGGATCGCACCGGAGCGGCGGAGGTAATTCGCGGCGATGGCGTAGGCATCGCTCACGAGTTCGACGTTCATTGCCTGAAACCCGCGCTCGACCAGCATTGTATCCTCCGATCCCGAGAGACAACTGCGACGCGAGGACCTGGTTCCACCCTGCTGGCCGATTTTTTCGCAACTGCGAGAAGACGTCAAAACGCGCCGGTCCGGGCAAAGCCGGGCCGACGCGCTTGGGGAAGTCAGGCACGTTGGGAGGCTTGCCGGTCTTGTTGCGGGCCGGCTTGGCCTTGATCCCTTGGAATATCAGAGACGATACAGGATCTGGTCGGTCCAGAACCGCTCGAGGCGGTGCAGCGACTTGTTGAGGGTCGAGAACTCCTCGCCGGAGATGCCGCCGACCTGTTCAACGGTCTTGACGTGCTTCTGGTAGAGCGAGTCGACGATGCGGCGAACTTCCTGGCCCTGCGGCGTCAGGCGGATGCGCACCGAACGGCGATCAACGCGCGAGCGCTGATGATCGAGGAAGCCGAGCTCGACGAGCTTCTTCAGATTGTAGGAGACGTTGGAGCCGAGATAGTAACCGCGCGTGCGCAGCTCGCCCGCGGTCAGCTCCTTGTCGCCGATGTTATAGAGCAGAAGCGCCTGCACGGAATTGATGTCGGCGCGGCCACGACGATCGAACTCGTCCTTGATCACGTCGAGGAGCCGGCGATGCAGCCGCTCCACCAGAGTCAAAGCTTCCAGATAGAGCGACTGCACCGAACCCTGCGGGCCCGAAACGCGCTCTGCGGTATCTGCCGCAGTTGCGACGGCTTTCATCATGACACTTCCCCTGTTGTCGTTTTTATCGACACTTATTCGACGCAACTTGTGTTCCGTCTGATAGGTCCAACTTAAGGGGGCCGTTTGAAGATCGGCTTAAATAAGAGAATAAAGAGATCATGAATTTAAGACAGTGAATTGCTGATTAAGCCTGTGCCACAAGCACTTTTCGCAACCGTCTGTTGACCGTGGCAAGGTCCTGTTCACTCTCCGTCCGCGCCTTCTGTCACATTCCAGAACAGCCCCGCCCTGTTTCGAAACGCACGCGTAACAGCTGTGGCGGATCGGGCTGGGTTAGCGAAAAGTTACGGCGAATTTTACGCAACCAACGGTCAACCAAGCGCAACATTCTCGTGTCCCGGACAAGCGCCGCGAAGCGGAGCGCAGAGCCGGGACCCAGAAAGCCGCAAACGAGATCGTCGAGTAATAGGCCCCAGCTCGGCAACGCACCACCATAGCGCGTCGAAGACGCGCGTGAACGCGCTTATGGTGTTGCGCTGCGTCCAGGGCACGAGCGTAATTTTGGCGGTGACGACGTCGCCTACGGCGGCCGTTCGCGCGCGGCCATCCAGGCGAGCGCGAGATAGGCGGCGAGCATGAAGGCCTCGACGCCGACGACGATCAGGCTGCCGCCGTAGATGCCAGGGAACATCAACTCGATCACCGCCATCGAGACCACGGTCGTCAGCCACACCACCGCGCCCCAGGGCGTGGCGAGCCAGAGGCCGACGGCGGCGACGAGCTCGATCACGGCGAAGTAGATGGTCGAAGCCTGCCAGGCCATCGACTGGTTCTCGAACGCCTCGTCCTCACCGCCGACGAAGCCGGTCACCTGCGCCCAGTGATAGAGTCCCTTGAGGATCGACAGCAGCGCCATCACCCGCAGGAACAGCACGAGCCGCCGCGTCCAGACATTGTCGTCGGACTCAGGCCGCTCCGACGAGATCGCAGCGACCGACATCGCGCTGTCTCGGGCGCTGTCCCTGACGGCATCCCTGGCATTGTCGCGGGCCGCATCGCGGGTGGAGAGTTCGGACATGGCCCCCTTCTGGCTGTTTCGCCCCGCAAAATCAATCGGCTGCCATCACCTTGCGGGAGGTCAAGCCGCGGTGACGGGAACCATGCGAACTGGTATAAGAATAATTCCAGCCGGAGGAAGAGTAATGGCGATCAAATACGGACGTCCGATCGAACTGCGCGAGGTCGCGCGCGGGACGGGTGCCGCGGTGCCCCATGCCCTCGATCTGACCGTCCGCCCGCGCCGTAACCGCAAGGCCGAATGGGCCCGGCGCATGGTGCGTGAGAATGTGCTCACGACCGACGATCTGATCTGGCCACTGTTCCTGATCGACGGCAACAACAAGCGCGAGCCCATCGCCTCGATGCCCGGCGTCGATCGCCTCAGCGTCGATCAGGCCGTGCGCGAAGCCGAGCGCGCGATGAAGCTCACCATTCCCTGCATCGCGCTGTTTCCCTACACCGACCCGTCCCTGCGCGACGAGCAAGGCTCGGAAGCGACCAATCCGAACAATCTGGTCTGCCAGACGGTGCGCGCGATCAAGAAGGAGTTTCCTGACATCGGAATCCTCTGCGACGTCGCGCTCGACCCCTTCACCAGCCACGGCCATGATGGCCTGATCTCCGACGGCAAGATCCTGAATGACGAGACCGTCGCGGTGCTGGTGCGTCAGGCGCTGGTGCAGGCCGAAGCCGGCTGCGACATCATCGCGCCGTCCGACATGATGGACGGCCGCGTCGCCGCGATCCGCGAAGGGCTCGACCGCTCCGGCCTGCTCGACGTGCAGATCATGGCCTATGCGGCAAAGTACGCCTCCGCCTTCTACGGCCCCTTCCGCGACGCCATCGGCTCGGCCAAGACGTTGACCGGCGACAAGCGCACCTACCAGATGGACAGCGCCAATACCGACGAGGCGCTGCGCGAGGTCGAACTCGACATCGCGGAAGGTGCGGACATGGTGATGGTGAAGCCCGGCATGCCCTATCTCGACGTGGTCCGCCGCGTGAAGGACACCTTTGCGATGCCGACCTTCGCCTACCAGGTCTCGGGCGAATACGCGATGATCGCCGCCGCCGCGAACAACGGCTGGCTCGATGGCGACCGCGCCATGATGGAGAGCCTGCTCGCCTTCAAGCGCGCCGGCGCCGACGGCGTGCTCAGCTATTTTGCGCCGAAGGCGGCAGAGAAGCTGCGCAGCCAAGGATGAGGCGCCGTAGGGTGGCTAAGCGCAAGCGTGCCCACCAATCCCAGCCAACGAGCGCTGAGCGCTTCCAGGCGCGGCACTGCGCCCTTCCACCAATCAATCCGTCGCTTGCGCCGCAGGCCGAGGCCCACACAGCGGACGTAGCGCGTCGCGTTGCTCGCGCGACAGCACGGTGATCGGATAGATCGGCTCGCGCGGCTCCCGCTTGAAGAACGGATGCGGCCATGTCTTCCCACCCACCTTCCACGCAAGCACCTTGCCGATCGCGCGCAGGATGAGAGATAGATTGAGTCCCGTTGAGCCCGCCGGGGGTTCGCCCACCGCGTACTTGCCGAGAATGGCGCCAACCGGCGGACCGGCGACATCGTCAACGGCCGGCGCGCCCCCCTCGAACGCCTGCGCGATGATGCCCACAAAGGGAATGGCCGGCGAGACCGTGTTGCCGACCGGCGTGTTGCAGCAGCTTGCATACCACCGGTAGAGGCCTTTCGGGCTCAGTCGCACCCCCGCGATCCGGTCCTGTCCTTGCACAAAGGCGAGTGTCGACGGCGCGACCTGGACAATGTCGCTGCCGCCGTTCGCATTCAAAAGGTCGGCGCGGCCGAGCTGATGTGCAAAAGCCTGGCAGTCATCGCAGTAGCAGACCACACGATTGACCGTCCGTGGCGACACGCCCGAGATCGCGGCGCGGACGCTGCCGCAGCGGCAGCGCAATTCGACCTGACCACCCATGAAAATCGTCCTGTCCTGGGCCGGAAGTGTGCCCTCGCCCCTGCAGCATGATGCAATTCAAGGACCGCGCAAGCATCGGCGGCCGTCGAATCGCCGGAATATTTTGCTGGATCGACCGGCTGACAGCCTTGGCGTGTGGCCGGATGGTTCCCATGTGCTGCCGGGTGAGAGGTCCGAAAGCGGAAGGGAAGCTCATGTCCTACTCGGGTTCGCCAAATGACAGCGGCATCTGGCGCAATGACGGCGGCGCGCAGTCGCACGCCTACGATCCCTATCTGCATCCGGAACTGTTCCGTGGCGTCGCGACGCGGCGGGCATTTGCGTTCCTGATCGACATGGTCGTGATCTCCGTACCCGTCATCCTCGGTTATATCTTCATCGCCGTGTTCGGCGTGGTGACGCTCGGCATCGGCTGGGCGCTGTTCTGGCTCGCCTGGCCGGCCTCCGTGATCTGGGCGATCGTCTATTACGGCGCCTGCATCGGTGGCCCCTCCTCGGCGACAGTCGGGATGCGGATCATGGACCTGGAGTTGCGCACCTGGTACGGCGCGCCCGGCTACTTTGTCCTTGGCGCCACCCATGCCGTGCTGTTCTGGGTCTCGGTCTCGTTCCTCTCGCCTTTCGTGGTTCTTGTCGGCCTCTTCAACGGCCGCCGGCGCCTGCTGCACGATTTCGTGCTGGGAACGGTCGTGATCAACAATTCCGTCCGCGCGCCCGTGTCCCAGACCGCAAGGACCTGGTGAGAATCTGAAGGTCAAGAACCTACTAACCCGGATCCGCTAGACTGACTGATCTGACCAGCCAAGCAGACCGATTGACCGGGAGCTTTCGTAGCGCGATGCTGATACCCACTTCGGAGGCCCACGACGTCCCTTGACCCAGCACTCGCGCGACACCCCACAATTTTACCTCACGGCGCCGTCCCCCTGCCCGTATCTGCCGGGCCGGCATGAGCGCAAGGTGTTCACGCACCTCGTGGGGGAACGCGCCGGTGACCTCAACGATCTCCTGACCCATGGCGGGTTCCGCCGCAGCCAGTCGATCGCGTACCGGCCGGCCTGCGACCAATGCCGGGCCTGCGTCTCGGTCCGGGTCGTCGCCAACGAATTCCGCCCGTCCCGCAATTTCCGCAAGGTGATGGCGCGCAATGCCGACATCATCGGCGAGCAGCGCAGCGCGGTGCCGACCTCTGAGCAATATTCGGTGTTCCGCGCCTATCTCGACGCCCGCCACCGCCATGGCGGCATGGCCGACATGACAGTGCTTGACTACGCCATGATGGTCGAGGACAGCCATGTCGAGACCCGCATCATCGAGTACCGCAGGCGCGGCCCCGACAGCGGCCTCACCGGTCGCGGCGAGGAGCTGATCGCGGTGGCGCTCACCGACGTGCTCAGCGACGGCCTGTCGATGGTCTATTCGTTCTTCGAGCCCGGCCAGGTCTCCCGCTCGATGGGCACCTTCATGATCCTCGACCACATCGCTCGCGCGCGCCGCCAAGGCCTGCCCTACGTCTATCTCGGCTACTGGATCGAGGGCTCCAAGAAGATGGACTACAAGGCCCGCTTCCTGCCGCAGCAGCGCCTTGCCCCCTCAGGCTGGCTGCGCATCGACGCGCAGGGCGATGGGGCGTCCGAGCCGCAGGATTAAACACGCTCACCCGAACAGCGTATCCACCAGCAGCTTCACGTTCAAAACCACGATCACGCCGGCGACGATCCACGCGGTCGCAGCGACATAGCGTGCGATCGCGAACTGCCCCATCTTGCGGCGGTCGGAGACGAAGCGGACGAGCGGGATCACCGCGAACGGAAGCTGCATCGACAGCACGACCTGGCTGAACACCAGCAAATCCGCAGTCCCCCGTTCGCCATAGATCGCGGTGACGACGATCACCGGAATAATGGCGATGCCGCGCGTGACGAGGCGGCGGGCCCAGCTCGGCAGGCGCAAATCGAGAAAGCCCTCCATCACGATCTGGCCGGCGAGCGTCGCGGTGACGGTTGAATTGAGGCCCGAGGCCAGCAGCGCCACCGCGAACAATGTCGAGGCGATGCCGAGGCCGAGCAGCGGCGAGAGCAGCTCAAATGCCTGGCCGATCTCGGCGACGTCGGAATGCCCGCTGGTGTGGAAGGTCGCGGCCGCGACGATGAGGATCGCAGCGTTGATGAACAGCGCCAGCATCAGCGCGATGGTGGAATCCGTGGTCGCCCATTTGATCGCGTCGCGGCGCCCCTCTTCGTTGCGCGCATAGGCGCGCGTCTGCACGATCGAGGAATGCAGATAGAGATTGTGCGGCATTACGGTCGCACCGATGATGCCGATCGCGATGTAGAGCATCTCGGAATTGGTGAATATCTCGCTCTTCGGCGTAAAGCCGCGCAGCACCTCGGCGACCGGCGGCGCCGCAGCCACGATCTGGACCGCGAAGCAGACCGCGATCACGGCCAGCAGCGCCATCACGAAGGCTTCGAGGAAGCGGAAGCCGCGGTTCATCAGGACGAGCAGCAGGAACGCATCAAGCGCGGCGATCAGCGCGCCGCCGACCAAGGGAATGCCGAACAGAAGTTTTAGCGCGATCGCGGTGCCGATCACCTCAGCCAGATCGCACGCGATGATGGCCGCTT
This sequence comes from Bradyrhizobium zhengyangense, assembly GCF_022012555.1. Taxonomy (NCBI): domain Bacteria; kingdom Pseudomonadati; phylum Pseudomonadota; class Alphaproteobacteria; order Hyphomicrobiales; family Nitrobacteraceae; genus Bradyrhizobium; species Bradyrhizobium zhengyangense. The sequence goes on along the minus strand of NZ_JAKLTZ010000003.1, from coordinate 358,687 downwards.
CGCAAGCGAGCCAGAGCAAAAAATTCACAGCGGGCGAATAGGTGGCGCGGCAGGCCTGCGCCAGATCGCGGTCGGTGACGATGCCGAGCCGCGCCGCCAGCGACTGCAGCAGGATCGCCATCAGGTTCGAGAGCAGGATGACCGAGAGCAGCGTGTAGCCGAACCTCGATCCGCCGGCGAGGTCGGTCGCCCAATTGCCGGGGTCCATATAGCCGACCGAGACCATGTAGCCCGGGCCGACAAAGGCGAGCAGCCGTCGCCACCACGCTCCCGCCGCGGGGATGGCGACAGTGGCATTCACCTCGGCGAGGCTCTTGGTGACCGGCGCGTCGGTGCGCCAGCCGGCAGCATCGTGGGTCAGGTCCTGGGTCAGATCGGGCGATCGGGCATCCATGAGGTCAGAATACCGAAGTCGAGGCTTATTGCAACTAATTTGCAACTGCATCTAGCCGCATTGGTTCCCACCGCCACCCGGCTTTGCCCGATCCTGTCGGGAAGCGGGTGGGTTTGACCGGCGCCGGGAGCGGATACTGGCGCCATCAAGACTTTGCAGGAAATGAGCCATGTCAAATCCGCCCCGTCTCCCCGACACTTTCAACCGCCTCGCCTGGTCAAACCTCGCGGCGCAATCCGCCGAACAGATCGCGTTGGCCGCGGCCCCGATCGTCGCGGTGCTGACGCTGGGGGTGGCCGAGGGCCAGACCGGCGTGTTGCAGACCGCGCTCACACTGCCGTTCGTCCTGTTCGCCATTCCGGCCGGCCTGCTTGCGGACCGTATCTCCCGCCGCGCGCTGATGGCGGGTGCGGAAGCGCTACGTGCGGCAGCGCTGGCGGCCATCGTTCTCCTGCTCGCACTCGGCGGGCTCAATCTGCCGCTGCTGGCGCTGCTCGGCTTTGCCGCCGTCTGCGGCACGGTCGTCTACAGTGTCGCCGCGCCGGCGCTGGTGCCCTCGCTGGTGGGCGCGGAGTTGCTGCCGGCTGCGAACGCTCGCATCGAGCTTGCGCGCACCGTTGCCTTCGCCAGCGGTCCCGCGCTTGGCGGCGCACTGGTGGGATGGTGGGGCGCAAGCCCGGCCTTCGGCTTTGCCGCGGCACTCTCGGCGATCGCTGTGGTGCTGCTCTCGGGCCTCTACGAACCCGCGCGGGCGCCGACCCCGCGACGCCATCCGTTCCAGGACATTCGCGAGGGCGCCGGTTTCGTCTTCCACCATCCGCTGCTTCGGCCGGTGTTCATCACCCAATTCATCTTCAACACCGGCTGGTTCTTGCAGATTGCGGTGTTCGTCCCCTACGCCGTGCGACATCTCGGCCTGACCGCCGCCGGTGTCGGTACGGTGCTGACGATGTACGGCGTCGGAATGGTGATCGGCGCGCTGTTCGCCACCCGCGTCATGAAGCGCATCGCCTTCGGCACCGTGGTCGGCCTCGGCCCGGTCACCGGTTTCGTTGCCGCTGTGGTGATGGCGATGACGGTGCTGGTGCCCTCGCCGTGGCTTGCGGCCTTGAGCTTCTTCCTGCTCGGCGTTGGGCCGATCCTGTGGGTGATCTCGACCACCACCTTGCGCCAGTCGGTGACGCCGCCGCGCCTGTTGGGGCGCGTCTCCGCCATCAACATCATGAGCTACGGTGCCCGCCCGCTCGGCTCGGCGCTGGGCGCCATCGTCGGTGGCCTCTGGAGCGCGGAAGCGTGCCTCTACCTTGCGGCCGCCGTGTTCGGCGTACAGGCGCTGGTGATCTGGCTGTCGCCGGCGGTGGCGCTGGACCGGCAGCCGGCGATGGTGGGGGACGAAGCGGCGGCGCGCTGCTAATTCGCCAGATAGCGCTCGTAGCTGCCCGTCACCGGCTCACTCGCGTCAACCTCAGGATCGAGCGTGTAGAGATCCTGCGCGCGGCCGATGCCGCGCAGCGCGTAGCGGCCGGTGGAGACGAGATAGCGGCGGCCGGCAGCATCCAGACCCTTGTAGAATTCCGCTGATGCCAGCAACTCGCGATCGACCGAACGGCTCATCGAGGCGATGCGGCTGACCTCGTTCACGGTCGGCCCCACCACGGTGAAATCGAGCCGGTCCTCACTGCCGATATTGCCGTAGAAAACCTCGCCGACATGCAGCCCGATATAGGCCGACGTGGTCGGACGGCCCTCCGCCGCCCGGCGTGCATTCAGTGCCACGACATTCTGGCGAAACAGATGCTCGGCCCGCAGCGCGGCCCGCCGCGCATCGGCCATGTCCTCGCCCCAGAACATCGCAAGCACGCCGTCGCCGATCAGCTTCAGCACATCGCCGCCGGCCTCGTGGATCGCATCGATCACGGCCTGGGCATAATCGTTGAGGAACGGGATGATCTCGTCCGGCCCGATACTCTCGCTGATCCCGGTCGAGCCGCGCAGGTCCGAATACCAGAGCACGGCCTTGATGCGCTCGGTGACGCCGCGCGAGATGCGCCCGCGCAGGACCTGCTCCGAGGCATCGCGCCCGAGATAGACCCGCCCCAGCGTCCGCACGATATCGACCTGCTGCGCCGATTTGATCGCAAGTCCCAGCACCGGCACGAGATCGCGCAGCGCGGCGAGCTCGGCTTCGGTAAAGCCATCGTCGCGTCGCGTCGTCCAGTAGGAGTAGAGGCAGTCCATCTGCCCGAGCGCTCCGCTCTCGCCGAAGCGGTGCACGAAGGCCAGGAAATGGCGGTGACCGTTTTCGGCGAGCTCGCCGATCTGCGAGAAGTCGAGCGAGGGCGCGTCGGCGAGGTCGAGCACCATCTCGTCGTGGCCGTGCTCGAGCAGATGATAGAATACCGAGCGACGCCAGTTCTTGGCCGCATCGCCCTCGGCCGTCGAGCCGTATTCGATGACATCGCTCTCGTTGGTCGGCGTGTCGCTCCAGCGGAAGGCACGCCCCTCGTAGATCGGATGCAATGTGTCGATGACGACGAGGCCGCGCGAGAGTTCCAGCCCCTCGGCGCGGCAGCGCTCACAGAAGCCGCGCAAGAGTTCGGGTTCGGGAAGACCGGTGAGCCCCTGGCCGGCCAGCCAGTTCATCAACGCAAGGCGGGAGGTGAGTTGCATACGCTATTATGGCTTGCATTCGTGACGAACGAAAGGCCGCAACCAAGGCTCCCGCCGACGGCAGGTCGAATATGCCGCGAACGCTGTTGACGCGCTCTCGCCTCAGGCTGCAAATGCAAATGATGACACCAAGGCCCAGAAATTCGGGGACATGAGCCAGCGCCAGCTTCCGATCATCCTTGCGCTCGGCACGACGCAGACCCTGGCCTGGGCCTCCAGCTATTATTTGCCGGCCCTGCTCGCCGATCCCATGGCGCACGACCTCGGCATCTCCACTAACTGGATTTTTGGCGCGTTCTCGGCCTCGCTGGTGATCTCAGCCTTGCTGGGTCCACGCATCGGGCGACAGATCGATCTCGTCGGCGGGCGACAGGTGCTATCCGCCTCGAACCTGACCATCGCCGCCGGCCTGGCGCTGCTTGGCCTCTCCCAGTCCGTCGCGGTGATGACGTTTGCCTGGTTCGTGCTCGGCATCGGCATGGCGATGGGCCTTTACGACGCCGCCTTCGCTGCGCTCGGCCGCATCTACGGCACCGAGGCGCGCGGCTCGATCACCGGCATCACCTTGATGGCCGGATTCGCCTCGACAGTCGGCTGGCCGCTCACCGCCTGGGGGCTCGCCCATATAGGCTGGCGCGAGACGTGCTTCGCCTGGGCCACCGCCAACATCCTGATCGGCCTGCCACTCAATTTCTTCATGCTGCCTTCGATCAAGGGCGCCAAACAGGCAGCGACGACAGCGGAGAAGCCGCACCTGCCGCTGGATCGCACCATGATCCTGCTCGCCTTCGTCTTCGCCGCGGTCTGGACCGTCACCGGCGCGATGGCGGTGCATTTCCCGCGTATCCTTGAAGCGACCGGCGCGACCCATGTCGAGGCGATCGCGGCCGGTGCGCTGATCGGCCCGGCCCAGGTGATCGCGCGCATTCTCGAAGCGAGCGTCCTCTCCCGCTTCCATCCGCTGTGGTCGACCCGGCTTGCCTGCGTCACCCACCCGATCGGAGCTGCCGTCGTCGCCATCTTCGGCGCGCCGGCGGCGACTGCCTTTGCGCTGCTGCACGGCTCCGGCAACGGCATTTTGACCATCGCGCGCGGGACGCTGCCGCTCGCGATCTTCGGCCCGAAGGATTTCGGCTACCGCCTCGGCGTCATCGGCGCGCCGGCGCGGATGGCACAGGCCATCGCGCCGCTGGCCTTCGGCCTGCTGATCGACGTGATGGGCGCCAAGGTGCTGATGGTCTCGTCCGCGCTCAGCCTGTCGGCGTTGGCTGCGCTCTTCCTGATCCGTGCAGAGAAGCGACCGGATTGACCGTGCCGCCGCTTTCGCGCACAAGCGCGGCATGACCGACGACAAAACCCCGCCCCGCACATTCAAAGGCCTCATACGCTGGGCCATGACGCCACCACAGGCCTGGGGCGTCTATCTCCTCGCCGTGCTGTTGGTGTGGCTGGTCTCGTTCTACGCTGGCTCCCTGAAGCCAAAGAAGACGCCGGAGGCAAGCCCACCACCGGTCACGGCGCCGAAAAGCTAGGCCAGCTTCGGCTGGCTGGTCGCGATCCAGATGCCGGCGAACACGGCAACGAGGCCAATCAGGAGATTTGGCGTGATCGGCTCGCCGATCAGCAGCGCCGCCAGCAAGGTCGCCGCGATCGGATTGACCGTCATCGTGTTGGCAACGCGCGTTGGCGTCGCGCGCGCTAGCGCCATGACCCAGAGGATGAAGGCGAGCGCGCCGCCACCGGCGCCGAGATAGAGTCCGGCAATCCACTGCGCCATCGTGAAGTGATCGAGCGCGGCAAAGCTGCCCTTCGCAAGTCCCACGAGCACCAGCACCAAAGCGCCCGCGCCCATCCCGACCGTGAGAAAGCCGAGCGCGCTGGAACGCTGCATCAGCGGCCGCGACAGCACGTTGTAGAACGCCATGCAGAACACGGCACCGGTCATGATCAGCTCGCCGCGCCAGGATCCGGGCGGGCTCTGTGCGAGGCCCACGGCCAGCGCCGCCGCAACGCCCAGCACCGCGACGCCGACGCCAATGAGCTTCCGTAACGTCAGCCGCTCGACGCCAAGGATCGCACCGACCACCATGGTGTGAAGCGGCAGCGTCGCCAGCGCGAGGCTGGCGCGCGCGGCAGTCGTGTAGGAGACCGCGATATTGTAGAGGATGAAGAACAGGCCGAAGAAGCAGATGCCGAGCGCCATCACCGCCGGCCAATCCGACCGCTGCGGCCAGCGCACGCCGAGCAGAAGCGCACACGGCAGCAGGCAGAGGAAGCCAATCCCCCAGCGCAGGATTGCCAGCATGACCGGATCGGCACCGGTCACAAGATAGCGTGTGATCGCGGCAGCGGTGCCGCCGACGCTGCTCGAGACAAGCGCGATAGCAACCCCGAGCCACTCTCCCACGCTTGGCCTCCTGTCCCGGGGCGTTTGGAGGCGCCTAGCACATCCCTGCTGCCACCTTTATGGCAACAGGGATGCCGGCGGAACCTACTCGTAAAACTCCGGCGACATCTTTTGGCCGTCGCGCTGGACCTTGTCGTGGTTGATCCAGAGCTGCGCCTTTTCCTTGTCGAGCGTGTCGGCGATCTTCTGCATCGAGGCTGTGGTCAGCTCCTTGTTGGCGTTCATGCTGGGAACGCGGCGGTTGTCCCAATTGTCCTTGAAATGAACAGCATCGCCTGAGAGCACCACCACGCCGGTCTTCGGCAGTCTCACCATCAGCGACTGGTGCCCCGGCGTGTGGCCGGGCGTCGAGAGGATGGTGATGCTGCCGTCACCGAACACGTCCTTGTCGCCGGAGAGCAGCTCGACCGGATGCGAGGGCCTGAAGCGTGGCTCGTTGTTGGCGCCAGGCCAATCATATTCGGCCTTCTGCACGTAGAGCGTCGCCTGCGGGAACATCTCGACATTGCCGGTATGATCGGGATGTGTGTGCGAGACGCCCATCGCCTTGATGTCGGCGGGCTTGACGCCGATCTGCTCGAGCTGGGAAGCGAGCGTCTTCGGGCGCCGCCAAGTGACGGCCTTCGGATCGGCGGGCGCAAGCCCGTTCGGCATCGCGGCGACCGCGTCGGGAATGCCGGTGTCCCACAGGAACCAGTCCTTCGCGTGCTTGATGAGATAGCAGGTGTCGACGAAGTCCATCGACTTGCCTTCGTTCACCCCGGGCGACCAGCGCCCGATGTCGCCGGCGACGCCCTCCCCGCAATTCATGACGTAAAGTTTCTCGACACCCGGTTTCTGCGCCAGCGCAGCCTGGGCGGACAGCGCGAGTGCCGCGATGGCGAGAGCGAGCTTGAACTTGTGTGTCATCCTTGGTCCCTCCTGGCAGCGCCTTCTTGCCGCGACCGAGGATCAACCCCGATCCGGCCGCAGAATTCCGCTCCCACGCACTCTAGGCCCGAGCCACGTGTCATTCTTGCGCACAATGCCATGGTATCAGGCGATTGACAGCGTGGCGCGGTTTCGCTGTAATCAGCGCCATGGGGATTTGAGCGATCTCCCCACGAGGCGACATGCCCAAGTATCGCGTCCCGTTCGGTTTTTGCGAGGACGCAACACCATGCCTACGTTCACGACCATATCATCCGATAAAATGGCCCGCCTGATCGGCACGGCCAATGCTCCTGTCCTGATCGACGTCCGCACCGAGGACGATTTTGCCGCCGACCGGCGGCTAATCCCCGGCTCGATGAGACTCAGCCACGAGACGGTTGCCGAATGGGGCGGCGAATTTGCCGGCCGCCGGGCCATCGTCTCCTGCCTCCGCGGAGCAAAGCTCGCGCAAGGCACGGCGGCCTGGTTGCGCCAGTTCGGCGCCGAGGCGGAAACGCTCGAGGGCGGCTTCGAAGGCTGGAAAGCAGCAAATCTGCCGCTGCTCGACACGCGGAAGCTGCCGCCGCGCGACGCCAAGGGGCGCACCGTCTGGGTCACGCGTGCGCGGCCGAAGGTCGACCGCATCGCCTGCCCTTGGCTGATCCGCCGCTTCGTCGATCCGAATGCGGTGTTCTTGTTTGTCGCGCCGTCCGAGGTGGTCGCCGTGGGCGAGCGCTTCAAAGCTGCGCCCTTCGACATCGAGAACGTGTTCTGGAGCCACCGTGGCGAGCTCTGCACCTTCGACGTGATGATCGAGGAGTTCGGCGTTGCCACGCCGGCGCTGCTGCGGCTCGCCACTTTGGTGCGCGGCGCCGACACGGCACGGCCGGACCTGGCGCCGGAAGCACCAGGCCTGCTCGCGGCCTCGCTCGGGCTGTCACGCATGTACGATGACGACCTCGAGCAGCTCGAGGCCGGCATGCTGCTCTACGACGCCTTCTATCGCTGGTGCCGCGACGCCACGGCCGAGACCCACAACTGGCCGACCAATAAGGTGAAGGCGTAAATGGATACGCGCAATGTTCAAGCAGGAGCTGATGCCGGTCACGGCATCAGCTTCGGCGAAGCCTTTCGCGTCTGGCTCCGCGTCGCGTCCCTGAGCTTCGGCGGCCCTGCGGGCCAGATCGCGGTGATGCACCGCATCCTGGTCGAGGAGAAGAAGTGGATATCCGAAGGCCGCTTCCTGCACGCGCTGAACTACTGCATGCTGCTGCCGGGACCCGAGGCGCAACAGCTCGCCACCTATATCGGCTGGCTGATGCATCGCACCGCGGGCGGGCTGATGGCGGGCGGGCTGTTCATCCTGCCCGGCATCATCGCCATCATGGGCCTGAGCTATATCTACGCGGCTTACGGCAATGTCAGCTTCGTCGAGGCGCTGTTCTTCGGCCTGAAGGCTGCCGTGCTCGCCATCGTCGTCGAAGCCGTGTTCCGCGTCGGCAAGCGCGCGCTGAAGAATCGCGTCATGATCGCGCTGGCCGCGATCGCCTTCGTCGCGATCTTCTTCTTCGCGGTCCCCTTCCCGGTCATCATCATCGCCGCCGGCCTCATCGGCTATGCCGGCGCCCGCGCCGGCCGCACCGAGTTCGCGCCGTCTGCTCACGGCCATGGCGGCAACGGCGCGGTCATCGACAGCATGCTTGGCGAAGCCGTGCCCGCACATGTGCGTCCCGACACCGCGCGTGCGATCCGCACCGCTGCGCTCTGGCTGTCCCTGTGGCTTGTCCCGGTGATCGGACTGCTCCTGGCGCTCGGCCAGGCAAGCGTATTCAGCCAGATCGCCTTGTTCTTCTCCAAGATGGCGCTGGTCACCTTCGGCGGCGCCTATGCCGTGCTGGCCTACGTCGCCCAGCAGGCCGTTGAGCATTATCACTGGCTGAAGCCGCACGAGATGCTCGACGGCCTCGGCATGGCCGAGACCACACCGGGCCCGCTCATCATGGTGCTCCAGTTCGTGGGCTTCATGGCGGCGTATCGCGATCCGGGCTCGATGTCGCCGATGCTGGCGGCAACACTCGGCGGGCTGCTCGCCACCTGGGTCACGTTCACGCCCTGCTTCCTCTGGATCTTCGTCGGTGCTCCCTACATCGAGCGACTGCGGGGCAATACGGGCCTTGCAGGCGCGCTGAGTGCGATCACCGCCGCCGTGGTCGGCGTGATCCTCAACCTCTCGATCTGGTTCGCGCTGCACACGCTATTCCGCGAGACCGTGCCGGTGCACGCCTTCCCGCTGGATTTCGATATGCCTGTCCTGAAGAGCGTCGACCTTCCCGCGCTCGTGCTGTCGATCGCGGCCGCGACCGCGATCTTCCGCTTCAAGCTGGGGATGCTGACGGTGCTCGCCGGCAGTTGCGCCGCCGGCGTGGCGTTGCGGATGGCGGGGGTGATCTAAGCGTGTTCGTCGCGTCCGGTTCGGCCGCTAAAGCGGAACGCGATCCGGCCGTCACCCGTAGCGTTACATGAAACGCCTTGTACTCTCGATAAAGCGTTCTTTCTCGCCGGGCGCGTAACCTTGGCAAGCCCCGTAATATGCCTCGACGCCATGATTGCACGGTCCGGTCCGGGCGCGGGGCCGTGGCTCAGGTAGCGCGTGCGGCCTGATCTCAGCAGGCGCGCGAGCGCTTGATCGCGGATCATTCCGTCTCACCCCGGCCTTCGCGCCAGCATAATATGGGTTGAGGCTGCACGACTGACCGTTAGCTGCTGCCCGGCATTGGCCCATCGTTTGGTAGGCGCATTTATAGTAAGAGCCGCCTCCCCAAGAAACGACCCGCAAGCAAACGGGAAACGCCGGATCATAGGTCTGGGCCCGAGCATGCCCTGCTGCAAAAGCGACACTCAATGTCAGAATCGTCAAAACCAACGTGCGCATTGGGGCTTCCTCGAAGCCTCATAATGCTGATGCACTTTGGCCACAGGCAGCCTTGATCCAAGTCAATGTTCTCGGAATATGAAACTGGAGAACGACGGCCTCGCCGCCTGCTCGCAATGACGCGGAGGCAACCGCAGTCGAACTACCGCATCATCATCCGCGCGATTGCCTCCCCAATCACCACCGTCGTGAAGTGCGTGTTGGCGCGGCAGTCGGACGGCATGATCGAGGCATCGGCGATGCGCAGGCCCGAGATGCCCTTTACCGTGCCATCAGGATTGACGACACCGTCGGCATCATTGACGCTGCTCATGCGGCAACTGCCGGCGGCGTGCTGGATATCGCCGGTTTCACGGCGCAGCAGCGCATCAAGCTCGTGATCCGGCAGGCGAGCAGCCTGCGGCAATGTCAGATCCGTGTCGGCGAGCCTGATCCAGTCGGCGATGCCCGATAGTGCCGGCTGGGAGGTGATCACGGCAAGGCGCTTCACCGCATCCATCATGCGCAGCATGTCGCGCGGATCGGCGAGCATGTTTTCCTCGACGACCGGATCGATATCAGGATCGGTCGAGGCAAGCTTGAGGGTGCCGCGTGAATACGCATTGAACAGGCCGGCGCCGATCGCTCCGGGCATGCCGATGCCACGATGATTGAACGCGATCAGGATCATGTCGCGCTTGCCGCCATGGGCGAGACCAGAGGAATAGGTCACGCAGCAATTGGTGTGGCGAGTGTCCGGATCGGTCGGCCGCAGATCTTCGTGGAGCTGGATGGTGGCGCGAAACAGCGGGTGATCGAAGAAGTGGCGGCCGACCGGCAGATCGCGCTCGACCGCGATCCCCATCGCCTTCAGCTCGTCCGCTGGACCAATGCCCGAGCGCAGCAGGATCGCCGGGCTGTGGATCGCGCCGGCGCAGAGCACGATTTGGCGTGCGCTGATCTCGCTGGTGCCCTGCCCCTCGGTGTGAACGCGGACTCCGGTCGCCCTTCCCTCGCTGATCAGCACGCGATCGACCAGCGTCCGGCCGCGGATTTCCAGATTGGTGCGGCCGCGCGCGGGCTCCAGATAGCCCTCATTGGTGGTGATGCGGCGGCTGTCGCGGCTGTTGATGGGATAGCAGGCGACGCCCTCACCGTCAGTGCCGTTGAGATCGGCGCACCAGGGATAGCCGCTTGCCAGCGCTGCATCGCGCAAGCCGCGATCGATCGGGCCCCATCTCTCGGGCGGTGCACGATAGACCGGCAGCGGCCCGCCGCGACCGTGTCCGTCGGCGTCGCCAAATTCAAAATCATCCTCGATCACGGAGAAGAGCGGCATCACCTCCCTGGCCGACCAGCCGGTGCAGCCATTGGCCGCCCATTCGTCGAAGGCATCGGCAACGCCGCGGATGGCGATCTGGCCATTCATCATCGAGGAGCCGCCGAGCCCCTTGCCGCGCCAGTAGAAGCGCGGCTCCTGCCCGGCGACGCGGCGCGTCAAGAGATCGGGCCACTGCCATTTCTCCTGATACTCGCGCTTGTGAATGATCGGGATCGGGTTTGGCGTCCTGACTTCCCAGGGCGCCTCGTCAGCGCGCCAGTCCAGCCCTGCTTCGAGCAGTAGGACTCGCCGCGACGGATCCTCGGAGAGCCGTGCCGCAACCGCGGCACCGGCCGAGCCGCCGCCGACAACAATGACATCGTACATCGCGCTACTTCTCGACATTCCCAAAGACCTGCAAGGCGGACGGTATCAGACCGTGCAGACCGCTGCAGCATTGCAGGAGCATTGCTGCACGTCAGGAACATGAGAGCCCGCCTACCCGATCACCCTGCCGAACTTGTTCGACTTGGGGAAGCCCTTGGGCGGCAGGCGGCCGGCGTCGGCGCGGGTGCCCTGCCACTCCGCAAGCTCCTTCATGGTCGCGGAGAATTCGCGACCCGCGGAGTCCCTCCAGGTGAGGCCAGCCTTAGCCTCGAAGACAGCGACGTCGGAGAGGCCGCCGTCCTTGTACTTCTGCAAGCGCACGCCACGGCCGCGTGCCATCTCCGGCACCTGGTCAAGCGGGAAGATCAGCATCTTGCGGTTCTCGCCGATGACCGCAACGGTGTCGCCGATCACCTCTGTGACCGTGCGCGCCTCGTTCGGCATATCGACATTAAGGACCTGCTTGCCCTTCTTGGTGGTGCCGACGCAATCGTCCTCGTTGACGACAAAGCCCTGGCCTTCGTGGCTCGCGACCAGGAATTTGCGACCGCCCTTGTTGACGAACAGCGCAACAGGCGCCGCCTCCTGCTCGAGGTCGATGAACAGGCGGATCGGCTCGCCGTGACCGCGGCCGCCCGGCAGCTTCGCAACATCGAGCGAATAGAACTTGCCGTTGGTGGCGAACAGCAAGAGCTTCGACGTGGTCTCGGCAAAGAAGGCGAAGCCGAGCTTGTCGTCCTGCTTGAAGGCCAGGCCCGAGAGATCCTCGACATGACCCTTCATGGTGCGGATCCAGCCCTTGTCGGAGACGACGACCGTCACCGGCTCGCGCTCGACGAGGGCTTCCTCCATCGCGGCGAGATCGTGCTCGGGCGCGTCGGCAAAAGTGGTGCGGCGCTTGCCGAGCGGCGTCTTCGGCCCGAACATGTCGCGGACCTTGCCGACCTGCTCACTGACCTTCTTCCACTGCTCGGGCTCGGACGCGAGCACCGCGTTGATGCCCTTGAGCTCGGCGCGAAGGTTCTTGTCCTCGGTGCGGATCTCCATTTCCTCGAGCTTGCGCAAGGAGCGCAGGCGCATGTTGAGGATGGCTTCGGCCTGCACCTCGGTGAGCTTGAACTCCTTCATCAAGGCGGGCTTCGGCTCATCCTCGGTGCGGATGATCTTGATCACCTTGTCGATATTCAGATAGGCGATCAGGAAGCCGCCGAGGACTTCCAGGCGGTGCTCGATCTGCGCCTTGCGGTAATTGCTGCGGCGGATCAGCACATCGCGCAGATGGTCGAGCCATTCGCGCAGGCACTCCGCGAGCCCCACCACTTTAGGGACGCGGCCCTTGATCAGCACGTTGAGGTTCAGCGGAATCTTGTTTTCAAGCTCTGTCAGCCGGAACAACGATTCCATCATCAGCGCCGGATCGACGTTCTTCGATTTCGGCTCGATCACGATGCGGACGTCTTCGGCCGACTCGTCCCTGATGTCGCCGACCAGCGGCAGCTTCTTCTGGTCCAGCAGTTCGGCGACCTTCTCGATCAGGCGCGACTTCTGCACCAGGAAGGGGATTTCGGTGACGACGACGGCCCAGGTGCCGCGATTGCCCTCCTCCTGTTCCCAACGGGCGCGAACGCGGAAGGAGCCTCGACCCGTGGTGTAGGCTTCAGCGATGGCCTGCTTGGAATCGACGCAGATGCCGCCGGTCGGAAAATCGGGCCCCTTGACCCATTTCATCAGCGCCTTGGACTTCGCGTCGGGCTTCTCGATCAGATGCAGCGCGGCGTCGCAGAGTTCGGCAGCATTGTGCGGCGGGATCGAGGTCGCCATGCCGACCGCGATACCCTGCGCGCCGTTGGCGAGCAGGTTCGGGAAGCCGCCGGGCAGCACCACCGGCTCCTTGGACTGGCCATCATAGTTGGGACGGAACTCGACGCCGTCCTCGTCGATGCCCTCGAGCAGAAGCCGCGCGACGTCGGTCATGCGCGCTTCGGTGTAGCGGTAGGCGGCGGGATTATCGCCGTCGATATTGCCGAAATTGCCCTGGCCGTCGACCAGCGGGTAGCGCGAGGAGAAGTCCTGCGCCAGACGCACCATGGCGTCGTAGATGGCCTGGTCGCCATGCGGATGGAACGAGCCCATCACGTCGCCGACGATCTTGGCGGATTTTTTGAACGGTGTGCCCGGGTCCAACCTGAGCAGGCGCATGCCGTAAAGGATGCGCCGGTGGACAGGCTTCAGGCCGTCGCGCGCGTCGGGCAGCGCGCGATGCATGATGGTGGAGAGCGCATACGCAAGATAGCGCTCTTCCAACGCTTCCTGCAGCCGGACCTCATGAATTTCGGCCGGTTCTTCCGGCGGAACGATTCGTTTTCCCATGCCGCCCGGTTAAACCGTGGAAACGAATCGGGCAAGGATGGAGTGGTTCCCTGTGGGCTTCTACTGCCCCGCCCAGCCTGCCGTCACGGTCGGCTGGACCTTGGCCGGAGGCGTCGCCGGCATGTTGGCGACACAGCGGCGAGCCGTCTCGATCTCGGCATCGGTTGCACCATGGGACCGCGCCCATGTCTCTGCCGCCGCAGCGGAATATTTCGCCACATAGTACCGGACAACGGTGCAGGAGGCCCGCCGAAATACTCCCGGTTGCGGCTCGCCGGCCATGGCATCGGGCGCAATCGCGAGCAGCGCTGCGGTCAGCGCGAATCCCCTGATCAACATTTGGCTTGTCCCCGTTGTGGAACCTGCGGGGCCAACTCAAACACCCCGGTTTCGTTCCGGAGCAACACCATGTTCTGCGGCAAGGCAGACAAGCGGTCGGTTCATGGCGCTGGGAGCGCACCCATTTATGGCGCGGGAAGCGCCGCCTTGGCCTGCTGCCGGGTCAGGGCGTTAATGAAGCCGGCCCGCGCGTCGGAATGACCCTGCCCGCGCGGCTCCAGCACATGGCGCAGCAGGAACAGACCGGTCAGCCGAAAGCCGTCCTGGAGATCCTCGTCGGTAAGGTCGTGCGCAGCTTCGCCATGGCGCAGGAACGGCGGCAGCCGAAGCAGCCGGTCGCGCCACGGCTCGCCCGCGCCGCGCGAGACCGCGCCGCCCGATTTCGGCGAAACATAGATCAGATCCGTGGTCTCCCCGGTCACCGCGCAGTTTTCGAGTGCCAGCCCAAAGCCGAGCTCGGAGAGCATGGCCAGCTCGAAATGGATGAGATGCACGGCCGCGCTGCCGATGTCGTCGAAATCGTCGAGCGAATGTTCGAGCAGCCCAAAGATGTCCTCGTGCGGATCGCGCTCGGGCAGCAGCCGCGCAATCGAGGCCAGATGGGTGACGCCGTAGACCCCGTGGGACGATCCCAGCAGCGTGGCCGCGCGCAGCTTCAATCCCTCGATCGCATAGGTGCCGAGATGCTCGTCGAGCCGCGCCCGCCACACCGCGCTGACGCTGTTGCCGGGCTGCAAGAGCGGCCGCAGCCGCGAGCTGGCCCCGCCACGCACCAGGCCAAGATGCCGGCCGTGCTGGCGCGTCAACAGTTCGACGATGGCGCTGCTCTCGCCATGCCGCCGCACGCCCAGCACGATGCCTTCGTCGGTCCACTCCATGGAGGAAAGCTTACCGCATTTCGAGCTGTCGTAGGGTGGGCAAAGCGAAGCGTGCCCACGCATTTTCGCGATGGATCTAGGCGTTGAACCAGCCCCGGGCATCGCCGGTGAAGGAGAAGTACAGCCCGAACGCCGTCAGCACGCAGGACACGATCTCGATGGCGCTGTCGAGTTCGAGGCCGCGCTCGCCGAGGATCTGGCCGAGCGAGATCACCGACAGCACCAGCGCCGCCGCCAGCACCCAGCGCGGCCAGTTCTTGCGCCAATGCGCAGCCAGCCAGACGAAATAGACCAATAGCAGGATCATCCCGCCAGCGAGCAGCGTCGCCGTCATGATCATCTGCTCGGTCATCTCGATGGAGGGCGTGCGGTCCTGCACCGCCACCGACAAGGCGTCCAGCATCAGCGAGGCATAGAGCAGCGCTTCGAAGCGCTGGACGTTACGAGGCACGCTCATCGGTAGCCGATCTGTTCTTGCTTATTCTTTGGGGAATTCCAGGCCCATCTCGCGGTAGCGATCGGGGTCGTCACCCCAGTTCTCGCGCACCTTGACGAACAGGAACAGATGCACTGGCACGTCCAGGATCTGCATCAGTTCCTTGCGCGAGTCCGCACCGATCGACTTGATGGTGGCGCCGCCCTTGCCTAGCACGATCTTGCGCTGGCTTTCGCGCTCCACGAAGATCGTCTGCTCGATGCGCACCGACTTGTCCTTGCGCTCCTCCCATTTGTCGGTCTCGACCGTCGACTGGTAGGGCAATTCCTGATGCAGCTTCTGATAGATCTTTTCGCGCGTGATCTCGGCCGCCAATTGCCGCATCGGCGCGTCCGACATCTGGTCTTCGGGATAGAGGTATGGCCCCGGCGGCACCATCTCGGCAAGCGTAGTGCGGATGTCGTCGACACCGTCGCCCGAGATCGCCGCGATCATGAAGGTCTTGACGAACTTCATGCGCTCGTTGGCGGCCTGCGCCAGCGCCAAGAGTTTCTCGCGCTGGACCAGATCGATCTTGTTGATGACCAGAATCTTGTCGTGATTGACGCTGGCAGCCTTGGCGAGGATCGCCTCGGCCTCCTCGTCAATACCGGTCTTCGCATCGAGCAGCACGCAGACGAGGTCGGCGTCATGCGCTCCGCTCCAGGCGGTCGAGACCATGGCGCGGTCGAGCCTTCGCTTGGGCAGGAAGATACCGGGCGTGTCGACCAGGATGATCTGCGCGTTGTTCTCGATCACGATGCCGCGGATCAGCGCACGCGTGGTCTGCACCTTGCGCGAGACGATCGTGACCTTGGCTCCGACCAGCGCATTGACCAGGGTGGACTTGCCGACATTGGGCGCGCCGATCAGGGCGACGAAACCGCAGCGCGTCGCAGGGGGCACCTCGCCGCTTGTTTCAACCGTCATTGCCGCCGCCAACGCCTTCACGTTCGATCATGACTGAAGCTGCCACCTTTTCCGCCGCGCGCTTGCTGCCGCCGATCCCTTCGGCCGGCGCCAGCCCCGGCAGATCGACGGCGACGCGGAACTGCGGATCGTGATGCGGACCGGTGCGCTCGACCTCGCGATAGACAGGCGTCGGCAGCCCCTTCCCTTGCGCCCACTCCTGGAGCACGGTCTTGGGATCGCGCAAGGGACGCCGCGGCTTGTGCATGCGCTCGGTCCAGTTGCGCTTGACGAACTCGTCCGCCGCCGCATGGCCGCCGTCGAGGAAGATCGCGCCGATCACGGCCTCGCAGATGTCGCCGAGGATCGACTTGCGCAGGCGGGCATCGGCGCTGGAGCCGACCGAGCCGAGCTTGATGTCGTCGAGCAGACCGAGCGACTTGGCGACGTCGGCGCAGCTTTCCTTGCGCACGAGCTCGGCAAGCCGCTTGGACAACTCGCCCTCATCGGCATTCGGGAAGGCATGATAGAGCATGTCGGAGACGACGAGCCCAAGCACGTGGTCGCCGAGGAACTCCAGCCGCTGATAGCTGTCACCGCGCTTGCGCCCGGACTTCAGCGCCGAGACATGCGTGATCGCCTGCATCAGCAGGTTCGGGTCCGAGAAATGGTGGCCGATGCGGGCCTCGAGCGCCGCGTTCGCATCGGCCGCCGCTTTGGCCTTATCCTTGGTCTTGCTGCTCCGCGTCCGCTTCTTCTTCGCAGGCGTCTTGCTTTCGGACGCCTTACTCTCGAGAGTCTTGCTCGCAAGCGCCTTGGTTGCAGCTTCGCTCTCAGGAGCGGCTTGCGCCTCGATCGATTGGGTCGCGATGTCCTTGGCTTCGTCTTTCATCGGACGATTTTGAAGAAGCGATTCCAGCGCACCGACCACGGCCAGCGCCAGAACATCCAGGCATGCTCGCCTTCGCCGATGGAGAAGAAGATCATCTGGGCGCGGCCGATCAGATTTTCAGCCGGCACATAGCCGACCTGGCCGAGGAAGCGGCTGTCGGTGGAGTTGTCACGGTTGTCACCCATCATGAAGAAATGGCCGGGCGGCACGGTATAGACATTGGTGTTGTCCATATAGCCGTTGTCGGCGCAATCGAGCGTCTCGTAGGAGACGCCGTTCGGCAGCGTTTCCTTCCAGCGCTTCACCCGCGAGATGCCGCCGCCCTCGGAGCCGCAGGGATCCTCGCCGACAAATTCGCTCATACGCTGGCGCTCGACCGGGGTGTCGTTGATGTAGAGCAGACCGTCCTTCATCTGGATGTGGTCGCCGGGCAGGCCGATCACCCGCTTGATGTAGTCGGTGGTGTCGTCCTTCGGCAAGCGGAACACGACGATGTCGCCGCGGTGCGGATCCGAGCCCCAGATCCGCCCCGAGAACAGCGGCGGCGAGAACGGGATCGAATAGTGGCTGTAGCCGTAGGAATATTTCGAGACGAACAGATAGTCGCCGACCAGCAGCGTTGCCTTCATTGAGCCGGAGGGGATGTTGAACGGCTGAAACAGGAAGGTGCGGATTACCAGCGCGATCAGGAGAGCATGGATCACGACACGGATCGTTTCGCCGACGCCGCTCTCAGTTTTGGTTCCTGAAGTCACGCTCATTGCTCTCTCAATTCCGGCCGGCGATCACAGAACGCCCTCCCCCCGCGAACGGCCCACCGGTTCGCGGCCCAAGGAGATTGTCCTGATTCTGATAGTGAGGGCCAATTCCGGCGTAAAGCCGAATTCGCCCAGCCTGATTTGCGTCCGCGAACTTTTAGACGGTTGTCGCAGGCCACGCAATCAAGGATCGCATCAAAAACTCGTAAATCATTGATCTTTAACACGAATTATAAATTGACCGCTGGGCATTCAGGACTTGGCCAGCGGCACGGCGGAAATGATCACGAACGCCTGCGCCAACGGCCAGTCATCGGTGATCGATAGATCGATCTGGGCCTCGAAACCATCAGGCGTCATGGCCTGAAGCCGGGCCAGCGCGCCGCCGGTCAGCCGCATGGACGGCCGCCCTCCGGGCAGATTGACCACCCCCATGTCACGCCACCAGACACCCTGCCGGATGCCGGTGCCGAGCGCCTTGGAGCAGGCCTCCTTGGCGGCAAAGCGCTTGGCGTAGGTGGCCATCACCATCTTCTCGTTCTTGGCCCGCCGCTCCGCCTTGGCGCGCTCGGCCGCGGTGAAGATGCGATCGAGGAAACGCTCGCCATGACGCTCGATCACCTTGGCCACGCGGGTGATGTCAATCAAGTCGGAGCCGATGCCGATGATCATGCCCGGCTCCGGCCGCGATCCATCGCCGCGCGCATCTTGCGCACCGTCTCGGCAAGACCGACGAACAGCGCCTCGCCGATCATGTAGTAGCCGATATTGAGCTCCATGATCTCGGGCAGCGCCGCGATCTTCTCCGCCGTCGCGTAGTCGAGCCCATGCCCAGCATGGACCTCGAGGCCCGCGTCCTTCGCCAGTTTCACGCCCGCCACGATCCGCTGCCATTCGGCCTCGGCCTTGTCGGTGTGGCCGTCGGTGACGGCATCGCACCAGGCCCCGGTGTGGATCTCGATCACAGGCGCGCGCAACCGTGCCGCCATCGCGATCTGCGCGGGATCGGCGGCGATGAACAGCGAAACCCGGATGCCGGCATCGTTCAGCCGAGCGATGTAGGGCGCGAGCGCATTGTGCTGGCCAACCACATCTAGCCCGCCTTCGGTCGTCACCTCCTGGCGCCGCTCCGGCACCAGGCACACCGCATGCGGCTTGGTGGCGAGCGAGATCCGCATCATGTCGTCGGTCGCCGCCATCTCGAAGTTCAGCGGCTTGGAGATCTCGGCCTTCAGCCGCGCCATGTCCTCGTCGCGGATGTGCCGGCGGTCCTCGCGCAAATGCGCCGTGATGCCGTCGGCGCCGGCCTCGATCGCCAGCAGCGCGGCGCGGACCGGATCGGGATGACGTCCGCCGCGGGCGTTACGGACGGTCGCGACGTGATCGATATTAACGCCGAGGCGGAGCGGAGATGCAGGCATTTCAGGACTCACGAGATCGGAGCAACAGGCGACGACGACAGGCGCCTATCCATTAACACGTTCGACTTTGGCGACGACCGCCTTGGCGCGCAGCTGGGCCAGGATCGCACTCAAATGCTTGAGATCGTAGACTTCGAGATCGATCGTCGTCTCCGTGAAGTCGGGTGAGCGGCGATGCATGCTGATATTGTCGATATTGCCGTCGTGCTCGGCGATCACGGTCGCGATCTGCGCCAGCGCGCCGGGCTCGTTGACATTCTCGACCTTGATCCGCGCCGGGAAGCGCTGCGGCGCGGAGTCCTCGATGTCCCAGCGGACGTCGAGCCAGCGCTCCGGCTCTTCCTCGAAATCCTTCAGCGCCGGCGACTGGATCGGATAGATCGTGATCCCCTCGCCCGGCGTGACGATGCCCACGATGCGGTCGCCCGGCACGGCACCGCCGTTCGGCGCGAACTTCACCGGCAGGGCGGAATTGTTTCCGCCGATCGGGATCGCGACCGGACTACGCGACGGCTCGGGCGACTTCTCCTTAACCTTGGCCGCGAGCGCACCCTTCTTGACGCCGTAGCGAGCGACACGCTCTTCCTTGTAGTCAGGATACATCGCGCGCGCGACATGGGAGGCCTTGATCTCGCCGCGCCCCACAGCCGCCATGACGTCCTCGATCGAGGTGCGCGCCAGCCGCGGCAGCGCGCCCTTGAGCTTGTCGTCGGCGTATTCGATCTTGGCGCGCTCGAACAGGCGCTCGACGATACGCCGGCCGAGGCCGACATATTGATCGCGCACAGCGGTCCGCGTGGCGCGGCGAATCGCGGCGCGCGCCTTGCCGGTGACGGCGAGCGTCTCCCAGGCCGAGGGTGGGGCTGATTGCGCTTCCGAGGTCAGCACCTCGACCTCGTCGCCGTTCTGCAGCTCCGAGGACAGCGGCGCGAACTTGCCGTTGATCTTGCACCCGACCGCGCTGTTGCCGACGTCGGTGTGCACGGCATAGGCAAAGTCGATCACATTGGCGTGGCGCGGCAGCGCGATCAGCTTGCCCTTGGGGGTGAAGCAGAACACCTGGTCGTGGAACAGCTCGAGCTTGGTGTGCTCGAGGAACTCTTCCGGATTGGCACTCTCCGAGAGGATGCCGATTGTGTGGCGCAGCCAGGCGAACGCGTTGGACTCACGTTTCAGGAATTCGGTCGGCGAGCCCACGCCTTCCTTGTAGAAGACATGCGCGGCGATGCCGCGCTCGGCGATCTGGTCCATCGCCTCGGTGCGGATCTGCAGCTCCACGCGCTGGTTGCCGGGGCCGATGACCGTCGTGTGAATCGAACGATAATCGTTCTGCTTCGGCGTCGAGATGTAGTCCTTGAACCGCCCCGGCACGACCGGCCAGGTGGTGTGGACGATGCCGAGCGCGCGATAGCAGGCCTCGATGTCGTTGACGACGACGCGGAAGCCGAAGATGTCGGACAGCTGCTCAAAGCCGACCGATTTGCGCTCCATCTTGGTCCAGATCGAAAACGGCTTCTTGCGGCGGCCATAGACCCTCGCCCCCAGGCCGCGGTGACGCAGATTGTTGGAGAGTTGGTCCTCGATCTCGCCGATCAGATTGCGGTTGCGCTCGGCGAGCGCATCGAGCCGTTGCATCACGACCGTATAGGCTTCGGGGTCGAGGGTGCGGAAGGAGAGGTCCTCCAGCTCCTCGCGCATCTCCTGCATGCCCATGCGCCCGGCCAGCGGCGCATAGATGTCGAGCGTCTCCTCGGCAATGCGCCGGCGTGATTCCGTCGGCACGAAATCGAGCGTGCGCATGTTGTGCAGGCGGTCGGCGAGCTTGACCAGGAGCACGCGGACATCGTCGGCGATCGCCAGCAGCAATTTGCGCAGGTTCTCGGCCTGTTTGGCCTCGCGCGAGACCAATTCGAGCCGCTTCAGCTTGGTCAGGCCCTCGACCAGCGCGCCGATCTCGGGGCCGAAGATCTGGTCGATCTCGGCGCGCGTCGCCTCCGTGTCCTCGATCGTGTCGTGCAGCAGCGCGGCGACGATGGTGGCGTCGTCGAGCTTCAAATCGGTGAGAATCGCCGCCACTTCGAGCGGGTGCGAGAAATAGGGATCACCGGAGGCGCGGGTCTGCGACCCATGCGCCTTCATGGCGTAGACATAGGCGCGGTTCAGCAGGTCTTCGTTGGTATTCGGATTGTAGGACCGCACGCGCTCGACGAGGTCATATTGGCGCATCATCCGCGCCCGCGGCTTCACCGGCCGTGCCACCGGCGCAGTCGGGGCTACGGCAACCGATTCGGTTGCGGCCTGCATCTGCGTGTGTCTGCGGCGTCGATACACCATGCCGTCCTGCCTTCAAACGGACCAGGAAGCGGCCCGTTGTATACATCCTAAGCTCCGATCGCGGCCGCGGCCGATCAATTCACTGACAGGCGCGGCGTCAACCGGCAATGCTATGGTAACCACGAAAACGCCAACAAAAGCAAAGGCCCGAACGCGGGTTCGGGCCTTTGATAAGATCACAAGAATTCGACGATCGCGAGTTAAGACGATTACTCGTCCTCTTCGGGCTGCTCTTCCGGCGGCGCGAGACCTTCGAGACCCTTCAGGAGCTCCTCTTCGGTCATGCGCTCCACGGCGACTTCGGTATCGTCCGCATCGACGCTGGCGCCGGCGGAGCCGATCAGCGGAACCGTGTCCGGCTCGGGCTCGTCGACCTCGACAAACTTCTGGAGGGAGTGCACCAGCTCCTCGCGGAGGTCCTCCGGCGAGATGGTCGTGTCGGCAATTTCGCGCAAAGATACAACAGGGTTCTTGTCGTTATCGCGGTCAACCGTTAGTTGTGAACCGGACGAAATCATGCGGGCACGGTGGGCGGCCAGCAGGACCAGGTCAAACCGGTTGTCGACCTTGTCGATACAATCTTCTACGGTGACGCGAGCCATAGACTGTCGCTCCGTTGTGGGTGGGACGAAATATGTGGATGATCCGGGCTAGTTATAGGGACCGGGCCGTTTTCGCAAGGCCAATTTGTGATTTGGCCTCGCCAAACGGCTCTGCTACCCCCACATTGGGGCTGGGATGGGTGGTTTCCCGGGCTGCCTTGAGGGCGGCGCCGGGGGTAAGCAGGGCCGCCATAACTATACCTTGATTGCCCCGACTTCTCCGGATTTGCGGTTTCGACGGGTTTCGGCAGCATTTTGAACTGCGCGGCATGCTGCCGCTGCGCCAACAATAAAACGATCAATCACGAACACACTACGCGAGCAAACTGAATGTCACCTTCCCCTACCAACAAGATCGCGCTCTTCATCGACGGGGCCAATCTTTACGCGACGGCGAAAACTCTCGGCTTCGACATCGACTACAAGCGCCTTCTGAAGGAATTTCAGAGCCGCGGGACGCTGCTGCGGGCGTTCTACTACACAGCGATCATAGAAGATCAGGAGTATTCCTCGATCCGCCCGCTGATCGACTGGCTTGATTACAACGGCTACACCGTCGTCACCAAGGCGACCAAGGAGTTCATCGACGCCTCCGGCCGCCGCAAGGTCAAGGGCAACATGGACATCGAGCTCGCGGTTGATGCCATGGAGCTCGCCGAGCACATCGACCAGATGGTGCTGTTCTCCGGCGACGGCGACTTCCGCTCGCTGGTTGAGGCCGTGCAGCGCCGCGGCGTGCGGGTCACCGTGATCTCCACCATCGCCAGCCAGCCGCCGATGATCGCCGACGAGCTGCGCCGCCAAGCCGACGTCTTCACCGACCTCGTCGAGTTGCAGTCCAAGCTTGGCCGCGACCCGTCAGAGCGCCCCGCCCCGCGCGACCGCGGCGAGCGTGGTGAGGGACGCCATCACGCCCCGCAATTCCTCCAGCGCGCAACCACGATGGCGCCGAGGGGCGATGACGACTTCGAGGAGTGAGGCGGCCCGGTCGAGCCGCCAGGCCCCCACCCTCGTCCCTGACCGTGACTGTCCGCTTTGTCCGCGCCTGGTCGCCTTTCGTGAGGCGAACCGCGCGCGCGAGCCATTGTGGCACAATGCACCGGTCCCGCCTTTCGGCGACATCGAGGCCCGCCTCCTGATCGTCGGTCTCGCGCCGGGAATGCAGGGCGCCAACCGCACCGGGCGCCCGTTCACCGGCGACTATGCCGGCGACCTGCTCTACGCCACGCTGCTGGAATACGGCTTCGCCAGGGGTAGCTACCAGGCGCGTCCGGATGACGGCCTGAAACTGGTCGACTGCCGAATCGCCAATGCCGTGCATTGCGTTCCGCCGCAGAACAAGCCGCTGCCGGCCGAGATCAACACCTGCCGCCAATTTCTCATCGCGAATCTCGAAACGATGCCGAAGCTGCGCGCGATCATCGCCCTTGGGCGGATTGCGCACGACAGCGTGCTCAAGCCCCTGAAGCTGAAGGCGTCCCAAGCCCCCTTCGGCCACGGCGCCGTGCACCAGGCCGGGCCGTTCAAGCTCTACGACAGCTATCACTGCTCCCGCTACAACACGAACACCGGCGTGCTGACGCCGGATATGTTTCGTAGCGTGTTTGCGAAGGTGAAGGCCGATCTCGACTAGAGCATGATCCGGAAAAGTGTGACGCGGTTTTCCGAAAAGGTCATGCTCAAACAAAGAGCTAAAGCGCGATGACGATTCAACCAAATCTCATCGCGGCTTAGGCTTTGACGGGGTTGGCCTTCAGCCAGTCCAGCACGTCGCCAGCGTTCCGGTCCGGCGGGAACACCGGGTAGAACACGTGGGTGATCCTGGCGTCATCGATGATCAGCGCGAGACGCTTGATGAGCGTCAGGCCCGCGACCTCCATGGTCGGCAGATTGAGCGCGCGCGTGAACGCCAGCTTCTCATCGGAGAGCACCGGGAACGGCAGATGCAGCCGCGAGGCCATCTCGGTCTGGTAGGCGTTGCTCTGGGTCGAGAGGCCGAAAACGTGGGAAGCACCGGTGGCCTTCAACTCCGCGAACAGGTCGCGAAACGCGCATGTCTGCGGCGTGCAACCGCGCGCACCCGGGATCATGTCCCAGTCGTCGACCAACGAGATCTTGCCGGGCTCGCCGGTGCGGGGATAAGCGAACACCACGGTGCGACCCGGGAGCGCCGACAGATTGACGGAAGTGTCATCGGTTGCGAGCAGACTGATCGCGGGCACCATCAGCCCCTTCAGATGCGCGGCACCGCCATCGTCAGTGGGGGCTGGAATCTGGCTCCAATCCACCTCGAGCAGGTTCTTCTGAGTCATCCGCCCTATCCCCTTGCCCGCATCAGCCGGCCCTTTTCACGGCTCCAGTCGCGCTTCTTCTCGCTCTCGCGCTTGTCATGCAGCTTCTTGCCCTTGGCAACCGCGAGCTGAAGCTTGGCCCGTCCACGCTCGTTGAAATAGAGCTTGAGCGGGATCAGCGTCATGCCCTCGCGGTCCACGGCACCCATCAGCTTGTTGATCTGCTTGCGGTGCAGCAGCAGCTTTCGCGGCCGTTTGGGCTCGTGGTTGAAGCGATTGCCCTGCAGATATTCCGGAATGGTGGCGTTGATCAGCCAGATCTCGCCGTCCTTAGAGTCGGCGTAGGATTCCGCGATCGTGCTCTTGCCGTTGCGGATCGACTTCACCTCGGTGCCGGTCAGCGCAATGCCCGCCTCGATCGTATCCTCGATGGCGTAGTTGAAGCGGGCCTTGCGATTCTCCGCCATGACCTTGATTGGACGTTCGTTCTTATCGGCCATGGAAGTCAAACCTGAGCGAGATCGGCAGCGACGCTAACAGATTGGATGAAGCGCGCGCGTCACTTCTTGAGGAGATCGCGGATCTCGGTGAGCAGAACGACCTCCGCCGACGGCTTCGGCGGCTCCGCGGACTTGGTCTCTTCCTTGCGCTTCAACGTATTCATGGCGCGAATGACCAGGAACAGCACAAAGGCGATGATGATGAAGTTGATCGTCAGCGTCAGGAAGTTGCCGTAAGCGAGCACGGCACCTTGCTTTTTCGCATCCGCTAAGTTGGTGGCGGTCACCGCCTTCGACAAGGGGGCGTAGTAGTTCGAAAAGTCGAGGCCGCCGGTCGCGGCGCCGATGATCGGCATGATGATGTCACCGACCAGCGAAGTGACGATGGCGCCGAAGGCCGCGCCGATGATGACGCCGACGGCAAGATCGACGACGTTGCCTTTCATGGCGAACTCACGGAACTCCGTGAGCATCTTCCTGCCCTTCTCGTCGACGCTCATGAACGACTCCCCAGGTTGGCTAAATCAGTTGATCAGGCCAGCGTGCACCATCGCGCTGCGCACCGCGGCACGGGTCGACTCGGATACCGGGACCATCGGCAGGCGCAGCGTCTCGTCAAACTTGCCGAGCAGCGACATCGCATACTTGATGGGGGCCGGATTGCTCTCGATGAACAGGTTGTTGTGCAGCGGCATCAGCTTGTCGTGGATCGCAAGCGCCGCCTTGGTGTCGCCCTTCGCCCAAGCGGCGTGGAACTCGGCGCACAGGCGCGGTGCGACGTTCGACGTCACCGAGATGCAGCCGTGACCGCCATGCGCCATGTAGCCGATGATGGTGGCATCCTCGCCCGAGAGCTGGTTGAAGTCCTCGCCCATCGCTGCGCGCTGCTGCGACACGCGCACCATGCTGGCGGTCGCGTCCTTGACGCCGGCGATGTTCTTCAGCTCCCAAAGCCGCTTCATCGTGTCGACCGACATGTCGATCACCGAACGCGGTGGGATGTTGTAGATGATGATCGGAATGCCGATCGCATCGTTGATCGCCTTGAAGTGCTGGTACATGCCTTCCTGGGTCGGCTTGTTGTAATAAGGCGTCACCACCAGCACGGCATTGGCGCCCGCCTTCTCGGCGTGCTGGGCCAGCTCGACCGCTTCCTTGGTCGAATTGGAGCCCGCGCCGGCAATCACGGGCACCCGGCCCTTGGCCTCCTCGATGCACCATTCGACGACCTTCTTGTGCTCGTCATGGCTGAGCGTCGGGCTCTCGCCGGTCGTGCCGACCGGAACCAGGCCGTTGGTGCCTTCCGAAATCTGCCAGTTGACCAGGGAGCGAAACGCCGCCTCGTCCAGCGAGCCGTTTTTGAACGGCGTGACCAAGGCGGTGAACGACCCCCGGAATTTCGTCTTGGCTGCCATGGACTTCCTCCGTACGCGGCGTGATTTAGAGCAAGCCCCTTTCTTATCGGGTCTCACCCGCCCGTAAAAGGCCTGCATCCGCGTGACGCACCGTTTAAGCCGCGATTTTGCCGCGGTGGTGGTGCAAACCCGGCGGCGGTAAGCGGCTGTTGGTATTTTGTCCGCATATTCAATCAAATACAGCCAGATCTTGTACAGATAGGTCTTGAGCCAATTGACTGATTCGGGGCGACGAACCGCCGTGACCTTCTTATCCCGTACTGCATGGCGATCAGCCGGACTGGCGCTGTGCCTGATGGCCGGCCTGTCGATCGGTTGTGTCGCCCTGGCCAAATCCAGCGAGACGACCGAGGACGGTGCGAAGGAACCCGCCAAGCCTGCGGCAAAGGGAATCGCAAGGCCAGCAGCCAAGCCGCCTGCGAAGGACACGGCGAAGGGGGCGGCCAAGGAGACCTCCAAGGGCGCAGGCAAGGACACCTCCAAGGGCGCAAGCAAGGACGCCTCCAAGGGCGCAAGCAAGGACGCCACCAAGGGTGCAAGCAAGGGAGCAGCTCCGGCGACGGCCAAGGATGCGGCGAAGAAGCCTGCCGGCAAGGACGCCGCGAAGGACAAGCCGAAACCGGCAGCAGCGACCTCCGCGCCAAAGTCACGACCTGCCTCCAACGCGTCGGCGCCTCAGACGGCGCCCGCGGTGACGGCGACCGTGAGACCTACAGCCTCGCCCTCCGCCGCCGGCAGACCTGTCGCAACCCCCATGCTGGCGCCCGCGACCCGCCAGCACGCCGCGCCGCGCAAGCCGGTGACGCCGGCCGCGGTCGCCGCGACCTCGTCGACGTCGCAGGCCGACAAGGACACGCTGGAGAACGTCATCGAGCTCGTGCGCAAGCGCAAGCCGGGCGATGCCACCAGCTACGCAGATTCGATTTCCGATCCGGTCGCGCGAAAGCTCGCCGAATGGATCATCCTGCGCAGCGAAGACAATGGCGCAAGCGTCGAGCGTTACCGCGCCTTCCTCTCCGCCAATCCGAGCTGGCCGTCGCAGACTTTCCTGCGCCGGCGCCTCGAGGCCGCGATGTGGGACGACAGGCGCGACGACTCCGTTGGCTGGTCGTGGTTCGAGAACGAATCCCCTGTTTCGGCCAAGGGCCGCTTCGTGCTCGCCAAGGCGATGCTGGCGCGCGGCGACCGCGCCAATGCCGAGCGGCTGGTGCGCGAGGCCTGGCGCAACGATCCGATGTCGGAAGACACCGAGAACAACGCGCTCGACCAGTTCGGCGCGCTGCTGACGCCCGGCGACCAGAAGGCGCGGATGGACACGCTGCTTTACGGCAGCGAGCACGAGGCGGCGATGCGCGCCGCAAGGCGCCTCGGCGCCGGCTACGTCGCGCTCGCGAAAGCCCGTATCGCCTCCTTCAAGAAAGCCCCGAACACGCGCGCGCTGCTCGAAGAGGTGCCGCGCGAGCTGCACAGCGATCCCGGCTTCATTTTCAGCAAGATCCAGCTTCTGCGCCGCGAAGAGAAGTTTCCCGAAGCAGCCCAGCTGATGCTGTCGGCGCCGAAGGATCCGAACCGGCTCTACAATCTCGATGAATGGTGGATCGAGCGGCGCCTGCTGGCCCGCAAGATGATCGACACCGAGGACTTCCGCAGCGCCTATCTGATCGCGCGCGATGCGGCGCTGCCCTCGCGCGACATCTACAAGACCGAGCAGGAGTTCACCGCCGGCTGGATCGCGCTGCGCTTCCTCAACGATCCCGCCGCTGCCGCCCAACACTTTGCCCGTATCGGCGTCGGCAGCGTCAATCCGACCACGCTGGCGCGCGCCGGTTACTGGCAAGGCCGCGCGGCGGAAGCCGCGGGCCGCCAGCAGGAGGCGCGCAACGCCTATGCCCGCGCCGCCGAGCAATCGACCAGCTATTACGGACAGCTTGCGCGCGCCAAGCTCGGCCTGCCGCAGATCGAGCTGAACAGCCAGCCGCGCGGCCGTGGCGCCGAGCGGCTCGAGATCGTGCGCGCGGCGCAATTGCTCTACGAGCTCGACGAGCGCGAGCTCGCGGTGCCTCTTCTCGCCGACATGGGCGAGAACGGCGATCCCGAAGCGCTGACCGGCCTCGGCGAGCTGACCCAGCGTTATAGCGACGCGCGCGGCATGCTGCTGCTCGGCAAGGCCGCGCTCAATCGCGGGCTGCCGTTCGACTTCTATGCCTACCCCGTCAACGGCATTCCGCAGTTCAGCCAGATCGGTCCCGAGGTCGAGCGGAGCATCGTCTACGCCATCGCGCGGCAGGAAAGCGCGTTCAATCCGGCCGTGGTCTCGCCGGCCCAGGCCTATGGCCTGATGCAGGTCACCCCCGATGCCGCGCGCTATGTCTGCAAGCGGCACGGCGCAACCTATGACCTGTCGCGGCTGAAGAACGACTCGTCCTACAACGCCACGCTCGGCGCGGCCGAGCTCGGCGGCCTGCTTGAGGATTATCGCGGCTCCTACATCATGACCTTTGCGGCCTACAATGCCGGTCGCGGCAGCGTGAAGAAATGGATCGACCGCTATGGCGACCCGCGCGACCCCAAGGTCGACGCAGTCGACTGGGTCGAGCTGATCCCGTTCTCCGAGACGCGCAACTATGTGCAGCGGATCATGGAGAATCTTCAGGTCTACCGCGCCCGCTTCGGCGGTGGCACGCGCCTGCAGATCGAGGCCGATTTGCGCCGCGGCGCTGGCAGCGTGGAATAGCGGGCCTCCTCCGATCCATTTGTCAAAGATATTGAAGCCTCACAGGCGCCGATTTCGGTCAGTGTTGCACAAACAGCACAAGCAGCCGCCAGGGCATCCTTATCGTATTGTTTTGATTTAGCTTTCTGAACTGACCCCAGCCCTCCCCCGAGCTCCCTTTGGAGCAGGAACGGGCATGGCGGCGCTTCAGATGCATGGGTTGCAAAAATCGCTGGGAAAATTCGGGCCCAAACACGCGCTTCGAAATTGACCAGCCCAAGCAAATAGATGCATAAGGCTCGCACCGGAGAGGTGGCCGAGTGGCTGAAGGCAACGCTTTGCTAAAGCGTCATACGGTCTCAAGCTGTATCGAGGGTTCGAATCCCTCTCTCTCCGCCACCCAATTCAAATGACCCGCGACCTGATCGTACCGCTGAAAGCCAGCGGCAGGTGTCTCGCGCGTCTCGGGCTAGCGCTCCGCTGATGGAGCGCGAACGGGCGGTCTCGTTCCGCCTCGCCGTCAGAAACAAGGTCAACGGCGCCGTCCCCGTTCCCTAGGACGGAGATGGCTCAATGGGCGGACACCCAGGCCCTTGCGTCGCGCTGCGCGGCCGAGATCTCGGCTTCCGACATCTGGCCGGCCACTTCCTGGCGCAGCGCCACGGCGTCCTTGCGGCCCTTCAGGGCGGCGAGGTTGAACCATTTATGCGCGGCAACGAGGTCGACCAGGCCCGCGCGACCGCTCGCCCAGTAGATTCCGCGCTCGAACAGAACGTCCGACAGCGCGCTTGCATCGATTGGCGTCGCCGTATCGAGATCGAAAGTACCCTGAAACATAACGCATCCCCTTTTTCTTATGGCCGCCTCGAATCCCCCGAGCGCGGCTCCCGTCCCACTCTGATCAGCGTGATCCTTCTGGACCGCGCGTTGTTCAACTCATCCCCATTGCCGTTTGCCGGCTTGTTGGAGGAGATGATGGCGGGCAAATTTGAATGGCAGTTTAAGTATCGCGATGAAGCAGACGTAAACGCGGGGCCGCGCCCGGCGCGCGGGAACTTCAAGAAGTCCCCGATTTGCAGGCACTTCTGCGATTCCTCAGGATACGTTTACCCTGTGATTTTCGGACATCGATAACCATCGCGCACGGAGACATCAGTACGGTGGTTACATCCTGTGGGGAGGCGACGCGCGGGAAAGGCCGCCTCGCACCAAGGCCCGCTCGCAATCATGCCGGCGGGCCAAGCCTCGACGGCCAGCCACGCAAAGCGACGGCACCGCGGTCAGGTCAACAATGTCGGGAAAGGGATTGCCGGCAATACCCCGGCCTCAGGGAACGAGGGCGTCGGCGAACACGTCAGGACCAGATTCCAAATGGGCCCGAAGGCCGCTTGTGGAATTGCGGAGCTCTTTTGAAGGAGACCCGCACCGAACGAAGAAAACTCTGTTTCTTCTGCCGGACCGTAAAGTCGAACGATCCGACCGTTGACCTGATGTCTCGCCGACACCCTCTATCGTCGACCAGAACCTCTAGGAGGCGCTGATGACGTGCCGGCTGCTAGGAGCCGGCAACTTCAGAAGTCGAAGTTACTTCTTCTTCTTCGCGACCTTGCGGGTCTTCTTCGCAGTCTTCTTCACTGCGCTCTTCGCCTTCTTCGCCTTCTTCGCTTTCTTGGCCATGTTGCCCTCCGATGTGTGAGATGGCTTTAATCGCTGCATGCATTCGGGGATCGAGTGCACACTCATTCCGAATACACCAACACGACGAAAAAAACATCTTCTCACTTAAGGAAGTGTTGACGACGCAGCGCCCGTGCGCCAGCCGCGCTTGATTTGCCGATCAGCGGCAACACGCGTCTACGATTGCAAATGCGTCGCGCAGCATCGACGTTGTCGAGCACTGCGATTGCAAGAAAACACTATGCAGCAAGTAAGATTCTGCGCGCGCACATCGCGCGCGATCGATGCGATGAAGCGCGCGACAACGCGCACGATTGCCTCGCAAGGCAGAGTCGCGGACTCTGAGTCGCGTTTTTTGGCAACGAAATTATTTTCATGCTTAACGGCGGAAGCGCTCGTCTGAGCGTGTGCAAGTCGCCGTTTTGAGCGAATCGCGCGGACTGCGATTCGGTGGAGCTGCGCGCTCGAATGGGATGATGCTTGCCGTCGATGACGCGTGCGTGCGTCGCATCGCGAGGTGACGAAGCATGTCGTCACCTCGTCCGATCGCGCGAGATCAGACGCCGAGCTTGGACTTCAGCAGCTCGTTGACCGCCTGCGGGTTGGCCTTGCCGCCTGATGACTTCATCACCTGGCCGACGAACCAGCCCAGCGACTGCGGCTTGTCCTTCACCTGCGCGGCCTTGTCGGGATTGGCTGCGATGATGTCGTCGACAACCTTTTCGATCGCCGAAAGATCCGTCACCTGCTTCATGCCGCGGCTTTCGACCAGCGCGCGCGGGTCTCCGCCCTCCTGCCAGACGATCTCGAAAAGATCCTTGGCGATCTTGCCGCTGATCGTGCCCTCGCCGATCAGGTCGATGATCGCCGCGAGCTGCTCGGATGACACTGGAGAGCCCGTAATATCCCGGCCTTCCTTGTTGAGACGGCCGAACAGCTCGTTGATCACCCAGTTCGCCGCCATCTTGGCGTCGCGAACGCGGTTGGCGAGCCTGTCGAGCACCGTCTCGTAGAACATCGCGCTCTCGCGCTCGGCCACCAGCACGCTCGCATCATAGGCCGACAGGCCGAAGTCTGCGACAAAGCGCGCCTTCTTCTGGTCCGGCAGCTCCGGCAGCTTCGCCTTCAGCTCGTCGACGAAGCTCTGACTGAACTCCAGCGGCAACAGATCCGGATCGGGGAAGTAGCGGTAGTCGTGTGCCTCCTCCTTGGAGCGCAGCGCGCGCGTTTCGCCCTTGTTGGCGTCGAACAGGCGCGTCTCCTGGTCGATCTTGCCGCCGTCCTCGATGATCTCGATCTGGCGCCGCGCCTCGTACTCGATCGCCTGACCGATGAAGTTGATCGAGTTCAGGTTCTTGATCTCGCAGCGGGTGCCAAGCGGCGCGCCCGGCTTGCGCACGGAGACGTTGACGTCAGCGCGCAGAGACCCCTTCTCCATGTCGCCGTCGCAGGTGCCGAGATAGCGCAGGATCGAGCGCAGCTTGGTGACATAGGCCTTGGCCTGCTCGGCATCGCGGATATCAGGCTTGGAGACAATTTCCATCAGCGCGACGCCGCAGCGATTGAGATCGATCAATGACTGCGACGGCAACTTGTCGTGCAGCATTTTCGCCGGGTCCTGCTCCAAATGCAGCCGCTCGATGCCGACGGTGGCGGTCTTGCCGCCCTCGAGCTCGAGCAGCACCTCACCCTCGCCGACGATCGGCGACTTGTATTGGCTGATCTGATAGCCCTGCGGCAGATCGGGATAGAAATAGTTCTTGCGGTCGAACACCGAGCGAAGATTGATCTTCGCGTTCAGCCCAAGCCCGGTCCGGACAGCCTGCCTGACGCATTCCTCGTTGATGACGGGGAGCATGCCCGGCATCGCGGCGTCGACCAACGACACCTGCGTATTCGGCTCACCACCGAACGCGGTGGAGGCGCCCGAGAACAGCTTTGAGTTCGATGTCACCTGGGCATGGATCTCCATGCCGATGACCACCTCCCAGTCACCGGTGGCGCCCTTGAGAAGCTTGTGCGTGGCCGTGCTCATGTCTTGCTCCCGAGCAGCGTGGCAGCGATCCGCTGCCACTCCGCTTCCAATGAATCCATTGCGACCGGCTGGCCAGCCTGGCGATACCAGTAGCCGGCATTTCCGAGGTCACCTTCGACGCGGTGCAGATAGGCGTGCACCCAGGCGGCGTCGCGACCCTGATCGTCCTGGACGATCTTGTGCGCCTGGTCCCAGTCGCCTTTCGCAGCCCACCAGAGACCTCTGAGCGGCGCGTTCAGCTCAGGCGCGGGTGCCGCGCCGTCGAGGCTCGCGATGAAATCGGCGACATTCACCACCACCTCGCGGGCGTGAAGCGGCCGGCGGCCTGCTCGATCACCTCGCCGAGCGAGAACAGCGTCTCCTCGTCGAACGGGCGGCCGATCAACTGAAGCCCGAGCGGCAGGCCCTGCGCGTCCTTGCCTGATGGGACCGCGATGCCCGGCAGGCCCGCCATGTTCACGGTCACCGTGAAGATGTCGTTGAGATACATCTCGACAGGGTCGGCGCCGCCCTTCTCGCCGATGCCGAAGGCGGCCGACGGGGTCGCGGGCGTCAGGATCGCGTCCACGCCCTTGGCGAAGCAATCCTCAAAGTCCTTCTTGATCAGCGTGCGCACCTTCTGGGCCCGCAGATAATAGGCGTCGTAATAACCGGCCGAGAGCACATAGGTGCCGATCATGACGCGGCGGCGCACCTCGGCACCAAAGCCGCTAGCGCGGGTATTCTCGTAGAGCTCGGTGATGCTCTTGCCCTGCTCGCGCAAGCCGTAGCGGACGCCGTCATAGCGCGCGAGGTTCGAGGACGCCTCCGCGGGTGCCACAATGTAGTAAGCCGGCAGCGCGTACTTCGTGTGCGGCAGCGACACCTCGACCAGCTCGGCGCCGGCCGCCTTCAGCCAGGCCGCGCCCTCGCTCCACAGCTTCTCGATCTCGGCCGGCATGCCGTCGAGACGATACTCCTTGGGGATGCCGATCTTCATGCCCTTCACCGACTTGCCGATCGCGGCCTCGTAATCAGGCACCGCGATGTCGACCGAGGTGGTGTCCTTCGGGTCATGACCGGCCATCGAACGCAGCAGCATTGCGCTGTCTCGCACGCTGCGCGCAATCGGGCCTGCCTGGTCGAGCGAGGACGCGAAGGCGACGATGCCCCAGCGCGAGCAGCGGCCATAGGTCGGCTTGATGCCGACGGTCGCGGTGAACGCCGCCGGCTGGCGGATCGAGCCGCCAGTGTCGGTCGCGGTCGCGCCCATGCAGAGCAGCGCGGCGACAGCCGACGCAGAGCCACCGGATGAGCCGCCCGGCACCAGCGTCGTATTGCTTCCCTCACGCCGCCAGGGATTGCCGACGGGACCGAAGCACGAGGTCTCGTTGGCCGAGCCCATCGCGAACTCGTCATTGTTGAGCTTGCCGAGCATCACGGCGCCGTCGCGCCAGAGCTGCGAGGTCACCGTGGACTCATAGGTCGGCACGAAATTGCCGAGGATCTTCGAGCAGGCCGTCGTGCGCACGCCCTTGGTCGCGAACAGGTCCTTGATGCCGAGCGGAATGCCGGCGAGCGGGCCAGCCTCGCCCTTGGCGAGCTTGGCGTCGGCCTCCCGTGCCATGCTGCGCGCCTGGTCGGGCGTCTCCAGAACGAAGGCGTTGAGCAGGCGCGCCTTCTCGATCGCGGAAAGATGCGCGTCAGTCAGCTCGAGTGACGTGAAAGTCTTGTCGGCGAGACCCTTGCGGGCCTCGGCGAGCGTCAGCGATGTCAAATCGGTCATTTATTGATCGGGCTGCAGAAGAACGGAGACAGGGTCTTGTCGTTGGCCGGGTCGTCTTTTTTTTCGGCCACATTCGCGGCGGCCTGGAGCTCGTCGAGCACGGCATTGACGGCGACATTGGGATCGGCAGCCTTGCCCTGCCGCTCCATTTTGTCGAGGTAGTTCATGTAGGCCTGATAGGCCTTCTCATCGTCGCAAAGCATGCACATCGGGAGGCGTCCTGGGAATTATTCGACGACCTTGGGCACCAGGAAGAAGTGACCTTCGGTCGCCGGCGCATTGGCAACGATATCGTCGGCGATCTCGCCGTCGGTGACCACGTCCTGCCGCTTCTTCATCTGCATCGGGGTCACCGAGGTCATCGGCTCCACACCCTCGACATTGACCTCCGAGAGCTGCTCGACAAAGGCGAGCATGGCGTTGAGCTCGCCTTGCAGATGCGGAACCTCGTCCTCAGCAACCGCAATGCGCGCTAGATGCGCGATGCGGCGGACGGTAGCGGCGTCGACGGACATTATATAAGGCCTCTCACGGCAAAACCTATGTGCCGTATAGCAGAGGCCGGTTTTGCGCCGCAACCGGCGCGGGCGCATGATCCGGAAAAGTGCGCAGCGGTTTTCCGAAAGATCATGCGCAAACAATAACCTAAAGCGCGATGATCATATCGCGCCCTAGCCGGCCAGCGCTTTCATGCGGGCCAGCGCCGATTTGGCAAAATCCCGGGTCAATTCGGCCGCAGGGACCTCACGGCCCAGGGCGACGGCTTGCCCGGCCCACAGATTGGTAAAGTCCACCTTGCCCTGCTTCTCGGCAGCAGCCTTGAGCGGCGCCAGGGCCGTCGCGGCATGGGGAAACGGCGGCGCGTCCGGCGAGATCGGGCCCGCCTCGCGCATCAGGCGGTTTTGGACACCGCGCGCCGGGCGGCCGGTCATCACATTGGTGATGACGGTGGAATCGTCCCGCGCCTCGGCGAGTGCCTTGCGGCCGCCCGCGCTGACCTTGGACTCCGGGCAGCGCAAATAGGCGCTGCCGATCTGCACACCGGAGGCGCCAAGTGCGAAGGCCGCGGCGATGCCGCGTCCGTCCGCGATGCCACCCGCGGCGATGACAGGCACCTTCACGGCATCGGCGACCTGCGGCACCAGCGCAAAGGTGCCGGGCTGCTCCGCGATCTTCTCGGTCAGGAACATGCCGCGATGGCCGCCCGCTTCGGCGCCCTGTGCGATGACGGCATCAGCGCCATGCTGCTCGAGCCAGACCGCTTCCTGCACGGTCGTGGCGGACGAAATGACGAGACAGCCCGCCGCCTTGACGCGCTTGAGCAGCGCCTGCTCCGGCAGGCCGAAATGGAAGCTGACGACCTCCGGCTTCAGCTCCTCGACGACCTCGCAGAAGGCGGCATCGAATGGCGCCCGGTTGGCCGCATTGATGGGCGCCGCCGGATCGAGACCATGCTCGGTGTAGTAACCAGTGAGCCGCTGCTTCCAGCGCGCCTCAGCCTCCGCCGTGAGCTCGATCGGCGTGTGGCAGAAGAAGTTCATGTTCACCGGCGCCTTCACGCGCTGGCGAATGACGTTGACCTGCTCGCGCGCCTTCTCCGGCGACAGCATTGCGCTCGGCAATGAGCCAAGTCCGCCGCCCTCGGCCACGGCGATCACCAGCTCCGCATCCATCACGCCGGCCATCGGCGCCAGCACGATCGGGAATTCGGTCTTGAACAGATCGATCAGTCGACGGTCAGGCCACATGGTTGTTCTCTCTTGGTTCAGGCGAGCGACGCGATGGAATTGCGCCGGCCGTCCAGCAACTGCTCGGCCTCGGACGCAATCCGTTCCACGATCTCGGCCGCCGGTGGAATATCATGGATCAGGCCGACCGCTTCTCCGGCAAAGACGGCCGCAATTTCGAAATCGCCCGCCATTTTTGCCGCGGCATAGTCCTTGGCAATCTCGTCCGCGCGCTGCAGCAGCTCGATCTCACGGCCGGTCCAGGTCTTGATATGGTTGTTGACCAGCGTGCGCGCAGTGAACGGCGTCGGCCAGAACAGTTTTCGCGACCAATCGGGGACGACGCCGCGCACGGTGCCGTTGCCGTCGGCCGCGCGAATGCGTTCCTTGGCTGCGTCGGCACCATTGGCCTCGACGCTCGCATAGAAACGCGTGCCGACCAGCACGCCGGATGCGCCTAACATCATCATCGCTGCGAGCCCCCGACCATCGGCAATGCCGCCGGCCGCAACGACTGGGATGCGCCCGGCCGCGAGATCGACGATCGCAGGCACGATATCGACCGTCGTGCGCGAGGCGCCATGGCCGCCTGCCTCGGTCCCCTGCGCGACCAAAATCTCCGCGCCGGAATCGAGCGCCTGCTTCGCCATGTCCTCGTTCTGCACCTGGCAGATCAAGCGCGCCCCACTCACTTTGATCCGCGGCGCGAACGGCGCGGGATCGCCGAACGACAGCATGACGGCTTGAGGGTGCGCTTCGAGCGCAATGTCGAGAAGCTCGGGCTGCTTTGCCAGGCTCCATGTGATGAAGCCGATCCCGAACGGTGCAAAGCCCTTCAGCTCCGCGGCCTCGGACTGAAGCCGGGCGCGGTCACCGTAGCCGCCACCCAGAATGCCGAAGCCACCCGCCTCGCTCACGGCACGGGTTAGCCGGCTGCCCGCGATCGTATCCATGGGCGCCGACAGGATCGGATGCTTGATCCCGAGAAGCTCCGTCAACGGCGTGGCGATCGGCATGGGGTCTCCCACTCTGGACAGGAAGAGTAAGCCCAACTAGCATTCTCGAAAAATGAATTGTTGCGAACGCTGCCATCACAAAAGCGAAACGACGCCATGGAACTGAGCGACATCCAGACCTTTGCCGCGGTCGCCCGCACCGGCGGCATCACCCGCGCCGCCGAAGAGCTCAACACGGTGCAATCCAATGTCACCCAGCGCATCAAAGCCCTGGAGGCCGAGATCGGCACGCCATTGTTCGAGCGTCACAGCCGCGGCATGGCGCTGACAGGCGCCGGCAAGCGCCTCCTCCCCTACGCGCATCGGATGGCCGCGCTGTCGCGCGAAGCCCTGCTCGCGGCGCGCGACGATGGCGAGCCGAAAGGACCGCTTTCGATCGGCTCGATGGAGACGACCGCGGCAGTGCGATTGCCGCCGCTGCTCGCCGACTTCCACCGTCGCTTCCCGGCAGTACGCCTCAGCCTGCGCACGTCAACGACCGCCGATCTCGTCGCCGGTGTGCTCGAAGGCACGCTCGATGGCGCCTTCGTCGCCGGCCCCATCGCGCATGACGACCTCTCCGTGACAAGCGCATTCCGGGAAGAGCTGGTGCTGGTCAGCGCGCGGCGCTGGGCCTCGCTTGCCGAGTTGCGCGCAGGCACGCCCGAGTCGGGCCCGACCGCCCTGGTGTTCCGCACCGGCTGCACCTATCGCCAGCGCCTCGAACAGATCTTCGTCGAATTCGGCTGGCCTTCGGCCGCGCGCTTCGAGCTCGGCACGCTGGATGGCATGATCGGCTGCGTCGCTGCCGATATGGGCGTCACGTTGCTGCCCCGCGCGGTGGTCGAGCGCAGCGCGATGACCGGCAGCGTGACGATGCACGCGCTGAGCCCCTCGCACGGGCGCGTCGAGACACTGTTCATCCAGCGGCGCGCCGGCCATCAAACCAGCGCGCTCGAAGGCTTTGTATCCTGCCTGACCAAGGACGACGAAATCATCGCGGCCTGATGGACCACCTCCGCAATGCCACCACGGCCCAGATCGCCTCAACCAGGCCGAACGGCCAAGCCCCTTGCAGGAAGCCGTAGGCCGAACCGAGGGCACAGGAGGCCGCGAACAACAGCACGAACCAGGGACTGCGGTCCTCGAAGGCGTAAGTGACCAGCATCGCCGTCACCGCAAACAGACCGAATAATGTCAGCGCATCCATGTTCCCGGTTCACTCCGCAGCGCGCCGCGTGATATGCGCTAAACCATGCCGGCTCTTATCCTGCCTCTCATCGATGCTGCAACCCACTGGCCCGAACGCGGCGGGTTGATCGGCCTCGATCTCGGCACCAAGACCATTGGTGTCGCCGTGTCCAATCCGGACCGCCGCCTCGCGACCGGTGTCGAAACCATTCAACGCAAGCAATTCAAGCAGGACGCAGCCCGCCTCCTCGCCATTGCAACCGAACGCAAGGTGGTCGGCATCGTGCTCGGTCTTCCCATCAACATGGACGGCAGCGAGGGGCCGCGCGCGCAATCGACTCGCGCTTTCGCCCGCAATCTGGCCAATCTGACCACGCTCCCCATTGGTCTCTGGGACGAGCGTCTGTCAACCGCGGCCGTCGAGCGCGAATTGATCGGCATGGACGTCAGCCGCGCCAAGCGCGCCGAGGTGATCGACGAGCACGCCGCGATCTTCATCCTGCAAGGCGCGCTCGACCGGCTCGCCAATCTGCGCGCCAGCCCAGGGGCTGGCTGATCCATGGTCGTCGTGATCGCGGCACTGCTGCCGGTCTTCATTCTCATCGTGATCGGCGTGGTGCTCCGGCACAGCCTGATGCGGCTCGACACGCAATGGCACGGGCTGGAACGGCTGACCTATTTCGTGCTGTTCCCGATGCTGCTGATCCAGACGCTGGTGAAGGCCGATCTCTCAAAAGTGCCGGTCGCCGGCGTCGGCGGCGCGCTGCTGCTGGCGGCACTCGCGATGTCGCTGCTCTGCCTTGCGCTGCGCCCGGCCCTGTCGCGGCTCGACATCGACGGTCCCGCCTTCACCTCGATCTTCCAGGGAGCGACGCGCTGGCAGACCTATGTGGCGCTGTCCGTCTCTGCGAATCTGTACGGCGACGTCGGCCTGGCCCTGGCCTCTGTCGCCATGGTCGCGATCATCCCCCTTGTGAACGTGTTCAGCGTCGCCGTGCTCGCGCATTACGCATCGCCCGAGAAGCAATCCGCGCGCGCGATCGCCATGACCGTGATCCGCAATCCCCTGATCTGGGCCTGCGTCATCGGCATGGGCATCAATGTCGTCCATCTGCCGCTGCCAAAGATCTGGCACGAGGTCGCTGACGCGCTCGGCCGCTCCTCGCTCGCCATTGGCCTGCTCGTCACCGGCGCCGGCCTTCAGCTCAAGGGTCTGCTCCGTCCGAGCCTGGGCGCGTCGATCGGCGTGGCGTTCAAGCTGGCCCTGATGCCGGTGCTCGCACTGGCGCTCGCCATCTGGTTCGGACTGTCAGGCACCAACCTCGCGATCGTCGCGATCTGCGCGGCGGTGCCGACCTCGCCGAGCGCCTATGTGCTGGCCCGCCAAATGGGTGGCGATGCGCCGCTGTTGGCCCAGATCATCACGCTGCAGACGATCCTGGCGGCGATCACGATGCCGATCGCGATCGCGCTGGTGGCGTAGAGTTCGTCGGCGCAAGCGCACCTCTCACGCCTCGTCATCGGGCCGCGCTTCGCGCGGACCCGGTGGCCCGCAATGACGGAACGTGGGGCGAGCGCTCGGCTAGCTTCCCAACCACGTCGTCAGCACCACCGCGGTCATGTTGTTCAGCCCATGCAGCACGATGGTGAGCCACAACGAGCCCGCGCGATAACGCATATAGCCGAACCACAGACCAATCGAGAAAACCTCGGCGAGGAAGTAGAGATCGTACTGGATGTGCACCACCGTCCACACCAGCGACGACAGTACGATCGCGCCGGGCACACGCAGAAAGGTTTCCGACCAGCCGCGATAGAGGAATCCGCGCGCGAGCACCTCCTCCGACATCGGCGCGGCCAGGCTGAACGCCAGCAGGAGCAGCAGCGCGCCGCCCTTGTCGCGCCCCGATTTGAGGAGATCGGTCATGAAGCCGGGCGTCGCCTCGCGGCCCAGCGAGCGGGAGACAACTTCCCAGGCGAGCACGATCAGGATGAGACCGACCGCGCCAAGCACGATTTGCCGCCATGACGGCCAATGCAGCGCGAGATAATCGACGAAGGAGGCCTTCCTGATACGAATGGCGAGCCACGCAACGAGAAGCGTCGCGGGCAGCCCCATGATGACCGACAGGGCGAGCGCTTTAGGCTCGGCGCCGACGACCTGCATCGATGCGAGGTTGAGAGACAGACCGCGACCCACCACGAGCAACACGACCGCGCCGAGCTGCCCGACGAACATCGCGACAAGGAGCAAAAAGCCCCACAACGCCGTGCCCCAGAACTTCCAGACGCGCGGCCGCGCCGGCGTCATGGTCAACGACGGATGGTCGGGATTGAGGGAGTCCATCAGGAGACTTTCGTTAACGGACTGCCGTCATTCCGGGGCGATGCGCAGCATCGAACCCGGAATCTCGAGATTCCGGGTTCGCCCTTCGGGCGCCCCGGAATGACGGTGCAGATGTGGATGCAAAAAGATTCACGGCAGCGCCCGCCCGAGCAGCGCGCGCACGTCGCCACCCTCGAGCTCGACTGCGCCATACATGCTGGCGTGATTGGTGGCGAGGCGGGTGGTGGCGAACAGTTCAGCGTTGTGAGGCGACATGTCGTTGAGCGCAGCGGCCGCAGCCAGCAGCGCCAGCTTCTCGACCGCCAGCCGCGCAACGCGCTCGCCATCGGCGCGGCGGAAGGTCTTGCCGATGAAGGCGACAACCTCGCCTGCCCCGGGCAGGCCTTTCGTCTCGGCCGCCAGCGTTTGCAGCACGGCCATCGCCGCCTCCGGCTCGCGCGAGAGCGCGCGGAGTACGTCGAGGCACATCACATTGCCCGAACCTTCCCAGATCGCATTGACCGGCGACTCCCGGTAATGGCGCGCCAGAATGCCGTCCTCGACATAGCCGTTGCCGCCGAGGCACTCCATCGCCTCGTAAAGGAATGGCGGCGCACTCTTGCAGGTCCAGTATTTGATCGCGGGCGTCAACAGCCGCATATAGGCGGCCTCCGCCGCATTATGCGGCGCGCGGTCGAAAGCGCGGCAAAGCCGCATCACCAGCGCTATGCTAGCCTCCACATGCAGCGCCATGTCGGAGAGGACGGCCTGCATCAAGGGCTGATCGGCGAGATGCTTCTGGAACACGCTGCGGTGACGGGCGTGATGCAACGCATGGGCGAGGCCTGAGCGCATCAGGCCGCTAGAGGCAATCGCGCAATCCTGCCGCGTCAGCTGCACCATCTGGATGATGGTGCGGATGCCCTTGCCCTCCTCGCCGACGCGTTCGGCATAGGCGCCGACAAACTCGACCTCGGACGACGCGTTCGAACGATTGCCGAGCTTGTCCTTCAGCCGCTGGAACTGGATCGCATTGACTGAGCCATCAGGCGCAAAGCGCGGCATGAAGAAGCAGGTCAGTCCCTGCTCGGCCTGTGCCAGCACCAGGAACGCATCGCACATCGGTGCCGACATGAACCATTTGTGGCCGGTGACGCGATAAGCATTCCCATCGCGCACCGCGCGCGTCATGTTGGCGCGCACGTCGGTGCCGCCCTGCTTCTCGGTCATGCCCATGCCGAGTGTCATGCCGCGCTTGTCCCACCACGGCGCAAAGCTCGGATCGTAGCTTTTGGTCGACAGCACCGGCATCACCTTGCCGAGCAGGTCCGGCTGCATCGCCAGCGCGGCGACCGAGGCGCGCGTCATCGTGATCGGGCAGAGATGGCCGGTCTCGACTTGCGCGGCCATGTAGAATTTTGCCGCACGTATGACTTCGGCGGCGTCGCCCACAGGCTTCCCGTCCGCGGTCCACGTCGAATTGTGCAGGCCCGCGTGCGCGCTGTGCGCCATCAGCTCGTGATATCCAGGATGAAACTCGACATGGTCGCGGCGGTTGCCCTTGGCATCGAAGGTGCGGAGCTTCGGCGTGTTCTCGTTCGCGACGCGCCCGCGATCGGCCATCGCCGCCGAGCCCCAATGCTTGCCGAACTCCGACAGCTCCCGTTCCGCTGCGGCGCCACCATTGGCCTTCACGGCCTCGACCAGCGGACGGTCCACGGCAAACAGGTCGACATCCTCAAAGGGTGGCGACTGGTTGAAGACCTCGTGGGTCGCGAATACAGGCTGGGTCATGACGGGTCTCGGACCGGAATCAGTTCCGCCGCGGCTGGATCGGGAAATCATAGGCCGCCCCGCCCGCCCCCGGCAGGGAAAAATGCCACCACTCCTTCGAATAGTTCACAAAGCCTTGCCTCGCCATCGCCGCCACCAGCCGCTTGCGCCAGGCGCGCTGATCGGGCGAGATCGACGGTGCTGCGGTATGCCCTTTCTCATCGGTGCAGTCATAGCCGGTGCCCATGTCGACGCTGCCTTCCGGCAGCCGCGCCGCGACCGGCGCCGTGCAATCGGCGTAGGATTTTGCGGGATCAATCCTGGCCGAATTGTCGGCCTTCAGATCGACCAGCGTGAGGTCGAGCGCCGCGCCCGTCGAATGCTGCGAGCGGCTTGCGATATAGCCGAGACGAAACAGCTCGGTCTTGGCGATCCGCGGGTTATAGCGTCGATCTGCTGCGCTCTCATGGCCGTTCTGCGACCATCTCACCATGTCGAGCGAGGCGCGCGCCGGCCGGTAGCAGTCGAACATTTTCAGCGACAGGTTCTGCGCAGCCAGTTCCTGCTGGACCGCTTTCAGCCGCAAGCCCACGTCCCGCTTCACCACGCACTCACCGGCGCCGTAGCCGGCGAGCGGACGGCCGACGAAATTGTTCGCAGTCGCATAGCGGATGTCCTGGATGATGCTGGAATCGATATCGCGCAGATAGACGAAGCCGCCGGGGAGTGACTGGGCGTGGGCTGCGGAAACGGTCGCGATCAGTACAATTGCAATTCGAATTGATTTCACGGAATGCCCCTGCATCGCCTGGTCGGGCTTGTCCCGGCCATCCAAGCCCTTTTTGCGGCGAGAAGTCAGACAGATCAGGGGATAACTCCCCGCCCCGGCATTGGCCCTTGCTCCCCCCGCCATCCGCGCCTATAGCTCTCGCTTTAATGACATCGAAATCGACCTTCGTCCTCGGCCACCGGCATTTGCTGGGCATCGAGGGCCTTTCCGCGGCCGACATTACCGGCCTTCTCGACCTGTCCGAAGAATATGTCGAGCTCAACCGCCAGGTTGACAAGAAGCGCACCGTCCTGCGTGGACGGACGCAGGTGAACCTCTTCTTCGAGGCCTCCACCCGGACCCAATCCTCGTTCGAGCTCGCAGGCAAGCGCCTCGGCGCCGACGTCATGAACATGTCGGTGTCCTCCTCGTCCATCAAGAAGGGCGAGACGCTGGTCGACACCGCGATGACGCTGAACGCCATGCACCCTGATATCCTGGTGGTGCGCCATCACGCCTCCGGCGCGGTGGAACTGCTGGCGCGCAAGGTTGACGGTTCCGTGATCAATGCCGGCGACGGCGCGCATGAGCATCCGACCCAGGCGCTGCTCGACGCGCTCACCATCCGCCGCAACAAGGGCCGGATCGAGGGCCTCGTCGTCGCGATCTGCGGCGACGTGCTGCATTCGCGCGTCGCCCGCTCCAACATCATCCTGCTCAACACCATGGGCGCCCGCGTCCGCGTCGTCGGCCCCTCCACGCTGCTGCCGCCCGGCATCGAGCGGATGGGCGTCGAAGTCGCGCGCGACATGCGCGAGGGCCTCAACGGCGCTGACATCGTCATGATGCTGCGGCTGCAGCGCGAGCGCATGAACGGCTCCTTCGTGCCGTCGACCTCGGAATATTTCCACTATTTTGGGCTCGACCAGAAGAAGCTCGCCTACGCCAAGCCCGACGCGCTGGTGATGCATCCGGGTCCCATGAACCGCGGCGTCGAGATCGACACCGCGGTTGCCGACGGCGCGCAGTCCCTGATCCGCGAACAGGTGGAGATGGGGGTTGCCGTGCGCATGGCGGTGCTGGAAGCGCTCGCCCGTAACCTTCCGAACGCGTGATGCCCATGCTGACCGACCGCCGCCCGATCCTGCTCGCCAACGCCCGCGTCGTCGACCCCTCGAGGGATTTCGACGGCCCCGGCGACGTCCTGATTGCCGACGGCATCATCCGCGAGACCCGCCGCGGCATTGGTGCTGCCGGCGTCCCCGAAGGTACCGACGTCGTCAACTGCTCCGGCAAGATCGTGGCCCCCGGCCTGATCGACATGCGCGCCTTTGTCGGCGAGCCTGGCTTCAGCCAT
Source organism: Bradyrhizobium zhengyangense (assembly GCF_022012555.1). Classification (NCBI taxonomy): domain Bacteria; kingdom Pseudomonadati; phylum Pseudomonadota; class Alphaproteobacteria; order Hyphomicrobiales; family Nitrobacteraceae; genus Bradyrhizobium; species Bradyrhizobium zhengyangense. The sequence continues at coordinate 314,173 of NZ_JAKLTZ010000003.1, read as the reverse complement.
CGCGAAACCTTTGCGTCGGCGAGCCAGGCGGCCGCGACCGGCGGTATCACCACCATCATCTGCCAGCCCGAAACGTCGCCGGTCATCGACAACTCGGCGACCGTCGACTTCGTGATGCGCCGCGCACGCGACACCGCGATCGTCAACATCCAGCCGATGGCCGCGCTGACCAAAGGCATGCGCGGCGAGGAGATGACCGAGTTCGGCCTGCTCAAGGCCGCCGGCGCGATTGCCTTCAGCGATGGCGACCGCAGCGTGACCAATTCGCAGGTGATGCGGCGCGCGCTGACCTACGCCCGCGATTTCGACGCGCTGATCGTGCATCACACCGAGGACCCCGACCTCGTCGGCGAAGGCGTGATGAACGAAGGCGAGTTCGCGAGCCGGCTCGGCCTGATGGGCATCCCGAACGCCGCGGAGGCCGTGATGCTGGAGCGCGACATGCGCCTCGTCGCGCTCACCGGCGGCCGCTATCACGCGGCCTCGCTGTCCTGCGTCGACTCGCTCGAGATCCTGAAGCGCGCCCGCGACGCCGGCCTTGCCGTCAGCGCCTCGGTCTCGATCAATCATCTTGCGCTGAACGAGAATGACATCGGGCCCTACCGGTCCTTCCTGAAATTGTCGCCGCCGCTGCGCAGCGAGGACGATCGCCGCGCGCTGGTCGAGGCGGTGGCCTCCGGCCTCGTCGACGTCATCATGTCCGATCACAATCCGCAGGACGTCGAGGTCAAGCGTCTGCCCTTCGCGGAAGCCGCTCCCGGCGCCATCGGGCTCGAGACCATGCTGCCGGCGGGCCTGCGGCTGGTGCACAATGACGAGCTCGACCTCAAGACGCTGATCCGGGCGATGTCGACACGGCCGGCCGAATTGCTGGGTCTAGCAGGCGGAACCCTGCGCGTGGGCAGCCCGGCCGATGTCGTGGTGATCGACCCTGATGTCCCCTGGGTGGTCGATCCCGCCGACCTCAAATCACCCTGCAAGAACACCCCGTTCGACGAAGCGCGCTTTACAGGCCGCGCCATCAGGACCATCGTCGGCGGACGAACGGTTTACGAGCATGTCTAATGGGCGCTGGTTATGTCAGCCATGGAGAGGCCGCCGTGGGGCTTGATGCATTCCTGCCGGTGGCCTTCGTCATCGGCTACCTCCTCGGCTCGATTCCATTCGGGCTGGTGCTGACCAAGCTCGCCGGCACGCAGGATCTGCGCTCGATCGGCTCCGGCAATATCGGCGCCACCAACGTGCTGCGCACCGGCCGCAAGGGCCTCGCCGCGGCAACCCTGCTGCTCGACGCGCTCAAGGGCACCGCGGCGGTGGTGATTTCGGGCTATCTCGCCGGCCCCAATGCCGCGATGCTGGCGGGACTCGGCGCCTTCCTCGGCCACCTCTTCCCGGTCTGGCTCAAGTTCAAGGGCGGCAAGGGCGTCGCCGTCTATATCGGCATCCTGCTCGGCCTGTTCTGGCCGGCAGCGCTGGTGTTCTGCGTGATCTGGCTGGCGACTGCCTTCACCACCCGCTACTCCTCGCTCTCGGCGCTGGTGGCGGCGTTCATCACGCCGCTGTTCCTGTGGTGGTTCGGCCACCTTGCCCTGGCCTCGCTGTCCGCCGTGCTGACGCTGCTGCTGTTCTACATGCATCGCGAGAACATCAAGCGGCTGCAATCAGGAAAAGAAGGCCGCATCGGCGAGAAGGCTTAAGTCCCGCTTTCGATTCCGAGACCGGAAAAAGTACGGATACCGCCGCGCCCTCTCCGCATTATATGCCAAATCCTGTTCGCAACTTTCATCCGACTCGCGGGAGCTAGTGGCGGTCAGGTTCCTTGCCTGTCATCCTGACCGTGGACATGGCGTTACGCGGTAGCTCAGAATGAGCGAGAAGATTGACGGCACGCATGATGGTGGTGGCTCGCAGGGCACTGCGGCAAGCCGCCTGCTCTCGCTGACCAACGTCTGGTCGGATGCGCCCTCGCCGCCTCCGGCCCCAGAGCCAGCTCCCGTTCCGCCGCCGCAGCCTGCTCGCATCGCGCAAGCCCCTGTAACGGTCGACGTGGCACCGAGGCCCGCACCCGTGCGAACGCGTGCGAACCAATGGCCACCGCGAAAACTTTCGTTGGCGCTCCAAGGCGGCGGCACCTTTGCCGCCTTCACTTGGGGCGTGCTGGAGCGGCTGCTGGAAGAGCCGTCCATCGAATTCGACACCGTCAGCGGCGCCAGCGCCGGCGCCATCAACGCGCTGCTGCTCGGCTGCGGCCTTGCCGAAGGCGGCCGCGAAGGCGCCCGCAATCGTCTGAACCGGTTCTGGACCCGGCTGATGCACGAGGCCTCGTTCCGCTCGCTGATGCTGGTCGGCGGCTTCTCGCCGGCGGGAAGCTCCGTCGCCTTCGGGGCGACGCTGCGCTCCGGCCAGTTCGATCCGTTCGATCTCGACCCGCTGCGCCAGACGCTCTCGCGCGACATCAATTTTGCCGCCTTGCGCGACGCGAAATGCCCGAAGCTGCTGATCGCGGCGACGCGAATCCGCGACGGCGAGCTGCAGATTTTCGGCAATGACGTCATCACCGCCGATGTCGCGCTGGCCTCGACCTGCCCGCCGCTGGTGCACTGCGCGGTCGAGATCGACGGCGAGGCCTATTGGGATGGGGGCTTCGGCGGCAATCCGCCGCTGATCAAGCTGGCGCAGCAATCGACGACCGCCGACTTGCTCCTCGTTCAGGTCACGCCGACGCGCGATGCTTACGTGCCCATCACGCTCGCCGCGATCGATCGCCGTCTCGACCAGATCGCGGCCAACGCCGCGCTCAAGGCCGAGATCGCCGCGATCGAATGGGCGCAGGCGCACGCGGCGCCAACGCTGCGGTTCTCAAGGATCGCGGCCGAAGACTCCGTTGACGGGCTCGCGCAGCGCTCATCCGCCGATCTCGGCCGCGGCTTCATTCGCACTTTGCACAGGAGCGGCCGCGAGGCCGCCGAGCGCTGGCTCAGGCAAGGCACGACAGGCACTGAAGCCCGACGCGCTTTGCCCGTGGCCGAGCCGGCGCTAGCCTGATTTCGCCAGCGCGTTCTCCAAAAACCACGCCGCAGCGAGCGCGCCGGGATCGTTGCCAAAGCGCGCGATCACCTGCACGCCAACAGGCAGGCCTCCGACCTTCATCACCGGCACGTTGACGCAAGGATTGCCCATCAGCGTCCACAGCCGGTTGTATCGGGGCGAGCCGGTCGAGGCGAGCTCCTTGGCCGGCGCCGTGCCCGGCGCGGAATAAGTGAGCAGCACGTCGAAACCCTCGAACAGTTCAGCCATCTCGCGACGGCCGCGGCGGGCGATGCGGCGCGCATCGTCGTACTGCTTCGGTGTCAGTCCGACGGTCTCATCGAGACTGGCGCGCAGCAGCGGCGCGATCTCGTCATGGTGCTGGTCAAACTCCCAGGCGAGCGCGCGATGCGCCTCAAAATCCTGGATGATGGGATGGATGCGCCAGGCTTCCTTGACCGCTTCAGGCAGATCGACAATCTGCACGCTGGCCCCCGCCTTCTCGGCCGCCTTGATCGCGGCCAGCAAGCCCTCCTCTGCCGCCGGCTCGACGGCGTCGGCAAACTCCTGCCTGACCACGCCGATGCGCGGCGACTTCGCCGCGACGATGCCGGAGAACTCGGTGCGGCCGGTCATTCCCAAAAGTCCGCGCGCGAGATCTTCCGCGCGCGATCCGAACAGGCCGACCGTGTCGAGCGCCCACGAATAGCATTTCACACCGACCGTCGGCAGCATCCGGAACGACGGCTTGATCGCAGCAGCTCCGCAATAGGCGGCAGGCCGGATCACCGAGCCCCCGGTCTGGGTGCCCAGCGCCAGCGGGATCATGCCGGCGCCGACCGCGGCCGCCGATCCCGAGGACGAACCTCCCGGCGTGTGGCCGGGATTGTGCGGATTGAGGGTCGGCGTCGGATCGCGCGAGGCGAACGCCGTGGTCGTGGTCTTGCCGATGATGGTGGCACCCGCCCGCTTCAGCATCATCACCACAGCCGCATCCGCGCGCGGCTGCCAGCCTCGATAGATCTCCGAGCCCATCTCGGTCGGCATATCGGCGGTGTCGATGATGTCCTTGATGCCGACCGCGATACCGCGCAGCGGTCCGGAGGCCTGCGCTTTCGCCGACTTGTCGTGACGAACGAAAGCGCGAACGTCCTTCTCCCTGGCCTCGATCGCCGCATGCGACTGGGCGATCGCGGCATCGGGCGAAAGCTCGCCAGCTTCAATGCGGCGCTGGAGATCGGCAAGTGAAATCATGGCAATACCCTTGTTATTGGCATCGCTTTTAGCATTGCGACAAGGCCGCGCAAGCGCATGCCACGCTTGCTCACGCCTTCAGGTTGTTCCATGCTGCCTCTACAAGGAGACACCGTGGACGCCATCAATCCGAGCAGCGAGCTGACCGAGCAAGAGCGGATCGACCGCCTGCGGCTGATCCGCACCGACAATGTCGGGCCACGCACCTTCCGGTCACTGGTCGAACATTTCGGCTCGGCGCGCGCAGCGCTGGAGCGGCTGCCGGATCTGGCGCGCCGCGGCGGCGCACAGCGATCCGGCCGTATCTGCAGCGTGGATGATGCGAAGGCCGAGCTCGCCGCAAGCCGCAAGTTCGGCATCGCCTGGCTCGCACCCGGCGAGGACGGATATCCGGCGCGGCTCGCGACGCTCGACGATGCCCCGCCATTGCTCGCCGTACGCGGCGACGTCGCAACGCTTATGCGTCCGATGATCGCGATCGTCGGCTCGCGCAATGCTTCCGGCGCCGGCCTGAAATTCGCCGGGCAACTCGCGCGCGAGCTCGGCGAAGCCGGCTTCATCGTCATCTCCGGCCTTGCCCGCGGCGTCGACCAGGCGGCGCATCGCGCCAGCGTCGAGAGCGGCACCATCGCGGTGCTCGCCGGCGGCCACGACTGCATCTATCCACCAGAGCATGGCGATCTGCTCGGCGCGATCCTCGATCACGCGGGCGCAGCGATCTCCGAAATGCCGCTCGGCCATGAGCCGCGCGCCCGCGACTTCCCCCGCCGCAACCGGCTGATCTCGGGCGCATCGCTTGGCGTGGTCGTGGTGGAAGCCGCGCACCGCTCGGGCTCGCTGATCACCGCGCGCATGGCCGCCGAACAGGGCCGCGAGGTGTTCGCGGTCCCCGGCTCGCCGCTCGATCCGCGCGCCGCCGGCACCAACGATCTGATCAAGCAGGGCGCAACGCTCGTCACCGAAGCGTCCGACATCATCAACGCGGTTCAGCCGATCATGGAGCGGCCGTTGATGAGGCCTGCGAGCGAGCCCGACGGCGAACCGTTCGAGAGCGATCCGCAAGGACATGACCGCGATCAGATCACCGGCCTGCTCGGCCCCGCCCCCATCTCGATCGACGATATCGTGCGGATGTCCGGCGCCTCGCCCGCGATCGTGCGCATGGTGCTGCTGGAGCTCGAGCTCGCCGGTCGGCTCGAGCGCCACGGCGGCGGACTTGTGTCGCTGCTCTAGCCGCCGTTCCGCTCGTCAAACCGCGTTCTTGCCGCCGCGATCTGGTCCTGGTGGGTCATCGCCCACTCGCCCAGTGCCTTCACCGGTTGCTGCAATCCGCGGCCGAGATCGGTCAGCTCGTAGTCGACGCGCGGCGGAATGGTCGGGAAAATCGTGCGCGTGACGAGGCCGTCGCGCTCCAGCCCGCGCAGCGTCAAGGTCAGCATCCGCTGCGAGATGCCGTTGATCATGCGCTTCAGCTCATTGAAGCGCTTCGGTCCGTCGCTGAGCATCATGATGACGAACACGCTCCATTTGTCCCCGACGCGCGCGAGGATCGAAGCGACGCTGCGGCAGTCGGAATGGTTGGGATCCGGCCTCCGCTCGGCAGGAAAATCGATGTGTGTCGGTTCCAAAGATGTGCCCATGGCTCAAAAAAGTGCGTTCTTGCGGGAGTTTTGACAGTCACTCATGTAGTGCTGGTTACAAATCTATACCATGGGTGACCCCAATGAAACTCCTCCATATCGACTCCAGCGTCCTCGGCCCCCACTCCGTCTCCAGACAGGTTTCTGCCGCCATCGTCGACCGGCTCAGACAGGCGACGCCCTCGCTCGACCTCGTCTACCGTGACCTGACCCAGACCCCGCTCGCGCATCTCTCCGGATCGCATCTTGCGGCCGCCCAGGGCGCGCCGGCGCCGGCGGAACTCGGACCCGATCTCGCGGCAAGCGCAGCCGTGCTGGACGAGTTCCTCGCGGCCGACGTCGTCGTGATCGGCGCACCCATGTACAATTTTACGATTCCAAGCCAGCTCAAGGCCTGGATCGATCGCGTGCTCGTGGCGGGGAAGACCTTCAAATATGACGCCAACGGCCCGCAGGGCCTTGCCGGCGGCAAGCGCGTGGTCGTGGCGATCTCGCGTGGCGGCTACTACGGTCCGGGCACTCCGGCAGCCTCACTCGAACATCTCGAGAGCTATCTGCGCGGCGTGTTCGCGTTCATGGGCATCACCAACCCCGAATTCATCGTCGCTGACGGAATCCAGGTTGGCCCCGACCATCGCGAGAAAGCGTTGGCCGGCGCGCTCCAGGCGGCCACCTCCTTGCGAGCGGCGTAAGGCTGCGCCGACGACAGCCGCTGCCGGACCCCGGCGGCGGCTGAAAGATCGACAAAGCTAAAACCAGGCGCCCTGCACGCCGAGGATCACGGCAACGAGCGACATGAGCAAGCCGATGCCCGAGAATATGGCAACCCCAATGAATTCCGACATGTCGGAGTGCCTGGCGGGAACTGCGGAACGTTCAGTGTAAATACGCGGGTCTGAAATCGGAGCAAAAATGCGTGCTGCTTTCGGCATAACGGGCTCCCTTTAATGGGTCTTATGACCCCCTGCCCGTAGAAAGGTCTTGGCAGCGCACGCGAAGGTTCAACGCATCACGCAAGGTTCAGAAAATACATCTCGCAAGACGCGGGAACCGGCCGGCGCAACCATTTTCGGCGCACCAGCCGATTCAATTTTCACTTCACTTGATCATCAGCGATAGATCGGCGCACCGCTCGGCGAGGCCACCGCGCCGCCGTCGACGAAGATCTCCTGTCCCTGAATGTGCCCGGCATCGTCGGAGGCGAGGAACAGCACCGTCTTCGAGATGTGATCGGGTTCACCAATGCGGCCGAGCGGCGTCGCGAGCCCGATGCGCTTCTCGAACGCCTTCTCCGCGTCGGGCGTTGCAATCGCGGCGCCCCAGATCGGCGTGCGGATCGCACCCGGCGCAACGACATTCACGCGGATGCCGCGCGGCGAGAGTTCCGAGGCCATGATCCGCGCCATCGCCCGCACACCCGCCTTCGCCGCGCCATAAGCGGAGTAGCCGGGATTGCCGAGCACTGAGATCACCGATCCATTGAGGATGATCGAGGCGTTGTCGTTGAGATAAGGCAGCGCCGATTGCACCGTGAAGAACACGCCGGTGAGATTGGTGCTGATCACCTTCTCGAACATCTCACGCGTCGTCGAGCCGAGCGGTGTGCCGCCGGGGATGCCGGCATTTACAAACAAGATGTCGAGCTTGCCGAACTTGTCGGTGCCCTTCTTGATCGCAGCTTCGGTCGCGGCGATGTCGGTCGCATCCGCAGCGAGCGCGATCGCGTTCGGGCCGAGTTCCCTTGCGGCCGCCTCCAACGTTTCCTTGTTGCGCCCTGTGATGGTCACCTTCGCGCCCTCGGCCACGAACAGCTTTGCCGTTGCCAGGCCAATGCCGCTATTGCCGCCGGTGATCAGTGCCGTCTTATTCGTCAGCCTCATGTTCGCCTCCAGTGGTTGCATAATGAAACTATGTTGCCATCTAGGCCGAATGGTTTTATGATGCAACCACACATCCGCGTGATCCGCCCCAACATCGTGCGAACGCGATAGGACCAGGACGATGGTGAAACGAACGAGCTTTGAGGGCGATGGCTGCCCGATCGCGCGATCGCTGGAGGTGATCGGCGATTGGTGGTCACTCATAATCATCCGCGATGCGATGCTCGGCTTGCGTCGCTTCGGCGAGTTTCAGAGCAAGCTGGGCGTGGCCAAGAACATCCTGTCCGCGCGGCTGCGATCAATGGTCGACCACGGAATTCTGGAAACAGCCCCCGCCTCCGACGGCAGCGCCTATCAGGATTATCTGCTGACGCCGAAGGGACGCGGCCTGTTCCCAATCCTGGTCGCGCTCCGGCAATGGAGCGAAGAGTTCGACGATGCGCCCGAGGAGATCGACACCATCATGATCGATCGTGCCAAAGGCCGTCCGGTGAAGAAGCTCGAGCTGCACGCCGAGGATGGACGGTTGCTCAGCCTCGCCGACATCACGCTGAAGCCGCGGCCGGCACCGCGGCGGCGGTCGGCGGGATAACTATCGTACCAGTCGCTCTGTGGCAAAGCCGTGACCAAACACTCGATGTCATCGCCCGCGAAGGCGGGCGATCCAGTATTCCAGAGGCGGTCGTGATTCCCCGATAAGCTGCGGCATACTGGATTCCCCGCCTTCGCGGGGAATGACGAATGTTGTGGAGCGACAGCCACCCTCACGACAGCTTCCGCTTGCTCCGTAGCCGCAAATGCTCGTCGGCCTCGAGCTTGGTCATGCCCAGGAGATAATGGAGCACGTCCAGCTTGTGGCGCTCGGCGAGCTTGCGCAAGCTGGCGACCTGCTCGGCAATGAAGGCAACCGCCTCATCAGCCCCGCCCTCGCCCGGTTCCTCGTTGCGCGAAACTGCTTGTGCGCCCGACGCGGCGCGCGCCCGCTTCTTCTCTGGCTTTGCCACCAGCCCCACCCGAATCCATGCCCCGCGGGGACATTACGCCGATAGCGGCCGCAACTCCAAGGTGGTAATTTGCAACTTTCTCGATATGAAACTTTTCCCAATCCGCGGGCTTTCAACACCCTTCGATTTGACAGGACCCGCCCCACCACCCATGTTCGGGACGAAACGGCCGACCCGAATCTAGAGGAAATCGGCCCAATATTTCCCCGTAAGTTACTGGAACTACATGAATATCGTCATTGTGGAGTCGCCGGCGAAAGCCAAGACGATCAACAAGTATTTGGGCTCGTCCTATGAGGTTCTGGCCTCATTTGGCCATGTCCGCGACCTCCCTGCGAAGAACGGTTCCGTCGATCCCGACGCCAATTTCAAGATGATCTGGGAGGTCGACCCCAAGGCGGCCGGCCGGCTCAACGATATCGCCAAGTCCCTGAAGGGTGCCGACCGCCTGATTCTGGCGACCGACCCTGATCGCGAGGGCGAAGCCATCTCCTGGCATGTGCTGGAGGTGATGAAAGAGAAGCGCGCGCTGAAGGATCAGAAGATCGAGCGCGTGGTGTTCAACGCCATCACCAAGCAGGCCGTCACCGACGCGATGAAGAACCCGCGCCAGATCGATGGCGCCCTGGTCGACGCCTATATGGCGCGCCGGGCGCTGGACTATCTGGTCGGCTTCACCCTTTCTCCCGTGCTGTGGCGCAAGCTGCCGGGCGCCCGCTCGGCGGGCCGTGTGCAGTCGGTGGCGCTGCGCCTCGTCTGCGACCGCGAGCTCGAGATCGAGAAGTTCGTGCCGCGCGAATATTGGTCGCTGATCGCGACCCTGCTGACGCCCCGCGGCGATGCCTTCGAGGCGCGCCTCGTCGGTGCCGACGGCAAGAAGATCCAGCGCCTCGACATCGGCAGCGGCGCTGAGGCCGAAGACTTCAAGAAGGCGCTGGAACTGGCGACCTACGCGGTGACCGCGGTCGATGCCAAGCCGGCGCGCCGCAATCCGCAGGCCCCCTTCACCACCTCGACCTTGCAGCAGGAAGCCAGCCGCAAATACGGCTTTGCGCCGGCGCACACCATGCGCATCGCGCAGCGCCTTTATGAGGGCATCGACATCGGCGGCGAGACCACCGGACTCATTACTTATATGCGTACCGACGGCGTGCAGATTGATCCCTCTGCGATCACCCAGGCGCGCAAGGTAATCGGCGAGGACTATGGCAACGCCTACGTCCCGGATGCACCGCGCCAGTATCAGGCCAAGGCCAAGAACGCCCAGGAAGCGCACGAAGCGATCCGCCCGACCGATCTTTCCCGCCGCCCCGACAGCATGAGCCGCAAGCTCGATGCCGATCAGGCGCGGCTCTATGAGCTGATCTGGAAGCGCACTATCGCCAGCCAGATGGAATCGGCCGAACTCGAGCGCACCACCGTCGACATCACGGCGAAGGCCGGCGGTCGCACGCTGGAGCTGCGCGCCACCGGCCAGGTCGTCAAGTTCGACGGCTTTCTGGCACTCTATCAAGAAGGCCGCGACGACGAGGAAGACGAGGACTCCCGCCGCCTGCCCGCGATGAGCCCGAACGACGCACTCAAGCGGCAGTCGCTTTCCGTCACCCAGCATTTCACCGAGCCGCCGCCGCGCTTCTCGGAAGCATCGCTGGTCAAGCGCATGGAAGAGCTCGGCATCGGCCGGCCCTCGACCTATGCCTCGATCCTCCAGGTGCTGAAGGACCGCGGTTACGTCAAGCTGGAGAAGAAGCGCCTGCACGGCGAGGACAAGGGCCGCGTCGTGGTGGCGTTCCTGGAGAGCTTCTTCAGCCGCTACGTCGAATACGATTTCACGGCCAATCTCGAAGAGCAGCTCGACCGCATCTCCAACAACGAGATCTCCTGGCAGCAGGTGCTGAAGGATTTCTGGACCGGCTTCATCGGCGCTGTCGACGAGATCAAGGATCTGCGCGTCGCACAGGTGCTCGACGTGCTCGACGACATGCTGGGCCAGCACATCTATCCGCCGCGCACGGATGGCGGCGACATCAGGCAGTGCCCGAGCTGCGGCAACGGCCGGCTCAATCTCAAGGCCGGCAAGTTCGGCGCCTTCGTCGGCTGCTCGAACTATCCGGAGTGCCGCTACACGCGCCAGCTCGCCGCCGACAGCGAGACCACCGCCGACCGTTCGCTCGGCCAGGATCCGGAGACGGGTCGCGATGTCTGGGTCAAGGCCGGCCGCTTCGGCCCCTACATCCAGCTCGGCGAGCAGAAGGATTATGAGGAAGGCGAGAAGCCGAAGCGCGCAGGCATCCCCAAGGGCACATCGCCCAGCGATATCGAGCTCGAGCTTGCGCTCAAGCTCTTGTCGCTGCCGCGCGAGATCGGCAAGCATCCCGAGACCGGCCAACCGATCACGGCCGGCCTCGGCCGCTTCGGGCCGTTCGTGAAGCACGAGAAGACCTATGCCAGCCTTGAGGCCGGAGACGAGGTCTTTGACATCGGCCTCAATCGCGCGGTGACGCTGATCGCGGAAAAGGTTGCCAAGGGCCCGAGCCGTCGCTTCGGCGCCGATCCCGGCAAGGCGCTCGGCGATCACCCCTCGCTCGGCACCGTCACCGTGAAGAGCGGCCGCTACGGTGCCTATGTCACCGCGGGCGGCGTCAACGCGACGATCCCGGCCGAGTTCGAAAAGGACACGGTGACGCTGGCACAGGCGATCGCACTGATCGACGAGCGCGCCGCCAAGGGCGGCGGCAAGGCCAAGACAACCACCAAGACGGCAAAGAAGGCTGCGAAGCCGGCCAAGGCCAAGAAGACTGCAGAGAAGGCCGCGGACGGTGACGACACCGCGCCGAAGCCAAAGAAACCGGCCGCGAAGAAAACCGCGGCCAAAACCAAAACCGAATCCACCAGCAAGGCGCGCGCAGGCGTGGCGTCGACGGCAAAGACCTCGGCGACCAAGTCAGGTGGCGCAGCCAAAGCTCCGGCCAAGAAGAGTGCCGGCACCAATTAGAGGTTAAGTGAAACGCAAGAATGACCATGGCTTTCCCGACAGGCAAGCCATCGTCGCCTTCATCAAGGCACATCCAGGAAAGGTCGGAACCCGCGACATCGCGCGCGAGTTCGGCCTGAAGAACGCCGATCGCATCGAGCTCAAGCGCATTTTGCGCGAGCTTGCCGACGACGGCACCATCAAGAAGAAGCGCCACACCGTCTCCGAGCCGGACAGCCTGCCGACGACGCTGGTCGCCGACATCACTGGTCGCGATTCTGACGGCGAACTGATCGCCTCCCCCAGCGAATGGGACGAGGTCGAGAGCGGCGAGCCGCCAAAGATCCTCATCACAATGCCGCGCCGGCCGAAGCCGGGTACCGCCGCCGGCGTCGGCGACCGCGCACTGCTGCGGGTCGAGCCGACCAACGAGAACGAAGGCCCGGCCTATCGCGGCCATATCATCAAGGTCTTCGACAAGACCAAGAGCCGCATCCTCGGGGTCTTCCGCAGTCTGCCTGAAGGTGGCGGACGGCTGGTCCCTGTCGACAAGAAGTCCGCCGACCGCGAGCTGAACATCGCAGCCGCCGACACGCGCGACGCGCAGGACGGCGACCTCGTGAGCGTCGACATCGTCCGCACCCGTAGTTTCGGGCTGGCTTCGGGCCGGGTCAAGGAGAAGCTCGGTTCGGTCAAGTCGGAGAAGGCGATCAGCCTGATCGCGATCTACGCCCACGACATCCCCTTGCAATTCTCCTCCGCCGCCGAGCGCGAGGCGGAAGCGGCGGAGCCGGCTAACCTTAGGGGACGCGAGGACTGGCGCGACGTGCCGCTCGTCACCATCGATCCGCCTGACGCCAAGGATCACGACGACGCGGTGCACGCGCAGGCCGATCCCGATCCGAACAACAAGGGCGGCTTCATCGTCGACGTCGCCATCGCGGATGTGAGCTTCTACGTGCAGCCGGGCACCGCGCTCGATCGCGCCGCGCTCGACCGTGGCAACTCGGTCTATTTCCCCGACCGCGTCGTGCCGATGCTGCCCGAGCGCATCTCCAACAATCTCTGCTCGCTGGTGCCGGGCGAGCCGCGCGGCGCGCTCGCGGTGCGGATGATCATTGCGCCCGACGGCCGCAAGCGCTCGCACAGCTTCCATCGCATCCTGATGCGCTCGGCCGCCAAGCTGAGCTACGCGCAGGCACAAGCCGCGATCGATGGACGGCCTGACGACACCACCGGCCCCCTGCTCGATCCGATCCTGAGGCCGCTCTATGCAGCCTATGCCTGCGTCAAGCGGGCCCGTGACGAGCGCGATCCGCTCAATCTCGATCTGCCCGAGCGCAAGATCCTGCTGAAGAGCGACGGCACGGTCGACCGCGTCGTCGTGCCCGAGCGCCTCGATGCGCACAAGCTGATCGAGGAGTTCATGATCCTCGCCAATGTCGCGGCGGCCGAGATGCTGGAGAAGAAATCGCTCCCGCTGATCTACCGCGTGCATGACGAGCCGACGCTCGAAAAAGTCCACGCACTCTCGGAATTTTTGCAAACGCTCGATGTTCCCTTCGCCAAATCAGGCGCGTTGCGCCCGGCCCTGTTCAACCGCGTGCTGGCGCAGCTTGAGGGCCACGACCACTTCCCGCTGGTGAGCGAGGTGGTGCTCCGCGCCCAGGCGCAGGCGGAATACTCCTCCGAGAATTACGGGCATTTCGGCCTGAATTTGCGCCGCTACGCGCATTTCACCTCGCCGATCCGCCGCTATGCCGACCTCGTCGTCCATCGCGCGCTGGTCCGCGCATTGGGCCTGGGCGAAGGCGCCCTGCCCGACAGCGAGACCGCGGAATCGCTGGGCGAAGTCGCCGCGCATATTTCGCTGACCGAGCGGCGTGCGATGAAGGCGGAGCGCGAGACCGTCGACCGCCTGATCGCCCATCACCTCGCCGACCGTATCGGTTCGACTTTCCAGGGCCGCGTCTCCGGCGTCACCCGCGCCGGCCTGTTCGTCAAGCTGAGCGAGACCGGCGCCGACGGCCTGATCCCGATCCGATCCCTCGGCACGGAATATTTCAACTATGACGAGAGCCGCCACGCGCTGATCGGCACGCGCAGCGGTACCATGTACCAGCTCGGCGACGTCGTCGACATCAGGCTGATTGAAGCGGCCCCCATCGCCGGCGCGCTGCGTTTCGAGTTGCTGTCGTCCTCAAGCGAGACGAGCCCGCGCGATCGCAGGCGACCCGGCCCGCAACGTCGTCCCTCGTTCAAGGCGCATCCGGGCCGCAGTCCGGATAAAAAACGCAAGCCGTCAAAGCCCAAGCCCGGCAAGAAGGGCAAGGGTAAGAACAAGGGCAAGAGCAAGGGCAAGAAGGGCAAGGCATGGTGACCATGAGCACGGCGCCAAAAATCTGGACGCGCGAGACCGGCCTCGTTGAGAAGCGCGATCTCTGGGCCGCGATGAAGCGCGGCTTTCGCGGCCGCTGCCCGCGCTGCGGCCAGGGAAAGCTGTTCCGCGCCTTCCTCAAGACGGCGGACAATTGTGCAGCTTGCGGCCTCGACTTCACGCCGCACCGCGCCGACGATCTGCCCGCCTATCTCGTGATCGTCATCGTCGGCCACATCGTGGTGCCCACGATCCTCTGGATCGAGACCAATTACACGACGCCGGTCTGGCTCAGCTTCGTGGCCTACCTGCCGTTCACCTTCTTTGCGTCGCTCGCCCTGCTGCAGCCGGTGAAGGGAGCTGTGGTCGGCTTGCAATGGGCTCTGCGCATGCACGGGTTTGACGAGAACCCGCCTGATGGTATTCCGCCTGTGTAAGCACAATAAGCAAGAACAGTCCGGGTGAGGATATGAGCGACACGGCGCAGACGACCGAGAAGGCAAAAGTCCACGAGGAAAAGGAAGCCGATCACCATCCCTATTTCCGCCCGCGGGATGCGGCGACGCTGATCCTGGTCGATCGCAGCGGCGGCACTCCAAAGGTGTTGGTCGGCAAGCGCCACGACAAGGTGGTGTTCATGCCCGGCAAATTCGTCTTCCCAGGCGGCCGCGTCGACAAGGACGATCACCGCGTGCCGTGTGCTGCCCCCATCACCGCCGAGCTCGAAGCCAATCTCGCCAAGGGCAGCCCGAAGACGCCGGCCTCGCGCGCCAAATCGCTGGCGATTGCCGCGATCCGCGAAGCCTGCGAGGAGACCGGCCTCTGCCTCGGCCGCAAGAATGAAGGCAAAGCAAAACTCGAAGGCCCCTGGAAGCCGTTCGCCGATGCTGGCCTCCTGCCCGATCCCTCCAGCCTGTTCCTGATCGCGCGCGCGATCACCCCGCCCGGCCGCGTGAAGCGGTTCGACACGCGCTTCTTCACGGCAGATGCCTCCGCGATCACCCACCATGTCGAGGGCGTGATCCATGCGGATGCGGAGCTGGTCGAACTGGTCTGGGTCGAACTCGGCTCAAAGCCGCTCGCCGATCTGCATCCCATGACACGGAATGTCCTCAACGAGCTCGACACGCGTCTTGCCACCGGCCCGCTGCGTCACGATGGGCCGGTGCCGTTCTTCCACTTCTACGGCGGCAAGATGCAGAAGGATGTCTTGACGTAGCGTTTTCAAGCGAAGTGGCTACCGGTTCGCGTGAAGAAAACGCGTCAAAACAAGACTTTCAATCCGCGTCCGGCTCCGTGCCGACATAATCGCGCGCCGGCAAATTCAGGGCACGCCCGAGGTCCCGAGCAAGCTGGTTGGCGTCCTCGCGTTTGGTGAAGCTCATCAGCGAAATCGCTTCGGTGCCCTTGTTGCCGCAGAGATTGACGTCGTAGGTGGTCAGTTGAGGATCATAGTCGTCGGTGATGCTGATGAAGTGATAATCGGCGAGATCACGGGACTTTCGAAAATTCAGCGGGCCGAACTGCCTGGTGACGACGATCTGGCGCAACGCCTCGTTGAGCACGACGAAGGTGCGGAAGGTCAGCAGGATCAGGCCGGGAATGCCGACGAGCAGCCCGAGACCCGAAAACACCAGCACCGGCACGAGATCGTCGGCCAACCGGCCGAAGCCGGAGAAATCCTGGCGCAGGCCGAGCGCGACATTCCAGAGCAGATAGCCGCTGGCCGCCAGCAGCGGCAGCGAGAGCAGCCGGCCGAACCACGGCATCGGCCGGTCGATCCGGACGATGCTGCCGTCTACGGTCATTGCGCTGGCCATGTCATGCTTCCCTTCGGTTCTTGGCTTGGTCGGATCGACCGGCCGATTGGTTCGAGAGCCGCCCCGCTCTCGTCCCCTCATGGCCCTCAATGACGCGATTGTGCTGAGCGTGTCGCGAAAAACAAAAAATTCTCTTAGCCATCCCAATGGCGGAGTTCCCCGGCGTGCCTATGTGTTTCCGAACGACATCAAGAACGGACCAGGGCGCGATGGCACAACGGCAACTCAAGCTTGGCGCGTTCATGCGCCCGATCAGCATCCACACCGGCGCCTGGCGCTATCCCGGGGCCTGGCCCGACGCTAACTTCAACTTCGGTCACATCAAGCAGCTGATCCAGAAGCTCGAGGCCGGCAAGTTCGACGCCTTCTTCATGGCCGATCATTTGGCCGTGCTGAACATGCCGGTCAATGCGCTCAAGCGCAGCCACACCGTGACCTCGTTCGAGCCGTTCACGCTGCTCTCGGCGCTCTCCGCCGTCACCGAGCGCATCGGCCTGATCGCGACCGGCTCGACCACCTTCGACGAGCCCTATCACGTCGCCCGCCGCTTCGCCTCGCTCGACCATCTCAGCGGCGGCCGTGCGGGGTGGAACATCGTCACCACCTCCAACCCGGATGCGGCGCTGAATTTCGGCCTCGACGACCACATGGAGCACGCCGAGCGCTACAAGCGCGCCCGCGAGTTCTACGACGTCGTCACGGGCCTCTGGGATTCCTTCGCCGACGACGCCTTCGTGCGCGACGTCGAGAGCGGGCTGTTCTTCGATCCCGCAAAGATGCACGTGCTCGACCACCAGGGCAAATATCTGAAGGTGCGCGGCCCGCTCAACATCGCCCGTCCCGTGCAGGGCTGGCCGCTGATCGTGCAGGCCGGCGCCTCCGAAGACGGCAAGCAGCTCGCGGCCGAGACCGCGGAGGCCGTGTTCACCGGCGGCGGCAGCCTCGCCGACGGACAGAAGCTCTATGCCGACATCAAGGGCCGCATGGAGAAGATCGGCCGCGACCCCGAACACCTGAAGATTCTCCCCGGCGCCTTCGTCGTGGTCGGAGACAGCGTCGACGAGGCGAAGGAGAAGCGCGCGCTGCTCGATAGCCGCGTGCACTACGACAGCGCCATCGCGTCGCTCTCCGTCATCCTCGGCACCGATGCCTCCGGCTTCGATCCTGATGGACAGCTGCCGGAGATTCCCGAGACCAACGCCAGCAAGAGCGGCCGCCAGCGCATGGTCGACCTCGCCCGGCGCGACAAGCTCACCGTGCGCCAGCTCGCCCAGCGCGTCGGCGGTTACGGCGGGCTGTCCTTCGTCGGCACGGCGAAAACCATCGCCGACCAGATGGAGGAATGGCTGGTCGGACGCGGCTCCGACGGCTTCAACATCATGTTCCCGTTCCTGCCCGCCGGCCTCGACGATTTCGTCGACAAGGTCGTCCCGGAGCTGCAAAAGCGCGGGATTTTCCGCAAAGAGTATGAAGGCGCTACTTTGAGGGAGAATCTGGGCCTTCCGCGGCCAAAAAACCGCTTCTTCGAGGGGTAATCGGCCCGATTTGAGTGGTTTTCCAGCCCTAAAACCTTGACATCAGGCGGTTTCTGGCTAGGTTGCCGGCCAACGCGGGCCGTTTGGCCGGCTCCAGATTCCCCAATTTTCTGAGGTTCAGAACATGGCCAAAGCGGTCACCATCAAGGTCAAGCTCGTGTCCTCGGCCGACACCGGCTTCTACTACGTCGCCAAGAAGAATTCGCGCACCATGACCGACAAGCTGGTCAAGAAGAAGTACGATCCCGTCGCGCGCAAGCATGTCGAGTTCAAGGAAGCCAAGATCAAGTAAGATCGGCGATAGCGATGAGTTTTGCGGGGCCCTTTCGGGCCCCGTTTTCGTTCGGGGCCCAATCTCTCCACACGTCATTGCGAGCATGGAGTGGCAGCACGCGCCCCTCTCCTGTCCCGGACGCGCAGCACGCCGCCAGCCTCGCGAAATCCCGGCATGGTTAGAAGGAGTAGCCTCGCGGCCTTCCATTGCGGGGTGGATACTCCTCCACTCTAACCGTCCATGAATCGCAGAGAGCGCCGAGCCACCGCGGCCAAACATTCCGGAAGGGTCACGCCGGCCACACTCTGCCAGGCCGGCTTTGCGCATCTTCAATCGGGACGCATTGCCGAAGCCGAGCTGTGCTGCCGGCAGGCGTTGACGCTCGACGAGCAACATCCGGATGCGCTTCACCTGCTCGGGGCGCTCTGCTTTCACGCGCAACAACCTGACGCAGCCGTGGAATGGATTGACCGCGCCGTCCAACAGGCGCCGAAGGCAGAATATCTCCTCAGCCTTGCCACGGTGCTGGAGCGACAGGGCCGGCTCGAGGACGCTCGCCAGCATTTCAGCAAGGCCTCGAGTCTCAAACCCGATGATGCCAGCCTCTGGAATCACATCGGCAATCTGCTCTGGCAACTCGGGCACAAGGACGAAGCCGCAAAGCACTTGCAGCAGGCCTTGAAGCTCAATCCGAATTACTGGGAAGCCGCGCACAATGGTGGCATGCTGCTTCTTGAACTCGGCCGGCATGCGGAAGCCGTCGAATGCTTTGATGTCACCGAGAAACTGAATCGAACTTCCGCAGCCCTGCATCAGATGCGCGCCGTTTGTCTCTCCGCGCTCAACCGCTTCGACGAAGCGGAGGCCGACTACGAAAAGTCCATCGCGCTCGATCCGAACCTCGCGGAGACGCACAACAATCTCGGCCTCTTGCATTGGCGCTTTGGCCGGCTGGAACAGGCCTTTGCCTGCTTCGATCGGGCGCTGGCGCTTCGCCCGGATTCCCATGCCGTGCTCAACAACAAGGCCGTGGTGTTGCTGCACCTGCAAATGCTGGACGAGGCTTTCGCGACCCTGCACAGATCGCTCGCGGCCGCCCCCGACGATGCGCAGACGCTGTTCTATCTGGCGACGCTTCAGCTCCTCACCGGCGATTTCGAGCGCGGCTGGCCCGCTCGCGAGGCGCGCTGGAGATTGCCGTCAGTCGGCCTGGTCGATCGCGGCTTTTCAAAACCGCTCTGGCGCGGCGAGCGGCCGCTCGAAGGCAAGACCATCCTGCTGCACTCCGACGAGGGGCTAGGCGATGCGATCCAGTTCGCCCGCTATGTGCCGATGGTGGCGGCATCAGGCGCGCACGTCATCCTGGAGGTCGAGCCTCCGATCCAGCAGCTTTTGGGCGGCATCGAAGGAGTCGCAGAGTGCATCGGCCGATCGTCGACGCCAGCCTTCGACCTGCACTGCCCCTTGGGAACGCTGCCGCTGGCATTCGGGACGCGGCTCGATACGATCCCACTCGCGCAAGGCTATATCCCTGCCCCGCCGGCAGCGCGCGTAAAGGCATGGCAAGACCGGCTTGGCCCCCACGATCGCTTTCGCGTCGGCCTGGTCTGGGCGGGCAACCCTGATCACAAGAACGATCACAACAGATCGATGGCGCTGCGCACGCTCGCGCCGCTACTTGATTGCGACGTCCAGTTCGTCTCCCTGCAAAAAGGCGTACGCGATCAGGACCGTGCCTTCCTCGCCGAACGCCGTGACATCGTCGACCTCACGGAGCAGCTCACCGATTTCAGCGAAACAGCGGCGCTGATCTCCTGTCTCGATCTCGTGATCTCCGTCGACACCAGCGTCGCCCACCTCGCCGGCGCGCTTCGAGCCCCCGTCTGGACGCTGGTGCCCTTCAATCCTGATTGGCGCTGGCTGCTCGAGCGCGATGACAGCCCGTGGTATCAGTCGATGCGGCTGTTCAGGCAAACGCAGCGAGGGGACTGGACTGGCGTCGTGGAGAACGTTCGCGACGAATTGGAGGGCCGGGTTTCAGCGTGGCGGTCAAAGCAGGATCAGGCTTTGCTCCTGCCGGTGTGATCAAGTCACCACCGCTCGTGTCCCGGACTCGCTGCAGCCTAGGCGATGCGCGACATCGTCCGGCAACGCTGCTACGCGGGGCCGGTAATTTTCTGATCCGTCATCCTGAGGTGCGAGCCACGCGGCGCAGTTGCGCGGAGGTGACAATGAAATACCAAGTGACTCAGGCCGTCCGCAGCACCGGCGCCGGCGGCTGCGACGGACGGATCAGCGCGAACGCGACCTGGATGACGCCGCCGGCAAGGCCGAGCGCGACGCCGATACGCCAGGCCATGCTGTAGGAGCCGAGCGCGTCGTAGATCAGCCCTCCTCCGTAGGCGCCGAGGAAGCTGCCGATCTGATGGCTCATGAAGGCGAGGCCCTGGATCATGGCCTGCCAGCGCAGGCCGAACATCTCGGCGACGGCTCCCGCAACCAGCGGGCCGACGCCCATCCACAGAAAGCCCATGATGGCGCCGAACAGCAGCGTCGAGAACGGCGTCGCCGGCAGCATGAAGTACCAGGCGAGCGCCAGCGAGCGCAGGACGTAGATCGCCCCTAACAGCGCGAGCTTGTTCCAGCGCTGGCCGGCCCAACCGAAGAACAGCGAGCCCAGCACGTTGAAGCCGCCGATCATGCCGAGCGTCTGCGCGCTGAGCATCGGATCTAGGCCGCAGATCGCCAGATACGACGGCAGATGCGTGGTGAGGAACACGAGCTGCATGCCGCAGACGAGATAGGCGCAAGTCATCACCACGAAGGCGGCATTGCCGAACGCGGCCTTCGCTACGGACGCTGCCGTGGCATCGCCGAGGTCGTCAGCGGCCGGCTTCGGCAGTGGAATGGCGTCAACACGGCCAGCATACCACGCGGCGGGGATCATCAGCACCGACATGACGACGAAGCCGGCAAGGCCGATACGCCAGCCAAAACCTTCATTGAGCATCTGCCCGATCGGGGCCGACAGCAGCGCGCCGAGCGAGCCGGCGCCGGAGACGATGCCGAGCACGGTCGAGCGCACTGTTGCAGGGACCGCGCGCGCCGCCACCGACATCGCGATCGCCGCAGCCGTGCAGGCCAGCGAGGTGCCGATCAGCACGCCGGCACCGATCATGATGCTGACGAGACCGTTGGCGGTCGCCATCAGGATGAGGCCGACAATGTACATCAGCGCGCCCACGATCATGATCGGGCGGAAGCCGAAGCGCACCGTCATCGCGCCGGCGAGCGGCTGGAGGAAGCCCCAGGCGAGGTTTTGAACCGCAAGCGCCAGCGTGAAGTCCGATACCGAGAGGTGGATGTCGTGCGTCAGCGGCTGCATGAAGATGCCGAGCGATTGCCGCAGACCCATGCTCAGCGTCAGCATGATCGAGGCGCCGATCAGGATCGGCAATGTCGGACGCAGGACCTGCAACAGGGGCATTTTTGTTCTCCCTCATGGGCGCTTCAGGCGCGCCGGCATCCGCATTTCGCGTTGATTTTGATTACACAGACCTGTGTAATTAGTCTATAAGAGGCCGGCGCTGTCAAGCCAACAGGACGCATCACGACGCATGGCTCCCCCGCCCGCCCCACAGACGATGAAAGAGCGGATCCTTCAGACCGCCGACAAGCTGTTCTATCTGCAGGGCATTCGCGCCATCGGCGTCGACACCATCGCAGCCGAGATCGGCATCTCCAAGCGCACGCTCTACAACCACTTCCCGTCCAAGGATGCGCTGATCGCGGCCTATCTGGAGCGCCGCTTCGTCTGCGCCCGCCCCTCCGACAGGCCGCCGGTCGAGCAGATTCTCGGCACCTTCGATTCGCTGGAGCGGCGTTTCTCAGCCAAGGATTTTCGCGGCTGCCCGTTCGTGAATGCGGTCGCCGAGCTCGGCCCCACGGACCGCGCCGTGAAGAAGATCGCCATCGCCTTCAAGGAAAGCCGCCGCGTCTGGTTTCGCGAACGGCTGAACGAGCTAGGGGTTGCGGAAGCAGATGCGCTCGCAACGCAACTCGTGCTGCTGGTCGACGGCTCGATCGCGCAGGATTTGGTGCGCGACGATCCAGCGATGGCGCGGGCAGCCAAGGAAGCGGCGAAGGTGTTGTTGCGGAATGCGGGGGTGGATGTGGGGGGTGATGCGAAGCCGGCCGTGAAGGGCAAGCGCGCGCCGCAATAACCGCTGTCGCAGCATGCCCAGATGTCATCACCCGCGAAAGCGGGTGATCCAGTATTCCAGAGGCAGTTGTGATTGAACGAGAGGCTGCGGCGTACTGGATTCCCCGCCTGCGCGGGGAATGACAGCGGAGGGTGTGGCGCTAGCGACTGCACACGACTATCACGCCGCCTGCGACACCACCCGATTGCGCCCATCGTGCTTGGCACGATACAGCGCCATATCAGCACGCTTGAGGACGTCGGCGACCGCCTCGCCCTTCTGCTCCAGCGTGGTCAGGCCGATCGAGATCGTGACCTCGACCCGCTTGGTGCCCTTGTGGATGGCGAAGGGCTCGCCGGCAATCGAGCGGCGCAGGCGCTCGGCGACCATGCCGGCGACGTGGAGATCGGTCTCCGGCATCACGATGACGAACTCCTCGCCGCCGTAGCGGCAGGCCAGATCGATGCCGCGGATCGATTTGCGCACGCGCACCGCGAACTCGCGCAGCACGTCGTCGCCGCCGTCGTGGCCGAAATTGTCGTTGATCGACTTGAAAAAGTCGATGTCCAAAATCATCAGCGCCAGCGGCTTGCCGCGCGTGGATGCCTGCTCGGCGAGCGTTGCCAGATGGCTTTCCATGTAGCGGCGATTGTGCAGGCCGGTGAGCGCGTCGGTGATCGCCATCTCGATCGAGTTCTGCACGTTGTCGCGCAAATGATCGGTGTAGCGGCGGCGGCGAATTTGGGTGCGGGCGCGCGCCAGGAGCTCGGTCTTGTCGATCGGGCGCAGCAGATAGTCGTTGACGCCGATCTCCAGGCCACGCAGCAGCCGCGTGGAGTTCTCGGCTTCCGCAATCGCCAGGATCGGCACGTGACGCGTGCGCTCCAGCGAGCGGGCCTGGCTGCACAGCCTGAGGCCATCGAAATTGTTGAGGTCGAGCGAGACGATCAGGAGATCGTAGTTGCCCTCGGCCGCGTGGAACAACGCTTCGGTCGGATTGGGCTCGACGTCGACGGTGTGCTCGGCGGCGAGGATCGTCGCCAGCCGCTCGTAGGACGACGCGCGATCGTCGACCAGGAGGATGCGACCGCCCTTGCCGGTGTCGGCCACGGCACTGCGCTCGGGCGCCTGCATGCCGATCTCGAGCGAGGTGATGGCGCGCATGCGCAGCTCGTCCGTCATCATCTTCAGTCGCGTCAGCGAGCGCACGCGCGCGATCAATACGACGTCGGAGACGGGTTTTGTCAGGAAGTCGTCGGCGCCGGCCTCGAGGCCACGGTTGCGATCGGCGGGGCTGTCGAGCGCGGTGACCATCACGACGGGAATGTGGTGCGTAGCCGGATCGGTCTTGAGGCGGCGGCAGACTTCGAAGCCGTCCATGTCGGGCATCATCACGTCGAGCAGGATGATGTCGCATTCGGCGCGGCGGGCCAGGGCCAGCGCTTCGGTGCCGTTCGAGGCGGTCATCACGTCGAAATATTCGGCCGAGAGACGGGCTTCGAGGAGTTTGACGTTGGCGGGAACGTCATCGACGACAAGGATACGCGCGGACACTTTGAACTCACTTCCTATCCGATAAAACGCCGGACCGTCTCAATGAATTTGCCGACCGAGATCGGCTTGGACAAATAGGCTTCGCAGCCGCCCTCGCGGATGCGCTCTTCGTCGCCCTTCATCGCGAAGGCCGTGACCGCGACGACGGGAATGGAACGCAGCTCCGGATCGTCCTTGATCCAGCGCGTCACCTCGAGGCCGGAGACCTGAGGCAATTGGATATCCATCAGCACGAGGTCGGGCCGCATCTTGCGGACGAGGTCGAGCGCCTCGTAGCCGTTGCTGGTGCCGGTGGTCTGGTAGCCGTGCGCCTCCAACAGGTCGCGGAAGAGCTTCATGTTGAGCTCGTTGTCTTCCACGATCAGGACGGTCTTAGCCATCCCGCCCTCCTGTTTGGTCCAAAGACCGATGCATGTGACGCCTCAGGCGCCGCTTTCCGGCGCTTCGAAAACTGGATTCAAACTAGCCTCAGATTCGCTTGAGTTTCGTTAAACCCGAGGGGCCACTTTCTGCGATGTGGTTTCCAGTTGCTTGTTTGGGCCAGCAGGATTCGAGGCCGAGACTCAGTCCCCAGACTCGGGCATATTCCAAAGTAGACACCGAAAGTTAACGGAAAGGCAAACCGGGCCCTTGAAAAAGCCTGTTCACAACCCCCGCGAAGTCGCTGAAATCGTTGCGATTCAGGCTCTGTCCTTCGTCGCCGGCGAGCCTGAAAGGCTGGGCCTGTTCCTGGCCGAGACAGGGGTCGGTCCGGAGACGCTCCGGAATGCCGCCTCGGACCCGAATTTCCTGCTCAGCGTGCTCGATTTCGTGCTGCGCGATGACGACACCGTGAAGGCCTTTGCCAAGGCCTCGGAACTGCATCCGACCAACGTTGCCGCCGCGCGGCAGGTGCTGGGCGATGCGCTCGGCGACCGGACCTGGGAGCGCGACGTGCCGTGACCGCCCCCGATACGGCCGGACCCCGCTGCTTCTGCCGGGATTGTCTGGCCGATCTGGATATGGGTGTGCGGCGCTGTTCCGCCTGTGGCTCCCCTCGCCTCGTCCGTCACCACGCGCTTGCGGGGCTCACCATCGCCCATGTCGACTGCGACGCCTTCTATGCGACGGTCGAGAAGCGCGACAATCCTGACATCGCCGACAAGCCGGTCATCATCGGCGGGGGCAAACGCGGCGTGGTCTCGGCCGCCTGCTACATCGCGCGGACCTATGGCGTCCGCTCGGCGATGCCGATGTTCAAGGCGTTGGAGGCCTGCCCGCATGCGACCGTGATTCCGCCTGACATGGCGAAGTATGTCCGCGTCGGCCGCGAGGTTCGGCAGGCCATGCAGGCGCTGACCCCGTTGGTCGAGCCGCTGTCGATCGACGAGGCCTTTCTCGATCTCTCCGGCACCGAGCGTGTGCACGGCATGATCCCCGCAAAAGTGCTGGCGCGCTTTGCCCGCGAGGTCGAGCGCGACGTCGGCATCACCGTTTCGGTCGGCCTGTCCTGCAACAAGTTCCTGGCCAAGATCGCCTCCGACCTCGACAAGCCGCGCGGCTTCGCCGCACTCGACCAGGAGGAAGCGCGGACCATGCTGGCGGAAAAGCCGGTCGGCTTCATTTTTGGCGTTGGCCCGGCAACGCAAGAACGTCTCATGCAGCGCGGCTTCCGCATCATCGCCGATCTCCAGAAGGCCGACGAGATCGAGTTGATGCGACAATTTCCGAGCGAGGGCCGCCGGCTGTGGCGGCTGGCGCGCGGTATCGACGATCGCCGCGTCGAGGCCGATCGCGGCGCCAAGACGATTTCCAGCGAAACCACGTTCGAGACCGACATCCGCGATTTCGCGACGCTGGAGAAGATCCTGTGGCGGCTGTGCGAGAAGACGTCGTCGCGGCTCAAGAGCAGCGAGCTTGCCGGCTCGACCGTCACGCTGAAGCTGAAGACGGCTGACTTCCGCCAGCGCACGCGCTCGCAGTCGATTGCAGCCCCGACGCAGCTTGCCGCAAAGATCTTCTCGATCTGCCGCGAGATGCTGGCGAAAGAGATCGACGGCACCGCCTTCCGCCTGATGGGCGCCGGCGTCAGCGCGCTCCGCGACGGCTCCCCCGCCGACGACACCGACATGCTCGACCGCCGCGCCGCCCATGCCGAGCGGGCGGTCGACAGTCTGCGCAAGAAGTTCGGAAATGCCGCAGTCATTCGCGGCCTTGCTTATGACGGGCCGGAGAAGGTGCAGGAGTGATCTCGCGGCGACGGAGGTGTCGATCCCGTCATCCTGAGGTGCGAAACACGTGGCGCAACGCGCCGGGTGGAGAGCCTCGAAGGATAGACGGCCGAGACGCAGCCGCGCCGTTCACCCTTCGACGCCTCCGCTGCGCTCCGGCACCTCAGGATGACGGGGATAGGTTCTTACCTCCGACTGCGATGACAGGAATAATCGTGACAGCTGAATGCGATCTCACCGCGCTACTGCAAAACATGAAGCCGGAGCTGCGGCTGGGCATCTTCGTGTTCTGCACGATTCCGCCAGGCGCGAGCATTCCAGGGACAGTCACACCGCTGCTGACGTTTCGCGAGCAGGAAGGAACGACGCTGGTCATCCCACTTGAAGAAGCCGAAGCTGCAGGACTAAACCATGCATTTGCTTCGCGCCTCATCACGCTGACAGTCCATTCCGCACTTGACGCCGTGGGGTTCCTTGCGGCAATCACGGCGCCCCTGGCCGAAGCCGGCATCAGCGTCAACGCCGTGTCAGCGTTTCATCACGACCACCTCTTCGTGCCCGCAGACCGGGCTGACGAAGCGATGGCGTTGCTGGTGGGGCTATCACCCTTGCCCATTTCGAAAAAGACCAGCATGGCATAATGCCACTGTTTTGCCCGACGCGTCAAACAAAATTCGTAAAATACGAATTAGCGGCATCCGTTCCAAACGCGCTTCTACTGTGCATGGGGTTGTTTTCCACTTCTTGCCGGCACGGCTCGGCAAGGAGGGAACACCGCACTCAATCCGCGACCGCGATCGCCTCGATCTCGATCAGCCACTCCGGCACGGCCAGCGCAGAGACGCCGACGAGCGTCGAGGCTGGCGGCTCCCTGCCTTCGAAGAAGGCCGAGCGGGCCTTGCCGATGATCGGGCGCAGCTCCGGCTTGTAGCCGACGACGAAGGTCGTGATCTTGACGATGTTGGCGTAAGTGGCGCCGGCCGCCTTCAAGGCGTGACCGAGATTCTGCATCACCTGCGTGGTCTGCGCGGCGATATCGCCCTCGCCGACGATCCGCCCCTCCTCATCGGTCGACACCTGACCGGAGATGTAGATCGTTCGCGCCCCGGAGGCGGTGACGACGTGGGAATAAGCGGGATTGTGATGCAGGCCGCTGGGGCGGAGATGATCGAGCTTGGGCATGGGCTGGCTCCCGACGTTTATGATTGGAAGCGAGCGTAACCGGAGATGGCGTTGAGGGCTAGTGTCGCCGCTCAATTGCAGGGCTTCTTCAATTACAGGGCTTGCTGTCCTTGACGTCGAACTTGCCCATCGCGCCGGAGATCACAAAATCGTTGTAATCGAGCACGAGCTGGCGGGAGACGCCGTTCTCGTAAAGCTCGAACGACATCGCGTAGACGGGCGTCTGCTCGCCTTCCTTCTGCTGGGCTTCGCGATCGAAATAGCTGACCGTCACCGGCCAGCGCGTCAGCGATTTCATGTGCTCGTCCGCTGTCGACGGATCTGGCGAGGCGGTGCGGTCGGCGGGGATCGGCTGACCGATCACGGTCAAGGTGTTGTAGACCTTCTGGCCATCGTCGGAGCCGTCATAGACGGAGAGCTCGAGCAGCGATTTGCCGTCCTTGGCGGCGGCGATGATGCGCTGGATCTGTTCGGTCGGGAACACGATCTTGCCGTCGAGGGTGAAGTTCTTCGGCGCCGGCAATTTCAGCTTGACGTTGATGTGGTCGCCGTCGCGCTCCGCTGAGCCGTCGACGAGGCCGGCCTCGGCCTCGTTCATCCGTGTCTCTATCTTGAAGCGATAGCTTTTTCCGCCGGCATCCTCCCAGGAATTGGAGCGGAGGTCGCTGAGCGTGATCTTGCCCTCGCCGCTGTCGAGCTCGGAGACCTGGCGGAATTCGGACGTATAGCCCTCGCAAGCACTGCCTGCGAAATTGTAGAGAATGCGGCCGCGCGCGCTGTTGATCGAATTCGAGCGCGATTTGACCAGGCTCAGATCATAGAGCGCCTGGTGCGCGAGGAACGGACCGTTCGCGGCATGCGCGCTGCTGCCGGCGCCGAGTGCGGCCGCCGCGAGCGCCATCACACCGAGTGAAGTCCGGAAAAGGTGCACCATATCTGTTCCCTGGGGACGCGCAGATTCGACACTTTAATGACCGTTCCATTGCGTCGCAACTGCGGCGGTTTCACGTAATGTTGCGCCTCTCCGTCGAACCTTCTGACCTGCCTCAAGAAAATGCAGTCCGCCCCGGCCCTCGCGCAGACAGATCCGCTTGCTTGCATGTGGCGGCACGATGGGCGAAACAGGGCGCACCCGGCGGCTACCCAAACGCACCGGACGGACGAGTTTTCAGACATCGAGGTCGAGACATGGCAGGCACGGTCGAGCAGAAACTGGCGGAACAGGGCATCAAGCTGCACCAGGCCCCATCTCCCGTCGCCAATTACGTCCCGTTCGTACGTACCGGCAATTTGCTGTTCGTCTCCGGTCAGGTCTGCTTCGACCCTGCCGGCAAGCTGATCGCCAAGGGCAAGCTGGGCGCCGGCGTCTCGATCGAGGACGGTGCCGCAGCCGCGCGCGGCTGTGCCGTCAATCTGCTCGCGCAGGTCAAGGCTGCGCTCGGCGATCTCGACAAGGTCGTGCGCGTGGTGCGCCTCGGCGGCTTCATCAACTCGGCGCCGGACTTCGTGGACGGACCGAAGGTGCTGAACGGCGCCTCCGATTTGATGGTCGCCGCCTTCGGTGACAAGGGCCGCCACGCCCGCACCACGGTCGGCGTCGCCTCGCTGCCCGCGGACGCGGCAGTCGAGGTCGAAGGCGTGTTCGAGGTCGCCTGAGGTCAGCATCGTGCGTGCTCCGGATTGGCTGACAGCGCGGCCGGTCGCCCATCGCGGTCTGCATGACATCTCTCGCGGCATCGTCGAGAACATGCCGGGCGCGGTGCAGGCCGCGATCGCAGGCAATTTTGCGATCGAGGTCGACATTCAGCTCTCCGCTGACGGCGAGGCCATGGTGCATCACGACCATGCGCTCGGCCGCCTCACCGACGCCACTGGCCCGGTCGTCGCCAAGACCGCGGCCGAGCTCAAGGCCATCACGTTCAAGGACACGCCCGAGCGGATGATGTCGCTCAGTGACCTCTGCGCCATGGTCGCCGGCCGCGTTCCGCTGGTGATCGAGGTGAAGAGCCATTTTGACGGCGACCGCAAGCTGGTGAAGAGGATGGCCGAGGTGCTGGCGTCCTATCAGGGCCATGCGGTCGGCATGTCCTTCGACCCCGACCAGGTGCTGGCGCTGCGCGAGCTGCTGCCGTCCCGCCCGCGCGGTATCGTCGCGCAGCGGAGCTATGAGGACGAATACTGGACCTATCTCACTCAGGAACAGCGCGACAGCATGCTGTACCTGCGCCATGGCTTTCAGACCCAGCCGCATTTCGTCGCCTTCAAGGTCGATCACCTGCCGGCGCCCGCCCCCTGGATCGCCCGCAACGTCTTCGGCTGCGCCCTGCTCGGCTGGACCACCCGTACACCGGAGCAGCGGACTCGGGTTGCGCAATATGCCGATCAGATGATTTTCGAGGGCTTCCTGCCGTAGGCTTGATGTTCGCGACCCTTGAAGTCGCTGCTGCAATGCACGATCTTGGGCGCAATGGCATCATCCGAAATCACCTTGGAGGCGGTCCCGTCCATTGGCGAAGTCTCGCCGGAGGATTGGGACGCCTGCGCTAATCCTGGCAGGGCTCTTAATGAGAATTCCTGCAATGGGCACGGCTTGGGAATCTCAGCCGGGCTTCCAGGCAACTCGCTCGGCCTGTTAAAGTCCGGCTATAACCCGTTCGTCTCGCACGCCTTTCTTTCCGCCGTCGAGAAATCGGGTTCGGCCACGATCCGCACCGGCTGGGGACCGAGGCACCTTGTGGCCAAAATCGACGGCCGCGTCGCCGGAATCGTGCCCTGCTATCTGAAATCACACAGCCAAGGCGAATATGTTTTCGACCGCGGTTGGGCCGACGCCTATGAGCGCGCCGGCGGCCGCTATTACCCCAAGCTTCAGGTCTCCGTTCCCTTCACGCCGGCCACCGGGCCGCGGCTCCTGGTGCGTGACGGCGTCGATCGCGAGCGCATCACCGAGGCGCTGGCGAGCGGCCTGGTGGCGCTGTGCGGCGTCAGCAAGGCGTCCTCGGTGCACGTCACCTTCGCGCGCGAGGCCGAGTGGAAGCTGCTTGCCCAGCACGGCTTCCTCCAGCGCACCGACCAGCAGTTCCACTGGCACAACGAGGGCTTTACGACCTTTGACGATTTCCTGGCGACACTGAACTCACGCCACCGAAAATCGATCAAGCGCGAGCGGCGCGATGCGCTTGCCGCGGGGATCACCATCCACTGGCTCACCGGCAAGGACATCACCGAGGATGCCTGGGACGCCTTCTTCGATTTCTACATGGAGACCGGCTCGCGCAAATGGGGCCGGCCCTACCTCACGCGCGAATTCTTCTCGCTGGTCGGCGAGACCATGAGCCAGGACGTGCTGCTGGTGATGGCTCGCCGCAACAACCGATGGATCGCAGGTGCGATCAACTTCATCGGCTCGGACACGCTGTTCGGCCGCAACTGGGGCGCGGTCGAGCATCACCCCTTCCTGCATTTCGAGGTCTGCTACTACCAGGCGATCGATTTTGCGATCAAGCGTGGTCTCACGCATGTCGAGGCCGGTGCGCAAGGCGAGCACAAGATCGCGCGCGGCTACCTGCCGCGAACGACCCATTCCGCCCACTTCATTGCCGATCCGGGCCTGCGCCGCGCCATCGACGATTATCTCAAGCGCGAGCGCGCCTATGTCGCGGAGGCTGGGCGGGAGCTGGCCGAACTCGGCCCGTTCCGGAAAGGCATCGACGAGGCGCCTTGACGGTTTGCCGTCGCTGGTGACAGTAAGCGCAGAGTTCTTGGGAGCCGCTGCCATGACCGCCTATGACCCGAACAACATCTTCGCAAAAATCCTGCGCGGCGAATTTTCCTGCCACAAGGTCTACGAAGACGAGCATGTCTTCGCCTTCCTCGACATCATGCCGCGCGTGCCTGGCCACACGCTGGTGATCCCGAAGGCTCCTGCCCGCAACATCCTCGACATCAAGGCGGACGACTATGCCCATGTCGCCCGGGGCGCGCACAAGATTGCTGCGGCCGCGATGAAGGCATTCAACGCCGACGGCATCACTGTGCAGCAGTTCAACGAGCCCGCCGGCGGACAGGTGGTGTTTCACCTGCACATGCACGTCATGCCGCGCCATGACGGCGTCGCCATGCTGCCGCCCGCGAGCCGCAAGGAAGACGTCAAGGTGCTGGAAGAGAACGCGGCCAAGCTGATCGCGGCGCTGAAGAGCTGATCGTCACTCCGTCTGGAAATCTCCCGGCTGCGGCGCGGCCAGCGGCGTGAACTCGCAACGATCCGGCTTGATGTCGATCAGCGGCGTATTGTCGATGCAGTCGAGCCCGCGCACCAAAATTGCATTTCCTTCGATGCCGACGAGCTTGACGATCGAGGTGCCGATCGGATTGGGCCGCACCGGCGAGCGCAGCGAAAAGGTGCCGCGGGTCTTCTCGTTGTTCTTCGGGCTTTGCAGCACGATGTCACGGCGCGACTGGTCGAGCCAGTAGAGCACTTCGAGATTGCTGTAGAAATCGACGCCCTTGATCGCCGGCACGAACGGCTCGAAGATCTCGAGGCGACAGATCGGGCCGTCCTGGCGCCCCTGCCGCGGCGTCTCCAGCCGCGAGGTCCAGGGCGTGCGGATGCGGCCGATGAAGACGAGGCCGGCATCTTCCGTGGACGGCAGCTCGATGGCGACCTCGCCCTCGCGGAGCTCGTTTTCGCGAACCATATTTCCTGTTCCTTGGCTGTTCGGAGGCGGTTTTAGCCTAACCACCACTTGCCGGCCAGCATGAAGACTTCACCGGCGACGACGCCCGCGAAGATCGAACGGCGGGTCAGCAGAAACACGACGAGGCCGGCGGCCACCGCACCATAGCGCAGAGCATCCGGCACGCTGGCGAGCGCACCGGGCGGCTCGACCACGATCTGGGCGATGACGCCGGCGAGGATCGCGGTCGCGACCGCCCTCACCCAAACCAGCAGTTCCGAACCCTCATCGATACCGCCGCCGAACCACAGGCCGAGCATGCGCCAGATCTGGTTGGGCACGACCCCGGCGACGAACAGCACAACCAGCGCCTGCCAATCGCCGATCAGTTGCGCGGCGCTCATGCGCGCACCTCCCGCCACCAGTGCACGCCATAGGCGATCGTGCCGGCCGCCACGCCGCTGACGAGGATGTCGAGACCGGAGTTCATCCTCGCGGCCAGCGGATAGAGCAAAATTCCAAGCGTCAGCGCGACCACGTCTGCGACCTCGCGGCTATTGCGTGCGGTCGAGAACAGGAACGACAGCGGCGTCAGCAGCAGGATCGCGGCGCCCAATGTCTGCGTGAGATTGGCGGCGAGGAAATAGCCGAGCGTGTTCGCGGTCAGGCACACCGAGACCAGGCCGAAGCCGAGCCCGTTGACGAAGGCGATGCGTCGTTCGCGCGGCACAAGCGGCAGGAAGCGATGGCATTCCACCCACAGCGTCACCGCCGTCAGATGTGCCGCGAAAAACAGCTCGCGCCGCTTGGTCGTCGGCGTGCGCATCAACGGCAGCACCGAGACTACCATCGGAAACAGCCTGATCGCACTGACGGTGACCGCGATCGCCGACTGGATGATGGTGGCGCCCGAGCCGAGCGTCGTGATCAGGATGATCTGCGCGGGCCCCGCCCAGACGAACAGCGTCGAGCAGAGCGCCCAGAGCAAGCTGAAATGGGTGTCATGAGCCAGCGCGCCGATGCCAAGATAGGTCGCGAACAGGACGAGCGTGAGGATCGTCTGCGTGATCGAGCGCACACCCCAGGCGAAGGCGCGCCACGGGCTTTGCCATTGCGGGGAATCGAGCGAAGGAAGCGCCACGGGAGACTGGCCGGCCGGAGAGGAATCGTGCCTGCATAACGGGCAATGCAAGCACCCGCGTCAAGGAAGCCTGCGGCGGGGCTGGCATGCACGGTGCTCCCTACCCGCTGACGCCGCGGTTCTTCAGCACGAAACACGCCCCGCCCGCTTTGCGGATACGGTTACAGAGATCGTCCGCCTCACTTCGCGTGTCAGCGCCGATGCGCACCTGATAGAAGGCGTGCGAGCCGCGACTGCGGACCACCGAGGAGAGCAGGCTGGGATCATGGTCGCCGATGACGGCAGTGAGGCGCGTTACGGCGCGGGAATACATCGCCAGCGCCTTGTTGCGGTCGAAGCCGGCCGCGAGCTGAACGCCCCAGATCTTCGCGGCAGCGAGCTCGACATGCTGCTCGAGCTCGGCGACGAACGGGTTCGGCGCACGCTTGAGCAGCGCCATCAGGTCGCGGCAGCTCGTCGGCGGCGAGCTCGGCGGTTCCTTGCCCGTGCTGCCGACCTTGGCCCATGCGTCGACCGTCGCGCCAGTGATGGCGTAGACGTAGTTGCGCGTCTGCTCGGGCATGCCGCCGGTGCCGGCGAGCCACTCCTGCACCCGTCGCGGCCCGGCATTGTAGGCGGCGGCAGCGAGGCCAAGATTGCCGAACTGGTTGCGCAGCTCGTTCAAAAACTCGGCCGACTTCGGCAGCGCCTGCACCGGATTGAAGGGATTGAGCAGTCCGCGCTCGCTCGCCGTTCCCGGCATGAACTGCGCAATCCCCTGCGCCTGCTCGCCGCTGCGCGTCAC
The DNA here is from genome assembly GCF_022012555.1 of Bradyrhizobium zhengyangense. Taxonomy (NCBI): domain Bacteria; kingdom Pseudomonadati; phylum Pseudomonadota; class Alphaproteobacteria; order Hyphomicrobiales; family Nitrobacteraceae; genus Bradyrhizobium; species Bradyrhizobium zhengyangense. The sequence continues at coordinate 280,639 of NZ_JAKLTZ010000003.1, read as the reverse complement.
AGGCCCCACTGCATCGGCCTGGAATCGGCTCTCCTGCCAGATCACGCGGGCGAAGAATTCGAGCGGCAGGTTGGCATCGCGCGCGGCCGCCTCCACGATCAGACAGATCGACTCCCGCGTGTCGCTCTCGCGCGCAGGCTCGTTCCCCGCCTGTTTTGCCGGCGCCTCGGGGCCAAGCTGCGTCGGAGGCATCGGGGCATTCTCGGCAAGCACCGGCGTGCAAACGAACGCCGCCGCGAGCAGCCAACAGATCAGCTTCTGAGCCCCGGCGAACGCCATGTCGCTCCCAATATAGGCCCTTGAATTCGGACCCCAAGGCAACTAGCAACGGCAGGAATTAGCAACGCCGAGCCCGGCCAGGATGCAGACAATCTATTTTGATCTCGACGGCACGCTGACCGATCCAAAGCCCGGGATCACCGGTTCGATCCAGTATGCCTTGAAAAAACTTGGCATGGCGGTCCCGAGCCAGGACGAATTGACCTGGTGCATCGGGCCGCCGCTGCATGCGAGCCTGAAGGCGCTGACCGGAACCGAGGCGCTGGCCGACCAGGCGCTCCTGCTCTACCGCGAACGGTTCTCCGAGGTCGGGCTGTTCGAGAACACACCCTATCCGGGCATCCACGACACGCTGGCGGCGGTGGCCGCGACCGGCACGCGCATGTTTGTGGCAACAAGCAAGCCTGCGGTCTACGCCACCCGCATCATCGATCATTTCGGCCTGAAGCCGTATTTCGAGCGCGTGTTCGGCTCCGAGCTCGATGGCACCCGCGTCGACAAACGGGATCTGCTTCGCTACGCGCTCGACGAGGCAAGAGTCGATGCGGGCAGCGCCGTCATGATCGGCGACCGCAGTCATGACGTCGTCGGCGCCCGAACCAACGGCATGACGGCGATCGGCGTGCTCTATGGCTATGGCAGCGAGGCCGAGCTCCGGGATGCCGGCGCGCATCACATCTGCGCCGCGCATCCGGAGCTGCTCGGCCACTGCGTCGGCTAAGCGGTCACCGTCTCGACCGCCGCAAGCATTCCCGTCTTCGGATGGCAGTTCAGATATTCGAAGAACTGCTCATCGGCAGCCGCCACAGTGACCTCGTGATAGAGCCGCAGCTTCGCTGACGGCCCCAGCGTCGAGAGATATTTCATCGCCGCGCCGAATATCTTCACGTGAGTCGGATGCGATTCCGCCCAGCGTTCCAGCGCAGCGAGACTCTTCCACCAGCTCTGGCCGTAGGATTTTTCAGTCGCCTTGCCGTCAACCGAGAGCACCTGCATGTAGCGGTTGGCATAGCAACCGATCCCGAGCCCATCGTCGCGCAGGAAATCCATGCCCTCACGCAGCACCGGCTCGACGTCGTCGAGATAGAGCTTTCGCTCCGACGCCTCCGTATCGCTCCAGTCCTGCCCGGAGCGGATCAGGCAAAGATTGTCGTGCGCCTTCACGCGCAAGCGTGCACCGTCACGGATCAGCTCAGGATTACCGCCCGGCGACATCGGGTCGGTCTGCGACAGCGGAATGCGGTCACGCATGCCGCCCCAATAGGCGTGCTCCTGGACCTCGCCGCTCATGCTGTCGGCGATCGCTGCGACCCCTTCGGGCCTGCCGAGCGAGGAGAACAGCGTTTCATGCCGCGCCACGGTGGGGCGCAGCACCTCAATGAAGGTGCCGATGCCGTCGCGCGGCTTTCCGGTCCACGCCTGATGCGCTGGCGCAAACCAGGTGTCGAAGCGTGCGATGTCGTCCCAATAGGCCACCGTGACGATGTTGGTATGTCCGGCCTGATCGACATAGTGCGCGCGGTCCCAATGCGTGGGACCGCCCTCGCCGGCAAACAGCCCGGCGATTTCAGCGAGCGCGCCCATCGCAGCCGCCGACGCCGCCCCGCGATGCTGCACGCCGAAATAAGCCATCACCACGCGGCTCACACCGGGCTTGTAGCGCGCCACGAAGGATGGATATGGCGGCTGATAATCATCGGGCACGCGCTTGTGGCGCGTGCGCTGGGTTTCAAGATGCGCGGGAATTGCAGATTCCATGCTGGTACCTCCTCCCTTCGATCCCGGTGATCAGCTCGCCGCCGCGGCAATGTCCGCGGGGTCGATGGTGTCGACCGGCAGCGCGAACTGCTCGACGCGCTTGTAGGGCTTCTTGTTGAGCAGCAGCCGCGTGACGTCCGGCCGCGAATAATGCCCGGCAGGATCGGCGGCGTTCTTGGCAACGCCGATGGCGCCGAGATCGATCTCGGCGATCAGCAGTCCCTCCTGGTCCGGTGCGAGCTTGTCGCCGATCTGGCTGCCATCGGGGCCGTAGATCGCCGCAAAACCGCCGCCGACATGCAACAGCGCATTCTTGTCCGGCCGATCGCAGAGCTCGTCGATCATGGCCTGCGACACCGTTGCGCAAGGCGCCAGCACGAAGCAGGAGCCCTCCACGGCATAGACGCGCGAGGCAGCGTTGTTGACCTCGGCGCCGAGCGCCGGCGCGAAGGGATCGTAGAGCGAGAAGCTCGGCCAGGCCGCGACATGCACCTGCTCGTTCTGGGCGTACATCGCGTATTTCGACAGTGGCTGGAGATGCTCCCAGCAGCACAGCGCACCGAGGCGGCCGATATCAGCGCGCGCATGGACCGCGAGATCGCTGCCGTCGCCCTCGCCATAGACGGTGCGCTCGGCATGGGTCGGCCGCAATTTGCGGCGTTTTGCGATGGTCTCGCCGTCGGGGCCGATCAGCCATTGCGCGAGGTAAAGGCTGCCGCCGTCGCGCTCGGACAGGCCGATCACCGCGGTCAGCTTCGCCTTGCGCACGGCGTCACGCAGACGCTCGGCCTGCAGACTGTCATAGGATAGCGAATTATCGAAATAGCGCTGCACGAAGCCGCGGCCGATCGCCCAGGCTGGCGAGTCCATCCAGATATGCCAGGGGTAGCCGGGGATGAACGCCTCCGGAAACGCGATCAGCTTGGCGCCCTTCTCGGCCGCCTCCCTGATCAGCGCGACCGATTTGTCGATTGAGGCGTCGAGGTCGAGCCAGGCCGGAGCCGCCTGCACCACCGCGACCTTGTATTTCGGATGTTCGATGCCCATTGCCGCCTCCCTTGCCGGTTGATCCCAAACCACGTCCGATGCAGTCTATTGGGCCAAGCCGGGCGACCGCGCGCTCGACCACGGCGGAACAAAAACTCGACTGGCAAAGACACTGGTAGGGATCGCGCCCCGGTACGGAACTTGCCTGCAATCAGGCGGATCTGCGCCACCATGCGGTTTGCTGGACGTGAAAGGGAGGCCTGACGATGACAATCCAGTTCACGACAGACGGCAGCCCCGGTTACCGGCGGCTCGCCCTCTGGCAGGACATCGTCTGCGACGTGTTCGTCGGGCTCGACTGCAAGTCCGACCTCGGCAGCGCTTTTCACGGCTCGGTCACCCAGGCCCCGCTTGGCAAAGCCGTCTGCTCCGAGGTCTGCTCCGAGCGCCAACACGTCTTCCGCACGCCCTCGCGCATCGCGCGCTCGGATCAGGACTATGTCCTCGTTGCACTTGGCAATCGCGGCGATGGTGGTGTGACACAGGACGGCCGCGAAACCGTGATCCATCCCGGCGAGTTCGCACTCTACGATACCACGCGTCCCTATGAGCTGAAGTTCAGGGACACGTTCTCCCAGAGCATCTTCAAGGTGCCACGCGAGATGTTGCAGCGGCGGCTCGGCGGCACCGAGACGCTCACCGCGATCACGTTCGCGGCCGACGCGCCGCTCGAGCGGCTCGCCTATGATTTCATCTTCCGCCTTTGCCAGAGCGCGGATCGGCTTGCGCCGAGCAGCGCAACTGCGCTGTCCGAGCAGGCGGTCGACTTGCTGGCGATGGCGCTGAGCGAACGGCTCGGCGCCACATCGCTGCCATCTTCGACGCATCGCTCCGCATTGCTCTACAGGCTCAAGGCGCATATCCGCGCGCGCCTCGCCGATCCCGACCTCTCGCTAGCCGACACGTCCGCCGCGCTCGGCATCTCCGCGCGCTATGTCAACGATCTCCTCGCCGACGAGGACACCTCGTTCCAGCGCCATGTGCTTGCAGAGCGTCTGGCACAATGCCGGCGCGACCTCGCCTCGCCCCTGCTCGCCCATCGCCACATCAGTGAGATCGCGTTTGCCTGGGGCTTCAACGACGTCTCGCATTTCGGCCGCGTCTTCCGCGAGCATTTCGGGATGTCACCGCGCGACTACAGGCAAAGCCAGCTGCGGCACTGAGAGGCCCGCTGCCAAATTCCGATAGGCGAATTCACGGGATCTTCAGCAGAGGCGGCGTAGAAATGCCACCCGTCCACTAGAGCCGTCTCGGATCGCCACATGTCCATTCTCGCTGTGATCAGCCGCAAGAGTCCGACACAATTCCCTGACGATGATCTTGCGGCGCCGGAACGACCGTCGACCACGGCGAATCGCGATGAGACACTGGCCGTGTGGATCGAGGCCTTGATTGAGGGCAACTTCCTTGCGCCCGGCCACCTGGGCAGCGACCGTCTCTCCAATGCCGTCTCTAAGCTCGCAGCCAAGCTGGCTGACGATGCCTCGAAGAGGCTCGATGGCATCGTGGATCTCAATGTTCAAAGCAATGAAACCGCGATTTCCGCGGCCCGGATGCTCACGGCTTGTCGAGACGTCGACCAGAGGACCCAGGCGCTCGCAGCAGCAAGCGAGGAGATGGTCGCCTCGGTCGGCCAGATCAGGGCCAACGCAGAAGATGCGGCCGGCAGCGCGGCCAGAATGAAATCGAGCGCCGACCAAGGCATGACGACCGTCCGGCAGGCGTCCAAGGCGATGGAGCGTGTCGAAGCGACGGCCAACGAAGCCTCCGACAAGATCGTGGCACTCAGCGCCGCCTCCGAAGAAATTGGCGCCATCGTCTCGTCGATCGACGCGATCGCAAGGCAGACGAATCTCCTGGCGCTGAATGCGACGATTGAAGCAGCGCGCGCCGGCGAAGCCGGGCGTGGCTTTGCCGTTGTCGCTTCAGAGGTCAAGGCGCTTTCGCAGCAGACTGGCAAGGCAACCGAAGACATTCGTGACCGAATCCAACGATTGAGAAACGAGGTCGAGCTAATCGTGGCCGCGATGTCGGACTGCAGGTCTGCGGCCGTCGAGAGCAAGAACGTCGTCACACAGCTGGGCGAGGAGATGTCGGGCGTGGAAAGCCAGACGACCATACTCACTCACGGAATGCATGAGATCGCCAATATCCTCAATCAGCAGACCGATGCATCTCGCGAGGTAGCCGAAGGTATCTCCGCGATCGCGCGAATGACCCAAGCCAATGTCGAGCAGATCAAGAGCATATCCTCGCAGCTCGACGTCGGCCAGGATATCGCCGGCCGACAACTCCAGGATCTTGCCAGCCTGTCGTTCGACAACAAGATTCCGCGATTAGCCAAGGCGGATCACGTCATCTGGAAGAAGCGCCTCGCCGATATGGCAGTCGGACGAACGACGTTGAAGGTCGACGAGCTCGCCGATCATCATTCCTGCCGGCTCGGCAAATGGTACTACGGCGAAGGCTCCCTCGCGATGCGCAATCACCGGTCCTTTGGGCTGCTCGAAAGACCGCATGCGGAGGTTCACGAACATGGCAAGCGCGCCGCCAAGCTGTTCGCAGACGGTGATCTCTCCGGCGCTCTCAAGGAGATTTCCATGGTTGAAGAAGCCTCTGTCGAAGTGCTCAGGCTCCTCGACGATCTGGCGCGCTAAGCCCCTGCTTGTACGCGACGCGGACCGCTGATCACAACAGCGTCACGAGCTTGGAGCTCCCTCAAGCAGAGCCGCCATGTGTTCATGTGATGGCCCGACACATAGACCTGCACTACCATTCGCTTCCAAGGCCGCGCCGATCAACTGGCGGCCACGAGGAGCAGTTCGATGGAATACCGACGCTTGGGCCGGTCCGGCCTCATGGTGCCCGCTTTGAGCCTTGGCACGGGCACGTTCGGTGGCGTCGGCCGCCTCGCGGCATGGGGGACGACCGACGCGACGGAAGCGCGGCGCCTTCTGGACATCTGCCTCGAGGCCGGCGTGTCGATGTTCGACACCGCCGACGTCTATTCGCTCGGTGAATCCGAACGCGTGCTCGGCGAAGCCATCAAGGGCCGGCGCGACAAGGTTCTGGTCTCGACCAAGGCGACGTTCCGCTTCGGTGACGGCCCCAACGACATCGGCTCGTCACGGCAGCATCTGCTCGCGGCCATCGATAGCTCACTGAACCGTCTCGGCACCGACTATATCGATCTGTTCCAACTCCATGGCTTTGATGCCATGACGCCGCCTGAGGAGGTGCTTGCGACCCTCGATGTGCTCGTGCGCGCCGGCAAGATCCGCTATGTCGGCGTCTCGAATTTCTCAGGCTGGCACCTGATGAAGTCGCTCTCCGTTGCCGACAAGCACGGCTTCCCGCGCTACGTCGCCAACCAGACCTACTATTCGTTGGTCGGGCGCGACTATGAATGGGAGCTCATGCCGCTCGGACTGGACCAGGGGTTAGGTGCCGTGGTCTGGTCACCGCTCGGATGGGGGCGCCTCACCGGAAAAATCCGCCGCGGTCAGCCGAAGCCCGAAGTGAGCCGCCTGCCCCAGACTGCCGATTTCGGGCCGCCCGTACCGGACGAACACGTCTATCGCGTCGTCGAGGCGATCGACGAGGTCGCCAAGGAGACCGGCAAGAGCGTTTCGCAGATCGCGCTGAACTGGTTGCTGCAGCGCCCGACCGTGTCGACGCTGATCATCGGCGCCCGCAACGAGGCGCAATTGCGCGAGAATCTCGGCTCGGTCGGCTGGTCCCTGACCAAGGACCAGATCGCAAAGCTCGATGCCGCGAGCAAGGTGACGCTGCCCTACCCGTATTGGCACCAGCGCGGGACCTTCTCCGACCGCAATCCGCCGCCAGTGTAGTTGGCTACCCGCCAAGAGCCGGCTTGATTTGAGCTGCGTCAAGCCGGCCCATGCGGATCATGGCATCCTACTGTCCCTACGAGGCAGCCCGATGCGCCGATTTGCCATGAAGGCCCTGTTCACAGCCCTCAATCTCGGCCGTGCAGAGCGGACGCGGATCGACTGGGATCGTCGCGTCGTAGTTTTCTCTACGGCCGTCACGATTGGGCTGATAGCACTCTACATCTACGGCAAGGCGACCTCGCGCTGGTGAGTGTGCGAACCGCGCGCCGATCCATGTCCCCAGCGCCACCAGGCCTGCTTCCGGCGCAGGAACCGTCCGTGTCGTGCCGGGTTGCGATGGACGGCGCAATTTCCTAATCGAGGGGACACTCACGGCTCGAATCAAGCACGCTTCCACCATGTCGTTTGTCCCGATCGAGCATGCCGACGGCCTGCCGCAACCCCAGCGCAACCAGGCGGTGCTGACGATTGCGCTTGGCATCACCATGGCCGTGGTCGACAGCGCCATCGCCAATGTCGCGCTGCCGACGATCGCAACCGACCTGAACGCAAGCCCGGCCTTCTCGATCTGGATCGTCAACGGCTATCAGCTTGCGATCACGATCTCCCTGCTGCCGCTGGCATCGCTCGGCGAGATCGTCGGTTATCGCCGCGTCTATCTGGTCGGCCTTGTGCTGTTCACGCTTGCGTCAGCCTTCTGCGCGCTGGCGCATACGCTGGCGCTGCTCACGATCGCGCGCATCATCCAAGGGTTCGGCGCGGCCGGCATCATGAGCGTCAACTCGGCGCTGGTCCGCTTCACCTATCCGCGCAGCCTGCTCGGGCGCGGCATCGGGCTCAACGCGCTGGTGGTCGCCTTCTCCGCGGCGGTCGGGCCGACGCTCGCCGCCGGCATCCTCGCGGTCGGCAGCTGGCCCTGGCTGTTCGCCATCAATGTGCCACTCGGCGTGGTCACGCTGGTGCTCGGCCTGCGTAGCCTGCCGCACACGATCCAGGCGAGCCATTCCTTCGACTGGCAGAGCGCGGGGCTCTCGGCCATCACCTTCGGCGTCGGCATCGCCGCGATCGACAGCGTCGGCCATGGCGAGGCGACAATCACATGCCTCATCCAGTTCGCGATTGCGATCGTCGCCGGCGCGGCGCTCATCTATCGCGAGACGCACATGAAGTCGCCGCTGCTGCCGGTCGACCTGTTGCGCATTCCGGTGTTCGGACTGTCGATCGCGACCTCGATCGCCTCGTTCTGCGGGCAGATGCTGGCCTTCGTCGCGATCCCCTTCTACCTCCAAAGCCGCTTTGGCTATTCGGCCGTTCATATGGGTCTGTTGATCACGCCATGGCCGATCGCAGTGGCGTGCGCGGCTCCCCTCGCCGGTCGCCTGGTCGAACGTTATCCGGCCGGCCTGCTCGGCGGCATCGGCCTGACGCTGTTTGCCTGCGGCCTTGGCGGGCTCGCTTTCCTGCCGGCAAGTCCGACCCCGCTCGACGTGGTCTGGCGGATGGCGCTGGCGGGCGCCGGCTTTGGTCTGTTCCAGACGCCCAATAACCGCACCATGATCGCAGCCGCGCCACGCGAGCGCGCCGGCGGCGCCAGCGGCATGCTGGGCACCGCGCGCCTGCTCGGCCAGACCACCGGCGCTGCGCTGGTTGCGCTGTTCCTCGGACGCTATCCGGACGACGGGACCCGGATCGCGCTTCTCGCCGGCGTCGGATTTGCCCTCTGCGGCGCCATGCTGAGCATGTTGCGGCTATCGCCGGCCGGCGCACGCGGCGCCGAACACGTCCGCGTGCAGGACGATCAGCGCATGCGCGGCGAATAATCGGCTCCCAAGCACAGGTCTCCGCGGCCCCCTCGCGCAACCTGTGCGTCACTAAATCATCTGGACCAATAGCCTATTGCCATCACTCTCAGGTTGCGCTTGATTGCACATGGGGTTGGGGACTTATTTGATGCGTTTATTTGGAATTGTGGCGCTCAGCGTCATGCTGGGCGGCTGCGCGTCTGTCACGCGCGGCACCACCGAGAACATCAGCATTTCATCCACACCGTCAGGCGTTGAAGCTGTGGTCAGCGGGTTGGAGGTTCCGACTACCTGCATGACACCTTGCTCCGTGGTCGTGAAGCGGAACGCCGACGTCTCGATCACCTTCCAGAAGGAAGGCTATGAGCCGCAGATCGTACCGCTCAGCCGGGACATCCAGACCGGAGGGGCCGCGGGCTTTGCCGGCAATCTCCTGCTCGGCGGTGCCATCGGCATGGGCGTCGATGCCGCAACGGGCGCAGCAACTGATCACAAGCCGAACCCGGTCATCGTAACGATGCAGCCTGTGGCCCCTCCTCCCCGCACACGGCCGCCCGCGCCAAAGAAACCGCGGCCGCCAGCGGCCGCCGCGCCTGAAGCCGGCACCTAGACCCCGGCATTGCGCTCCAAACAAAAAGGCCGGCTCTGCAGCCGGCCTTTTCGATTCATGATACGCCGATCAAGCCTTGACCAGCGGGCCCTTCGAGGTCGGCCCCTTGGAGCCGCCGGGGCCGCCCGGCTTGTTGGGCTTGCCCGGCGGACGCTTGCGGGCGGGCAGTTTTTCCTGCTTCGGGGTGACCGGACCCTCGACGAACTCGAAGCCGATCTTTTCCTTGGTCTCGTCGGCCTCGTCCTTGACCAGGACGACGCGAACGTGGCCACCGCCCTTGAGCTTGCCGAACAGCACCTCGTCGGCCAGCGGCTTCTTGATGTGCTCCTGGATGACGCGAGCCATCGGCCGCGCACCCATCTGCTCGTCATAGCCGTGCTGGACCAGCCAGGCCTTGGCGGGCTCGGACAGCTCGATGGTGACGTCGCGGTCGCCGAGCTGCGCCTCGAGCTGAAGCACGAACTTCTCGACCACGGTGCCGATCACCTCGACGCTGAGATGGCCGAACGAGACGATGGCATCGAGACGGTTGCGGAATTCCGGCGCGAACTGCCGGTTGATCGCCTCGTGATCGTCGCCTTCCCGCTTCGAGCGCGTGAAGCCGAAGGCCTGCTTGGCGAGATCCGAAGCGCCCGCGTTCGTTGTCATGATCAGGATCACGTTACGGAAGTTGACCTGCTTGCCGTTGTGGTCGGTGAGCCGGCCGTGATCCATGATCTGGAGCAGCACGTTGTAGAGGTCGGGATGCGCCTTCTCGATTTCGTCGAGCAGCACCACGCAATGCGGATGCTGGTCGACGCCGTCGGTCAGCAGACCGCCCTGGTCGAAACCGACATAGCCGGGAGGCGCGCCGATCAGACGCGACACAGTATGCCGCTCCATGTATTCGGACATGTCGAAGCGCAACAGCTCGACGCCAAGTGACGCCGCGAGTTGCTTGGCAACTTCGGTCTTGCCGACGCCGGTCGGACCCGAGAACAGGTAGCAGCCGATCGGCTTCTCCGGCTCGCGCAGGCCCGCGCGTGCGAGCTTGATCGAGGCGGCGAGCGACTCGATCGCCTTGTCCTGGCCGAACACGGTGCGCTTCAGCGTCTGCTCGAGATGCTTGAGCACCTCGGCATCGTCCTTCGACACGCTCTTCGGCGGGATCCGCGCCATCGAGGCGATCGTGGTTTCGATCTCCTTGATGCCGATGGTCTTCTTGCGCTTGTTCTCGGCGACCAGCATCTGCGCCGCACCGGACTCGTCGATCACGTCGATCGCCTTGTCGGGCAGCTTGCGGTCGTGGATGTAGCGCGAGGACAGCTGCACCGCAGCCTCGATCGCCTCATTGGTGTACTTCAGCCGATGGTAGTCCTCGAAATACGGCTTGAGGCCCTTGAGGATTGCGATGGCGTCCTCGACGGTCGGCTCGTTGATGTCGATCTTCTGAAAGCGCCGCACCAGCGCGCGGTCCTTCTCAAAGTGCTGGCGGTATTCCTTGTAGGTGGTCGAGCCCATGCAGCGGATCGTGCCCGAGGCAAGCGCCGGCTTGAGCAGGTTTGAAGCGTCCATGGCCCCGCCCGACGTCGCGCCCGCACCGATCACGGTGTGGATCTCGTCGATGAACAGGATGGCGTTGGGATGCGCCTCGAGCTCCTTCAGGACCTGCTTCAGGCGCTCCTCGAAGTCACCACGATACCGCGTGCCCGCGAGCAGCGTGCCCATGTCGAGCGAGAACACGGTCGCAGCGGCCAGAACCTCCGGCACCTCGCTGTCGACGATGCGCTTGGCGAGGCCCTCCGCGATCGCGGTCTTGCCGACGCCGGCCTCGCCCACGAACAGCGGATTGTTCTTCTGCCGGCGGCACAGCACCTGGATCGCGCGGTTGATCTCGGAATTGCGTCCAATCACCGGGTCGATCTTGCCGTCGCGCGCCTTCTTGTTGAGGTTGACGCAATAGGTCTCGAGCGCCTCGCCCTTCTTCTTGGCGTCCTCGCTGCCCTTGGTCTCGGTCTCCTCGTCGACGCCGCGCACGGGCCGCGCCTCGGAGACGCCCGGCCGCTTGGCAATGCCGTGACTGATGTAGTTGACGGCGTCGTAGCGCGTCATGTCCTGCTCCTGCAGGAAGTACGCGGCATGGCTCTCGCGCTCGGCGAAGATCGCGATCAGCACATTCGCACCGGTCACCTCTTCGCGACCGGAGGACTGCACATGGATCACCGCACGCTGGATCACGCGCTGGAAGCCGGCGGTCGGCTTGGCATCGTCGGCGCCATCCGTCACCAGATTCTCGAATTCGGTCTCAAGATAATTGACAAGGCTCGTGCGCAACTTGTCGAGATCAACGCTGCAGGCCCGCATGACTGCGGCCGCGTCGGAATCATCGATCAGGGAAAGCAGGAGATGTTCGAGCGTCGCGTATTGGTGATGACGCTCGTTGGCGATCGCCAGTGCACGATGCAGGGATTGTTCAAGGCTTTGGGAAAAAGTCGGCATTCGCGTCCTCTATGGCCCCCACCATCATGATCGCCATCGCCCGGTCAGGCAACAACAACCTTTGTCACATATAGTTATACAAGATCGCGGCAAAAGACCGGTTCCGCGACTCTACGGGCATTACGCACCCACCGCATTCTCGATGCAAAACCCGTTCCGATTTGGGCAAAACTACCCATTTGGGCAGGACAGGCGCCGGCGCTGAGTCGGCCGGATCACGCCGCAGCATGCGCTGACGTCACACACCGCACGAACAGAACCGATCTAAAGAACACTGGATTCGAACGCGCGGTTACTTCTTTTCCATCACGCATTGCAGGGGATGCTGGTGCTTGCGGGCGAAATCCATCACCTGCGTGACCTTGGTCTCGGCAATCTCGTAGGTAAACACACCGCACTCGCCGATCCCGTGATGATGGACATGCAGCATGATCTTGGTCGCGGCCTCGACGTCCTTCTGGAAGAACTTTTCCAGCACATGGACCACGAATTCCATCGGCGTGTAATCGTCGTTCAGGATCAGCACACGATAGAGGTTCGGCCGCTTGGTCTTGGGCTTGACCTTGGTAATGACAGACGTGTTCGGACCCGCCGGGCCACCGGAACGGTTCTCGTCGTTGCTCATCCGGGGAGCATGGGCGGCGGCAGCCGCGGACAGGTCGAGTCTGGAAGTCAATTGCAGCATGGCTCAGGCGTTCAAATTCCCCACGGAAGCGTCTGACGGTCCGCCGCGCCGCCCACACGCGTGGGTCTCGCGCCGGCGCGCCGCCTTGTCGGATCGCCGCTTCCAACCGGTCCGGTCGAGCCGGATCGATTGCAGGCAATATGGGCCCGCCCCCGGCTCGCCGCAAGCATGCAAAGGCTCAGCCGATGCGACCGCGGCGCCCCGATTCCCGGTCCGGGCGATCCTGCGCAAGGTTAGTCAATCCGGACCGGTTTGACAAAAACTTCCAGCCGGCCTGCTCAGAACATGCTGATCAGGAACCTGACCGCGACGCTTTGGCTCGGCCATTCCTCCGGGTTTCTACGGTCTGCTTTACCCCTCGTTCAACGCTGTGGCGCGAAATCCGGCAAACCACACATGTCGGGGTTGTCATGTTGCGCCTGCCCGTTGTCAGCCGCCTTGGACGGCAGCTCGCCCGTTTCGCCCGGGCTGAGCAAGGCAATTATGCCGTGATCTTTGCCATAGCGCTCGTTCCGGTCCTGAGCTTCGTCGGTGCGGCGGTCGACTACAGCCGCGCGGTCAAAGCCCGCACCTCGATGCAGGCAGCGCTCGACTCTGCCGCCCTCATGCTCTCCAAGGACCTGTCGTCCGGCGCCATCGCCACATCGCAGATCAGCACGAAGGCCACGACCTATTTCAACGCGCTGTTCACCGACAAGTCCGCGCTGCCGAGCGTCACGGTCACCGCGACCTATACCGCGAGCACATCCGCGGGTTCGACCATCCAGCTCACTGGTGACGGCAATTTCACGACCACCTTCATGAAGATCGCCGGCTTCCCGAAGCTTGGCATCAATGCCTCAAGCGCCTGGGGAACGGTGCGGATGCGCGTGGCGATGGTGCTCGACAATACGGGATCCATGGCCGACGCCGGCAAGATGCCGGCAATGCAGACCGCCGCGAAGAACCTGATCGATCAGCTCAGCGCGCTCGCCAAGGCCGACGGCGACATCTACATCTCGATCGTCCCGTTCGCCAAGGACGTCAATGTCGGCGCCGACAATTACAGCAAGTACTGGATAGATTTCACCGACTGGGATGCCGCGAACGGGAGCTGCAGCAGCTCGCGCTATACGAACCAATCTTCATGCGTGAACAACAGCAAGACCTGGACACCGGCCAATCACAATACGTGGACCGGGTGCGTGGTGGACCGCGACCAGGACTATGACATCAAGAACACGACGCCGACGAACGGCAATTCCGCGACGCTCTTTCCGGCCGACCAATATTCCTATTGCACCACGGGCAGCTCAGCCGATCGTGCCGCTGAGCTACAACTGGTCCTCGCTCAAGACGGTGATCGACAACATGAAGCCGACCGGCAACACCAACCAGGGCATTGGTCTCGCCTGGGGCTGGATGACATTGTCGACGGGCGATCCCACGAATGCGCCCGCCAAGGATTTGAACTATACCTACAAGGACGCCATCGTCCTGCTGTCCGACGGGCTCAACACGCAGAACCGCTGGTACAGCAACGCCTCGCAGATCGACGCGCGGCAGAAGAAGCTGTGCGACAACGCCAAGGCCGCGAACATCACGATCTACACGGTGCAGGTCAATACCGGCGGCGATCCGACCTCAGGCGTGCTGCAATATTGCGCCAGCAGCAGCGACAAGTTCTACCTGGTCCGCTCGGCAAGCCAGACCGTCTCGGTGTTCCAGAGCATCGGCACGTCGCTGTCGAAGCTGCGCGTGGCACGCCGACCAGAGCCTTGCGCAAACGAAAAAAGCCCGGCTGATGCAGCCGGGCTTTGTGATTTCATCAGTTCAGAAACTTACTGGGCCGCCGGGGTGAACTTCGACACGACCGTCTCAACCGGCTTGAACGCCTGCTTGGCGAGGTCGCTGTAGAGGCCGGCGATCTTCTGCGATTCCGCGACGAAGGTCTCGTAGGCGGAACGGGCGAAATCGGTCTGGGCTTCGAGCGCCTTGTCCAGCGACTTCACGCCGGAAAGCTTCTCGACGAACGACTTGGTGTCTTCGAACGACTTCTTGGTGTAGTCGCCATACGCGCTGGCGATCGCCTGGAGGCCGTGCTGCACCGAGCTCGCGGAGGCAACGCAGGTCTCGAAATGCTCTTTCCCGTAGTTCTGAAAGTCTTCAACCTTGAACATCTTGGAATCCTTTTCCCTGGCTCGCGTCCGGAAGCCCCGGCTCCCTGACTCTGCCCACAAATAGTGCAACGCACAAAAAAGTCAAGAATCTTGTGCGACGCACAAAATTCGGCGCAAGTTGCGGAAATTCCCGGGCTTTCCCGCAAGGTTTTCTTAAGCTTTTGGAAACCGCGGCACCCTACCCTGATTCCCTGGACGTGTTCACTTCCGCAGGCGGCCAAAAGCCGTTTGAGAACATCACCTTAGCCAGAACAGCGGCTCAGGCCCAACGTCCCCCGCAGTGAACACCAGCGGAGGGACAGCCTGAGCAGGTAATGATCCCGGGTCCGCAGGGCACAATTTCGCCTCACGAGCCGGTGATCAAGTCACAAACGGGGACGGGGTTCCATGCTTCGTAGCAACTGGTCTTCCTCGCGCTTGGCGCGGGTTGGCGTTTTCGGGCTTCTCACGGTCACCACAGCCGTCATCTTCACGACCGATGCAGCCGACGCACGGCGCTACCGGCGGCACTATGCGCACCACCGGGTGCATCACGAGGCCTCCGAGAGCTACAGTCCGCAATTCGCGTCGATCATCGTCGACGGGAATTCCGGTGCGGTGCTGCAATCGACCAGCCCCGATGGCATTCGCCATCCGGCTTCGCTCACCAAGATCATGACGCTCTATCTGCTGTTCGAGCGTCTGGAGTCCGGCAAGATGAAGCTCGACACCGAGATGCCGGTGTCGCAGCACGCCGCCGACCAGGATCCGACCAAGCTGAACCTGCGTGCCGGCCAGACCATCCGCGTCGAGGACGCGATCAAGGGCCTCGTCACCCGCTCGGCCAATGACGCCGCTGTCGTGATCGCTGAAGCGATCGGCGGCGACGAGGACGATTTCGCCGCGATGATGACGCGCAAGGCGCACGCACTCGGCATGTCCAGGACAGTTTACCGCAACGCCAATGGCCTACCCAACGACGAGCAGGTGACCACTGCGCGCGACCAGGCGACGCTCGGCCGCGCCATCCAGGAGCGCTTCCCGCGCTACTATCGCTACTTCTCGACCACCTCGTTCACCTGGCGTGGCGAGCAGATCCGCAACCACAATCACCTGCTCGGCAGCGTCGAGGGCGTCGACGGCATCAAGACCGGTTACACCCGCGCCTCCGGCTTCAATCTCGTGACGTCGATGCGCCGTGGCAACCGCCACCTCATCGGCGTGGTGCTCGGCGGCCGCAGCGGCGGCTCGCGCGACGCCATCATGCGCAATCTGCTCGCCGAGAACCTCGAGAAGGGCGCAACCACCCACACGGTTGCCGCAGTGACCGAGCGCAACGGTGCCGATGCCAGCAGCGACGTCGCCGATGCATCGGAGACCCCGGCTCGGCCCGTTCCGCCGGTCCAGGTCGCAGCCGCTCCTGCTCCCGAGGCCCCCGCGCCGCGTCCGGCCTCCCGCCTCGCCACGCTTGCAGCCGCGACCGCAGCGATGCCGCCGGCTCAACCCAAGCCTGAAGCCAGGCCCACCGAGTCAAAGATCGAGCCCGCACCTCTCACCAATGGCGTGATCTCAAGCCAGCCGCTTGCCCTCATTCCGGGTTCGTCCGAGCCGATGAAGCCGGTCCGGGTGAAGACGGTTCAAGTCAAGGCCGGCGCAGTCAAGGTCGCCTCCGCCGCCCCGACACAGGTCGCCCCGCAGGTCACAAACACGATTCCGGCCCGCGGTGAGATCGCCGAGACGTCCGGCGCCGTCGTCGCCAGGGCCGACATGGTCAACAAGCCGGAGCCCGCCCGAGCCGAACTGCCGCAGCAACCTGCTGGCTTCGGCACCGGCAACGGCGTTCTCGGCGTGCTGCCGGCCGCCACCGCTGCGGCGCCCGCACCGGTTGCCAAGCTTGCCTCCGCCGATCCGTCCCCGCAGCCGATCCAGATGAGCGCCACCAAGCCGGCCATCACCCATAGCGGCTGGATCGTGCAGGTCGGCGCGCTCGAGAGCGAGAGCGAGGCCCAGCAGCGCATCGAAGCCGCTCGCAGCTCGGCCCGCGGTCTACTCAGCAGGGCCGATCCGTTCACCGAGCCGGTCGTCGCGAGGGACAATCGCAAGCTCTACCGCGCCCGCTTTGCCGGGCTCGAGCGGGACCAGGCCGAGGCGGTGTGCAAGACGCTGAAGCGCGCCGACATCTCCTGCATGACCGTCCGCAACTAATCTCTCAGATCCTTCCAAGCCAAAATGCCCGCGCCTTGCGCGGGCTTTTTTGTTTTTGAGGACGCGGTGGCGCTGCAGGCTGTTCCGCGACAACCTCTCGTCAAGAATTTACGGTTAAAACTTTGCTCAAGGGATCGACCACGCCGACAATGGCGGGCATCGGGGCGACGGCAAACAGAGCAAGCGGAACTCACGCG
The DNA here is from genome assembly GCF_022012555.1 of Bradyrhizobium zhengyangense. NCBI lineage: Bacteria > Pseudomonadati > Pseudomonadota > Alphaproteobacteria > Hyphomicrobiales > Nitrobacteraceae > Bradyrhizobium > Bradyrhizobium zhengyangense. The sequence continues at coordinate 263,586 of NZ_JAKLTZ010000003.1, read as the reverse complement.
GTACGGGCGTTTGTGGCGTGGTGCCGGAGTTAGCCGTTATGCGTACGAAGCAGAGTATCCTTGGCCTCGTTTACCCGGGCAGCGAGGTACGTCGAGCCCCCCTGGTCGGGATGCAGTTTCTTCATGAGGGATTTGTGCGCCCGGCTGATGTCGTCGCGCCCCGCTCCCGGCTGCAAGCCAAGGATCTGATAGGCTTCCTCCGCCGTCATTTTGCCGCTCGCCGCCGCGCGGCGCTGCCCCCCTGCCGCGTCGCCCTGCGCGTTCTGACGCCAGGCGGGAAACCGGCGGTCCAGATAGCTTTCAAGTAAGGCCACGCTCTCGGCATCGAACGCCGGGACCATCGCCAGCAAACTTGCAAGATCGAACTCTTCAAGACCGCGCCCGGCGTGAGGCCCGGCGACGATCTGGCCCGAGAGCTCGCCGGAATCATGATCGAGCCGCATATCCAGGAATTGTGATCGCACGCGCGAGGTCTGACCGGATGAGCGCGATGCGCCACCCCCGAACAGGCCCCGGACATTGCCAAAGCCTGCATTCGCGAGCGGCGTCCAGCCGAGCAAACCAGCCCCGAATAGTCCGAGCGGGATCGCCACCGCCAGTTCGCCCCGCAGGCCGGTGAAGGCGGCCACTGCGAGCGCGACCACGCCGCCCCCGACCTTGATGGCGCGCGCAAGCACGGCCGGATTGGCGGCGCGGAACATCTGGAGCAGCAGATAGAGCGTGATAACGGCGACGAGGCCGGCGATCAGAGTCATGGTGGGAATATAGTCGCCCTCTTGTCAAAAAGCATGATGTCCTTCCCTCCGTCCACGTTCGGACGGTGACACAAGCTGTTCTCTTGCCATAAGCAGTTGCCCCCATCATTCCGGCGCACTCGGAAGCAGCGAAGGTCGCATCACCACCCAGGAAATGATGAGGGGGCTTTGGGGAAGACGATGAGCAAGGGATTCAAGCCACCGATCGTGCCGGCCGCCTTCTTCGGTATCGTCCTGGGCCTTGCGGGTCTCGGCAATGCATGGCGTGCCGCACACCAGGTTTGGCAGTTGCCGGCGATCATCGGCGAAATCATTCTCGCCGTCGCCTCGATCGTCTGGGCGGTTCTGATTGGGCTGTTCGTGCTGCGCTGGATTTTTGCACGCGCCGAGTCGGTCAGTGAAGCGCATCACCCGGTCCAGTGCTGCTTCATCGGCCTCGCCGGCGTCTCCACCATGCTGATCGCGCTCGCTGCTGCGCCCTATTCGCACCATGCCGCCATGATCCTGTTCGGGCTCGGCGGAGCGTTTACGCTCGGTTTCGCACTGTGGCGGACGGGACTGCTGTGGCGCGGCAACCGCGATCACACCGCGACAACGCCGGTCCTCTATTTGCCAACCGTTGCGGGCGGCTTCGTCACCGCCGGCGTCTCAGCGGCGCTCGGCTACCCCGACTGGGGGCAGCTCGCCTTCGGCGTGGCGCTGTTCTCCTGGTTCGCAATCGAATCCGTGCTGCTGCACCGTCTCTATACCGTCGAGACGCTTCCCGTCGCGCTGCGTCCGACGCTCGGCATTCAACTTGCGCCGCCCGTGGTCGGCGCGGTCGCCTATCTCGCAATCAATGGCGGTGTCCCGGACATGTTCGCGCATATCCTTATCGGCTATGGGCTGATGATGGCGCTCCTGCTGCTTCGATTGTTGCCCTGGATCATGGAGCAACCGTTCTCGGTGTCCTATTGGAGCTTCACCTTCGGCGCCACCGCGCTTGCGATCGCGCCAATCCGCGTGGTCGGGCACGGCGACACCGGCGCGATCGCTCTGCTCGCGCCTTATCTGTTCGCGGCCGCCAACATCGTGGTCGGACTAATCATGCTCGGCACGCTGCGCCTGATCGTGCAGGGACGCCTGCTGCCGCCCGTTGCGGCTTCGTCTCCGACGCAGGCCGCGCCGGCGTGAGGCGTTACTTCATTTGTCCGATCAGTTGCGCGGCGCCACTCGCCGTCTTGGCCAGTCTCAGCAATGCCTCGCGGCCTCCAGCTGCGTAGGCCGCAGCGGCCCTCAACAGCTCGCGCAGCTGTGCCGCCGCGCCCGGATCGAACCGGCACCAGGCACCGCCGGTCAGACGCGCAATCTCGCGAAACGCCTGTTCGGCGACTGCATCATGGCCTTCCTGAAACAGGAACACCGGCACCTTCAGCATGCCGAGCTCGCCGGCCTTGGCGCAGAGCGCGTCGACCTTCTCCTCCATTGCGTCGCCGACGAAGACGACAGCACGCACACCTGATGTAACCGCCTCGCGCCGCGCGTCGGTCAGCACTCTGCCGATCTGGGTGTCGCCGCCGCGACAATCGATCTTGCTCATCAGCGTCGCCAGCTTGCTGCTGTCGGAAATCCAGCCCGTCGAGCGGCATTCATTGTAGCCGCGATAGTAGACCAGTCGGATGTCGAGGCTGCCAAGCGCAGCAGCCTCGCGAAACATGTCGGCCTGAAGCGCGCAGGCCATGTCCCAGGTCGGCTGCCGGCTCATCGTCGCATCCAGTGCGAAGATCAAGCGGCCCTTTGCACCCGGTGCATGCGGAGACAATGCCCGCGCCTTGGCAACGAAGGCGGCGACATCCTCGGAGGTCGAGCTCTTTGCCTGCGGCAGCACGCCGTCGCTCTCGGCTCGCGCCGACACGGCATCGCTCTGGCGGGGTTTGGTGGGGTCGTCGGGCATCCATCGTCACATCGGGTCTCAGGCCACCAATGTGGATGGCGTGCCCTGCCCGGTCAATGTGCAAAGCCTCCGCAGGCGGGAGCCGGCGGAGGCTTTGAGACTTGTTTCGATCAGCTCTTCTCGGATTAGCTCTTGGCGGGCGCCATCAGAGCCACCGGACCCGGCTCCAGGATCTTGGGCGGAGCCGAACGGGTGTCGACCGGCGCAATTGCGCTGTCGGTGTCGCTCAAGAATTTATCAAGCATGCCCTGGATCGAGTTCTTGGCGTCGTCCGGACCTGTGTCGCGCATGTCGTTGTGCTGGAAGTCGGTCTTCACGACCTGGATACCGGCCTTCTCGCACTCCTCGTCGGTCGGGAGCACGCCCGGATCAGTCTTGAACTGCGGATCGTGAGAGCGGAACGAAAGAATCTTGAATTTACCAGCGGTGACGAAGGGCACGCGGAGATTGTCCAGCGTCACGACCTTCTTGACCTCGTCCGGATATTGCTTGGCGAAATACATAGTGATGTCGCCGCCCATGGAATGGCCAACCATCGTCACCCTGGTGTAGTCAGCGTTGGGCTGAACCTTCTTCATCTCCTGCATCGCCAGATGGATATTGGCGACGCCGCGCAGAATCTGCGGCAGGCGGCCGACATAGAGCTCGCCAGGCTTGGTCACCATCGGCGGATCGGTCGGCAAATCATGCTGCGGGCTTACGACCAGGTAGCCACGCGCAGCGAAGATGTTGGCGAGAAAGCCGTACTCGGTGTTCTTGACGGTGTTGCCGTGATTGATCACCGCAACCGGAAGCGTGATCATGCCGGCATTCGCCTGCATTTCCTTGTCGCGACGGATCGCGATGTCGACAGGCACGGGACGATTATCGCGCGAAGGGTCGTAGAAGGTGATGGTCTCGTGCTTGATGGCCCACTTGCTCGCCGTGAAATAGGCGACACTGAAGAGGGCTCCCACACAAACCAGAACGGCAATTCCACGCTTCATTTTCGTCCTCAGCCTCAGGCCGTGCGACCTGATCCCTGTTGAAAATCGTGTTTCTTCCGGAGCTCTTCGGCCCCTGGTCGCCTATTCCCCAATATATGTCACAGGCGCGTGACAGGAAGGCCAAATATTGTGAACTGACAGCCCTTTCATTGTGCGATGCACACGTTTGGTGGGCACCGCGTTCTGATACCGCTACCTCCGGGTACAGATGACCATCCGACGCAACCCGTCACGATCGGGTTCAATTTCACGGTGAATGCCCGGTGAAAACAACTGCAGGCGACATCCGTTCCGGCGGGAACCGGCTGTCATGATCGACCGGGAAGTAACAGCGTACCGTGCCTAGGCGCCGAGGATGTCGTGGACCTCGAGCGGCTTGTCCACCTGGCTGAACCACTCGGCGCGATTTGCCGCACGGCGGCGGCCGCGCTCGTCGAGCGGCAGCTTGAGCTGGCGCAGCAGGCTCGTCACCTCCTCCCGCGCGGTGAGATGGCCAAGATTGGGCCGCATCCCGAGCGTGGCCTCGTCGATCTCGTCGAGTGCCGTGAGGCCACGCGGGAAGAACTCGCGATAGACGACACGTTCGGCGAAGCCATCGACGTAGCGGAAGCCGAGCCGCAGCGATAAGTCCTTCAGCCCATCGGCGACGAGCTGCTTGTTGCGAGAGCCGAGCATCGACAGGCGATTGCGCACCACGATCCAGTCGGTGGTCGAGCCGTCGAGTTGACGACGCTTGCGCCTGACATCGCGCACCATTTCGGCGTAATGGCTTTCTCCCGTTACCGCGTAATTGGTGGGATCGACGGTACCGAGCACGTCGAAATCGAGGAAGCTGTCGTTGATCGGCGTGACCAGCGTGTCCGCCATCGAATGGGCCAGCCGCATCAAATAGCTGTCGGTGCCGGGCGTATCGATGACGATGAAGTCGAAACTGCTCTCGACCGCCGAGACCGCCTCCATGAACTGCTGGAACTCGGAATTCTCGTTCTCGGCGATCAGCATGGTTTCGCCGAGCTTGATGCAGCGATGCACCGGCAACTCGAGGTCGAGCTTGGTGCGGCGCGCCCAGGCAGAACGGTTGTTGATGTAGCGGGTGAAGCTTTGCTGGCGGCAGTCGAGGTCGATGGTGGCGACGCGCTGACCAGCCTTCAGGAGCGCAACCGCGATGTGCAGGGCGGTGGTCGATTTGCCGGAGCCGCCCTTCTCATTGCCGAGCACAACGACGTGCGCCGAGCCGGATTGGCTTTGGCTAGCCTGCACAAGCATGGCGATCCTCAACACCCCTTAAACAATATCTTCGAGTTGGCCGCGTCTGCGGTCAAGTGAAATGCGTGACAGGATAACGAAATCACAGTGCGATGATGGTCATCATGAATCGCGTCGCGGCCCGTCGTCTGTGATCCAGCCCACAACGACGCGACATCCTCGCTGCAGGGAATGCTGTGCCCGATGTCGATGCATGGCGTCCACGACCGGCGCTTGTTAAGGTTAGCCGGCTGCGCGGCTGGCGGCGCCCACCCCCAACCATCCCGAGTTCTGATGTCACCAAGCCCCCTGATCACCCGCACGGTGCCCGCCCTGCGACGCGCCGTCGACAATCTTCGCAAGCGAAAGGCCACGGTCGCGCTGGTGCCGACCATGGGGGCGCTCCATGACGGGCATGTGTCGCTGGTGCGCCTCGCCAAGCGGCGCGCGAGCCGCGTCGTCGTGTCGATCTTCGTGAACCCGACCCAGTTTTCGCCATCAGAGGATCTCGGCGCCTATCCGCGGACCTGGAAATCCGACATCGCCAAGCTTGCGGCCGAGGATGTCGACATCGTCTGGCACCCCGGCGTCGAGGCGATGTATCCGGAGGGCTTTGCGACGCGTATCGTCCCGGAGGGGCCGGCACTGGCCGGGCTCGAAGACCGCTTCCGCCCGCACTTCTTCGGCGGCGTCGCCACCGTCGTCGGCAAGCTGTTCACACAATGCCGGCCTGACGTCGCGATCTTCGGCGAGAAGGACTTTCAACAATTGCGCGTGGTGACGCAGATGACGCGCGACCTCGACCTCGGCGTGAAGGTAATCGGCTCCCGTACCGTCCGAGAGCGCGACGGGCTCGCGATGTCCTCCCGCAACGTCTGTCTCTCGCCTACGGAACGCCAGACCGCCACCGTGCTCTATCGGGCCATGACCGACAGCGCCGGACGGATCCGGGCCGGCGAAGCCATCGCGAGCGCGATGGCGCGCGGCGCCGAGATGGTCGCGACGGCCGGCTTTGCGCTCGACTATTTCGAGCTCCGCCATGCCGAGACGCTGGCGCCCGTCACCTCGCGCAAGGACGGGCCGCTGCGGATTCTGGTCGCCGCCAGGCTCGGCACGACGCGGTTGATCGACAATATCGCGGTTTGAAGCGCGATGACGGCATCGCGCTTCAGGTTATTGTTGGAGCATGATCTTTCCGGAAAACCGCCGCGCACTTTTCCGGATCATGCTCAGAGCAATCCGAGATCGCGCAGTTCGCGCCGCATCGGCTCAGGCATCGCCGCGATGGTGCCTGCGGCCGACTTGCCGAGATCGGGCGGCACGGAATCGTCGGTGAGATAACGCCAGCCCTGGAACGGGCGCATCGGTCGCGGCGACACCGAGACCACCTTCGGCTGCATCACGATCCGGCAGCGTCCGATGCCGTCCTTGTCGCGGAATGGCTCGATGCCGATGATCTTTTCACGCGCGGCGATCTCGCCCTTGATGACCCAATAGAGCGATCCGCCGGCGAGAATTTCGGCGTCGCGCTTCGGCACCATGCGGGTGATATGGATGTGGTGTTGCGGCAGGCCCTTTTTCTTGGCCGTCTGCATCCGTTCGGCGACCCACCCCTTCAATTCCTTGACGGAGTCGCAGCCGACGGCAAGCTTGATCAGATGGAGTGGCATGACCCAGCATTAGCGGGCCATGCCCGGGTTTTCAAAGCCGAACTAGTCGTTATCCGCAGCCGCGGGAGCCGCGCCCGGCGGCGGTGCGAGCGGAACCGGTGCGGCGGCCGGTGCTCGCGCGGCCTTCGGCGCGGGCGGCCTCCTCGCGGCCGGTGCCGCGGGCGCGGCCGCCTGGGCCGATGCCGCAGCCGGAGCACGTTGGGCCGCAGCCGGTGTTGCCGCCGCATTGGCGGGCGGCGGCTGGCGCGTGGCCGCCGTCGGCGGCTCCGGACTCATGATGCTCACCGGCGGGGTCGACGAGGCGCTCGGGAACTCGGCATTGGTCGGCTTGCCCGTAGGCATCGATGGCGGCAGCGCCGCGATCGGGTTGGGCGGCAGCGCTCCGGGCGCTGCTGCGGGCGAATTCCAGGTCGGCGCGTAGCGCGCGACCATCTGATCGTAAAGATGGGAATCCATGTTGGCAGCGACCTGCTGCTGGTCCGTCAGCGAGCGGAACGCGGCGCAATCGAACTGGGTGCAGCCGTCGCGCGCGACCAGCACCTGCGCCACGAGGCCGAAGCGATCACGCTCCAGCGCCTTGCGCAGCACCTTCGTGTCGAGCGTCAGGCTTTTGTCGGCGGTCGGGGCATCGCCGAGCGCGGTCAGCCGATCGATCCGGGCCGCCGTATAGGCGACGGCGGCGGCCGCCGTGTCAGGCGCGCCGAACAGCGCCTTCTCACAGCCGGTGGCCACGGCATCGCCGGCGAGGTCGTCGAGGCAGGCCAGCGCCGGGAGGGTCGCGGTCACCGTGGCTTGCGTGCGGGCTTCGGTCGGCGCCGCCTGCCCCACTGGCCCATAGATGCGCATAGTGGCGGCCACCGCGATGCCGATCGAGAGCAGCGTGATGACAGTCAGCGCGCCGTTGGCGACCGATTTCTCGGCGCGCAACAGCGTGATCAGCATGATCAACCCGAAGAAGCCGGCGGCTGCCAGGGTCATCCACATCGGGAAGGATGGCGAGCGCCAGATTTGGTCGAGCGACGAGGCCCATGCCCAGTTCATGCGCGATGTCCCCTCACGCGAGCAAAGAGCTGATGGTCAAGCGAGCACCGCGAGTCGGCAACTGCCCCCGGCCCACCTTGCCGAGGCGAAGCGGGCCTTTTGACGGCGAGCGGCGCAAATTCGTCCGCGATGTCAATGCGTGGCGAGCGCCAGCGCATTACGAGAGCGCGAGCTGGCTTTCCTTGGCGACCCGTTCGAAAGCCTCAGTGGAGCTCTTGATCCGATACTGGCAGTCGTCGCCTTCCGTCGGCAGCAGGCGAATGATCTCGTAGGAACCACTCGCAGCCGGGCGCGCGACGTTGCTAGCAGTGAACAATACGCGCGTTCCCACGGGGAATTTATGCTTCAACGCCCATCTCCATCACTCAAACAGCGCCGGCCGTGCCCAGGGTCCCACTGCGACGGACCGGCTGAAAACCCGGTGTGACCTATAGCACGCGCTGCGGCGTTTTGGCCAGCAGTATGCCGGCACGGCAAATACGCCAAACCTGCAGTGTTTTCAAGATGATAGCCGACGAACGGCGGCCGATGATACCGCCGGAACCGGTCGTCTCAGGCGCCGTGGGGCAGATGGCCGTTCGGGCTTGCCTGGTCCACGGCCTTGGGCAGCTCCTGGGCCAGGATCTCGCCGAGCTGGTCGACCGGGATGTTGTAGCGCGCCGCGAGCTGGCGGACGGTGTCGTTGCCGAGCACGGCGCGCAGCTGGTCGGCCGAGATCGACATGTTCTGGCCATTGCCGAGCCAGGACTTCACCTGGTCACCAAGGCCCGCCTGCTGGAGCTTGGCGACGATCGCGCCCAAGCCGCCCTGGTTGTTGCTGCCCATCACCTCGCTCAGCACGGCCGGCAGGACGGCGGCGCCGAGCTGGCCAAGCGCGCTGCGCAGTGCGGGATTGTTTTCCAGCGAGTCCAGAATTCCCATGGCCGTCCCCTCTTTCGTTGTTCCCTATGATTGAGCGCCGCCGATCGGCACGCCGTCAAGCGGCGCCCATTCACATTCTCGGCTACACGTTCTCGAACTTTTCGATGACAAGTGTTTCGGCGAGACCGTCGCGGGTCCATTCCTGGAACGCCGGCATCGCCATCATCGTATCCATATAGGCCTTGGTCTCCGGCGTGACTTCGATGGCGTAGGTGCGGAAGCGATGCACCACCGGGGCGTACATCGCGTCGGCCGCGCCGAAGCGGCCGAACAGGAACGGCCCGCCGGCGCCGTAGCGGGTCAGACATGTGCGCCAGATCTCCTGCACGCGCGCGACATTGGCCTTGGCGTCCGCCGACAGCGTCACGGGCCGCACCGGACGGTGCAGGTTCATGCCGCATTCGCTGCGCAGGGCCATGAAGCCGGAATGCATCTCGGCGCACACCGAACGGGCAAACGCGCGCGCGGCAACGTCGTCGGGCCACAGCTTCTTCTCCGGATAGCGCTCGGCGATGTACTCGATGATCGCCAGCGAATCCCACACCGTGATGTCGCCGTCGACCAGCACCGGTACCTTGCCGGCGCGGCTAAAGGACAGAATCTGCTCCTTGTCCGCGGGATCGTCGGTGTAGAGCGGGATCACGGTCTCCACGAACGGGATGTCGTTGGCGCGCAGCGCAAGCCAGGGCCGCATCGACCATGACGAGTAGTTCTTGTTACCGATTGCGAGCTTGAGCGCTGCCATGTCCGTGGTCCTTCCATAAGTCCGTCTGTGCGGCTGCTTTTAACGCCATCGTCCGCCGCCAATCAATCGTTGCCGCCCCCCACCATGCATGGCAATCGTGATGGCTCGCGAGGAGAGTGACATGAGCAGGCATTGGGTCGACATCACCGCCGTCGGCTTCTTCATTATCGAGTGGCTGGTCTATGCCGTAACTCTCGAGCATTCCGCCTATGGCAGCGACAGCCTGTCGGCCCGGATGAATCGCTACCGCGAGGTCTGGGTGCGCCGCCTGCTCGACCGCGAGGCCCGCATGGTCGACATGCAGATCATGGCCTCGCTCCAGAACGGCACCGCCTTCTTCGCCTCCACCAGCCTGTTCGCGCTCGGCGGCACGCTCGCGCTGCTGCACGCCACCAACGATGCCATCACGATCCTGGGCAAGCTGCCGATCGATCTCAGCACCTCGCCGGCCATGTGGGAGCTGAAATGCGTCGGCCTCGTGCTGATCTGCGTCTACGCCTTCTTCAAATTCGCCTGGGCCTATCGGCTGTTCAACTATGTCGCCATCCTCTACGGCGGCATGCCGCCGGCCTCGCAGCGCGACACGCCGGAGGCCGAGGCCCATGTCGTGCGCACCACACGCGTGTTCGAATCCGCCGGCCGCCATTTCAACCGCGGCCAGCGCGCCTTCTTCTTCGCACTCGGCTATCTCGGCTGGTTCGTCAGCCCCTGGGTGCTGTTCGTGACCACGGCCGCGGTAGTGGTCGTGACATGGCGGCGGCAGTTCGCGTCCAGTGCATGGGCCGCAATGGCGCCGGAGGTGCCGCACGCGACGACTACGAGCCGAAATCCCGCGGCGTGAACGAAAGGTCCATCACCTTCCATTCCTCGTACTTGTCGACGGGCAACATCTTGTAGGGCTGGCAGGCTTGCGTCGCGCTTATCGCTGATTTCACGATGGCCACGCCCTTCGCCGACGGCGGCGCCTCAATCAGGATCGGCTCGCGCGCCAGCGTGCCGTCGGTGGCCATCACCACGCGCAGCCTGATGCGAACGGCATCGGTCGGCGCGACGCCCGCGGGCAGTTTCGAACAGCTTCTGAGGTGACGCCGAAGCTCGGCAACGACCTCCGGCGGCAGCTTGGCGGCGATCGAATCCTTGGCATCGCCGCCATCATCCTTTGGGGCGTCTTTCGGCGCGGGCGGCAGTTCGGGCGGCAAGCCCAGCATCACGCCATACTTGATGGTGACATCGGGCTCGGGTGGCTGATAGGCCGGAGGGGCGGCCTGCGGCTGCGACATTGCGGGCGGCGGCTGCTGCATCTGAGATTGCTGAGGTTGCGGCTGCGCATAGGCCTCTTCCTGCTTTGCCGCCTGCGACGGCGGAGGCTGTGGTTGCTTCTGTTGCGTCTCGCGCGAGGCCTGCTTCTGCTGAGGCGGCGCCTTCTCCTTGGCCGCAGGCTTAAGCGATGTGTCCGGCTTGTCCTTATCGGTGAAGTCGAGCTTCGGCAGCTTCAGGTCAGGGAGCGGCTCGGGCGGCTTCTCCTTGGCCTTTTCCTCCGCCTTGGCCTCTTCCTGCTTCACCTGCTCCGGCGTGACGATGTCGACCGCAACGGTCTCGGGCGGCGCGGAATGAAATGGATGGACCTCGCTGATCACGATGATCAGCGCGACCAGCGTCAGATGCGCGATCGCCGACGCCGCAATGTCCGTCCGGATGATCTTCCGCAGTTCCATCGCCCGATCTTGGGTTGCCGCCCTGCTCCTAGCATACCCAACTTCCCCCTCAATCCCATTTCGGCGCGAAGCCGAAATCGGTCAGGCGCCCCTTGGGACTGGCCAGTGCGGCGATCGCCGCCATCTCGTCATCCGAGAGCTCGAAATCGAAGATCTCGATGTTTTCCGACAGACGTTCGACACGCGAGGTTCTGGGAATGGCAGCGACATTCTGTTGCACGAGCCAGCGCAGGCAGATCTGCGCCGGCGTCTTGCGATGGGCGTGGCCGATGTCCACGAGCGTCTGGTCGGACTTGATGCGGCCCTTGGCGATCGGGCTGTAGGCAACGAGCGCCATCCCGTGCCGGTCGCAGGCCGCCCTCACCTTCGCCTGGTCGAGATAGGGATGATATTCGACCTGGTTGCAGACCAGCGGCTCGCTTGACAGGGCGACCGCCTGCTCGATCAACGCCACCGTGAAATTGGAGACGCCGATGTGGCGCGTGAGGCCCATGCGCTTGGCATGCGCCAGTGCGCCCATCGTCTCCTCAAGCGGTACGTGCGGATTCGGCCAGTGCAACAGTACGAGGTCGACCTGGGGAAGCCTCAAGTGCACCAGGCTCTCCTTGATCGACCGTTCGAGATCGTGGGGCGCGAAATGGTTGGTCCAGACCTTGGTGGTGACAAAGACGTCGTCGCGGCGCACGCCGGAGGCGCGCAATCCGTCGCCGACCTCGCGCTCATTGTCATAGACCTGGGCGGTATCGATATGACGGTAGCCGAGCCGCAGCGCCTGCTCGACCACGCGGGCGCAGGTCCGGCCGCTCAGCTCCCAGGTCCCGAGCCCGATCGCCGGGATTTTCGCGCCATTGGCCTCGACGAACAGCATGAGGAATCCTCTCTGTTGCGGCAGCCCCGGGAGTCGTCAACGCCGTCATTATGGACCTGGTCCGCCAGAGTGCAACGGACGAGACTGGCTGTGGATGCGTATCTTCAGCCGCAATGCTAACGTCAGGCTTTGGCGAGCGCCTGGAAGACCGTGTCAGGCGCATGCGCGATCACGGCCAGCAGCGCGCGGGCGGGTCCGCGCGGAGCGCGCTTGCCCTGCTCCCAATTGCGGATGGTCTCGACCGGCACGCCAAGCTTGGCGGCAAACTCCATCTGGGTCAGACAGGCGCGCCGGCGCAAATCGCGCACCCCGAGTGCGCCGGCTTCCGCCGGCGGAGTCTCGACCGCAGACTGGACCGGCTGGACGGAAAACGGCTGAACTGGAAGCTCCTGCCCATCCCGCAACTCAACGACCCGTCCGTCCGCCTTCAGCCGCAACCGCATGCTCATTCCCCCAAGCGCGAGGGAATCATGCGGGAGGTCGCTTAAGGTCGAATTAAAGACGCGAGTCGGTAGCCAGCAGCCCGGCAGACAAGACCTACTTCAACCCGAACCACAGCGTTGCGATGCCGAGGAAGGAGAAGAAGCCGACCACGTCAGTCACCGTCGTCACGAACGTGCCCGAGGCCACGGCCGGATCGGCCCTGACGCGTTCAAGCGCCATCGGGATCAGGATGCCGCCGAGCGCACCGGCGACGAGGTTCACGATGATCGCAAGCCCGATGACGATTCCGAGGCCCGGGATCTTGAACCAGGCTACCGCGGCGATGCCCGTGATCACGGCGAAGCCAATGCCGTTGACGAGACCGACCAGCGTCTCGCGGATCACCACGCGCCAGGCGTTGGAGGAGCCGAGCTCGCGGGTGGCGAGCGCGCGCACTGCGACCGTCATGGTCTGGGTCGCGGCATTGCCGCCCTGGCTCGCGACAATCGGCGCCAGCACGGCGAGCGCCACCATCTTCTCGAGCTGGCCCTCGAACAGGCCGAGCACAGACGACGCCAGGAAGGCGGTGGCGAGGTTGATCAGCAGCCAGTTGAAGCGGCCGCGCGCAATGGTGAGAAACGTGTCCGACAGCTCTTCGTCGCTGGTGACGCCGCCGAGCGCCTTGAGGTCCTCGTCCGCCTCCTCCTCGATGACGTCGACGACATCGTCGACGGTGATGACGCCGACGAGGCGGTCCTGGGTGTCGAGCACGGGAGCCGCGACCAGATTGTACTTGCCGAACATGCGAGCCACCTCCTCCTGGTCCTCCAGGACGGAGACGCGGCGGCGATCCTCGTCGGTCAACTCGGTCAGCGGCACCGGGCGGCGTGCGCGCAGGAGCACGTCGAGCGGAACCGCGCCCTGCCAGTGCTGGTCCTTGTCGACGACATAGATCTCGTAGAAGCGGTCCGGCAGATCGGGTGTGTCGCGCATGTAGTCGATCGCCTGCCCGACGGTGAAATCCTGCGGCACGGCGATGAACTCGGTCTGCATGCGCCGGCCGGCGGAGTTTTCCGGATACAGCAGGCTGCGCTCGAGCGCGACACGCTCCTTGAGCGGCAGCTTCTCGAGGATCTCCTCCTGCTCCTGCTCGTCGAGAGTTTCGAGCAGCTCGACTGCATCGTCGGACTCGAGCTCGCGGACACCCTCGGCTACCGTTTCCGCCGGCAATTCGTCGAGGATTTCCTCGCGAACGGCCTCGTCGACCTCGTTCAGCGCGGAAAAGTCGAAGTCGGCGCCGGTCAGCTCGACCAGGCGGACCCGGTTGTCGGGCGCGAGCGCCGCGATGAGATCACCGAGGTCGGCCTCGTGCAGATCGGCGATGCAGGCACGTAGCGTAGCGCTATCGCCGGCCTCGATCGCGTGGGCAATTTCCTCGACGAATTCATGCCTGATTTCGCCGTCTTCATTGCGCATGGGGACGTGGTCGAGTACCAATGTCTCGGCGGAAGCAGCGCCATCGATCTGTTCATCCATGGGAACGCCTCGCCGTTTGACAGGTTGATGGTTGGGGCTGACGGTCCCGCAATACCCACAAGACAATCGCAAGCGCAATGGCAAATATGTACCGGCCGAAATGGATCTCGATCGCGACGAGCCTGGCTCTCGCCGGCCTCCCCGTGATCGGCTCGGCCCGGGCGGCTGATTGCCCCCGAAGCGATGCGCTCGGCACCTCGCGGGTCCTGAGCGTCGATGCCAAGTCGACGCCACGCGTCGGCTTGAAGAGCTTTCCGCAGACGCTGCCGCTTGAAGATCACGAGGTGGTGCTGACCTTTGACGACGGTCCGCGTCCGCCCTCGACCAACAAGGTGCTGGCGGCGCTGGCGCAGGAATGCGTGCGCGCGACCTTCTTCCTGGTCGGTCGGAGCGCCACCGAATTCCCTGATCTCGTCAAGCGTATCGCGCGCGAGGGGCACACCATCGGTCACCACACCTGGTCGCATCCGTACATGGCGCGGATCCCGGCCGATACGGCGAAGTACGAGATCGACCACGGCATCGCCTCCGACGAGAAGGCGTTGCACGGGGTCTCGACCACGACACCGTCGACGCCGTTCTTCCGCTTCCCCTATTTCGAGTCCACGCCGGCCCAGCTCGACATGCTCGAGCAGCGGGGCATCGTCGTGTTCGGCGCCGATTTCTGGGCCAGCGACTGGAACGACATGACGCCGGAGCAGGAACTCAAGCTGATCACCGACCGCGTAACCGCCGCCCGCAAGGGTATCATCCTGTTCCACGATGCCCAGGCGCGCACGGCGGCCATGATGCCGGACTTCCTGCGGTGGTTGCGGGAGAACGGCTATCGCGTGGTCCACATCGTGCCGGCGGGCACGTCACAGAAGAACGCCGACGCACATTGATGCCGGAATGTCACGGCTGACCAAAATGGGGTGATTTGAGCCCTATTAACACTCTGTTCATGCTACGCCATGCAATGATTGAGGGGCACCTCGGGCGGAAAAGGTCTTTGCGCCTGAACCGTTTTCTGATGTCTCCGACCTACCGATATCGTAGCCAACGCAGATGAGGGCAGACGGGGTTTCATGATCGGAAGTAGCGTTGTTTTTCGGGCGCGATCGTGGACCGTCCTGCTGCTGGGCTTGCTGACCACCGCATCTCCGGCTGCCTTGGCGGCCGAGTGCCCCGGACATCCCGATGCGCTCGGTACCTCGCGCACGCTCGTCGTCGACCCGCGCGAACATCCGCGCATTGGCACCATGCAGTACCGCGAGACGCTGCCGTTGAAGGACCACGAAGTGGTGCTGACCTTCGACGACGGTCCGCTGCCGAAATATTCCAACCAGGTGCTCCAGATCCTCGCCAACGAATGCATCAAGGCGACCTTTTTCATCATCGGCGAGCAGGCCAAGGCGAACCCGGAAGGCGTGCGCAAACTGGTCGCGGCGGGTCATACCGTCGGCACGCACAGCATGACCCATCCGCTGACGATGAACAGGATGCCAATCGAGAAGGCCGAGGCCGAGATCAACGGTGGCATCGAGTGGACCTCGGCGGCAATGACGGACCCATCCAAGCTGGCGCCGTTCTTCCGCATTCCCGGCCTGATGCGCGCCGATGGCGTTGAGAATTATCTGATCTCACGCGGCATCCAGGTATGGAGCGCCGACTTCCCGGCCGACGACTGGCGCCACGTCTCGCCCGATCGCGTCTACCAGCTCGCGATCCAGCGGCTGGAGGCCAAGGGCAAGGGCATCCTGCTGCTGCACGACATCCAGGCGCGCACCGTGGCGGCGCTGCCCAAGATCATCCGCGACCTCAAGGCGCGCGGCTATCGCATCGTGCATGTGGTGCCCGCAACCGCCGACCAGCCGGCGACACCGACCACGGCAGTGGAATGGCTGCTGCATCCACCGACGGAGACCACGCCGATCGTGCGCTGGCCTCAAGTGCCGAATTTCGTATTCGCGCAGACCGCGACGCTGCCGGCGCCGGGCTTAGCCGATCTCGGCGCCGAGACCGCGCGCCAGCCACAGGTGCTACCGCGCAAAACCATGGCGCAGGCCGATATCGCCTCCACCCTGCCCGCACCCGGCCGCGATCTCTTCGCGATCCCCGAGGGCTCAATCGAGGTGCTGCTGTCGACGACCTTGTCGCGGCGCGCCGCCACGCGGCTCGCGATGGCGGCCGAGGCGCCGCGCGCAGGAAGGGACAAGGCTGGCAAGATCCGGGGGCAGCGAACGGCGCGTGGTGCACACCCCGCGGCGAGGCACGCCACGGCGCCCCGCCCGACCCGCGTCGCCACCAGCGTGAAGAAGCGCGCCTGAGTGAAGCGCAGTTACTGCCGCATGATGTTGGCGACGCAGAGCAGCACGATCAGCGCCAGGAAGAACAGGTCCATATAGGACTTGAGCTCGCCGTCACGGCGCAGCCGCGCAACGTCAGCCACGACCTGCTTACGCGTGTTGGTCCCCCCCGAGCCGTCATTGATCGGCGCCTGAAGGCGCTTGGTCTCGGTCTCCAGCTTCTCGATCTTCTGAAAGAAATAGAACGCCCGCAGCGTCGAGGCTGCGCGCATGCCGCTATAGACCAGCACCAGGATCGCGAGGATCGCTCGGTTCTGGTACTTTTCCATGAAGTTCAGGCTGAAATAGACCAGCGCCATAAACGCAAAGTTGGTCAGGAAGCGGTAGACGAAGCTTAGAAAGACCATGCTGGCTCCAGCCGAGAGAGGTCGCGCGAGGCCCGTCTACGCCAATATTGTTTCAACAAGGATACTGTCGCCCGCGCGCCGCCGCCTTTTAGCCACGTGCCGCCATAATGCAAGCGAGAGCACAGAGTGGCCGGTCCTGTTCCACGCGGCACGCCCATTGCTGCTCGATGGAGATTCGAGGAAAGCTACGGTAGACTGCTGCCGCCGCTGACGCGTGAGGTCTGCCGATGCCGAAGAAGGGAATCACGGGCCACGACGAGTGGGTTCTGACCGAGGCGCTCGCAACCGCCCTGGTCGCGCTGGAGCAACTCGAGGCGAAGCACCAGCCAAGCGCGCATATGGACGACATCCGCAAGATGCTGTCGAGCGGTAAGGAGCCGGCGGCGGTGAGCCTGCACTTGGCCCAGGCGAAATGCCGTCTCTTCCCCGACCTCGACCCGCTCGAGATCTACCGGGAATACGGGATCGGCGAGGAATATGGCTGAGAGGCCCCGTGCGGGCCGCTGGCCTCCAAAATGAGATATGAAGGCGATGCGCTCGGGAGAGCGTTCGCATCTACTGTGTTTTCAACGGCTTACCGCGATGGCCGGATCGAAAGATTCCCTCCGAAAGGAGACCTTTCGACGCCCCGTTTTGCAAGCGGCTGAGATCGGGTCGAGCCCAAGCGGCCCTACACCTGGCGCAATCCCGCAAACAGCGCCTCGAATTCGCTGTCCGCCCGGTAGAACGCCGGTGGTCGCCCCAACGGTGCGGCGACCGATATCTCCTGTCCGCCGGCAAATGACTTGCCGGTCCAGACATGAATCCAGTCGGTCCCTGACGGAAGATAGAGGCTCCGCTGATCCTGGGCAGCCTGCCAGACGGGCGCGACGAGCAGATCGCGGCCATAAAGATAGCAATCCTGAATGCCGTAGGTTCGCCTGTCATCTTCGTGATGAAGAAACAGCGGACGTTGGATTGGAAGACCCCGGCGCGCAGCTTCCAGCGACAACGTCCGGAGATAAGGCGAGAGGTGAACGTAGATCGCCGTCATCCTGGCAAAATGCTCGAGCACCGCCGGATCGCCGTCGAGCTGAAGATTGTCACGAGGCCTGTTGCCTTCGTGGCTGCGCATGACAGGCGTGAAGGCCGCCATCTCGCTCCAACGCATCATCAGCTCGGGCGTGCGCAAATTGCCAAACAGGCTTGTGTAGCCGCCGATGTCGGAGTGGTGATACGCGTTGCCGAGCAATCCCGACGACAGGGCGGCGCAGATGACCGTGACAAGCCCGTCATGCCGGGAAAAGTCGACCGATTGATCGCCGGCCCAGAGCCACGGGCACCACTTCTGCACGCCCGTGAAGCCGGACCGCATGAAGAACACGGCCTCGCCGGTGCGGCCGCGGCTCGCCACCGCCTTCGCGTTCACTTCGGCCCACAGCGTTGGCCAGAGGTTGTGCGCAAGCCTTGCATCGATGCCGCTGGCGAGACGCACGTCGACCGGCAGATACTCGCCGAAATCTGCCATCCAGCCGGACAGGCCGTAATCGAGCATCCTCTTGCCGATGATTTCCTCGGAGAACCACGCTGCGGCGTCCGGATTGGTGAAATCGACGGTGCCGCAGTGGAACTCACCGAAATCGATCAGGGCCGTTTGTCCCGAGGCATCCTTGACGAAGTATCCGGCATTCTCGGCCTCCTCGAAGAGGACGCCGTCGTTGCAGAGATACGGGTTCACGTAACCAAGAAAGCGGATGCCCTGGTCGTTCAATTCGGCGATGCGCTGCCGCAGGCCCGGATAGCGCGTCTCGTTGGCCTTCCAGTCCCAGAACAGTCGCGCGCCAAAGGCGGTCGGCCGAATCCCGACCCAATCCTCGCACCAGAGACCGGAAACCTTGACGCCGGCCGCGCGCATTGTCGCGAGGCGGGCGAACGAGTTCGCGCCGTCCTTCAGGCCGATGATCGCGCCGTTGTAAATCCACTCCGGAAGCGGCGGCTGACGGCCGAAGCGCGCAGACAACGTCTCCACCAGAGCCACGAACGACGGCGCGGCAAACAGCTGGATGCTCTCAGGGACGGACCAGACCTCGATCTCGTGAAACTCACCCTCGCGAAAATCCAACACGCTGTAGGCTGACGTCTCGACGTGAAGAGCATAGCGCGCCGAGGAGATGTAGGTCGGTTGCGGATAGTTGGTGTGATAGTAGTCGCCGCCGGCCTGGCCGGCGGCGTCCGCCTTGAAGGTGATCTCGGTGGTCTTGTCGCGCCCGACGCCCGGCTCCGAACTCCACAACGGAAACCGTCGTCCACGCAGATCGAAATAGGAGAATTGCTCGCCGCCGCCCCAGACATGCTCGTCACGGTCCGCCATGACGCGCAGCCAAAACCGGTTCACGGAGGAATCGAGCGACCGCAGCTTCAGCGCTTTGCCCTCAAGCGTCACCGCGAGGCGCGGAGGCTGCCCCTTGGTCGCGGACAGCATGATCGTGTCACCGTCGATCTTGGCATGCGCGAGCGGACAACGTTCGGTCAGGCGATCCTCGATTGCAAAGCGGCCACGGTGCATTTCGATGCTGTCGTTGCCCTGCCCGACGAAGAAACACGGCGCCGCAGCACTGTGGGCGAGAATCTGGCGGCCTGAAATCGATAGCGCAAAGCCAGACGGGGTCGTGTCGAGTTTCAAGTCCATTCCACTTGGCCTTTCCTTGGCCTTTCCGTCAGCCCTTGACGCCGCCTGTGGTCAGCCCCGAGACGACGCGCTCCTGGAAGATCACGATCAGGATCGCGACGGGCACGATGCCGACAACGAGCGCGGCCGAGATCACCGGCCAGGGAAACGCAAACTCACCCTGATAGAGCTGTATGCCGACCGGCAGCGTCCGCAGTCCCGGATTGGAGTTAAACGACAGGGCCAGCAAGAATTCGTCCCAGGCGTTGACGAAGGCGAGGATGCCGGCGGTGAAGACGCCCGGCGCCGACAGCGGCACCACCACCCTGAACAGTGCACCAAACCGTGTGCAGCCATCGATCATGGCGGCGTTCTCTAGATCGCGCGGAATGCCTTCGAAGAAGGATGTCAGCACCAGGGTGCATACGGGCAGGCTCAGCACGGTGTAAGGCAGGATCAGCGCCGTCCACGAGTTCAGCAAATTGAGCGCGCGCATGGTCTCGAACAGGGGCACCAGCAGCGTCACCAGCGGAAAGGTCGAGACCGCGATGATGACGGACATGATCAGCCCCCTGAACCGCAAGTTCAGCCGCGCGAGCGCATAGGCCGCGAGCACAGAGACCAGCAGTGTGAGCGCGGTCGAGAGCAGCGCGACCATGAAGCTGTTGAACAGGAAGGTGAGCAGCGGCTGATCGGAGAACGCCTGGATATAGTTTCGCAGCGTCGCTGCGTGCGGCAGCCAGGTGATCGGTTTTTGCGTGAGCTCGGCCTCGGTCTTGAACGAGGTCAGCAGGATCCACAGAGCCGGAAACAGGCCGTTGACGACGAGAATGAACGCAGCGATAGCCCGCAGCGGCTTGCCTGATAGAGCCGAGTCGAGTGTGGAGGCGACAGCCGTGCTCATGATGCAGCCCCGCTGCCGCGGATCATACGCAGGTAAAGCGCTGTGACCAGCATCGACAGGCCGAACATCACCACTGCGAGCGCCGATCCGTAGCCGAGATCGAGGAACGACACCGTGTTCTGATGAATGTACATGGCGAGCGTCGCGGTTTCGGTGCCCGGCCCCCCGCCCGTCATCATGTAGGGAATGTCGAAAGTCTGCAGCGCGGTGATGGTGCGGAAGATCAGCGCGACGACGATCGTGGGCTTCAGTAGCGGCAGCGTGATCTCGAAGAACCGGCGCACGCGCCCGGCGCCGTCGACGTCGGCAGCCTCGTAAAGCGAACGCGGAATGGTTTGCAGGCCTGCGAGAATGATCATCGCCATGAAGGACGAGGCCTTCCAGATGATGGCAAGGCAGATCGCGGCGAAGGCGAGCCGCGGCGAATTGAACCAGATCACGCTCGGCAGGCCGATCCGGTTGAGCACATCGTTGACGACGCCGTACTCGGAATGGAAGAACCAGCCGAAGATCAGACCGGCGAAGGAGAGCGGCAGCGCCCACGGGATCAGCAGAGAGAGCCTCACCGGCCATTTCATCTGGAACGGCAGATTGGCGAGCAGCGCGAGTGCGAACCCCACGACGAGCGAGCCGGGCACGGTGATGAGCGTGATCAGCACCGTGTTCCAGGTCGCCTGCCAGAACACCGGATCATCAGGCATCTGCCTGAAGTTCGCGAGCCCCGCGAACCGCGCCGGCAGGCCTGAGGTCAGCGACAGGTCGAGAAAGCTCGTGTAGATCAGCCGGCTCACCGGATAGACGATCATCACGCTGAGCAGGATCGCCGCGGGCGCCAAAAGTATCACGGCAAGCGTGGTGTCATCAGGATCGGACCAACGCGACAGCCATGGACGCCGCGCGAGCGGGCGATCGGCCTCGCTTTTGAACGTCGATGTCGTCGTCATCAGGTCTGATCCGGATTGCAATACGCGCCTTAGCGGTTGTTTGCGCATGATCTCATCGGAAAACCGCTTCGCACTTTTCCGGATCATGCTTCAGCGGATGATCCGCTTCAGCCGTGCCTCGATCTGGGCGGCGCCATCAGCCGGAGTGGTCGCACCCGCAAGCACCGCATTGACCGTGGTCCGGATCACTTCACTCACCTCGTTGTAGCGTGGCGTCACCGGCCGCGGCTTTGCGGTCTCGACGATCGGCTGGGCGTCGGCAAACCACGGCACCGCCTTGGTCACGTCGGCGTCCTTGTAGAGCTTGCCGTAGGTCGGAAGCAGCGAGCCGTTGATGGCCATGTATTTGGAAACTTCGGGACTCGACAGATATTCGACCAGCTTCTTCGCCTCGTCCTGATGTTTGGAAAAAGCGGAAACGCCCCACTCCCAGCCGCCAAGGCAGGTCGCCTGTTCGCCGCCCTTGATTGCCGGAAGCCGTGCGACGCCGACCTTGCCTGATACCGCGGACTCGGCCCCCTGCGACATCGCCCATGCATAGGCCCAGTTCACCGCGAACAGGACATTGCCGGCCTGGAATTCCTTGCGCGTATCGTCGGTCGCGACCTCGGCAATGTTCTTCTTGGCAACGCCGCTGTCGGCAAAGCCCTTCCAGAGCGCGAGCGATTTGGTCGCCGCCTCGCGATCAAAATCGAGCTTGCCGTCCTTGGTCACCACCTTGCCCTGGCTCCAGTACGGCACGAGGAAGGTGCAGACCGCGCCTTCGATCGCCTTGCCCTGGAACGACAGACCCTGCAAATTCGGATTCTTCTCGCCATCCGCGACCTTCTTCGCGGCGTCCGCGAGCTCGTCCCAGGTTTTTGGCGGCTGAAGCCCGTATTTGTCCAGCAGGTCCTTGCGATAATAGAGGAACATGGAATCGGCAAAGGCGGGCAGCGCCACCACCTTGCCGTCGATCGTGTTCGCCTCGGCATAGGCACGGAGATAAGCCGACATGTCGGTTGCGATCGGGCTGGTCCAGCCCGCCGCAGCAAACTGCGCCGGGCGGATCACGTCGAGCATCAACACGTCGAGTGAAGAGTCTTTCGCTGTGAGCACCGTGTTGAGATATTGGGCCTGCATATCCGAGGTCGTACCGCCCAGCTCGACGCTGACCTTGATGCCCGGATTGCGCGCTTCGTACTGATCGAGCAGCGTGCGCCAGATGGCGGGCTGCCCTTGGCTCGTGACGAAGACCTTCAAATTGGTCTCGGCGGATGCACCGGTTGCGCACCCGGCCGCTGCACACGCGAGCAGCAATCCCGCCAGCTTTGAAATGCGTCCTGAACTCATGCCGTCCTCCCGGAAAAAATCGCCGCTTGTTGCGGCTTGACTGGCTTGCTGTTGGTGGTCTCGCTTCGCACTCTTTAATGCAAGGCGCGCTCCGTCTCCGGATCGAACAGGTGAATCTTCGCGGGGTCCAGCCCCAGCTTGATCGCCTCGCCGGCCTGCGGGCGCAACTCTGGCGGCAGCCGTGCCGTCAATGTCGCGCCGCCCACCGCAAAATGCACCAGCGTATCGGAACCCAGCGGCTCGACGACCTGAACCTGGCTGTTCAGGCCGACATCGGACGTCAGGGACGTGAAATGCTCGGGCCTGATGCCGACGATGAAATCACGCCCGTCGGCCGCCGAGAGTTTTGTGCCGGCGACGCCCGCAAGCGGCAGACGGTTGCCGTCGGCGAAATCGAGATAGCCTCGGGCGGCCCTGGCCTTCGCAAAATTCATGGACGGAGCGCCGACGAAGCCACCGACGAAAACGCTCGCCGGATGATTGTAGACTTGGTCGGGCGTTCCGATCTGTTCGATGTCGCCACCGCGCAGGATGACGATGCGATCGGCCAAGGTCATCGCCTCGACCTGGTCGTGGGTGACGTAGACGATGGTGGTCCCGATCGTCTGATGCAGCCGCTTGATCTCCGTACGCACCTGACCACGCAGTTTTGCGTCAAGATTGGAGAGCGGTTCATCGAACAGGAAGACCTGCGGCCGCCGAACGATGGCGCGGCCCATCGCGACCCGTTGACGTTGACCGCCGGAGAGCTGTCCCGGCCGCCGGTCGAGCAGATGGGAGATGCCGAGCATCTCCGCCGCGTCCCTGATCTTGGAGTCCGCGTCCGCCGCATTCGCGCCGCGCACCTTCAGGCTGAAGCCCATGTTCTCGCGAACCGTCTTGTGCGGGTAGAGCGCGTAGTCCTGGAAAACCATGGCAATGTCGCGCTCGCGCGGCGGCAGATCGTTGACGATGCGATCGCCGATCCGAATCTCGCCGCCGCTGATGCGTTCGAGGCCGGCGATCATGCGCAGCGTGGTCGACTTGCCGCAGCCGGACGGACCGACCAGGACGACAAACTCGCCATCCATGATCTCGAGGTCGATCGCCTTGACGACGCGAAGCGCGCCGTAGCTCTTCTCAAGCTTGCGCAGGCTGACCGAAGCCATGAGCCCTTATCTCCCGTCCCGACGGTTCTTGCAGCCGCGGTGATTGTTCATAGTAGCGCTGCGATTTTTAGAAATCAACGACAGAGCCATCTCAGCTCGATCCCGCGGATTAAGGCCGGAGCTTCGTCTTATCTTGTTGATTATAATAATGATATCGCTCGACGGGCACAATGCGGTTGTACCGCTTCAGGGCTTCAGCTACATAATAGCGCTATTATCTTGAGCCACGATGGCAATGGTCGCATCAAAGCCCCTACGCACCCGGCGCAAGATGCAACGGGTCACGATCATGGATGTGGCGGCGCGCGCAGAGCTGTCGCCCTCTACGGTGTCCCTCTATTTCAGAAAGCCAGATGCGGTCTCGGCGGCGGCGAGCGAGGCGATCGCACGCGCCATCGAAGCACTCGACTACGTGCCGAACCTGATGGCCGGTGGACTGGCAGCCGCCTCATCGCGCGTCGTGAGCATCATCGTGCCATCGGTCCGCAATGCGTTCTTCGCCGAGACCGTCACGGCCCTGCAGGACGAACTCGGCAAGCAGCGACTGCAGGTGATGCTCAGCCACACCGAGTACAAGGAGCACGACGAGGAGAATTTGGTCCGCACGGCACTGTCCTGGGCCCCTGCCGCAGTCGTCTTGACTGGCCTCTCTCACAGCGCTGCAACGCGCAGGCTGCTGCGCGACAGCAAGGTGCCTGTTGTCGAGATTTGGGAGCTTGGTTCCCCGACCATGGACATGGCGGTTGGTTTTCACCACGACCAGGTCGGTCATGCCGCTGCGTCGCACCTTCTTCAGCGCGGGCGCAAGCGATTGTTGTTTCTTGGCGCCCGCCTGCATGAGGATCGCCGCGCGGCTCGGCGCGCCCAAGGCTTCGTCGAAGCGGCGCGAAACGCACCTGACGTCACCGCAGAGATCATCCAGCACCCTGCACCAGCGAGCGCCGAAGTCGGCGCCATGCTGCTCGGCGAGGCCCTGCACCGCTTTCCGAACGTCGACGGGATCGCCTGCTCCAACGACCATATCGCCCTTGGCGTGATCTTCGAATGTCAGCGCTCTGGTGTTGCGATCCCCGAGCGCCTGTCGGTGATGGGCTTCGGCGATTTGAGCTTCAGCGCGGCCGCAAATCCGTCGTTGACGACGATCCGCCCGCCCGGCGACCTGATCGGGAAGGAAGCCGCGCGGCTGATCATCGCGCGGCTCGCGCACCCTGGTGCCGAACCGGAACAAGCCGTCATCGACACGCGCTTCACCCTGCTTCATCGGCAAAGCAGCTGATGATCGGAAAGAGGTCGCCTTTGCTGTAGGATCCCCAATCACCCGCATGGCGCCGTGCCGACGCCGCAAGTTCATATGGATTTATGGTGCGCTCGGAGGGACTCGAACCCCCACGGTGTTACCCACTGCCACCTCAAGGCAGCGCGTCTACCAGTTCCGCCACGAGCGCAAGAAGATACCGGCCTGAGGTCGTTTGGCTGGCCGGATCAGCGGCCGCCGATCTAACAAATCCATCAGGGGGATACAAGCCTGCAAAGGCCCAGAATTCCACAGGCTTGGCAGGAAAGTCTCATCCCCGCCCGGATCGGCCCTATCAAGTGTGTCGAAAGCCCTTGGCGGGTCGCCGGCTTCCCGCGTACCCCCTACCGCGTGCCCGGGGCGCTACCGCGTACCCGGCGTCCGGGGCAGCATCTGCTTGACCTCGACCGCGATCCGGTTGCGGTCGACCAGCACGACGCCGGAGGCGACAGGCAGATTGTTGGCGAGAACCTTGACCTCGTCGGCCTCGGTTGCGTCCAGCTCGATGATGGCGCCGCGGGAAAGACGTAATACTTGATGGATCGGCATGGTGGTCGTCCCGAGGACGACCATGAGATCCACGGTGACTTTATCGAGTGTGGGCACTGTCAGGACCGCCGCAACTGGAGACAACACACCAAGGGACTTGGCATTTGCGCCTGCAATCATCACCACGTTATGGTTAGCCAATGGTTAATTCGCCTCAAAACCCGCGCCAAGCGCTCGATTTGACGTCGTTTTCCGCCGCAGGCGGCTCCCCCGTCGAATGGCGAATCTCGGACGCGCCGGTACCCTATCCGGAGGCTGTGGCCGACATGGAGGCGCGGGTCGCCGCGATCGCAGCAGGCGAGGCACCGGAGCTGGTCTGGCTGCTTGAGCACCCCCCGCTCTACACCTCAGGGACATCAGGCAAGGAGACCGACCTGCTCGATCCCCGCTTCCCGACCTTCGCGACCGGACGCGGCGGCCAGCTCACCTATCACGGGCCCGGCCAGCGGGTGGCCTATATCATGCTCGACCTCAAGCGCCGCCGGCCGGACGTTCGCGCCTATGTCGCGAGCCTGGAGGAACTGATCCTGAAGACGCTCGCCGCCTTCAACGTCCGCGGCGAGCGGCGCGAGGACCGGGTCGGCGTCTGGGTGAAGCGCCCGGACAAGGGCGAGGGGCGCGAGGACAAGATCGCGGCGATCGGCGTGCGGCTGAAGCGCTGGGTCTCGTTCCACGGCATCGCCATCAATGTCGAGCCGGAGCTGGAGCACTTTGCAGGCATCGTCCCCTGCGGTGTGGCTGATCCCCGCTACGGCGTCACCTCGCTGGTCGATCTCGGTCAGCTCGTGACCATGGAAGACGTCGACATCGCGCTCCGGCAGGCCTTCGAGGAGCTGTTCGGGCCGACCCGCGCGCTGCTGCCGGAAGCCACCGCCTGACCCTTTCCTGTTGGCGACACGCCGTGCGCGTTCTCCAGCTGAGTGGAATCGGTTACGCTTGGCTCAGGTGCCGCCCACGCCTCCCCCCTCCGCCGGGAAAGTACAGATCATGCCGGGCGACTAAGCCAACGGACCGACTGTTCGAGCATCGGGCATAAGGAGGGATTGCGCTTTCTGCTCGCATCAGGAGGTTCTGACGATGAAGCTGTCTGCACCGATCTATCATCTCAAGCGAAAAGCAAAGCGCCTGTCCCGCGAGGAAGGTATTCCGCTGCACGACGCGCTCGACCGCGTCGCCACAACGGAAGGGTTTTCCGCCTGGAGCTTGCTCGCCGCGAAAGCTGCGGCAATAACGCCGGCCATCAGGCTGTTTCCGCAGCTCCAACCGGGCGACCTGGTGCTGGTCGGCGCCCGCCCCGGTCAGGGCAAGACGCTGATGAGCCTCGAACTCGCCGTGGAGGCCATGAAGTGCGGCCATCGCGCCGCGTTCTTCTCGCTCGAATATGCCGAGAGAGACGTGCTGGACCGCATGCGCGCGATCGGCGTGGAGCCCACGCAATTCCGTGAGCTCTTTGAGGTCGATTGCTCCGATGCCATCAGTGCCGATTATGTCGTGAAGCAGATGGCCGCGGCACCGCGTGGCACGGTCGTGGTGGTCGATTATCTGCAACTGCTGGACCAGCGGCGGGAAAACCCTGATCTCACCGTCCAGGTGCGCGCGCTGAAATCCTTTGCACGCGACAAGGGGCTGATCGTCGTCTTCATCTCGCAGATCGATCGGTCCTATGACCCGATGGTCAAACCCTGCCCTGACATCAACGATGTCAGGCTGCCGAACCCGCTGGACTTGAGGCTGTTCGACAAGACCTGCTTCATCAACAACGCCGAGGTTGAGTTCCGGGCAGCAAGCTGACCAACGAGCCGCGGGTGAGATGGCTCACCCGCGGCTCAATGCCCTCACGCCGCCTTCAGCGACACATCGAGCTTGCCGGCAATGTAGCGCCGCTCCTGGGTCAGGCCGCCGAAGCCGTAGGCGTCGCCCTTGACCTCGTCGACATGCAAGTACGTCTCAGGATGCAGCGGCCCCAAAATCTCGGCCATGCGCTTGAACATCGCGGCGAGATAGGCCGCCTTCTCGTCCTTGGTGTTGGTGCCCTCGGTGATATGGATGTCGATCCAGTAGCTGGCCAGCTTTTGGTCTGCGAGCGACCTGCCGCCGGCGAACCAGTCGTCCGCGTCCACGGACTTCACGATGATGGCGGTGACCTTTGGATCCTTGTGCAGGATTTTCGCGGTGAGCTCGGACACGGCGCCTGCGATGTCGGCCTTCAGCGAGGGTGACTGACGGGAGGTGGTGTAGGACACGGTGATCAGGGGCATTGTCGTTCTCCTCAAGATGCCAGCGCTGTTTGCGCGGCGTTGGGGAAAAGCTAGACCTTCCCGCATCATTTTGGTATCTTATCTCATAAGATATCAGTGATAATCATTCATAATGACAGCCACGATCGACATCGCCACCGTCCAAGCCTTTCTGCTGGTCGCCGACCTCCAGAGCTTTACCCGTGCCGCCGAAGCGCTCGGCACGACCCAGGCTGCTGTCAGCCTCAAGCTGCAACGGCTCGAGACCTTGCTGGGTAAACGTCTCGTCGAGCGTTCGCCGCGCGCGGTCCGGCTCACGGCCGAAGGCGCGAACTTCCTTGATCGCGCCCGCGCGCTGATGGCGGCACACGACCGCGCGCTGTCGGGCGAGGCACCGGCCGCGCAATCGCTCTCCCTCGGCATCTCCGATCATGCCGCAGGCCCCGAGCTGGTGCCCTTACTCGAACGGCTGCATGCGATGTCGTCAAACCTCACCCTCGCCGTCACCATCGGCTTCTCGCGCGAGATGCAGGATGCCTATGACGCGGGCGAGCTCGATGCGGTGATCGTGCGCCAGGAAGGCAGCCGCCGCGGCGGCGAGAAGCTGACCGAGGATGAGTATGGCTGGTTCGCGTCCCGACGCTTCATGCTGCCGAAGGGCGAGCCGTTGCCGCTCGCAACGCTCGCTCCGCCCTGCGGCGTCCGGGCGATCGCAGTGCGCGCGCTCGACAAGACCGGCACCGCCTGGCGCGAGCGTTTCGTCGGCGGCGGCGTGACAGCGGTGGTCGCGGCCGCGCTGGCCGGTCTTGCGATTGCACCGCTGGCGCGGCGGATTGCTCCGGCCGGACTGATCGACATCGGGCCTGCGCACAAGCTGCCGAAACTCGGCAGCTCGAAGGTGATGCTGCATTCGAAGGTCAGCGATCCCGCCAAACTCGCGGCGCTGCGCGCGGTGGCGGCGACGTTCCGGAGCGCGGCAGGAGCTAACTAGCGCCCGCGTCCCTTCCCGCAGTAGACCAATAGGCGACCCCGGCCAGACATCCGGCCAACGCAAACAGCGCATCCATCTCAACGAGAGTCCCGAAGATGCCGTTCGCAATCAAGGCGCCCATCGCAGCGCCGGCGGCCGCGTAGAATAGCACTGAGCGAACTCGAAATGACTCACCGAGCCATATCACAAGCGCTGATGGCATCCCGCTCAGCAGGCAGGTGAGGATCAATGCGATTGGTAAGGCAAACAAGACCGGGGCGACAATAGGAGCTAATCCATCGGGAAAGCCTCGATCTGGAAGAGACAGAATTGTGGCGAGAAACGACAACACTCCCAATGTCGCAGTTGCCGCCAGGCATCCGCGAAACCAGCCGTTAAGAGCACGAGGACATGCGGCGCAAGCCATGACATCACCTCACAATATCGACTCGAATGCGCTACGCAGCGTCTCATGCCGGAACACAAAGCCGCGGCTCAGCGCCTTGTTCGGCAGCACGCGCTGACCGCCGAGCAGCAGCTCGTCGGCAAACCCGCCGCCGATCCGGCGGAGCAGACCGCCAGGAATGCGGAACACCGCAGGTCGATGCAGGCGGCGACCGAGCTCCTCCGTGAATTTTGCGTTGGTGACCGGGATTGGCGCCGTCGCGTTGACGGGCCCGACGAGATCCGGCGTCGCCATTACATAGGCGATCAGGCGAATGAGATCGTCGCGCTCGATCCAGGACATCCATTGCCGCCCGGTGCCGAGGGGACCGCCGAGCCCGAACTCGAACGGTGTCAGCATGCGCGTGATGAAGCCGCCTTCCGTGCCGAGAACAAGGCCGATGCGCAGATTGACGACGCGGACGCCAAGCTCCGCGGCCGGCCGCGCCGCTTTCTCCCAGGCCGCGCACAGCTCGTGGCTAAAGCAGGCGTGAGACTTTGCGGACTCGGTCAGCACCTGATCCGCCCACAGGCCATACCAGCCGATCGCGGAGCCGCTGACGAGCACCTCCGGCTTGCGTTCGAGCCGCGCGATCAGCTTGACGACCTCGCCGGTCATATCGACGCGCGAGCCGATGATCTTTGCGCGCTTGGCCTCGGTCCACAGGCCGTTGCCGATCGGCTCGCCGGCGAGATTGACGATCGCGTCGATATGCGTGTCGGCTGTGAGCTGATCGAGGCCAGTGATCAGCGTCACCGGCGGCGGCAGTATCTCGGCTTTGGCTGGGTTGCGGATCAGCGCGATGACGTGGTGCCCTGCTCCGCTGAGGCTTGCCGCAAGGCGGCTGCCGATGAAGCCGGTGGCGCCTGTTATCAATACGGTCTTGCGGCCAGGCAGCTTTTCGACGAGATCGTCCGCGGGAACGCTTCGCATGCGGCCAAGCCGGCGCATCGCGGCAAAATCCCTGAGACCGCAGAGCGCCGCGCCGACCGCGCAGGCGGTCGCGGCGATGCTGAGCAGGCCCTGATTCACGACCGCTACACCGATGGGCTGCATCGCCCAGCCGATCAGCACCGGCAACAGCAGCACCAGGATGGCGCCGTAATTGATCGCGAGCAACGTGTGATTGATCCGCTCGCTCGGCGGCAGCTTGCGGCTCAAATCCTCCTCGACGAAATCCATCAGCGTGATGACGATCTCGGCAACCAGCACGGCGACGATCAGCAGCGCCAGCACGCCATAGGCCTCGAGCCAGCCGAGTATGAGGAACAGCAGCGCATAAAACATGTTGCGGATGCCGTGCAGCTTCAGCTCGAAGCGCTGCGACGGACGCCAGGCGAGGCGCTCGGTGAACTCGTGGTGATAAAAGGTGTCGAATACGCCCATCACGATCTGGATGGCTATGAGCGTCCACAACAGCGCCGTCATGATACGGCCTCCCTGAACAACGCAGACTGGTGGATCAGCGCGCCGTAACGCGGATGAATGACATCGAGGGTGAAGCGGAAGGCGCCCTCGCCGAGATCGCTGTGCGTCACGGTGAGGTCACCCGGCGTGAGCCATTGCGGCAGCGGGATCCAGAGGCGCCCGAGCTGCAGGCCGTAGCCTGCACTGCGGAAGGTCAGCGCCTCGCCTTCGACGGCGATGCGCAGGGCCATGGAGACGCCGAAGCCAACATATTCCTCCAGCCTGGTCGGGCCGGCGAAACGCTTGGCCGAATGGATCACCTGTGGAAAGCCGCGCTTGCGCGCGCAGATGCGGGTCCAGGTCTGACCGCCTGTCACACCGTCCTCGGTGACAGTCACGATCATCGGCACGCCGGTGTCACGCCCCGTGGGAAGTGGCCCGCCGATCAGGCGCGCGGCTTGCGCAAACCACCAGCCGATGTCGCTGAAGACGACCTCGTCGACCACGCCGACATAGACCACGCTGTCGCCATCGGCGACGCGTTTTGAAAAACGCCGCCAGGTTGCAAGCGGCAATCGGCCCCAATCCTCGTCCGACAGTAGCGAACGGAAGCGGCGGTCATCGAGCAGTTTGATGTGAGCGGAAGTTGGTGCGTTGGAGCCTGATAATCTTGCCGACGTCATCGCACCCTCCTCACACCTATTTGGCCTTGCCCAGCGGCAGCAGGTTGGCGATCTTCTCGCCAAGCCGCATCAAGGCGACCACCCGTGGCCGGGGCACTTTCAGCATCTGCATGAACCAGTGGTCGGCGAGCTCGGTGAAGGCGAGCATCTCCTTCAGCCGTTTGCTCGCGACCGGATTGATGGTCGGATCGTCGGCCGCATCGGTCACGCAGGCCCGCAGCGCAGTGATCGCAGGATCGAGCTCGCGCTCCTTGCGTCGCGCCGCAATGCGGGCTGCGACCTCCCAGATGTCGGTCTCCGCCTCGTAGTGATCGCGGCGATCGCCGAGGATCGGCACGCGCCGGATCAGGTTCCAGGCGAGCAGCTCCTTCAGCGAATTGGAGACGTTGGACCTGGCCATGCCGAGCGTGTCGGCGATGTCCTCCGCCGTCATCGGCGCCTCGGCGAGATAGAGCAGCCCGTGGATCTGGCTGACCGAGCGGTTGACACCCCACTGATCGCCCATGTCGCCCCAATGCAGGATGAAGCGCTCAACCGCGGCGGGGAGTTTCTTCTTTCCGGATATTTCTGTCATAACAGAAATATCTGACATGTGCGATTGCGTGTCAAGTGCCGTTGGAAGCCTTGCCTCCTGCATACCGTCCGCAATATTTGCCTAAAAACGTCCCAGAAAGCGGGAACCAAACGCCCTTCAGGACGTTTGCCCCCGTCGAGGCGGGGTCCGTAATGGTCAAAAAATCCAGTCAACAGAGAGACTTGTTCGAAAGCGAACGGAGTTTCCGGCTGTTGGTTGAAGGAGTCGCGGACTACGCGCTCTACATGCTCGATCCCAACGGGATCATCACGAGCTGGAACATCGGCGGCGAGCGGATCAAGGGCTACTCGCCCGACGAGATTCTCGGCCAGCATTTCTCGCGCTTCTATACCGAGACCGATCGGGCCAAGGGCAGGCCCGCCCGTGCGCTCGGCATCGCGCGCGACCAGGGCCGCTATGAGGAGGAAGGCTGGCGCGTCCGCAAGGATGGCACCTTCTTCTGGGCCAGCGTGGTGATCGACCCGATCTATGAGGACGGAACCCTGGTCGGCTTCGCCAAGATCACGCGCGACATCACTGAGCGCCGCAACACGCAGCTGAAGCTCGACGCGATGCAGACGCAGCTCGCGGAGTCGCAGAAGTTCGATGCGCTCGGCCAGCTCACCGGCGGCGTCGCACACGACTTCAACAATCTCTTGATGATCATCACCGGCAGCCTTCACATCCTCAAGAAGGGCGATCCCGACGATTCCAGGTTCCAGCGGGCAATCTCGGCGATCGAGACCGCCGCCAAGCGCGGCGCCGCGCTGACGGGCCAACTCCTGACCTTCGCGCGGCGGCAGAGCGTCAATCCGCAGGCGATCCGTCTGGCTGACCGCATCGAGGCGATCCGCGAAGTGCTTTACGCCGGCGTCGGCAGCGCCGTTCGCCTGGCCTTCGACATCGAGCGCGACGTCTGGCCGGTCAAGGCCGACGTCTCGGAGTTCGAGACGGGGCTGCTCAATCTCGTCATCAACGCGCGCGATGCTATGCCCGACGGCGGCACAGTGACGATCGGCGCGCACAACATCATCCTCGACGATCCGCTCCATAGCGGCGAATACGTCGCCATCACCGTCGCCGATACCGGGCTCGGCATCCCTTCCGACGTCGTCGACAAGATCTTCGAGCCGTTCTTCACGACGAAGCCGGTCGGAAAGGGCACTGGCCTCGGCCTGTCACAGGTGCACGGCTTCGCGCATCAGGCCGGCGGCACGATCAAGGTCGCAAGCGAGCTCGGCAAGGGCACGACCTTCACCATCCTGCTGCCGCGCGAAACTGGGACCGCACCGAGCCAAACGCCCGAGGTGGCGCCAGCGCGCGGCAGCGGCACGGTGCTGCTGGTCGAGGACAACCCAGATGTCGCCAACGTCAGCATCGGACTGCTGGAGCAGCTCGGCTACAGCGTGCGCCGCGTTTCGGATGCCGAGTCCGCGCTACGCGAGCTCGAGAAAAACGGCGTCGACTTCGTCTTCTCCGACATCGTCATGCCCGGCAAGATGGACGGACTCGGCCTTGCCCATCTCCTGCGCCAAACGCGCCCAGATCTGCCAATCCTGCTCGCCAGCGGCTACAGCGAAGCCGCCGCTGGCGTCCGCGGCGACTTCCCGATCCTGCGCAAGCCGTATGAGATCCACGAACTGAGCGAGGCGATCTCGAAGCTGCCGCGGTGATGGCTCACCTCCCCGAAGGAAGTGAAAACCGCAGGCTCACCTACACCGTCGGCAAAACCGAGAATGCTTCCCCTGCCCGGCGCAGGTTCAGCTCATCGACGCTGGCCGTCTCGCTGGTCACGCTGTCCACGCGCGATGACGGCGGGCCGTGGCGGCACAGCGCGACCATGTCGGCAACATGCTTCGGCGCCCCCGCGAACAGCGCCTCGACGCTGCCGTCGCGGCGATTGCGGACCCAGCCTTCGAGGCCGCTCGCGCTGGCCTGATATTCGACCCAGGCCCGATAGCCCACGCCCTGAACGCGCCCACGGATCATCACCTGGAGGATCGCCCGGCTCATTTTTTCAGCCCAAGAAGATCGGCGCTGCGCGCTTTGACCTCGGCCTCCCGCATGATGCGATTGGTCAGCTCCGCCGATGGCAATCCCTTCAGCGCCTTCGGCGATGTGCCCTCGCGCAACGCCTTCTGGACGTCGTAGACGGCCTGCGTGGCGGCTGCGATCGGCGCGTGGCCCTGAAGCGCGATGCGCACGCGCTGGCTGGTGAGATAATCGATCGCGCTCAATTCGTCGGGCGCGCCACCGAGCACGATCGGAAGACGCGTCGCGGCCACGACGGCTTCGAGCTCCGCGCGCGACCTGATACCGGTGAAGAACAGCGCATCGACGCCAACAGCTTCATAGGCCCTCGCGCGGCGGATGGCATCCTCGATCGAGCTCATCGAGGCAGCTCCGGTTCGCCCCATGATGACCAGCGAGGAATCGCCGCGCGCATCGAGCGCCGCCTTCATCTTGCCGAGGCCCTCCTCCAGCGAGATCAGCTGCGTCTTGGCTTCGCCAAAGGCCGCCGGCAACAGCGTGTCCTCGATGGTGAGGCCGGCGGCGCCCGCCGTCTCCAGCTCCTGCACCGTGCGGCGCACGTTGAGCGCATTGCCATAGCCGTGATCGGCATCGACCAGCACCGGCAGGCTTGCGGCGCGCGACATCCGCCTCATCTGCTCGGCAAGCTCGGTGAGTGTAATCAGTGTGACATCGGGATCGCCGAGCACAGCGAGCGAGGCGACCGAGCCGCCGAACATGCCGAGCGGAAAGCCAAGATCCTCGGCAATGCGGATCGAGATCGCGTCATAGACCGAGCCGGGATGGACGCAAGCCGAGCCCGACAGGATGGAGCGCAATTTCTCGCGGCGAGAACGAAAGGCCATAGTGCCCTCTCAATTGTTGCGACGCAGCCGCAACATACTCCGTCATTGCGAGCGCTGCGAAGCAATCCAGAGTCTTTCCGCGGAGGCAGTCTGGATTGCTTCGCTGCGCTCGCACTGACGGCATTGGTGGGGCCCGCTAAGGGCCTCACTCACACCCTTACGCAAACTCCAAAATCAGCGCGTCCACCGCGAGCGTCGCGCCGGCGCTGGCGTGGATCTTCTTCACGGTGCCGTCCTGCTCGGCACGCAGCACGTTTTGCATCTTCATGGCTTCGACCACGGCCAGCGTCTCGCCGGCCTTGACCTCCTGCCCTTCGGTCACCGCGATCGAGACGATCAGGCCCGGCATCGGACAGAGCAGCTTCTTACCGGTGTCGGAGGCGGTCGTCACCGGCATCAACCTTGCCGAGGCCGCTTCCGCTTCGGTCCAGACATAGACCGGCACCTCGACGCCCTGATGCGCGAGGCGGATGCCGTTCGGAATCGGCCGAGTTTGCACCGCGACGAAGTGACCGTCGATAGTGCCCTGCCAGACCGGGTCGCCCGGCTTCCACGACGACTGCAACAGATGCGCCTTGCCGGCCTTGCCGTCAGCATCGACGAAGCGGATCGCGATCGCATCGCCCTCGCGGGCAACCTCGAGCGGGATCTCCTGGCGGTCGAGCCAGACCGCGCGGCGGCGCTCGCGCTGCACGACACGCCCGCCCAGTTGCCCCGAGATCTGCCGCTTGCGCTCACCCAGCACGTGATCGATGGCGGCGCCTACCGCGGCGA
This sequence comes from Bradyrhizobium zhengyangense, assembly GCF_022012555.1. Taxonomy (NCBI): domain Bacteria; kingdom Pseudomonadati; phylum Pseudomonadota; class Alphaproteobacteria; order Hyphomicrobiales; family Nitrobacteraceae; genus Bradyrhizobium; species Bradyrhizobium zhengyangense. The sequence goes on along the minus strand of NZ_JAKLTZ010000003.1, from coordinate 228,269 downwards.
TGCGACGCGCAACCTCGCCCTCGGGCACGCGCACGGAAAAGCCCTTGGGGAATTCTTCTGCGATGAAGCCGGTCGACAGATTGCCTTCGCGCCAGCGCGGATGATGCATCAGCGCAGACAGGAACGGGATGTTGTGCCTGATGCCGTCGACATAGAATGAGTCGAGGGCGGTCGCCTGCGCCTCGATCGCGGCCGCGCGCGACGGCGCATGGGTGACGAGCTTTGCGATCATCGGATCGTAATAGATCGAGATCTCACCGCCTTCCTGCACGCCGGTGTCGTTGCGCACGGTGATGCCGTCCTTGCTCACTTCCGTCGGCGGGCGATACTTCACCAGGCGGCCGATCGAGGGCAGGAAGTTGCGGAACGGGTCTTCGGCGTAGAGGCGCGATTCCACCGCCCAACCCGTGAGCGTGACGTCCTTCTGCGTCAACGCGAGCTTCTCGCCGGCGGCGACGCGGATCATCTGCTCGACGAGGTCGACGCCGGTGACGAGCTCGGTAACGGGATGCTCGACCTGGAGACGCGTATTCATTTCCAGGAAGTAGAAGCTCTTGTCTTGCCCTGCGACGAACTCGACGGTGCCGGCGGAATCATAGTTCACGGCCTTCGCCAGTGCGACCGCCTGCTCGCCCATCTTGCGGCGGGTGGCCTCGTCGAGCAGCGGCGACGGCGCTTCCTCGATAACCTTCTGGTTGCGGCGCTGGATCGAGCATTCGCGCTCGCCGAGATAGATGACGTTGCCGTGCTTGTCGCCCAACACCTGGATCTCGATATGGCGGGGATCGACGATGAACTTTTCAACGAAGACGCGGTCGTCGCCGAACGAGGCTTTGGCTTCGGCCTTGGCGAGATTGAAGCCCTCGGCAACCTCGGCCTTGGAATGGGCAATGCGCATGCCCTTGCCGCCTCCGCCGGCGGAGGCCTTGATCATCACGGGGTAACCGATCTCGTCGGCGATGCGGACCGCATGCTTGTCGTCCTCGATCACGCCGAGATAGCCAGGCACGGTCGAGACCTTGGCTTTGGCGGCCGCCTTCTTGGATTCGATCTTGTCGCCCATTGCGGCGATCGCGCCGGGGTTCGGGCCGATGAAGACGATGCCGGCCGCTTCCAGCGCCCGCGGAAACGCCTCTCGCTCGGACAGGAAGCCGTAGCCGGGATGCACGGCCTCGGCGCCGGTCTTTTTGCATGCCTCGACGATCTTCTCGATCACCAGATAGCTCTCGGCCGCGGCCGGCGGGCCGATCAACACGGCCTCGTCGGCCATCTCGACATGGACGGCGTCGCGGTCGGCCTCGGAATAGACGGCAACCGTCTGAATTCCCATCTTGCGGGCGGTCTTGATGACCCTGCAGGCGATTTCGCCGCGGTTAGCGATCAGGATGCGTTTGAACATGATTTTCTTGAGCTTCGTCCCCTGGGCGGGACCCTACCCCACGCCTTGGCGGGCCGGTGGGACGGGGCCGTATCCTGTCGTGGTACAGCAAAATTGGCCGGAGGCAACGGGCAAAATCCAGCCCGCTCTGGCGTACCAGCGCAAGACCGGCACGGGCCTGGCGAGCCCCTGGCCGCCCTATGGCTTCCCGGCTTTGGCCACGTTGCGGACCAGGCTGTGAATAAAGCCGAGCTTGGCGACCACGGCCGGCGACAGGATGAAGGGATAGAGGTCGCGCAGGCCCATGGCGCGGTTGACGCTGTTCATGGCGAAGGTGAAGGGCAGCCATGCGTCGACGATCGCCTCGACGCCTTTAGCCTCATAAGGATTGAAACGGATCCGCGTCGACAACTCCCCGTCGCGGTCGACCTTGGGGCGCACCTCCATGCCGAACTCGCCAGCCATCTCCAGCGTATCGACGATGTGAAGGTAGTGCGCCCAAGTCTCAGCGAAATCTTCCCACGGGTGCATCGTCGCATAGGCCGAGACATAGTTCTGCTGCCAATCCGGCGGCGGCCCTTCGGCATAGTGCCGCTGCAGGGCCTCACCGTAATCGGCGGAATCGTCGCCGAATACGGCACGGCATTCGTCCAGTCTGCCGCCCTCGCGCACCAGCACGTCCCAGAAATAGTGCCCGACTTCGTGGCGGAAATGCCCGAGCAGCGTGCGGTACGGCTCGCCCATCTCCAGCCTGCGCCGCTCGCGCTCGATGGTATCAGTCTCGGTGAGCGCGATCGTAATCAGGCCATTGTCATGGCCGGTCATGATCCTTTGCCCGGTGTTGGGATCATCGGCGAGGAAATTGAAGATCAGGCCGTGCTCGGGATTGTCCTGCCGGGTCTGAAGCGGCAGATTCCAGCGGACCAGCGAATAAAACAGCCGGTGTTTTGCCACCTCCAGCTCGCGCCAGCCGGCGAGCTGCGCGGGGTCTGAGAGATCAGGCACGATGCCGTTATGGCGGCAGGCACGGCAATAGCCGGTGGAATCGCCTGCATCGGTCAGCCAGTTGCAGGCATCGTAATCGGCATTGCGGCAGAGCATCCGGCGTTCGCCCTTGTCCGCAAGCGTCTTCCAACCCTCCCCGTCAGGCTCGATCGCTGGCATCGTCTCCTTGTCCGGCAGGAAGGCGACCCGGTGGCCGCAGCGTTCGCAGGCTCGGTTCTCGAAATAGAGAACGTTGCCGCAATCCTGGCAAACAAAGAGCTTCAAGATTGAGCCTCTTGGGAAAGGGTGTCTTACTGATATCAAATGTGGCGCCACGCACATACGCGCGCAGACCGCTCATCGTTCCTTCTTCGGGAACAAATAGCCAGCCCCCGCGTTCGTTCATACCCGCCCCATGCAGTGCGGCGGGCCTTTCCTTGACCTATTCCCTTTTGAGCAATGGCTATCGCGCTTTGTCTGTGTGAATATCGCTTCGGCACGTGCGCCCCCGCATCACAACGGCCGACGCCTTGAACGATCCTTTGCCCGAGACCATTGCCGCCGAAAGGCTGCGCCAGCACCTCGAAGAGATCGCGCGCGAGCGCGACAATGCCTATCATGCGCTTCAGGAGCGCGAGGCGGAGCTGGCGCGCATCCAGCGCATCGGCAAGGTGGGCGGGCTCGAGGTCGATTTCCGCGAAGGCTTCAAGAACCGCCGCTCGCCAGAATATCTGATGATCCACGGGCTGCCGCCCGAGGGCGCCGACGAGACGCATGAGGATTGGGTCAACCGCATTCACCCCGACGACCGCGATGCCACCGTCAAGCATTTCTTCGATGCGCTGGCCAGCACCAGCGAGGACTATACCGCCGAATATCGCATCATCCGCCCAAGCGACGGCCAGACCCGCTGGATCCGTGTCGTCGCCAAGATCGAGCGCGACCGCGACGGCCGCGCCAGCCGCCTCGTCGGCGCCCATATCGACATCACCGACCAGGCGCTCGCGCGCGAGACGCTGCGGGAGAGCGAGGAGCGGTTTCGGCTGATCGCCGACAGCGCGCCGGTGCCGATCTGGGTGACGAAGCTCGACCGCACGCGCTCCTTCGCCAACCAGGCCTATGTCGACTTCGTCGGCCTGCCCTACGAGCAGGCTATCGCCTTCGACTGGCGCAAGGTGCTGCACCCTGACGACCTGCCGCATGTGTTGCAGCAATCGGTTCAGGGCGAAGCGTCGCTCAAACCGTTCGTGCTCGAGGCCCGCTATAGGGACGCGTCAGGCGAATGGCGCTGGCTGCGCTCGGAATCGCAGCCGCGCTGGGACCCGACCGGCAAGCATATCGGCTTCATCGGCGTCGCCCACGACATCACCGTCGCCAAGCAGGCCGAGATCGAGCTGCGAAAGCTCAACGAGACGCTGGAAGAGCGCATCGCCGAGCGCACCGCCGAGCTCGAATCCAACGAGGCCCGGCTGCGCGCCATCCTGGAGACCAGCAACCAGTATCAGGGTCTGGTCAACCTGAAGGGCGAGCTGCTCTACGCCAACAAGACCGCGCTCGACGGCATCAAGGCGAGTTCTGCTGAGGTCATCGGCAAGCCGTTCTGGGACACGCCCTGGTTCACCGGCACGGAACGCATGAGCGCAACCGTGCGTGAGGCCTTCGACACCGTGCTGAAAGGCGAAGCAGTGCGACTTGAGATGCGGCTGCGCCTGCCCATCGGCGAGCGTGATTTCGAGTTCGGCATGCGCCCCGTGCTCGACCGCCACGGCAACATCACCGGCGCGGTGCCAGAGGCCGTCGACATCACCGAGCGTCGCCGTGGCGAGGAAGCGCTGCGGCAGTCACAGAAGATGGAGGCGATCGGCCAGCTCACCGGCGGCGTCGCGCACGATTTCAACAACCTCCTCACCATCATCCGCTCGGCCACAGACTTCCTGCGGCGGCGCGAGCTGCCGGAGGAGCGCCGCCGCCGCTATGTCGATGCCATCTCCGACACCGTCGAGCGCGCCTCGAAATTGACCGCGCAGCTGCTGGCCTTCGCGCGCCGACAGCCGCTGAAGCCGCAGATCTTCAATGTCGGCAGCCAGGTCGAGGGCGTGGCCCAGCTGGTCCGGCCGCTGGTCGGTGGCCGCATCGAGATTGCCGTCGAGATCAACGATGCCGATTGCTTCACCGTCGCCGACATCGCGCAGTTCGAGACCGCGCTGATCAACCTCGCCATCAATGCCCGCGACGCCATGGACGGTGAAGGCCGGCTCACCATTTCAGTGCGCAAGGTCCAGGGCATCCCGAACCTGCGGGCACAGTCGGCGCGCGGCGGCGACTATGTCGCGATCTCGGTCGCCGATACCGGCAGCGGCATCGCGCCGGAAAATATCGACGCGATCTTCGAGCCCTTCTTCACCACCAAGGAGGTCGGCAAGGGCACCGGCCTCGGCCTCAGCCAGGCTTTTGGGTTCGCAAAGCAGTCCGAAGGCGATATCGCCGTGACGAGCACGGCAGGCCAAGGCGCGACCTTCACCATCTACCTGCCGCAGGCTCAAAGCCCCGCGGCCGAGAAGGAAGCCGCCGCGCTCACTAGCGAAGGCGCCACCACCGGACGCGGCTATCGCGTGCTTGTGGTCGAGGACAATGACGATGTCGGCCAGTTCTCGACCGAGCTGCTGGAAGACCTCGGCTACGTCACCCGCCGCGTCGCCAGCGCGTCGGCCGCGCTCGCTATCCTCGGCGAGAACGAGTTTGCGGTCGATCTGGTGTTCTCCGACGTCATCATGCCCGGCATGAACGGCGTCGAGCTCGCCGGCGTCATCCGAGAGCGCTATCCGGGCCTTCCCGTCGTGCTCACCTCCGGCTACAGTAACGTCCTCGCTGAAAACGCCCATCGCGGATTTGAGTTGATTCAGAAGCCGTATTCGGTGGAATCGCTCTCGCGCATCCTGCGCAAGGCGATCTCGGAGAAGCTGTCGGTGGCGAGGTAAGAGAGATCTCCCATGAAACCGGCCCTCTTCTCCGCCTGGCAAACCTGGGCGCTGCTCTCCGCCTGCTTTGCCGCATTGACCGCGATCTTCGCAAAAGTCGGCATCGAGAATATCAATCCCGACCTCGCGACCTTCATCCGCACCATCGTCGTGCTTCTCGCGTTCTCGGTGCTGCTGTTCTTCACCGGACAGTTCACCGTCCCCTCTGCGGTCTCGTCCAAGACCTGGTTGTTCCTGGTGCTGTCGGGGCTCGCAACCGGCGCGTCGTGGCTGTGTTATTTCCGCGCCCTGAAGCTCGGCCCAGCGACGCTGGTGGCGCCAATCGACAAGCTCAGCGTCGTGCTGGTCGCGCTGTTCGCTTTCGCCTTTCTCGGCGAGCGGCCGACAGCGCAGGGCTGGATCGGGATCACCATGATCGGTGCCGGCGCTGTTCTCCTAGCCGTGAAGTTCTAGCCGGGAACCAAGGTCATGAGGGATCGGTTTCTGCCGGGGCGCTTTCCTGCCTCGATCGAGACACCGATGCCGAACGAAAACTCCGATCAGGCAACGCAGGCAGGCCGCGCGCTGGATGCGGCGAACTTCTTCCTCGCCGACGTCCGCGACGGGCTCGGGCCCTATCTCGCGGTCTATCTCCTCACCGAGCAGCATTGGGACGAGGCGCGGATCGGCCTCGTGATGTCGATCGCGACTATCGCGGGCATCGTAGCGCAGACACCGGCCGGCGCGCTGGTCGATGCCATCAGGGCGAAACGGTCAGTCATGGCAGCCGCCGCCATTCTCGTGACGCTGGCGGCACTGTCGTTGCCCCTGTTTCCCGCTTTCCTTCCGGTCGCGATCTCGCAAGGCATCGCGCAGGCTGCCGCCGTGATCTTTCCGCCCGCGATCGCCGCCGTCTCGCTCGGCATTTTCGGCCATGCCGCCTTCACCCGTCGAATTGGTCGCAACGAGACCTTCAACCACGCCGGCAACGCGGTCGCGGCCGGGCTTGCCGGTGTCTCCGCTTACTGGTTCGGGCCGACCGTCGTGTTTTATCTTCTTGGTGCCATGGCGGTTGCGAGCCTCGTCAGCATTCTCGCAATCCCCGAACGGGCCATCGACCACGAGCTTGCACGCGGGCTGGACGACGCCAATGCATCGCGCGAACAGCCCTCAGGTCTTGCCGTGCTCCTGACCTGCCGCCCTCTCCTCGTCTTCGCCATCTGTGTTTTGCTCTTCCACCTCTCCAACGCGGCGATGCTGCCGCTGGTCGGACAGAAGCTCGCGCTCCAGGACAAGAACATGGGCACCACCCTGATGTCGGCCTGCATCGTCGCGGCTCAATTGGTGATGGTGCCCTTCGCGATGCTGGTCGGCGCAAGAGCCGATCGCTGGGGCCATAAGCGCTTCTTCCTCGCCGCGCTGCTGATCCTGCCCATCCGTGGGGCGCTCTACACACTCTCGGACAATGCGCTCTGGTTGGTCGGCGTGCAGCTGCTCGACGGCGTCGGCGCCGGCATTTTTGGCGCGATCTTTCCCGTCATCGTCGCCGATCTCATGCGCAACACCGGCCGCTTCAACGTCGCGCAGGGCGCCGTGATCACCGCCCAGAGCATTGGCGCCGCGCTGTCGACCACCCTCGCCGGTTTCGTCGTGGTCGGCGCCGGCTACAGCGCGGCCTTCATTACCCTCGGAGCCATCGCCGCGATCGGCGCGGCCATTTGCCTGCTCGCCCTCCCCGAGACGCGACAAGTCGCCGACGGCGCCCCGCGCCGGCAGGGGAAGACATCAGCGCCGGCTTCCGCTATCGCTGCCGAATGAACTCTTTCCATAGGGATTGAACGTGCCGTCTCACGCCATCTGGGCCTGGAGCATCATCGTCGCCGCGACCGCCGGCGTCATCATCCGCCCTTTCCGCCTGCCCGAGGCGATCTGGGCCGTGCTCGGCGCCGGCGCGCTGGTGCTGTTCGGCTTCCTGCCGTGGCAGGATGCACTTGACGGCATCGAGAAGGGTGTTGACGTCTACCTCTTCCTGATCGGCATGATGCTGATCGCCGAGCTGGCTCGGCTCGAAGGCCTGTTCGACTATCTCGCTGCACTTGCGGTGGAATATGCCGGTGGCTCGCCGCAACGGCTGTTCCTGCTGATTTACATCGTCGGCACCGTCGTCACCGTGCTGCTCTCCAACGACGCCACCGCCATCGTGCTGACGCCGGCCGTCTATGCGGCGACACGGGCGGCCGGCGCCAAGCCGCTGCCTTATCTCTTCGTCTGCGCCTTCATCGCCAATGCCGCGAGCTTCGTGCTGCCGATCTCCAATCCCGCCAACCTCGTCGTGTTCGGTGCGCGCATGCCGCAGCTCACCGAATGGCTGCGTCTGTTCGCAATGCCCTCGGCCGCATCGATCCTGCTCACCTACATCGTACTGCGCCTGACCCAGCACCGCGCACTGAAGGACGAGACCATCGCGCGCAGCGTGCTGCATCCCGAGCTCGGCCGCGGCGGCAAGCTGACGGCCGCGGGCATCGTCGCGATCGGTATCGTGCTGGTCACGGCCTCGGCGCTGGACAAGCAGCTCGGCCTGCCGACCTTCATCTGCGGCGTGGTGACGGCCGCCATCGTGCTGCTGATCAGCCGCCAATCGCCGCTGCCGGTGCTCAGGGGCGTGTCCTGGAGCGTCCTGCCGCTGGTCGGCGGTCTCTTCGTGATGGTGGAGGCGCTGATCAAGACGGGTGTGATCGGCCAGCTCAGCGCACTGCTGCATCAGGCTGTGGAACAATCCGTGACGAAAGCCGCCTGGAGTGTCGGCATCGCCACCGCGATCGCCGGCAACATCGCTAACAATCTGCCAGTCGGACTCGTCGCAGGCTCGGTCACCGCCAGCGACCATCTGCCCGCGCCCGTTATCAGCTCCATCCTGATCGGCGTCGATCTCGGACCCAACCTGTCGGTCACAGGATCCCTCGCCACCATCCTCTGGTTGGTCGCGTTGCGGCGGGAGAAGATCGAGGTCGGCGCATGGCCGTTCCTCAAGCTCGGACTGCTGGTGATGCCGCCAGCCCTCATCGCGGCGCTCGCGGCGGCGATCCATTAATCGCGCGCAGTTTGCGGCGCATCAATGTGGCGCGGATAGCCGAACCTATACTGCACCTTGTCGCGCAGCCTCTTGGGGCGCGGCAAGGAGGTTCATCATGCAAATTCAATCAAAGGCATTGCCGCAGAGCTTTTCCCTGCGTCGCTCGCTTCACGGCTTTTCGGCGCCGGGCGAAGCATCCCATCCGATGCTGGTCCTCAGCACCGTCGTGTTGCTGGTCCTGTTAGCCGTCGTGCAGATCGACCTGCACAGCGCCCAGCTTCAGGCCATCGGCCTGCTCGGCCACACCGCGACCGGGATCGATCCCGTCTTCCTGAGCCCGTAGGCTTGGGGCAAACCGATCGCGGCCATGAGGCCGCGACCGGATAGCTTGTCGTCAGTCGTTCTCGTAGCCGTAGACTTCCGGCAGAATGAAGATTGCAGCAAGCAATCCGATCAGCGGGAAGATCGCGACGAACAGTGTCGCGCTGGCCTGCCCGATCGCCGCGAACAGCGACGGGAACAGGAAGATCGCCAGGAACGACGGCAGCTTCACGAACATGTAGGCGAAGCCGCTGGCGGTGCCGCGGTACTTCGGCTTGGCGACCATGGTCGGGATCGTCATACAGTTCGACGCATCCCAATAATGGCCCCAGAGCATCGCGGCGGCCGCGAACGGCAGCAGCATCTTGTTGTCGGTGTAGAGCGCGAAGGCCGCGACTAGCAGCGAAGCCAGCACGATGGAGAAGCCCGCAATCGCAATGCCGCGATGGCCGATCTTGGGCGTCAACAGGGGGCCGACCCAGCCCGACAGCGCGGCGAAGCAGAACAGGCCCATCGTCACCAGATTGTTGCCGAGCACGCTCGACACGCCGACCATCACGAACAGCACCGGCAGATAGAACGCGAAGGTCGAGAACTCGCTGCCTTGCGCGAAGCAGGCGATCCAGCCGTAGATGGTGGCGCGCCAGCGGATCGGATCCTTTTTGAGGTCGGCGAGAAATGCGCGGGTCGATACCTTCGGCACCTCGACGTCCTGGTCCGGCAGCATGGCGAGATCGTCGTTGAACATCTCGCGCGCGACCTGCTTGGCCTCGCGGTAGCGTCCCTTCTGCACCAGCCACACCGCCGTCTCCGGCACGTCGTGGCGCATCACCAGGATGATCAGCGCCGGCACCGCGCCGAGGCCGAGCGTCACGCGCCACAGCATCTCGTGCTGGATGTCGAGCAGCAGGAAGATCACGATGACGCCGATGGTCAGCACCTCGCCGACGGCGAACATGAATTGCCAGCGGTTGCCCATGACCTCGCGCTCACCTTTGGCCATGGATTCCATGATGTAAGTGTAGCCGGTCGAGATGTCGGAGCCGAGCGGAACGCCGAGCAGGAAGCGGATCACGACCAGCCAGCCGACGCTGGGCACGAAGGCCTGCGCCAGGGCCAGTATGATGAACATCACCATGGTGATCAGGAACATGACGCGGCGGCCGATCTTGTCGGACAGCCAGCCGCCGAGCAGCGCACCGACCAGCGCGCCGCCCTGCGTGCCCGCGGCGGCAAGGCCGAGCATCAGCGGATCGGGATTGTACTGCTCCTTGATGAAGATCAGCACGAAGGCGATCGAATAGAGGTCCCAGGCCTCGACCAGGATCGAGGCCATCATCAGCCAGCCGACCTTGTTGCCCTTGGGGCTGTAATTGGTGATGAGGTAGCGGACCGCGGTTTCACTCGCGGTCGGTTGCGGCATGGCCATAGTCGACATGTTTGATCCCTTCTTCAAAACTCTTTTGGTGCCGAGTCCTCTTAAGCGCCGAGCAGCGGCTCGATGCTGCAGTCGAGCAGGCGCGGATCGATCCCCGTCTCCATGCCCGTGAACATCTGGCCCATGTAGTCGATCAGCGCATCGCTCGCCTTGACGGCGTCCTCGACGCGGCGGTTCGCAACGGCACTGAGAATACCGAGGTGATGGTCGATCGTTCCCGAGAGATCGGCCTGTCCCGGCATGAAGCGGTGATGGATGTAGCCGATGCGGCGATACAACGTGTGCAGCGGCCGCAGCGTGTGCACCAGGAACGGCTCGCCCGCAGCTTCCAGCACCAGCGCATCGATGCGGCGGTCGATGCTGTTGAACTCGTCGAGGGTCAGGGTGGCGCGACGCTCGCGCAGCAGGCGCTCGATGTGCAGAGCCTGATTGCGATGCGACAGGCTGGCGCGATCTGCCGCGAGGCGAATGACAAAACGCTCCATATCGCGGCGCAGGTCCAGCAGCATGCGCTCGCGCGCCAGATCGATCGGCGCGATGTGCAGGCCGTGACGCGGACGGATGATGATGAGCGTATCGGCGGACAGTCGATTGACGGCGTGATGCACCGGCGTGCGGCCGAAGCCGGTGATCTGCTGCAATTCCAGCATGGTCATGAACTGGCCAGGCTTCAGCTCGCAATGAACCAGGAGCTCTTCAATCCTTTGATAGGCCAGCTCGAAGAAGTTGAGACGGTTGCGCCGAGAGGGCTTGCCCACTCCGTCCTCCGATCTCACCACCTCGAGCGCCCGCTTGCGCCGTGCCATCGAATTTCCTCCCGTCGGCCTGTGCTCTCGCAGTGCAGGGCGGCGCCTTGTTTGTGGCATCCTTAAAACATGTTGTGATATATTACAAGCGGCGCTAAGACTTCCGCCGACACCTCATCATGCTGCGGTGCGAAATGAAAACACGACGGGCGCGAGGCGCCTTTGACGGGAGGACTTGCCGTGAAGATCACGTCGATCGAGACGCTGCGAACCGAGGAATTCTCCAACGTCATCTGGGTGCGCGTTCACACCGATAGCGGCGTGATTGGTCTCGGCGAGACCTTCTATGGCGCGGGCGCAATCGAGGCGCAGATCCACGACACCTTTGCCGGCCGCCTGCTCGGCCGTAATCCCCTGCACATCGAAGCGATCCATCGCGACATGCTGAACCTGCCGATGGCGCAGTCGTCGACCGGCGTTGAATATCGTGCAGCGTCAGCGATCGACATCGCGCTGTGGGATTTGTTCGGCAAGGTCTGCAATCAGCCGGTACACCAGATGCTCGGCGGCCTCTGCCGCGACAAGCAGCGCATCTACAACACCTGCGCCGGCACGCAATATGTCCGCTCCACCAATATCAGCCCGGTCTCGAACTGGAATCTCGGCGCGTCCAAGGGTCCTTACGAAGATCTCGACGGCTTCATGAACCGCGCCGATGCGCTGGCCGAAAGCCTGCTGGAAAGCGGCATTTCCGCGATGAAGATCTGGCCGTTCGATCCGGCGGCCCAGGAGAACAAGGGTCTCCACATCACTGCCGCGCAGATGAAACAGGCGATCGAACCGTTCGAGAAGATCCGCAAAGCGGTCGGCGACAAGATGGAGATCATGGTCGAGCTCCACTCGCTGTGGAATCTGCCGACCGCCAAGCAGATCGCGCGGGCACTCGAGCCCTACAAGCCGACCTGGTACGAAGACCCGATCCGCATGAACTCGCCGCAGGCGCTGGCCGAATATGCCCGTTCGACCGATGTCTGGGTCTGCGCCAGCGAGACGCTGGGCTCGCGCTTCCCCTACAAGGACATGCTCGATCGCGACGCCATGCATGTGGTGATGGCCGATCTTTGCTGGACCGGCGGCCTCACCGAGGGCCGCAAGATCGCGGCCATGGCCGAGACCTATCACCGGCCTTTTGCTCCTCATGACTGTATTGGCCCGATCGGCTTCATCGCCGCCATCCACATGTCCTTCAGCCAGCCCAACACGCTGATCCAGGAATCGGTGCGCGCCTTCTACAAGGGCTGGTACAATGAGCTCGTCACCACGATGCCCGTGATCAAGGACGGTTACGTCTTCCCGATGGAAGGCCCCGGCCTTGGCGTCGACCTTCTGCCCGCCGTCTTCGAGCGCTCCGATCTGATCGCGCGCCGCTCCAACGTTTGAGGATTTTGAGATGAGCACCGCCCTGTTCGACCTTTCCGGCCGCACCGCACTCGTGACCGGCTCCTCCCGCGGGCTTGGCCGCGCCATCGCCGAAGGCATGGCCAAGGCCGGCGCCAGGATCATCATCAACGGCGTCGATCCCAAGCGCGTCGAGCAAGCCGTCGCCGAATTTCGTGCGGCCGGCCATCAGGCCGAAGGTGCGGCGTTCAACGTCACCGACGAGCCCGCGATCGTCGCCGCCTTCAACGACTTCGACAAGAAGGGCATTGCCGTCGACATCCTCGTCAACAATGCCGGCATCCAGCACCGCAAGCCGCTGGTCGAGTTCACCACTGACGAATGGCGCAAGGTGATCGAGACCGATCTCACCAGCGCCTTTGTGATCGGCCGCGAGGCCGGCAAGCGGATGATCCCGCGCAAGCACGGCAAGATCATCAATATCGGCTCGCTCGGCAGCGAGCTGGCGCGCCCGACGATTGCGCCCTACACCGCGGCCAAGGGCGGCATCAAGAACCTGACCCGCTCGATGGCGGTGGAATGGGCTCAGCACGGCATCCAGGCCAATGCGATCGGCCCCGGCTACATGCTCACCGACATGAACGAGGCGCTGGTCAACAACCCCGATTTCAACAATTGGCTGATGGGCCGCATCCCCTCCAAGCGCTGGGGCAAGCCGGACGAGCTGGTCGGCGCGGCGATCTTCCTCGCCTCCGACGCCTCCACCTATGTCAACGGCCAGATCATCTATGTCGATGGCGGCATGATCGCCGCGATGTAATCGCGAACACCAGGAAACAAGACCATGCGCGCCGTCGTCATTCACGCCCCCAAGGATCTGCGGATCGACAATTATCCTGATCCGGCGCCCGGCCCGGGCGAGGTCCGTGTCAAGATCGCCAATGGCGGCATCTGCGGCTCCGACCTGCACTATTACCATCACGGCGGCTTCGGCGTTGTTCGCATTCAGCAGCCGATGGCGCTGGGTCACGAGATCGCCGGCGTGGTCGCGGCGGTCGGCGACGGCGTCAGCGGCGTGAAATCTGGGACGCGCGTTGCGGTCAATCCGAGCAAGCCGTGCGGCCAGTGCCTGCATTGCCAGGAGGGCATGCGCAACCAGTGCCTCGACATGCGCTTCCTCGGCAGCGCGATGCGCTTTCCCCATGTCCAGGGTGGCTTTCGCGAATTCATCACGGTCGACGCAACGCAGGCCGTGCCAATCTCCGACAAGCTGTCGCTGGCGGAAGCCGCGGTCGCCGAGCCGCTCGCAGTCTGCCTGCATGCCGGCAAGCAGGCCGGCCCCCTCCTTGGCAAGCGCGTGCTGATCACCGGCTGCGGCCCGATCGGTGCCTTGATGATTTTGGTCTCGCGCTTCGGCGGTGCCTCTGAGATCGTTGTCACTGACGTGGCTGATGCACCGCTCTCCGTTGCCAGCAAGCTCGGCGCCACGCACGCGATCAACGTCGCCACCAATGCCACCGCGCTCGATCCCTGGCGCGCCGGCAAGGGCGTGTTCGACACGCTGTTCGAAGCCTCCGGCAATCAGGCCGCGCTACGCACCGCGCTCGACGTGCTCCGCCCCGGCGCAATGCTGGTGCAGCTCGGCCTTGGCGGTGAAATGACGCTGCCGATCAATTCCATCGTCGCCAAGGAATTGCAGCTGCGCGGCACCTTCCGCTTCGATCCCGAGTTCGAACTCGCGGTCCGGCTGATGGGCGAAGGCCTGATCGACGTGAAGCCGCTGATCACGGCGACCATGCCGTTCGAGAACGCAGTCGCCGCGTTTGAGCTCGCCAGCGATCGCTCTCAGTCGATGAAGGTGCAGCTGACCTTCTGAGCTAGTGAGTCGCGACCAGCCTTTCGCTCACGAGCCGGACGGCGCCGCGCTTCCACGAATAGTCGGCGCCGAGGCGCAAGCCGCTGTCGCCGCGCGCCAGCACCGCACCGGTCCTGGTGTCACGGACCTGGAAGCCGAGCGTATATTCGGTGCGGCTGACCCGCCGCACCACGCCGATCAGCGACTGATCCGCACCGAGCTTTTGTGCGATCGCCGCCTCGCAGCCCTCACAGTCGCGGAGCGTATGCGCCTTCACCGCCTGTTCGTTCGCCGGCCCGACATCGACGAGGCGGTAGCGGCCGGATTGGCCCAGCGCCTCGCGCACGCTGCCGGTGACTTCCGCGAGGGTGGACGCATCCGATGTTGCAGACGCACCTACTGCTGCCGCTGTCGTATCCTCGAGCTCGAAATCAAACACCGCCAGCGCGACCGGTGCGGATGCGGCGAGCGCAGCCATGACCTCGCGGGAAACAAACATCTCGGCGCGGTCCCACGATTCGTCGTTGTCGCCGCGGAAGGTGTAGAGCTTGTCCATGACGACCTTTTTGGCGCCGACGTCGATCACTGCGACCTTGGCCCATTGCACCAGAGTGCTGGTCTTCTGGATGCCGCCGATCACCTTGAACGCCGCCCCCTCCTTCACCGACGGCGCCAGCCGGTAGCGCGGGTCGGCAGCGATGTCGCGCCGGAGCGCGACCATGAACGCCTGCAGTCGCCGTTCATGGGCCGCGCTCTGGTCAACCGGCTCGGCCGAGGTATCGGTGTAGCTGAAATCGTCGAGCGCAATCGTGGTCTCGGCGGCCGCTCGGCCATTCAGGCCGGCCGTGAGAAGAACGAGAAGTGGCAGCAACGACAGGGTACGGCGCATCACGGGCCTCGCATGATCGAAAGACCTCTAGGCTAGACGGACGTTTCCAACCCCGCAGCCAGCGTGCTCCCGATCAGTTCCGGGAAAATTTCACGACGTTGCACTGCGGCAAGGGTGCCGCTTTCTGCAGCTGCCGTTCTGCCCTTTAATGCGCGGGCGACAATTCCGTTCGCGTCAGGTGCCCGCCCATGTGGAACCGCCCGAGATTCGATCTCAAGGTCCGCCTGACCTTGCGCGTGGCGGCCATATCGGCCGCCTGCTTCGCCGCGATATCGGCCTATTTCCTGATCACGGCCGACCGCGCCGCACATGCGCGCATCGACGACATCGCCGCCATCGTCGCGAAGACGTTGGAGCTGCAGCAAGGCAAGGTGCTTTGGACGGCGAGCCCGCGCGCGGACTTTCCCAACCTCGATCCTGTTTCGGCCTATGTGATGACGCCCGGCCTTTGTCTGGCGTTCCGCGGGCCGGCCGGCGAAATGATCCAGCGCTTCTGCAGCGGCGCGCCTGTCACGGCCGACCTGCCGCCGCAGATATTCACGGCGTTCTACCATGGCCTGTTCGACCCCGGCCGCGAGGCGGCACGACCTGTGATCCTGCGCGGAACGAAGCTTGGCGAGGCCGTCGTGTCAGTCGACCCGGCCGTGCAGACGGCCGAGGCCTGGCACGAAGCCGGCCGCCTGATGCTCGCGCTTGCGATCGCGCTGCCGCTGTTGTGCGTGCTGGTCTATGCCGCGCTCGCCCGCGCGCTACGCCCCACCCACATGATCCGCGCCGGCCTCGAGCGGATTGCCGCCAATGACCTCACCGCACGGCTGCCACCCTTCGACCTCGCCGAGCTCTCGGCGGTGCGCGACGTCTTCAACCATCTCGCCGAAAGCCTCGACACGGCGCTCGCCGAGCGCGCCGAGTTGACTCGAAAGTTGATCGCGCTCCAGGACGAGGAGCGCCGACACCTCGCCCGCGAGCTGCACGACGAGTTCGGCCAGTCGCTCGCCGCGATCCGCGCCCTCGCCTCCTCCGCCCGCCAGACCGCGGCGCAGGAGTGTCCTTCCCTGCTCGGCGAATGCGACGGCATCGCGCGCACCGCATCGGGCATGATGGAGACACTGCGCGGCGCGCTGTTCCGGCTGCGTCCGCCTGACGTCGAGGAACTCGGCCTCGTCGCCAGCCTCGAGGGCCTCGTTGCGGGGTGGAACGGGCGTAGCCGCGGCGAGACGCGCTTTGCCATTCGTTTCGACGGCACCTTTGAGACGCTGCCAGCCACGATCAGCGCCAATCTCTACCGCATCGTGCAGGAAGCACTGACCAATGCCGCCAAGCATGCCAGCGCGACCAAGGTCAATCTCGAACTGACGATGCATCCCGACGAGATCGTGCTTGCCATCGATGACGACGGACGTTCGACCGATCCCGCGGCGAAATCCGGCATGGGCTTGCTCGGCATGCGCGAGCGCGTCGCGGCGCTGCGCGGCCGTTTGAGCTTTGAGGCCGGCCCTGCCGGCGGCACCGCACTGCGTGCCATCATTCCGCTCACGGCCGCTGGCCCGCAAGCGCTGGAGCACGCGGCATGACCGCGACCATATTGCTCGTCGACGACCATTCCGTGGTCCGCGAAGGCTATCGTTCCGTGCTCCAGAAGCAGCCGGGCCTGCGCGTCATCGCCGAGGCCGGCGACGGGGCCGAGGCCTATCGCCTGTTCAAGTCGGAGGCGCCCGATCTCGTCATCATGGATCTCAGCATGCCCGGCATCGGCGGCGTCGAGGCCGTCAGGCGCATCAGGCAATGGGACAAGGCGGCCAAGATCCTCGTCTTCACCATGCACGAGAATGCCGGCTTTGCCGTACAGGCGATCCGCGCCGGCGCGAGAGGCTACGTCACCAAGACCAGCCCGCCCGAGACGCTGGTGCGCGCCGTGATGGATGTGCTCGCCGGCAAGATCGCGATCAGCCCCGACATCGACCACGAGCTTGCGCTGAGCCGGATCAGCGGCGAGAGCTCGGCCGCCGATGTCCTCACGCCGCGCGAATTCGAGGTGTTACGGCTGCTGCTCGCCGAGAACACGACGGAGGAGATCGCCGAGACACTCCACGTCAGTCCGAAGACGGTCGCGAATCTGCATTCGCTGATCAAGGACAAGCTCGGCGTCGGCTCCGACATCGAGCTGGTCCGATTAGCGCTGCGCCAGGGGATTCTGACGGCGCCCGATCTCGGCGAGGCCTGAGCGAGGCCGGGAAACGGCCGATCATTCGCGCGCGACCACCTGATCCAACCAGGCGCAGTTCAGCGGCGGTACGCGCGGATCGGGAACGCGCACGCCCCGCGCGGCCGCATCCATCCGCATCTCGCGCAGGCGTTTGCGCTGCTCTTCCGGCATGTTGAGCCGCTCATGTCCCCATAGCGACGGACCATCAAAGGTCTCGTGCGGCTGCCAGGTCTGGGGATCGATGATGCGCCCGCCCCAGCCATATTCGATGAAGAAGCCGGATGGCGTGTTCACATAGAACGATGTCATGTGGTCGTTGGTGTGCCGGCCCAGCGTATAGACGACGCGGCCGTCTTCGAGCTGCGCGAGGTCGTAACCCTGCCCGACATCGTCGAGGCTGCCGAGCTCGACCATGAAGTGATGCAGCGCCTTGCGACCCGAGCCGACCATCGCAAAGGAGTGGTGGCGGCCATTGACGTGGAAGAAATAGAGGCCGTAGGGCTTCAGCCCGAAATCGGAGACATGGAAGCCGAGCACATCGCGATAGAACGGCAGCAGCGGTTCGACATCCTCGACATTGAGCACCACGTGTCCCATGCCGAGCGCACCGGTGCGGAAACCGGAGATCGGACGGCCCGGCTTGAACGGCTCACTCGCAAGCTCAGGCTTGCAGAAGGCCTCCAGCCGGTTGCCGGCGGGATCAGCGAATGTAATCAGCTCGGCGACATGCCGCTCGTCGGCGAGAGCGCGCGAGCCGCGCGAGACCTTGACGCCATGGCTTTCCAGCCGGCCCGCCAGGTGGTCCAGCTCCGCGGTCGAAGAAACCTCCCAACCCATCACCGCAAGGCCGGCATCGTTGCTGCCATCGACGATCAGGCGCTGCTTGCAATCGTCCATGCGGAAGGCGCGCGTCTTGCCACCACGGTCGACCTGCTGCATGCCGAGCAGGCCCGTCGCCATCTGGCCCCACTGATCGAGCTGCGACGAATTGATGCCGATATAGCCGAGCGCGGTGATTTCCATCGAATTCCTCCCGAGAGCATCGCCTTCGCCGCAGTGCGGCGAACTTGATACCGGTCGCGCGCGATCCTACGGTGCGTCACGCAATCGCTTCGCGTTTGCAAGGACGATAGTCGCGCCGTCGTGCGCCACAAGGGAGAAAACACCAAGTGTCCAAGGAGCGGACGCGGACCAGCCAGCCCAGGCAGTCGGAGGGCGTCCGCGCCTTCAAGCGCGGGCTGGACGTGCTGCAGGAGATCAACCGCTCCGGCGGCATTCGCGCCGGCGACGTCGCCCGCGCACTCGACCTGCCTCGCCCGACCGTCTATCGCCTGCTCGAAACGCTGGAGGAACTCGGCTATGTCGCCCGTAGCGCCAGCGACGACCGCTTTCGCGTCACCCGGCTCGCCCTGAGCCTTGGCGATGGCTACGACCCCGGCGTGGTGATCTGCCAGGCGGCAGCCCCTTATCTCGCCGAGCTCAGCAAGACCCTGGTCTGGCCGGTAGATCTCTCCACTTACGAGAACGCCGCGATGGTGGTGCAGGAGACCACGCATTCCCGCAGCCCGCTCTCGATCGACCGCGGCATGATCGGCAAGCGCCTGCCGATGCTGCGGACGTCTGCCGGCCGCGCCTATCTCGCCGCCTGCCCCGCGCGCGAGCGCGACCTCATTGTCAGCCATCTCCGCCGCATCGACGAAGCCGACGACCGTCCCTTCCTCGACCAGGGCCGGCTCGACCAGATGATCGCGGAGACGCAGGCGCGGGGATACGCAATTCGCAGCGAGGGCGAATACAATCCGAAGACGGCATCGATCGCCGTCCCGATCGTGCGGAACGGTGCGGTCTACGGCTGCATCTCCATCATCTGGATCCGCTCGGCGCTGAGCATCGAGGAAGCAACGGCGCAATTCGTCAGCCAGCTTCAGGAGACAGCTGCGGCCATTCCGGTCGAGGTCTAGGGGCCGTCCGCTGGGCGGACACTTCGGCCGACGCCGTTGAAGCGGTGGCAGCTGATGGGGAAGAGATACCCCATGCAAGATAAATCCGGACCTGACGAGTTTGACGTCGTGATTGTCGGCCGGGGCCCGGTCGGCGCCACGCTGGCCAATCTGCTCGGCCTTTGCGGCCTGCGTACGCTGGTACTGGAGCGCGAGGCGCGGACCTATCACCTGCCGCGCGCGGTGCATTTCGACGACGAATGCATGCGCGTGTTCCAGACCATTGGCCTTGCCGATGCGGTCCTGCCACACGTTATCCTCAGCCCAGGGATGCTGTTCCTCGATGCCGACGGGAAGATGCTGCTGGACTGGTCGCGGCCGCAGACGCTGACGCCGATGGGCTGGAATCTCAGCTATCGCTTCCACCAGCCCGATCTCGAGGACGTGCTGATCGCAGGCCTCGCCCGCTGGCCCCACGTCAGCTTGCGCAGCCGCTGCGACGTCTTCGCGCTAGATCAGGACGAGAACGGCGTGCGGGTCCGCTACGAGGACCTCTCCAACGGCCAGCTCAGCGAGGTCCGCGCCAGCTATGTCATCGGCTGCGACGGCGCGCGATCTCTGATGCGCCGCTTCATCGGCTCCGGCATGGACGATCTCGGCTTTCACGAGCGGTGGCTGGTGATCGACGTCCTGCTCAAGCGCGAGCGCGACGATCTCGGCGACTACAGCCTTCAGCATTGCGATCCGCGCCGGCCGGCGACCTATGTCCGCGGCACCGGCTCGCGGAGGCGCTGGGAGATCACGGTTCTCCCCGACGAGGATTCGAACGACGTCGCGCAGCCTACAAAGGTCTGGGAACTGCTGTCGCGCTGGATCACGCCTGACGACGCCGAGCTCGAGCGCGCTGCGGTCTACACCTTTCATTCCATCATCGCGCAACAATGGCGGAACGGCCGGCTGCTGCTTGCGGGCGATTCCGCGCACCAGACCCCGCCCTTCCTCGGCCAAGGCATGTGCGCCGGCATCCGCGATGCCGCCAATCTTGCGTGGAAGCTGGCGAGCGTGATTCGCGGCGGCGCCGATGCCAGCCTGCTCGACACCTATCAAAGCGAACGCCAGCCGCATGTCCGCGAGTTCATCGAGCTCGCAATCCGCCTCGGCGGCGTCATCAACACCAAGGCGATCGAGGCCGGCCTCGCCGCCGGGCAGCCGCGCGAGAATGCGCCCGTAAAGCTCGAGGTGAAGAAGCCCCTGCTCGGTCCCGGGCTTGTGCTTGGCGATCTTCCCCTCGCCGGACATCTCGCCCCGCAGTTCACCCTGAAGGACGGCAGCCGCAGCGACGACCGGATCGGTTACAGCCACCTGCTGATCGTCGAGAGCGCCACGCGCTTCGCTCATCCACGGGCAGGAATCAACATCCTCACCAGCGACGATGCCGAAGGCATCGGCCCTTGGCTGCGCGAGCACGGCATCGCGGCCGCGCTCGTTCGTCCCGACCGCTACATCCGCGGCGCCGCCCGCAACGATGCCGAGCTCGACCGGCTCATTGCCACGATTGCGCCTCCCATCCATGTGCCGTCCGCGGCCTGACCGAACACAGGATATCCCATGAAGCTGCTCTCTTTCATCGCCAACGGCCGCGCCTCCTTTGGAGCCGTCAAGGACAATGGCGTGGTCGATCTCGGCACGCGCATGGCAGGATGCACCACCCTGCGGCAGTTGCTCGAAAGCGGCCGCGTTGCCGAAGCTGCAAAGCTGGTTGCGTCCACCGCGCCAGATCATCCGCTCGACGCGATCAGCTTCGCGCCTGTCATCCCCGATCCCGGCAAGATCATCTGCGTCGGCCTCAACTATCGCGACCACGTCGCCGAGACCGGCCGCACCGTCACCGAGAAGCCGGCGCTGTTCGTCCGTTTCCCGTGCAGCCAGGTCGGCCATCTCCAACCGATCGTGAAGCCAGGGGTCAGCGACGATTTCGACTACGAAGGCGAGCTTGCGCTCGTGATCGGCAAGGGCGGCCGGCACATCCGCGCGAGCCGTGCACTTGAATATGTCGCCGGCTATGCGTGCTATAATGAGGGCAGCATCCGCGATTGGCAGCGTCACACCAGCCAGTTCCTCTCCGGCAAGACCTTTGCGGAGAGCGGCAGCTTCGGTCCCTGGCTGGTGACGGCGGACGAGATTCCCGATCCGTCAAAACTCACACTTCAGACGCGCCTCAACGGCAGCGTGGTGCAGGACACGACGACGGACCTCCTGATCACAGGCATCCCCGAGTTGATCGCCTACATCTCGACGATCTGCCCGCTCGTTCCCGGCGACGTCATCGTGACAGGCACGCCAGGCGGCGTCGGCGCCAAGCGCACGCCGCCTTTGTGGATGCGGCCCGGCGACATCGTCGAGGTCGAAATCTCCGGCATCGGCATCTTGCGCAACAAGGTCATCGCCGAGGCGGCCTGACCACTGCGACCGATCCATCAACGATAAAATCAGGAAACCCCATGGCCACCATCCGCACCAGCTCCACTGCCATTCTGCTGATCACACTGGCGCTGGCAGGCGCCGCGCGCGCCGAGATCAAGGGCGACGCTGTCCGCATCGGCGTCCTCACCGACATGAACGGCATCTTCGCGACCGCGATGGGCCCGGGCTCGGTCGAGGCGGCGCGGATGGCGGCGGAGGAGTTCGGGGGCAAGATCAACGGCAAGCCGATCGAGATTTTGCAGGCCGATCATCAGAACAAGCCTGATCTCGCCGCCTCGCTCGCGCGAAAATGGTTCAGCGACGGCGTGCAGGCGATTGCCGATGGCGGCAGCTCGGGCGCGGCGCTCGCGGTCCAGGAGCTGGTGCGCGGCAACGGAAAGATCTTCCTGGTCTCCGGCGCGGGCGCCAACCAACTCACCGATGAGGCATGCGCGCCCTCGAGCGTGCAGTGGACCCAGGACGCCTATTCCACCGCGACCGCCGTCGTCTCCGGAGTCATGCAGACCAGCAAGGAGCCGTGGTTCTTCATCACCGGCGATTACGCGTTCGGCCACTCCATCGAGGCGACCGCGCGCGACCGTATCGCCGCACTCGGCGGTAAGGTCGCCGGCAGCGTCAAGGCGCAGCTCGGCACGCCCGATTACTCGTCGTTCCTGCTCCAGGCGCAGTCCTCGGGCGCCAAGATCCTGGCGATCAATGTCGCCGGCGACAATGCCACCGCGATCAAGCAGGCGGAGGAGTTCGGCCTCGCCGATCAAGGCATCAAGATCGTCCCGATGTCGTTCCAGAATGTCGACATCGAGGCGGTCGGCCTGAAGGCGACGCGCGGCGATCTCATCGTCACCTCGTTCTTCGAGGACGTCTCACCGGCGGCGCGAAAGTTCTCCGACGCGTTCTACGCGCGCCGCAAGGCGATGCCTTCGCAGATCCAGGCCGGCGTGTACTCCGCCGTGCGCCACTATCTGCAAGCGGTGAAGGACACGGACTCGGACGACAGCGCCACCGTGATGGCGAAAATGAAGGCGACGCCGGTGTCGGATGCCTACACGCCCAATGGCCGCATCCGCGAGGACCAGCGCATGGTGCATGATCTGTATCTGGTGCAGGTCAAGACGCCAGCGGAATCCAAGGGCCCGTGGGATTTCGTCAAGCTGGTCGCGACCATTCCGCCCGATGAGGCTTTCCGCCCGCTCGACCGCAGCAAGTGCAGCCTGGTGGGGAAATAACCTTCAGGCCAAGTACCGCGTGAGATAGCCTTCCATGGCGTAGAGCGCGCAGAGCGCCAGGCTCGACCACACGGCGGCGCTGAAATACAGGAACATCCAGGTCAGCTCGCCCTTCCAGTGTGCGATGTCGTGGGTCACCACCCATCGCGTCGCGACATCATGCAGGCCTTCGAGGAAGCCGAGGAGCTTGTTGCCCTCTTCATGCCCTGCCCGCCAGCGGCTGAGATACATGGGAACGTCGACGGTGACGAGGAAGGCGAGGAAGCAGGCGATGCCGACGATGCCGGACATCAGCGCCCAGCGCACCACACCCTGGAATTCCGGCGTCAAGCGGCATAGCGCGATGCCGGCGAGGAAGAAAGTCACCGCCCAGAGCGAGTTCTCGATCGCGTTGAAGAGGAAGTTGGTCGTCACCACCGCGTACCAGGAGAAGCACTCTGCGATGACAATGATCGGCACGATCACGAGCGCGATGTTCACCGCGGTCTGTGCGCCAGTCATCCGACCGAGCTGATGCAGGATGATCGCCCATTGCGCGGCGAAGCAGACTTCGGCCACGGTTGCCACCGTGCGCCCGACAAACACGCTCGACAGCCAGGTGTCGAACAGGCAGATGCGCTGCACGTCGGCGCGCGGCAGCACCGAGCGGAAGGCACAGCCGAAGACGTAGCCGGCACACAGCAGGAACATCAATCCGATATCCGAGCCGCCGCCGACGCTGCTGGCGACGGTCGGATAGAACTCGCGGTACAGCATGAACCAGACGAGAATGTTCGCAGCGCTGACCAGCGTCAGGGACCCCCACCACCACGCCAAGGGATTTGACCGTGCCTGCCACTGCAACATGAACCGCTCCGTCGTAGTCATCTTGACATCCAACGGTAGCAATTCTGTCATAAACCTGAAGCGCGACGCGACAAAAATCTGCGTGACGCCACTGTCATAATTCGCCAGCGCGCTGTCATAATCGCGATGGCGTCCGCGCTTCTAGGCTTAATCCGGGGACGCCACATCGAAGGCGCCCCCGAATCACGCGGGGCTATTTCTTCAACCCACCGACATAGGCCGCGAGCTTGTCCAGCGTCTGGTAGCCGTATTCGACAGCGCCGAAGCCGATCATGCCGTCGCGCTGCTCGGTGCTCGCCGCCAGCTGTCGCATCATCAGCACGGTCTTGCCGTTGGCCTGCTCGGCGAATGTGATGGTGAAGCGGAACATGCCGGGATCATCGTCCTGATCGTCGCCGTGGTACATCTCTATGAAGGACGGCCGCTCGATGCGGAGGAAGCGCATGCGGTTCCCATAGATGGTGCCATCGGGACCGATCATGTTGAAACGCCAGACGCCGCCGACACGCACGTCGATCTCGAAGGTCTCGATCTTGAAGCCCTTCGGGCCGAACCATTGCGGCAGATGTTTTGGGTCGGACCACGCCTCGAACACCAGATCACGCGGCGCGTCGATCACGCGGGACATCACGATCTCGCGGTCCATCGACCATTGCGACAGGGCAGCGTTCGTCATTACTCAGTACCTTTCCGTTTGCTTGGCTTGTTGGTGGTCTTCTCGGTCGCTTTGGACGACTGCTTGGCAGCGGCCCTCTCCTTCTTGAGCTTCATGACGTAAGCCTCGAACCGGTCGAGCCGTGCCTCCCAGATCGCGCGCTGGTGCTGGAACCAGTCTTCCGCACCGACGAGCGCCTCGGGGCTGAGGCGGCAGGTTCGCACGCGGCCGGACTTCTCCGACTGCACGAGCCCGCTCAGCTCCAGCACGTGGATGTGCTTCATGAAACTCGGCAGGGCCATCTCGAACGGCTCGGCGAGTTCGCCGACCGAGGCCTCGCCGGCGCAAAGCCGCATCACGATCGCGCGCCGCGTCGGATCGGCGAGCGCTGCGAAGACCTGGTCGAGCTGGGATAATTGGTTAGCCATGAAGCTAACTATAGACACGCCGCGATCGCGGCGTCAATGATTGTTAGCCTATGAGCTAAGTTTTTTGTCCGGCGATATGGAACTCACAACGCGCAATCGTGAATTGGGACGCCGCCCTCGCCCGGCTAAACAGCAATGGGGGCGCACCGCAAGATCAGACCGAGCACGTGCCGCCTGTTGCCATCTCCCCGTACATCACAAGGCGATCCCTCGCCCGCGCCGCACTTGTTCCCCTGGCGGTCGCGCTGGCGAGGCCACGCCGCGCCTTGGCGGATTCCGACATGATCGCGCTGATGCGCGACATCGTCGCGGCCGAGCTCGCGCCCACCGCGACGCCGGATCATCCGGGCGGCCTCGCCGCTGCGCTCTATGCCGGCCGTCATGTCGAATTCTTCAGCTACGGCCTTGCCGACGAGGCCGCCAAGCGGCCCGTGACGCCGGACACGCTGTTCAACCTCGCCTCGCTGCGAAAGCCATTCGAGGCGACGCTGACGGCATTAGGCACGCTGCGCGGCGAACTGAAGCCTGACGATCCCGTACCGAAATATCTGCCGGAGCTGAGCGGTGACTACATCCGCAACGTCACCGTCGGCGAGCTCGCCACGCACACATCAGGACTGTTGCTGCCGACCGATCACCCGCCCTGGCCGAACGATTCCTACTCGCAAGCGCAGTTCATCGCGATGCTCAACGCCTTCGTGCCGCCCGCGGGTGTGGCGCCGGGGAAGCAGCGCATCTACAGCCATGCCGGCTATGTCCTGCTTCAGCTCGTGCTCGAGCGCTGCTATCGCACGCCGATCGCAAGACTGATCGAGAGCCGGGTGCTCAAGCCGCTCGGCATGCGCGCAACGTCCGTTCCCGAACGCGGACCGGACAACCGCGCGATCATGGACGAGGCCACGATGCGGCGCGTCGTGCAGGGCTATTCCGACCAGGGCAGCGCGATCGGTCCGATCGGAGGCCAGCAAAGCTATTTCGACTTCCCCGGTACGGGCCAGATGTTCTCCTCCGCGCACGATCTTGCGACCTTCGTCGCGGCTTGCGTCGACGGCCGCACGATCGACCCGCGTCTCCGGGAAACGCTGCGGATGACGCAGCGCGAGTCCTTCCACGTCGACCAAAGATACGAGCAGGCGACCTTCGGGCAGGCCATGGCGTGGGAGACCGTCCACCTTCCCGATGTCACGATCGTCGACAAGCCGGGCGGCCTCAACAACGCATCGGGCTACATCGGCCTCGTCCCGGCGCACCGGATCGGCATCGTGCTGCTCGCCAATCGCGGCGACTATCCGCACGAGATTGCCCGCTACAAGATCCTGCCTGCGCTGGCGAGGCTGATGGCACACAGCGGCTGAGCCAAAAATAGAAAGCCCCGGCGAGGCCGGGGCTTTCCAGGTCATCATCAGAGTAGGATGCCTAGTACCGCGCGACGACCGGTCCACCGAATTTGTAGTTCACGCCGACCCGTACGATGTTCGACTTGATATCAACCGAGTGGGTGTAGACGTTGCTCGGGAAGGAAATGGCCGGCACGAAAGCTGCGAGATTGGTGCTCGTCGCGCTGGCACGGCCGAGGTCGACGTAAAGGTATTCGGCCTTCAACGACCAGCCGCCACCGAACGCATATTCGGTGCCGGCGCCGGCGGTCCATCCGACCCGCGTGTCGCGGATCGCGGCGGATTCGGTCGCCGCCGCGAACGTATCGGTGAAGTTGAAATTACCCTTCACCTCGGCGATTGCGGCACCGCCCGTGGCGTACAGCAACCAGGTCGGAGCGGCGAGGAAGCCGATGCGACCGCGGATAGTGGCGAGCCAGTCGGCCGAGACCTGCGACGAGACCGTGAAGGCCGTCGGCGCGCAGCACGGATAGACCGCGGAACCCGTCGCACCGCCCTTGAAGCCGAAATAGTTGATGTCGCCTTCCAGGCCGAGCACGGCGCGGCTGACCTGCCAGTTGTAGCCGGCAGTGAAACCACCGGTCACGCTGGAACTGTTGACGTTCTGGGCGCCAACCGCGGCGATGGCGGGGACGCTGCTGGCCGCGAAGTAGCCCGTCGGAGAAAACACGGTCGAAGTGGTCGGATCAGCACTGCCCCACTGCCCGCCGACATTGCCGCCGATGTAGAAGCCCGTCCAGTCATAGGCCGCCGCCATCATCGGCGCCTTGGTATAATGCGCTGCGAGATCAGCGGCCTGCACGGACGCGGCGCCCAACACAACCGACACGGCCGCCAGCAAAAGCTTTCTCATTCCAGTCTCCTTGCCCCACGCGATCAAAACGCGCGCTTTCCGAATGCACCGGCTTGGTGATTTCGGCATGGGCTAGGCATAGGCGGCACACCGCCCAGCGTCTTGGGCTGCAACGAAGTTCGCATGGACTGTGACGTAGCGTGCGGTCCGCTGCACGCGAAGTGTGACGAGTGTGCCTCAAACGCCACGACACAACGGCGCGCAACGCTGGATCCGTGTCGCGACAAGAGCAAACATGCCAGCACAGCCGGCGAATCTTCTGTTGACGAGCAACCCGACAACCTTCGCGAGTTCCATCGAGATGGGGCAGCGCCGCTTGCCTATTGCGTGTGAACCCTACGGTTGACTCGCGATGCCCGCTGCCTACACTCCGCGGATTGCTGCGATCAATTGCCGAGACATGGAGCTTAAGGCCATGGCCTCCGATTTTTTCCTCAAGTTCGACGGCTTCGACGAATTCCTCGCGCACAAGCTCGATCACGACTTCCTCAAATTCGGACATGATTTCGATCGCGTCGGCGATGCGCTCACGGATCTGTTCTCCGAGAATCTGAAGTTCGACGAGCACAAGGTCGCGATCGACTTCAAGCATGATGTCGAGCACGTCGCCTTCGACTTC
This sequence comes from Bradyrhizobium zhengyangense, assembly GCF_022012555.1. Classification (NCBI taxonomy): domain Bacteria; kingdom Pseudomonadati; phylum Pseudomonadota; class Alphaproteobacteria; order Hyphomicrobiales; family Nitrobacteraceae; genus Bradyrhizobium; species Bradyrhizobium zhengyangense. The sequence continues at coordinate 200,576 of NZ_JAKLTZ010000003.1, read as the reverse complement.
ATCAAGCTCGGCTTCGATACGCTGAAGCTCGACGACGTGCTGCACAAGTTCGACGACGTCATCCTGAAATACGCCGACCAGGCGCCCACGGTGAGCACGTTCGCCGAAACCGGCGGCGACGGCGGCGGGCTCAAGCTGTCCGACGATTTCATCAAGCTCGACACGGATTTTCAGGCCGCAAGCTTCGAGGCGATCAAGCTCGGTGTCGATACGCTCAAACTGCACGTATCGGGCGAAGGCGCCAATGACTCCTTCATCAAATGGGCCGGCGATCTCTCCGATTTCAGTGCCGGCCTGCACAAGGTCGGCGACGATTTCCAGAAGGTCGGCGAGGATTTCCTCAAGCTCGGCGATCTCAAGGGATCCGAGACGATCGACGAGGCCTTCATCAAGCTCGGCGGCGGCGCGCTGAAGGTCAGCGACGACCTGCACAAGGTCAGCGACGACTTCCTCAAGATCGCCACTGACATCACCGGCTCCCAGGACAATTTCGGCCCCCTCAAGATCGACCAGATCGCGCTGAAGTTCGGCGATGATTTCCACAAGCTCGATGCGGATTTGCACAAGCTCAACACCGATGTCGGCGCGCTCGGGGATGACTACATCAAGCTGGCCGGTGCGCTGACGGGCCATGGCGGGAACCAGGGCGGCGGCACGACGACGACTTCCGTCGACAGCGACGCGCTGCATCAGTTGCTGCAACACGCGCACGATTTTTCGCTGCTGTAGCTAGGCTACTCCGAGGCGTCCGAGCAGCGGCAGGATTCGCGCGTCGATCACGGCGATCCTGCCTGATATCTCGGCGCGAACCTCGTCCGCGGAGAGCTTCTGGCCCTCCTTCTCAAAACGCTCGCCGCTGGCGGTGGCGAGGCTTGCCAGCAACGCGGCGGGGTCGGCGATGCCCTTGCGCCGCGCCTGCATATAGAGCTGCGTAAGCGGATCGACCCTGACCCCGCCGCCGGTGACGGGCGAGGCGAGATAACGCAGCTCCGACGTCTCCTTGGCGCGCGCCGTCACCGCCGCGTTGAACGCCTGCGTCGATGTCTGCCGCGCCGCCTCGTCCTCCAGCGGCAGCGCCGGCGCGAGGTGCCCCTGCCCAACCAGCACCTTGATGGCATCGGTGAGCGAGGCCCAGCCCATCGTCGTCTCCGGCAGACGTTCGACCACCTCGCGCAAGCTGAGCGGCCCTGCGGCAAATGCGTCGATCACGGGCTGGTAGATCTCGCTGCGCAGCTGGAAGCGGCCCAGCGGCGTATCGAAGGTCAGCTCGATATCGTCGCGCGGGCTCGTCAGCACGAAGCGCGTCGCCAGCCAGCGTTCCCGCGCCGCCATCGGCGCCATTGGCGTAAACCCCTTGGCGAAGATGTCTCGACGAAACTGGCGGCCGATGATCATGTCGCGCGCGGTCTCAACGATCAAGGGATCGGCGAGATCGGCCAGCAGCGCCCGCTGGGCGTCCGTGAAGTTGACGCGATCGACATGATCGGTGAGATGGGCCGAGCCGAGAAAGGTCAGCTTCGCGTCGGCGAGCTCCTGGGCGAGATCGGCGAAGCTGAAAGCCTGCCAGTCGCGCGTCAGAAGCTCGTGCGCGAGATAGGACGCTGGCAATTTGCGCAGCCGTTCGAGCTGCACGGCGGCCTGCGGATACATGCGATAGAAATGCGCGCCGGCCTCCTTCAGCCCGTCGGCAAGCGCCAGCGCCTGGTCCAGTGCCCGTTTCGACGAGACCTGCGGCTGGGCGCCCTGCAACTGCACCATCAGCCGCCGCAGCGGCGCCATTCCAGCCCAGCCGGGCATTGCATCATATGAGACGTAGACGAGCCCGCCGGGCTTCAAACGCCGCCGGATCAGCGCGACGATCGCCTTGCGATGCTCCGCGCCGATCCAGCTATAGACGCCGTGGAGTGCAATAATATCGAACTCGGGCACCGAGGCATCCTCGGCAAGCTCGGCGAAATCGGCCTCACGAAAGACGATGTTCTCGAGCCCCGCGGCATCGGCCAGCGACCGCGCGCCCGCGATATGGGTCGGGTTGAAGTCAGCCGCGAACACTGTTGTATTGGGGTTGGCGGCTGCGACGATGGTGGCGGTCAGCCCCTGCCCGCAGCCGAGATCGCAATAATGAAGCGGCTCGCCACGTCCGCCGGGCGCCGCCACGCCCTTGGCGAGCGCGGCAAAGCTGAGCATAGCCGGCACCTGCACGCGGCAGAAATCGTGCACATAGGCCGTGTCGATGACGTATCCGGATCCCCAATCGGCCATGCGACCCTCGCGAGGACATCCAACAACGCTGCTAAACCACGGTCGCACAAGTCGGCGGACGGCTCAAGCGAGGCCAAGCCTTGGACCAAATAAGCCTTGGACCAAATAAGCCTTGGACCAAACAAGCCCTAGACTGAGCGGGTCAGGCCGCCGTCAACGCGGATGTTCTGGCCGGTGATATAGGCGGCGCCCTCGGACGCCAGGAACGAGACGGTCGCCGCGATCTCCTCGACCTTGCCGTAACGCTTCAGCGGCACGCTGTCGCGACGCGCATCCGTCTGCGGCAGGCTGTCGATCCAGCCGGGCAGCACGTTGTTCATGCGGATGTTGTCGGCCGCATGGGTGTCGGTGAAGATTTTCGTAAAGGCGGCAAGGCCCGCGCGGAACACCGCCGAGGTCGGAAACATCGCGCTCGGCTCGAACGCCCAGGCGGTCGAGATGTTGATGATCGCACCGCCCTTCTGCGACTGCATCACCGGGGTCACCAGCCGGGTCGGACGGATCACGTTGAGCAGATACGTATCGAGACCGATGTGCCACTGCTCGTCGGTGATTTCGGTGATCGCCGCGCGCGGGCCGTGGCCGGCGCTGTTGACGAGCACGTCGATGCGTCCCCATTTCGCCAGCGCCCCGTCGACGAGGCGTTTCAGATCATCATTGGACTTGTTGGAACCGGTCACGCCGAAGCCGCCGAGTTCGGTCGCGAGCGCCTCGCCCTTGCCGGAGGACGACAGGATCGCAACGTGAAAACCGTCGGCGGCAAGCCGCCGCGCGGCCCCCGCCCCCATGCCGCTTCCGCCTGCGGTGACGAGTGCGACCTTCTCTGCTGCCATGACCTGATATCCCTGTGATAGCGTAGAGGCGAGCCCAAGGTTCTCTGCTATGGCTCAGCCTGTCATCAGGCCTTCTACAGCCATCCTTGCCCGCAGGTCCATTGCCCGAGGCGCCACGACATGAGCGATATGCAGATCCGCAATCTGCGGCCGGAGGAGATCTCCATTGCGATCGACCGGGCCGCGTCCGAGGGCTGGAATCCCGGCCTGCGAGATGCCGCCTGCTTCGCGATCCCCGATGCAAAAGGCTTCTTCGTCGGCGAGATCGACGGCGAGCCGATCGCGTCAGTCTCCTGCGTCACCTATGACGAGCGCTTCGCCTTCCTCGGCTTCTACATCGTGCGCGCGGATTTCCGTGGCAGAGGCCACGGCCTGCGCATCTGGAACGCTGCGATCGCGCATGCGGGCGCGCGCGTGATCGGTCTCGACGGTGTCGTGGCGCAACAGGACAACTACAGAAAGTCCGGCTTCCAGCTGGCTTACGCCAATATCCGCTATGGCGGCATCGTTGCCGCGCCGCCAAGGCCGCCCGCCGAGATTGTTGCGCTCGACACGATCCCATTTGCGCTTGTGCAAGCCGACGACGCCACCGTCTTCCCTGCCCTGCGCCCGGCCTTCTTGCGCGCCTGGATCAACACGCCGGGACACGTTGGCCGCGCACTGCTGCGCGACAGCAAGCTTGCCGCGTGGGGCGTGATCCGTCCCTGCCGAACTGGTCGCAAAATCGGCCCGCTAGTAGCCGATGACCGCGCCGCGGCGGAGGCCGTATTGCAGGCTTTGCTGGCGAGCCCTGGTAGCAACGAGATTGTGCTCGACATCCCCGCGATGAACCGCGATGCTATCACGCTTGCGGAATCCCTCCGCCTGAAGCCGACATTTGAAACGGCGCGAATGTACACTGGACCGATCCCGTCACTGCGGCTTGGCCGCGTGTTCGGCGTAACCACCTTTGAATTGGGCTAGAATCGATTTTTTTAATTTAGGCACGTGCCGTCCTGGAATTTGTAATCTGGTTCACGTCGCCGCTCCGGCGCAACGTGTATTCGTGTTGCATCCGCCGATTTTGCCGGACGGCTCGAACGATATTTTTTGACCATCGATATTTCATGCGAGGATTTCATGATCGAAGCCAGAACCAAGGCCCGCTCTTCCCAGCACACGGCCGACGACACGCAGCGCCTGGGCATGGCGGCCGCGTTGGTGCTTGCCGTTGTGACGGCCCTCGGGGTTCATGCACTCGCCTCCGCGCCGGCGATCCGGGACGCCGCGCAGGCCGAGCTCGCACGCGTTATTGCCGATGAGGATCGCGATGTCTGCGGTCAGTTCGGGCTGCGCCCGGGAACGACCGCGTTTGTGGCTTGCAGCCGTGAGCTCGCCAATGTCAGGCAAAAACAGTCCGACCGCGACCAGGCGGCCGCGGCAGGCATTCTATAGCGAACCGCGAAATGCCTCGCGTGCTCAGTAGCAGCGCATGATGTTGACGGTGTGCTCACCGCCGCCGCGGCCGGGCACGGTGACCTGCTCGGTCGGACAGCTCGGCACATAGGGCCGGTCGGACGGCACGACGTTCGGCGGGAAGCGATGCGCCCAGTCCCAGGGAACGTCGTAGGTGTAGGTGTAGCGAACGTCGTTGGTGACGGCCTGGCCGGCATTGGCGAACGGGTCGCTGTAGCCGGCTCCGTCGTCGGTGTAGAAAGCGCCGCCACCCGGCCAGTAAACCCAGGGATTGTTGAAGCGGTTGCCGCGACCGTGGAACCGCGCGCCCGGCGCGATCGGCGGACGCACTGCTGCCGACGGCGCGGCAGCGGTCACCATGCCGTGGGGCGCGGCGCCGCCCGGTCGTGCAAAGCTCTCGCTGGAGCTGAGGAGCAGCGCGGCTGCGCTGAGCGAGGCGAACAAGGCCTCATATGATCTGGACATCATGATACGCACCACACTCGTTTGGCTTCGCGATACTGCTCCCCATCGCAACGCTAGGCCGGTCCATCACCCGCCCGCAAACCTATAATTAATTATTGGTTAAGGCACGGGATTAACGGGGAACCCGGTGCGGGATCTTGCCTGGTTTTCAGCGGCTGTAGCCCGGGTGGAGTGTAGCGAAATCCGGGACCGCTGTGTCCATGGGGATGGAATCCCGGATTACGCTGCGCTCCAGATATGGCGTTGCCCGTCGGGCAAAGCACCCAAACATCGGGTCAATCCATCTCGTCAAAAATATTCCACTTACCGAAATTCGGAAATGGTGCATGTGTCGCGCAACCCGGCCCAAGGACGAGGGGCGTATGCCGCTGTACAGCCTCTTGTAGCGCATCCTTCGCACAGCGGACCGCGGGTGCCAGTCGGGCACCCGGTCTTCCCTGCGCCCTCTTTCAGCTAAGGGTGAAGCGACGAAGCATAGCTCGGGCGATATGGGCCGCGAGGATACGAAGGAGTGTCTGCGATGAAGATGCGGATTGAAAGAGCGACGCCGCCACCACACACTCCGTCATTGCGAGCGCAGCGAAGCAATCCAGAAATGTATCCGCGGAAAGACTGGATTGCTTCGCTGCGCTCGCAATGACGATGTCGAGAGAGATTTGCACCAAACTTGGCTCTCGTGTCCCGGAGTCGCCATCCCGTCGTGACGAATCCGTGGATGCCGCCTCGCCTCCCCGTCACTTCTGCATGCCGATCCGGTCTTGTAACATAACCGTCATACAGCAAAACTAAACGATTGCCGGGGGCCGCGGTCGGCGGCCAAGCCGCCTCACCGCCAGGAGATTTTGATGCGACGTTCACTGCTGCTGCTGTCAGCCGGACTGACACTATTGTCCAGCGGTTTTGCCTCCGCTGAGAACAACACGCCCCGCAACCTGATCCTGTTCATTCCCGACGGGCTACGCGCCCTGAAGATCAACCCCGAGACCGCGCCGGCCATGGCCGAGGTCCGCGACAAGGGCGTCAACTTCAAGAACTCGCATTCGCTGTTCCCGACCTTCACCATGGCCAACGGCTCGGCGATGTCGACCGGCCATTATCTCGGGGACACCGGCGTGTTCTCCAACACGATCTGGACCAACTACACGTCGGTACCCGCCGGCGACACCGTGGTCCCCTTCATCGAGAACGACGCCGTGCTCGGCGACATCGACGAGCATTTCAAAGGCGACTATCTCAGCGAAGAGACTGTCTTGAAGATGGCCCGCGACAAGGGCCTCAGCACCGCGGCGATCGGCAAGGTCGGCCCGACCTACCAGTTCGACCACACTGACCATCCCGAGAAGGCCGGCCAGCATTCGGTCGTGTTCGACGATTCCACCGGCGGCAAGAACGGCGTGGCGCTGTCGGACGAGGTCAAGGACGCCCTGACCAAGGCCGGCCTTCCCCTCGCCGCGCCGTCGCGCGGCGACAACGCAAAGGCGGGCGACGCCAAGACGCCCGGCACCACGGTCGCCAACGTCGCGCAGCAGGCCTATTTCGCCGACGTCGCCACCAAGGTGGTGCTGCCGATGTTCAAGGCGCGCAACAAGCCGTTCGTGCTGGTGTTCTGGTCGCGCGATCCTGATGGCACCCAGCACAATCAGGGCGACAGCCTCAACCAGATCATGCCTGGTATCAACGGCCCGAGCACGATGGCGAGCATCAAGAACGTCGACAACAACCTCGCCCAGATCCGCAAGGCGCTGGACGAGCTCGGGCTCGCCGCGAGCACCAACATCATGATCCAGGCCGACCACGGCTTCTCGACCATCTCCAAGGAGAGCAAGACCAGTCCCTCGGCCAAGGTCAGCTATGACGACACGCCGAAGGACTTCCTGCCGATGGGCTTCGTCGCCCTCGATCTGGCCAAGGCACTCGACCTGCCCCTGTTCGACCCCAACGACAAGAACGCCGCCGTCACCGGCAACGCTCATCCGAAGGCCGGCAACGGCGTGCTCGGCAAGGATCCGACCAAGCCCGATCTCGTCGTCGCCACCAATGGCGGCTCGGACCTGATCTATCTGCCCGGCAAGGACAAGAAGCTGGCGGCGAAAACCATCAAAGCCCTGCTAGAGCAGGACTACGTCTCCGGCCTGTTCGTCGACGACTCCCTCGGCCGCTTCCCTGGCACGCTGCCGCTGTCGCGTATCAATTTGCGCGGCAACGCGGCGACGCCGACGCCGGCGATCGTGGTCAACTTCCGCTCCTATGCCAGCGAATGCGGCGAGGCGCCGACCAATTGCTCGGTGCAGGTGGCCGACACCGTGCTGCGCCAGGGCCAGGGCATGCATGGCAGCTTCAGCCGCGGCGACACCTATAACTTCATGGCCGCGATCGGTCCGGACTTCAAAGCCGGCTATGTCGACGAGCTGCCGGTCAGCAATGCCGACGTCGGCATGACCGCCGCCCGGCTCCTCGGCCTGCGCGGTTCGCACAATGGCGGCCTGGTCGGTCGCGTGATGTCGGAGGCGCTGCCCAACGGCGTCGTGCCGAAGGCATTCAAAGGCGTCGAGCGGTCAAAGAGGAAGTCCGAGAATGGTCTGGAGACCGTGCTCGACGTCCAGCGCGTCGGCAGCCAGCGTTATTTCGACGCCGCCGGATTCCCCGGCCGCACGCTGGGCCTCGAGCCGAAGAGCGGCAAACAAAAAACGGCGGGGAAATAACCCCGCCGCTTGTTCTCGCGCCTCGCAAGGGGCGCGGAAACTACATGCCGATGTCGAACACGTTCGGCAGTTGGCCCGCCAGAGGCAGCGCGGTGGCGCCCAGGAAGGTCGCCACCATCGCCATCAGGCGACGGTTGTTCTGGCGCTTGCCGCGCATCTGGCCGGCGATCCACTCCAGCATCTCGCTCTTGACCTTGGAGGCATAGGACGGCGCCCAGCTCTCGATGTCGGTGCCCTGCGCCAGCGCGACGCTGCGCGGCGGCACCTTCAGGCCCGAGGCGCTCGCGGCATAATGGGCGACGGCCTTGGCCAGCAAATCGTCGAACCGGCCGCCGTCGGCACGTTCGGTCGCGGCCTCGTTGATTTCGAACAGCGCCTCGGCTTCGGCGCGGCTGACCGGCTGGTCGTTGACGGCAGCGGCCGTCAGGATCCGGGCGCACCAGGCGGTGTCATCGGCATCGATGGAGCGGGAAAAGTGCACCCTGCCCTTGGTGGTCGGGCCTTCGCCCGTGATCACGCCGTCGCGTACGATGGTGAGGGCATGGGCCGCGGTATCGCGGCAGGACGGTTCGAGGGACGGCGACTCAACGGACTTTTCGGCGGCCTTTTCAAAGGACTTGGGCAGGGCGGCAGACATAGTTCACTTCCAGACTTCTTCTGATCGACCAGCATTTTCATGCCGGCGTAAAGGGGTGGTTAATGATTCGATGCGGGGATCGCGACTTTTCTCAATGGTTGCCGATTAGTCGCTGCGAGGACCGTTTCGGTTCCGGAGAGCGTCGGGCGGGCGTGATGCGGGTCATAAAAGGCATTATCGGGGCAATCGAGACCGTGAAGCCCCTGTGGGGTTATTTCGCCGCAGGCGCCGCCGTAACAAAATTGTGCTGAGAAATCAGCCCTTCAGAGGAGGAATTCACATTTTACTTCAAGCAGTTCAGTTGCCGTTCACTTGACGTCGCCAAGCCCCTATACTGGGTACGACGGCCAGACAATAATTCCCAAGCAAATTCAATGCGATGAGGTCAAACCATGACACTTCCGATCGGCACCACCGCCCCTGACTTCGAAGCCGAGACCACTGAAGGGAAGATCAAGTTCCACGACTGGATCGGCAACAGCTGGGCCCTGCTGTTCTCGCATCCCAAGGACTTTACGCCGGTTTGCACGACCGAGCTCGGCGCTCTCGCCAGGTTGAAGCCGGAGTTCGACAAGCGCGGCGTCAAGCTGATGGGCCTCTCGGTTGATCCGGTCGACCGCCACGCGAAGTGGTCGGAGGACATCAAGGAGACGCAAGGCGCGGCTCCGAACTACCCGATGATCGGCGACACCGATTACAACGTCTCGAAACTGTATGGCATGCTGCCGGCTGCGATCTCGGGCGATCCCCTCACCCGTACCGCCGCCGACAACCAGACCGTCCGCAACGTCTTCATCATCGGGCCAGACAAGAAGATCAAGCTGGTGCTGGTCTATCCAATGACCACCGGCCGGAACTTCCAGGAAATCCTGCGCGTGATCGACTCGCTCCAGCTCACCGCCAAGCATCGCGTGGCAACACCTTCCGACTGGAAGCAGGGCGAGGACGTCATCATCGCGGGCTCGGTTTCCAACGACGAGGCCAAGACAATCTATCCGCAGGGCTGGAAGGAACCGAAGCCCTACATCCGCATCGTGCCGCAGCCCAAATAAGAGCTTAACCGGTCATACGATCCGCCATCAACAGACCCGCGGTCGACGAGACCGCGGTCACCACCGCGCCCCAACCGATGTCGACGAACGCGACCGGCCAGCTCCAATGCTTGAGCAGCGCCAGCGCGGTGAGATCGAACGTCGCATAGCAAAACAGCCCGAACAGCGCGCCATAGAGCAGCGTCGACTGCCATGTCACGCCGGCTGAGCCGCTGACGAAGATCAGAACGCCGACGACATAGATAAGGTAGAATAGCACGGCGGGCACCGGCCTCAGATCACCGAGCATGTCGCCAACCTGCGCGGTGAAAAAGCCCTTGGCGATCAGCCCGAGGAAAAGGAAATCCAGCCCGGTCAGGACGACAAGGGTTGCGACATAAAGCACGGCGATGCGGTTCACTGGCGGCCTCCCTGCCCGCGAAGCGCAGGCAGTCACATCATGCCGTCAGCTACGTCACGGCGGGCCGATGGTTTCAGCCCGCCATTCCCTGATCAAGCCGCTTGCACGCGGTCGAGGAAGCTGTCGACCTCGGCCTTCAGGTTCAGGCTCTCGCCCGACAATGCCTGTGCGGAGGCAAACATCCGGCTCGAGGTCTCGCCGGTCTCGCTCGCGCCCTCGGCCGCGTGACGGACATTGACCGCCACGTCGGCGGTGCCCGAAGCCGCGGCGCGAACGCTGGCCGCGATATTATGGGTGGCGCTGCGCTGCTGCTCGACCGCAGCCGAGATCGAGCCCGCGATACCGCTGATGCGCTCGATGGTCTCGGTGATCGCCTTGATGGCAGTAACCGACTCCTCGGTCGCAAGCTGCATGCTCGCGATCTGGGTCGAGATCTCGTCGGTCGCCTTCGCGGTCTGGCCGGCGAGCGTCTTGACCTCCTGGGCCACCACCGCAAAGCCGCGGCCCGCATCGCCCGCGCGCGCGGCCTCGATGGTCGCGTTCAGAGCCAACAAATTGGTCTGCTCGGCGATCGAGGTGATCAGCTTGACGACGTCGCCGATGCGCGCGCCCGCTTCCGAGAGCTGTGCGATGCGCTGGTCGGTGGCCTCGGCCTGGTGCACCGCCTCGGCGGAGATCGCGTTGGATTCCTGCACTCTCTTGGTGATCTCGGAGATCGAGTGCGACAGTTCGTCGGAGGCCGATGCCGCTGCACGGACGTGATCAGAGGCCTGCTCGGATGCGCCGGCCGATTTCGCCGACAATTCAGCGGTGGAGCGCGCGGTATCGGTCAATTGTCGCGCCACGCGCTCGAACTCGCCGGAGGAACGCAGAACTTTGTCGAGGATGCCGCCGACACCGCTGCGGAATTCAGCGACGAAGTTGCGAAGGTCCGCCTTGCGCTGCTCGGCTGCCGCTGCCGTGGCTTCCGCCTGTTCGCTGCGCAGCCGCGCCCGCTCCAGTGAATTGTTCTTGAACACAGCAACGGTGCGCGCGATCTCGCCGATCTCGTCGGCGCGGTCCTCACAATCGATCGCGACATCGCTCTTGCCATTGGCGAGTGCCGTCAGCGAGCGGGTGACCGAGGTCAGCGGCCCGGTGACGCGGCGCACGACCAGCATGGTGAGCACCAGGACCAGCAGCGCCGCGATACCCGCCGCGATCGCCATGCTCGCGATTGCATGAGACAGCATTGTCTCGTACTGGGCCATGGGGATGCCGACATAGAGAATGCCGACGATTTTGCCAGTCGCATCCGCAATCGGGAAATAAGCGGTCATGAAGGACTTGCCGAACAGCGTGGCCGGCCCCTTATAAGCCTCGCCACGGCGCAGGCCTGCTTGTGCCGGATGGTCGGCGGCAAGCTGGGTGCCGACGGCACGGTCGCCGTTCTCCTTCTTCACATTGGTCGAGCGGCGGACGAACTGCCCGCTCGCATCGTCGAACACGAACAGGGTCGCATTGCCCCCGACATAGGACACCGCACGATCGACGATGGCGTGATCTTTGAACTCAGGCATCTTGGCGATTTCGGCGCGCGCCACCGCGCCATCGCGCATCGTGATCTTCGCGTCAGGAACGACCTCGGCGAAGGCCAGCGCAAGCGTGCGCAGGCTGACCTCGATGTCGCGCAGTGCGCGATCGTTGAAGGCTGAGGTGAGAGACCAGTAGCCGGCGCCGACCACCAATGCGGTATTCATCGCAATCAGCAGGACGGCACACAAGACGGCCTTGGTACCCAGCTTGAACTGCGGCACGAACTTCGCCGTTAACGAGTTGGTCATGAATGGAACTACCCCCGGAATTCCTGCATAATCATGCAATTCGCTTACGACCCCATTAACGCTGGTTCACAGCACCGGCATGCTTTCCAAGATGTAAACGAGGACGCGCCCTGCCCCCGCCAAGCCCCCCGCCGGTCATCGTCTGGTTCCGCGACGACCTTCGCCTGTCCGACCATCCCGCGTTACACGCCGCCGCCAAATCAGGCGCGCCTGTGATTTGCCTTTATGTGCTCGACGAAGCGGCCGGACGGGCCCCTGGCGGCGCTGCGCGCTGGTGGCTGGCCCGGTCGCTGCGCGCGCTCGGTGCCGACATCGCAGCGCGCGGCGGATCGCTGGTTTTACGCAAGGGATCGGCAGCCCGCGTCATCCCCGAAGTGGCGCGGGAGACGGGCGCAGGTGCCGTCTATTGGATTGAGATCGCTCAGGCCCCGCATCAATTGGTCGAGAAACAGCTCGAAGCAGCGGTGGCAAAGCTCGGCGTGGACTCGCAAAGTTTTCCGGGCGACCTGCTGGTCCAGCCCTCGGCGATCCGCAACAAGGAAGGCCGCGGCTTGCGCGTGTTCACGCCGTTCTGGCGACGGGTGCTGTCGCTCGGCGACCCACCCAAGCCGCTGCCCGCCCCGAAGGAGCTGCGCCCGGGTCCGAAGATCGCGAGCGACAGACTGGAGAACTGGAAGCTCGAGCCGACCAAGCCCGACTGGGCCGGCGGCCTGCGCGAGACCTGGACGCCGGGCGAGGCATCAGCCCGGACGCGCCTGCGCGACTTCCTCAAGCACACCGCGCGGACTTACGTCGGCGACCGCGACCGCCCTGATCGCGAAGGCACCTCAGGCTTGTCACCGCATTTGCGGTTCGGCGAGATCAGCCCGCGCCAGGTATTTCATGCCGCGCGCTTTGCCGCCGAAGAGAATCCGGCGATCGCATCCGGCACCGAAAAGTTCCTGAGCGAGCTCGGCTGGCGCGAATTCTGCCGCCACCTGCTCCACGACCATCCAAATCTCGCCACCGAGAACCTGCAGACCAACTTCAACGACTTCCCCTGGAAGGCCGACAAGAAGGCGCTCGCCGCCTGGCAGCGCGGCCGCACCGGCTATCCCATCGTCGATGCCGGCCTGCGCGAGCTCTGGCACTCCGGTGTAATGCACAACCGGGTCCGGATGGTGGTCGCATCGTTCCTGGTCAATCACCTGCTGATCGATTGGCGCGATGGCGAAGCCTGGTTCTGGGACACGCTGGTCGATGCGGACGCCGGTAGCAATCCGGCCAATTGGCAATGGGTCGCTGGCTGCGGCGCGGACGCCGCACCTTATTTCCGCGTGTTTAACCCAGTGCTCCAGGGCGAGAAGTTCGATCCTGAGGGAACCTATGTCCGGCGCTGGGTGCCGGAGCTGAAGGACATGCCGGCTAAGCTGATCCATCAGCCGTGGCAGGCGACACCGATTGAACTTGCGAGCGCAGGCATCACGCTCGGAAAGACCTATCCGCATCCGCTCATCGATCACGTCAAGGGACGCGAGCGCGCGCTCGCCGCTTACGCAAAGATCCGCAAAGGTTGAACGTTGCTTTGACACAATTATGAAACTCGCTATCGTCGTCACTCCATGCAAACCGTGGGGGACACGATATGGACGACGAGAAGCCGATCACCGCGCAGGTGATGGAGACGATGACCACCGCTGTCGAAGCGACCAAGGACGCCGCCGTCACCGCAGTCAAGAAAGTGAAGAAAGCCGCCAAGAAGGTCGCGAAGAAAGCCGCGCCCAAGAAGGCAAAGAAGGCTTCGAAGAAGACAGCCAAGAAGTCATCGAAGAAGGCAGCCAAGAAGTCCGTGAAGAAGGCCGCCAAGAAGACGGCAAAGAAAGCGGCCAAGAAGAAAAAGGCCAAGAAAGCGAAGCGCTGATTTCGGCTCGAGCGCACGTCTCCGGGTGCGGGCGCCCCCGGAGACGCCCCTCCAAGATGCCTAGCCTGACCGCTTGGACTTGCGCCGGCCCGGATGATGGACGCCTTTCGGATCGCGAAACTCGCTGCGATGACCCCGCCGGTCCTCCTTGGCGAAGCGCCGCCGCTTCTCCGGCGAGCCGAACGCCCGGATCACCTTCCGACCGTTGACCTTCTTGATAACGTAGCCGCCCTCGGTCATCGAGAACGGAGCTGTCAGCGTTCCCTTGTGGTCGAACTTGGTCCCGCGGGGATGCCTAAACGGCTCGAACCAGGACGGATAGACGAAGTTCGACATCGGCAATCCGTCGACGTCAAATGTGTCCTCCTCCACGGCGTCGCAGACTTCATAGGCGTATTGGGTGTGCCGATTTTGGTCGGCCCAGAGATTGGCCATGGGATCGAGCACCATCTCAAACAGTTCGTGCGAGGCTGCTACGCTGACCGCCTCGCCATCCAGCGCCTTGACAAAGATCTTCGAGATCGGCTGGCCACGATAGGTCAGCTCGTGACGTCCGAGCATATTCTTGTGCAGGGCGTCGTCGAAATAGACCAATTGCCAATCGGTGGCCTTCGGCTTGCGCGTGACATAGAGGTCGACCGGATAGCCCCACACCGGCAGGAAATGCTTGTCGTAACACTTTTGCAGTGCCGCGGTGAGCTGCCTCATATCGCCGCCGCTAATCGACTCCGGGGCATAGTTGATGCAGGCGATCCGGACCGGCTTCATCGACCTGCCGAGCAGTGCACGCTTCGCCTTTTTCATGGAAAATCACCGTGTGAAAGGGCCGCTGAAATACGGTCAGACTAACACGACGGACGCTGCACGTCAGGGATGTATTCCGGCAAGCCCGACTACGCGGCAAAGCGCCGGTTGACCACGAACACAGCGGCCGCACACATCGCCATGCCAGCGATCGCCAACGCATCGAGCTTTTCGCCGAACAACAGATAGGCCATCACCGCCGTGACGGCTGGCACCAGATAGAACAGGCTCGCGACCGACGTCGCTGCGGCATGGCGGATCAGCCAGTACAACAGCCCGATCGACCCGATCGAGAGCGCGACCGCAAGCCAGGCCAGCGCAAGCACAAACTCCCGTGTCCAGTGCACGACCCGATCCTCGAACAGGAACGCACCGACCGTGAAGAAGATCGTCACCGCCACGTACTGCACGAGATTGCCGGCTCGCCAGTCGATGTGATTGCAGTAGCGGCGCTGGTAGAGCGTGCCGAGCGTGATGCTGATCAGCGAGACTACCGAGGCGATCCAGCCGAGCCCGGCTTCGCCGGACATCGGGCGGTTGTGCAGAATCAGCGCCACACCGCCGAGGCCGAGCACGAGGCCTGCCCATTGCACCGGCGTCACCTTTTCGCCGAGCCAGCGGTTGGCAATCGTCGAGGTCAGGATCGGCTGCAGCCCCGGAATGAGTGCGGAGAGCCCCGCCGGAATCGAATGCGCGATCGCGATAGCGGTGCCGCCGAGATAGAAGCCGTGGACGAGGATGCCGGCGACGGCGCTGTGCGCGGTCCCGGCGCGATCAGGCCATTTCGGTCGAGCGACGCCCGCGATGATTGCCATCAGACCGACCACCAGTGCCATGCGGATGGCGAGGTAGGTCAAGAGATCGGCATTGTTGATGACGTATTTGGTGCCGATAAAGCCGGTGCTCCAGAGCAGGACGAACAACACCGGCGCCGCGCGGGCAGCGAGATGATCTTGATTATGATTCATTGCCCCTCATTGCCTGAGCGAAGGGCGGTGCGGCAACGCGAATTTCTGATGCTGCGCTGCGACGGACGCGGTGGCTCAGATCAGCAGATCACCATTCTTCCGGACAGGGATCGATGATCTTCCAGAGCTCGACCCCGTTCTTGATCTTCTTCATGTCGGTGGTGAGCCCGCCATTGCGGCGGATCCAGTCCTTCACCGTATCGGGGTAGTAGGACATCAGGTCGGAGGTCCCTTCCGCACTGGTGACCTTGATACCGAAGGTGAAGGCCTTGTCGTAATAGGCCTGGTGGAAGCCGAGACTCGCCTTGGGCGTCACGCAGATCTTGTTCAGCGGCACGATGCCGAGCACCAGCGTGCAGGCCGAATTGCAGATGCCATCGATGATCACGCGCTCGCCGGTGGCGCGGACGCGCTTGTACTTGGCCTTGTACTCCTCGACATAGCCGCCGTGGTCGCGGGTGATATGCAGCTGAGCCCGCGCGGGAGTAGCGGCAGCGACGAAGAGCAACAGCAGGCTGAGAAGCGTGATGCGCATGGCTTGACGGCGAAAAACCTTGCAAGGAAACGTACCGGCCCCGAAGAGCACCCCAACAAACCCCCAAAGGACCCGGCAGGAGAAATCTTTGACCGGATTCTCTTTGGCCATACTTGTGTGGGGAATTCGTTAAGCATCCCGAAAAGGCCAAAAATGGGCAGGCTTGGACCCCAGGTCCGGCAATTCTGTCACACCTATCCGGGAATCTGCTGGATTTGCCCCGATTTCCAGGCTTCGGACGGGTGCCCCGGCGGCCCGAAATGGCTATAGATGGCAGACCTTTTTGCGCGGGTTCCGGAGAATCGAGATGAGCAAGCTGACCCTTGTAGCCGCGGTTGCTGCCCTGTCGGCAGCAATCCTAGCCCCTGGCTACGCGGAGGCGCGGGTACATCACCGGTACCACCGCTATTACGCCAATCCGCTGCCCTACCCGATCAGCTATCTGCACAATTACGGCCCGGGTATCACCCCCGGCACCTTCGCCTACTACGACGGCCCGTCGACCAATCACTGCTACCAGAGCGCGGCCAGCTATGTCGGTCAGGACCGCCGCCGGCACCCCTGCTACTGAGGGGCGCCGCGCGCGTCCTCTCCGGGCGGAGAGCCCTATCCGACGGCCCCCGATAGCAGCAACTGCTTCTCGATCTCATGGACCGGCAACTTGACGAGGTCCTTGCCGACTTCGCCCCGGAGCGCCCTGCGCACCGCGTCCGAATAATCGGTGCGGATCATGCCCAGTGCGCGCGGTGAGGCCACCATGGTCAGGCCCGAGGTCTCCCCGGCGCTGAGCGCGGTATCGAGCCGTTCGGCGAGACTGCGCAGAAAGGTGCGCTCGGCCTCGTCGTGCCAATCGGTCTGCTCTGCCGAGCTGCGGGCTCCGCCGACCGATGCATGGAGCCTGCCAGGCGCATCGGTCCCTTGCGCGGCCGTGGACGGATTGGTCTGCTCGCGAACCTCCCTGGTGTGAAGGTTCGGAAACATCTCGTCGCCGAGATTTTCCAGGATGAGCGCCTTGCGTCCGTCGCACACGACGAGCCAGTCGCCCTTGTCGATCCTCATCTTGTTCATTGCACTGCTCCAAACCATCTGTGCGCCTGTTCTTCGAATTCGGCGAAGGACTGCTCACGATGGCAAAGTTAGGCAGGAAGCCGCACGGACGAATTGCGCAGGATCAATGAAGGTGGCGATGATACGGGAAGAGCTCACTTGGCAAAGTGATGGTCAGGCCTATGGCGGGCGAGCTGAGATTTGTTCATCAGCATTACATTCCGACTTTGCCACAATTTGATCAGAACAACTTCGATATCCTGCATGGCGTAAGCGGAGGAATACACATCATGAATCTCAAGATCGGCCTCGTTGCCGCGTCCCTGTTCGGTGCCCTTGCGGCATCGTCGGCGTCGGCCATGCCCGTTGCGCCTGCGCCTGCAACCCCGCAGGTCTCTGACGTCGAGCAGGTCCGCATGGTCTGCAACGCCTGGGGACGCTGCTGGTGGCGGCCGAACGTCTATTACGGCTACGGTCCCGGATATGGATATTATGGGCCGCCGCGCTACTACGGCCCGCGCTATTATGGCCCGCGCTACTATGGCTATTACGGCTATCGCCGCTGGTGAGATTTGAAGGGGCTCTCTGGGGCCCCTTCGCTTTTGCGAGATAGGGGGACCGCCGCTGGCCGTCAGGCTGGAGCAATTCCAAAACTGATCTAGATCAAAGATGAAATTTGCCGTGCTGTCATCCTGTGCCGATGGCCGATTTGATCGTTTTCCGATGCCCGCAGACGGGCATGAATGTGCAAACCCATCTCGAAAGGCGACAGGAGCACGAGGGACGGAGCTTTGAATCCTTTAGTTGCCCTGCCTGTACAAGGCTCCATTTCATCGACCTCACCACCGGTCAGCCGATGAGCCGCGACCGTTGACGGTGAGATCGATCGTGGCATGATGTCCGCAATACTACGGCCGAAAATCCGGTTTACTGAATCGTCGTGTTTCGCCATTGATGGCCACGTACCGACGTTCATTTTATTGTCATATTGCAGCATCCGGCCAGAAGCATGTTCTTCGACGCCCTCGCTCCCTCCTCCGCGCTCCAGGTAACCCGGTTTACCGATGTGGACGCGTTTCGACCGGCCGAAGCCCTGGAAGATTCCCGGAGCATTCCCCTCGACGTCGCCAATTTCGCCGCAGCGCGAGCAATCGTGAACCTGCCGGCATGCCGGATCATCGTCGCAAGGTCGTTTGCGCGCATCCTCGAGACCACCTACCGCGCGCCGGGCGGCATGGTGATCTTACCAATGAGCGATGATCTGCGCGCCAGTTCGAGCGGAATGGATATCGATTCGCGCTTCTTCATCGGCTTGCGCGGCAACCACCATTGCCATTTCGTCGAGCCCCAGATCAATCATCACGCGTTGATCATGTTCTCGCCCACACTTCGGGACCGCGGCTGGTTCGATCGTGCCGATGCCTTGCGGGTTCGCATTGCCGACCCTTCCGCACATCTCTATGCGCGGCAGCTGGTGCAAGACATCCTGCGGACCGCGTCGGTCCAGCCACAGATGTTCGAGACCACGGAGGTCGCCGCCCATCTTCAGGAGGGCCTGCTGCTCGCCTTCGATGACCTGTTTCAAATGAACCCACTGTCAGATCGCACTGCCCCAAGAGCGGGCGTGCGCTCGGCCAGGCTCGTGCAGCAGATCGATGACTACGTCAGAGCCTATCCAACCGCTCCGATCTATACGGCCGATCTCGCCGATCAATTCGGCGTCTCGGTCCGGACCCTCGGGGGCGCGGTGGCCAAGGTGCGCGGCATGAGCCTGCATCAATACATCCGGCTGAAGCGGCTTTGGGCCACCCGCACCCAACTCCTCAGAAGCGGGGGTGCCTCAGTCGCCTCGTGCGCGCGCGCCCAGGGCTTCCATCACCTCGGAGAGTTTGCCGCGGCCTATCGCGCGACCTTCCACGAAGCGCCCTCGGACACGCTGGCGCGGGCCCGGCAAATCCGGCTCCAGGCCAATTAACGCGCAACACGGACGAAGTCGGCGAGGACGGAGCAACAACGCTACTTCTACAAGGACGTCGCCTTCAGCGACCTGCTCCAGACGCATGAATCAGGGTAATCGGCTCGTCGTGGACTGGCGCGCTCGGAAGGATTCGAACCTCCGACCCTCGGAATCGAAATCCGATGCTCTATCCAGCTGAGCTACGAGCGCCTGACCCCGGGTATTGGGCCACCGGCCGAAGCGCCGCGGTCCTATGCTGGCAGGCCAGCGCACCGACGACGTTCGGATTGGCTCGAATTAGCAGAGAGGCCGGACAATAAAAAGCCCTCCCCGCCCCATTTCGAGGCGGGCCAAGGCACCCTCACCAGGTGGTGTTGAACAGACCGAAATGCGGCTGCTGCGCCACCAGCATCATCGGCTGGCCACGCTGAGGTGCCGGATGCGCCCGGACGACCTTGCGCTTCGGATGCGCCGGAGCCTGAGGCGTCTGGGCCTGGGCAACCTGAGCTTGCTGAGTGGCGTCGGCCTTCTTCGCTGCAGCTGCTTCGGCCGGCGTGAACTGGGCGAACGTGTCGCGCACCCGTGCCTTGGCCGACATGTCAGCCAACACGTCCGCCTGCGCGGTCGACTGTGGCGCGGCGGCAGCCGTCTTCACCATCGGCGCGGCAAAGGTCGGCTGATTGGTGTCGAGCACGACCCGGTCAGGCAAATGGCGGTCGGACCGGATCCGGATCGCCGGCTGATCGTAGCTCGCAACCCCAATGGTCTGCGCAACCGGCGCTGTCGGCCAAACGAAATCTGCCGCAAACAGCAATGCGAGCAGCGCTCCGCCGACAAACATGAAATACCGAAAGATGGGCATTGACCGCACTCCGCCCCCGCATCCCCGCGTGGGTCCTTCGCCTCAACCGGCGATCCATTAATTGGTTCCTGCGCCCAGCCTTTGGTTCAATTGGCGACGCCAAGATTTCCGGCCAAGGGGCACGGACGGTAACTTTTCCGCTAGCGAATGCGTGGCCTTTTAGGCGCGCCGCGCCGTGACAACCGAGCACTTCGCCTGATCGGCATTCACATTGACGAATCCGACTGGAACGCGTGCAAAAGTCTTGCGGCTCTTCATGCTGACCGTATCAGCCAGCACGCGGCTGCGGTCCGTCAAATGACTGCCGTCGCGCCGCGTGAAGGCGCAGACGATCTCGACATCCTTTACGGCATAGTCGTTGTCATTTCGCACGGTGAACGTCACCAGCGCCTTCGAGCCGAGCCCGCCGCGGCGCCAAGTCTGCGACGATATCTTCATCCGGTCGAGCCCGGCGGCTTTCGTAGCGGAGGTATCTGGGGCTGACGTTGGCGAAGCAGAATCGACTCCTGCCAGCGCCAATTTTACAGGTTCGGTTTGAGCAACATTGCCTTCGGAGGGAGGCATCAACAGCCAGATTGCACCACCGACCACACTCGCGGCCAGCAGCGACAACAGGCCCCGCTTCAACCAAACGCCTGTGGCTGACTGGAGCCGCTGCCGCTCCTCGCCGTCCCCGACGAAATGTCCCAGTCCGATCCGGCCAAACCCTGATTTCATGGGTGCGCTGCTCACTCATCCTTCAATCCGCGAGGCGAATTAAGGTTCCCACAACTAGGCGGATCCTCCTAGAGCCATGTGGCGATCGTCCATGGGGATCGCTAACATGCGCCGCAACATCGAAGACCCTATCGGGAGGAATTGAAATGCCTGTCGTCGTCACCTGGGATCACGTCCATCTGCGCAGCCCGGATCCGGAAACGACCGCCGCCTGGCTGCGCGATATCCTCGGCGGCGAGATTGTGCGCGCACCGGGACGAATCGACGTGAATCTCGGCGGCGCAAAGATCTTCATTGCGCCTCTGGAAGGCGAAAGCGCCGTCAGCCCGCCGCCTCCACATCCCCATCAGGGCCTCGACCATTTCGGGCTCACCGTGAAGGACATCGACGCGGTCGCGGCCGAGATCAAGGCCAAGGGCGTGACATTCACGCGGGAGCCGACCACGATCCGGCCCGGCGTCCGCATCTGCTTCATCCGCGGTCCCGAAGGCATCTCCGTCGAGCTGCTCGAGCGCGACAAGAAATATACGTGACGCGGCAGGCGAGGCGCTGCCCGGCCAGCTAGGTCATGCTGCCGGGCATAAAGCAGCGGATGGTGACGCCCATATAGCCATAGATCGGCCACACCATGGTTCGTCCAACCCGGTTGGGCTCCGAGATCACGGCCTCCTCCGGCACGTCGACCCAGACGAGTTCCTGCTGCTTGCCCTCAATCATGTAGCCGAGGCGCGGGATGCGGACACGGTAGTGCCCGTCCTTGCTTTCCCAATCGGAGTCCGAGATCGCCGAGCCGTCGGCATCGGAGCAGCATGGCCCTTTGCCGCTGCGCAAGCCGTCGAACCAGGCTTTCAGCTCGGCATTGGTATTGACGAACTGGCCGCGGTCGCGTGCGTGGCCCCTAGGGGCAACCAACGCGATCAACGCCAGCGCGCAAGCAAGACTTGCCGCGCTTCGCCACCGTGTCGGACGGCCGATCCGCCGTCGTTGTGTTTCGCAAATCGTGGGACGCGCACTGTACAGACGCGGCTCATCGCCGCCGGAATCGATCCAGTTGCTCACGTTTGTCTTGCTCCAGCACCCCGCGGCCAGTGCAACAATGGTTATGCATTTCGCGGGCCAACTCTGATTCGTTGGACAGGCCTCGCTGCATGATGAGACCGTCATGTCAGCGTCACACGCAAGCCGGGACAACTACGGCTCGCGTGCCGGCGCGGGACACAGCCAGCAAAATTGCCGCGTTGCGCGGGAGGTTGCGCTTTGGCATAAAAGCTTCACCGGTGACGCCATTGGGCGATGGTGACCGGCCGATGGGACGTTATGAAGAACGGCCTCTATTCGATTCACGTGAGCCTGCTCGATGGTCGGACAGGCAAAGGCAGCGGCGTGATTCTTTTTCGCGACGGCAAGATCCTTGGCGGCGATGCCTACCTCTATTACACCGGCAGCTACGTGGTGAAGGACGACCACACCTTCAAGGGCGAGGTGCTGGTGCAACGACACACCTCCCCGCGCGGCGATGACAATCCGCTATTCGGTGGCCCTGCCCCTGTTGGCATCGGCGTCAGCGGGACCTACACGGACACCCGTGCGGAGATGACGGGCACGGCGCTGGTCGGCAAAGCCAGCCTGATTTTCGGCGCCACCCTGCACAAGCTCGTCGACGTCGATTAGCCACAGATTTATTCGGCAGCCTGCTCCAGCGGTGCGGTACGCGGCAGGATCATCTGGATGCGCGTACCACTGCCAGGCTCGGAATCGAGATCGAGCCGGCCGCCGAGCCGGTTGGTGACGATGCTGTAGACGATGTGCAATCCGAGACCGGTACCGCCCTGGTCGCGCCGCGTCGTGAAAAACGGATCGAAGGCGCGGCGCCGCACGTCGAGGCTCATGCCACAGCCATTGTCAGACACGATGACCTCGACATTGTCCTTGCCGGACTCGCGCACCTGGATGTCGATGATCCCGGGCCGCCCGTCGGGAAAGGCGTGCGCGACCGAATTCAGGAATAGATTGGTCAGCACCTGGCCGTACGGGCCGGGATAGCTGTTCATGGTCAGATTGGGCTGGCACTCGACGTTGAGCGTCAGGTTCTGCTTGCGCAGGCCCGGACGCAGGCTCATCACCACCTGCTCGGTGAGGTCGGCAAGGTCGAAGCTGCGCTGGTCCGAATAGTTGCGGTCGGCCGCGACCTGCTTGAATGACTGGATCAGCTCGGCCGCACGGTTCAGGTTGGAGACGAGCTGCGAGGACGCATCGCGACTGGTGCTGAGATAGTCATTGAGCGTGGATCGGCGAAGCTCGCCGCGCTCGACCTCGGCGCTGAACATGGCGGTCTTGCGCTCGAGCGCCGAGGCGACCGTCAGGCTGATGCCGACGGGATTGTTGACCTCGTGTGCGACACCGGCGACGAGGCGTCCGAGGGCGGCCAGCTTTTCCGCCTCGATCAGCGAGGCCTGGGTCTCGCGCAGATTGCGCAGCGCGGTTTCGGCGGCGTCCTTGGCCTTGCGCATCTCCTGCTCGCCGCGCTTGCGTTCGCCGATGTCGAGCGCCACGGTGACAATCCGCTCGATCTCGCCCTCGGCATCGAGCAGCGGCAGCTTGTTGACCAGCCATTGCCGCATGTTGCCGGAGGCGTCCTTGTATTCCTCCTCGTAGAAGCCGAGACCCTTGCGCTGGCTGAGCACGCGCTTGTCGTTCTCGTCGGTCTTGGCCGCGCCATAGCGCGACATCAGATCGGCGGTTGTGCGGCCGAGCGCGTCGCCGGGTTCGATACCGAAGATGCCGGCCATGTAGCGGTTCATCAGCACGTAGCGGAGATCGCGGTCCTTGACGTTGATGACCGCGGGCACGGTGTCGATGACCTGCTGCAACAGGCGCCGGCCTTCGGCGATGGCATCTTCCGCCCGCTTCTGGTCGGTAATGTCGCGCAGCGTGCCCTCGTAGCGGACGATCGTGCCCTGCTCGTCCCGCACACCGGTCGCGCTGTCGGAGAGCCAGAGGATGTTGCCGCTGCGCTGGCGCACCTGATACTCGAACTCGCGCACCATGCCGTCGCGATGCATCAACCGCTGGTATTCCGCGCGCGCCTCGGGATCGACATAGATGGTGTGGGCGATGTCGTTGATGCTGTCGATCAGGTGTTGCGGGCTGTCATAGCCCATCATCCGCGCCAGCGCCGGATTGGCATTGAGAAGATCGCCGGCCGGCGTCGTCACGTAGATGCCGTCGACCGAGCCCTCGAACAGCTTGCGATAGCTCTCCTCGGCCAGCCGCTGCTCGGTAAGCGCGCGCACCGCCGCCTCGCGCGCGGTATCGGCCTCCTCCAGCGCGCGACGAAACACCTCCGCGGCGCGTGCGATGTCGCCGATCTCATTGTTGAGATCAGCCGAGGGAATCGAGGTCCTTTTCTCGCCGGCCGCAAGCGCGCGAATGGAGCGTGCGATCTGGGCCAACGGCCGCACCGTCCGCCCCACCACGAAGACGGCGGCGAGGATGCCAATCAACACGCCCATGCTGCCGAGCACGATGCTCTGCCAACGCGCCTCGGCTAGCGTCCGGGCAAAGTCGCGCGACAGCACATGGCCGCGGCGGTCGCTGACGTCGCGCAGCAATTCGGTGACACGGCCGATCAGCCGGCCCTCGGTGCCCAGCACCTCGCGGTCGATATCGGCGATCTGCCGTTCGCGCACCGCGACCGCGATGATGGCATCGGCGTAATTGTTCACCGCCGCCTTCAGCTTGCCATCGGCAATGTCCATCCTCCGCATGCCCTGCGCGGCCTGTTCGGCCGCGGAGGGATTGCGCGCGAGCAATCCAAGCGCGATCCGGCTCTGGGCCTCCGAAAGGCGCGCGGCGAGATCACGATCCCCGCTTTCGGAGACCGCCGCGTCGAACTGGTCGCGCAGCGGAGGCAGCCCGGCAAGCAGTTGCGCGCGGCGATCGATCAGGGTCGATATCCGATCCAGCCCGCTGCGATAGGTCGCAAGCCGCTCGGAGACGCCGTCGATCATGTCCTGCTGTTCGGGGGCAAGCTCGATGCGGGTCTTCTTGAGGATGTCGCTCAGGGTCGACGCGGCCTCGCCGACCTGCTTGAACTGGATGCCGGCGCCGGGATCGGTGACGAAGTCACGCGCGGCGAGCCGCAAATCGTTCATGCGGCGGTCGATATCTTCGGCGAGATCGCCGACGCTTTGCAGCCGCTGGAGCTCGGCGAAGGTGGCGTCGATGTGCCGGATTGCGATCACGCTGGCGGTCGAGGTGACGATGATCACCGCCAGCACCAGGATGAAGCTGCCATACGTCATCTGGCCGATCGACAGCGAAAACGATCGCTTCGGCGGCGGATTCGGTGGCGTTTCGGCGGACATTGGGGCGGAACCGGACTCCATACCCTCCTAATATACGCTGTATCGCCCCTCCGGGGGAACATGCCTCCACGGGCCGGAACGGGCTGTTTTTCATGATGGTTTAGCGACGGCTGCCCGCCGGGCCGGGATCGTCATGGCGGCGACGCCGAGGACGACGCTAGCCAAGCCAATCCAGGCGGTCCGGCTCAGGATCTCGCCGAGGAAGGCGACGCTGATGGCGACCCCGATGGGGACGCGCAAGTAGGCCTGTGCGGTGGTGCCGACCGAGCCGAGCGTCTGGATCAGCCGGAAATAGATCGCGAACGCGGCTGCGGTCGAGAACACCGCAAGTGCCAACAGCGCGAGGACGGAGCTGAGCGAGGGCGACAGCGTCCAGGGCTGCTCGAGCACGAGCGAGGCCGGGATCAGCACGGCCGCGCCCGCCAGCAGCGAGCCGGCGGCGGGTGCCATCGGATCGAGGCCCTTGAAGCTCCGGCCGAAGATCGCGGCGCAGGCGTAGCAGATGGTGGCGGCGACGATCGCCGCTTCCGCGAGGAGGCCGCTGCCGATCTCGCGGAACGCATCGACGCCGACGATCAGTAGGATGCCGGCCATACCCGCCACCACGCCGAACAGCTTTCGCGGCGTCGTGGCCTCATGGCGCGTGACCATTGCGGTGAGCAGGAAGGTGAAGATGGGGCCGGCCGAATTGAGGATAGTGGCAAGCGCGGCATCGACGTGGCGCTCGCCCCAGGCGATCAGGGTCCATGGGATGACGCTGTTGAGCACGGCCTGGAACGCGAAGCGCTGCCAGGTCGCGGCATCCGTCGGCATGCTGATGCCCCTCGCCCACATGACCGCGAGCAGCAACAGGCCCGCGACCGTCGTGCGGGCGGCGATCAGCGTCACCGGCGGGATGGTGGCGACGCCGAGCTTGATGAAGGTGTAGGAGCCACCCCAGAGCGTTGCGAGCGCGACCAACAGCGCCAGCTCGACGGCGATGTTGGTGTCCTGTCTGACGTCCATCTGATCCGTCCCGTCCATTCGCGATGGACGGAACCTAGCGCATCAGCCGCCGCCAATACTTCGTTCGGTATCGAAGTGTCTTAGCCGACCGCTCCGACCTCGAACACCTCGCCGTCATAGCCGGCCTCGCGGGGAATGCGGAGCTGGCGACCGGTGTCGGTCTTGGTCATCACCGGCATCACCGTGACGATCGACATCCCCTTGGCATGATCGAGCGCGGCCCTCACGCTCGGCTGCTTGGCGAGCCGGATCAGATTGCGCGTGGTCGGGAACGGCAGCTTGAAGCGGCCGCTGTCGCCGCCCTCCACCGCCTCGCGCGCTGAGAGCCAGATCGAGTCGGTCGACTCCCTCCCGTCATGCGCGCCGAGCTGGTCGGGCGGTGCGGCCGCAAGGAAGAACCAGGTGTCGAAGCGCTTCGGCATGCCCTCCGGCGTGATCCAGTGCGCATAAGGCACGAGCGTATCGAGTGCGAGCTGGAGACCGTTGTCGGCCAAAATGCTGAGAAAGCTGATCTTGTGCTCGTTGAGCGCGACGCGATGTGCGTCGGCGATCTCGCCGGCGCGCTTGGCGTCAACAGGTGCGTTCGAGCCCTTCGCACGCGCAAGCAGGATGCCGCTCTCCTCAAACGTCTCGCGGATCGCGGCGATACGAAAACCGCGGTCCGCTTCGCTGAGGCCCTCGCCGCCCGAATACAGCTCGGATCGCTTGACGATCTCCTGATCGCCGGCATCGACGCTGCCGCCGGGAAACACCAGCGCGCCCGAGTTGAACTCGATCTGATGATGGCGGACCATCATGAAGATTTCGACTTCGCCGCGGCCCTTGCCGTCGGCCTTCGGGCCGTCGCGCAGCAGGAGGATCGTCGAGGCCGGGCGTGATGCTGATGTCTCGGGCATTCAACTAACCTGCGGCGCTAGATTGCGGGCCGAGATTGGCGCGCTTGTCGAAACGGGCGACGCGCGACAAGAGGTAATCGACCTCGGCCTTCGCGGTCGCTGTCATCGTCGCGCCCGGCTTGCGCTGCGCGCTGGAGGCGATGATGCCGCGCTTCTGCAACACGTACTTGCGCACGGTCAGGCCGACGCCGGGCTGCTGCTCATAACGGATCAGCGGCAGATGCGCGTCGAACAAGTCATGCGCGGCGTCGCGCTTGCCAGCCTTGGAGAGGTTGACGACGTCGATCAGAAGCTCGGGGAAAGCGTAACCAGTCATGGCACCGTCGGCGCCGCGCTCCATCTCGAAGTCGAGGAAGGTGCCGCCATTGCCGCAGAGGATCGAGAGCGGACGGAGTGAGCCGTCCTTCTGGAAGCCGCGCAGCGTCGAGATCTTCTCCAGGCCCGGCCAGTCCTCATGCTTGAGCATCACGCAGTTCGGATTGTCCATGACGATCTTGCGGATCACGGCGGGGGTGAACACCACCGTGAGCGTCAGCGGATAGTCCTGGAGCACCCAAGGCACATCGGGGCCGATCGCCTCGGCTGCCTGCTTGAAATAGCCAACGATCTGATCGTCGGTGCGCAAGCTCGGCGGCGGCGCGATCATGACGCCGGCTGCGCCTGCATCCATCGAAGCCCTCGCCAGCGAGCGCATCGTGGCAAAGCCCGGCGCGGAGACGCCGACGATCACCTGCATCTTCTTGGCGCGCTTGACGTAGCGCACTGCCACCTGCTCGGCCTCGGCGGCATCGAGCTTCGGCGCCTCGCCGAGGATGCCCAGCACCGTGACGCCGTCGCAGCCGACCTCCTCGTAGAAATCGGTCAGGCGGTCGATCGAGCGCTCGTCGATCCGGCCGTCGTCGTGGAAAGGTGTCGGCGCGATTGCGAAGGTGCCCTTGGCGTCGGCGGTGAGTTTCATCGTCGTCCTTGTCTCTCTGTCGTGTGGCTAAAACCGCCGCGCGCCCATCTTGATCTGCTCCTCGGAGAAGAAGATCTCCTTGGCATGATCGACGATGTCCTGGGCATTCCACCCCGCATGCGGCGGTTTCCAGCCTTCCATTTCCATCATCCGCATCTCGCGTACGCCGCGGGGCCCGGACACGCCCAGCACCTTGCCGGTCTGGTCACCCGACAGATCGCTGACCATGTATAGCACGGCCGGTGCGATGCCGTCCGGCCCCAGCGCCGCACCTGGGTTCTCCTTATAGCGGGGCAGGTCTGCGGTCATGCGGGTCAGGGCGCCCGGCGCCAGCGTCCAGATCCGGATGTTGTACTTGCGGCCCTCGATCGCCAGCACGTTGGACAGGCCCCAGATGCCGCCCTTGGCCGCGCCGTAATTGGTCTGGCCGAAATTGCCGATCAGACCCGAGGTCGAGGAGGTGTTGACGATGACGCCACCGCCATTTTCCCGCATCCAGCGAAACACCGGCATGGTGCAACAAAAGGTGCCTTTCAAGTGCACCTTGATGACCTTGTCCCAATCGGCCTCACTGGCCTTGTGAAAGGTCTGGTCGCGCAGGATGCCGGCATTGTTGACCAGGATATCGGCGCGTCCGAAATGCTTGATGGCGTCGTCGAACACCGACTGGCCACCTTCCATGGTGGAGATGTCGGCGCCGTTCGCGACCGCCTTGCCGCCCTCGGCCTTGATCGCGTCCACCACAAGCTGCGCCATCGATTTGTCGGCACCGGAGCCGTCACGGGGCCCGCCGAGGTCGTTGACTACGACCGCGGCCCCTTCCCGCGCGAACAGTTTTGCGTAGGCCTCACCGAGCCCGCCGCCCGCGCCGGTAATCAGCGCAACCTTGCCATCGAGTAGTCCCATGGTGGCTTCTCCCTGTTTTTTGTTGTCATTCCGGGGAAGCGCGCAGGCTGAACCCGGAATCCAGAGCCTGTAGAACGAGATTCCGGGTTCGCGCTTTGCGCGCCCCGGAATGACAGCGAGGGCTAACCCAGCACCGTCTTGCCGTTCTTGATCACCGTCACCCCGCGCGACTTCACCTTGGCTTCGAACGAGATCGTGTTGCCGTCCTTCCAAAGGTCCATAGTCACGGTCTCGCCGGGAAAGACCGGTGAGGAGAACCGCGCGACATGCTGGCGAAACGCTGACGCGTCGTAATCGGCATAGGTCTGGAGCACGCCGCGGCAGGTGATGCCGTAGGTGCACATGCCGTGCAGGATCGGACGCGGGAAGCCGGCCTTCCTGGCGAACTCGGGATCCGAATGCAGCGGGTTGCGATCGCCGCAGAGGCGGTAGACCAGCGCCTGGTCCGGGCGCGTGACGATGTCGATGGTCTTGTCGGGCGCGCGCGAGGGGATCTTGTGCGGATCGGGCTGGGTCAGGTTCGGCCCGCCAAAGCCGCCATCGCCGCGAGCGAAGCGCGAGGCGACGAGCGTTGCCAGCTTCTCGCCCTTCTCGTTCTTGAGAACGGTCTGATGGCTGATGACGACACCCTTGTCCTTGCCCTTGTCGTAGACCTCGAGCACGGAGGAATCGGCGGTGATGTTAGCGGCCACCGGCAGTGGCTGATGAAAGGTGATGTCGCGCTCACCGTCGACAACCATGACGCGGTTGAGGTTCATCTCGCCGGGGCCCGAGCCCCAGGCGGCGACGGAAGCAAAGGTCGGCACCACCTTCAGTGGCCGCGGCGTGAACGTGCCCTCGTTGACGAAGGCGAGCTCGTTCTCGTCCATCGGGTCTGCGCCGAGGCCGATGCCGTAGGCGTAGAGCATGACCTCGCGATCACCGTAGGCATATTTCTGGCCGAGGTTTTTCAGGCCCTTGAGTTCTTCATATCTAGCGGACATGTTTTGTTTCCTCTCGTTCTCATCCTCATGGTGAGGAGGCGCTCTTGCGCCGTCTCGAACCATGAGGATGCCCGAAACGCTTTCTTGTCGTGGCCATCCTTCGAGACACTTGCTTCGCAAGCTCCTCAGGATGAGGACCGCCCTAGGCCACCGTAAAGAACGGCAGTGGCGCCCCGTCCGTCGGCTTGAACACCACCTTCACCTTCTGGCCGATCTTCAACTTCTCCAAATCGCAGTCGACGAAGTTGGTCTGCACCGAAGGCCCCTCCTTCAGCGTGACGTAGCCGATGGCGTAAGGACCGGTCGGCGACTTCCGCATCAGGCTCCAGGTATAGATCGTGCCCTCGCCCGAGGCCTCCTCCCACACCGTCTTGTCGGAATAGCAGAACGGGCAGATCGAGCGCGGGAAGTAATGCGCCTCGCCGCACGCGGAGCAGCGCTTGATCATGAACTTGCCCTGCTTGGCTGCGTCCCAGAACGCTGCAGTCTCCGGATTAGTCACTGGGGCCGGATATTTCTTCACTTCACTCATCACACGCGCTCCAGAATGGCGGTCGAGGCCGCGTGGCGGACGCCCAAAAGGCCACCTGTGCCGTGGGCGATGGCGAGATCGCAATTTTTCACCTGCACCTTCGGATGCGCCTCGCCGCGCAGCTGTCTGACCGCCTCGATGATCTTGGTCATGCCGCCGCGGTTGACCGGATGGTTGCTGCAGAGGCCGCCGCCGTCGGTGTTGAACGGCAGCTTGCCGACGCCCGAGATCAGATTGCCGTCGGCGACGAACTTGCCGCCCTCGCCCTTCTTGCAGAAGCCGAGGTCCTCGAGCTGCATCAGCACCGTGATGGTGAAGCTGTCATAGATCGAGGCGTATTTGATGTCCTTCGGCGCGATGCCGGCTTCCTCGAACGCGCGCGGGCCGGACCACACACCGGCTGAGTAAGTGAGGTCGAGATCCTTGCCGCCGCGCGGCCCCTTCATCGCCTCGCCATGGCCGATCAAGCGCACCAGCGGCTTCTTCAAGCTCTTGGCAATCTCCGGCGTCGTCACGATCAACGCGCCGCCGCCGTCGGAGACGACGCAGCAATCCATGCGATGCAGCGGATCGGAGATCATCGGCGAGTTCAAGACGTCCTCGACGGTGACGACGTCCTTGAGCATCGCATGCGGATTATATTGCGCATGGTGCGAGGCCGCGACCTTGATCCAGGCGAGTTGCTCGCTGGTGGTGCCATAGTCGTGCATATGGCGCATGGCACACATGCCATAGGCATTGTGCGTGGTCGCGCCGTAAGCAGATTCAAAATCGACCTCGGCGCCGGCCGCACGCGGCGGCATCACGCCGGTGCGCGGCTTGCCGGCCAGCGTGATCAGCGCGATCGAGCATTTGCCCGCGGCGATGGCTTCGGCGGCATGGCCGAGATGGATGATGTAGGAGCAGCCACCGGTCTCGGTGGAATCGACATGACGCAGCTTCTTGGTGTTGAGGCCGAGATAATCGACCATCGGCCAGGCGCCGCCGGGCGCATCGCCCGCGCAGAAATAGCCGTCGACATCGTCCTTGCTGATCCCGGCATCCTCGATCGCGCCCTTGGCGACCTCGGCGTGAAGCTGGGCGGTGGATTTGTCCGGCGCATGCCGGGTCGGGTGTTCGTAGATCCCGGCAATGTAGGCCTTGCCCTTGATGGTCAAAACAGAGGTCTCCGCTCGCGTTTCTTCTTGGCTCTTTTTTCTGGACCGCTGATGCCCTGTTGGCAAGCGCGGAAATATTCCGTCGGGCGAGAGGGCGGCGGATTGGCGCAAATGCGGTGAGGCTGTCGTGTCCCGGATGCGCGTGCGGCCGGAGCACGAAAGGCTGAGCGAAATCCTAAAGATGTTTTGCCCGACGGCACAAGCAATTTTTCGTTTTATCGAAAACGAACCTGCTGGCCGAAAACAACCCCATGCACAGTAGAACGCCGACTGATTTCGAACAGAAAATCGAAACGCCACGAAGGTAGGCGCCCCCTGTGCCAGTTTCCGGAAAATCGCGGGAACGGGATTCTTTCAGGTCTCGAACCCATCGGTACGGTCGAACCAATTCCCGCGTCCGTCCTACTAACGAACACGACGGGCCTTTCTGTTCAAACGAATCTGCCCGGAAGACGCTAACTGACGAGCAAGCATGTTCAGCGGCCGGTCGGAACCCCTATTCTTGGGCGCTATACGGCCGCCCACGACACGTTTATGTTGCAGCGTCAGAAGCCGCTCCGTTCGCCTGGCCGGGAGACACGGAGCGATCGGTGGAGCTAAGAATGCCCGATAGCAAGCCAGCCGCGCCTCTCGATCTCTCCGTCTTCGACAATCTCGACTCATCGCCGGGACAGGTGCCGGCCGTCGCCCCAGTCCCGCAGCCTTTGACCACGACGGACCCGCGGTTGATGCCGGAACCGGCGCCTGAACGGCTTGTCGAGATCGCCAATCTCAGCGCCGCGGATTTGACGGCCGCCCAAACCTCGGCCGCGAAGGTGGATTTCCGGAACACCACCACCCTATTGGCGCACGGCGATGGAGCACTCGCCGCCATCGCCCAGACATCTCGGCAATTGTTGACGGGCGTCCGGCTCGAGGATGCCGGCGAGGTCGGACGAATTGCCGCGAGTGTGATTGACGGCGTGAACATCCTGCGGATCCAGGACCTACAAGCCGAAGCAAGAGGCGATCAGCCGGTCACACGCAAAGGGCTGCTCGGCAAATTGATCGGCGCCGTAGCCGATGCTCGCACTGCGTTCAGCGGCTTCCTGGAGAACCGCAAGAAGTTCCTCGACTTGATGGATGCCGAACAGGCCAAGGCGCGCAAGACCAAGGCGGACCTGACGATTGCAGTCCAGCTGCTCGACCAGCAGGCGCTGGCAGTGCGGCAAAGTCTCAACGACCTGAAGATCGAGATCGCAGCCGGCCAACTCGCGCTCGACCGCGGTCAGGCCGAGCTGGAAACGCTGCGGCAGCATGCGGTCGGAACCGGCGATGCGACTGATGCCGCCGACGTGATGGAGTTTCGTTCGGCGGTCGCGAACTTCCGCGGCAAGATCGCCGAGATGCGGGAAAATCTCGTGGCATCCGCGATGTTGATCCCGATCATCGGACAGAACAAGAAAGCCGCCGAGACCCGGCTCATGAAGATATCGAACGGGATGCTGGTGGTGATCCCGCGCCTGATGGCGGTGGCAAGCCAGGCGGTGGTGCAAGTCGATATTGCGAGGGCCGCTTCCGAATCCGAGAAGCTGGATGAAGCGGCACGGCAAATCACCATCCTGGCCTCGAAGGGCGCGCATGACGCCGCGACCAGCGCCGCCCGCAGCCTGGGTGGCGATCAGCGCAACATCGACGTGCTGGCGCAGGTCGCGGACGAGGCGATCCAGACCATGCACGAGGTCATCGCGATCGAGCGCGAGGTCGCCTCGGGCGACCGCGAACGCGAGGCCAAGCTGACGGCGATCCGCGACCGCCTGGTGCAGGGCATGCAAGGCGTCAACGCCGCGGCGGTGCAGCGGTGACCGAGAACGTCAATTTCGACATCCAGGCCGCGTGGCTGCGCAGGTTCAAGTCTGACGCCGAGAGCAATCTCCGCGCCTTCGCACTCAGGCTCAAGGAAGCTCTGCCAGAACTTGTGACGGTCCACGAAAGCCGTGGGCTTTTTTCGCGCAGTGTGAAGACCAGGGGCGTCTCGGTCGAGCTCGGCGAAAAGCGATACAACCTGGAGATCGAGGGCGGCCGGCTCAAGGCTAGCATCGCCATGGTGGTTCACGGCGTCGTGCTCAACACCAAGAGCGTCGACCCCACCGAATGGTTCGCGCGGCTGGCCGAGGAAACCCGGAAGGCCAGCGACTACGCGCGGGCTCTGAGCGGATCGCTCGGCGATTTCATGGCGGGCTGAGATGGGCATTTTCGACATCTTCAAGCAGCCGGATGCCGAGACCCTCGCCCGGCGTGCCGCCCACGACGAACGCATCGCCGACATCCAGGACTCCCTGCAAAGGCGCGAGGTGCCGAAGGTCATCAAGGAGCGGCTGGAGGGCGTACGCAGCGGACGCCGGCCCTGGACCGCCACGCTGACGCCGGCCGAGCTGTTGATCGCGCGATCACATGGGTTGCGCCCGATCGCGGCGATCTCGGCGACCTGCTGGCTGCATTACGGCTGGTCGTGGACCGAGGGTCACGCCGAGGGCTGGCACACGGCCCTGCGCCGGTTGAAGGAAGAGGCATGGACCGCCGGCGCCAACGCAGTTCTCGATGTCAAGATGCGGACGATCCCGCTCGGCATCGACAACAGCATGGATTTCACCCTGACTGGCACCGCGGTCCGCGTCGAGGGATTGCCGCCAAGCGATGACCCGATCGTCGCCACCGTCCCTGCCCTCGAGTTCGTCAAGTTGCTCGAAGCCGACGTGGTGCCGACGGGCCTCGCGATCGGCGCCTACTATGAATGGCTCAACGACTGGCTCAACAACACGAATCTGACGTGGGCGGGCAACATCGAGTCCACGCGGCTGAGCGAGCTCTGGCAGCACGTTCGCCAGCGGGCTCATCAGGAGCTGCGAACCAATGCGCGCCCCCAGGGCAACGGCGTGCTGGCGCATCTCAATTTCAGCGAGATGTTCGAGCGCGAAGGCCAGAACGATCGAAAGCAGTATCTCGCCCGCCACATCGTCGTGGCGACGACCGTCGACGCCAGGCGCGGTGCCACGATTCCGCATGAGGTGCGCATGGTCGTGGACATGCATGACGGCCGCACGCCATTGGTCGGCACTACGCCACATCACCAATCCTACCAGTCCAATGAGTCCGAGGGAGCCATTTGACATGACCGACGAGATGCCGGCGCACGCCAGGGACCGCCTCAAGGGTTTGCGCAGCTCGGCGCATTCGACCGGCGTGTTCACCTCCGATTTTTCGGTCAATGAGTTCTTGCTGGTGCGCAAGGCCGGCTTCGAGCCGATCGGCTTGTGCGTTGGCAGCTGCGTCTACCATGTCGGCATTCAGTACCGCAGCTGGAGCAAGAACCAGGAGCTCGATGTCCTCTCCAAGGCGATGTATCACGCGCGCGAGCTGGCAATGAGCCGAATGCGGGCAGAAGCCACCGCCATGGGGGCAGACGGCATCGTCGGCGTGAAGCTGACGATCAAGCGGCTGGAGTGGGACGAACATCTGCTCGAGTTCATCGCCATCGGCACTGGTGTCGTGCATGGCGAAGGCCATCCCGGATTCCGCGCCCATGACGGCGGCCCCTTCACCTCCGACCTGTCGGGGCAGGATTTCTGGTCGCTGCTGCATTCCGGCTATCGTCCGGTCGAGATGGTGATGGGAAGCTGCGTCTATCACGTCGCCCATCGCGGCATTCTGGCGGGCCTTGGCAGCATCGGGCAGAACGTCGAGCTCGAGAACTATACCTCGGCCATGTACGAGGCGCGGGAGATCGCCATCGACCGGATGCAGTACGAGGCCGAGGCGGCTCATGCCGAAGGCGTCGTCGGGGTCGATATCCACGAAGGCAGCCATGGCTGGCAGACCCATGTGATCGAGTTCTTTGCGATCGGAACCGCCGTGCTGCCGCTCGACCAGGAAATCGCGCCGGAGAAGATCGCCGATCCGATGATGGTGCTGTCGGTGAACGACTAGGGCGCGATCGGTCGCACGCGATATCGGAACGCCGATCCGTAGGGTGGGCAAAGCGAAGCGTGCCCACGTCTTTCAATATGACTCTGACCAAGATCGTGGGCACGGCGCAAGTGCGCCTTTGCCCACCCTACGAGACCGTCCTATTCGGCAGCGATTTGTCTCGGCGCAGGCGGAGGGCTCGCCAGATCGGCAGCGAGCTGGGCGTAGCGGGCCTTGGCATCCGCCACCGCCTTCTCCTTCACCGGGCCGTAGCCGCGGATGCGGTCGGGCAGCGAGACGAGTTCGACAGCAGTGTCAACCGTGACGGGTGACAGCAGGCCGAGCACGGTGGCGACGTCCTTCTCGTAGCCGACGATCAGATCGCGCTCGAGCTTGCGGTCGGCGCTGCGGCCAAAGATGTCGAAGGGCGTGCCGCGCAGGAACTTGAACTTCGCCAGCGTACGGAACGCCTTCAGCATCCACGGGCCGAAGGCGCGCTTCTTCGGACGGCCGAGCGCGTCGACGCCGCGGCTGAGGATCGGCGGAGCGAGATTGAAGCTGAAGACGTAGTCGCCTTCGAACTGATCGCGGAGCTGCTGCTCGAACGCGCCGTCGGAGAACAGGCGCGCGACCTCGTACTCGTCCTTGTAGGCGAGCAGTTTTGAGTAATTGATCGCGACCGCGCGCGGCAGCGCATCGCCGTAGCCGCCCTTGACCGCAGCGTCGCGGACCTGGTCGACCAGCTTGCGATAGCGCTTGGCCAGGCGGCTGTTCTGATAGGCGGTGAGATGCTTGGCGCGGTGCTCGATGATCTCGTCGAGCGTCATGGCGTCCAGCGACTTGGGTGCTGCAACCTCGTCCGTTCCCTTCAGCATCTCGGCGAGGCGCGCGGGGTCTGCCACCGCAAGGCGACCGAGGCGGAAGGCCTCCTTGTTCATCTTGATCGAGACGCCGTTGACCTCGATCGCCTGCTCGATCGATTCAGCCGACAACGGGAACAGGCCCTTCTGATAGGCATAGCCCATCATCATCATGTTGGTGGCAATGCTGTCACCGAGCAGCTGCTCGGCCGGCTTGGTGAAATCGAAGAAGACTGAGTCCTTGTGCAGTGCCGTCTCCAGCAGGCCGTTGAGCTTGCGGGTCTGGAAGTTGAAGTCGCGGTTGAGGACGAAATCGGCGGTGGGGATGACGTGGCTGTTGATGATGCCGCGGGTACGGCTCGAGTCGCAGAGCGAGATCGTGTCCTTGGCGACCGCGACCACCTCGTCGGCGGCGAGCACGAGATCGGCCGTGCCGGTGACGATGCGCGAGCAGGTCACCTCGGCCGTATGATCCGACAGGCGGACGTGGCTGAGCACCGCGCCGCCCTTCTGCGCGAGGCCGGACATGTCGAGGATCATCGAGGCCTTGCCCTCGATGTGCGCGGCCATGCCGAGCAGCGCGCCGATGGTGAGCACGCCGGTGCCGCCGACACCGCCGACGGCGATGTTGTAGGGCTTGTCGAGCGTCGGCTTCGAGGTCGGCTCGGGCAGCGCGCCGATGTCAGCGAGCTCCGCCGGCGCGCGGTGACGCGGCTTGCCACCGTCGACGGTGACGAAGGATGGGCAAAAGCCCTTCAGACAGGAATAGTCCTTGTTGCAGGACGACTGGTTGATGGCGCGCTTGCGGCCGAACTCGGTCTCCAGAGGCTCGACCGAGATGCAGTTCGACTGCACCGAGCAGTCGCCGCAGCCTTCGCAGACGGCCGGGTTGATCATGACGCGGCGCGCCGGATCCTCCATCAGGCCGCGCTTGCGGCGGCGGCGCTTCTCGGCGGCGCAGGTCTGCACGAACACGATCGCCGACGTGCCCTTGTACTCCCGGCACATCTTCATGACGTTGTCGAGTTCGTCGCGATGATACTTCTTCACGCCGGGCGCGATGGTGTCGGCCGGATAGGCGTCGGGCGTCTCCGAGACCAGATAGATCTCGCGGATGCCTTCGGCGTGGAGCTGGAAGGTGATCTGCTGCGGCGAGAGATCGCCGTCGTGACGCTGGCCGCCGGTCATGGCGACGGCGTCGTTGTAGAGGATCTTGTAGGTAATGTTGGTCTTGGACGCGACTGCCTGGCGGATAGCGAGCAGGCCCGAGTGGAAATAGGTGCCGTCGCCGAGGTTTGCGAAAATGTGGTTCTCGTCGGTGAAGGGCGCGATGCCGACCCATGGCACACCCTCGCCGCCCATATGCGTGAACGTTTCGGTCGAGCGATCCATCCACAGCGCCATGAAATGGCAGCCGATGCCGGCGAGCGCGCGGCTGCCTTCGGGGACTTTCGTGGAAGTGTTGTGGGGGCAGCCGGAGCAGAAGTAAGGGGTACGAGAAACTGGCGCCGTGGGGATCATCTGCGACGCCTGCCGACCGTTGAACCAGTCGGCCTTGGCGCGGAGCATCTCGGCAATCTCGGGGTTGAGGTTAAGTCGAAGCAGGCGTTCGGTGAGCGAGGTCGCAAGCGAGGCAACGCTGAGCTCGGCGGCGAAGGTCAGGAAGCGCTTGTCGTGCTCGTCCATCTTGCCGACGATGCGCGGGCGAACGTCATCGCGCCAGTTGAACAGCTCCTGCTTGACCTGGTTCTCGACGATCTCGCGGCGCTCCTCGACGATGAAGATTTCCTCTAGGCCGACGGCAAACTGCCGTACGCCTTCCGGCTCCAGCGGCCAGGGCATGCCAATCTTGTAGAGGCGAAGGCCGATTCTAGCGGCGACCTCTTCCGTGATGCCGAGCTCGCGCAGCGCCTGGCGGACATCCTCGTAGCTCTTGCCCGAGGCCATGATGCCGAAACGGGCGTTCGGCGAATCCATGGTGACGCGGTTGACCTTGTTGGCGCGGGCAAAGGCGATCGCGGCAAAGCCCTTGTAGTCCTGCAGGCGGCGGTCCTGCTCGAACCGGTCGTCAGGCCAGCGCAGATTGAGGCCGCCGGGCGGTAGCTCGAATTCGGGCGGGATAATGAAGGGCTTCATCTCGTCGGTGAGGTCGATCTCGGCCGTGGTCTCCACCGTCTCGGTGATCACCTTCATCCCGACCCAGCAGCCGGAATAGCGCGACATCGCGATGCCGAGCAGGCCCATCTCGATCATCTCGTGGATGCTCGAGGGATAGAGATAGGGCATCAGCGCCGAGATGAAGGCATGGTCGGACTGATGCGGGACGGTGGAGGATTTGGCGCCGTGGTCGTCACCGGCAAGGCAGAGTACGCCGCCGTTCTTGGCGGAGCCGGCGGCGTTGCCGTGGCGGAAGACGTCGCCGCAGCGGTCGACGCCGGGGCCTTTGCCGTACCAGATGCCGACCACACCATCATATTTGGCGCCGGGCGAGAGGTTGAGCTGCTGCGAGCCCCAGACGGCGGTCGCCGCCAAATCCTCGTTCACGCCGGGCTGGAATTTGATGTTGTACTGCTCGAGGTGCTTCCGCGCCGCGAAAAGCTGCTGGTCGTAGCCGCCGAGGGGCGAGCCGCGGTAGCCGGAGATGAAGCCGGCGGTGTTCAGGCCGGCGGCGCGGTCGCGGCGAATCTGTGCCATGGGCAGACGGACCAGGGCCTGGATGCCCGTCGTGAAGATATGGCCGGTGTCCTGGGTGTATTTTTGATCGAGACTGATCGGACCCTGGTTGATGCCCATTCTTGTCCTCTTCCGCCCTTATGAGCGTTTGGCTGCTTAAGCCGTTGCCTGCCCATTGCTTTTAGCTAGGGCACGCCGACCACCTCTGCCACTCTATGTCGGATATTTAACCCGGCGCATCACAAATCTGGCCCATCCGTGGCGGCAGGAAAAAAACGCAATTTCGTGGCCGGAAAGGCATTGGCGATTTTCAGTTTGTGTCACCATACCCCCGCTGTCGCGAAACGACATGACGCCGTTATGATCCGGCTGTCGATTGAGGGGCGCAGGAGAAGGCATTCGATGCGGACGATTCTGGCTGTTGCACTGTTGTGCAGTGCGGTTACGAAGGCCGCCCTCGCCGCCGAGCCGTCGCCCGAGCTGATCGCCTATGGCAAGACGCTGGTCGAGGCCGGCGACTGCGCGGGCTGCCACACCGCCGATCCCGCCAAGCCGTTCGCCGGGGGCAAGCGCATCGACACGCCTTTCGGTGCGATCTATGCGCCGAACCTGACCCCGGATCGCGACACCGGCATCGGCGCCTGGCAGGACGCCGATTTCACCCGCGCCCTGCGCTATGGCACCAAGCCGGACGGCTCGCTGTATTATCCGGCGTTTCCCTACCCCTACTTCACGCGCATGACCAAGGACGACACGCTGGCGATCCGCGCCTATCTCGGCACCCTCGCGCCTGTGACCAGCCGCAACAAGCCGCCGGAGCTGCACTGGCCGCTCAACTATCGCTTCCTGATGCGCGGCTGGAATTTGCTGTTCTTCACGCCCGGCCTGTTCGAGCCGGACCAAAGCAAGAGCGCGGCGTGGAACAGGGGCGGCTATCTCGTCACCGGCCCCGGCCATTGCGGTTCCTGCCACACGCCGAAGAACTATTTTGGCGCAGACAAGACCGCGCAGGCGCTGGCCGGCAGCCAACTCGGCGGCTGGTACGCGCCGCGGCTCGATGGCGCCACGCGCACGGGGTTGCAGTCATGGAGCGCGGACGACATTACCGAATATCTGCAGAGCGGCCGCAACGCCAAAAGTCATGCCGGCGGCCCCATGGCCGAGGTGATCGTCGGTTCGACCTCGAAGATGAGCGATGCAGATGTGCGCGCGATCGCGACGTATCTGAAAGACCTGCCGCCGGTGCGGCGCGAGCCGAAGGTGACGCCGCCCGATGAGGCCGAGATGAAAGCCGGCCAGGCCGTCTACGCCAAATTCTGCATCGCCTGCCATGAAGCCGACGGCTCCGGTGCGCCGCGAATCTATCCGCCGTTGCCGGGCAATGCGCTGCTGCAATCGATCAATCCGTCGTCGACCTTGCGCGTCATCCTCGACGGCGCGCACACCGTGACGACGCCGCGCGCGCCGAACACCGGCGAGATGCCGGGCTATGCCAAGCAATTGTCGGACGAGGAGATCGCGGCGGTGACGAACTACATCCGCAATTCCTGGGGCAATGCCGGCCCACTGGTGACGCCGGCGCAGGTAGCAAAGGCGCGCGGGCAAGAGCCGTAGCTACTTCTCCTCGTCTCCCGTGAACACGAATTTCGGCATCTCCCATTTGTAGCGCACGGCGAGGAGACGAAAACTGATGCCGAGGACGAAGGTCAGGATGGTCCAGAGCTCCGCGTTGGGCTTGAGCCCGAACGCGGTGGCATAGAACAAGCCAGTCACCACCGAGACGCTGGCGTAGAGCTCGGAGCGAAACAGCAGCGGCACGTCGTTGCAGAGCACGTCGCGGAGTACGCCGCCCGCACAGCCCGTCACCATGCCGGAGACGATCACGATCGGCAGCGATGCATCCATCTGCCAGGCGATGTCGCAGCCGGTCATGGTGAAGACGACGAGGCCGATGGCATCGAGCACGACGAAGGCAAGCTTCAGCCGGTGCACGAGACGCGCGAACAAGATTGTGAGGAAGGCCGCGCCGCCGGCGAGCGCGAGATAGATCGGGTTCTGCACCCAGGCCAGCGGATAGTGCCCAAGAAAGAGATCGCGCAGCGTGCCGCCGCCGAGCGCGGTGATGCAGCCGAGGAAGCAGACCCCTAGCCAATCCATGCTGCGACGGCCGGCGGCGAGTGCGGCCGTCATGCCTTGCGCGGCAACCGCAACCAGAGAGAGGAAATGCAGCACGCTATCGCTCGGTGGCAGGCTCCACATCGCAGTGTTCCCTCATCCCCGGCCGCGGAACTTACGTCTTTGGTTCCCCGCGGAACAGGTTCCCGATTCCCGGCGCGGGGGCAACATGCGACGAAAGTATCGGAGAACGCGGAACAGAATCTTGGATTTCCGGGTTGTCACGCCGCAATAAACGAGGAGACCCAATCGATGGCTGACGACCGTTTTCCCAACGATCCGTACCGCCCGAACCTCGCCGACGATGAGTATCTTCGGGCGACGCGCCGGGATGCCGACCTCCAGGCTGATCCAGAGCTCGGCGAAGGCCCCGCCTCCAGCGGCAAGATCGCGCTGTTCGCGGTGGCTATCGCCCTGGTGCTGGGCGCCGTGTTCTATGGCTTGAACAACACCAGTACCGGCAACCAGGCGAGCAATACGCCTGCGACACAGACCGCGCAGCAGACGGCCCCGGCCAATCCGGCCGCACCTCCCGGCATGCGTGACGTGACGCCGCGCAACAACACTGCGCCGGGCGTGACCACGGGTGCCGCGCCGGCCAAGCCGGCCGCTCCGGCGGATACGCCTACGGCCAAGCCGGCGCCGGACACGAAGACGCCGTCTGACGGCGCCAAGTAACGATTTGCAACGACGTGCAACAGCGGCGGGATCGAAAACTCCCGCCGCTGTTGTCTTATGGCGCTAGCTGAACATCTTGTTGAGCTCGCCGCCGGAATAACCGCTGGCGAGTTCGCCAAACGTCCCCTTCTCCGCCATCTCCTTCGCCGCGCGCATGAAGCCGCCCCAGGCGGCGCGGGCGAGCGAGCCGCCGACGCTGATGCGGCGCACGCCGAGATCTTCGGCTTCCTTCAACGACAAGCCGGAGCCGCCGATCAGCAAATTGAACGGCTTGGGTGCAACGGCCTTCACCACCGCGGCGATGTCCTCACGCGTCTTCAGGCCCGGCGCGTAGAGGCAATCGGCACCGGCATCCGCGTAAGCGGTGAGCCGGTCGATGACGAGCTTGAGATCGGTGATGCCCCACAGATAAGCCTCGCAGCGACCGACCAGCAGCGTGTTGCTGTCGCCGATCGCCTTGCGCGAGGCCTTGATGCGCTCGACCGCAAGCGCGCGATCGTAGAGCGGCTTGTCCTTGTCGCCGGTGGAATCCTCGATCGACAGGCCCGCGACGCCGGTGCGCACGCCGCGCTCGACATTATCCGCGACCCTGTCCGGCTCGACCGCAAATCCGCCCTCGAAATCCGCGTTCACGGGAATATCGACGGACGAGCTCAATGCTGCCAGATGCTGACAGACATCCTCGACCGTGACGCGGTTGTCGGCCTTGCCGATGGTCCAGGCAAAGCCCGCGCTCGACGAGGCGATCGCCTTGAAACCGAGATGCTGCAACGCCTTGGCGCCGCCGACATCGACCGGATTGGGCAGGATGAAGCATCCGCTCTCGTGCAGCTTCCTGAACGTCGCGCGCTTGTCAGCGGTTGTCACGTGCATGTTTCTCTCCCTTGTTGGCCGCGCAGAGATAGGCACGCTTATTGAAACGCGCTAGTGCGCATCGTGCACGGCGCGGCTGTCCTTCGGCGCCTGCGCGCGATCGGTCATGCCGTAGTCCCTGATTACGCTGGCGATGCGCAGGTGATAGTCCGCAAAGATCTTTGCCCTGCCCTTGGCTTGCGTGCGGCGGTGCTCCATCGTGTTGCGCCAGGCTTGCACCGCGGCCTCGTCCCGCCAGAATGACAGCGACAGCACCTTGCCCTTCTCGGTGAGACTCTCGAACCGCTCGACCGAAATGAAACCGTCGATGGTTTGCAAGATCGGCTTCAGATCGGCCGCGAGGTCGAAATAGTCCTGGCGATGGTCCGGCTTGGGCCAGACCTCGAAGATCACAGCGATCATGGGCATCTCCTTCGCGTTGATGGCCTAGACTACCACCTTGCGCAGGAAGGTGCGCTCTTCCGCAAGGATGAATTTATTGTCCTCGGCGAAATGGAAGTTCGCCATGCCTTCGGCGTCCTGCCGCAGCCGCGCGCGATAGGCCTCGTAGGCGGCAAGACTCTCGAAGGTGATCAGCGCGAACGCGATGTTGTTGGTGCCTTCATGCGGCATGAAATAGCCGATCAGGTCGCCGCCGCACTTCGGAATGATGCTGAGCCAGCGCTTCGAATACTCCTCGAACTGCGCGCGTTTGAAGGGATCGAGCTGGTAGCGGATGAAGACGGTGACGGACATGTTGGGCTCTCCTGACGTTTTCTCGGCCATCGCGAAAAGCGCGAGCAACACCGTCGCCGCTGAAGCATCCTGGATTGCTTCGCTGCGCTCGCAATGACGATGTGGTGAGAGAGTACTGGCTTGCCCGACCACAATGCTTCGGCTACCATCGAAGCATGAAATCAGGACCTGACATCGCCATGGTCGCCTCGCTGGTCGGCGACCCCGCCCGCGCCAACATGCTCACGGCGCTGATGAACGGACGCGCGCTCACGGCGAGCGAGCTGGCGCAAGAGGCCGGCATCACGCCGCAGACCGCGAGCTCGCATCTGGCAAAACTCGAGGCCGGCGGGCTGGTCGAGCCGGAGAAGCAGGGCCGCCACCGCTACTATCGCCTCACCGACGACGACGTCGCCGGCGTGCTCGAAGGCCTCGCCGGCCTTGCGGCACGCACCGGCCATATGCGTGTGCGCACCGGGCCGAAGGATCCGGCGCTGCGCCGGGCGCGGATCTGTTACGACCACCTCGCCGGCGACCTCGGCGTGCAGATGCTGGACTCACTTCGGTCGCGAAACCTGGTGAAGCAGAAGAAGCAGGATATCGAGCTGACGGCCGAGGGCGAGCGCTTCCTCGCCAAGAATTTGCAGATCTCGCCCGACATGCTCAGCCATCCGCGCCGCCCGGTCTGCAAGGCCTGCCTCGACTGGAGCGAGCGGCGCCACCATCTCGCCGGCACACTCGGGGCTGCCATGATGCAGCGCTTCGCGGAACTGAAATGGGCCGCGCGCGACACAACACCCGGCAGCCGCGTGGTGAATTTCACCCGCACCGGCGAGAAGCAGTTTGCGGCGCTGTTCGGGAACGGCAAGGACTGATCACGCGAGATGAGTGACGGCACACAATCGCGTGTGAACTGTCACCGTCGTCATGGC
The DNA here is from genome assembly GCF_022012555.1 of Bradyrhizobium zhengyangense. Taxonomy (NCBI): domain Bacteria; kingdom Pseudomonadati; phylum Pseudomonadota; class Alphaproteobacteria; order Hyphomicrobiales; family Nitrobacteraceae; genus Bradyrhizobium; species Bradyrhizobium zhengyangense. The sequence goes on along the minus strand of NZ_JAKLTZ010000003.1, from coordinate 156,503 downwards.
CGGGCTTGACCCGGCCATCAACGCGCTTATGCGAACGATCATCCCGTCACCGTCAGAGACGTCCCTATGATCCGCATCCTCCCGGCCGCGCTCGCCGCAGCCTTCCTCATTTCCCCACTCACGACCGCACGCGCCGCCGACACGCCCCAACGCGAGCCTTACGGCATTGCGCTCGAAGGCTTTGCCTATCCCTATCCCGTGCATCTGCTGCCTATAGTCAATGACGGCGAGCAGCTCAGCATGGCCTATATGGACGTCCCACCAGCGCAGCCGAACGGCCGCACTGTCGTGCTGCTGCATGGGCGCAATTTCCCGTCGAGCTACTGGGCGCCTGTCATCAAGATGCTCAACGAGGCTGGCTATCGTGTGGTGGTGCCGGACCAGATCGGCTTCGGCAAATCTTCCAAGCCCGTGGGCGAGCTGCATTTCGACACGCTGGCGCGCAACACCATCGCGCTGCTCGACCACCTCAAAATCGACAAGGCCGACATCGTCGCGCATTCGCTCGGTGGCATGCTGGGCGTGCGCATCGCCCGCGCCTATCCTGATCGCATCGCCCATCTGGTGCTGACGGCGCCGATCGGCCTCGAAGACTACCGTCTTTACGTGCCGCCGACGCCGACCGAGAAGATGATCGAGACCGAGGACAAGCTCACCGCCGACGGCTACCGAAAACAGCTCCAGACCAATTACGCGATCAAGTTGCCGCCTGAGGCGATCACGCCCTTCATCGACGCCCGCTTCAACATCAAAGGCAGCCCCGACTATCCGCGCTGGCTGCGCGCCTTCGTCTCATCCGGCCAGATGATCTATCGCGAGCCGGTCGCACACGAGATAGCTGAGATCACCGAGCCGACGCTGTTCATCATGGGCGCCGACGACCACAACGCGCCGGGCCGGCCGAATGCGCCGGAGGCGTTGCGCGCAAAGATGGGGCAGAACGCCGAGCTTGCAAAAGCGTTTGCTGCGAAGATGCCGAATGCGCGCGCCGAGGTGATCCCAGACACGGGACATCTCGTCTTCCTGGAGGCGCCCGAAAAGTACAAGGAGCTGGTGCTTGGCTTTCTCGGCCGCTAGCGCCCATGTCATGTCGCGTAGGGCCGTACGGGAAAATGTTCATGCCGCATTCAGGTCATGATTGGCAGGTTTGGATCGCGACGCGTCGGCACGTGTCCAAATTTAATGTGTCGAATCGTGTCTTTTGATTCATTGTGCGCCGCAAGCGCCAATCCCTAGAGCCTGCCTCAAGAATTTCCTCCGAGAACGAGAAGGACGATCAAATGAAATATCTGTTTGCCGCCGTGATGCTCGCCAGCGCGGTCGTTGGTTTCAGCGAAGCGGCGAGCGCCGCGGGTGGTTGCGGCCCGGGCTGGTACCGCGGCCCCTATGGCGGCTGTCGTCCGATGCGCGGTCCCGTTGTCGTGGCTCCCGGCCCGGTCGTGGTCGCCCCGCCCGTCGTCGTCGTGCGTCCGCGCGTGTGCCCCTATGGCTTCCGCTGGTACGCCGGGCGCTGCCGTCCGTTCTGATCGCTCGCATTTGCGAATTGGCCGCGCGGCATTGGCTCGCGCGGTCATTTTCTTGAGACGCACAGACAAATCAAAAGGGGATCGCAATCGCGATCCCCTTTTTCAGTCCAGGCGCGGACGTTACCAGTGACGCCAGTGGCGGCGATGCCAGCGACGGCGCCAACCCCAATGACGGTGACGCCAACCCCAGTGCCGGTGGTGCCAGCCCCAGTGACGGTGATGCCAGTGGCCGTGACCCCAGCGCACCTGCTCGGGCTTGAGCTGGGCTGCTTCCTCGCTGGTGGTGACGGCGGGATGAGCGTCCGGATCGGCTGATGGCATGCTGCCATTTCCCAGCACCTGCGGCGCCAGCGGCGCGGCCTGCGCGGCGGCGGCGAACGCGGCAGCTCCTGCCGCGACACCGAATGCAAGTTTCAAAAAGTTCCGGCGCTCCATGACCTAATCCTCTGATTCATCGATCGAGTGATGCAGAGGAAGTGTCGCGGCGACGACATGAACTGCCGCTGAATCGCGCGTTCAGATTCGTTGCAAGGGGCCAGAAACCGTCGTGGCCATCGCCATCCTGCGAACTCCTGTGCCAGCACCAACGCCGGTTTCGTACCATCTGTCGAAGGCGGCGCGTTTTTCGGCATCGGTGATGATGGCGCGGCCGACGAAGTAGGCAGCGGGCATCGGATTTCCTCCTGTTGTTCGGCCGCAGCATAACTTGATATAGTGCCGGCAACAAAAAGACCGCGCGACGAAACATGAGCGCGCGACATCAGGGAAGGGCCGTCATGCGCAGGATCGTCACGAGCCTCATCGGGATCGCTTGCCTCTTCCCCCCGGCCTCGCGCGCCGAGATCGTCCGCTTCGACATCACTGAACGCGTGCCAGCCTTTGCCGGGCGCAGCTTTGGCAATGTCGGCACCTATGAGCGCATCACCGCGCGCGCGATCTTCGCGCTTAACCCGGCCGATGAGCGCAACGCCGTCATTACCGATCTTGCGCTCGCCCCGCGCAATGCCGACGGCAAGGTCGAGGCCACCGCCGATGTCGTGATCCTCAGGCCTAGCGACCCCACCCACGGCAACGGCACGCTGCTGCTGGATGTGCCCAATCGCGGCCGCAAGCTCGCACCGCAATTGTTTGACGATTCCGCCCAGCCCGGCGCCAACAATGCCGACAAGGCCGAGGATGCCGGCATCGGCTTCCTGCATCGCCAGGGCTATACGATGGTCTGGGTCGGCTGGCAGGGTGACATCCCGTCCAAGCCCGGGCAGCTCGCGATGAGCGCGCCGATGATCAAAAGCATCACAGGCCCTGCACGCGAAGAGGTGATCTTCGACAACACCACAAGTCCCGCACGCGCAAAGCTGACCTGGCCCGCGGCGGACGCCGCCAACCTCAACGTCACCGTGCGCGCGGCCTGGCCCGATCCGCGGCAGACGCCACCAGGCCTTTCTGCCAAACTCGTCGATCCCGCGACCGTGGAGATCACCAGGCCCGACGGCTTTGATGCCGGCGCGCTCTACGAGATCACCTACACCGCGCGCGATCCGGTGCCGCTCGGCATGGGCTTTACCGCCGTGCGCGATGTCGTCAGCTTCCTCCGCCACGACGAGACGCCAGCCAACCCGCTGCTCGAAGGCCTGCATCCCTCGGTCAGCCGCGCCATTGGTTTTGGCGTCTCGCAATCCGGCCGCTTCCTGCGAGACTTCCTCTATCTCGGCTTCAACGAGGATCTGCAGGGCCGGATGGTGTTCGACGGATTGATGCCGCACGTCGCCGGCACGCGGCGGATGGCGACCAATGTCCGCTTCGGTCAACCTGGTCGCAATCCGCGCCATATGCAGGATCCGGCGTGGCAGGCCGATCTCTTCCCCTTCACCTATGCAAGCCTCAGCGATCCCTATTCCGGCAAGACCGACGGCCTGCTCCGCCGATGCTCGCTCTCTGCGACCTGCCCGAAGGTGATGCAGACCGACAGTGAGCACGAATGGTGGGCCTCGCATGCCTCGCTGCTGGTCACCGATCTCGCCGGCAATCACATCGACCTGCCGGACAACGTCCGCGCCTACATGATCACGGGCACGCCGCATTTCGCGGAAGCCGCTGACGTCATGAAGAAGGGCTTGCCGGCAATGTCGCTGCCGCAGAATCCAATGCATGCGGGCATGCCGATGCGCGCGCTGCTCACCGACCTCAACGCCTGGATCAGCGACGGCACCAGGCCGCCCGCAAGCCGCGTTCCCATGCGTGCCCACGGCACGCTTGTGCCGGCGCAAGGCGCGGTGCCGACCGATATCCCCGGCGTGCCCTATGCCGGCATCCACACGCTGGCCGCCTTCTCCGACCAGAGCGTGCTGCCGCCCAAGGAGATCGGCCGCTATCCCGTGTTCGTGCCGAAGGCGGATGATGACGGCATGGCCATCGCAGGCATTCGCCAGCTTGCGCTGGCCGTGCCGCGCGCGACCTACACCGCCTGGAATCCGCGCGCGCAAGGTTTCGGCCCGACCGCGCTCTATCCGCTGCAAGGCGCGGTCGTGCCGTTCGCACCGACGGAAGCGGCGCGGAAGGAGGTGCACGACCCCAGGCTGTCGATTGCGGAGCGATATGCAGACGACGGCGCCTATGTGGCTGCGGTGAAGCGCGAGGCCGCACGGCAGGTCGCGGAGCGGACTCTGCTGCCGGAGGATACGGAGCGTGCGGTTGAGGCCGCAAAACAAGGCAAGCTGGCGAAGCTCGGGCCGTAGCGGGCGTGTGCGCCGGCCTCGGCATCACATCAGCTTGATCGGTGCGTCGCCTTGCGAACCCTGCTCACGAAGCGTAGCCTTCCACCACAGGTCGTTTCATTCGAAAGCGATCTGTCAGGTTCGGCCTAGCGGGAGAGAGCGATGGTGGACCAGGTCTCATGGCACCTTGTCGGTGACTATTTCGAAAATTGCAGTTGCAGCATCGTATGTCCGTGTCTCGTATCGGCCGGCCCCCCGCTGACCGCACGACCGACCGAGGGCTTCTGCAATGTGCCGCTGATCTTCCACGTGGAGAGTGGCCGCTACGGTGACACAGCGCTCGATGGACTGAACGTGCTGGTTATCCTCCACGCGCCGGGCGTCATGGCTGACGGAGACTGGTCGCAAGCCACTTACGTGGATCAGCGGGCAGACGATCAGCAAACCGAGGCCCTGGCCGCGATCTTCAGCGGCGCGGCCGGTGGTCCTATGGCCGCGTTCACGCCGCTGATCAGCAAGAACCTCGGGGTGAGCAAGGTCCCGATCACGTTCCGGATCGACGGTAAGACGCGGTCGGCGGAAATCCCGGGAATTCTGCACATGTCCGTCGATCCGTTGCCGACCATGCATCCGAGCGGAGAAATCTGGGCCAACATCGGCCATCCGGTGAGCCCCGACAGAATGGTGATGGCCGTCGGCGCTCCCGGCAATACGTTCAGCGATCACGGCATGCGCTGGGACAACTCGGGCAAGAACGGCCTCTATGCGCCGATCCAGTGGTCGAACCAGGCTTGATGCCGCCCCTGCCGTGACGGCTGGCGCGAAGGCCCGTAACACGCTTCGCAGATGACCGACAGCGCCCTGGAAACCGTGCTGCGGCGCGATCGCTGGATTGTCAGCGGCGCGATCGGCGTCGTCGTCGCGCTGGCATGGAGTTATGTGCTCTGGCTCGCAAACGACATGGACATGGGCGGCATGGACATGACCGGTTTTCGCATGATTCCCGCGGGAATCGGAATCATGCTCCCGGCCAATGAGCCGTGGCGGGTGATCGAGTTTACTTACGTCTTCCTGATGTGGGTCATCATGATGGTCGGAATGATGGCACCGTCGGCAACGCCCATGATCCTCATGTACGCCCGTGTGGCTCGACAGGCGATGGCACAGGGCAAGCCGTTCGCCGCGACGGGCTGGTTTGCGGCGGGCTATCTCCTCGCCTGGAACGGCTTTTCGCTGGCGGCAACTTTTCTGCAATGGGTGATCGAGCGGATGGCCATGCTGGACTCCCGGATGACGCTCGCCAATAACCTGCTCGGGGCGTTTGTGCTGATTGCGGTCGGCATCTATCAATGGACACCGCTCAAGGACGCCTGTCTCGTCCAATGCCAGTCGCCGCTTCTATTCCTGATGCGCCACGGCGGCTTTCGCGGCCACGCGCGTGGCAGCCTTCTGCTGGGATTGCAGCACGGAGGCTATTGCGTCGGCTGCTGCTGGCTCTTGATGGCGCTTTTGTTCATCGGCGGCGTGATGAACGTGCTCTGGATCGCGCTTTTGGCCCTGCTTGTCCTGTTGGAGAAACTGACGCCAGTCGGACGATGGATCGCGCGTGCTGCCGGCATTGCCTGTGTGGGCGCGGGCGCGTGGCTGCTGGCTTTCTCACTGCAGTGAGAATGTCGCACGGGCAAGGTCGGCCCGCGAGCGAGTTGACCGGCTAAGCCGACTTACGGACTGCAGCGAAAAACTTTCCTGCCGCTGTCGGAACGGGTCGCCTCCGGCCGTCCTAGGCTTGAGACAACACGGAGAGATCGCATGCCCGCCCTCACCCTCACCACCTTCGATTGGGTTCCCCCGCCCCCGCGCGGCTTCGTGCGCGATCTTCGCGTGCGCTGGGCGCTGGAAGAGGCCGCGCTGCCCTATCGCGTCGCAAGCGTGCCGTTCGACGGACGCGGCGCAGAACATCTTGCGCACCAGCCCTTCGGCCAGGTGCCGTGGCTGACCGATGGCGACATCTCGATCTTCGAGAGCGGCGCGATCCTGCTGCATCTCGGCGGGCTCAGCGATAGGCTGATGCCATCAGATCCGCACGGCCGCAGCGAAGCAACGGAATGGGTGTTCGCCGCGCTCAATTCGGTCGAGATGGCCGGCCTGCCCTGGGCCATGTCGAAGTTCATGGGTCATCCGAGCGATACGGCGGCGTGGAAATTCGTCGACGATTTCCTCAAGCTCCGCCTCAAGCATCTGGAGCCGGTGCTGGCTGGCCGTGAATGGCTGGCGGGTTCCTTCTCCGTCGCCGACATCCTGATGTCGGACGTGTTGCGCGTCGTCGACGGTTTCGACGCTCTGGCGGACAGTCCCGGCTGCCGCGCATACGTCGCGCGCGCGATCGGCCGTCCGGCCTTCGCAAAGGCTCATGCCGATCAGATGGCGCACTTTGCTGCGGCGGATAAGACGCGCGGAATGTGACCCACAGCACATCGTTAACCCGGTATTAGCCATAGGCTTACGGCCACTGGAACGATGCAATTTGCTTCAAATTACCTTGGCGGAAGGTGACACATGGCCCGCATCGACTATCTCAGAGAGCAAGTAGCCCGTGCCGAGCGTCTGGCGAAGGCGATCCTCGACCAGCAAACTGCGGAACGGCTGCAAGCCTTCGCCGCCGAATGCCGCGCGGAGTTGCAGGTTCTGACCGTCAAGGCTGCCGCATGAAGCAGCGCACTACACGAGCTTCATCGGCGTATCGGCGACCACGCGCAAATCGATGCTGCCGATGAGCGCCGACCGGCGCGCTTCCGCGGCGCCGATCGCATTGTCCGTTTGCCGCAACGTGCTGATGTTCGAGCCGAGCGAGACGATGCCGCCAAGCACCAGAGCGATCGAACCGAGCGCGGCGGTCTGACCAAACCCAAACAGCCCGAGGATGGTGACCAGGAGCAGCGCCGCACCGCCGCCGATCGCGATCTTGGACGCCAGGATGTATTTGCGGCACCGCTCGGCGATCTCGGCGAGCCGTTCGATCCGGTCTTCGATGTCGGAGATTTCGTCGGTCGGATCGTCTTCGGTCATGGGATTTTGATCGAACCTGTAGGGTGGGTGAGCCCTGCCGATTCGCGAAGCGCATCTGCTCGGCGTAACCCACCAAAATCTCGGCACGGTCAGTTCCGTTAGTGGGTTACGGCTTCGCCTAACCCACCCTACTCATTTTTTACAACGGCAAATTGTCGTGCTTCTTTGCCGGCGCTTCGACCTTCTTGTCCTTCAGCATCGCCAGCGCCCTTGCGATCCGCTTCCGCGTCGAGTGCGGCATGATGACGTCGTCGATGTAGCCGCGCTCGGCGGCGATGAAGGGCGACAGGAAGCGGTCTTCATATTCCTTGGTGCGCGCGGCGATCTTGTCGGGATCGCCGATGTCGCTGCGGAAGATGATCTCGACCGCACCCTTGGCGCCCATCACGGCGATCTGGGCGGTCGGCCAGGCGTAGTTCATGTCGGCGCCGATTTCCTTGGACGCCATGACGTCGAAGGCGCCGCCATAGGCCTTGCGGGTGATGATCGTCACCAGCGGCACGGTGCACTGCGAATAGGCGAACAGCAGCTTTGCGCCGTGCTTGATCAGGCCACCATATTCCTGCGCGGTGCCTGGCAGGAAGCCCGGCACGTCGACGAAGGTGACGATCGGGATGTTGAAGGCATCACAAAAACGAACGAAGCGCGCGGCCTTCCGAGACGCGTCGCTGTCGAGCACGCCGGCCAGCACCATCGGCTGGTTGGCGACGAAGCCGACGGTGCGGCCGGCGATGCGGCCAAATCCCGTGACGATGTTCTTGGCGAAGGCTTCCGCGATCTCGAAGAAGTCGCCCTCGTCCACGACCTTCAGGATCAGCTCCTTCATGTCGTAGGGCTTGTTCGGATTGTCCGGGATCAGCGTGTCCAGGGACATGTCGATGCGGGCGGTGTCGTCGAAGCTCGGCCATTCCGGCACGCCGTCGGTGTTGTTGGATGGCAGGAAGTCGATCAGGCGACGCATCTGCAGAAGCGTCTCGACGTCGTTCTCGAAGGCGCCGTCGGCGATCGAAGAGCGCGTCGCGTGCACCGAGGCACCGCCGAGCTCTTCGGCGGTGACGACCTCGTTGGTCACGGTCTTCACGACGTCAGGGCCGGTGACGAACATGTAGCTGGTGTTCTTCACCATGAAGATGAAGTCGGTCATGGCGGGCGAATAGACGTCGCCGCCGGCGCAGGGACCCATGATGACCGAGATCTGCGGGATCACGCCCGAGGCGAGCACGTTGCGGCGGAACACGTAGGAATAGCCGGCGAGCGCGGCGACGCCTTCCTGGATGCGCGCGCCGCCCGCGTCGTATAGGCCGATGATGGGCGCCCGCGCCTTCATCGCCATGTCCTGGAGTTTCGTGATCTTCAGCGCGTGCGTTTCCGAGAGCGAGCCGCCGAACACCGTGAAGTCTTTGGCGAAGACGAAGGTCTTGCGGCCGTTGACGGTGCCCCAGCCGGTGACGACGCCGTCGCCGGGGATCTTGTTCTTCTCCATGCCGAACTCGGTGGAGCGGTGCTCGACGAACATGTCGAACTCCTCGAACGATCCCTTGTCGAGCAGGAGCTCGATGCGCTCGCGGGCGGTCAGCTTGCCGCGGGCGTGCTGCGCCTCGATGCGCTTCTCCCCGCCACCGAGCTTGGCGCCGGCACGACGGTCTTCAAGGGCGTCCAGGATATGTTTCATTTGCTCCCGCCAGTTCTTAAGCCTTAAGTGAAGCGGGTTCTAACACGGCATTTTGCAAGCCGGGAAGCGGCTTTCGGCGCCGCAGGGCTGCCCTGAAGTAGCGTGAAAGCGCAAGGAATTACAAAGTTTTGCCCTGGAGGCCAGGATGGACGAAAGACCTGTTGAAACAGGCGCTGTGACCGGCGGCGTCAGGATCCTGCTGCGGCTCGAGGGGCTCGCTTTGTTCGCGGCCATGACTGCGCTCTATGCGACCTGGGGCGGCTCCTGGTGGGTCTACGCCCTGCTCTTCCTGGTCCCGGATCTGAGCTTCCTGGCATACCTGTCGGACGCCAAGTTCGGCGCGCTGGTCTACAACGCGGCCCACAGCTACATGGCGCCGGTGACGCTGATGACGCTGGGTTTTGGCCTCGCCTCGTCCCTCACCCTCTCCATTGCCTTGATCTGGCTCGCCCATATCGGCATCGACCGAGCTCTGGGCTACGGCCTGAAATATTCCGCTGGCTTCGGCTTCACCCATCTGGGGCGGATCGGGCGGCAGAAGGACGCTTGACGCCAAAGGACGGGATGCCGACGATTTGCCCGTTCAGGTCGGTTGACCGGGCCTGCCGATTCAGGCTTGCTCCCTGCTTACGATCAGGCGCCGAATGTTGCGTGAGCTCAGTCGGTACGGCGGCGGTCATCACGTCCGGCTGCAAGCATCACCTCATGTCCGCCACGGTCGTTCCCCTGCCCCCGAACAGCGCGTCCGAGACCACCGACTTCCTGCGGCGCATGGCCAGCATGGTGTCGGGGCGGAACGGCCAGATGCTGCTGCGCGCGGCAAGTCTGATAGAGTCGCTGGCACAGCGGGCGATGTCGGCCGAACGGTTCTATCACCAGGCGCAGGAAGAGAGCACGCGTAACGCCGAACGCCACGAAGCCGCAGAGCTTGCCTCCGACGCCATGGTCAGCCAGATCGCCGCGCTGCGGGCGCAGCTTGCGGAGGTGACCGCAGCCGCGGCCGCCGAGCGCGCTGCCTTCGACACCGAGCGCGGCAAGCTGCTCAGCCTGATGCAGGATGCGGAAAGCCACATCGGCAAGCTCACCACCGAGCTCGAAACCTTGCGCGCCTCCGTCGACGCTTTCAACGAGACCGCGGTCTCGGTGCCGATCGAGGTGCTGCGGCTGGCGCGGACGCAGTTCGACTATCTCTCGCGGGGCTTTGAGCGCAAAGGCGACGTGATCTCGCAGGCGATGAGCGAGATCGGCGGCTTCGCCATCGACCAGGCGCTGACGGCGAAAGAGCCGGCCGACAAGGCCTGAGGCTGCTTCGCGCAAATTGACAGCGCTGATGAGCGTTGATCTACTTCCCAAAAATCTAAGGGGAGGATTCAATGCCGACGGCATTCCGCGTCGCCGTGACGCTCGTCGCGCTCTGCGTTTCATCAGGGTTCGCCGGCGCTCAATCGCTTCCCAAGGAAGCACCAGCCCGGACCGAGATCTTCCCGATCCCGTCACTCACCCTCTCCGACCAGCAATTCCTCAACGGCGATGCCGCGTCCGGCAAGCCGGTAACCGTTGCCGGTGAATTCCGCGTGGCGCAGGGCACCGGCAAGATGCCGGTCGTGGTGCTGATACACGGCTCGAGCGGCGTCGGAGCCACTACCGAAGCCTGGGTGCACGAATTCAACGCCATGGGCATCTCGACCTTCGTGATCGACGGCTTTACCGGCCGAGGGCTGACGGTGACGGGGCCGAACCAGGCCCTGCTCGGCCGCCTCAACCTGATTATCGACATCTACCGCTCGCTGGAGATCCTGGCGAAGCATCCCCGCGTCGATCCTGATCGAATCGTGCTGATGGGCTTTTCGCGCGGCGGACAGGCGACGCTCTATGCGAGCCTCGACCGCTTCAACAAGCTCTGGAACAAGTCTGGCCTGCAGTTCGCGGCCTATATCCCGTTCTATCCGGACTGCTCGACGACCTATCAGACCGACACCGAAATCGCCGCGCGCCCGATCCGCATCTTCCACGGCACGCCTGATGATTATAACCCGGTGAGGAGTTGCAAGGCCTTCGTCGAGCGGCTGAAAGCTGCGGGCCGCGACGCGGTGCTGACCGAATATCCCGACAGCGCGCACGGCTTTGACAGCGGGCTGCTCGGCGTCAACTCGGTCGTGGTGTCGGCCAACGCCCAGACCGTGCGCAACTGCCATATCAAGGAAGGCGACGGCGGCGTGCTGATGAACGGCGATACCAACGCGCCCTTCACCTACAAGGACCCTTGCGTCGAGCTCAACCCGCATGTCGGCGGCAATCCGACAACGGCCGCGGAATCGCGCAAGGCGGTGGTGGAGTTTTTGCAGGCGCTGTTCAAGCTGGGATAGAGCCGACACCGTCACGACGGGCCCAGGTGGCGTAGGATGGGCAAAGCGACTTGTCCGCCGCGCGCTTTTTGCCTACCCTAGGGCATCGCGCTCCGCATCACTGTTGTGCGCTAGCGCGCGCGACCGGAGAGCCGCAGCACGAAAACCAGAACTTCGGCGACGGCCTTGTAGAGATCGGGCGGAATCTCCTCACCGAGCTCGACCTTGGACAGCGCGCCGGCCAAAATCTCGTTCTCCTCGATCGGGATGTCATTGGCCTTGGCGATCTCGACGATCTTTTCGCCGATCGTGCCCTTGCCCTTGGCGACGACGACAGGCGCGCCACTGCCCTTCTCGTAGTGCAGCGCGATTGCGAGCTTGGATTGGTCACTCATGTGGCGCGATCCAGAAAGTGCCCGGCGCGCGCCGGCGCCGGTTGCGGCGGCGTCCCATCACGCACGATGATGTCGCCCGGCTTGAGCTCGGCCTTGGTCAGCGCCTGATTGAGCTCGCCGATGCCGGCGCGGAGCTGCTGCGCGGTCGCCGGCCGCTCGGCCCACATCCGCACGAAGGTCTTGTCGCCGTTGAGCGTGATCAGCGCGTGCACGGGTCCTGATGGCTCGACATTGATCGTGAAGCGCGCGCGCCAGGCGCGCTTTGCGGGATCGGGCGTTTCGTTGCCGCCGTCGCGCGAGATCTCGAACTGCGCCATCGCTGTGCCTTGCGGGGTCGCAAACGGAATCTCGAAATTCCACTGCGGCGCGGTCGGATCGCTGCGATGACCGCTGGCATCGACGCGGTCGGGGAGCGAGGCGACCTGCAGCAGCGTCTGCCGCGCGATCGCGGCATCGGTGTCGTCGAGCAGGCGATGCACGGTCGCAGCGAGCGGCGTGTCGGGCGCGAGCGTTGGCGAAGCGACGGATTGCGGCGCCGGCAGCGCTCCACGGAACGGCGGTGGCGTCGTCGCGCGCGCGGCCGCCTCGAAGACATGGCCGTCAGGAACGGCCTTGGTCGCACCCGGCACATTGCCGGTCAGGCGCGGCAGGTTTTGCGTGACCTCCTGCAGCAGGCTCGCGGCAAGGCCTGCCGACATGGTGGTGCGAGGCAGAGCCGCCTGGGGCGTTTCGCCGGTGATGTTGGCCAGCACCGCAGTGGCCGGCGCAGCCTCGCGCGGCAATTGCGCAGGCTGAGCAATCGCCGCACCGGGCGACGGAAGCACCGCCTGTGCTGTCTCGCCCGCCACCTGCGGCGCCGAGACTGCAGTCTGCAGAACGACCGAAGTGCCAGGCGCTGCGTTCTGTGCTGCGACTTGTGGCGCGGCGGTCGCGGGCAGGCCTGACGTCGCCGCCAATGTCTGGCGCAGCACCAGCAGCGCTGCCTTCAGATCCGGCACCGCACCTGACTGGGGCGTCGTGCCAGCGGCCAGCGAAGCTTCGAGAAACAGGCCGGACTTCTGAAACGCGGACTCGATATCGCCGCCATCCAGCGCAGCATTGAGGGGTGTCTGCTGCGCCAGCACGTCCAGCACGGCCTGTTTCAGTCCGGCCGGCAAATCGCTGCCGGTGACGACCGATGCGAGATTGGCGAACAGCGGCGCCTGGCTGCCCTGCTTTGTGACCGCCTCGGCCGAGGCTGCTGTAACGGCGACCTGCTCCAAAGGTGTCAACGTGTTGCGTGCCGCATTGACCGACGGCGCCAGCGGCGGGCTGTCGACCAGCGACGCCGCGGTCGGCGTCAGCGTGGCCTGATCGGCGCTTGCCTCGCCTGCGCCGCCCACGACGGCGAGCCTGATGGTGCCATCGTTCTGCGACACCGCGAGCTGGAGATTTTGCCCGGGGGTCAGCGCCACCTCGGACATCACGTCCATCGAGAGGTTGGCGATCGCGATCCGCACCAGATTGTCGGCAAGCAAGCTGACGACTTTGGCATCGACGACGCTGCCGGCCTGAAGCACAAGATCGGGCGTTGCCGCATCAGCCACGGGGCTGGCGGCACTGACCGGAAGGATCGAGCTTATCGGCGTCGGCATCTGAAGGGCCCGAGAATCTGGCCCACCCTAAGAGCCCCTCGTAAACCTCTCGTTAAGGACCTTGGGCCGCAGGCGGCTTCACGGCGGTCAAAACTGCCACGGCGGCGTCGAAATCGCGCAGGCGGGTGGCCCGGCGGGCGGCGGCCTCCTCGTCCACACCCCATTGGTCGATGTTCCAGTCCTCATCGACATGAGCCGCGGCCCAGACCTGGTCGGCGTCGCGCATACCATGGGCCAGCGCCAGCGCCAGCAGCGCCGAGCCGGTCAGGGTCGTCACCATGTGGAGGGCGGCCACGGACCAGGGATCGCCAGGCAACGCCGCACGGGCAGCCTGGAGCGCCTCGTCCGGCTGCCTCACATGCATGATGCCCTCGGAGAGGATGAAATGCGCCCCCAGCGCCTCTGCGGCCCAGAACAGCACGGGGTCCCAATGCGCAGCCTCGCGGGCGACCAGCCCCTCGGGGTGGCCGGCGCGATAGAACAGCAGGTCGGTCTCGAAGTATTTCGCGAGGTCATCAGTGACGAGCTCGACGCGGTCGACCACGCCCTCGACCACGCTGTTGGCGATCCGCGTCAGCGGCATGGTCACGGGATCGATCGCCTCGCCCTGAGCGGCCCATTCCGCGGCCACGGCATCGGCCAGCGCGCGCGAGGGAATCACCACCTGGCGGCCAGAGGGCGTGCGGATCGGCCTGCCATCGAGGGTGATGCCAAAGCCGCCTTCGGTCTCCGCAACGCCGGCCTCCTTGTAGAAGCGCTTGCGCAACGGCGTCCGCGCCGAGGCGCGCGCCGATTCCCTGGGGTCCGGCGGGGGCTGGCCGGCTGCTTCTTCGAACAGTTCGCGCATGTGAGTTTTCGGTCCCGGTCGCTGAGTGCTAAGCTTTTAAAATAAGACCGGCAGCCGATAAAGCGAGCGGCGGGCATGAGGGAACTTGCGGGCATTGTGGCCCTGTTCGCCGGGCTTTGGCCGGCCGCGGCCGAGGCCGGCTTTCGCACCCCGGAATCGCTGATCCGCAACGTCTATGCCTATTACGGCGCGGGCTCGCCGGAGCTGTCGAGGGGCCTGCCGCGGGATGCTGCGACGACCCGGCAATTCTTCGACCCCTCCTTGCGCAAAGCGTGGTCTGCGCCGCGCAGCGAGCCCTATGATTTCCTGGTGCAGAGCACGAACTGGAAGCTCGGCCCGGTCGCAATCGCGATCACCCGCAAGCAATACGACAAGACCTATGTCGCGGCGGTCTTCGACAATCACGGCCGCAAGGTCGTGCTGAACTTCATCCTGGTCAACGGTCCGGAGGGCTGGCTGATCATGGATGTCGAGAGCCCGCATGACAGCTTGCGGATGTTTCTGGAGCAATTTCGAAATTGAGGGGGGCTTCAGTCGCATCCACAATTACCGCTGTCATGCCCCGCGAAGGCGGGGCATCCAGTACGCCGCGGCGGATGTGGTGAGAGCGAGCTCTCCAAGGCCGGCCTCTGGAATACTGGATCGCCCGCCTTCGCGGGCGATGACAGAGAACGTGGCTAGATTAGCAGCCTGGCTTACTCCTCCGGCGCGTTCTCGATCGGATCGAACCTGCTTGCGTCGAGCCCGAGCAAATTCCACGACTGCTGCATGTGCGGCGGCAGTGGCGCAGTGGCGTCGATGACGCCGCCGCGGGGATGCGGGATGACGATGCGGCGCGCGAGCAGATGCAGCCGGTTTTGCAGGCCGCCCGGCAACTGCCAGTTCTCGATGTTGAAATATTTGGGATCGCCGACGATGGGATGACCGATATGGGCCATGTGGGCGCGAAGCTGGTGCGTGCGGCCTGTCACCGGCTTCAGCGACACCCAGGTCAGCTTGTTGCCGGCGGTCTCGACCACCGCGTAATAGGTCACCGCGTGACTGGCGCCCTCGTCGCCATGCTGCGCGATGCGCATGATGGTGTCGTCCTCGCTCTCCTCTTTCGCAAGGAAAGTCGAGATGCGGCCCTGCTTCGGCTTCGGCAGGCCCGGCACCAATGCCCAATAGACCTTGCGCGCCGAACGCGAGCGGAACGCGCCGGTCAGATGCGAGGCGGCAAAGCGCGTCTTCGCGATCAGCAGGCAGCCTGACGTCTCGCGATCGATGCGATGCACGAGGCGCGGCTTCTGACCCTTGGAATCGCGCATCACCTCCAGCATCTGGTCGATGTGGCGCGTCATGCCCGAGCCGCCCTGCACGGCAAGGCCGGCGGGCTTGTTCAGCACGAGGACGTCGTCGTCCTCGTAGATCGTCATCTCCTTCAGCGCCTTGAGCGTCTTCTGTGCGGCCTCCGAGAGCTCGCCGGCAACCTTCGGTGTGTCGAGCTTCAGCGGCGGAATGCGGACGCTCTGGCCCTCTTCCAGGCGGTCCTTGCTGTCGACACGCTTGCCGTCGACGCGCAGCTCGCCTTTGCGGACGACGCGCTGGATATGGGAGAACGATAGGCCGGGAAAGCGCGCCTCCAGAAAGCGATCGACGCGCATGTTGTTCTCGTCAGCCGTCACCTTGACGGTCTGGACCTTGGTCGGCAGCAACGCCTCGACGGGCTTTGCCGCAGCCGGCTCTTCCATTGCAGCTTTGGGCGCACGCCGTTCTGCGCGCTCGGCCGCAAAGCGCGGCGGCTTTACCCCGGGCTTGGTCCCAGGCCGCGGTCCAGCCTTCTTTGCGCTGCGCGCCTTGAATGGACGCGAATCGTCGCGTTCGTCACGCGAACGGGGCTTTGGGTTCATTCTCTTGATGCGGCGGCTCATGGTTGCCTGCGTACCCTAAAAGCCGGCTCCCGTCACGGCGAAATGGCCGCCTCTAGCCCGCGCCGCCCCGCTCCTTGCGCAGCTTGGCCCAATAATCCAGCCGCTTCCTGATCTCGCGCTCGAAGCCGCGCTCGGGCGGGTCGTAGAAGGTCTGGCGGCCCAGGGCTTCCGGGAAGTAGTCTTGGCCGGAGAAGGCATCGGGGACATCGTGGTCGTATTCGTAGCCTGAACCGTAGCCTTCCGATTTCATCAGCTTGGTCGGTGAGTTCAGGATGTGCTTTGGCGGCAGCAGCGAGCCAGCCTGTTTTGCCACCTGCATCGCCGTGCCGAACGCGGTGTAGACCGCATTCGATTTCGGCGCTGTGGCGAGATAGACCACCGCTTGCGCGATCGCGAGCTCGCCTTCGGGGTGGCCGAGGAAGTCGAAGGCGTCCTTGGCGGCATTGGCGATGACGAGCGCCTGCGGATCGGCAAGGCCGATATCCTCCACCGCCATGCGCACGACGCGGCGCGCCAGGAACAGCGGGTCCTCGCCGGCGTCCAGCATGCGCGCGAGATAATACAGCGCGGCGTCCGGATCGGAGCCGCGCACCGATTTATGCAGGGCCGAGATCAGGTTGTAATGGCCATCCGCCGATTTGTCGTAGATTGGCGCACGCCGTTGCAGGATGTCCTGCAGCTGCGCGGCATTGAAAATCTCGTCGGCTCGCGCCGAGCGCCAGACCTCTTCGGCGAGCGTCAGCGAAGCTCTGCCATCGCCGTCGGCCATGCGCACCAGCGCCGCCCTCGCCTCGGCATCGAGCGGCAACTTGCGGCCCTCGACCGCCTCGGCATGCGCGAACAGCTTTTCGATCGCGGCCGCATCGAGCGAGCGAAACACCAGGACGCGTGCGCGGGACAAAAGCGCCGCGTTGAGCTCGAAGGACGGGTTTTCCGTGGTGGCGCCGACCATGACGACGGTGCCGTCTTCCATCACGGGCAGAAACGAATCCTGCTGGGCGCGGTTGAACCTGTGCACCTCGTCGACGAACAGCAGCGTGCCCTTGCCCATCTCGCGGCGCGCGCGCGCAGCATCGAAGGCCTTCTTCAAATCTGCTACACCCGAGAAGACCGCCGAGATCTGCTCGAAATGCAGGTCGGTCGCATCCGCGAGCAGCCGCGCCACCGTGGTCTTGCCGGTGCCCGGCGGGCCCCAGAACACCAGTGAGCCCAGCGTGCGCGTCTCCAGCATGCGCGTCAGTGCGCCATCAGGGCCGAGGATGTGATCTTGGCCTACGACCTCCGACAGCGCGCGCGGCCGCAGCCTGTCGGGCAGCGGATGCGGGGCATCGTGATCGAGCCCCGCCGCGGCAAAGAGAGTTGGCGTCTCCTGTGGTCGCTTCGGACTCATCCGCCCAGCGTGACGTTGATCTGCTGACCGCCGCGCACCAGCGTGATGCGCCAGAGCCGCTGGCTGACGCCTGCCACCTTCTCGAGGTCGCCGGTCTTGCCGATCTTCTGGTTGTTGACGGCCAGGATGATGTCGCCCTTCTGGAAGCCGACCTGGGCGGCCGGGGAGTCATCACCGAGCTCGGTGATGACGACGCCTTCGGTGTCGGCGTCGAGATGCAGCTCGTCGGCGACCGCCGGCGTGATGGTCGAGACCTTCGCGCCCTGGAACGGCGAGCGCGCGGTGACGACGAGCTCGTTGCGGCCGGTATCGGGGGCAGTCTCGAGCGCGATCGTCAGCTTGAGCGGCTTGCCGCCGCGCTGCAGGTCGATCTGCGCTGACCCGCCGATCGGGCGGGTGGCGAAGCGATAGTCAAACGCGTTGGGATCGTCCACGGCCTGGCCGTCGATCCCGGTGATGAGGTCGGAGGATTTCAACCCGGCCTTCGCCGCAGGCCCATTGGCAACGACGCTCGCGACCAGCGCACCGGTCGGCGAGCGCAGACCGAGGCTCTCCGCGATCTCCGGCGTCACCGCCTGCAACTTCGCGCCAAGCCATGGCCGCTTCACCGCCTTGCCGCCACTCTTGGCAGAGGCGACGACGACCCGAACCATATTGGCCGGGATCGCAAAGCCGATGCCCTGCGAGCCGCCGGAGCGCGAATAGATGGCAGTGTTGATGCCGGCGAGCCGGCCGTTCATGTCGACCAGCGCGCCACCGGAATTGCCGGGATTGATCGCAGCATCAGTCTGGATGAAGAACTGATAGTCGGTGATGCCGACCTGCGTACGCGCTAGCGCCGAGATGATGCCATGGGTCACGGTCTGGCCGACGCCGAAGGGGTTGCCGATCGCCATCACGACGTCGCCGACCATCAGCTCGTCCGAATTGGTGAATTCGAGCGCCGGAAACTTCTCCTTTGTATCCTTCAGACGCAGCACCGCGAGATCGCTGCGGGAGTCCTTCAAGACGATCTCGGCCTCGAACTCGCGCTTGTCCGACAGCGACACCTTCACCTGGTCGGCGCCTTCGATAACATGAACGTTGGTGACGACGAGCCCGGAGGAATCGACGATCACGCCCGAGCCCAGTGACCGCTGCACCTGCTCCTGCTGCTGGCCCGGCACGCCGAAGAAACGACGGAAGATCGGGTCGTCCAGCAGCGGGTTGCGGTTCTGCACCACCTTGGCGGCATAAACGTTGACGACCGCCGGCTGCACCCGCTGCACGATCGGCGCATAGGACAGCCGCAGCTCGGCCTGTGACGAGGGCACGCGACGGTCTTGCGCCGCAGCCGGATTGAAGTGGGCCGAAAAGCCTATGCACAATGCCGTGACGACGGCGATCCAGGTCGATCGAAACATTCCTACCTCTTGGAAAAGACGCCGGAATATAGGCGCGTTCGCCTCCCAATAGAAGGGCGCCGGGGAGCAATATTCAGCCCCTTTCCGGTGTGTCCGGCATGCAAGCCCGGCGTGCGAAATCACAATCTGACTTGGGCGGTGGATTGGCATGATGCGCATCATCCTGCATGCTCGTGCCAGGCGGATTCGGTTGCGGCGAATTGGCATCAGTGGGAACCGCAGAGCCGGGCGCGCGCCGTCGCGGGGCAGTCATCGATCACTCTTAGGCTCTCCCGTTGCGACTTGGGGAAGTTCGTCAAAGGATGGAGTCACGACATGAGCAGGACAAGAATGGCAGCCACGGCGATTGGTCTCGCCGGCGTGCTGGCGGCCTCACAGGCCCAGGCTCAATCAGCCAGCAATAGCGAGCAGGAGATCGCACTCCTGAAGCAGCAGTTGAAGATGCTGGAGCAGAAGCTCGACAAGCTCCAGAACCAGACCGCCGCGAACACGGCCGCCACGGCGAAAGCCAGGCAGGAAGCCAAGGCCGAGGCCAAGGCTGAAGCGCGCTCGGAGGCGAAAGCTGCCCTCGCCAACGCCAACGCGGCCATTCCGGTCAAGGGTCCGGTCGCCCCGTCAGGCGTCGTGGTGACGATGCCGAATAACCGGCCGACCATCTGCACCGCGGACGAGCAGAACTGCGTTGCCATCACGAGCCGCGTGCACTGGGATGTCGGCGGCTACAATTACCGCCCCGACACGGCATCAACCGTGCCGCAAAAGCTCGACAGCGGCGAGAACGTTCGCCGGGCGCGTATCGGCATCGTCGGCAAGTTCTTCGGCGACTGGAATTACTCCCTGATCTACGATTTCGGCGGCACGGCCGACGGTTTTGGCGGCACCGGCGCGGCCGGCGGCACCGCTGTCGGCTTCCTGCCGGGCGGCGGCACGTCGGGCATCGAAAACGCCTATCTGAGCTATACCGGCCTCAAGCCATTCGGCGGCAAGATGGCGGTCGAAGCCGGCGTCATGGATATTGCCTGGACGCTCGACGAATCCACCAGCTCCAACGACATCATGTTCATGGAGCGCGCCTCGGCCGGCATCATCGCGCAGAACATCGCAGCCGGTGACTTCCGCTCGGCGGTTGGCACCCGCTGGTGGAATGACCAGCTCTGGATGGGCGCCTACGTTACAGGACCGACCACGGGCGCGATCCACTCCGCCTCCAGCGTCTCCCCGCCCGGAAGCAGCGAGCAATATGGCGCAGTCGCCCGCATCGCCGGCAACCCGGTCAGCGGCAACGGCTACTCCGTGCATGTCGGCGCCGATGCGGAATGGCTGATCCAGCCGCCGCGCAACCTGGTGACGCAGGCGCAGACGCTAACGCTCAGCGACCGGCCCGAGCTGCGGATCGATCCCACGACGTTGATTTCCACCGGTGCGATTGCCAACGTATCGGGCGCGCAGGTCTACGGCGTCGAAGCGGCCGCGACCTATGGCTCGTTTATCGCGCAGGGCGAATATTACTGGTTCAACGTCGACCGCACGGCGAATACGGGCCTGCCGCCGCTCGGCGCGTCGAGCCTGAAATTCGACGGCGGCTACGCGCAGGTCGGCTACGTGCTGACCGGCGAGAGCCGTGCCTACAACGCGGCGAGCGCCTCGTATGGTGGCATCAAGCCGGCCAATCCCTTCTCGCTGGCCGGTGGCGGCTGGGGCGCCTGGGAAATCGCCGGACGCGTGAGCACGATGAATTTGAACGATCAGCTCGCGACCGCCGCAGGCATCGCGGGCGGACGGCAAACCATCTACACCGCGGCGCTGAACTGGTACGTCAACAACAACGTCCGCTTCATGCTCGATTACCTGCATGGCGACATCTCCAAGCAGGCGAGTGCGACCTCCTCGGTGAACACGGGCTCGACGTTCAACGCGGTCGCAATGCGCACGCAGGTCGCGTTCTAGGCGATCCCTTCCGGGAGCGGCACGCCGCTCCCGGATATTACGCTGCGCGCTTTGGCTTCTTCACCACGTCAGGCGGCGGCGCGCAGGACAGCCGCTGCTGGTGGCTCTCGCCCCAGGCTTTGAGAATATCGATCACCGGCCGCAGGCTCTCCCCCAACTCGGAGAGGCAATACTCCACGCGCGGCGGCACCTCGGCATAGACCTTGCGGATGACCAGCTTGTCCTCCTCCAGCGCGCGAAGCTGCTTGGTCAGCATGCGCTGGGTGATGCCCGGCATCATGCGGCGCAGTTCGCCGAAGCGCTGGGTGCCGCTCTGCAAATGATAGAGGATCACGCCCTTCCACTTGCCGTCGATCAAATCCAGCGTCGCCTCGACCGAGCAGCCGGGGCGACGGGCAAAATTGCGCCGTTTCATGCTTGTTTTCCCAATAGTATCCAAACAGGGACTATATCCCCGAACGTACAGTACTTGCCAAATTGGAGCTAGCGGGACAGTTAAGAGCGGCAGGCGAATACGCCATCTGATGGAGACCAGCCATGAAGGCCGTCGGCTACAAGAAGTCGCTTCCGATCGAGGATCAGGACGCGCTGATCGATTTCGAGACTGCCAAACCAGAGCCCAAAGGACGCGACATCCGCGTCGCCGTAAAGGCGATCTCGGCCAATCCGGTCGATTACAAGGTGCGCAAGCGCGCCGCGCCGCCGGAGGGCGAGACCAAGATCTTGGGCTATGACGCCGCCGGCATCGTCGATGCTGTCGGCCCCGACGTCACGCTGTTCAAGCCGGGCGACGAGGTGTTTTACGCAGGCTCGATCCTGCGCCAGGGCACCAATTCCGAATTCCATCTGGTCGACGAACGCATCGTCGGCAACAGGCCGAAGTCGCTCTCATTCGCGCAGGCCGCCGCCCTGCCCCTCACCTCCATCACCGCATGGGAATTGCTGTTCGATCGTCTCGGCGCAGTCCCGGGCAAGAGCGTCGATCCACGCACGCTCCTGATCACCGGCGGCGCCGGCGGTGTCGGCTCGATCCTGATCCAGCTCGCCCGCCGCCTCACCGGCCTCACCGTGGTTGCGACCGCGACGCGGCCGGAGTCACAGAAATGGTGCCTCGATCTCGGCGCGCACGCGGTGATCGATCACGGCAAGCCGATGAAGGAGCAGATCGAGAAACTGAAGCTGCCGCCGGTCGCGCTGGTGGCAAGCCTCACCTTCACCGACCAGCACTACAAGAGCATCGCCGAGTTCATGGCGCCGCAGGGAAAGTTCGGCCTGATCGACGATCCCCCGGAATTCGCCATGAGCACGTTCAAGGGCAAGGCGATCTCGGTACACTGGGAATCGATGTTCACGCGCTCCTCGTTCCAGACGCCTGACATGATCGCGCAACATCACTTGCTGAACGACGTCGCCGATCTCATCGACAAGGGCGTGCTGCGTACCACGCTCGACCAGACTTTCGGCACCATCAACGCGGCTAATCTCAAGCGCGCGCACGCGCTGCTCGAGAGCGGCAAGTCGCGCGGCAAGATCGTGCTGGAGGGGTGGTAGGCGACCACATCGCAGGTGGGTAGGGTGGGCAAAGGCGCCCTTGCGCCGTGCCCACCACCTCGCAATGGCGCGAGAGATGGTGGGCGCGCTTCCGCCTTCGCTCTTCGAGCTACGGCGGACAAGCCGCTTTGCCGACCCTACGATTTCTCGTGTTGTCCCACGATCTCAGCCAACGCCGACAGCAGCCGGTCGATCTGCTCATCCGTTCCGACGGTGATCCGCAAGAAATCCGAGATGCGAGGCGCTGAGAAGTGGCGGACGATCACCGCCTGCTCGCGTAGCGCCGCTGCAAGCGCGGCCCCCTCATACGCGGGATGGCGCGCGAAGACGAAGTTGGCCAGAGACGGCAGCACGTCGAAGCCGGCCGCTTTCAGTCCGCGGGTCAGCCGCTCCCTGCCCTCGATCACGCAAAGGCGGCTCTGTTGGAAATAGGCCTCGTCCGCGATCGACGCGATCGCGCCGGCCTGGGCCGGCCGGCCGAGCGGATATGAATTGAAGCTGTCCTTCACGCGCGTCAGCGCATCGATCAGATCGGCATCGCCGATCGCATATCCGACCCGAAGCCCGGCGAGCGCGCGCGACTTGGACATGGTCTGCACGACCAGCAGATTGCGACGGGACGCGACCAGCGGAATTGCGGTCTCGGCGCCGAAGTCGACATAGGCCTCGTCAACGACCACGGGAATATCGGGATGCTCGTGCAGGAGCGCCGCGATCTCGGCGCGCGACAGCGCGATCCCCGTCGGCGCGTTCGGATTGGGGATGATGATCGCGCCGGCCGGCCGGCGATAATCCGCGATGCGTATCTGCATGGCCTGATCGAGCGGCACGGTCTCATAGGCGATGCCGAACAGACGGCAATAGACCGGATAGAAACTGTAGGTGATATCGGGAAACAGCAGCGGTGCATCGTGCTTCAGCAGCGCGACGAAGGTATGCGCCAGCACCTCGTCCGAGCCGTTGCCGACGAACACCTGCTCCGGTCTCACGCCGTGATAGGCGGCCAGGGCTGCCCGCAGCGCGGTTGCCTGCGGGTCCGGATACAGACGCAGCGTATCGGCTGCCGCGTCGCGGATCGCCTCCAGCGCACGCGGCGACGGGCCGACCGGATTCTCGTTGGTGTTCAGCTTGACCAGGTCCGCCATGCGCGGCTGTTCGCCCGGCACGTAGGGCTTCAAATCATGCGTCAAGCTGCTCCAGAAACGGCTCATCTTCCCTCCCCCTCGCGCGGACGCGTCGCCCGCTCGACAAAGCCTTTCGCGAGCGCGTGATAGATACCCTCCTCGCAGATCATGCGCGAGACGAAATGCGCGATCAGCGCGGCCGCCATCAGCGGCACGACCATGCCGTGATTGTCGGTCATCTCGGTCACGATCACGAAGGCGGTGATCGGCGCCTGCACGACGCCGGCGAAATACGAGACCATGCGGAGCAGCATGATCGCACCAAGCGGCGCGTCGTGGAAGAACGCGGCGATGTTGCTGCCGATGCCGGCGCCGACGGCGAGCGAAGGCGAAAAGATGCCGCCCGGTATGCCGCTGATCGCGGCGAAGCTCGTCGCCAGCAGCTTGAGCACGCCGAAGTTCTGCGGCAGCGGGGTGCCGTGATCCAGCGCCTCTTTCACCTGCACGTATCCCGTGCCGTAAACTGTATCGCCCGACACCAGGCCGCAAATCGCCACGGCGAAGCCGCAGGCAAAAGCAAACCAGAGTGGGTGGCCCTTGATCGCACGTCCGAGCGGGTTCTTGAAACCGCGCGCCATGGCGATGACAACACGGCTGAACAGGCCGCCGGCGAGGCCGCCGACGACGCCGCAGGCCGGAACGGCCAGCCAGTCGGCGCCACGCGCCAGCGACATCGCGCTGCTGCCGAAATAGGCGTAATTGCCGGCCAGCGCGAGAGACGTCAGGCCGGCGGCGATGACGGCGGCAATGATCAGGCTGGATGTGCGGGTCTCGAATGCTCGGCTCATCTCCTCGATGCCGAAGACGATTCCGGCGAGCGGCGTATTGAAGGCCGCGGCGACGCCGGCAGCCGCACCGGCCAGGATCAATCCAGGCTGGCGACGCGGCGAGACACGACCGAGCGCGAACATGATGGACGCGCCGACCTGAACGGTCGGCCCTTCCCGCCCCACAGAGCCGCCGCACAGCAACCCGAACAGGGTCAGGATCATCTTGCCGATCGCGATCCGGATGGAGACCAGGCTCTCACGCGCCGCCTGATCGGTCAGATGGCGCGCGGCGATCGCCTGCGGGATGCCGCTGCCCTGCGCATTCGGAAAAAGACGGATGGTCATATAGGCCGACAGCATGAAGCCGAGCGGCGTCACCGCCAGCACGGCATAGCGCGACTTGGCCAGCAGGAGCGCGAAGGCGTGCTGCGCGAGATCGGCCAGCTGCGCCAGCGCCACCGCTGCAGCGCCGACCCCGATCCCGCCGAGCAGAAAGATCGCCCGCCGCTGCCAGCGCGCGGATGTCAGCCTGAACAGGCGCTTGTGGCGGGTCGAGAGGGGCCAGAGCATGGTGGCCCGTTTTAGCCAGTCTCGCCACGAATGAAAGGGGCGCGGGAGCAGAACAGCTAGGCTGGAACTCCCGCTCCCGACGCCCGATGACGGCTTAAGCGATAGTGTTGACGATGCCGCCTTCTGCCCGTAGCGCCGCGCCGTTGGTCGCGGATGCCTCCTTCGAGGCGACATAGACCACCATGTTGGCGATCTCGTCGACGCTGGCAAAACGCTGGATCAGCGAGCTCGGGCGGTGCTGCCTGACGAAATTGGCGGCGGCTTCATCCACCGATTGCCCGTTTTGCCAGGCGAGATCCTTCACGAAAGTCTCGACGCCCTCGGACATGGTCGGGCCAGGCAGCACCGAGTTCACGGTAACGCTGGTACCCTGGGTGAGCTGCGCGAGGCCACGCGCGACCGCGAGCTGGGCTGTTTTGCTCATGCCGTAGTGAATCATCTCGGCGGGAATATTGAGTCCGGACTCGGAGGAGATGAAGACGATGCGGCCCCAGTTGCGCTTCAGCATGCCCTGCATGTAGGCGCGCGACAGCCGCACGCCGCTCATCACGTTGACCTCGAAGAAGCGGCTCCAATCCTCGTCCGGAATCTCGAAGAAGCCCTTCGGCTCGAAGATGCCGGCGTTGTTGATGAGGATGTCGACCTCAGGCAGTGCCGCCACCAGCGCCTTGCAGCCAGCAGCGGTCGAGACGTCGGCGGCGATGCCTCGCACCTTGCTACCCGTCCCTTCCAGCTTGCGCACAGCGGCATCGACCTTGTCCCGGCCGCGCCCATTGATCACGACGCTCGCACCCGAGCCCGCGAGGCCCTTGGCGATGGCGTGGCCGATGCCGGCGGTCGAGCCGGTGACGAGAGCAGTCTTTCCGGAAAGGTCGATCTTCATCAGTCAATCTCCATTGCTGTTGACGGAGATATCGTGCGCTGCGCACGCAGCTTCAATCGTCCCTCACCGACGCGTGAGGTTTCAGCTTTTCGGCGGTAGCGTTCGGACGAACGCGACGATGGCATCGAGATCCTGGGCCGTCATGGTGGCGTAGCCAGCATAAGCCATCGGCGGCTTGAGCTTGCGACCATCGCGCGCGACGCCTTGCGTAATCGCACGTTTGATTTCGTCGTCGCTCCACTGCCCGATGCCGGCCGCAGGATCCGAGGTGATGTTGGGCGAGACAGATTCGCCCCACGGCCCTCTGAAGGTGCGTCCACCCTTCCCGCTGGCATCAGCGAAGTCGTGCACGACGGACCGGCCCTCCGGCGTGTGGCATTCGAGGCAATGGGCGATGGTCAGGAGGTAGCGGCCGCGGGCAAGCTTGTCGGCCAGCTCCGCCTCGGTCGCCTGCTTGCCCGCATAGGTCGGCATTTCTGGCTTCAGTGAGATCTTGTATTCCGGCGCCGGCGTCTCGCGATGCACCGATGGCACCGAGCGCAAGTAGGCAGTGAGTGCATCGAGATCGCGGGTCGTGAGCACCGTGTAGAAGATGGTCGGCATGATCGGCGCAACGGCCGATCCGTTCGGCCTGACGCCGCTGACGAGGAAATGCTTCAGCTCGGCATCGCTCCAGCTGCCGATGCCGGTCTCCTTATCGGGCGTGATGTTGGATGCGGTGACCTTGAAAGCGGGCTCGTCAAAGGTCTGGCCGCCCGAGAGCATGCGCGTCATGTCGAGGCCCTGGGGCCCACGCGGCGTGTGGCAGTTGTTACAGACCATCACGCTGCCAACGAGATAGGCGCCGCGCTCGACCAGCGTCTCGGCTGTAGCGGGCGATATCAGCAGCGCCAGCGCAATCCCAAAGGCGATCCTCATCGAAGCCCCAATCAAAACGTTCTGTCAAAATCATCGCGTGCGCAGCATGAGAAATGGCTGCGGGATACAAAAAAGCGGCACCCGAGGGCGCCGCTTTCTCAAAAAATTCAAATGCCGTCCGGCTTACGCCGCCTCGGCTTCCTTTGCCTGCACCGGACCTGAGTCCTGGCCCTTGGCATCGACGTCGCGATCGACGAACTCGATCACGGCCATCGCGGCGTTGTCGCCGTAGCGGAAGCCGGCCTTGATGATGCGGGTGTAGCCGCCCTGGCGATCCTTGTAGCGGGGCGCCAGAACATCGAACAGCTTCTTGACCTGGTCCTTGTCGCGCATCTCGGAGATGGCCTGGCGGCGCATGGAGAGGCCGCCCTTCTTGCCGAGAGTGACGAGCTTCTCGACGATCGGACGAAGCTCCTTGGCCTTGGGCAGCGTGGTGACGATCTGCTCGTGCTTGATCAGCGCGGCCGCCATGTTGGCGAACATCGCGCGGCGGTGCTCGGCCGTGCGGTTGAGCTTCCGATGAACCTTGCCGTGACGCATGTGTGGTGTCCTTACTTAAAACTGCCGCGACGGTTCGTCGGACATGTTGCTCAGGTGGGCTGCCTGCGTTCGCCCAATAAAAATCGTGGCCGGATGACTCCGGCCACGACTGTGGAAATACTCAGTAGTGATCCTCGAAGCGCTTGGCGAGCTCGTCGATGTTCTCCGGCGGCCAGCCCGGCACTTCCATGCCGAGATGCAGACCCATCTGGGCCAGCACTTCCTTGATCTCGTTCAGCGACTTGCGACCGAAGTTCGGGGTGCGGAGCATTTCCGCTTCGCTCTTCTGCACGAGGTCGCCGATGTAGACGATGTTGTCGTTCTTCAAGCAGTTGGCCGAACGCACCGACAGCTCGAGCTCGTCCACCTTCTTGAGGAAGGCCGGGTTGAAGGCGAGGTCCGGGATGATTTCCTGGGCGACTTCCTTGCGCGGCTCTTCGAAGTTGACGAACACGTTGAGCTGATCCTGCAGGATGCGGGCGGCGTAGGCCACCGAGTCATCCGGCGAGATCGCGCCGTCGGTCTCGATCGTCATGGTCAGCTTGTCGTAGTCGAGGATCTGGCCCTCGCGGGTGTTCTCGACCTTGTAGGAGACCTTGCGGACCGGCGAGTACAGGCTGTCGACCGGGATCAGGCCGATCGGCGCGTCCTCGGGACGGTTGCGCTCGGCCGGCACGTAGCCCTTGCCGGTGGAGACCGTGAACTCCATGCGGATCTCGGCGCCCTCGTCGAGCGTGCAGATCTGGAGGTCCGGGTTCAGCACGACGACGTCGCCGACGGTCTGGATGTCGCCAGCTGTGACAGTGCCCGGGCCCGACTTCTTCACGACCATGCGCTTGGGGCCTTCGCCCTGCATCTTGATCGCGATGTCCTTGATGTTCAGCACGATGTCGGTGACGTCCTCACGGACGCCAGCGATCGAGGAGAACTCGTGCAGCACGCCGTCGATGTGCACCGACTGCACCGCCGCGCCCTGGAGCGAGGAGAGCAGGATGCGGCGCAGCGCGTTGCCGAGCGTCTGGCCGAAACCACGCTCGAGCGGCTCGGCGACGATGGTCGCGAAACGCGAGGAATCGCTGCCGGGCTGCACCTGGAGCTTGTTCGGCCGAATCAGTTCTTGCCAATTTTTCTGGATCGTCACTGTTTCACCCATACAGGCCAGTCGATTTGAAAATTCAAACACTGGCGTTGGAGAAAGGCCGCAGATCAAACCCGCGGCTTCTTAAAAAAAGCATCGCGGGCACCACAGCGCCCGCAACTTCGTATCAGACGCGCCGACGCTTGCGCGGACGGCAACCGTTGTGCGGGATCGTGGTCACGTCGCGGATCGAGGTGACGGTGAAGCCCGCGGCCTGCAGCGCGCGGAGCGCCGACTCACGGCCCGAACCGGGACCGGCGACTTCGACTTCCAGCGTGCGCATGCCGTGTTCCTGCGCCTTCTTGGACACGTCTTCAGCGGCGACCTGCGCGGCATACGGGGTCGACTTGCGCGAGCCCTTGAAGCCCATCGTGCCGGCGGAAGACCAGGCAATCGTGTTGCCCTGTGCGTCGGTGATGGTGATGGTCGTGTTGTTGAAGGACGAGTTCACGTGCGCGACGCCGGAGGCGATGTTCTTACGCTCACGACGACGAACGCGGGTGGCTTCCTTGCCCATAGAGTACCTTTCCTGGAGATCTCAAACGCCGCCGTAATGCCAGCGGCTACACCTGATGGAACGAAAGGCGCGTGGCGAACGGGTTTCCCCTATCGCCACACGCCGCGATTGGATTCGAAAACTTACTTCTTCTTGCCGGCGATGGCCTTGGCCGGACCCTTGCGCGTACGCGCATTGGTGTGGGTGCGCTGACCGCGCACCGGCAGACCGCGACGATGACGCAGGCCGCGATAGCAGCCGAGGTCCATCAGACGCTTGATGTTGATACCGACTTCACGACGCAGATCACCCTCGACGAGATAGTCGCGGTCAATGACTTCGCGGATCTGGAGCACTTCGGCATCGCTGAGCTGATTGACGCGACGATCCTCGGGGATCTTCACCTTTTCGAGGATCTCACCAGCGATCTTCTGGCCGATGCCATGGATGTACTGGAGCGCGATCAGCACGCGCTTGTTGGTCGGAATGTTCACGCCGGCAATACGGGCCACGGCCTTCTCTCCTGTTGCCGATCCCTCGTCAGGAATCGGGCTTTAAGTGCTTATGTTTCTCGGGCAGGTGTTCACAAACGCGAACACGACGCCCACCCCTAGTCTTCCTGGGGCCCGGCATCGTTTGAAACTATCCGACTTGGATGCGGGGCTTATTAAGGGATTCAGGGGGCTTTCGTCAACCGCCGCTAGCGCTTGGCTCGCTTTTTCGTGACCTTTTTTGCGGCCTTTTTGGCACCCTTTTTGACTGCCGTCTTGGCGGCCTTCTTGACCGATTTCTTGGCAACCTTCTTCGCCGCTTTCTTGGCGCCCTTCACAGCCTTTTTGGCTGATTTCGCCGATTTGGCAGCCTTTTTGGCCGTTTTCGCCGGCTTTTTGGCTACCTTGGCCTTCTTGGCCCCCTTCTTGGCGGGCGCTGCCTTGGCCGCGCTACGAGCATGGGTCTTGGGCTCGACCGCGCCCAGCGCCAGCAGCTGGCGGTGGATGGCACGGGTGACCTCGTCGATGGCCATCATGCCGTCGATGGTCGAGAGCTTCCGGCGCTCGGAATAGTAGTGAATCAGTGGTTCCGTCTGGCTGCGGTAGCTGGCGAGTCGCCTGGTCAGGACCTCCGGGGTGTCGTCGACCCGGACCTCCTCCCCGCGCTCCCGCATCTGGGCGACACGGGTCTCGACGCGGCTCAAGAGTGCACTCTCGTTGACGCGCAACTCGATCACGGCGTCGAGCTTCATGTGCTTGTGCTTCAGGAGCTCGTCCAGCGCCTCGGCCTGCGGCACAGTGCGCGGGAATCCGTCCAGGATGAAACCATTCTTCGCGTCCGGCTGGTCGATCCGATCGGAGATGATTCCAACCACGATGTCGTCAGGGACGAGACCGCCGCTGGCCATGATCTCCTTGGCCTTGAGCCCGACCGGCGTTCCGGCCGCGACGGCTGCGCGCAACATCTCGCCGGTCGAGAGCTGGACGATGCCATAGCGCTGCACCAGTCGCTGCGCCTGGGTCCCCTTGCCCGACCCTGGCGGTCCAAGAAGTATAATTCTCATCGGCGTACGCCCCCCGGATTGGTGAGCGATAGGTCGCGCACCTGTGTTTGAATGTCGAGAATAGTGCAAACCACAATCAGCGCTGCACCACCACCCATTTTGTAATCTAGCCCATTCCCGTAGGCCAAGAACACCTCCGGAATCAGCGAAATCGCAGTCAAATAGGCCGCACCCAACAGCGTCGTCGACGACACCACGCGGTCGAGATATTCAGCGGTGGCCTCACCCGGCATGACGCCGGGAATCACCCCGCCCTGCCGGGCAAGCGATTCGGCGGCGTTATCGGGATCGACGACAAACGCCGTGTAGACGATTGCGAGCACGAACACGGCAAGCGATCCGACGATGAGATGCGCCGGCCGGCCATAGTGAAGATGCAGATAGACCGCGTTGAGCCAGGGCGTATCGGCAGTGAAGATCCAATCGGCAAAGGCGAGCGGCAAATAGATCAGCCACGGCCCCACTGTGCTGGGCACCAGATAACCGGCGCTGTTGATCTTGATCGGCAGCACTACCGCACGCGACAGAAGGACGCGCTCACCGACGCGGCGCTCGGCAAATTGCACCGGCACATTCCGCCGCGCGGATTCGACGACGACGATCAGCACGACCATCGCTATCCAAAGCGCCGCATGGCCCAGCACGAGATTGCTGGAAACCGCGCCACGCCGCACCAAGTCGAGAATCGCGGCGAGCTCACCCGGAAGGTCAGGAATGATGGCCACGCTGAGAATCAGCGCGAGGCCGTTGCCGATGCCGCGGCGCGTAATCTGCTCACTGAGCCAGATCAGAAAGAACACGCCCCCCGTCATCGAGACTGCGGTCGAGAGCACGAACCAGCCGCCGGAATCAGCGGCGATCTCCGGAATCCGCTGAATGGCCGTCGCTATGCCCCAGGCCTGGAACGTGGTGAGCAGCAGGGTGAGAAGCAGCGTGTAGCGCGCGATGCTGGTGCGGCCGCGCTCGCTGGAGCGCTCGATCGCGCTGAGCCGTTTCCAGACCAGCGACAGCAATCGAATGAAGATCGCCGCGCTCAGATAGGGGATGAGACCAAGAGAGAAGATCGACAACCGGGCAAATGCGCCCGGCGGCAGTGCGCCCATCGACGTCCAGACGCCGGTGACCGGGATGTGCGTTCCGAGCCTATAAACGAGAAGCGCGCCGATCGTGATAGCGATGCGGCGCGCGAGCTCGTTCGTCATCTTGCGGTGCGCGCTACCTGCGGCGGCCCCGCAGCTTCGACTTGCGGATCAGGCCTTCGTACTGATGAGCCAGCAGATAGCCCTGCACCTGCGCCACCGTGTCCATGGTGACACTGACAACGATCAGCAACGAGGTGCCGCCGAAATAGAACGGCACCGAGGCGTAGGAGATCAGGATCTCCGGGATCAAGCAGACGATCGCCAGGTAGATCGCACCCAGCACGGTGATGCGCGACAGCACGTAGTCGATATATTCGGCCGTGCGCTCGCCGGGGCGGATACCCGGGACGAAGCCGCCGTGCTTCTTCAGATTGTCGGCGGTCTCGGTCGGGTTGAACACGATCGCGGTGTAGAAGAAGGCGAAGAACACGATCAGCGCGAGATAGAGGATCAGAAACAGCGGACGGCCGTGGCCGAGCTGGGTGGTGATCCACTGGAACCATTCCGGCCCCTTGCCGGCGTTGAAGTTCGCAACCGTGGTCGGCAGCAGCAGCAGCGAGGACGCGAAGATCGGCGGAATCACGCCCGAGGTGTTGAGCTTGAGCGGCAGATGCGAGGACTGGCCCTCGAACATCTTGTTGCCTACCTGGCGCTTCGGATACTGGATCAGCAGCCGGCGCTGGGCACGCTCCATGAACACGATGAAGGCGATCACAGCGACCGCCATCACGATCACGACCAGGATCAGGCCGGTCGACATCGCACCCTGACGGCCAAGCTCGAGCATGTTGGCGAGCGCCGCCGGCAGCTCGGCAACGATGCCGGAGAGAATGATCAGCGAGATACCGTTGCCGATACCGCGCGAGGTGATCTGCTCGCCCAGCCACATCAGGAACATGGTGCCGCCGGTCAGCGTGATCGCGGTGGAAAGACGGAAGAACATGCCGGGATCGCTGACGACGTTGCCGGCGCCTTCGAGACCGACCGCGATGCCGTAGGACTGGAACGCGGCCAGGATCACCGTCAGATAGCGGGTGTACTGGTTCAGCGTCTTGCGGCCCGCCTCACCTTCCTTCTTCAGCGCCTCGAGCTGCGGCGAGACGGTGGTCAGGAGCTGAATGATGATCGAGGCCGAGATGTACGGCATGATGTTCAGCGCGAAGATCGCCATGCGATGGATACCGCCGCCGGCGAACATGTTGAACATGCCGAGGATGCCGCCCGCCTGCGACTTGAACACCTGCTCCCAGATGTTGGGATCGATGCCGGGCAGCGGGATGTAGGTGCCGAGCCGATAAACGAGCAGCGCACCCAGCGTGAACCAGATGCGCTTCTTCAGTTCGTCGGCCTTGGCGAACGCGCCGAAATTGAGGTTGGCTGCCAGTTGTTCCGCTGCAGAGGCCATATTGGACTTTCTCCCGCCGCCTTTTGCGCCGTCATACCCGCGGCCGGGCTATTCTAGCGGACGCCGGACATTATCTGGGGCTTCGGCTTCGATAAGTCCATCGTCCCGCATGCGAAAAAGGCCCGCGAGGCGCGGGCCAATGACGCGTTTGTTACGCCGCCTCGCCTTCTTCCTTGGCAGGGGCGAGGATCTTCACCGAACCACCGGCCTTCTCGACCGCTTCGATCGCGGACTTGGTGGCGCCGTGGACTTCGATGTTCAGCTTGGCCTTGAGCTCGCCGCGGCCGAGCAGCCGCAGGCCGGCCTTGGCGCGACGCAGCACGCCTGCCTTCACCAGCGCCTCGACGTTGACGACGCTGCCAGTGTCGAGCTTCTTGGCATCGACCGCATCCTGGAGACGGTCGAGATTGATCTCGGCGTACTCAACGCGGAAGATGTTGTTGAAGCCGCGCTTGGGCAGACGGCGATGCATCGGCATCTGGCCGCCCTCGAAACCCTTGATGCGCACGCCCGAACGCGCGGTCTGGCCCTTGCCGCCGCGGCCGGACTGCTTGCCCTTGCCCGAACCGATGCCACGGCCGACGCGCATGCGCTTCTTGCGCGAGCCGGCGTTGTCGGCGATATCGCTGAGCTTCATCGCCCTGCTCCTTGTGTTTTGCGCATGATCTGGTCCGAAAACCGGGATCCGCCCTTTGGGATCATGCGCGCAATTTTACTTCTCGTCGACGATGCGAACGAGATGGTGAACCTTTTCGATCATGCCGCGGACGGCCGGGGTGTCCGGCAGTTCGCTGACGCGGCCGATCTTGTTGAGCTTGAGCCCGATCAGCGTCGAACGCTGCGAGTGATGGCGGCGGATCGCGCTGCCGGTCTGCTCGAGCTTGATCGTCTTTGCGGCCTTGGCCATCGTGGTCTACTCCGAAAAGCGTTGGTTAGTCAGCCGCCGCCTCGGCATCGCCGCCGATGCGACGACCCTGGAGGGTGGACACCTTGATGTTGCGGCGCGCCGCGACCGAACGCGGTGAGTCCTGGTGCTTCAGCGCATCGAAGGTCGCGCGAACCATGTTGTACGGGTTCGACGAGCCGATCGACTTCGCCACCACGTCCTGGACGCCGAGCGTCTCGAACACGGCGCGCATCGGGCCACCGGCGATGATGCCGGTACCGGCCGGAGCTGCACGCAGGTAGACGCGGCCAGCGCCATGACGGCCGGCGATGTCGTGATGCAGCGTACGACCCTCGCGCAGCGACACGCGGGTCAGGTTGCGCTTGGCGGACTCGGTGGCCTTGCGGATCGCCTCGGGCACTTCGCGCGCCTTGCCATGACCGAAGCCGGCGCGGCCCTTCTGATCGCCGATCACGACCAGCGCAGCGAAACCGAAGCGCTTGCCGCCCTTGACGACCTTGGCCACGCGATTGATGTGGACGAGCTTGTCGACGAACTCGCTGTCGCGCTCCTCGCGCTCCTTGCGTTCACGCCCGCCGCCGCGTTGATCGCGTCCACCACGTTGTTCGCGTTCTGCCATTTTTCCAATCCTTCAGAGGCTTGCGCCTCAATCCTCAAATTCTGTTAGAAGCTCAGCCCGCTCTCACGCGCAGCGTCGGCGAGAGCCTTGACGCGCCCGTGGTAGAGGTAGCTGCCGCGATCGAACACGACTTCCTTGACGCCCTTCTCGGCGGCGCGTTCGGCCAGCAGCTTGCCGACCGCCTTCGCTGCATCGATGTCGGCGCCGGTCTTGCCGCCGTCGCGCATCGACTTCTCAAGCGACGAGGCAGAGGCCAGCGTCTCGCCCTTCAGGTCGTCGATGACCTGGGCGTAGATGTGCTTGGACGAGCGGAACACCGACAGACGCGGACGACCACCACCGGAGCGGCGCAGCTTCAGCCGCACACTCCGCTTGCGCCGGGCATTGGTAACCTTGGCTTTGGACATGACCGGCTCCGTTACTTCTTCTTGCCTTCCTTGCGGAAGATGAATTCGCCCACATACTTCACGCCCTTGCCCTTGTAGGGCTCCGGCGGACGATAGGAGCGGATCTCGGCGGCAACCTGGCCGACGCGCTGAATGTCGCTGCCCGACACCGTGATTTCGGTCGGCTTCGGCACGGCGATCGTGATCCCTTCCGGGATCGCGTAGATCACGTCGTGGCTGTAACCGAGCGCGAGCTGCAGGTTCTTGCCCTGCATCGCGGCGCGGTAACCGACGCCGGTGATCTCAAGCTTCTTCTCGAAGCCCTTGGTGACGCCTTCGACCAGATTCGCGACCTGGGCGCGAGCGGTGCCATACAGCGCCCGCGCGCGATTGGTCTCAGCCCGCGGCTTGACCTTGATCTGGCCGCTCTCGAGCTTCACCTCGACGTCGTCATGGACGACGAACTGAAGCTGGCCCTTCGGGCCCTTCATCTTGACGGTCTGCCCATCGACGGTCGCGGTCACACCGGACGGCACCGCCACAGGCCTTTTGCCAACTCGTGACATGGATCAAAAACCCTTCTCAGAACACCGTGAAGAGGACTTCACCGCCCACGTTCGCTTCACGCGCACTGTGGTCGGCCATGATCCCCTTCGGCGTCGACAACACCGAAATACCGAGCCCGTTATTGACCCGCGGCAGGTTCTTCACCGAGGCGTACACGCGACGCCCTGGCTTGGAGACACGTTCGATCTCGCGGATGACGGGCTCGCCGTCGAAATACTTCAGCTCGATCTCGATCTCGCTGCGGCCCGAGGCGTGCTCGAGGGTGGCGTAACCGCGGATGTAGCCCTCGCTCTTGAGCACTTCGAGGACGTTCTCGCGCATCTTCGAGCCGGGCGTGGAGACCTTGCTCTTGGAGCGCATCTGCGCGTTGCGGATGCGGGTGATCAGATCGCTGATTGGATCGTGCGTAGACATCTAAACGACCCTCCTTACCAGCTCGACTTCACGAGGCCCGGGACCATGCCCTTGGAGCCAAGGTCGCGGAGCGCGATACGGGACAGCTTGTTCTTGCGATAGTTCGAGCGCGGGCGGCCCGACAGCTCGCAACGCAGACGAATGCGGGTGGCCGACGAATTGCGCGGCATTTCCGCAAGCTTCAGGGTGGCGGCGAACCGCTCCTCCATCGGCAGCGTCTTGTCGGCGATGATCGCCTTCAACCGCTCGCGCTTCGGGGCGGCGTTCTTCACCATCCGCTTGCGCCGGTTGTTCTTCTCGATTGAACTCTTCTTTGCCATGCTTGGCTCCTGGGTATCCGCGTTTGAGAGGCTTTAGGTCAGCGTCTCACTGCCGGAACGGGAAATTGAAAGCGGTCAACAAGGCCCTCGCCTCTTCGTCGGTCTTGGCCGTGGTGCAGACGGTGATGTCCATACCACGGGCTTCCGTGACCTTGTCGAAGTCGATCTCGGGGAAAATGATGTGCTCCTTGATGCCGAGCGAGTAGTTGCCGCGGCCGTCAAAGCTCTTCGGGTTCAGGCCGCGGAAGTCGCGGACGCGCGGCAGCGCGACCGTCACCAGGCGATCGATGAACTCGTACATACGGGCCTTGCGCAGCGTGACCTTGCAGCCGATCGGCTGATTCTCACGCAGCTTGAAGGTCGCGATCGCGATACGCGAGTAGGTCACGATTGCCTTCTGGCCGGCGATCTGGGTCAGCTCGGCAGCTGCGGTCTCGGCCTTCTTGCGGTCGTTGACGGAATCGCCAACGCCCATGTTCAGCACGACCTTGTCCAGACGCGGAACCTGCATCACGTTCTGATAACCGAACTTCTCGGTCATCGCCGTGCGGATCTTCGCATCGTATTCCGCGCGCAGGCGCGGGGTATAAGCGGCCTCAGCCATCGATCTCAGCTCCCGAGCTCTTGGCGATGCGGACCTTCTTGCCGTCCGCCAGAATCTTGAATCCGACGCGGGTCGGCTTTCCGTCCTTGCCGACATACGCGATGTTGGACAGTTGGATCGGCGACTCCTTCGAGATGATGCCGCCCTCCTGGGCCTGCGTCTGCTTCTGGTGACGCTTGACCATGTTGATGCCGCGCACGAGCGCCGTACCGGCGTCGGGGCGAACTTCAAACACCTCGCCGGTGCGACCCTTGTCGCGGCCGGTCAGCACGACGACCTTGTCGCCCTTGCGGATCTTCGCAGCCATCACAGCACCTCCGGCGCGAGCGAAATGATCTTCATGTGATTTTTCGCACGCAGCTCGCGCGGCACGGGCCCGAAGATACGGGTGCCGACCGGCTCGGCCTGGTTGTTGATCAGGACAGCGGCGTTGCGGTCGAAGCGGATGACCGAACCGTCAGCGCGGCGGATGTCCTTGCGGACACGCACCACGACGGCCTTCATCACGTCGCCCTTCTTCACCTTGCCACGCGGAATGGCTTCCTTGATCGAGACGACAATGATGTCGCCGATCGTCGCGTAGCGGCGCTTGGAGCCTCCGAGCACCTTGATACACATGACACGGCGTGCGCCAGAATTATCGGCCACGTCGAGGTTGGTCTGCATCTGAATCATTGATGCACCTCGTCCTCTTTCTCTTTGCGCCAGCCTAGCCGGCGCTCAACATTTCCCTGAAGTCAGTCGGCCAAGGCCAACAGATCAGGCGCTTTTCTTGTGTTCGCCCCGGATCACGATCCAGCACTTCAACTTCGAAATCGGCTTGGTCTCTTCGATCCAGACCATGTCGCCCGGCTTGAACTCGTTGTTCTCGTCGTGCGCGTGGTAGTTCTTCGAACGACGGATCGTCTTCTTGTAGATCGGGTGCGTGAAGCGGCGATCGACGCGCACCACGACGGTCTTGGCAGTCTTGTCGCTGACGACCACGCCTTGCAAAGTACGTTTCGGCATATCCGTTAGCCCCTTACTTCTTCTTCGCGCGCGCTTGCGCGGCGACGGTCTTGATCCGGGCGATGTCGCGGCGAGCCTCGCGCAGACGCGAGGTGTTCTCGAGCTGCCCGGTGGCACGCTGGAAGCGCAGGTTGAAGCGCTCCTTCTTCAGGTTCAGGACGGCATCGTCCTGCTGGTCGGGGCTCATCGCGCGGATGTCTTCGATCTTCATCTGGGCCATGGCCATTACTCCGCAATGCGCTCGACGAAGCGCGTCTTGATCGGCAGCTTGGCGGCCGCGAGCGTCAGCGCTTCGCGCGCCGTCTGGGTGTTGACGCCGTCGATCTCGAACAGCACCCGGCCCGGCTTGACGCGGGCGACCCACAGTTCCGGCGAACCCTTGCCGGAGCCCATGCGGACTTCGGCCGGCTTCTTCGACACCGGAACGTCGGGGAACACGCGGATCCAGACGCGGCCGGCGCGCTTCATGTGGCGGGTCAGCGCGCGGCGGGCGGCTTCGATCTGGCGCGCGGTGACGCGCTCAGGCTCGGTCGCCTTCAGGCCGAACTGGCCGAACGCCAACGTCGCGCCCGACGACGCAACGCCGTGGATACGGCCCTTATGCGCCTTCCGGAACTTCGTTTTCTTAGGTTGCATCATGGCTTTAAGCCCTCAAATTCCTGTGCTGGATCAGGCCGCAGCCGTATCGCGGCGCTGACGGCCACCACGATCACCACCGCCACCCGTCTCGCCTTCGGCCATTCTCTTGTCCTGGGCCATCGGATCGTGCTCGAGGATCTCACCCTTGAAGATCCAGACCTTGACGCCGCAGGTGCCGAAGGTCGTGAACGCGGTCGCAACGCCGTAATCGATGTCGGCGCGCAGGGTGTGCAGCGGCACGCGGCCTTCGCGATACCACTCCATGCGCGCGATTTCCGCACCGCCCAGACGACCCGAGCAGTTGATGCGGATGCCTTCCGCGCCGAGACGCATCGCCGATTGAACGGCGCGCTTCATGGCACGGCGGAACGCAACGCGGCGCTCCAGCTGCTGGGCGATCGACTCGGCCACCAGCGTCGCATCGAGCTCCGGCTTGCGGATTTCGACGATGTTGATGACGACGTCGGACGAGGTGATGTCCGCGACCTTCTTGCGCAGCTTGTCGATGTCGGCGCCCTTCTTGCCGATCACCACGCCCGGACGAGCCGAGTGGATGGTGACGCGGCACTTCTTGTGCGGACGCTCGATCACGATGCGGGCGACGGCCGCCTGCTTGAGCTCCTTGTGCAGGATCTCGCGGATCTTGACGTCCTCGTGCAGCAGCTTGCCGTATTCCTGCTTGCCGGCGAACCAGCGGGAATCCCAGGTCCGGTTGATGCCGAGACGCAGACCGATCGGATTGATCTTTTGACCCATCGTTTTCTCCTGCGGCCCTTAAGCCGCTGCTGCTTCGGCTTCGACCTGACGAACAATGATCGTCAGCTGCGAAAATGGTTTGTAGACACGGCCCGAGCGGCCACGGCCGCGGGCGGCAAAACGCTTCATCACGAGGCCGTTGCCGACGAAGGCCTGCGCCACCACGAGATCATCGACGTCGAGGTCGTGGTTGTTCTCGG
Source organism: Bradyrhizobium zhengyangense (assembly GCF_022012555.1). Classification (NCBI taxonomy): domain Bacteria; kingdom Pseudomonadati; phylum Pseudomonadota; class Alphaproteobacteria; order Hyphomicrobiales; family Nitrobacteraceae; genus Bradyrhizobium; species Bradyrhizobium zhengyangense. The sequence goes on along the minus strand of NZ_JAKLTZ010000003.1, from coordinate 117,082 downwards.
CATTGGCGATAGCCGATTCCAGGCACTTCTTCACGTCGACCGCGATCCGCTTGCGCGAGAACTGCAGATCGGCGAGCGCAGCGGAAGCCTTCCGGCCGCGAATGAGCTGGGCGACCAGGTTGAGCTTCTGCGGGCTCACCCGCAGCATCCGGGCGACCGCCTTGGCCTCGTTCTCGGCGAGGCTCCGTTCGCGCTTAGGTTTGCTCATCGTTTAATCCTCAAGCCTTCTTGGCTTTCTTGTCGCCGGAGTGGCCATGGAAGGTCCGGGTCGGCGAGAACTCGCCGAACTTGTGACCCACCATTTCCTCGTTGACGGCCACCGGCACGTGCTTCTGACCGTTGTAGACGCCGAAGGTCAGACCGACGAATTGCGGCAGGATCGTCGAGCGACGGCTCCAGATCTTGATGACGTCGTGACGGCCGGACGAGCGGGCGGCATCTGCCTTCTTGAGCAGAGAACCCTCGACGAACGGGCCTTTCCAGACTGAACGAACCATGTCCGGCGTTCCTTACTTCTTCCGCTTGTGGCGGCTTAGGAGAATGAATTTGTTGGTCGACTTGTTGGTGCGGGTCTTCTTGCCCTTGGTCGGCTTGCCCCACGGGGTGACCGGGTGGCGACCGCCCGAGGTACGACCTTCACCACCGCCGTGCGGATGGTCGATGGGGTTCATCGAAACGCCGCGGTTATGCGGCTTGCGGCCCAGCCAACGGTTGCGGCCGGCCTTGCCGATCGAGGTATTCATGTGATCCGGGTTCGACACCGCGCCGATCGTGCCGCGGCAACGGCCGTGCACCAGGCGCTGCTCACCCGAATTCAGACGGATGATCACGTAGTCCTGATCGCGACCGACGAGCTGGGCATAGGTGCCGGCGGAGCGGGCGAGCTGACCGCCCTTCCCGATCTTGACCTCGATGTTGTGGATGATCGTGCCGACCGGCATGTTGCCAAGCGGCATGACGTTGCCCGGCTTCACGTCCACATAGTTGCCGGCAACCACGGAATCGCCGACCGCCAGACGCTGCGGCGCCAGGATATAGGCCTGGGTGCCGTCTTCGTACTTGACCAGCGCGATAAACGCGGTGCGGTTCGGATCGTATTCCAGCCGCTCAACGGTCGCGGGCGCGTCGACCTTGTCGCGCTTGAAGTCGACAATGCGGAGGGTCTGCTTGTGACCGCCGCCGCGGAAGCGCACGGTGATGCGACCGGTGTTGTTGCGACCGCCCGAGGAGTGCTTGCCTTCGGTGAGCGCCTTGACCGGCTTGCCCTTGTAGAGGGCCGAACGATCGACCATCACCAGCTGGCGCTGGCCCGGTGTCGTGGGATTGAATTTCTTCAGTGCCATCGTCGTGCGACCTTACAGACCGGTGGTCACGTCGATCCGATGACCCTCTTCGAGGGTCACGATCGCGCGCTTGGTGTTCGACTGCGAACCGAGATTGCCGCGGAAGACCTTGGTCTTGCCCTTGCGGACCAGCGTGTTGACGCTCTTGACCTTGACGTCGAACAGCTTCTCGATCGCTTCCTTGATCTGCGGCTTGGTCGCCTTCGCGGCCACCTTGAACAGGACCTTGTTGTGCTCGGACGCCAGCGTCGCCTTTTCGGTGACGACCGGTGCGACGATCACGTCATAATGCCGAGGCTCGATGTTCTTGCTCATTTGAAGCGCGCCTCCAGCGCATCGATGGCGGCCTTGGTCAGAACGAGCTTCTGACGGCGCAGGATGTCATAGACGTTGATGCCCTGGATCGGCAGCACGTCCATGTTCGGGATGTTGCGGGCCGCAGCCGCAAAGCCGTTGTTGAGCTCGGCACCGTCGATGATCAGCGCGTTGGTCAAGCCGAGGCCCGAGAAGTGACCGAGCAGCGCCTTGGTCTTGGCGGCTTCCAGCGCGGCCTTGTCGATCACGAGCAGATCGCCGTCCTTGGCCTTGGCCGACAGTGCATGCTTGAGAGCAAGCGCACGGACCTTCTTCGGCAGGTCGGTGGCGTGCGAACGCACGACCGGTCCGAAGGCACGACCGCCGCCGCGGAACTGCGGCACGCGGGCCGAGCCGTGACGAGCACCGCCGGTGCCCTTCTGCTTGTACATCTTCTTGCCGGTGCGCCAGATCTCGGCGCGACCCTTGGCCTTGTGCGTGCCGGCCTGACGCTTGTTGAGCTGCCACTGCACGCAACGCGCAATGATGTCCTGGCGCGGCTCAAGGCCGAAAATGGCGTCGGACAGCTGGACCGAGCCCGCTTCCTTACCTTCGAGGGTGGTGACCTTTAGTTCCATCTCACGCACCCTCTTGCTGGGCCGCAGCCTCGGCTTCGCCGCCCGCAACCTTGAACTTGCCGGGCTTCGGAGCTTCCTTCGGCAGCGGCTTCTTGACGGCGTCGCGCACGCGGATCCAGCCGCCCTTGGAGCCGGGAACGGCGCCTTCGACGAGGATCAGGCCACGCTCGACATCGGTCTGGACGACGCGAAGGTTCAGCGTGGTGATGCGATCGACACCCATGTGGCCGGGCATCTTCTTGTTCTTCCAGGTCTTGCCGGGGTCCTGACGGCCACCGGTCGAACCGATTGAACGATGCGAGACCGACACACCGTGCGTGGCTCGCAGACCGCCGAAATTCCAGCGCTTCATGCCGCCGGCAAAGCCCTTACCGACCGAAGTGCCGGTAACGTCGACGAACTGGCCGACGACGAAATGGTCGGCGAGGATCTCGGCGCCCACGGGGATCATGGCGTCCGCGGACACGCGGAACTCCTCGACCTGCCGCTTCGGCTCGACCTTGGCGACCGCGAACTGGCCGCGCTCAGCCTTGGGCATGTACACGGTCTTGCGGCTGCCAGAACCAAGCTGGAGCGCGACGTAACCGTTCTTCTCTTCAGTGCGGTGGCCTACGACCTGGCAATTGCCGAGCTTCAGCACGGTCACGGGGATATGTTCGCCGGCCTCTGTAAAGACCCGCGTCATCCCGACCTTTTGTGCGATCACTCCGGAGCGCATCGGCGTGCTTCCTGTTCTTTCTGTCCGCGAGGTGCGAACGTGATCCAAAAATCTTAGAGCTTGATCTCGACGTCGACACCGGCGGCCAGGTCGAGCTTCATCAAAGCATCGACGGTCTGCGGGGTCGGATCGACGATGTCGAGCAGGCGCTTGTGAGTGCGCATCTCGAACTGTTCGCGGCTCTTCTTGTCAACGTGCGGCGAACGGTTGACGGTGAACTTCTCGATGCGGGTGGGCAGCGGAATGGGTCCGCGGACCTGCGCACCGGTGCGCTTCGCCGTGTTCACGATCTCGCGGGTCGACGTATCGAGGATACGATGGTCGAACGCCTTGAGACGGATGCGAATATTTTGGCCGTTCATTGCCGTGGTCTCTCTTCGTTGGGTGGCGAATAGCGAATAGCGAATGTGTCCATTCGCTACTCGCCGATCCCTATTCTCGTAATTACTCGATGATCGAAGCGACGACGCCGGCGCCGACGGTGCGGCCGCCTTCGCGGATCGCGAAGCGGAGCTTCTCTTCCATCGCGATCGGCACGATCAGGTGCACTTCCATCGCAATGTTGTCGCCCGGCATCACCATCTCGGTACCTTCCGGCAGATGCACGACACCGGTCACGTCGGTGGTGCGGAAGTAGAACTGCGGACGATAGTTGGTGAAGAACGGGGTGTGACGACCGCCCTCTTCCTTGGTGAGGATGTAAGCCTCAGCCTTGAACTTGGTGTGCGGCTTGACCGAACCCGGCTTACAGAGCACCTGGCCGCGCTCGACGTCTTCACGCTTGGTACCGCGGAGCAGCGCACCGATGTTGTCGCCGGCCTGGCCCTGATCGAGCAGCTTGCGGAACATTTCGACGCCGGTGACGGTGGTCTTCTGGGTGGCGCGGAGACCGACGATCTCGATTTCCTCGCCGACCTTGACGACGCCGCGCTCGACACGGCCGGTCACGACGGTGCCGCGGCCCGAGATCGAGAACACGTCTTCAACCGGCATCAGGAACGGCTGGTCGATCGGACGCTCCGGCTGCGGGATGTAGCTGTCGACGTTCTTCATCAGCTCGAGGATGGCGTCGTGGCCGAGCTTCTTGTCCGAGTCTTCGAGGGCGGCGAGAGCCGAACCCTTGATGATCGGGATCTTGTCGCCCGGGAAGTCGTACTTCGAGAGCAGCTCGCGGACTTCGAGCTCGACGAGCTCGAGCAGTTCCGGATCGTCGACCATGTCGCACTTGTTGAGGAACACGACGAGCGCGGGCACGCCGACCTGGCGGGCGAGCAGGATGTGCTCGCGGGTCTGCGGCATCGGGCCGTCAGCAGCCGACACGACCAGGATAGCACCGTCCATCTGTGCGGCGCCGGTGATCATGTTCTTCACGTAGTCGGCGTGGCCGGGGCAGTCGACGTGCGCGTAGTGGCGGTTCGGCGTCTCGTACTCGACGTGCGCGGTCGAGATAGTGATGCCGCGCGCCTTCTCTTCCGGCGCCTTGTCGATCTGGTCGTACGCGGTGAACGTCGCACCGCCGGCTTCGGCGAGAACCTTGGTGATCGCCGCGGTCAGCGACGTCTTGCCATGGTCGACGTGACCGATGGTGCCGATGTTGCAGTGCGGCTTGGTACGTTCAAACTTTGCTTTGGCCATTTGACTCTCCGTTCAATCGTCAGCTTTAGACCGACGACAATCAGGCAAACTTCTTTTGGACTTCCGCCGACACGTTAGCCGGCGCTTCTGCGTAGTGATCGAACTGCATGGTGAAGGTCGCGCGCCCCTGGCTCATCGAGCGCAGGTTGTTCACGTAACCGAACATGTTCATGAGCGGCACCATCGCGTTGATGACGTTGGCGTTGCCGCGCATGTCCTGGCCCTGGATCTGACCGCGCCGGGAATTCAGGTCGCCAATGACCGAACCGGTATAGTCTTCCGGGGTCACCACTTCGACCTTCATGATCGGCTCGAGCAGGACGGACTTGCCCTTCTGCAGCGCTTCGCGGAAAGCCGCGCGCGATGCGATTTCGAAGGCGAGCGCCGACGAGTCGACGTCGTGATACTTGCCGTCGACGAGCTGAACCTTGACGTCGACCACGGGGAAGCCCGCGACCACGCCAGAGCTCATCACGCTGTTGAGGCCCTTTTCGACGCCGGGGATGTATTCCTTCGGCACCGCGCCACCAACGATCTTCGACTCGAACTCGTAGCCCTTGCCGGGCTCGTTCGGCTCGACGACGATCGACACTTCGGCGAACTGACCGGTACCACCGGTCTGCTTCTTGTGGGTGTACTTGACCTCGGCCTTCTTGGTGACGCGCTCACGGAACGCAACCTGGGGCGCGCCGATGTTGGCGTCGACCTTGTAGGTACGGCGGAGGATGTCGACCTTGATGTCGAGATGGAGTTCGCCCATGCCCTTGAGGATGGTCTGACCGGACTCCTGGTCGGTCGAGACGCGGAAGGACGGATCCTCCGCAGCGAGCTTGGCCAGCGCCACGCCGAGCTTTTCCTGGTCGGCCTTGGACTTCGGCTCGATCGCGATCTCGATGACCGGCTCGGGGAATTCCATCTTCTCCAGGACCACCTGCTTGTCGGGATCGCACAGCGTGTCACCGGTGCGCGCTTCCTTCAGGCCGGCCAGCGCGACGATATCGCCGGCATAGGCTTCCTTGATGTCTTCGCGGTTGTTCGCATGCATCAACAGCATGCGCCCAATGCGCTCCTTCTTCTCGCGGGTCGAGTTCACGACGCCGGTGCCGCTCTGCAGAACGCCGGAGTAGATGCGGCAGAATGTAATGGTGCCGACGAACGGGTCGTCCATGATCTTGAACGCGAGCAGCGCGAGCGGCTCCTTGTCGTCCGCCCTGCGCACGACTTCGTTGCCGCTGTCGTCGGTGCCCTTGATCGCGGGCACGTCGATCGGCGACGGCAGATAGTCGACGACGGCGTCGAGCAGCGGCTGCACGCCCTTGTTCTTGAAGGCCGAGCCGCACAGCACGGGATAGAACGCACCGGTCAGCACCGCCTTGCGCAGCAGGCGCTTCAGGGTCGCCTCATCAGGCTCCTTACCGTCGAGATAGGCGGCCATGGCGTCGTCGTCGAGCTCGACGGCGGCTTCCACCATCTTCTCGCGGTATTCCTTGGCCTGATCGACCATGTCTTCCGGAATGTCGACATAGTCGAACTTCGCGCCGAGCGACTCGTCGTTCCAGACGATGCCCTTCATCTTCACGAGGTCGACGAGACCCTTGAAGTTGTTCTCGGCACCGATCGGAAGCTGGATCGCGATCGGCTTGGCACCGAGGCGGTCAACGATGTCGGCCAGGCACTTGAAGAAGTCGGCGCCGGTCTTGTCCATCTTGTTGGCGAAGACGATGCGCGGAACCTTGTACTTGTCGCCCTGGCGCCAGACGGTCTCGGTCTGGGGCTCAACGCCCTGGTTCGAGTCGAGCACGCAGACGGCGCCGTCGAGCACGCGCAGCGAACGCTCGACTTCGATGGTGAAGTCGACGTGGCCGGGAGTATCGATGATGTTCAGGCGCTTGCCGGCCCAGAACGCGGTGGTCGCAGCCGAGGTGATCGTGATGCCACGCTCCTGCTCCTGCTCCATCCAGTCCATCGTCGCGGCACCTTCGTGCACTTCGCCGATCTTGTGGCTCTTGCCGGTGTAATAGAGGATGCGCTCGGTCGTCGTCGTCTTGCCGGCGTCGATATGGGCCATGATACCGAAGTTGCGGTAGTCTTCGATGGCATGTTGGCGGGGCATGGGGTGTTCCTTGCGAGTCCGTTTGTTTCGCCGTTACCAGCGATAGTGCGAGAAGGCACGGTTGGCTTCCGCCATCCGGTGCACGTCTTCACGCTTCTTGACGGCGTTGCCACGGTTGTTCGATGCGTCCAGGAGCTCAGCCGAGAGCCGCTCGGTCATGGTCTTCTCGTTGCGCTCGCGCGCAGCCGAAATCAGCCAGCGAATGCCCAGCGCCTGACGGCGGGTCGAACGAACTTCGACCGGAACCTGATAGGTCGCACCGCCGACGCGGCGGGAGCGCACTTCGATCGTCGGCATGACGTTTTCGAGCGCCTGCTCGAACACGCCGAGCGGGTTCTGCTTGGTCTTGGATTCGATGATGCCGAACGCACCGTAGACGATGCCTTCCGCGACCGACTTCTTGCCGGCGTACATCACCGAGTTCATGAACTTCGTGACGATGATGTTCCCGAACTTCGGATCGGGAAGAACTTCGCGCTTTTCCGCTGAGTGGCGACGAGACATTGAGCTGGTTCCCGCTTACTTCGGACGCTTCGCGCCGTACTTCGAACGACGCTGCTTACGGTTCTTGACGCCCTGGGTATCCAGAACGCCGCGGAGGATGTGGTAGCGCACGCCGGGCAAGTCCTTGACGCGGCCGCCGCGGATCATGACCACCGAGTGCTCCTGAAGGTTATGGCCTTCACCCGGGATGTAGCCGATCACCTCGAAACCGTTGGTCAGACGCACCTTGGCGACCTTACGAAGCGCCGAGTTCGGCTTCTTCGGGGTCGTGGTGTAGACGCGCGTGCAAACGCCACGCTTCTGCGGCGACTGCTGCAGCGCTGGCACCTTCTTGCGCGACTTCTGCACTTCACGCGGTTGAGCGATCAGCTGGTTGATCGTCGGCATTCTGGCCTTACCCTTTGTTATCGCAGCCCCTTGCGGGTCCGCTGTCTTGCCGCGAGCCCGTTTCCGGGACCGCAAATTCTTGTCGCGCTACCCGCCCGACGGGGCCCGCTTCGCACGGGAACAATCCGCACAAAGCGAAATCGCGCCAACCGCTCATCGCTGAGTGGAAAGCGCTTCGACGCCACAGAGGACCGCAGTATTGCGGCCGATCAGCGTAAAGCCGCGGCCCGCGCACCGAGGTCATGCATCCGAATTCGGCCTCACGAGAACATGCTCGGAAGACCTAAAATCGCACTGGCATTGCCTAGCTATTATCGACAGCGTTTGAGCGGCATTCGTCGAGGTTGGTGCCCGTCTTTGCGACCCCTTCGGGATCAAACGGGTGGCCCGTTCCGACGTTGGCGATGCTCACCGCCTGTCGTTAAGTGAGGCGCTTTCTATAAGTGAGACTCGCTCAAGTCAAGGCGAAACGACAGTCACAAAGCGCTTCTCGCACCTTCAGAAATTGCCTGCCTGACGCCCTTACGGTGCGTCCTGAATATGGGAGCGAGGCCCCTGCTCTGCCAGCCTCACTCCTATTTTTACCCGGATGAAATGTACTTTTATAACCAATGCTAAGGCTTTTTTTCCTCTTGATGCGTCAATCTGCCACCTCCGGGCAGAGACAAGCGCCATGCGGTATACCGATATTGCCATCATTGGCGGGGGACTTGCCGGTTCGACCGCCGCCGCAATGCTTGGGCGCGCCGGCATTTCGGCTGTCATGATCGATCCGCACGAGACCTATCCGGGCGATTTTCGCGTCGAGAAGCTCAGTGGTCACCTGCAGGTCGAGCGATTCCAGCGAACGGGAATCGCCGACTCAGTCCTGCGCCGCGCGACTTTCTCCGGCGAGAACTGGATCGCACGATTCGGCCATCTCCTCGACAAGGCGCCGAGCCGGCAGTTCAACATCCTCTATGATTCCCTGGTTAACGCGATCCGCGACGAGATTCCCGACACTGTCGAGCGAATCTGGGCCAAGGCGGTATCGGTCGAGACCAGCCCCGAGCGGCAGAGAATCGCGCTCGCCAATGACGAGACGGTTTCGGCCCGCCTGGTCGTGCTCGCCAACGGCCTGAACGTCGGTCTGCGGCATCAGCTTGGCATCACCAGAAACATCATCAGCGCCTGCCATTCGATCTCGATCGGCTTCGATGTGGCGCCGGCCGGACGGAACGCGTTCGACTTCCCGGCGCTGACCTATTTCTCCGAACGGCCGAGCGACCGTATTGCCTACATCTCACTGTTTCCGATCGGCACGCGCATGCGGGCCAATCTGTTCGTGTATCGCAACTTCGACGATCCCTGGCTGCGCGAGCTCCGCCGCGCGCCGGCCGAGACTCTGAATGCCGCCCTGCCGCGGCTGAAGCGCATCACCGGCGCCTTCGACATCATGGGCGAGGTGAAGATTCGCCCGGTCGATCTCTACGTGAACGATTCCAGCCATCAGCCGGGCGTGGTGCTGGCAGGCGATGCCTTCGCGACCTCCTGCCCGGCCGCCGGCACAGGCTGCGACAAGGTGTTCACAGATGTCGAGCGGCTCTGCAACGTCCACATCCCGCAATGGCTGGCGTCCGACGGGATGGATGCAAACAAGATCGCGGCCTTCTACGACGATCCCGTCAAGCGAGCCTGCGATGAATGGTCGGCGGCAAAAGCATTCGGCTTCCGCTCGGTATCGATTGCGACGAGCCCCTACTGGACGGCGCAGCGCTGGGCGCGCTTCACGGCGTGGTCGACCCAGGGATTGTTGCGGCGGCTGGGAGGGGTATTCCATTTGGAGCCGAACTTCCTCGGTCACTCGTCGTCCTCGTCCTCATCATCCTCGTCGAGGTCCTCATCGTCCTCGTCATCATCGCTGTCGTCGTCGGCCTGAGCGGCCACGCCGTTCGGCTGGTGGATCTGGTCGTTCCACAGCTTGCGATAGGTGCCATTCTTGGCGAGCAGCTCCGCATGCGAACCGCGCTCGATCGCCCTGCCCCCTGAAATCACGATGATCTCGTCCATCTCGACCACAGAGGTCAAGCGATGGGTCGACCAGATCAGGGTGCGGCCCTTGGCGACCTTCAGCAACGTGCGGTTGATCGCGGCCTCCGTAGTCTGGTCGAGCGCCGAGGTCGCCTCGTCCAGCAGCAACACGGAGGGATTGCGGATGACCGCGCGTGCGATCGCAATGCGCTGGCGCTGGCCGCCCGACAGCGTATCGCCGCGCTCGCCGACCGGCGTGTCGTAGCGCTGCGGCAGGCTCATGATGTAGCGGTGGATCTCGGCCTTCTTGGCCGCCTCCTCCACCTCATCGTCGGTCGCGCCCTCCTTGCCGAGCCGGATGTTCTCGCGGATCGACATGTTGAACAGCATGTTCTCCTGAAACACCACCGCCATGCTCCGGCGCAGCGAATCCAGCGTCACCTTGCGGACGTCGACGCCGTCGATGGTGACGCGGCCCTCGTCCGGCACGTAGAGCCGCAAGATCAGGTTGAGCAGCGTGCTCTTGCCGGAGCCCGATGGGCCGACGATGGCGATGCGCTTGCCGGCATTGAGCTTGAGGCTGAGATTGTCCAGCACCGGGGTCTGCGCGCCCTCGTACTGGAACGTCACGTGGTCGAAGGTGATGTCGTGGGTGATGCGCGGCAGATCGGGCGCGCCGGGACGATCGGCACCACGGGTGGGCTCGTCCAGCAACTCCTGCATGTGGCGGATCGCGGCGGCCGAGGAGATCGATACCGGGATGAAGTGCATCACATGGGCGATGTTGTAGGAAACCTCCCAGAACGCGCTCTCGAAAGTGACGAAGGTGCCGATGGTGATCTGGCCCTTGGTCGCCAGATAGGCGCCGATGGCAAGCACGACGAGGTGCAACAACAGCACCGAGATGGTGACGGTGCGCTCCACCATCGTCGACAGGAAGCCGGCGGCCGCGATCCTGTTGCGGGTCGCATCGTTGCGGAAGGTGAAGAAACCGAACATCTTGCGCTGCAGGCTGAACGCCTTGATCACGGCCTGCGCCGCCACGTTCTCCTGCACCATGCCGAGCAGCGCGCTTTCGTTGAGCTTCTGCTCGTAATTGGCCTGCACGGCCTTCGGCGTCAGGATGCGCGGGCCGATTAGTGTGATCGGGAACACCAGCAGCGCGACGAGGGCGAGCTGCCAGTTCAGGAAGAACATCAGGATGATGCCCGCGATCAATTCCAGGAACGGCAGCGCGGCGCTGTTGGCGAACGACTTGACCGAGCCTTCGAAGGCCGAGAGGTCGACCGAGAAGCGCGACAGGATCTCGCCGCGCTTGGTGCGGCCGAAATAGGCGGCCGGCAGGTCCTGGACGTGCTCGAACAGGCGCGTGCGGACATCGGAGATGACGGAAGCTGCCAGCCGCGCGTCCCAACGCTCGTACCAGACCGCGACGATCGAGGTGAAGATGCCGGCGACCGCGAGCACGCCGAGGATCTTGTACAGCGCCTGGAAATCCTCCTCGCCGAGCGCGTCGTCGATCAGGAACTTCAAGCTGAGCGGCATGATGACGTTGAACAGCGTCTCGACCAGAACGCCGAACGCCACATAGCCCAGGATGCGCTTGTAGTTGGACAGGAAAGGCTTGACGAAACCCAGGATGGTCGCGAGCGCGCCGGCGGCTTCGCGCGCGGTAAAGACGACGAGGTCCTCGTCATCATCGTCGTCGTCGAGATCAATCTCGTCATCATCCTCGTCTTCGTCGTCTTCGAGGTCCGGCTTGGCGCTGGAGGCGAGCTTGTCGTCGAGCTCGACCGCCTCTTGCGCGGCGAGCTTCTGTTTGTCGGGAGAGAGAGGCCTGGACGCCATGAAACCAACCGATGCTGACGGCCGGCATGACCGCAGAGAAAGCAGGGAAATAGCGGAAGCCGCTACTTGCACCGATTCTATGCGATCAGGATGAATTCGGCAAAACAATTGGCGAATTCATCCGCCCTGTGATGCTTAGTCGTCGTCTTCGTCCTCGACTTTGTCGAAGAAGGAATAGCGCAAGCTGTCGGCGTCGGCGTACCACTGCCCTGGGCCCTTGCCCGCGGCGAGCGTCGCGGTCCAGAGCGCGTCCGTGCAGTCCTTGCGGTGCATCGACAGATCGAAGCCGTTGCCGAAGAACAGCTCGGACCATTCCCACCAGGTGCCGAGCTTCTTGACCCCCCGCAAGAGGTCGTAGCGGTCGATCACGGCTGATGCCATGTCCGAGGTGACAGAGCCGAACACGAGGCCGGTCTTGACCACGCGGTTCAACTCGCGGATCGCACGGACCACCTGCTTCGGGGCAACGTGGCAGAGGCTGGTCTCGAACACGAAGTCGAAGCTGCCATCCTTGAACGGCATGTCGGTGATCGAGCCGAGCTTGTTGTACTTCTTCAGCGCCTTCGGCGTCTTGGCGTGGATCGCACGGTTGTTCTCGATGCCCCAGGCATCGATGCCGCGATCGCGCAGCGCGCCGACCAGCTCGCCGCTGGCGGAGCCCGCGACCAGAAGCTTGGCGCCCTTGGCCTTGCCCCAGACGATGCCGATCAGCTTGGTCAGATAGTCGGGATCGGTGAAATGACTCCACGTTTCGCTATAGGGGCCGAGGCCGCGATAGTTCTCGAAATAGTCGCGGTCGATCTTGTCGGAGATCGGCTCGCCCTCTTCCCGCGCGCGCTCGCGGCGCAGGCGCATCATCTCGGTCAGGATGATGTCGGTCGCTGCGTCCGAGGAATCGAGGAGGCCGTTCAGCGTGGAGTCGAACAGGTAATCGCCGACCACGACGATGCCGGGATGTTCCTTCGGCTCGGGCCGGTGGTTGGTCATGACGTCGCGCACGGGCAGACCGCCCGGAATAGCATTCACCGACGACAGCCAGCGGTGGATCTTGCCCTCCATGAAGTGCCCACGCGCGTCCCCGAGCGAGGCCGGCAGCGATTTCAGCGCGGCGTCGATCAGCTCCTGATCCGACAGATTGGCGAAGGCGAGCGCATCGGAACCGGGAATGAGCCAGTTCAAGACGCCGTGCTTGCCGACGTCGTGGCGCGCGCCCTCGTTGTAGACGCAGCAGCCGCCAAAGGCTTCCGACATGAACCAGGCGCCGGGAATCTTTTCACCCCAGAACGGAGAGTCGAACAGGATCGAGACGCGCAGATAGTGCGCCGGACGATCGAAATAGGAGACGTGCTTGACCATCGACTTGCGCAGCTGCTCGCCTTCCCACCCCATCGTGGAGAGCCAGGAATGCGGCAGGCAGACCAGCACGAGATCGAAGTCGCGCGTCTCCGGCCCCTTCCCGTTCATCATCTTGAGCTGATAGCGGCCGGTCGACGCCTTGCCGACGGCGAGCACGCGATGATTGAGCTGGATGTCGGCGTTGACCTCCGACTGCAGGCATTCGATCAGCTGCTCGTTGCCATTCTGGATGGAGTAGAGACCGATATAACCGTCGACATCCATCAGGTAGTTCTTGAGCGCGTTGAGGCCGTTGGTGTTGTGGCTCTCCGTCGCGATATCCGAGCGCGCCATCACCTTGAAGAAGCGCTTGGCGATCTCGTCCTTGACCTCCTCGTCGAGCACCTGTTCGGCAGTCTTGTAGGCCCAGGGGTTCTCGTTGTCGTGGGCGCCGACGCCTTCGTAATACTCGATCGGCGACATCGCGTCGGCGCAACGCTTGCGGAACGCCTCGATCGCCGCCGCGGTCTTGGCGCCATATTTGCGGCGCATGCCGGCGACGTCGTCGAGCAGCTCGCCGCCGAACTGGACCTGTTCGGCGTCCATCGGAATGGTCTGCAGGCCGAAATGCTGGATCAGCTCGCGCAGCGGATCTGGACCCGTCATCGAGTAGTCGTAGATCTCGGCGACGCCGGCCTCGTACATCGCCGGCGCAGAATCGAATTTGCGCGTGACGATCTTGCCGCCGAGCCGGTCGGAGGCCTCGAAGATGGTGATGCGGCAGAGGTCGCCAAGCTTACGCTTCAGGTACCAAGCACTCATCAGCCCGCCGGGGCCGCCGCCAACGATTGCGAGATCAAGCATGTTAGTTCCGTGGTCTCCGGCCCTGCCCCCGTCACGGGACCACCGGTCTAAGTTCCCTTAGCAGAAGCGCTTTTGCGCCTGAAGGAAAGATGAACAAAGGTTGATCCCGCATCGCAACAGGCAAACAAAGCAGCAAAAAGGCCGGCTTTCGCCGGCCTTTTCATTGTCCTCAGTAATCCTACGGATGAACGATCATTCCGCGGGCGGCAGCGCAGGAAGCTCCGCTTCCGGGGCGGGCGACACAACGGCCGCCTGCTTCTCGCGCTCGTCGAGAATCAGCTTGTCGCGCTTCATCGCGACTTCGCGGATCTTGGCCATGGAGGCGCCGGTGCCCGCCGGGATCAGCCGGCCGACGATGACGTTCTCCTTGAGGCCTTCGAGCGGATCGACCTTGCCGTTGACCGCCGCTTCCGTGAGGACGCGGGTGGTCTCCTGGAACGAGGCCGCCGAGAAGAAGGAGCGGGTCTGCAGGCTCGCCTTGGTGATGCCGAGCAGAACCGGCGTACCCGTGGCGGGCTTCTTGCCCTCTTCCTTGGCCTTCTCGTTGAGCGCGTCGAACTCGATCTTGTCGACCTGCTCGCCGGAGATCATGTCCGTGTCGCCCTGGTCGGTGACTTCCACCTTCTGGAGCATCTGACGGACAATCACCTCGATGTGCTTGTCGTTGATGAGCACGCCCTGGAGCCGGTAGACCTCCTGGATCTCGTTGACCAGGTAGGCCGCCAGTTCCTCGATGCCCTTGACCGCAAGGATGTCGTGCGGCGCCGGGTTGCCTTCCACGATGAAGTCGCCCTTTTCGACGATGTCGCCGTCCTGAAGGTGGATGTGCTTACCCTTCGGGATCAGGTACTCGCGCGGCTCGTCGGTCTTGTCCATCGGCTCGATCGAGATGCGACGCTTGTTCTTGTAGTCGCGTCCAAACCGGATGGTGCCCGCGATTTCGGCGATGATCGCCGCATCCTTCGGACGCCGTGCCTCGAACAGTTCCGCCACCCGCGGCAGACCGCCGGTGATGTCACGCGTCTTGGCGCTTTCGGTCGAGACACGGGCGAGGATGTCACCCGGGTTGACCTTGGCTCCGACGTCGACCGACAGAATGCCGTCGACCGACAGCATGTAGCGGGCATCGCCGCCACGGGCGAGCTTCAGCACCTTGCCGTCCTTGCCCTTGACCACGATGGCCGGACGCAGGTCCGAGCCGCCGCGGGTCGAGCGCCAGTCGATGACAACGCGCTTGGCGATACCGGTGGCCTCGTCCAGCGTTTCCGAGATCGACTGGCCTTCGACCAGATCCTCGAAGCCGATGGTGCCTTCCACTTCGGTGAGAAGCGGACGGGTGTACGGATCCCACTCGACGATGCGCTGGCCACGCTTGACCATGTCGCCCTCGTCCACGTGCAGGCGCGCGCCGTACTGAATACGGTGCGTCGCACGCTCGGTACCGTCCGCATCGACGATCGCAATCACCATGTTGCGGACCATCGCGACCAGGTGACCTTCGCTGTTGCGGGCGATGGCCTTGTTCCGGATCACGATCTTGCCGTCAAAATTGGCTTCGACGAACGACTGCTCGTTGAGCTGCGCCGCACCACCGATGTGGAAGGTGCGCATGGTCAGCTGGGTGCCCGGCTCGCCGATCGACTGCGCCGCGATGACGCCGACCGCTTCGCCGTGGTTGACCGGCGTACCGCGAGCGAGATCGCGGCCGTAGCACTTGCCGCAGATGCCGTTGACGAGTTCGCAAGTCAGCGCCGAGCGGATCTTCACCTCCTGCACACCACCCTGCTGGATGGCGTCCAGATGGCTCTCTTCCATCAGCGTGTCGCGCTTGATGATCACCTTGCCCGAAGCGTCCTTCACGTCTTCGCAGGCCGTGCGTCCGAGGATGCGCGAACCGAGCGAAGCGACCACGGTGCCGGCATCGACGATGGCGCGCATCTTGATGCCGAGCTTCGTGCCGCAGTCGGACTGCGTGATGATGCAATCCTGCGCGACGTCGACCAGACGACGGGTCAGGTAGCCGGAGTTCGCGGTCTTCAACGCGGTGTCCGCGAGGCCCTTACGGGCACCGTGGGTCGAGTTGAAGTACTCGAGAACCGAGAGGCCTTCCTTGAAGTTCGAGATGATCGGCGTCTCGATGATCTCACCCGACGGCTTGGCCATCAGGCCGCGCATGCCGGCAAGCTGGCGCATCTGGGCCGGCGAACCGCGGGCACCGGAGTGAGCCATCATGTAGATCGAGTTGATGTCGGCATCGGCTCCAGCCGCCGTCTTCTTGGTGGAGGAGATCTCCTTCATCATCGCCTTGGCGATTTCTTCCGTGGCCTTCGACCAGGCGTCGACGACCTTGTTGTACTTCTCGCCATGGGTGATCAGACCGTCATTGTACTGCTGCTCGAAATCCTTCGCCAGCGTACGAGTGGTGTCGACGATCTTCCACTTGGAGTGCGGAACGACCATGTCGTCCTTGCCGAACGAGATGCCGGCCTTGAACGCGTTGTAGAAGCCGAGCGCCATGATGCGGTCGCAGAAGATCACAGTCTCCTTCTGGCCGCAGTGACGGTAGACCTGGTCGATGACGCCCGAGATCTCGCGCTTGGTCATCAGCTTGTTGATGATCTCGTACGAGATGCGCGGGTTCTTCGGCAGCAGATTGCCGAGCATGACGCGGCCGGCGGTGGTTTCGATCCAGCGCTTGGAGATCTTGCCGGTCTCGTCCATGCCTTCCCACCGATACTTGATCTTGGTGTGGAGGTGGATGACCTTCGCATGCAGGGCGTGCTCGAGCTCGGCCATGTCGCCGAACAGCTTGCCCTCGCCGGGCAGGCCTTCGCGCATGATCGAGACGTAGTAGAGACCGAGCACGATGTCCTGCGACGGCACGATGATCGGCTGGCCGTTCGCCGGATGCAGGATGTTGTTGGTCGACATCATCAGGACGCGCGCTTCCAGCTGCGCTTCAAGCGACAGCGGAACGTGCACGGCCATCTGGTCGCCGTCGAAGTCGGCGTTGAACGCCGAGCAGACCAGCGGGTGAAGCTGGATCGCCTTGCCCTCGATCAGTACCGGCTCGAACGCCTGGATGCCCAGACGATGCAGCGTCGGCGCGCGGTTGAGCAGCACGGGATGCTCGCGGATCACCTCGTCCAGGATGTCCCAGACCTCGGGCCGCTCCTTCTCGACCAGCTTCTTCGCCTGCTTCACGGTGGTGGACAGGCCCTTGGCGTCAAGCCGCGAATAAATGAACGGCTTGAACAGCTCGAGCGCCATCTTCTTCGGCAGGCCGCACTGATGCAGGCGCAGCTCGGGACCGACCACGATCACCGAACGGCCTGAATAGTCGACGCGCTTGCCGAGCAGGTTCTGACGGAAGCGACCCTGCTTGCCCTTGAGCATGTCGGCGAGCGACTTCAGCGGGCGCTTGTTGGCACCCGTGATGACGCGGCCACGGCGGCCGTTGTCGAACAGCGCATCGACCGCTTCCTGAAGCATGCGCTTCTCGTTGCGGATGATGATGTCGGGCGCGCGCAGCTCCATCAGCCGCTTCAAGCGGTTGTTGCGGTTGATGACACGGCGGTAGAGGTCGTTGAGATCCGAGGTCGCGAAGCGGCCGCCGTCCAGCGGCACCAGCGGACGCAGGTCCGGCGGGATCACGGGAACGACAGTCAGGATCATCCATTCCGGCTTGTTGCCGGAGTGGCGGAAGGCCTCGACGATCTTCAGACGCTTGGCGAGCTTCTTGTGCTTGATGTCGGAGTCGGTCTCCTGCATCTCGGCGCGCAGCGACAGCTCGAGCTTCTCGAGGTCCATGCCCTTGAGCAGCTCGCGGATCGCCTCGGCGCCGATCATGGCGGTGAAGGAATCCTGGCCGTACTCGTCCTGCGCCTTCAGATACTCGTCTTCCGACAGCAGCTGACGGTCCTTCAGCGCGGTCAGGCCCGGCTCAAGCACGACGTAGTATTCGAAGTAGAGGATCCGCTCGAGATCCTTCAGCGTCATATCGAGCAAAAGGCCGATGCGCGAGGGCAGCGACTTCAAAAACCAGATGTGAGCAACGGGCGCCGCCAGCTCGATGTGGCCCATGCGCTCGCGCCGAACGCGCGACAGCGTGACCTCGACCGAGCACTTCTCGCAGATGATGCCCTTGTACTTCATGCGCTTGTACTTGCCGCACAAGCACTCGTAGTCCTTGATCGGTCCGAAGATGCGGGCGCAGAACAGGCCGTCGCGCTCGGGCTTGAAGGTACGGTAGTTGATGGTCTCCGGCTTCTTGATCTCGCCGTAGGACCAGGACAGAATCTTCTCCGGGGACGCGATCGAGATCCGGATCTGGTCGAAGACCTGAGCCGGCGTCGTCGGGTTAAAGAGATTCATAATTTCTTGGTTCATCGTCTTCTCCTCGCGTACCGGTCGCCTCCGGCCGCAAATTCGAAAATCACTCGAGCGGGGCGCCCTGCCCTCAAGGCATCGGGAGGGGCGCCAATGCCCGGCCGCGAAGGCCGGGCATGAAAGGTCGTGTTACTCGGCCGCTTCCGACGTCGGTGCCGGACCGATCTTGGAATTGTGCAGATCGACGTTGAGGCCGAGCGAGCGCATTTCCTTGACCAGCACGTTGAACGATTCCGGAATACCGGCCTCGAAGGTGTCGTCGCCACGCACGATCGCCTCGTACACCTTGGTACGGCCGGCGACATCGTCCGACTTCACGGTCAGCATTTCCTGGAGCGTGTAGGCCGCGCCGTAAGCTTCGAGCGCCCACACCTCCATTTCGCCGAAACGCTGGCCGCCGAACTGCGCCTTGCCGCCCAGCGGCTGCTGGGTGACGAGCGAGTACGGACCGATCGAACGCGCGTGGATCTTGTCGTCCACGAGATGGTGCAGCTTGAGCATGTAGATGTAGCCCACCGTCACCTTGCGATCGAAGGCATCGCCGGTGCGGCCGTCATAGACGGTCGACTGACCCGATGCGTCCAGACCCGCCAGCTTCAGCATCTCCTCGATGTCGGTCTCCTTGGCGCCATCGAACACCGGCGTAGCGATCGGCACGCCGCGGCTCAGATTGTGGCCGAGTTCAAGCAGCTCGCTGTCGTTGAGCGTCTTGATCGTCTCGTCCTCGCCGTAGACCTTCTTCAAGGTTTCCTTCAGCGGCTTGATGTCCTGCTTCGACAAATAAGCATCGACCGTCTGGCCGATACGCTTGCCGAGGCCGGCGCAAGCCCAGCCGAGATGCGTCTCGAGGATCTGTCCGACGTTCATGCGCGAGGGCACGCCCAGCGGGTTGAGCACGATGTCGGCGTGCGTGCCGTCTTCGAGGAACGGCATGTCCTCGATCGGCACGATCTTCGACACCACGCCCTTGTTGCCGTGGCGGCCGGCCATCTTGTCGCCGGGCTGGATCTTGCGCTTCACCGCGACGAAGACCTTGACCATCTTCATCACGCCGGGCGGCAATTCGTCACCGCGCTGAAGCTTCTCGACCTTGTCGAGGAAGCGCTGCTCGAGCCCCTTCTTCGACTCGTCGTACTGCTTCCGCATGGCCTCGATCTCGGCCATCAGCTTGTCGTTCGGCGAAGCGAACAGCCACCACTGCGACTTCGGGTACTCCTCGAGCACCGCACGGGTGATCTTGGTGTCCTTCTTGAAGCCCTTGGGACCGGCAATGCCCTGCCGCCCCTCGAGGAGCTCGGCAAGACGGTTGTAGACGTTGCGGTCCAGGATCGCCTGCTCGTCGTCGCGGTCCTTGGCCAGACGCTCGATCTCTTCCCGCTCGATCGCCAGCGCACGCTCGTCCTTGTCGACGCCGTGGCGGTTGAACACGCGGACTTCCACGATCGTACCCTGCACGCCCGGGGGAACGCGCAGCGAGGTGTCGCGAACGTCGGAGGCCTTTTCGCCGAAGATGGCGCGCAGGAGCTTTTCTTCCGGCGTCATCGGGCTTTCGCCCTTCGGCGTGATCTTGCCGACCAGGATGTCGCCGGCGCGCACTTCTGCACCGATGTAGACGATGCCGGCTTCGTCGAGGTTCTTCAGCGCTTCTTCCGAGACGTTCGGAATATCGCGGGTGATTTCCTCAGGTCCGAGCTTGGTGTCGCGGGCCATCACCTCGAATTCTTCGATATGAATTGAGGTAAACACGTCTTCCTTCACGATCCGCTCGGAGAGCAGGATCGAGTCTTCGAAGTTGTAGCCGTTCCACGGCATGAACGCGACGAGCACGTTCCGGCCGAGCGCGAGCTCGCCGAGATCGGTCGACGGACCGTCGGCGATGATGTCGCCCTTCTTGACGATGTCGCCGACCTTCACCAGCGGACGCTGGTTGATGCAGGTCGACTGGTTGGAACGCTGGTACTTCATCAGACGGTAGATATCGACACCCGACTTGGTCGGATCGAGATCTTCGGTGGCGCGGATAACGACGCGGGTCGCGTCGATCTGGTCGATCACGCCCGAACGGCGCGCCGCGATCGCAGCACCCGAGTCACGCGCAACCACGCCTTCCATGCCGGTGCCGACGAACGGCGCCTCGGCGCGAACCAGCGGCACCGCCTGGCGCTGCATGTTCGAGCCCATCAGCGCGCGGTTGGCGTCGTCGTTCTCGAGGAACGGGATCAGCGCCGCGGCGACCGAAACGAGCTGCTTCGGCGACACGTCCATGTAGTCGACCTTGTCCGGCGTCATCGGCACGACGTCGCGGGTACCGCTCGCGCGGCAGACCACGAGGTCTTCAGTGAAGCGGCCCTTGGCGTCGACCGGCACGTTGGCCTGGGCGACCGAGTAGCGGCCTTCTTCCATCGCCGAGAGATACACGACCTCGTCGGTGACGCGACCGTCCTTGACCTTGCGATACGGCGTCTCGACGAAACCGTACTTGTTCACGCGCGCGAAGGTGGCGAGCGAGTTGATCAGACCGATGTTCGGACCTTCCGGCGTCTCAATCGGGCAGATGCGGCCGTAATGCGTCGGATGCACGTCGCGCACCTCGAAGCCGGCGCGCTCGCGGGTCAGACCGCCCGGTCCAAGTGCCGAGAGGCGGCGCTTGTGGGTAATCTCCGACAGCGGGTTGGTCTGGTCCATGAACTGCGAAAGCTGCGAGGAGCCAAAGAACTCGCGCACGGCGGCAGCCGCCGGCTTGGCGTTGATCAGATCCTGCGGCATGACCGTGTCGATGTCGACCGAGGACATGCGCTCCTTGATCGCGCGCTCCATACGCAGGAGGCCGATGCGGTACTGGTTCTCCATGAGCTCGCCGACCGAGCGCACACGGCGGTTGCCGAGATGGTCGATGTCGTCGATCTCGCCCTTGCCGTCGCGCAGATCCACCAGCGTCTTGATGACGCAGAGGATGTCTTCCTTGCGCAGCGTGCGTTGGGTGTCGGGCGCATCGAGGTCGAGGCGCATGTTCATCTTGACGCGGCCGACCGCGGAGAGGTCATAACGCTCGGCATCGAAGAACAGCGACTGGAACATCGCCTGCGCCGAATCCAGCGTCGGCGGCTCGCCCGGGCGCATCACGCGGTAGATGTCGAACAGCGCGTCTTCACGCGTCATGTTCTTGTCGGCCGAGAGCGTGTTGCGGATATAGGCGCCGACATTGACGTGGTCGATGTCGAGCAGCGGCAGTTCCTTGTAGCCGTGCTCGTTGAGGGCCTTCATCGACTTGTCGGTGATTTCTTCACCGGCTTCGGCGTGGATCTCGCCGGTCTTCGGGTTGACGAGATCCTCGGCGAGGTAATTGCCGACGAGTTCCTCATCCGACAGACGCAGCGCCTTGAGCCCCTTCTCCTGGAGCTGGCGGGCGGCGCGAACGGTGAGCTTCTTCCCGGCCTCGAGCACGACCTTGCCGGTGTCGGCGTCGATCAGGTCGTTGATGGTCGAGTAACCGCGGAAACGGTTGGCGTCGAACGGAACGCGCCAGCCTTCCTTGGTCCGCTTGTAGAGGATCTTCTTGTAGAACGTGGACAGGATCGCCTCGCCGTCGAGGCCGAGGGCGAACATCAGCGACGTCACCGGAATCTTGCGGCGACGGTCGATACGCGCATAGACGATGTCCTTGGCGTCGAACTCGATGTCGAGCCAGGAGCCGCGATACGGGATCACGCGGGCAGCGAACAGCAGCTTGCCCGAGGAGTGGGTCTTGCCCTTGTCGTGGTCGAAGAACACGCCCGGCGAACGATGCATCTGCGAGACGATGACGCGCTCGGTGCCATTCACGATGAAGGTGCCGTTCATCGTCATGAGCGGAATATCGCCCATGTAGACGTCCTGCTCCTTGATGTCCTTGACCGACTTCGCGCCGGTTTCTTCATCGATATCGAACACGATGAGGCGCAGCGTCACCTTGAGGGGGGCAGCGAAGGTCATGCCGCGCTGGCGGCACTCGTCGACGTCATACTTGGGCTGCTCGAACTCGTAGCGGACGAATTCCAGCATCGACGTGCCCGAGAAGTCGGAAATCGGGAACACGGAACGGAACACAGCCTGCAGGCCCTCGTCGAGGCGCCCGCCCGCGGGTTCATCGACCATCAGGAACTGGTCATAGGACGCCTTCTGAACCTCGATGAGGTTCGGCATCTCGGCGACTTCCTTGATGTGTCCGAAAAACTTGCGAACGCGTTTGCGACCGGTGAATGTCTGCTGCGCCATCGTGGCCTCTCATTTTCGTCGCCCGCTCTGGGCGAACCGTCCGGAACGCAGCTGCCGCCGCTCCCCGGGTTGAATTTTTCGAACCCGTTTTGGGGAACCGAAAATCCAGTTTCAGGCCGTCATGTCCTGAATCTGTTCTTCAGACCTTCAAAACGCAAAACGACGCGCGGGGCGCATAGGCACGCCCGCCCGTCACAACGATCCTCTTCACGGACTGCAAAAGCCCGAAATAGCCTGCTCTCCCAACGGCTTACAGGGAAATCCGGCATCCCTGCCCACCGCGCTTTCGTGCTGCCGACCCGATATGGGGCGACAATAGTGCAGATTCGAGGGGTAAACCCTCAAATCCCCACACATTTTCGTGTCTGGCCTGCGTCGGGACGATCCGTCGCACGCCTTTTGCATCTGACTGCCATCTTGAGGTCGCCCTCTTGAGGGGCAGAAAAGGTCCCGGGCCTCGGCCCGGGACCCCGTAAGCGTTGCTTACTTGAGCTCGACCTTGGCGCCAGCCTTCTCGATCTGGGCCTTGATCTTCTCGGCTTCTTCCTTGTTCACGCCTTCCTTCAGCGGCTTCGGAGCACCCTCGACGAGGTCCTTTGCTTCCTTGAGGCCGAGACCGGTGATGGCGCGGACTTCCTTGATGACCTCGATCTTCTTCTCGCCAGCCGAGGCGAGAACGACCGTGAACTCGGTCTTCTCTTCCGCCGGAGCGGCGGCAGCGCCACCACCAGCCGGGCCGGCCACGGCGACAGCCGCGGCAGCCGAAACGCCCCACTTCTCTTCGAGGAGCTTCGCCAGTTCAGCGGCTTCGAGCACGGTGAGGCTCGAGAGGTCGTCAACGATCTTCTGCAAGTCAGCCATTGTTCAGTTTCCTTGAGTGTAAGTCTGGTTCGGGTTTGAGTTTTGCGAAGGGCGTCAGGCCGCTTCGCCCTTTGAGGCATGAGCCTGGATGACGCGCGCGAGCTTGCCCGCGGGCGCGTTGGCGAGCTGAGCGAGCTTGGTCGCCGGGGCCACGATTAGGCCGACGATCTTGCCGCGCAGTTCGTCAAGCGACGGCAGCGAGGCAAGCGCCTTCACGCCGTCGACATTCAGGACGGTCTTTCCCATCGAGCCGCCGATGATGACGAACTTTTCGTTCGCCTTGGCGAATTCGATGGCGACCTTTGGCGCCGCTACCGGATCGTTCGAAGTGGCGATCACGGTCGGTCCCTTGAGCATGGGGCCGATGGCAACGACGTCAGTGCCTTCAAGAGCAATTTTGGCGAGACGGTTCTTCGAGACCTTCACCGAGGCGCCAGCCTGCTTCATCTGCATGCGCAGCTTCTGCATCTGGGCAACGGTCAGGCCGGAATATTGGGCAACGACCGCGACGCTCGTGGTCTTGAAGACCCCATTGAGCTGTTCGACCGCTTCCTTTTTTGCCGCTCGTTCCACAGCAAGCTCTTTCCGGTTGGCGGTCATCGCGAAAGCGGGACCGCCGGGTTGCACCCATTGTCCCGCTCAAACCTGAACCTCTGGGCCAAAACCCTTTGGACACGCCGGGGCGAGACAACGATTAAAGCCTGCCCTCCCGGAACCCTTGCAAGGTCCACGGGGTGTCGAGGTCCGAACCAAACTCCTTCCGCGACCACCCTCAAGTGGAAAGCGAAGTGAAATCCGGTCTTCACCCGTCTATGCAGGCCATGCGATTAAGCCGTTGAGAAATCGAAATTTCCCGCGGGCGCCTGCAGTCTTGGACAGGACAAGGCCAGCCGGCGAACCGTCTGACCTTTGCCCGCATCCCACCGGCCGATGGATTTTCCTTCCTTTTCGGGCAAATCCTTGCGGACGTCCTGAAAAGGAATGATCTCCTGCGTGTCGGGTTTTCGGAATGCGTGCACGAACGCGCCAGCCAAGGCCGGCACGTCCGGAAGCGGCTCTTTAACCGCTCTCTGCCGGATTGCCAAGAGCAAAATTCGCACCAGTTCCAATCCGTTGCCGGTTCGGCTTGATCCGGGCCGACAAGGGCCGATTCAGGCCGATTTGACCTCATACGGTAGCGGCTTGCCCTCGAAAAATGCGCTCAGGTTCGCCAGCACGCAGTTCTGCATGGCGACATGCGATTCGAGGGTGTGGCCGCCGATATGCGGGGCGAACACCACATTCGGCAGCGCCGTCAGCGCGTCGGGGGCGTGCGGCTCCTTCTCGAAGACGTCGAGGCCGGCGCCGGCGATGGTCCTCTCGGTCAGCGCCGCGATCAGGGCCTTCTGGTCGATAACGGAGCCGCGGGAGATGTTGACGACATAGCCGTCCGCACCGAGCCGCCTGAGGATATCGGCGTTGATCACATGCTGGGTCTCCGCCCCTGCCCGCACCGCGATCATCAGCACGCTGCACCAATCGGCCAGAGCCTCCAAAGTCGGGAAATATTGATAGGGCAGATCGTATTTGCTGCGACTGAAATAGCCGACCTCGCTCTCGAACGCGGCGCAGCGCGCGGCGATCTTGCGGCCGATCTGGCCCATGCCGTAGACGCCGATGCGGCGGCCGGGCATGCCGGCTTGCGGGCGCATCATCGGCGACTGTTTCGAGGCGGACCAATCGCCGCTGCGGACATATTGGTCGGCCACCAGGATCCGCCGCGTCGTCGCCAGCATCAGGGTCATCGCGATATCTGCGACCGAGGCGGCATTGGCGCCCGGGCTGTGCCCGACCGCGATGTTGCGCGCAGCGGCAGCTTTCAGGTCGACGCCGTCATAGCCGGTGCCGTAGCAGACGATCGCGCCGAGCTTTGGGAACAGATCCATCGCCTCCGCCCCCAGCGGCGAGCCGCCGGCGGTCAGCAGCGCGCGGATGCCGCCGAGCTCGCCGGCCGAAAACACCTCGTGGGCGGGCTTGCCACCGGTGTCGAGCAGCTCGAACCGCTCGGCGAAGCGCGCCATCATCGACTTGGGAAAGCGCGAGTAGACCAGGACCTTGTCAGCCATTGTTCTTGTTTCCGGTGGATGTGCCCACAAACGACGAGGGGCGGAATCGGTTGCCCGATTCCGCCCCTCGCCTCTTGCAATTTCCAAACCTCAGCCGAGAATGGTGCCCGGCTCGACCTTCACGCCCGGGCCCATCGTCGAGGACACCGCAACGCGCTGGATGTAGGTGCCCTTGGAGCCAGCCGGCTTCGCCTTCGCGACCGCGTCAGCGAGAGCCTTGATGTTCTCGACCAGCTTCTCCTCGGAGAACGAGGCCTTGCCGACGCCGGCCTGCAGGATGCCCGCCTTCTCGACGCGGAACTCGACCGAGCCGCCCTTGGCACCCTTCACCGCACCGGTGACGTCCATGGTCACCGTGCCGATCTTCGGGTTCGGCATCAGGCCGCGCGGGCCGAGCACCTTACCGAGACGACCGACCAGCGGCATCATGTCGGGGGTGGCGATGCAGCGGTCGAAATCGATCGCGCCGTTCTGCACCTTCTCGACCAGGTCTTCGGCGCCGACGACGTCAGCACCAGCAGCCTTGGCCTCATCAGCCTTGGCGCCACGGGCGAACACGCCGACGCGGAGCGTACGGCCGGTGCCGTTCGGCAGGGTCACGACGCCGCGGACCATCTGGTCGGCGTGACGCGGATCGACGCCGAGATTGATCGCGACCTCGATGGTCTCGTCGAACTTCGCTTTCGCGCGTTCCTTGACCATCTTGATGGCGTCCGCGAGCGGGTAAAGCTTTTCGCGGTCAACACCTTCGCGGGCTTTGTTCAAACGCTTTCCGATTGCCATAGCCGCTTACCCCGCAACTTCCAGACCCATCGAACGGGCGGAGCCCTCGACCATCTTCATGGCCGATTCGATGGTATCGCAATTGAGATCCTTCATCTTCTTCTCGGCGATCTCGCGCACCTGCGCCTTGGTCACCTTGCCGGCCTTGTCACGGCCCGGCGCCTTCGAGCCGGATTGGATCTTGGCGGCCTGCTTGAGGAAGTAGGACATCGGCGGCGTCTTCATCTCGAAGGTGAAGGAACGGTCCGCATAGATGGTGATGATCACCGGGATCGGCGTGTTCTTCTCTTCCTTCTGGGTCTGGGCGTTGAACGCCTTGCAGAACTCCATGATGTTGAGACCGCGCTGACCGAGCGCGGGACCGATCGGGGGCGAGGGATTCGCCGCACCGGCCGGGACCTGAAGCTTCAGGTATCCGGTCACTTTCTTTGCCATGTATCACTCCTGTTGTGCCGGCAAGCGCCGGCGGTTTCAGGTTCGTGGTCTGGGTCGGATGCGGCTGGCTACCGCCCTCTCCCTCCCACGGCCTCTCTCTGCGCGAGACCTGAGTCTCACGCGCACCCGGTCAGACCTTCTCGACCTGACCGAATTCCAGTTCCACGGGCGTTGCGCGACCGAAGATCGACACCGCAACCTTCACGCGCGAGCGCGCCTCGTCGATTTCCTCGACCACACCCGAGAACGAGGCGAACGGGCCGTCGGCCACGCGCACGTTCTCGCCGATCTCGAACGACACCGACGCCTTCGGCCGTTCCACGCCTTCCTGTACCTGGTGC
This sequence comes from Bradyrhizobium zhengyangense, assembly GCF_022012555.1. Taxonomy (NCBI): domain Bacteria; kingdom Pseudomonadati; phylum Pseudomonadota; class Alphaproteobacteria; order Hyphomicrobiales; family Nitrobacteraceae; genus Bradyrhizobium; species Bradyrhizobium zhengyangense. The sequence continues at coordinate 90,225 of NZ_JAKLTZ010000003.1, read as the reverse complement.
AGGATGCGCATGGCCTCGGATTCCGAGATCGGCATCGGCTTGTTTTCCGCGCCGAGGAAGCCCGTCACCTTCGGCGTGTTCTTGATGAGATGAAACGCCTCGTCGGTCAGCTTCATCTTCACCAGCACGTAGCCCGGGAAGAACTTGCGCTCGGCGTCGATCTTGCGGCCGCGGCGCACTTCCGTGACCTTCTCGGTCGGAACCAGCACGAGCTCGAACAGCTCCTCGAGACCGCGCTGCTTGGCCTGCTCGCGGATCGATTCGGCGACCTTCTTCTCGAAGTTCGAATAAGCGTGGACGATATACCAGCGCTTGTCGGACGATTGGGTTGCGGCGGCTGTTGCCATCAGTGAATGCCCAAAAGGAAGGTGATGAGGTAGCGGATGATCTGGTCGGCGGCGAAGAAGAAGATCGAGGCCACGGCGACCATCACGAAAACCATGATGGTTGTGATCGTGGTCTCACGACGGGTCGGCCAGGTGACCTTGGCGGTCTCCGAGCGCACTTCCTGCAAGAACTTGAACGGGCTGACTGCCATCGTTTGAGACGCCAATAAGGATTTCGGGGATCCGAACAGCCGCCTGTGGCCCAGCCCTCTGTCTCGAAGGATGAGCCGGAAAACCGGGCTCTGATGTTCGGGGATTTCAAAGCCGCGCCGGAGATCCGCGTCTAACGGGCCGGCTGCGAGTGCGGGGTATCTACTGCGGATGGGGCCAAAGGTCAAGATCGAGGGAGCCTTCCCGGCCCGGCCGGCTTTGCTTGGACGACCAAGCAGAGCCCAAACCGATCAAGGGCTTATCCGTCTCTTACGGGCGCGTCCCAAAAGGCGTTGACCCGTTCCCTGCAGATCGCCCATCAGCGCCCTCCCCTCGGGCGCTTTTGGCGATCGCCCCTCAGACGGCACTGTCGACCATGGAAATGCCCGGCAACGGCACCACGAACTTTCCGCCCTCGGCGAAATAGCTGGCGTGCTTTGCCCGGATCGGGTCCACATAGCGCCAGGCGAAGACGACGACGAAGGCCGGCTTGCGCTCGTAGAGTGCGGCGGGGGGCAGGATCGGGATGTCGTACCCCGGGCCCGCCATCACGTTCCCCTTCTTGGGATCGTCGTCCACGAGGAAGTCGATTTTGCTCTCCAGGCCGAACTGCGGCAGCAGCGCCGTGGTGCCGACCGAAACGCCGTAGCCGGCGACCAATTGGCCCTGCGCATGGGCGGCATCGGCCATCGCGACCAGTTCGTCGCGAATGGCTGCGATTCTCTTGACGTAGGGCGCGTAATAGGCCGGCTGATCGACGCCGAGCCGGTCTTCCTCGGCGATGAAGCGCGCGACCTCCGCCGACGGTTTCTTGGCGCCGCCCGCGCGCTGAACCGTCACGCGGATCGAGCCACCTTTGGTCCAGATGTGCTGGACGTCGATCAATTCCATCCCGAGTCGCGCAAAGAAGCGCGTCAGCGGCTTGATGTTAGAATACGACGGATGCTCGTGATAAACGGTATCGAGCAGATTCTTCTCGGTGACGTCGACGCCGTATTGCGTCTCGAATACGAACAGGCCGTCCCGCGCAGCACATCGCGAACCACGATCACCAGCGGATCGAGATTGTCGACATTGGCGATCATGTTGTTGGCAATCACGACGCTGGCCGCGCCATGGCTCTTCAGGAGGCCTGCGGCGATTGCGGCCTGCCCCAGATCGTCAGACCGATCGACCCCGACATTCTGTATCGGCAGTTCAACTACAATTTCAGCAGCTGGAAGCCGGAGCCGCACCAAGTGGACGAGCTCGATACCATCGCGAAATTCTCGAAGCATCAATCTGTGTTCGAGATCGGATGTAACGACGGCCTGTTCATGGACCGGTTGCGCGAGCGCGGCGCGAAGGTCTTGGTCGGCGTGGAGCCCAACCCGGTCTCAGGCAAGATCGCCCGCGGGCGCGGCATCAAGGTCTATGCCGACATGATCAGCCCGGCACTGTGCCACGATGCGGTCGCACACGCCGGCAAGTTCGATCTCGTGGTCTCGCGACAGGTGCTGGAACACATCATCGATTTCGAGAACTTCTTCGCCTGTATAAAGATCGCGCTCAGCGACGACGGACTGCTGTTCATCGACGTGCCTGATTTCGCGCCCGGCTCCATGGCGGGCGACCTCTCAGTGCTCTGGGAGGAGCACGTCAGTTACTTTACCGAGCCGACGCTGCTTGCGTTGCTGGCGCGCCATGGCTTCGAGGCGGTCTCCGTCAAGAAATACAATTTCAGCGGCGGCAGCCTGGCCATCGCAGCCCGCCGCGCCACAGGCGCAGTGACAGCGCCGCCTGCGCCGGCTGGCGTCGGCGAGAAATTCGGTCAGCGTGCGAGGGAGTACGGCGCCCGTCTCCGCCCGATCCTCGCCAAGGCCCGCGCCAGCGGCGCCGAGATCGCAATCTACGGCGCCGGCTGCCGCGCACCTGCACCTTCACCAATGCCCACGAACTCGCGGAGCTGGTCGATGTCTCGGTCGACGACCAGAAGGAGCGCCAGGGATTGTTCCTGCCCGGCACCGGCATTCCGATCCGCTCGCCGGAAGACCTCACCGGCAGATTCGGCCCGCTGGTTTGTCTTCTCGCCGTGAACCAGGAGAATGAAGACAAGGTCAGCAACCGGCTGCGCGAGAATTTGAAGCGCCCGCTCCAGATCGTCTCGATCTTCGCGCCGTCCGACATCTGGAGCGAACTCGACCGGCTCGACGCCGCCGCAGGGTCGCTGCATGGCTGAGGATAAACTCTTCAACTATTACGAACGCCAAGACGTTCTGCCGACGTTCGGCAATTTCAAATCGTCCGCCGCGCTCGAAGCCTATGCCGGCCAGCGACGGGAGTTGTTTTCGGACAAGCTGGTGCTGCCGCCGCGCCTGTTCCAAGACGCTGAGGTGCTGGAGTTCGGCCCCGATTCCGGCGAGAACGCACTGGTGTTTGCGCGGTGGGGAGCGAACTTGACGCTCGCTGAGCCGAACCGGCATGCGCACGCCAAAATTCACGCTTACTTCGCGCAATTCGGCCAAACGACATGTCTGCGTGAGCTTGTATCGTCGGATGTCGAGGCATTCCGCAGCGATCGTCGCTTCGACGTCATCGATGCCGAAGGATTCATCTACACAGTGCAGCCGACCGAAAATTGGCTCGGCATCTTTCACCGGTTGCTCAATCCGGACGGTTTCGCCGTCGTCTCCTACTATGAGCGCTACGGCGGCTTCTTTGAACTCGCACTCAAGGCGGTCCACGCGGCCGGCAAGGCGTTGACGGGCCGATCTGCGCTCAAAACCGCGAAGACGCTGTTCGAAGCGAAGTGGGACAGCATTCCGCACACCCGCAGCTTCGAATCCCGGCTGATGGACGTGCTCGAAAACCCCTTCGTCCGCTACCGCTACTTTCTCGATGCGGCGGCCTTGTGCACGGCGGCGCACGGTCAAGGATTTGATATCCATTCCGCGTGGCCATCTTATCACGACAGCCTTGCCGTCTACTGGCACAAAAAGGTCCTGTCCGGCGACGAGAAGCTGCAGCGCGCGACGCGTCACCTCGGTCGCAGCCGCCTCAGCTTCCTCGGCGGACGCAAGCTCTATCTGGTCGGCAAGGCCGAAGCCGTGGGGCGCGATCTCGGCTTCGATCGAAGCGCTGGTGCTCGATGTCGATAGGATGATCGACGATCCCTTCGGCGACAGCCTGCCGCGCGTAATTGCGAGTCTGGCCTCGCTGCGCGCGACGATCCGAAGCGCCGAGATTCTTGCCGACGACCCGGCCGAGCTCGAGGCCTTTGCCGCGACGCTCGAGAGCTCCACCATATCTTCAGCGCGATCGCGCAGCGGGATATGGCAGGGGTCACCGCCTTCACCCAATCCGATCAGGCGTTCCTCAACGACTGGGGACAGCCAGCGCATTTCCTCGTCGTCCGGAAGCGCGCAGCGGGAGCGTAGCACGTGAAGCCAGGAATTGGCATTGTCGGAACGGGCATGGTCGGCCAGATGTGCCACCTTGCCAATTTCGCCGCCAATCCCGCCTGCCGCGTCGTCGCGATCGCTGATCTCCGGCCTGATCTCGCTGCCGCAGCAGCACAGAAATTCGGCGTCTCGCGGATATACGGGACGCACCACGAGCTACTCGCGGATCGCGAGGTCTCCGCCGTCGTCGTCGTGACCAAGCGTCGCGCGACCGGCCCGATAGTCCTGGATGCGCTCGACAGCGGCCGCCACGTACTGTCGGAAAAGCCGATGGCTTACACGACGGACCAGGCTGCGTCACTGATCGAAGCCGCGCGGCGACAAAACCTGGTCTATGCGATCGGCTATATGAAGCGTCACGATGCCGGCGTGGCGCGCGCACTGGCCGAGCTGGTACGCCTTCAAACGGACCAGCCGCTTGGGCGTATCGTCGGCGCGCGCGGCTGGTGTTTCGGCGGCCACACCGGCGGATCGCACGACACCTTTGTGATGACCAGTGAGGCTCGCCCCGATGGTCTTGAACTCTGGCAGGACGGTCCGGACTCCTAACGCACCGCCGGAGACTGAGACGGTGACAGCAAAAGGCCCGCCGGTCATACTGGCGGGCCTAGCACTCCTGGCGCACTGATCCGCAATTGAATCGGCAGCCGGGAGCATTGGGGGCTGGAAGAGCGAGCTGTGCCATGTTCGGCTGTTAATGACAATGGGTGGAACCGTGAACTCCGGTAGTTATACGGAGTCCATTTTCGGAACGGGGTGTTCTACCGTAGGAACACCGGCGAGATTTAAACCCTAGTCATTTCAAGTTGCCCGGGATGGGCCGCAGTGGGGCTGGAACCGCGCTGCGGCTTTTCCGTATCCGGATCAGACGAAAGCTCCTGCGCCGGTTCACGCTGGCGGGCCTTTTAGCTTTGGAGCAACTGCGGCACGAGCAGCGGCCTTCAACGCCGCCTCGATGGTCTTGAGCCGCGTACCTCGAGGAGCTCTTCCCCTCTGCCGCTTGGGCTTCGATGATCTGGACGCTCTGGCAACTAGCCACAGATCGCTACCGCAGCTGGCGCATTCATACAGCTTCAGCTCGTAGCCTTTGACCACGGGGAAAATAGCTTTGAGCAGTCGAGCTTGGCTACAAACCGTGCATCCGGCTTCGCCGTTCACGATCGCCCCCTTTGGCCCAATGATAGGGAATTAGGACTGAGTCTCGATTCAGGAGCAATAGCGGTTCACGCTGGCGGGCCTTTGCCTTGGGACCAGCCCTCAATCAAGCCGCGCATAATTCGCGCGAACATCGTCGCCAGATCGAGCGCTTGCTCGCGGAGCATTTGCTTCGGCCTCAGCCGACGCGACGGCAGGTCGTCGAAGTAGCAGTAGACACTCCGACGACCATCAGCGAAGCGCACCTCGAAGCTGCCGGTGCCAGGCACGGCTTCGTGTTTGATGAGACGGACAGTCATGTCGCCATCGAAGCGCCGCGCCGGCGAGAGTCAAATCGTCAATCGGTGGTGGCTCGGCGCACGCGTGAGATACTGCGCGTCGTGGGTGTGGGAAAGTAAGAGGCGCAGCAGGCGCGCGGTTTCCGCCCGCTCATCTAGGAAGCAAATATCGTTTTTTCTTCACCTCGGCTGACGGATCGAACGTCGAACCGGACAGGCTTTCTCCAAATCGCGATCCTTTTTGCTTCCTCGATTGCATCCCGCTCGTTGAGGGCCTTAATTGGCAGGGCGTCGCACGCGAGCCCGCCCGGCTTCGTCACGTCGGGGAAATAACAGTCCATCATGAAATGAGACATGGGGAAGCCCCGCTAACCGCGCTCGCTCATCGTTCGCATGATCGCACGATTCGCCAAGGTTGCAGTGAGATAGGCAGACTACGTGCCGTGTTTGGCTACTTTTTGAGGATCAGCCGCAACTCCCGTGCCATGCGCCGTACCGATCCGATGTGTCGGCCGAGAGCTTCCGCTATTTCAGCGGCAGTCCGGCGGCGTGCCAGCCACGCTAGCCGTCTCTGTTCCGCCGCGGTCCACTCTTTGGCCTTGGGTGATTTCATTTCGAGATGATCTGACTGTCGCAGTCGGGGCGACATTGGGAAATTTCCGGGTGGTGCCGGCTCTTGACGGGTTGGCACGGCGGGGAGTCTGATCGTCGGCATCGGCAGCATCAGCACGACTTCGACGAGCTCGCGCGCATGGAGCCGGGATCTGGCAGAGGAAAGCGCCCTGCCCCTGGAGCGCGACGCGCTGCTCGATCTGGCAGCCAACTATCGCGCTGCTACCCAGGCGCTACTATAGCCGATTTGCCGGTAGCGCGGGCTCGTCAATTTCCTGATAAGTCATTGAGATTGCTTGGCAGGAGTGGCAGGGCTCGAACCTGCGACCCCCGGTTTTGGAGTGCGGGCGGCATCGTACCATCTGGTGCCGCCCTGTAATATTGCGTAAGGAAATCAAGCGGCCCTGCCCGCCCCTTGGTCCACCCTGTCCGTCTGGTTCTGTCCCGTACTTTCGCCTTTGGGTCCACAGTTGGGTCCAGATGCGCACCATGCGCGCGAGTCTCGTCGATGTCGCGCTGATGCTGCCCCATGCGGCGGATCAGACTCCGGGGGCGATCGAATTGGTATACTAAGTAGAGAATTCGAATGACTGATCAACCAAAATGACTTAACCCGGCCGTCAATCTTATCTGATCAGCCCAGGCAGTGCCCTCGCATCAGTTTATCCCGCGTCTTGAGTCGTTGCGTGGTCTCGCCGCCGTTTCGGTAGTGGGTTTCCATGCATACGGCATGTTCCACGACAGCGCGGTTACAGGCATGGCGCCTGTTGTGCTCTTCTTTGTGTTGAGCGGGTTCGTCCTCTCGCGCTCGCTCGATAGAAATTCGAGCGCTATCAGATTTTTCCGCCATCGCGCCTTCCGGCTTTTGCCTGCTGCCGCGGGCACGGTATTGCTGCTCTCCACGCTTCATGCCCTATTTGGTTTCTATGTCGGGTTCGAGGCCTCCTTTGCCTGGACGAATATCGTCCTGAACGCATTGCTTATCAAAAGCGACATCAACGGCGTCATGTGGTCACTGACCGTTGAGTGCGTCGCCTCTCCGCTCATTCTGTTATGCTTCGGACTCCATCGAACGTACGGGCCGCGTCCGCTGATCGCTATGGCGATCGCACTTGCCGGTATCTCGTCATGGGGTCCCTATAGAGACCTTCTTGGCGGCTTCACCAATCTGGCACCGCTCTATGCTTTCGTGATCGGCGTCCTTTTGCATTTCGCCTCCCATGCCGGCCATGTGCCGCGATTTCGCGTTGCGCGTACGGCCGTCGCACTTTCGGTCTTGCTTATCTGCGGCTTGCGAAAGCAAACCGCGCTAACGATTTTGGGGGAGACCGTTGGTTCTGCCATGTTGATCCATCTCGTCGCCCTAAGCGATCGGGATCGGCTCTTCGCGTTACTAGATTTGGCCCCGGTTCGTTTTATGGGCAGGATTTCCTATAGCTTCTACCTGCTGCACCCAATCGGCCTGACTCTGGCGGCAAGATCCGGCACACAATCTTCGCTCGTGATTTTTGCAATGGCTGTCGCCTATACGATTCCTCTAGCCTGGTTATCGTGGCGCTTTTTCGAAATGCCTTTCATCAATTTTGCCAAGACTCGACCTCAAGACAAAACTCCGGTCATTCGCCCTCAACTCTCACCCGAATAATAGCGCCTCTTCCACACCCTCGACGCGCTGAAGGGCGCGCGCTCATTGCTGCACTTGCAAAAAACGGCCCCAACACAACCCGGCGGAGCCGCTGGAGGCCTCGACAATAATGGGGGCCGCCGAGGCTTGCTAAGGTCTAAGGGCATTCGGCAATCGGGTCTGTATACTTTGGGCATAGGCGGCCCTCGCCGCTCTCTAGTGGCCACTCACTTTGCTTTTCCGTGCGCACAACGCGCAGTAGCTGCACACGCGTGCCGTCGCCGCGGCGTCAAGACCATTCGGGGCGTATCATAGAAAACTATCTTCTAATGGCGCTTTCGCTCGGCTCGACCGTCCATGTACATCACCACGCCGAATGTGACGCCTAGGGCCAACATGGCAACACCGCCGGTAATCAAAAACCCTGCCACCATAGCCCGCCCAGTATTCCTGAAGCCATCAAGGCGGCAATTCACGTTATGGTACAGGCGTGTAACAAACCCACCGACAGCGCTGTTCCTCAGCAGTTGTAGCACTTCGGCTACAGCATTCGTCGATCGTCGTTGCTAACTTCTGCGGCGTGTGGAGGGCCAAGCATGTCATTTGAAGTCGCTCAGAGCATCGACCAAGAAGTACGGCGCACGGAGATTGCATCAGGTCAGATCGTAACGATCCAACAACGTGCAGTTAGTGTCGATGTCTCAGACTCGGCAAAGCAACCGGCTGATCCGCTTGAGCCGTACGTACCCGGCAAATGGAGTTGGGGGCCGGCCAGATCTTCCACCTTCTGGTAGCGAACTTAGCTGGATCACCTACGACGCGCTGTAGCTCGCACGCCCTCCGAGCCACCACCGATTGACAATTTGACTATGGCCAGCGCCGCGCTTCGATGGCGCCATGCCACGCCCGCGACACAAAGACCGCACCGAGCCTGACGGCCGCCCGCTCAAGATCACGCTGGGGGATCTGCGGTCGACCGGCGTGCGTGATCTGATTGTGTTTTGCCAGGACTATCGGTGCAGCCACAACGTCAAGCTGCCAGCCGAGTACGTCGACCGATGGCCGGACGGAATCAGAATTTCCCAGCTTGAGCCGCGCTTCATCTGCACGGCATGCGGCATGCGCGGATCGAACATCGTCGCGGGCAGCAATAGCACCGAGCTAGCCATCCAACCTCGGTCCCGTAAGTAAGAATCGGCTACCAGATCGGCATCAATTGCGTCTGGAGCACGAACTATGAAATTGATGAGCGACCGACCTTACACTGATCCAGAGGCTGCGGCGCGCAAGCTGATCGAGCTCGCCAAAGGCGTCGAGGCGGTCCAAGACGGTCGCATTCACATCGAGAAGATCAACGCGCCATTTCTGTTCACGCTCAAGGCCAGCGGTGCCGAGTTCGGAGCCGGCATCAAATACGCGATCGACCAGGGATGGCTCGAGATGCACGAGAGCGGTACCTATGTGCGGCTCTTGTCGCCTGGCGACAATCTCATGTCGCGCTGACCACCCGTAAATTTCACAGGAACGAAGGCCGCCCCCCGGGCTTGTGAGTCTCGCTGGCCCGCCGTCGGGCTGGCGGAGCGGCCCCGGCCATCCCCCCCAGCCCCCTGAAGCCGGGGCGGCTCTCCGCCGTGTCATGGCCCAACGGAAGAGGGATCAATGACCGTCTTCATATACGTCAATACCGCCAAGCAGGTCGGCGATAAGGACCACATCAAGGTGTTCGCGACTGTCGACGCCGCGGAGAAATGGTTTGAAGAAAACGACCCCGAGGGCGTGGCGTTCGAATACGACGTGATAGGCCCCGCGCCAGCGTGACCGGCGTGCTCGAAAACTTCGCTGGGAATAGGAACGTTGGTTGTACTGCCAAGTTTTCCCGACGCCCATCGAAGGGCACTCGCTAGCCCCAGCTCGCTGACCCCGACTGAGCTGGGGCTCTTTTTGCCCTTCGGGCGCGTTCGCATACGAGGCTTCTGGAACAGGCGGAGGCATGCCATGAGGCCGATTGGTATCGCGTTGCTCGTGTTTCTTTGCTTCGCGGCAGGCTATGCGACGGTTGTCTTGCACCACGACCACAGCCTGACCAGACAGTTTCGGGAAGAATGCCGACAGTCACACAGTGAAGCGGACAAAGTGGCGGAATGCGTGACCAACTCGGCGCTTCGGCACGCAAGGCAAGCGCAACTGCCTTAAGGGCGCACATGATGCGAAAAGGCCCGCCAGCGCGGACCGGCGCATTTTCCCACTCACCACGCGCAGTAGGTCACGGGCCGTTCAAGCCACCACCGATTGACGATTTGACTCTCGCCGCCGCCGCGGTTCGATGGCGTCATGACGAAGGCAGAGAATCGAGCAGCCGCGAAGGCCTGGCGCGAATATCGTGAGCAACAGCGCCGCGAGGCCGACCGCGCTGCTGACATTGCCGCGGACCTCGCCGAGCTCGACCGACTGCGCCGCTACCTCATCTTGGACGGCGCGCCCACGGCGCAGACGCAGAGAAGCTGCGGAGCGCGATCGACGACTACGTCGAGCAATTCACCGGCGACAGGACGAGGCCGCACGCTGGATCGTCCAGCATTGGATGAAAGAGGCCGCCAACTCATCTCTGGCGAGCCTCGTCATCGCAGTTATAGCGATGCTTTCGCCTGCTTGACTGCTGCCTCTGCTTTCGGCCCCCAACTGCCGAGCTGCTCCGCGGCTATCATCAGATTCTCACCTGCGCGCATCGGGTCGTACCCAAATAACTTGAGGTAGGAGGTCGCTAGCTTTTCGCGCTGCCCGAATGCGATGATCGTGGCGCCGAGCCAGCGTAGCTCGTGCCGGGCGGCGGCCAGCTTTTTTGCAGGTCCTCGCTGCGTCTCACCCTCCGGGCACTCGGTTAAGGAAATCTGCCCCTCGCACTCGTCCAAAACAATCAGCTGGCGCAATGCTTCCTCTCGCAGATCGAAAAATACCCGGATCGGCTGCGCGACAAAGGACGTCGCGAACCAGGCTGCTGCGCCAACGATCGCCGCGCCGACTAAACCAAGGACATACGTCATTGTTTCCGCTGCCCGGAATGGACAAAACTCAGCGCGCTCGTGCCGGATTGCGCTGCGCGCCACTAACGACGGCCTTGAAACAGTTTAAGCTCACCTCAGGTTCCGGCGCAGGAGATCTAATCGCCCAACCTCGGTCCCGTAAGTAAGAATCGGCTACCAGATCGGCATCAATTGCGTCTGGAGCACGAACTGTGAAATTGATGAGCGACCGACCTTACTCTCTCGATCCGTAGATCATAATCAGCGGTTCAAATTTGGAAAGAAGCCCGCCTGCGCGACCCGGTGAAACTTACGACGGTGGGTCAAGAACTAAAAAGCCGGTGCTATAAGGTCAGCCCCAAGGGCGGCTTTTGTTGAGTGGAGGACTCATCACCATGCCAAAACAGGTCGCGATAGCATTCTGGTCATTGGGCGCTGCTTGCGTTGCAGCATTCAGCATGGCCGCAATTGTAGCTCACCACTAGAAGGCAAAGAAAAACCCGCCGACATGGGAGCCGGCGGGTTCTCTATGCCCATGCGTGTACGCGGTACTCGTCACCAATCCGCGATGACTTACTTTAACGCGCCACCTGTTGACAGCCGGTTACCGCCTCAGCCGCCGTCTGTGCGTCATGAGTCTCTGGCGATCCCGCCGTCTATGTGCTCGGCGACGGCGCTTCATTGCTCCTCCTCGTCCGACTGGCCGTCACACTTGCCCTTGCCGTATTTCGCTATGCGCCTGAGAGAGAGCCGCACGGTTTGAAGCAGGGTGAACGCCAGCGTCTGGCCGTTGCTGACACCGGTTGCGATCTCCGGCGGCAATAGCGAGAAGTTTTTTTCGAGGTACAGCAGCAGGTCGACCAGTGCCTTCAGGTCCGTAGGCATGACGATCAACAGCTGCCGAGCGGCCTCCGTCATTTTGGCATAGGCTTCATAGGCTTTCAGGTGGGCATCCGCGATCTGTGCCGTCGGCAGGTTTCCGTCCTCGATCGCTTGCACGCGGGCGAGCGCTTGCCCGTAGGCAAATCGCGCTGCAATGTGACAATCAATGTCCACCTGAACCTGTTTGCGATCGCGGCTCGCTAACCGCTCTCGCTTGAGGTGGTTGGGTTCGAATGTCGATTTTGGCTTCTCGGCATGAGGACGTCCGGGCTGTCCTCGGCCTGGGAAAAGCTGGGTGATGTTGCTCATGCTGATCGCTCCTCGCGCTGGCAACTGCGCTCGATCAGCTCGAACATCGATTGCAAGAACAAAATTTCGAAATCTCTGAGATTGCGGCCCGACTCTTCATCGCCGTTTTGGTTCAGCACCACCTTGGCGACGCTCGCGAGCGACCAGATCTCAACCGTCCGAGCTGCTTCCGTTTTGCGGATTAGACGCGTGAGCTTGCGCAGAACGGCATCGCGCCGCTCACACACCCCCTCAACGACAATTTCTGCGACGGTGGAATTGCCAGTGTGCTCGGCGATCCAGGCGCCGTTCCAGAGGCCATTCAGCGCCGTATAGGTCACGGCGGCCCTCATGATCTTGGATTCTCGGTCAAGCTCCTCCTCGGACTTCGGTGGAGGAGCAAGCCTCTTCACCTTGGCAATGGTGCCCAGAGGCGCGGGTGCGGCAGGCTCAGCCGCAGCGCGGGCGGCTGACAAGTCAATGACGTTGCTTGCAGACGAGTTTAGGGGTGGCGTGCTATGCACGCTGTCAGCTTCGGTCATCTTGAATACCCTTCTGTGATCGAGGTTAGAGCCGAGCGGAATTCCAACTTCCGTTTCGGCTCGATTTATGTAAACTGAAAATATGAAGAAAGCAATTTCCGTAAACAAAAAATCGCGTGGTCGACCGAAGAAGGCTGGTGGCGTCTATCCGGTATCAGCCGTCCGCCTGTCGCCCGAGGTCGGCGCTGCAGTCGACAAATGGGCCGGCAGCCAGGCGGACGCTCCGACGCGCTCCGAAGCTATCCGCCGGCTGGTCGAAATCGGGCTGAAGGCCAAGGGGAAATAATGGATAAGGCAATCGCTGTGATAGGTGTTGCGGCTTCGTTGGCCGCGGCCGGACTATGGCTCTGGGGATCACTCATCGACGTCCCAAACAACATTGACACAATCGTCGGAGAGCTTCAGCGCATTGGCAAAGTAAATGCCTGGGCGGCGACGGCCGCACTTGTCGCGGCTCTTTGTGCCGCTCATGCATTTTGGAAGCAAATCACCTGATTTCGAGGTCGATCCGTTCCGCTATTGCGCTCGCCCTTCGGTTGCGGAATCAATCAGCCCATGGTCGACGACTCAGATTTCGACAAGCTCGGCGTTGCGGAAGGGCGCGCGCCTGAGTGGCAAGAGCAAAGTGGGTCGCGCCAGGCCGCTCCAAAAAAGCGCTTTCCTAAACTTTTTCTCGTGTGTATTGCGGCTCTGGAACTCGAAGGGGTAGCATCGGAGGAGATTTAGCGCAGGGGGGCGCTTGGTGCGGAAATGGTGGGTCGTTTGGCCGCTCTATGCCGGCCTTATGGGCTTTGCGCTGGGCGCGAGCTTCTTCTTTGCTTTGTATGGCCGCAACGTGACGGAAAGCAGCATAGCTTCCCAGCATGAACAACAGGCCACCAACGAAGCAACCAAGTCCAAGAAAGACGAAACCGACGAAGCGCTCGCTTACTATACGCTTTGGTTGATGGCCTTCACTGGCGTTTTGGCTTTCGCCACGGTGGGATTGGGCATTGCCACTGTTCTCTTGTACGGAACCGGCGAAAAGCAATTTCGGTTCGCGATCCGCTCCAGTATCAAGCAATCGCGCGACATGCGGGCTTCCATTGCCGCAGCTCAAGCCGCCGCACGCTCCGCCGCTGACGCCGCCTATTCTGAGCGCGCATGGATGTCCATGGATGGATTTGATCAGGCCTTGTCGACTGATTTGATCACCGAAGACGGCCGTTATCCCGAGGCGATAGGTATTGCCCCGAAATGGAAGAACACTGGACGCAGCCCAGCCATTAGGGTCGAAATATTCACAACAATGCGGGCCGAACGCATCGATGGCCCAATCCCAACATTTGAAACTCCGCCCCCTGAAGATTCCGGCGGTATCGTTGGCCCCGGCCTCGGCGGCATTGGCGTGCACCAATGGATTTACGGAGACAATCTCGGACATTTCCGTCTCGGTGCCGTCAGATGCTTCATTTACTCCCGCGTGAGGTACCGAACCATTTTTGAGCCGGATTTCGTGAGGACATCCGAAATCTGTTTCAGCGTTCAATTTGACGGTTTGTATCGCGGCCCAGACGGCGCAATGGTGCCTCGCCTCATCTATACAAATCGGGGCTCCCAAAACACCGCAACATAGAGAGAGTGCGGCTAAACCCGCGAGGGCAATCACTTCCAGCCTCTTGTGGCGCTTGCGCCATAACACCGCGATCGCTTGTTGCGTTCTAGCTGGCGTCTGAACGCTCGCCGCTCGCATCAATCCGTTTGCCGCCCTTGCTGACATCGGTCAGTACAAGCTGCCAATCCCGCCATCGAACCCAACGGCGGATCCGGCGGCCTGTCCTGCCGGAGCAGCGGCACCGCCCGTGAACAGCGATGCCACTCCGATAATTCCCTTAGCGATGCCGGTTATTGTCGCGCCTTCCGCGGCCCTGTCGGCGGCGTTCGCCGATTCCTCATCCGCCTGCGCGGCGATGCCGGCCGCTTTCTTCATGTTCAGATACGACTGCTGCTGTTCCTGGTAGCCGGCCTCGGTAATAAGGCCCTGCTGTCCGAGCACCGATTTTGCGAGCGATGCCTGCCGTGTGCTGTCGGCCAGAACGTCGAGCGCCGAGCCGGACTCCGCAAGGCCCGCACCGCCGATGGCCGCATGGGTGCTGCCGATTGCCATGGTCTGTTCGCGCTCAAGCTGGGTCTGCTTGATCGCGGTCGAGACCTCCGTGAATTTCGCATTCTGGCTGGCGAGATCAGCCGCGAGTCCGTAGTTCTCGCCTTCGATCCGATCGCCTTGCGCCTTGAGCCGCAGCGCACTGCCCTTGGCGCGGTCAGCGTCGGCGGCGAAGAGATCGCTCACCGCGCCGGCGATGCTGTTGAAGCCCGAGATGTCCAAAGCCATGCTGAAAGACCTTCAGTTGACGGATGGGCGTGTTGGGCAAGCGAGCAGTAGAAGTCTCCTCATTCGACACAGCTTGCTCGGCATCGAGATGTCGTTGCGGCTCACAACAATGTTCATCTGCTGGATAATAGGCTCCAGGAGCCTCTCGCGTTCGGCCTTGGCGCTCAGCGCGTGCAACACTCGCTCGACCTTCCGCAAGTCTGCTTCCAGCGAACAATCGTCTCGGACTGCTGCGACAACTTCCGGGCATTCGCGGACTTCAGCCATGAACGCCTCTAATCGCTCGTTCATGTGCTGCTCCCTAGAACGGGATCTCGCCCTGCGAGCGCAAAAGGTCTTTCGCGAGGAAGACCGCGGCCTGCCGAGCGGATTCTGCGGCGAACAGATCCGCAACCTTCTGCGTGTTCGCCGATTTCACAGCGGCGTCGAATGTGGATGCGCCGCTGGGGAAGCCGGGACGATAACCGGTGAGAACGCTTGCTGCGGCAAGCGTTCCCTGCCGGGTCGCCTCGGCGTTGGCAACGGCAACGGTCTTGACCACGTCGGCAGCCTTGATCGACGACCGCATGGTCTCCTGGTTCGCGCTCATTGAATTTCGTCTTCGTTGTTAGGCTTGCCGCAAGCTTCAGCGAGCAATAGCCGTGATCGTTCATACTTGATGCGGAACGGGACTGGCGAGCGAACGAGAGTGCGGAATTCATCCCACTTCTCAAGTGCGGCCGGGCTCTCGATCGTCTCATAGATGCCTTGGATCTCGTCGCGCATGACGTCGACGAGATGCTCGGCGTGGAGCTCCAGGCCGGTCCGATATTCTTTGAGGAATAGCTCCAGCTCGGGCCACATCAGCGCACCGCCGGTGCTGAGCGAGGATCGAACGCATTCTCAAGGCCCTTGTGCCAACCGAGGCGCATCTTGGCCTGCTCCGCCGCGTCCTTCTCACGCTCCTGCGCGATGAGGCTTTCAGTCACGGGATTGGCGGCGCTGCCGCGGCCGGTCTCAATGGGATAGCCCTTGGCGTCGATCCTGTAGTCGTGACCAAAAACGTCCTGGCACATCTTATGATCAGCCTGGGCCGGTGAATGGCCCTTCTCCTGCCACTCCGCGGCGGTGCGCGGAAAGGTTGGGCCGCCAGTCTTGTTCTGCACACGTTGCGTCATGTTCTTCTCCGTTAAGCTGCCGGCTTGACCGGCGATGAAATCAGGATGCTGGACAGCGTGGCTTCGCGACGCGCGGTCACATCGCCGGTCATGTAAAGCTCTCGCCATTTGGGGTCCGCGAAGTGCGACTGGCGCCAGCGCAGCGCGGCCGCATGTTCCTCGGCGGAGATCGGGGTCCGATCAATCAGGTGATATTTGATGGTTTCTTCCGAGACGCCACGGTCGCGCGCGAAGTCGATGGACAGCGATCGATCCATCTGCTGATCTGCCTGAGCTTGCCCGGCAATCACCTCGTTGAGCGAGTGCATTTCTGTCCGCTCGGCGGGGCCGCCGTTCAGGTATCGCTCACGCCATTCGGCATTGCCAACCAGCTCGTCGCGACGAGCCTGCGCGCTCGCCGGATCAACAGGGGTGGTGGTCGTGACGAGCGTCTCGGTCATTGCTCGGCAACCTCCGAATTGCAGCGCTTGAGATCGCGCCGATGCATTCTCTCGATGCGGTCCTCGATTGTGGCGATGATCGTCGCGCCAAGGCGAGGTAAGCTCGTCGCAATACTCTCCGAGGCTTTCGGGTTCATCACATTCATGAGCCCCAGCGCTTCCGCCTTTGGAAGCAACCCCGTCTTGCCAGGGCCTGAGTACCTGAAAAGTTCGTTTGAGATGAGGCCATCGAGCCCGCACGGAAATGCCCGGCCATCGATGATGCTCTCACCCCGGAAAGCGAAGCCATGCACCATGCCAAGGTCGCGCGGGGCCAGGTTCTCAATCAGGAAGCTCGTGTCGATCAACTCGCGATAGGTGTCGACAATCTCCTTGGCGAGTTCGGAGAAGCGTACCGCGGCCTTGTCCCGTTTCTGAACGGCGGTTTTGATCTTGCCGAGCGTGGTGCGCAGATCGCTGTGATGCGCCTCGACATCGGCGATCTCATCTTGCTTCCGCACCAGAGTGAGCGCTGCCGACAATTCTGCCTCGGCGCTGCGCAGCGACTCGAGCTTCTTGCGATGCTCAGCTAACTGGCCCGCCGCGCCGGCCTTGCCCTTCACCGCGGCAAGCGCGAGCTCGGCGGTCTCGGCCTCAAAAGCGGCAACCGCTGCGCGCGCGCCGTCGATCTTGGCGATAATCACCGGGGCGATGGGTTCATGCTGTTGCATCGCCGCTCGCTTTCGATTTGAACGCCCCGTAAAGCGCGGGATGCCGCACGCAAGCCTGAGGATCGGACCGGAGGTAGTCGACGACCCATTTCGGGTCGCGCAGGTTGGCTTTGAAGCGCTCGGTCTGGACCTCTTTCGGGGCCGCACCGATACCGCATTCGAAAATGAAGCCAGTGATCTCGCAACGCTCGGCCTCGGCGCCGTAAACGCGCTTTTCAGCGTCGGTCAGCGGCACGCCGCGAAACACCGGCGGCCAGCCAGGCAGGCCCACGATCTCGGCAGTCATGCTACGCTCCGCGCGGCTTCCGGCTGCTGCTGATCAGTCCTGGGCATCAGGACGTCCTCCAGGAGGATCGAGATTAATTGACTCGGCGTTCGCCTCTGCTCCGCTGCCTTCACTTTGATCGCAGTCGCGAGCTCCGGCGTGGGTCGAAAGCTCAAGTGCGGCTTTTGTGGTCGCGACATCGCTGTCCTCGGTTATGGTCTGGACGTTGGTGGACGAAATCTGCGCCGAGTTGCTGATGCCGATCAACGCACCATCAAGACCACGCTGTCGCCGCTCGTCCCTCTCGCGGATAAACGCCTTGTCCTTCAGGGTCCCCGCGATCGAAAATTTCGGCGGTGTCTCCGGGTCCGGACGCTGGCTTTTCACCCACCGGTGTTGCACGCGGGCGATGGCTTCGGGATCGTCGACCATGATCAGCATCTTGCCGACGGCCTGCATGATCTCGCCGAGAGACTGATTGCCGTACATCTTCGGCGGGTTCGGTGCCATCACCTTGCTCGAGTAGCCGTCGGGCAGGCCTGAGATGTGGTCGATCGTGGCAAAGGTGATGCCGCGCGCCCGCTTTGCGTCTCGCAGAGCCTGCCGAATTCCGGCTATGTCGCGGATCGGGGTTGGCTCGGCCGGCTCATCCGCTGGGACGGCCTCAGGCGGGCTAGCGGTGGCCGGTGGTGAGTCGTTCGGGGCGCGGGCTACTTTCGCCCGCGCCAATGCCGGCGAGATCGTCCAGAAGCCCGGCCGCGACGCGGCGCCCCTCTCGCCTTCGTTGAACGCGAAGCTCGTCTGATCCGCGATTTCTTCCAGGTCTCGCGTCATCAGTCTTCCACCGGTGCAAAGGTGGACGATGTTTGCGGAGGGACGCCTTTAAATTTTTCGAAGGGCCGCGAAAGAATGGTGGAAGGTCGATAATCAGAGCGGCCAGGCGTTCTTCCCCCACCCCCACTGGGTGCCGGGTTCTTTTGCCCCCTCGCCCAGCCAAACATCGCCATCGATCCAGGTTTCGCCGCCGATTGCCTCGCGCGCGCATTCCCTACCGATAGATCCGTTTCACTGCGCGCGTATTTTAGTGTCCTTTCGCCGTCACCGGATGAGCAAACCGGTGCCAGGCAAGCGATATCAACGCGATGAGAGGCGTTGGACCCAAAGCTGGACCCGTAACGGTTATGGTTACAAGCTATCCGTTTGCCCAGCTGCCGAAGCTCGAGCGGCATAATGCACGAAACACAGCGTTGCGAGCGGATCATATGCTCGGAGTTACCGTGCGCATCAGGATGAGGAGGTCCTTTTGCCCCTCTTGCGTCCCTTCCCTTTTTCGGGTCGCCGAACCGACGGGCCCACCGGCCCAAGGCGGGGCTGCGATCCGCCCGGGGTATAAGGGGGGAAAGAAGCAGGGGGATCGCAACGGATCGCAGGCAGATAGAAGGTTGATTGGTATGGGGATCGCAGGTGGATTGCAGGGTGTTTTGAACGGATCGCAGGGGGATCGCAGGCATGGTCAGGCCTTCCGCGCGATGCATTTGGTGCCCTTAGACTTCGGGCCATAGGGGACGTTCTCGATAGCGCCGGTGGCGAAAAGGCGCTCCTGTGCGGCCTGGAATGCGCGCCACGTCATGCCGCCAGCCTGGGGCATTTCTGCGAACGTCTTGGGCGCGTAGCTGCGTCCTGGTGCGTGGCAGACGTGGCGACCCTGCGCCGTCACCGCGTCGAGGCATTCAAGGTAGCGCTGCTCGGCGTTGGCGTGAGCTG
The DNA here is from genome assembly GCF_022012555.1 of Bradyrhizobium zhengyangense. Classification (NCBI taxonomy): domain Bacteria; kingdom Pseudomonadati; phylum Pseudomonadota; class Alphaproteobacteria; order Hyphomicrobiales; family Nitrobacteraceae; genus Bradyrhizobium; species Bradyrhizobium zhengyangense. The sequence goes on along the minus strand of NZ_JAKLTZ010000003.1, from coordinate 71,141 downwards.
CAGCCTGATGCGGAGCACTGGCGGTGCCCTCCATCACGAAGCACCCGTCCTCCCATTGCAGCGTCACCTTCTCGCCCGTCGGCCCGTAGTTCGATTTCTTCACCTCGAGCACGCGGCCTGGAATGCCGCCGTCTGTCTGCACGGTCTCGAGATGCAGGCGCGCTCGTGTCGCATTCTGCCAGTCCATGCTGCCGCCGCGGCCGGTGCCGCTGGTGATGCCGGACAAGCTCGGGTGGTCGAGCAGCAGCACCGCACAGTCGACGTCCTGGGCGAGGCGGCGGAACAAGCTGACAAACGTCCGCGCACTTACGCGATCGTTCTGGCTGCCTCCGAATGTCGCCGCTATGCTGTCGACAACGATCAGGGCCGGCCGGAGCTCGGCGGCGGCCCGCGCCAATCCCTCGAACAGCGGCGTCGGGACCATGACCCCGTCGGGCCGCGACACAGCTAGCAAGCAATTTTCCGGGCTGGCGAAGTGGAAGTGCAGTTCTTCGATCTCGTCCGGATTGAGGCCGCGCTTCTCGGCGACGCGCACCAGCCGCCGCCGCATTTCGTGGTCCGGCTCTTCGGCGCTGAAAAAGATCACAGGCCCAGCCTCTACGGTGGTGCCTAGCCAGTCACCAAGGCCACAGGCGACGGAAACGGCCAGTTGCAGCGCCACCGTGGTCTTGCCGCCGCCGCCGTCGCCGGAGAGAATTGTGGCGTCGCTGGCAGGGATCCGGCTTGTGGCTAGCCAGCGCATGCGCAACAGCGCTACGCCGCGCCATGTCGACGGGCTGACAAGTACCAGCGCCCCCGCCTGTGTGATCGCAGCATTGGCAGGCCGGCGCTCGTCAGTCGTCGCCGCTTCCGGCTCCGTCGGAGCACCACCACCGAAAGCATCGAAAGAGTCGACGGGCGGCGGCTCGTCGTGTGACGCGGTTTCATCTCTGAAGCCGAGCTCCTCGAATACCCGCAGCGCCATTGCGCGATTTGCCGGGCTGAGCATTACGCGGCCTCCAAGGTCTCGAGCAGCGCAGCCGCGTCGTCGGGGTGATTGCGCAGCCAGGCCGCAAGCCGCTCGGCATCGCCGGTGCTGACAACAAATGCGAAAGCGTCCCTCGTCGACTGCGACGTGCTGTAGACCCGTTTCTCGACGATATCTGCCGGTTCTGCCGAAGGAAGCTCGCCCGTCCAGCGCCAACGATCGCGTCGGTCATCAAGCTCCCATTGCATCAGAAGCCGCGAACCATAGTCCGACGGCAAATCTTCTTCTGGCGCGAATGCCTCGGCTATGGCCGCCTGAATGGTGTCAACGCAATACGCGTCGATCATGCCCCACAGTTCAGCATGACGTTGCACACAATCGACCGCGTCGATCTTTTCCAAGATGCCGTTGCGGCGCCAACCGGCGTAGTCGTGGCAAAGCTCCTGGAAGTCGGTGATATCGCTCATTCGGCGTCCTCGCCGTCGATGAGCTTGAGCTCTTCCGCCTTCGCAATCGCACGGCCCAGCGCGTTGTGGAGGTCACGCAGCCTCCGAACGCTGATAGCAATTCCCTTCGGCGACGCCTTTAGGCGGCCATCGCGGTCCATAATCCACTTGCGGATATCGACGAGGTTGTTGCCCTGCCACGTCTGCAAGTTGACGACGACGGCATCATGCTTGCGATTGATCCAGCCCTTGTAGACCTCGATCGGCTCGGCGATCTCTGGACGCTTGGCCATGGATGCCCCCTAGGCCGAGGCCAGCAGTTTTTCGAGCGCGCTATCCGGAACGAGCAGGCGATTGCCGATACGGATCGTAGGCAGTTCGCCGTTTTTTGCGGCCGTATAGGCAGAAGCCCGACTGATGCCGAGGATCTTTGCAGCTTCGTCCACAGTGCGCGTGCGGCGTTCATCCTCTGATTTCGCTGAGCTTTTCAGCATTGTCAGTCTATCCCATGTCAATCGGTGACAAATTGTCCTTTACGCGGACCGTCAACTATGGTTCGATTACGTACAATCTGCTTGTAGATTACGTCAAGCAATAAAATTTCATTCGCTAGGGAAAGTTGTGGAGATGGCCAGAAAGCAGAAGCCCGCGCCGGAAAAACCGAAACAACTGCCGGTCTCTCTCACCCCTCACTTGAGGCGAGAACTGGAGGCCGCTGCCGCAAAATCCAGCGTCAGTCTGGGGGAGGAAGTGCGCCGGCGGCTGTTTCAGAGCTTCGCCGACGAAACAGTGGACGTTCGCACGCGGGATCTCGCTGATGCCGTCATTAGCTTGGCGCTCGATGTGGAACGAGAAACAGGTAGCTCCTGGCACCAACATCCTGCCGCAAACCGAGCCCTTCGCTTCGCAATTACCGCGCGTCTTGCCCGGTTGAAGCCGGAGGGGGATCCCTCGTTCAAAGCCGGCGAGCTTCCTGCAAACCGGATCATCACTTCGTCCGACGACCCCGAAGCGATCGGTCAGACAATCGAAGCCTTTGATTTCAAATCCAGGAGCAACGAGCGCCTAAAGCTCGAAAATGAGCGCACGCGGCAAGCAATTTTGGCAAGGAACCCCATGCTGAGAAAGGACCACGAGCATGAGTAAGCGAGGGCACGGCGAAGGCGGGATCGACGAGCGCGGCGAAAACATCTTCCGCCTGCGCTGGCGCGCGAACGGCAAGCGTCACACCAAAACGTTTCACGGCACGAAGGTTGAGGCCCGCAAGGAATTACGATCCCTCACCAGCAAGGTCGATACTGGCGAACACGTTGACCCGAACAAGATCACGGTCAGCCAGTGGATTGACCAATGGATCGCCGCCGGCGCCCCCGGTCGAAAAAAGCAGAAGGTTGGTCAGCGCACTCTCGAACGTTACGAGGAGCTATTGCGCGTCCACGTGAAGCCGAAGCTTGGTGATAAAATCCTGCAAAAGCTCAAGGCTACTGAGATTGACGATCTCTATGGCGAGCTCGAGCAGAAGCTTGCTCCGATGACGGTGAACCACGTGCACCGGTGCTTCAACTCGTGCCTATCGACGGCCGAGCGCAAGGGGATGCTGGCGAGCAACCCCATGACTCGGATCGAGCAGTTGCCGTCGGCCGGCGAGAGCGATCACGGCCTCGCGCTCGACGAGCCAGACCTGAAAACTCTCGTCACCGGGTTTAAGCCGTCGGCGACGATGTACGTCCCCGTTGCTGTGGATGCAGCAACCGGTGTCCGTCGCAACGAGCTGCTAGCCTTCCGCTGGATCGACTTCAATCCTGAGCAGAAGACCATCCGGGTCGAGCGCGCTCTGGAGGTCACCAAGAAGTTTGGCATCCGCTACAAGCCACCCAAGACGTGGCGTGGGAAACGTACGATCGCGCTGGATGACGGCACGGTGGCCTTGCTGCTGACTGAGCGGGAAAAGCACCAGCGGTTGCTGGCGGGCATACCTGACGGAGTCGAGGTCGATATGAGCCTGGTCCGGCTGCCCGAGGATGCCCTGATCTTTCCGGCCGGTGCAGACCTCACCAAGCCGCGGGATCCGAGCGCCTTCTCGAAGACGTTCCGGCGCTCGGTCGACGCCCTTGCGAAGTTGTTCCCGAAGGTTGGCTTCGAGGGGTTTGAATTCCACCACCTCCGCGGCACCCATGCCACTTTGCTCCTAGACAAGGGCGTGCCGGTGCACACCGTGGCCGAACGGATCGGAGACGATCCTGCGGTGTTGCTGAGGAACTACGCCAAGCGCAAGCGTAAGCAGACGGCCGACACCTCGGTCGCAAACGTCATCAACGCTATCTCTGCCGGAATTCTTGGGTCCTGACCGTTTGGGTCCAGCTTGGGTCCAAGTTCAGTGTCTGTTCGAGGTGATGCCGGCTTATGTGATTGATTTTGCTGGCAGGAGTGGCAGGGCTCGAACCTGCGACCCCCGGTTTTGGAGACCGGTGCTCTACCAATTGAGCTACACTCCTACGAACCTGCGTCGCCGCGGCTCAGGGGCGCTTTCAAGCACAGGGGACGACCGGATTGCAAGGGAGAAGCGCATTGGGGCCGCTTGTTCACAGAGCCGCTTCTGGGCCAGTGTTGCGCCCGAACGACAAGAAACCGCACCCGGGAGCCCCCATGAACGCCCATGCCGCCACGACAGCTGCCTCCGTAGCCCGGACACCCGCCCTGCCGGACGCCCGTCCCGAAACCCTCGGCCTGTCGCGGCCCCGCCTGCAGGCGATGTCGGATGCGTTCAAGCGTGAGATCGACAAGGGAACCATCCCCGGCGTGACCGTTCTTGTGTGGAGAGGCGGTCAGGTCGGCTGGTTCGAGGCGCTCGGCAAGCAGTGTCCGGCGGGACCAGCGATGGCGCGCGATTCGCTCTTCCGGATCTTTTCGATGACCAAGCCGATCGTGTCGGTTGCGGTCATGGCGTTGGTCGAAGATGGACACCTTCTGCTGGGCGATCCCGTGGCCAAGTTCATTCCGGAATTCGCCAATCAGAAGGTCGGCGTAATCAGCGGCGGCAGGCTGGAGCTGATTCCGCCGAAGCGGCCGATGACGGTGCAGGACCTGCTCCGCCACACGTCTGGTTTGACGTATGAGCACCAGGGCGACGGCCCCGTGCACAAGCTCTATCAGGAATCCCGCGTCCGCAGCCGCAAGATCACCAATGCCGAGCACGCCGCCCTGGTGGCGAGCTTCCCGCTGGTCTGCCACCCCGGCGACGAATTCAACTACAGCCGCTCCACCGACATCCTCGGCCGCATCATCGAGGTCATCAGCGGCAAATCGCTCGGCGCATTCCTGACCGAGCGCATCCTTGCGCCCTTGCAGATGACCGAGACCGGCTTCTCGACCTCCGAGGCCAATGCCGGCAGGCTCGCCCAACCGTTCGAAGCCGATCCCTGGACCGGCGATAAGGTCGCGCTGTTCAACATGCTCGAGCAGCCGGTGATGGAATCCGGCGGCGGCGGTCTGGTCTCGACCACGATGGACTATGCCCGCTTCGCCCTGATGCTGCGCAATGGCGGCACCCTCGACGGCGCCAGGGTCATCGGCCGCAAGACGCTGGAGCTGATGGCCTCCGATCACCTCGGCCCTCACGTTCAGACCAACGGCACGCTGCTCCCGCCCGGCCACGGCTTCGGTCTCGGCTTCGCCGTGCGGCGCGAGGCCGGCATCGCGCCCTTCCCCGGCAGCGTCGGCCAGTATTTCTGGAGCGGCATTGCCGGCACGTTCTTCTGGATCGATCCGAAGGAGGATCTGTTCACGGTGTTCATGAGCCAAGGCCCGGGACAGCGTGATTTTACGCGGACCTTGGTGCGGGATCTGGTTTACGCGGCGGTGGATTGAGGTCTGCGATTGGGCGCGAAGTCTTGCTAGTCGCGACACCGTATCCACACACTCGCTGTCATGCCCCGGCTTGACCAGCGCATTCAGTACGCCGCAGCGGAAGTTCGTTCACATAACTTCCGCCGCGGAGTACTGGATCGCCCGCTTTCGCGGGCGATGACACCTGTCATTGGGCTAGCTGCACGCCCTTCCCGCGCGACGCCTCAACTAATCGTCGCGCCGCCGTCGATCACCATGGTCTGGCCAGTCATGAAGTCACCGGCTTTCGAACCCAGGAACACCGCCGCGCCTGCGATCTCGTCGGGAATGCCGATGCGCAGCAGCGGCGAACGCGAGGTCGAGGCCTTCAAATTCTCCGGATTGTCCCACAGCGCCTTGGCAAAATCGGTCTTGATCAAGCCGGGCGCGATGCAGTTCACGCGGATGTTGTGCTTGCCGTATTCGCAGGCGAGATTGCGCGCGAGCTGCATGTCGGCAGCCTTGGAGATCGCGTAGGCGCCGAGGATGGTCGAGCCCTTCAATCCGCCGATCGACGACACGATGATCACCGAGCCGTCCTTGCGCTCGATCATCTGCGGCACCACCATCGAGATCAGCCAATTGTTGGCGACGATGTTGTTGTCGAGAATCTTGCGGAACTGATCGTCGGAGATGCCGGCGAGCGGACCGTAATACGGGTTCGACGCGGCGTTGCAGACCAGCACGTCGATCCTGCCGAAGGCGCGGTTGCTCTCGTCGACGAGGTTTTGCAGATTCTCTTTCGATGAGATGTTGGCGGCGATCGCCACCGCAGTGCCCTTGCCGAACTTGCCGTTGATGTCTTTGGCGACCTGCTCGCAGACATCGGCCTTGCGCGAGGAGATCACGACCTTGGCGCCGTGCTCTGCCATGCGCTCGGCGATCGCAAGCCCGATGCCGCGCGTCGAGCCGGTGATGACGGCAACTTTACCCTTCATGTCGAACAAGGTCATGCTTTCCTCCCAGATTGGTCTTCGTATTCAATGTCATTCCGGTGCAATGCGAAGCATCGAACCCGGAATGACAATTCTCTCACGCGAGTTTCTTGACTTCCGGCCCCGACGGCTGATGCATCTCGGCATGGGCGTCATCGGCGATCCACGGCTGCTGGTTCACCATCGGCAGACGCCAGACCGAGCGCTCGGGGCTTGCGAAATAATCGAGCCGCGTGATCGAGACATTGTCGATATCGAACGACAGCGCCCGCTCGACCTGGCCGTCAAGTGCAAGGCCGATTGCCGCCTTGATGGTGCCGCCATGCGCGACCGCGATCACGTCCTGCCCGGCCGCCTCGTTGTTGATCCGCTCGATGGTCCGGCGCGTCCTGACATAAAGATCCATGAAGCTCTCGCCGCCGGGCGCGGGCTCGTTGATATCAGCAAACCAGTTCGAGCCGAGGGGACGGCTGGCAATAAAAGCGGCGCGGTTCATGCCCTGCCAGCGGCCGAGATTCTGCTCGGCGAGGTCCGCTTCCCGCTGCATTGACGCGGGCCGCGGATAGCCCGCCTCCCAGATCGCTTCGGCGGTTTGATGCGTGCGCATCAGATTGCTCGAATACCAGACCGCCTGGCGTGGCAGCACCTTGGCAACGGCATTGAAGACGTAGGTGTCGCTGGTGTCGCAGGGCAGATCGCTCTGCCCGTAGATGTTGCCGCCGTCGTTTCGCACCGGCGCATGCCGGACCCACCACCACCGCGTCGTGATCACAGGCTTGTCTTCGGCTGCCATCGAAACCCTTCCATCTCGTGTGATGTCGCTGTACGTGAGGTGTGAACGTGTCTCAAGACACTTTACTGTTTGAAATCTTGTTTGAAATTCCGTCGCGCGGCAAGCGTCGCGTGCGAAGCAAAGGGAGAAACGCATGGGCCGCCTGCAAGGCAAATCCGTCATCATCACCGGCGCCGGCAGCGGCATCGGCCGCGCGGCTGCGCTCCTGTTCACTAGGGAAGGCGCCAAGCTGATCGCGGTCGATCGCACCGAGGCGGTGAAAGAGACCGTCGACGAAGTGAAGAAGGCCGGTGGCGTCGCCGAGGCGATGATCGCCGACGCGGGCTCCGAAAAGGACGTCATGGCGTTCATCGACAAGGCCGTGACGACCCACGGCCGGCTCGACGTGATCTGGGCCAATGCCGGCATCTCCGGCGGTCTCGTTCCGCTCGGCGAGCAGACCGTCGAGCATTGGCAGGAGGTGCTCCGCATCAATCTGATCGGACCGTTCCTCGCGGTGAAACATGCGATGCCGCATATGGTGAAACAGCAATCCGGCGCGATCGTGCTCACGGCGTCGGTGGCAGGCCTCAAGGCCGGCGCCAGCGGGCATCCCTATGCCGCGAGCAAGGCGGGCGTGATCAGCCTCGTGCAGACCACGGCCTATTCGCTCACCGGCACCGGCGTGCGCATCAATGCGGTGTGCCCCGGCCTGATCGAAACCGGCATGACCAAGCCGATCTTCGATCGCGCCAAGGAGCGTGGCACCCAGGACAAGATCGGCCAGCTCAACCCGCTAAAGCGCCCCGGCCAGCCGCACGAGCTCGCCGCGATGGGATTGTTCCTGGCGAGCGACGAAGCGTCGTATGTGAATGGGCAAGCGTTCCCCGTGGACGGTGGCCTGACGGCATCGATGCCGTATACGGGCAAGCCGGTCTGACACGTGCTCTCCGTGTCCCGGACGCGCTGCAGCGTCCTTACGCTGCTGCGCAGAGCCGGGATCGAGCAAGCAACCGAGTCCGCTGTGGCATGGGCCCCGGCTCTGCAGCGCACCGCACCGGACGATGCTTCGCATCGCCGGGGACGCTGCGCTGCGTCCGGGGCACGAGACGGTTGCTTTTGGGCACACCTGCATCAACACCGTCATTGCGAACGTAGCGAAGCAATCCAGAGTCTTTCTGCGGTGGCAGTCTGGATTGCTTCGCTACGCTCGCAATGACGGAGTGAGGTGCATCGGCATCGCCCTATTGTTTGCGTCTTCCTCTCAGACACATTTTCGCATCCTCGGGGCTCATCTCGCCCGAGTTTTGCTTCATCGTCTCACCCTCCTCTGAAAGAGGGCGCAGGGAAGACCGGGTGCAAGGCTGGCACCCGCGGTCCACTGTGCGATATCTGCGCTACAACAGGCTGCACGGCGGCATACAGGTGAAGCCGAAACATCCGGCCTTCCCTGCGCAGTGGTTTGACGGCTTATGTCGTGATCTCCCCGGGGAGCGATGCACTATTGCCCCCGTCGTCTCGCAGATGACTGATGTGCACGCCCGGTTGGACATCGCACATCATCACGAGCCTTGGCGCACAGGCTCCGGGCGCCAGGACCACACGGTTTTGCCGTACGCGGATCACACCGGTCGTTTGCGCGAGGTCTTCGCTCACGGTTGCCCGCCCTGCAAAGCCCTTCGCGCCGACGTGACCCACGCCCACCCGTCCGGCCCGCGTCGTGACGATCGCGATACGCCCCTCCTCCATGGGCCGGGCTGCGCGACACATGCGCCGTTTCCGAATTTCGGTAAAGTGGAATGTTTTTGCCGGCGGATAATGCCCTACGCCCAGGGTGTTTTGCCCGCCAGGCAACGCAAGGTGTTGTGGCCTCGAAGCCCGGAACCTCGATGTTGATTTGCCGGACTGGCCGTCACATTGGTATGGTTCATGCAGGCAACTTGAGCCTCCGCAATCTCCGACAAGAAGTGACAATGCCCAATCCGATCTTCCCGAGTTCACGTCCTGATCGCATCCGCAACATGCTTGCCGAGCTTGTTGCCTTCGACACGATCAGCGATCGCACCAATTTGCCTCTGATCGCGCATATCGAGAACTATCTCGCCTTCCTCGGCGTCAAGGGTGAACGCATCACCGACGAAACAGGGCAAAAGGCTTCGCTCTGGGTGACGATCGGACCGGAGGATAAACCTGGTCTCGTGCTGTCAGGCCATACCGACGTCGTGCCCGTCGTGGGCCAGGACTGGAGCCACGATCCATTCAAGCTGGTCGAACGCGACGGCAAGCTCTATGGCCGCGGCACCACCGACATGAAAGGGTTTGTTGCGGTGTGCCTCGCCATGGTGCCGGAGATGTTGGAAGCGAAGCTGACCACGCCGATCCATCTTGCCATCTCCTATGACGAGGAGATCGGTTGCGTCGGCGTGCGGCCGATGCTTGCCGAGGTCGCCAAGAAAAAGATCAGGCCGCTTGGCGCCTTCATCGGCGAGCCGACGGAGATGAAGGTCACCATCGGCCACAAGGGCAAGCACGGCGTGCGTGCGACGTTCCACGGCCTTGCCCGCCACTCCTCGATCGCGCCCGACGGCGTCAACGCCATCGAATATGCCGCCGAGCTGATCACCGAGATCCGCCGCCGCGCCGTGAAGCTCGCGACTGAGGCCGAACGCAACAGTCTCTACGATGTGCCGCACTCGACGCTGCTGACCAGCATCGTGCATGGCGGCGCCGCGCTGAACATCGTGCCTGATACCTGCACGGTCGATTTCGAATGCCGCGGCATCGGCATCACCGAGTCCAAGGAGGTGACCGATGCGATCGTCGCCTGGGCCAAGGCCGAGCTCGAGCCCGCGATGAAGGCGAGACATTCCGAGTGCGGCATCGATTTCGAGGAGATCCTCGACTACCCCGCGCTCGACACCAAGGCCGACGCAGCCATTGTCACGCTCGCCAAAAGCCTCGCCGGCCGCAACGACCACGCCAAGGTCGCCTTCGGCACCGAGGCGAGCCTGTTCACCAGCATGACCGATATCCCTTCGGTGGTGATCGGTCCCGGTTCAATTGCGCAGGCGCATACGCCGGATGAGTTCATCGCGATGGCGGAACTGGAGAAGTGCGCAGGCTTCGTGGAGAAGCTGATCGCGCATTGCGCGAAGACGGCATCGTAGGTGTCGTAGGGTGGGCAAAGCGGCTCGTCCGCCGTAGCTCGAAGAGCGAAGGCGGAAGCGTGCCCACGATCTGTATCCTTCACGAACGACTGGTGGGCACGGCGCTACGCGCCTTTGCCCACTCTACGATAGCTAGCGGAGGAGCCAGTGCTGCCCCCTCATGGTTCCTGCAAGGCCAGACGCACGCCGACGGCGCAGTAGATGGTCCCGACCACCTTGCCCTGCCACTTCACCACAGAGGGATGGCGGCGCAGGAGACTGCCAAGGCGACCGGCGCCGACCGCAAACACCACCGTGCTGACGAGACCGAGCAACACGAAGACAATGCCGAGGGTCGCAAGTTGAAGTCCGATTGAGCCGTGCTCCGGCCGCACGAATTGCGGCAGGAAGGCGAGGAAGAACAGCGCGGTCTTGGGATTGAGCACTTCGGTCAGCACAGCCTGCCGGAAGGCGCGGCCCGCGCTGATGGCGGGCGCACCGCCGTTCAGCTCGATCGGCGCCTTGTCGAGCATGGCGCGAATGCCGAGATAGATCAGGAACGCCGCGCCCGCATATTTGACGATACTGAAGAGCAGCGCGGAGGCGGCAATGATCGCCGAGAGGCCCACGATGGCCATGCTGGTGTGGATCAAGTCGCCGGCCGCAATCCCGGCGCCGGTCGCGATGCCCACCCTCGTTCCCGAGCTGGCTGCCCGCGCCATGGTCAGTAGCGTCGCCGGACCTGGAATGAACACAAAACCGAAGACGATCAGGACGTAGGTGACGAGCGTTGCGTGGTCGATCATGGTCGCGGCTCCGAAGGCGGATCAGTTCAGGAGGCTGAACGACGGCGAATAGTCCACCGGCACGAGCAGGCGGTCCTCGATCTGACCTACCATGAGTCCGTGCTCCGCGTGAGTGATCCGCTTGATCTCGCTCCACTCGGCGTCCGCCATGAAGGCTGACCACGCCGATGTCTTGGCCGCCTCGTCCGGCCATTCCAGCAGATAGGCGAACTCGGTGCGGTCGCCTGACTTCGTCTCCCACATCGCCACGATCCGGAAGCCGTACTTGGTTCGCATGATGCGCGCGGCATGGTCGCGGAACCTGGCGTGGAATGCGGCCTTGTTTGTCTCGAAGATTTCGTAGATGCGCAATTGCTGGATCATGACCGTCTCCTTGGGGAGGAGATATGGTCACGCTTGGTGGCTGGACAAGGACAGGCTGGCCTCCCCGTCATTGCGAGGAGCTCTTGCTGCGACGAAGCAATCCAGACTGCCGCTGAGACAGTCTGGATTGCTTCGCTTCGCTCGCAATGACGGTGTGTGGGGGAGCAGCATCGCACAAAACAAAAAGGCGCGGCCATCGACCGCGCCTTCACCATTCCTAAACCGCGCCGGCCTTCTGCGCGTATTCCCATGACGCTTTCGACAGCGGCACGGTGCGCTTGGCGGATTCCAGCGCCTTGGCGTTGGCGGCGGTACCGTCGCGGACGCGGCCGGCGATGCCTTGCGTGATGCCGGCGAGGCGGAAGAGGTTGTAAGCGAAGTACCAGTTCAGATCCGGCACCGTCATTTTGGTGAGGTTGCAATAGATCTGCGCGGCTTCCTCCACGCTCGGGATGTTGAGCGCCTTGAGGTCGGCGCCCTCGAGGCCCGGCATGATCCATTGCATCAACAGATAGGTGAAGTCGGCCATGGGATCGCCGAGCGTCGACAGCTCCCAATCGAGTACTGCCTGCACGCGCGGTTCCGTCGCGTGGAAAATCATGTTGTCGAGGCGGTAGTCGCCATGGACGATCGAGACGCGCGCCTGCTCCGGCACGGTCTTGGGCAGCCATTCGGCGACCTTCTCGAATTCCGGAATGTGCTGGGTCTCGGACGCGCGATACTGCTTGGTCCAGCGGTCGATCTGGCGTGCAAAGTAGTTGCCGGGCTTGCCGAAATCACCGAGACCGATTGCAACTGGGTCGTACATGTGGAGCTTCGCCAGCGTCTCGATCTTGCTGGTGAAGATCTTTCGACGCGCATCGTTGTCCTGGCTCGGCAGCGTCGGATCCCAGAACACGCGGCCCTCTTCCATCGACATGATGTAGAAGGCGGCGCCGATGACGCTGTCGTCCTGGCACAGCGCATAGGCGTGCGCGACCGGAAAGTCCTGCTTTCCAAGGGCAGCGATGACGCGATACTCGCGATCGACCGCATGCGCCGACGGCAGCAATTTGCCGAACGGCTTCCTGCGCATCACGTAGGAGCGCTTGGGCGTGTTGAGCCGGTAGGTCGGATTGGACTGGCCGCCCTTGAACTGCAGGACGACCAGCGGGCCTTCAAAGCCTTCGACGTGCTCGCGCATCCAGGTCTCGAGCCTGAGCTCGTCGAAGCGATGACGCTCCTCGACCGGCTTGGTGCCCGAGAACTCTTCGTCTTTCCTGACGCCGTCAGTCACGGTGACGCTCCCTCTGCAGTCCGAACATGATCCTAATCGGTAACCGCTGACGCACTTGCGTCAAGCGGTCACCCCAGTTGGATCACGCCGGCTCGTTTCTTCAAGTCGGGAGCGCGTCCCGGCTCTCCCAATTAATGCTTGGGAGAGTTGGCATACTTCCGGATTTCAAGTCTGGCAATGGCGCGATTGTGCACCTCGTCCGGACCGTCGGCGAGCCGCAGCGTGCGGATGCCGGCATAGTCCTTGGCAAGACCAGCCTCATCGGAGACACCCGCGCCACCGAAGGCCTGGATCGCCTCGTCGATGATCTTCAGCGCCATGTTCGGAGCTGCGACCTTGATCATCGCGATCTCGGCCTGCGCGGTCTTGTTGCCGACCTTGTCCATCATGTCCGCAGCCTTTAGGCAGAGAAGACGCGTCATCTCGATATTGGTGCGGGCCTCGCCAATGCGCTGCTCCCACACGGAGTGCTCGACGATCTTCTTGCCGAAGGCGGTGCGCGACATCAGACGCTTCACCATCTTCTCCAGCGCTTCCTCGGCCTTGCCGATGGTACGCATGCAGTGATGAATACGGCCAGGCCCCAGACGGCCCTGCGCGATCTCGAAACCGCGGCCCTCGCCGAGCAGGATGTTCTCCTTGGGAACGCGCACGTTCTCGAGCAGCACCTGGGCGTGGCCATGCGGCGCATCATCGAAGCCGAACACGGGCAGCATCTTCTCGACCTTGATGCCTGGGGTGTCGAGCGGAACCAGGATCTGCGACTGCTGCTGATGTTTTGCGGCGTTGAAATCGGTCTTGCCCATCAGGATCGCGATCTTGCAGCGGGGATCGCCGACGCCCGACGACCACCATTTGCGGCCGTTGATGACGTAGTGATCGCCGTCCTTCTTGATGCTGGTCTCGATGTTGGTGGCGTCGGACGAAGCCACCGCCGGTTCCGTCATCAGGAAAGCCGAGCGGATCTCGCCGTCCATCAGTGGACGCAGCCATTTGCGCTTCTGCTCCTTGGAGCCGTAGCGCATGAACACTTCCATGTTGCCGGTGTCGGGCGCGGAACAGTTGAACACCTCCGAGGCCCAGGAGATGTGGCCCATCTGCTCCGACAGCAGCGCGTATTCGAGATTGGTCAATCCCGCGCCGCGGAATTCATCGTCCTCATGCTCGTTCGGCGGCATGAACATGTTCCAGAGGCCTTCGGCCTTCGCCTTCTTCTTGAGATCTTCGAGAACAGGGATGACCTTCCAGCGGTCGCCGCTCTTGTCCTGCTCATTGTAGATCGGCACCGCCGGACGCACGTGCTTGGCCATGAAGGACTGCACGCGGTCGAGCCATTCCTTCTGCTTGGGCGACAGATCGAAATCCATGGGACGCTCCTCGGTCTCGCTTTGAAAGCCTGTTTTGCGTCGGACTGTCCTCCCGCGATGCGCGGCCCGCAAGCGCCATCAGGCGGATTGCGGGGCGTGGAACCGGCGGCACCATGGTGCGGCACAATTCCATCATGCGGATTGACTTTCTCCGACCTTCAAACGATAGTTTCATACAAGTGTTTGAATTGCAACTCCCCTCCTTGAGGGCAATCCATGGCCAGCGATCATACGAGGTCTGCCATTCTCGCCGCCGCCGAACGGCTCTATGCCGATCGCGGTTTTGGCGACGTCACGCTGCGCGACATCGTCGCCGAGGCCAACGTCAACCTGGCGGCGGTGAACTATCATTTCGGCTCGAAGGACGAACTGATTGCGGAGTTATTTGTCACCCGCTCGATCGCGACCAATCGCGAGCGCTTGCGTGAACTGAAGGCGGCCGAGGAAGCCGGCGGCGGCCGCGCGCCGATCGAGGTGATCCTGCGCGCGTTGGTCGGACCGACCTTGCGCGGCTGTCTGGGGCCGGAGAACCAGCGCTCCACCTCGGCGCGTTTCATGATCCGCGCCTCGATCGAATCCGTGCCGCCGATCCGACGCATCAAGAACCGCGAGATCGACCATTTGCGCAAATTCGCGGGCGCGATGCGCCGCTCCCTGCCCGACCGCAGCGATGTCGATATCTATTGGGGCCTCAACTTTGCGCTCGCGATGGCGCACCACACCATCCGCGAAAGCGAGCGCCTGACGAAATTGTCGGAAGGAAAATGCGACCTCGACGACGTTGAGGACGTGGTGCAGCGTGTCGTCAGCGTCGCGACGATGGCGCTGACGGCAGGCAAGGCCGAAGCCAAGGGCCTATCAAAGGTCGCCGCACGTTAGATTCTTGTTCGACGCGTCTTCTTCACGCGAACCGACAGTCCACTTCGCTCGAAAACGCTTTGATCCTTACATCATCGCGATGCAGTCGATCTCGACGTCGAAGGGGCCGAACCATTCCGGCGTCACGACGAAGATTCGCGCCGGCGGATCTTCAGGGAAATAGCGTGCATAGATCGTGTTGAACGCGGCGAAGTGCTTGGTCGAGGTGCAGTAGATGTTGCACTTCATGACGTTGTCGAGCGAGGCGCCGGCCGCCTGAAGGCACAGCTTCATCTGCTCCATGACGATCTCGCTTTGCCGCTCGATCGGCATCTCCGCCAGATCGCCCGTCTCCGGGTTGAATGGTGGCAGGCCGGCTACGAAGATCATGTTGCCGGCGCGCGTGACCGGTGAGGTCGGCGCCTTCCAGCGGTCGAGATAGGACGAGATCGGTTCGACGCGGAGCGCTTCGCGTTTCATGGGCAACCACCTTCGGTTCAAGCGAGACTGCTGCCTGACTACATTATTCTGCGGCCGGCACGCTTCGCTAAAGCTCGAAGTGTGGTTGCGGTACTACGCCCGCTGCGGCATCTCCTCGGCCTCTTCCTTGGCGAGCAGCAGCAGCATCTCGATGCCCATGTCGCCTTCCTGCGGCGAGCGGATGAACTTGATCTCCTCGGCACTTTGCCGCAGTGCGGCAATGATCGCGACAGCCTGGTTGGCCGTCGCCGCTTCAGTCGCCAGAATTGCCTTCTGGTTCTTCGCCTGGAACCCGATCGTGTAGGACATGCACTTGTCTCCCCGAACTCAGTGATGAGATCGAATCTGAGTCGGGGCCGAAGCGAAAGCCTGTGCGAGTACGGACCGGGTTTATCTGGGGATTGCGCGCAAGCCTCACGTAAGGCCGCGCCATCGTCATGCTTCCGTCACCAGTTGATGCGCAGCGATCCGATGCCGGCATAGCTCTGACCTGCCCGCGAGAATTCACCGGTGCCCCTTCCAGACAGCTCTGACCAGCGGTTGAGCGCCAGGCGCGAGCCAAGTTCGACCCGTCCGGAATCGGAGGCCGCGCGCGCGCCTTCGACGGTGAATGACGGCACCGGCATGTTGACCAGCGTCGCCGTGACGTTACGGGTCGGATTGAACTCATGCACCCAGGCGGCATTGGCAAAGGGCGACCAGACCATGCCATTGCCAAGATCGACGCGGCCGTCGAACTCGCATTGGCCGTCGGCGCAACGCGCGAGGCGGCGCACGTGGGCAGGTTCCAGGGCGCGCGCGCCGCATCGCCTTCGAGTGCGCCTACGGCGATTTGTCCTACTTCAACCGCAGCTTCCGCCAACGCTACGGTGCGACGCCGTCCGACATCCGCGCCGGACGGCGATGCGACGACGCCACGCCGCAATCATCGACGGAGGCGTGACGGCTCCTTACTATCGAAGGTCGCGCCAGCCGCCGCAGAAGATTACAAAATCCCCTGTGCCTTCAGCGCCTCGACCTTGGCCTCGTCGTAGCCGATGGTCGCCAGCACGTCCTTGGTGTCGGCGCCGAGCAGCGGCGGAGCGCGGTAGTCCGTGATCGGAGTCCCCGAGAGGGTGAGCGCATTGCGGATCAGCGACAGATCGGGCTGGAAGGGATGGTCCACCTTCACCCGCATGCCGCGCGACTGTACGTGGGGATCGGAAAAAACCTGCTCGAAATTATTGATCGGACCTGACGGCACGCCGGCTTCCTCGAGCTTGTCCAGCCAATAGGCTACCGGCTTCTTCAGGAACAGGCCGGCGAAGATCGCCATGATCTCCTTGCCGTGCACGACACGGTCGTTGTTCTTGACGAAGCGCGGATCGCTGGCAAGCCCGGGCTCGCCGAGCACGGCGCAGGTGCGCTGGAACTGGCCGTCATTGCCGACCACCAGCATCAGCTCGCCATCGGTGCAGCGGAACACGCCGGCCGGCATGCCGCCATTGCCCCAGGTGCCGCGGCGCGGCGGCGTCTTGCCGTTGACGAGGTAGATCTGCAGCCAGTGGCTGAGCGAGGCGATCACGGTGTCGAACAGGCAGACGTCGAGATGCTGCCCGACGCCGCCATTGGCGTCGCGATGGTAGAGCGCCGAGAGAATCCCGATCGAGGCGTTCATGCCGGTCATATAATCGACGATGGAGGGACCGACCTTCATCGGGCCCTCGCCCGGCTCGCCGTCGATATGACCGGTGACGCTCATCAGGCCGCCCATTGCCTGCAGAATGGCGTCGTAACCGGCACGCGGCGCGTAAGGGCCGGTCTGGCCGAACCCGGTCACCGAGCAATAGATGATCTTGGGATTGATCGCCTTGATGGTTTCGTAGTCGAGGCCGTAGCGCTTGAGATCGCCGACCTTGTAGTTTTCCATGAAGACGTCGACGTCCTTGGCGAGCTCGCGGATGATCGCCTGCCCCTCGGGCTTGGCGATGTTCACGGTGACTGATTTCTTGTTGCGGTTGGCGCAGAGATAGAACGAATTGTTGTTGTTGGCCTTGCCTTCAGGGTCGGCGAGGTAAGGCGGGCCGAAGGCACGCGCGTCGTCGCCGGTGCCGGGCCGCTCGATCTTGATCACCTCGGCGCCGAGATCGCCCAGCATCTGGGCCGACAAGGGCCCGGCGAGCACGCGCGTGAGATCAAGGATCTTGATGCCTGAGAGCGGCAGGGCCGACATGTCGATTTCCTCCGGGGAACTGGATCTTGGCGCGGCGGCCCGAGGCCGCGCGCTCCCTGCCGATACACCATTTTGGCGTCCTGAGCACTGCACTGGCGGCATACGGCCATCCCTGCCCCGGCGGCGGACGCAGTCCCGCAGCGACGAATTCCACGCCGCGAATAACGCCTCAGGTCGCGGCTGCCGCAGCCAATCGCGGCCGACGCCGTCCGAGCAGGACCAGGATCAGCACCGTCGCACAAGAAATCGCCAGCGTGAGGCCGAGTGCGCCGCGGCTGCCGAACTGGGTGAGCAGGCCGGCGAGCAGCGGCGGCGAGATGGCGGAGGCCAGATTGAGCGGCAATGCGATCATCGACATCGCCTTGGCGAACTCGGCCTGGTCGTAGAAGACGAGCGGGATCGTCGCGCGCGCCACCGCCATTGCACCACTGCCGGCACCATAGAGCAGGATGAAGGTCGCGACCGCCCAGGTCGCGCCCTCGCTCAGCATCAGCACTACCATGGCGATGGGCAGCGCCGTGCCGGCAACGAGCCCGGTGGTGATGCCGTCCCATCGGCCGCCGCCGAGGAAGTCGAGGCCGCGGGCGCTGACCTGGATCACGCCCAGCATCGAGCCGAATGCAAGGGCCTGCGCGGGCGCGAGGCCCTCCGCTCGCAACAGCTCGATCAGGATCGCGCTGATGCCGAAATTCACGAAGGCGTTCATCGTGATCACGCAGACGACGAGTCCGAAGGTGCTCCTTGGAATCGCAGGCGGCGGCGCTGCCTTGAAGGCCTCGCCACGATTGTCGGTCACGATCTTGCAGCGCGGCGCAACAAACGCATAGAGCGGAAGGTTGATGGCGAGCAACATGGCCGCATAAACGAGACAGGTCCCGCGCCAGCCGAACCAATCGCTGAAGAACGACGTGGTCGGCCAAAAGATGCTGCTGGAGAGACCCGTCACTAGCATCAGCCCGCCAATGGCATTCTTGGCGCCCCGCCCCGCGACCTCGTTCAGCATGATGTAGGCGCCGGTCGACAGCGTGGCGCTGCCACCCATGCCGAGAAATATCCAGCCGGCGAAATAGAGGATCGGCTCGCGCGCGAAGAACAGAACGACGTAGCCCGGCGCAGAGACAACAGTGCCCACCATCATCACCTTGCGCGCGCCGTGCCGCGCAAAGGCCTTGGCGAGCCAGGGCGCGCACAGGCCCATGGTGACATAGAGGACCGAACTGCCCGCGAACACCGCCGGCAAGCTCATACCTAGATCGGCCCCGAGATCGCGACCGACCACGGCCGGAAGGCCGATCGTACCCCATCCAATGAGTTGGGTGATTGCAAGCACCAGCAGAACCCCGATGAGCCTGCTGTCAGATTTCAAGAACCGCATTCCAGTCGTTGCCCGCCCGGCAGGCGCTGATCGCGCCTGTGAGCCCCTCTTACCCGCAGACTCAGCACACGGGAACGCCGGCCGCCGAATGGCAGAAGGCAGCCAGGAGCATGTCAGGCCAATGTCAGGCGCGGACGGCCGTCCCTAGCGCACAATCCCGAGCAAGGTTCGCGCCTCCGTTGCGGTTGCGGCTCGGCGTCCGTGGCGCGCCAAAGCCTCGCAGGCGATGCTCACCAGCTCCGCATTGCTGGCGGCAAGGCGCGTCTTGTCGACCCTGATATTGTCTTCGAGCCCGGTGCGAACGGCATCGGCGCCGCGCGTCAGGGCCCAGTCCATGACCTCGGCCTGATGACGTCCGATCCCGGCCGCGGTCCAGGTCGCCTTCGGGATCAGGCGCCGCAGTTCTGCCAGCAGAATGTCGAGCACATGCTCGTCAGCCGGCATCGCGTTCTTGACGCCCATGACGAATTGCACATGCGGGCGCGCATCCATCAGCCCCGCCTCGATCAGGCGCCGCGCGCCGTGCAGATGCGACAGATCGAAGATCTCGATTT
The DNA here is from genome assembly GCF_022012555.1 of Bradyrhizobium zhengyangense. Classification (NCBI taxonomy): domain Bacteria; kingdom Pseudomonadati; phylum Pseudomonadota; class Alphaproteobacteria; order Hyphomicrobiales; family Nitrobacteraceae; genus Bradyrhizobium; species Bradyrhizobium zhengyangense. The sequence continues at coordinate 51,699 of NZ_JAKLTZ010000003.1, read as the reverse complement.
CCGGACGAACGCCATTGGCCTTCATGCCGGTGGCGAGAGTTTCGACCAGGGCGGCGCTGTTCTCGTAGACGATCGTCGGAAAGTTCACCGACCCCGTGGAAAGCGAGGCCATGTCCGGCTTCAGATAGAGCGACGACCCACGTGCCGAGGGATCGCGGCCGCGCCCGCCGGTCGAGAACTGCACAATCATCCCGGGGCAATGCTTTCGGATGCCTTCCTGCACCAGCGCGAAGCGCTCCGGATCGGAGGACGGCGTCTCGTCGTCGTTGCGGACATGGATATGGGCGAGCGTGGCACCGGCCTCGAAGGCCTGGTGCGTCGATTCGATCTGCTCGGCCGGCAAGATCGGCACTGCGGGATTATCCTTTTTGCGCGGAACGGAGCCAGTGATTGCAACGGCAACAACAGCGGGATTCATACAGCACCCTCGTCATGATCGCGCTCATGCGCGAAAATCTTCGATCGACAGTCCGCTTATATCGTGAAGCTGCGCCGCTGCGAACATTATCAATCGCAGCGGCGCGGCCTCCCGCCGTCAGATCCGAGCTGCGGCTGCGCCGTGCGCGGCGCCTGCACGCTGCCGATCATAGTCGGCCCGCGCGATCGGGACGGCCGTGGGGTTACCGAGATCGTCGATGTGAATACGATAGGTTTCCCGAGCCGTGACGGCTGCAAGCGCCGCGATGACCGTGATGCCGAAGGCGATCGCTCCTACCGTCAAGGGAATGTTGGCCGAACCGGGAGGCGCCACGGTCGCGAACAGCGCCGGAAGCAGCGCGGTGATGGTGGTGCCGATGTTCTGCGAGATCGCCATCGCCGAGACGCGGGTGCGCGTCGGGAACAGCTCCGGATAGAAGCTCGGAAAGATCGCGTTGTAGCCCTGATAGACCACCCCCCACATCAGCAGCGACAGCAGGATCGCGAGCGGCACGCTCTTGATGCTGATGGCATAGAGATAGCCGAAGGCGAGCAAGCCGGAGAGTAGCGCGCCCACGACGATGGGAGGCTTGCGGCCGACCTTGTCGGAGAGATTGCCGACGAAGGGAATGACGAAGATGGCCAGCATGTTTCCGAGGACCGGGATCCACAGATAGACGTCCTTGGCAAAACCGATGCCATAGGCCGGCTGCACCGCGTAGGCCGCGCCAAAGATGGTCGCGACCACAGGGATGACGTTCATTAGCGCCATGCAGATGACCCTGAGCATGTCGGGCCAGCTCAGCTTGATGGCCTGGATGATGGGCGAGCGCGGCGTTTCTCCTCTTTGGTCCTCGCGGGCAAAGGCAGGAGTTTCGTCGACCTCGCGGCGGATGATGTAGCCTGCGACGATGACGAAAAAGCTGAGCAGGAAGGGAATCCGCCAGCCCCAGCTGTTGAAGGCGTCGGTCGGCATATAGGCCGCCAGCGGCAGGAATACGGCGGCTGCGAGAATCTGTCCGGCCTGCACGCCCTGAAGCGCGAAGCTCGCATAGAAGCCACGGCGTCCGAACGGCGCGTGCTCCAAGATCATCGAGCTCGCACCGGAGATTTCACCGGCAACGGCAAAGCCCTGGATCAGGCGAAGGATGACCAGCAGGATCGGCGCGAGGATACCGACTTGCTGATAGGTCGGCAGAAGGCCCACCGCCATGGTCGACAGACCCATCATGAACATGCAGACGATAAGAACGGTCTTGCGGCCATGGGTGTCGCCCCAATGTCCGAGCACGAAGGCGCCGATCGGCCGGGCTATATAGCCGACGCCGTAAGTGGCCAGCGATGCGACGATGGCGACGGTCGGATTTTCCGACGGGAAGAATATCTGCGGGAAGATCAGCGACGCGGCGGTCGCGTAGATGAAGAAGTCATAATATTCGAGAGCCGACCCGATCCAGCCGCTCGCAGCGGCCTTCCTTGACTGGCTCACGTGATGGATTCCGGTCATCCTGGGAGTCCTCCAAATTTGTTTTTGCGGGCGGCCCGTGGGCGGGCTTCTTGGAGAAAATGGGCAGCATTCTCCGCGCGCCGTGCGGACTTTCCGCAAGCGTTCGTCACTGCCGATAGCTGCTTGATGACGCGACAATAGGCTTTCGCTCGCCTAACACAATTACCCAGTTATGCGATAAACCTAACATGATGTTATTCTAGCGTCCGGAGCGCCCGGAGCTGCATCACTCAGGCGGATTGAACGTCCGCACGAAGTACACGGGCTCGCTGTTCTTCTTCAGGCGATAGAGCTGCGCCGGGCGGTTCGGGCCGCGCCGCATCTTTGCGACCGGCTCGATCATGTCGGCCGACAGGATCCTTGTACGGAAGGCGCTCTTCTCCAGCGGTCGGTCGAGCACGCGCTCGTAGACGCGCTGCAAGTCAGGCAGCGTGAATTCCGGAGGCATCAGGTAGGCAGGCAGCGAGGTGTACTCCACCTTGTTGCGCAGGCGCTGGATCGCGCTGGCGAGGATATCGCCGTGATCGAAGGCGAGCTTTTCCTTGAGCCTGCCGTCTCGGATCGGAAACCAACGCGCATCCGATGTCAGCACGCCCGCCTCTTCCGGAATCAGCGCGAAATAAGCGTGGGTTGCCGACCAGCCGCGCGGATCGCGCGACGCGCTTCCCCAGCTTCCAAGCTGCTCCAGATAAGGGCTGGTGACCCCGGTCTTCTCCTTCAGCTTGCGCGCCGCGCAGGCTGCAAGATCGCGGTCCTTCGCGACGTCCACGAAGCCGCCCGGCAGAGCGAGGGTCAGCGGAAACGGCTCGCCCTCGCCGGCCGGGCGCTGCACCAGGAGCACCTGAAGCCTGTCGTCGCGAATCGAGAAGATCACGACGTCGACCGTGGTCAGGGGCCGCGGGAAGTCCAGATGTCCTGATTTTTCAGAGCCTTCGGCCCGATCCTCGCCCGCCATCGACGGCCTCCCCTGTTGGGTCTTGACAGTAGCACAGTTAGTTGTACAGTCCAACTTACTTAGTTGCTCAGACCAACTTATAGCTCACCATTGGAGACAGCCATGTTTGGCATCAGGTTCATCAAGGCCCAGCCCTCCACCTATTTGATGAAGTACCGCGCCGGTGCTGTTGTCGCGGAGGGCACCGGCCTTTCCGCGTTCTACTACGCTCCGGTGACCACGCTGGTCGCCGTGCCCGTCGGCAGCCGCGACGCTTCCTTCATCTTTCAGCAAATCGCGCGCGACTTTCAGACCCTGACCGTGCAGGGCCACGTCACCTATCGCGTCAGCGAGCCGAAGAAGGCGGCCTCGATGCTCAACTTCACCCTGAAGCCCGACGGCAAGACCTATGAGAGCGACGATCCCGAGAAGCTGCCTGAGCGCATTCTCGGCACGGTCGAGGTACTCGCGCAGCAGGCGATCAAGGAATTGACGCTGAAGGAGGCGCTGCAGGCCTCCGACCGCATCGCCGACATCATCGCGAGCGGCTTGCGGGGCCGCGCCGACATTGAAGCGCTTGGCCTCGAAATCCTCGGCGTATCGATCCGCGGCATCAAGCCGACGCCGGATACAGCCAAGGCGCTGGAGGCGCAGGCACGCGAGGCAATCCTGAAGAACGCGGACGAAGCGATCTTCGCGCGGCGCAATTTCGCCGTCGAGCAGGAGCGCGCCATTCGCGAGAGCGAGCTCGACACCGAGATCGCGGTCGAGCAGAAGAAGCGCTCCATCCGCGAGACCCAGATGGACGCCGAGGCGAGCGTTGCCGCCAAGCGCAACGAGCTGCGCGAGGCCGGCATGGCCGCGGATATCGTGCTGGAAGGCAAGCGTAAGGATTTCGTCGGCCTCAACGCCGAGAACACCCGCACGCTGGCCGATGCCGAGGCCTATCGCGTCGGCGCGCTGATGAAGATCTTCGAGGGCGTCGACACCCGCGTGATCCAGGCGCTCGCCGCCTCCGGCATGCAGCCGGGCCAGTTGATCGCGCAGGCCTTCACCGGCATCGCCGAGAAGGCGGAGAAGATCGGTCAGCTCAACGTCTCGCCGGACCTGCTCAGCCAGCTGATCGAGAAGCCGAAGCCGGAGGCTGCCAATGCCCGCCGCCAATGACCGCAAGATCGTGCTGGTGACGCGCAAGACCAGGCTGGAAGACCTGGTCGCGCGTCACCTGACGGCGGCGCAGGCACGCTTCTATGTCGAGCATCTCGGCGCCGACTTCTCCGACTATGAGCGCGAGCACGAGATCTATCATGCGCAGCGGCACGCGACGGTTCAGGTGCTCGAGAAATGGGGCCGCTATCAGGTGATCGAGCGTGCTTTCCTGCCGAACTTCATGTTCGCCCCTGACGACATCGTCGTCGCGCTTGGCCAGGACGGCGTCGTCGCCAATACGATGAAATATCTCGACGACCATCCGTTGATCGGACTCAACCCGGATCCCGCGCGTTATGACGGCATTCTGTTGCCCTTCGCGCCGCGCGATCTTGCAAAGCTGCTACCTGATGTCGCCGCCGACAAGCGGGACAGCAAGGCCGTGACCATGGCGGAAGCGCGGCTCAGCGACGGCCAGGTGCTTCACGCCGTGAACGACCTCTTCATCGGCGCGCGCACGCATGTTTCTGCGATCTACGAGATCGCGGCCGGCGGGACGACGGAGCGGCAATCCTCGAGCGGGCTGATCGTCTCGACCGGGCTCGGATCGACCGCCTGGTTCAAGAGCATCGTCACCGGCTCGCTTGCGATCGCCGGCAGCTTCGGCCAGCCGCCCGCTCTGACGGGCTACGACGCCGTGCCCTGGGACGCAGCCGAGCTGCGCTTTGCCGTCCGCGAGCCCTTTCCGAGCCGCCACTCGCAGACCAATCTCGTCTGCGGTCGGCTTGCATCCGAAGAGCAATTGCGCATCCGTTCGCTGATGGCCGAGAACGGCGTGATCTTCAGCGACGGCGTCGAAGCCGACCGGCTCGATTTCAACGCGGGCGCCGAAGTCACGATCGGGATCGCCAAGCGGCGCGGCCGGTTAATCGTGTGAAGCGGCTAGATTCCGAGCGCGTTTTCGCCCTGTTGGCGGCCAGGCACGCGGACATGGACTTCGTGGCCCTCACGTAGCGCCAGAGATGCTGCAGCAACCGCCGACTCGAACGCGGCCTCCTTCGTGGCGTATCTGCTCTTGACGTTGCCGTCATGCAGCACGCCCCATTCGTCCTGGACCGGTACGATCGCGTATTGGGCAAGGCCCATCATTCCTCTCCTATCGCTGCGCGGCTTGTCTATCGCTGCGTTACTTGCGGATGGGCCGCCGTCACCCGCCACACCGTGTTGCCGCTATCGTCGGCAACGAGCAGCGCGCCAGTCTTGTCCAAGGCGACGCCGACGGGACGGCCGCGCGCCTGGTTGTCGGTGGTGAGGAAGCCGGTGACGACGTCCTGTGCCGGTCCGCTCGGCTTGCCGTTCGTGAACGGCACATAGACGACCTTGTAGCCGTTCAGAACCTGCCGGTTCCAGCTGCCATGCTCGCCGACGAAGGCGCCACCGCGATAGGCTTCCGGCAAGCTGCTGCCGGTGGAGAAAGCAAGTCCGAGCGGTGCGACATGCGAGCTCAGCGCATAGTCGGGCGCGATCGCCTTTTTCACGAGGTCCGGCCGCTGCGGCTTGACGCGGGGATCGACGTGCTGGCCGTAATAGCTGTAGGGCCAGCCATAGAAGGCGCCGTCCTTCACCGAAGTCATGTAATCAGGCACGAGATCCGGCCCGAGTTCGTCGCGCTCGTTGACCACGGTCCACAGCGCGTGGGTCTGCGGTTCGAAGCTGAGGCCGTTCGGATTACGCAGGCCGCTGGCAAAAATCCGCCAGCGACCGCTGGCGCGATCGACCTCGAGGATATCGGCGCGATTGTGCTCGGCCTCCATGCCGTTCTCGGTGATGTTGCTGTTGGAGCCGACGCCGACATAGAGCTTTGAGCCGTCCGGACTTGCGACCAGGCTCTTGGTCCAGTGATGGTCGATCGGGCCGCCCGGCAGCGGTGCCAGCACCGTGCCCGGTGCGGTGATCTTGGTGTCGCCTTCGGCGTAGGGATATTTCACGATCGCATCGGTATTGGCGACGTAGAGATCGTTGCCGACCAGGGCCACGCCGAACGGCGAATTGAGATGGTCGAGGAAGACGCTCTGCGTATCCGGCACACCGTCACCGTTGGTGTCGCGGAGAAGCGTGATGCGATTGCTGGGTCCGGTATCGCCGCCCGAGGTCGCCCAGGACTCGATATAGCCCATCACGATCTCCTTCGGCCGCTTGATCGCGGCGGCCTTCGGCGCCTTGGATTCCACCACCAGCACGTCGCCGTTGGGCAGCACGTAGATGGAGCGCGGGTGCTGCAGGCCGGTGGCGAATGCCTTGGCCTGCAAACCTTGTGCAACCGTCGGCGCCTCGTCCTCCTTCCAGCCGATGATGCGGGCGATGTGCATCGGCGGCAGCAGATATTGCTGGATGTCAGGGAGTACAGGATTGGCGCCGATTTGCGCCTTGGGATCGCCGCTGCCGTCATTGCAGCCGGCGAGAAGAGCGAGGAACGAAGCGCACAGCAGCGCGCGCATGGGAAAAGACATCATCGCGCAACTCCCACACCGTAGCGATATACCATGGCCCAGCCGAGCCAGCCGGTGACGGGCAGGATCAGCACGGTGAGAACCGAAAGAACCAGCCCCCACGGCCACACCGAGGTCCAGGCATCGCGCGTGTGAATCAGCGCATTGATGGTTGCGAGGATCATCGCCAAGACATTGCCGATCAGGTGCGGCCAGGCCGGCGTCTGCGCACGCACCAAGCGATTGCCGAGGAAATCGGTCAGGCCTGCGATCGCCGCCAGCACACCGAAGACGACGCCGACGACCAGAAGCCAGGCGGAGAAATCCGCCCACATGATCTCGGCGGAGACGAGATAGGCGATGTCGGTCAGCAACGCGCCGATGAAGCACGCGATTGGGATCGGCACCAGCATCGGATGAATGGGATGGCCTGCGATTTGCGCTATGGAGCGCACGCGCACGATGTCTTGCACTGAGGGCCTCGTGTGTTACCCACCCGATCGGCCAACTCGTGCTGCGAGCGATAGTTCCTACTGTTGTGCGTGGACGACCAAGCCAGCCCGATAAGCTTCGTAAGCGCGCTTCAGACCATCCTTGAGCGAGGTCGTCGCGCGCCAGCCGAGCCTTTCCAGACGGCCGACATCGAGCAGCTTCCGCGGCGTGCCATCGGGCCGCGACGTATCGTAGGAGATCTCGCCGCGATAGCCGACGATCTCGGCGACCACGCGGGCAAATTCGGCAATGGCGATGTCCTCTCCGGTGCCGATGTTGACGAGGTCGCTGCCTGAATAGGTCTTCATCAGATGCACGCAGGCATCCGCCATGTCGTCGACATAGAGGAACTCGCGCCGCGGCGTCCCCGTGCCCCAGACGACGACACTCTTGGCGCCAGACTCTTTCGCCTCATGAAAGCGGCGGATCAGGGCGGCTACGACGTGGCTCAATTCAGGGTGATAACTGTCGCCGGGGCCATAAAGATTGGTCGGCATCACGCTGATGAAGTCGCTGCCGTACTGGCTGCGATAGGCCTCCGCCATCTTGATGCCGGCGATCTTGGCGATCGCATAGGGCTCGTTGGTCGGCTCCAGCGGGCCCGTGAGCATCGAGTCCTCGCGCAAGGGCTGCGGCGCCAGCTTCGGATAGATGCAGGACGAGCCCAGGAACATCAGCTTCTCGGCGCCGTTTTGATGCGCGGCCTGGATCACATTCGCGGCGATCGCGATGTTGTCGTAGATGAACTCGGCGCGCAGCGTGTTGTTGGCGACGATGCCGCCGACCTTGGCTGCGGCGAGGAAAATCACCTGCGGCCGCACGCGCGCGAACCAGTCGAACACTTGGGCCTGATTGCAGAGATCGACCTCGCGACGGTCCACGGTGACGAGATTCACGTCCTCCCGCACCAGCCGGCGCACGATCGCGCTACCGACCATGCCGCGATGGCCAGCGACGTAGACGCTTTTGCCCTTCAGCTCAAACGGTCCGCTTGCCATTCACAATATCCCGATAGCACCTGTGGGCGCGCCCATACGGTCGCCCCACTGTCAAAATTCCCTCCTTCTTTGACATATCGATCGCTGAGGTCAACCTCGCAGAAGCGCCCGGGCAGGTTTCCCGGGCGCCACTGTCGAATTGGACCGCAGCCCGCGAAAGCTGCGGAGGCGCTACTGCGAACGGTCCGAGGTCCAGCCCTTGTAATCCTTGATATTGTCGCGGGTCACGAGCTTCGAGGGCAGCAGTTCGACGGTCGAGGCCGGCTTCTGGCCATTGAGGATGCCGACGCCGACCTGCACCGCGCGCCGTGCCATGAAGAACGGGTCCTGCGATGCCGACGCCTGGATCTGCGGCGACCCGGCATCCTTGAGCGAGGCCTCGATGTCGGGCGCGCCGTCGACCGCGGTGATGATGATGCCGCTGCGGTTCTGCTGTTTCGCCGCGAGATCGGTGCCGATCGCCTGCGGGTCGTTGATGGCGAAGATGGCGTCGATCTTGGGGAAGCGGGTCAGATAGCCTTGCGCGACGGTGAGGCCGCCTTCGCGTGAGCCCTTGCCGTCCTGGTCGCTGGACAGCACCTTGATGCCGGCATTCTTGCCGAAGACGTTCTTGCAGCCGGTGACGCGGTCGATCACCGCGGAGACCTGCGGCCCATTCTCGATGATGACGTCGCCCTTACCGCCCAGCTTGTCGACGATGTACTGGCACGAGATCTCGCCGGCCTGGACGTTGTTGGTGGTCACCGTGGCGTCGGCGCCTTCGGCCGCGGTATCGACCGCGACCACGACGATGCCCGCCGCCTGCGCCTTCTTGATCGCCGGCCCGATCGCTTTGGGGTCGCCGGGGTTCAACAGGATCAGGTCGACGCCAGCGGCGATGAAATTGTCGATCTGGGTGACCTGCTTGCCGAGGTCGTATTCGAAGCCGACGGTGGTGATCTTCACATTGGGATTGGTCTTCTTGGCCTCGAACTCGGCGCCCTTTGACAGCGCGACGAAGAACGGATTGCCCATCGAGCCCAGCGAGACGCCGATCGACTTGAGCTCCTTGGCAGAGGCCGGTGCGGTGGCGAGGGCAAGCGCCATCGCGGCGCCGGCGAGCATGGTCATCTTCAACATTGTCTTCCTCCCTGGTCTGTTTTCAAAGACGGTACGGCAGACCAGTTGCCGCAACCGAATTTCACACCGCGCGCTCAGATGCGCGCAGAACCGTTCAAGTTCTGGCGGAGCCTTGCAACCGATAGCGATCCAGCGCCACCGCGCCGATGATCACCAGGCCCTTGATCACATATTGCCAGATGTCGGAGACGCCGACGAGGATCAGCCCGTTCGAGAGCACCGCGATGATCAGTGCGCCGACCAGCGTCCCCCAGATCGATCCGATGCCGCCGACGAAAGACGTGCCGCCGAGGATGACCGCGGTGATGGCGTCGAGCTCGTAGCTTTGTCCGAGCTGCAAGCCGTTGGCGGCATAGAGCCGCGCCGCCTGCATGCCGCCGCCCAATCCGGCCAACAATCCCGAGATGCCATAGACGAAGATCAGGACGGCCCAAACCTTGATGCCGGCAAGCCGCGCCGCGCTCTCATTGCCGCCGACCGCATAGATGTGCACACCCAGGACGGTCCGGCGCAGCACCACCCACGAAACGAAAATGACGAGCAGCGCAATGACCGACAGCCAGGGAATCGAGGCCACGCCGGGGATCAGCGTGAGCGAACCGTTGCCGATGAAGGCATAGGGAATCGACGGATTGAACACCGTGGTGTCGGCGCCGAGCAGCCGCGCCAGTCCGCGCACGGCGGTGAGCGAGCCGAGCGTGACGATGAACGGCGGCAGGCGCAACAGCGCGATCAGCGCGCCATTGACGATGCCGAAGCCAAGACCGGTGAGCACAGCGACCGGCAGCCAGAGCGCGCTCAACTCGGGCAGTTTGGACATCGTCAGGCCGGCCATTGCCGACGCCGCCAGGATCGAGCCGACCGAGAGATCGATGCCGCCGGTGAGGATGACGAAGGTCATGCCCGCGGCGAGCACGGTGTTGACGGCAGCCTGCTGCAGGACGATGCCGAGATTCTGTCCGGTGAAGAAACGGCCCTCCGACAGATAGTGGAAGCCGATGCATAGCAATAGCAGCACCGGCAACATGCCGGCCGCGCGGATCAGGAGCCTGATGCGCTGACGTTTTGTCTCCTGGGCAGCGGCAAGGCCGTTTGCAGTCGCGGCCTTCGCCTGCGTCGATCCGTTGTCAGGCATCGAGATGCTCCGTCCCCGTGGCGAGGGCCATGATGTCTTCCTGAGTCAAAGGCGCTGTCTCGATTCGCCTGACCTCGCCTGCGATATGCCCCGACCGCATCACCAGGACGCGGTCGCAGATACCGATGATTTCTGGCAGATCGGACGAGATGACGAGGATTGCGGTGCCGGCCTTGGCGAGATTGTCGATGATGGAATAGATCTCCGACTTGGCGCCGACGTCGACGCCGCGCGTCGGCTCGTCGAGGATCAGCACTTTCGGTGCAATGGCGAGCAGCCGCGACAACAGGACCTTTTGCTGGTTGCCGCCGGACAGGCCTCCTGCGGGTACGCCGGCATTGGCGGCGCGGATGCTGAGTCCCGCAAACGCCCTGTCGGCGCGCTCGCGCGCCTTGTCGCGATCCAGGAACCAGCCGAGCTTGGCATCGCGTCCGATTACGGCGAGATTGATGTTGTCCAGGCACGACATGTCGAGGAACAGGCCAAGCGCCTTGCGGTCCTCGGTCAGATAGGCAATGCCGGCCTCGAGCGCCTCGCCGGGCGTGCGGATGTCGATCGGCCGACCTTCGAGTTCGAGATGGCCTGACGTCTTCGGTGCGGCGCCAACAATGAGATGCGCAAGTTCGGTGCGGCCGGCGCCAATCAATCCGGCAAGCCCCACCACCTCGCCCGCATGGACGGTGAGCGAACAACCCTTGACGCGCTGCCCATCCGCCATGTCGGTGGCCGTGAGCACGGGATGCCCCTTCCCGGCCTCGGGATCGTGATCCTTCTTGTAAAAGGAGGAGACGTCGCGTCCGACCATCATGCGAACAATAGCGTCGGCGCGGATGTCCTGCTTGTCGAGCGAACCGACCAGCCGGCCATCGCGCAGCACGGTGACGCGGTCGCCGAGCGCATAGACCTCGTCCATGCGGTGCGAGATGTAGATGATGGCAAGCCCTTCGGCGCGAAGTTGCCGGATCAGCGCAAACAGCCGCTCGCTCTCGCCGGCGGACAGCGCCGTGGTCGGCTCATCCATGATCAGGATTTTCGAGCGCGCGTGCAGTGCACGCGCAATCTCGACGAGCTGGCGCTGCCCCATCGAGAGATGCGCCACCAATGTCGACGGCAGGAAATCCGCGCCCAGCCGTTCCAGGATCGGACCAACACCTTCGCGCATGGCACCGCGCGCCAGCAAACCTGAACGCGACATCTCACGGCCGAGATAAATATTCTCCGCAACGCTCAGATTGGGGGCCAAAGATAGTTCCTGATAGATGATCGAGATGCCCGCGGCGCGGCCTCCGAGCGGACCTTCGATCCGCACCGGCTTGCCCTCGATGCGGATCTCGCCGCCGGGATCGGGCCGGTAGGCCCCCGACAGGATTTTCATAAGGGTCGATTTCCCGGCGCCGTTCTCGCCCATCAAGGCATGGACCTCGCCGGCGTAGACGGTCAGATCAACGGCACGCAGCGCCTTGATGCCGAAGAAGGATTTTGACACTCCTCGCATCTCGAGGATTGGATCGTTCATCGTGCCTCCCGGCGCACAATGCATTTCTTGTCCGCGTTTCATTTCAGGCGCGGTTCGCCCATTAAACAAAAGGCCATCGCGCAGGGCAACAGCGAACAGGGAGAAATGCGCAACCAAAGCGATGTTAGTGGCGTGGCCGATATAGCTGGCGCCAGGCGGGAAGCCGCTCGGCATAGGCCTGCACCAGCACGCGATCGGGTTCGAAAGTCTCGACGCGTTGCGGTGGCGTGCAGACGGCTTCGATTGCCTCGCCGGTGACAGCAAGCCGCCCCAATCTCGCCGCACCGAACGCGGCACCAGTCTCGCCTTCGGCAAAGCGATGAATCGGAACGTTCAAAACGTTTGATAGCACCGACAGCCAGAACCTGGATCGCGAACCGCCGCCGATGACATCGGCTTCCGTCACTGCAATGCCGGCATCGCCAAGCGCGTCCCGGCAATCGGCCAGCGCGAAGGCAACACCCTCCAGCACGGCCTGCACGATCGCCGTGCGGTCGGTACCGTGGCTCAACCCATCGAGCATGCCACGCACGACGGGATCATCGTGCGGCGTCCGCTCGCCCGCAAGATATGGCAGGAAGCGCACCGGCGACGGCGCCTGCGGGTGCGCCCCCAGCGGGGCCAGCAGATCCGCTTCCGGGACGCCGAACAGGCGCGCGGCCCAGGCAAGGCACGACGCCGCCGAGAGGATGGCGCCGGCCTGAATCCACATGCGTGGGATTGCGTGGCAGAAGGTATGGACCACGCGGTCCGGATTGGCGGCAATATGGTCGGTCGGCGCCAGCAATGCGCCCGAGGTTCCCAGCGAGATGAACGCGGTCCCCGGACTGATCGCGCCGATGCCGACGGCGCCGGCCGGATTGTCGCCAGCGCCGCCTGCGATCATCGGCCGGCGAACCATGCCCCAACGCTGCGCAAGCTCGCTGCGCAACGTGGCCGCCAACGCGCACCCCTCAACCAGACGCGGCATGTGCGCGCGTGACAAGCCGGTCGCGGCCAATGCCGCATCCGACCAGTCCCGGCGCGCCGCGTCGAGCCATAGCGATCCCGATGCGTCGGAGACGTCCTCGACTGCCTCGCCCGATAGAACGAGGCGCAGATAGGCTTTCGGCAACAAGACGCGCCTCGTCGCCGCAAAGATCCCGGGCTCGTGCTTTGCGATCCAGAGCAGCTTTGGCGCTGCGAAGCCAGGCATCGCCTTGTTGCCCGTTATCGCGCGCAAGGCGGGCCAGCGCTGCTCCAGAATGCGACACTCCGCGGCAGAGCGTCCGTCGTTCCAGAGGATGCAGGGCCGCAATGGCGTGTCGTTGGCATCGAGCAGCGTCGGGCCATGCATCTGGCCTGACAGCCCGATGCCTTCGACCCTCGCCAGCTCTTGTCCATGCGAGGCCTTCAGGGCGTCCAGCGTGACAAAAGTCGCCTCGATCCACTGCGCCGGATCCTGCTCGAAATAGCCTGGCTGCGGCGAGGCGATCGTCAGCGCCCGGCTCTCGCTCGCGATCACGCGCTGCGCGCCGTCGACGAGAACGGTCTTGACTGCGGAGGTGCCGAGATCGATGCCCAGATACATGACTAATGTGGTTCCCGGGGTGGTGCGAGTCCTGAGGACGCGATGCGCAACAATGATCGTATTCAACGAGCGCGCAATTCCGAACAAAGACTTATCACATCGGATCGCAAGTTTTTGCCTGCAGATGTTGCATCGACGCAGCAGTTGGAGGTTGCCAGCCCTGGTTGACTGGACCACAGTGACTGCAACTCAGCGCCGTCTGCTGCGTTTGCACCGGACAGTGCTCGATCTTCTTGCCGCGCCGGAGCAGCCATGCAGCGATCCACGGCCGTCTTTGTCACAGGTCTCGTCTATGCTCTGATCGGTCTGGTGATCGCGGGGGGCGGCCTCTGGCTCGCCGCGCTGGGCGGATCCATCTTCTATATTGTCCTCGGTGTCGGCATTCTCGCGACGGCCGCGTTGTTGCTGGCGCGGCGCCGTCAGTCGCTATGGCTGTTTGCGATCGTGCTGGTCGGCACCGTGGCGTGGGCCATCTCGGAAGTGCAGTTCGACTGGTGGCCGCTGGCATCGCGCGGCGACATCGTCTTCCCAATGGCGCTCTGGCTGCTCATGCCCGTGATCGTTCGCGGGCTGCTGCGAGACCAGCCGGTGTCGTATCGAAGCGCGACGCTGCCACTCTGGGTCGCCGTTGCTGCGTCGTCCGTCGTCCTTATCATCGCACTTGTGTCCAGCTATCACGACGTCAACGGCAAGATCGCCGAGCAAGCATCGGCCGTGCCGCAAAGCGAAGCCGACCCTCAACCGGATAGCGATTGGCGGGCCTATGGACGCACACAATTCGGACAGCGCTACTCACCGCTGAAGCAGATCACGCCCGACAATGTCGGCAAGCTGCAGGTCGCCTGGACCTTCCGCACCGGCGACGTGCCGACGCCAGAGGATTCCGGCGAAACGACCTTCGAGGTTACGCCGATCAAGGTGCGCGACACGCTTTATCTTTGCTCGCAGCACCAGGTGCTGTTTGCGCTCGACGCCAGCACCGGCAAGGAACGTTGGCGATACGATCCCAAGCTGGTGTTCAACAAGACGTTCCAGCACATGACCTGCCGCGGGGTCTCTTACCACGAAACCACGGCAGGCGCCGTCGACAGCGGCGGTGCTCCAGCCCCCGCCGAATGCCCTCGCCGGATTTTCCTGCCGGTCAACGACGGCCGCATGATCGCGCTCGATGCCGACAGCGGCAAGCTGTGCGACAGTTTTGGCGACCATGGCAGCCTCGACCTCCAGCAAGGCATGGGGATCAAGACGGCGGGCTTCTTCGAGCCGACATCGCCGCCGGTCGTCAGCGACAAGATTTTGGTCGTCGCCGCCGCTGTGATTGACAATTATGCGGTCGACGTGCCGTCGGGCGTCATCCGCGGCTTCGACGTCTACACTGGCAAACTGGTTTGGGCCTGGGACTCCGGTGCAGCCGATGAAAATGAGCTGCCGTCGCCGACGCGTCACTACACCAACGGCTCGCCGAATTCGTGGATCACCGCCTCGTTCGATCCGAAATTGAACCTCGTCTACATCCCCACCGGCAATAACGGGCCCGACATCTGGGGAGGCAATCGCAATGCGCTGGTCGAGCGCTACTCCAGCTCGATCGTTGCACTCGACGTCAACACCGGCAAACGCGTCTGGTCATACCAGACGGTGCATCACGATCTCTGGGACATGGACGTTCCCTCGCAGCCGAGCCTGGTCGATGTCACCACGGCCAGGGGCGTTGTTCCCGCCATCGTTCAGCCGACCAAGGTGGGCAACATCTTCGTGCTCGATCGACGGACCGGCGAGTTGATCGTGCCGGCACCGGAGCGCCCCGTGCCGCAAGGCCCCGCGCCCGGCGACCGTACTGCGCCGACGCAGCCGTTCTCCGAGCTGACATTCCGCCCCGAGGCGAAGCTGACCGGAGCGGACATGTGGGGCGGCACGATTTTCGACCAGCTTCTGTGCCGGATCATGTTCAACCGGCTGCGTTACGAGGGCACGTTCACGCCGCCATCGTTGCAGGGCACGCTCGTCTTTCCCGGCAATCTCGGCATGTTCGAATGGGGCGGCATCGCGATCGATCCGGTGAGACAGATCGCCATTGCCAATCCGATGTCGTTGCCCTTCGTCTCGAAGCTCATTCCGCGCGGCCCCGGCAATCCGCCCGCGCCGACGGCCGATAAGCCTGTCGGCAGCGAGGTCGGCACCCAGCCGATGTATGGCACGCCGTTCGGCGTGGATATCCAGAGCTTCCTCTCGCCCCTCTCCGTGCCGTGCTACCGGCCGCCATGGGGCTCGATGGCCGCAATCGATCTGAAGACGATGAAGATTGTCTGGCAGCATCCCAACGGAACGATCCGGGACACCACGCCGCTGCCGCTGCCTTTCAGGATGGGCGTGCCGATGCTGGGCGGGCCGATCACGACCGCCGGCGGGGTCGCGTTCTACACCGGGACCTACGAGTACACGATAAGGGCCTACGACGTGCGCAATGGCAAGGTGCTCTGGGAAGACCGCCTGCCCGCCGGCGCCCAATCGACACCGATGAGCTACGAGGCGGGCGGCAAGCAATATGTCGTCACCGCAGCCGGCGGTCACGGCTCGTTCGGTACCAAGCGCGGTGATTACGTCATCGCCTACGCGTTGAAGGATTGACCCGCCGGGGCGTCTGGAGACTGCCGAACCACGCCGTTACACAGCAGCCATCAGGGTGAACTCGGCCATCGGTGGACGAACAACCGGCCTTCGTATTCACGGGCAAACCTGATCAGCCGGCCATCATGATCGCGGTCCGCGATCACTTGCAGTCCGACAGGAAGTGCACCGTCCGGGATGATACAGGGAAGAGATATTGCAGGCAGGCCGAGCGCGTTTGCGATCGCCGTGAACACGGCATGGCCGCGCGGCCCGACCGGTTGGCCGTCGATGACGGCGGGATGGGATTCGGTGGCCGGCCACGGCATCGCCGCGGTGGACGGCGTGATCAGGAAGTCGTACTGGGCGAACAACGCATCGAAAGACCGCCGCAACGCCGCGACTTGGTCAAGTGCATCGAGATAGTCGCGCGCTGACAAGCTGCGCCCGGCCGCCTCCATCTCGACGATGGCGGGACTAACCTGGCCCTGCCAACCCGGATGCCGTTCCAGGAGCCAGGCAATACCGGTCTGGCTGATCACGGGCCATACAGCATCAAGCGGATCGGCCAGCGTGAACGGAGTGACGGTCTCGACGTCGAGGCCGAGGGCCCGAGCCTGCACGATCGTGCGTTCGATCACGTCGCGAATGATGGGGTCGACGGGCGCATCGCCGAATGTAGGCACATAGGCGATGCGCAGCCGCGGCAGGGTCGGCTCGGCCATGAGGCGCGACCACAGAGGCGCAGCAATCACCTCCATAGCAGCGCGAATATCCTCGACGCAGCGCGCGATCGGGCCGATGACCTCGAACTCACCCAGGATCGCCGGAAAGCCCTTGCCGCGCGCCACAATGTCGCGTGAGGGTTTGAAGCCGACGAGGCCAGTATGAGCGGCCGGGCGCCGGATCGAACCGCCGCCGTCGGTGGCGAGCGCAAGCGCGCACATGCCGCTGGCGACCGCTGCCACCGCACCGCCGCTCGAACCACCTGGCGTCAGAGCCGGATCCCAGGGATTGCCGGTGGTACCGAACAGCGCATTGTCGGTGTAACCGTGCACGGTGAATTCAGGCACATTAGTTTTACCGAGGATGATGGCGCCAGCCTCGCGCAGCCGACGCACCGGCAATTCGTCTTCGCCGGGCACGAAATCGCGATAGAGCTTTGACCCCCAGGTCGCACGTAGCCCCGCGACGAGGATGTTGTCCTTGACCGTAACAGGCACGCCGTCGAGTGCGCTTGCGGGGCGGCCGTCGCGCCAACGCTTCGCGCTTGTGTCGGCCGCAGCGAGCGCGCCTGAAGCATCCAGCGTGACGATCGCATTGACGCGCGGATTGGTCGCAGCGATATGCGAGAGCGTCGCCTCGATCACCGCGCGCGGCGAAAGGCCATCCGCAAAGGCACGCGCGAACTCACACGCCGACATCGCCCAGAGCGGAGCGCGATCGTCCATCTCAAGCGAGCTTCGGATAGGTCGCCTTGTCGAAGAAGCTCGCGCCCGCGACATATTTGCGGCCCGGCGACATATCCGGCTTCTCCTCGCCTTCGCCACCGCATTCGAACGTCAGTTCGAGCTGCACACCGGAGGGATCGTAGACGAAGAGCTGCCACAGCGAGGTTCCGGGCACGATGAACTCGCGCCAGTCGAGACCGGCTGCCTTGAAGCGCGACACATAGGAGCGATAGCCCGAGCAGGACAGCGAGACGTGATCGATCGCCGCCGTGCCGGCCGGCGCCTTGCCCTCGGGCCCGAGCGCGGGACCGCCGGCATAGACATGGATGATGCCGAGCCCGCCCGGTTGGGGGCAGCCGAGCCAGGCACCGGGATAGCCGAAATCGGGCCGAGGAAATTCGCGCAGCCCGATGATCGCGGTCCAGAACGTCCGGGTCGCTGCGAGATCATCGGTCTTGATCGCAATGTGATAGAGACCATGGACGGTCGCGAGCGGCAGATCGGTCATCTCAATATCTCCTCACGCTTGGCCGCCGTCGACCGGCAGGCCGATTTGACGATACAGCGCCTTCAGATTGCTGCGAAACGGCTCGTCGCTTTTCTTGCGCGTCCCGGCGACCGGATCTCCGCCGGCGAGAATCGTGTCGCTCGCGGCCAGCGAAAACTCCATCACGAAGCGCATACGATCAGACCGCAGCGCCTCGATCTCGCTCAGCCAACGCGCGACGTCACGGGCGCCGGCCTGGTGACGTTGCGTGATCAGCGCAGCAGCGCAAGCCGCATCCTCGATCGCCTGGGTCGCGCCCTGGCCGAGCGTCGGCACCATGCCATGGGCGGCGTCGCCAAGATAGAGCACGTTGCAGTCGGCGGCGCGGTAAAGCAAATCATGCTCCTGCATCCGTGCCCAATGCGTATCAGTGACACCACTGCAGAGCTGGTCGATCAGCCAGCGCGCCTGATCGCTCGGCGGCGCTTGAGCCGGCGCATAGGCGGCGCGCAGCGCCTCGGGCGCCTTGCGGGCTTCGGGGATCTCGGACTCGATGGGGAACGTGCCGGCCAGATAGACGTGATCCGGCGGCACGCGGAACGCCAACAGCCGGTTCGGCCCGTTGAACCATTGCTCATAGTCATCGATCAGGCCGCGCGAGCTGTCCGGCACCAGCAGGCGCGAGATCGCAACGCCCGTGAGGCGCACCGGCACCTCGCCGGAGATGGTCCGCCGCACATCGGAGTAACGACCGTCGGCGGCAATCAAAAGATCAATGCCGTCGAGCCGATGCTCGCGGCCATCCTGGCGCCAGGCGACTTCCGTCTTGCGCGGATCGGTAGCATCGCGTGCGATTTGCGTGATCTCGCAGCCATAGGCAACGCGCTCACCGGCCGCCTCGCGCAGAACGCGATAGAGCTCCGACCAGCGAATGCGCCAGCCGGGCCCCTCGGCGACGTCCTTGAGCGGCAGATCGAACAGCACGGTGCCGTCGGTCAGCGAGATGCGCCAATTCGCCCAGACGAAGCTCGCAGCGGTGATGCGCGCGGCAAGCTCCGGATCGACCGCGCTGAGCGCCTTCACGGCATTCGGCCCGACATTGAGCCCGGTGCCGGCCTCGGAATGGTCGTCGCGGCTGACCCGCTCGAGGCAGACGACGTCGACGCCGTCGAGAGCTGCGAGTTTGCGTGTCATCACGCATCCCGCGACGCCGGCGCCGATGATGACAATCCGCATCTAGCCAGCCCCCTCCTGCGACGCGATCACGGCGATCAGGCCACCGCCATCCGGCCCCTGATGCTCGGCGCCGCCCGACACAAAAATCCGTCCATCGCCGATCACGCCGGCCACGAGGCCGGCAACCGCGCCGCGGACATGGCGCTGCGCGTTGATATCGGTGTCGTCGAGCATGGTGTGGCGGTGGCCGCGGATCCGGCCGCGACGGTCCGGCTCGCACTTGACCAGAACCGAAGCGATGCGCTCCGAGTCCGCGGCGGACACCTGCGGGCTGGCCGCGATGCCGAGATCGGCGAGCACGTCGACGACCGCACCGATGTCGAGCGCATCGATCATGGGCCGGTGCGCGATGCGCAAATCGCCCGCCCAGCTCTGGCTATTGCCGAGCACCACGACCTCGTTGCTCTCGACTTCGACACCCGAAGAAATGCTGGCACGCGGCGACTGGATCGAGAAATCGGCGAGCAGCGAGGCATCGGAGAAGTCATCCGGCTTGATCTCGGACAGCCCGAGCGCGACGCCAAAGGCACCGGCGGCGCGCGCAAAGGCCATCGACTTGTTGGGATCGCTGGTGAGCGGCGCCTTGCCGGCTGCGATAGCCGCGGCCGCACGCGCCACCGTCACGCAGGGGCATTTCACCTGGACGAAGTGTACGTCCTCGGGCTTCTCAATTCCGGCATCGACAATGGCGGCGCGCACGGTCGCCGCCACGCTCTCGACATGGGCGCGTCGGCCAACCTCTTCGGCCGGCACCGGCGCGCTGAAGGCGGTTCCGATTGCCAGCGCGGACGGATATCGCGTTGCGGCTTCCCCCTCTCTGACACAGAAGACGCTGTAATGCGGGCTCATCACCCCCTCGGTGCCGCCGGAGAGCACGCAGGGAACCTCGCGGATCAGCTCGGCGGCCGGCCGTCCGAGATGCTTCGACAGCAGCGCCATCAGCGTCTGGGTGAAGTAGCCGCGGGTAAAATCGTTGACGCCGCCATTGCCCTCGGTCTTGCCGATGATGGCCGCGACATCGGCCGCCTTGATCGTGCCGCGCACGATCAGTTCGTCGAGCTCGGAGAGGTCGCCGGGATGGGCCATTGACAGGCGAAACACGCGCGCCGTTCTCATGTGCCCTCCTGTCGGGTCAGCTCGAACAGCCGACTCGGGCTCAGCGGAATCTCCAACAGCTCGATCTTGCGCGAGGTGAGCTGCAGCGCATCCTCGATCGCCTGTGCAAACACGGCCCCGACCGGAATGGCTCCCGCCTCGCCGGCGCCCTTGATACCGAGCGGGTTGAGCGGCGACGGCGTCACCGTATGGTCGAGCTCCATGCGCGGGACGTCGAGCGCAGTCGGCAGCAGATAGTCGGCGAGCGACGCGTTCAGAAGCTGGCCCTGATCGTCGAAAGCAAGTTTCTCGAAGAAAGCATTGCCGATGCCCTGCGCGACGCCGCCGTGGATCTGGCCTTCGAGGATCATCGGATTGATCACCGTGCCGCAATCATGGACCACGACATATCTAAGCACCTTCAGCTCGAAGGTCAGCGGATCGATCTCGACGATCGCAGCATGAACACCGTTGGCGGTGGCGCCTGAGGGCGGGCCAAAATATTGCGTGGACTCGAGACCGGGTTCGGTGCCCGGCCTCACCGCACCGCGCATCGGATTGGCGCGCTGCGCAAGTTCGCCGAGGCGGATGAACTTTCCCGGAATCCCCGCGATAGACACCTTTCCGTCGGCAAGAACGAGGTCCTCCTCGGCGCATTCGAAGGCGTCGGACGCGAGCTTCAGGGCTTTCCGCCTGACCGCGGCCGACGCCTCGTTGACGGCGTTGCCCGCCACCACCGCGCCGCGGCTGGCAAAGGTGCCGGCGCCCCAGTAGAACTGGTCGGTATCACCGGTGACGATATCGACATCGGAAGGATCGACGCCGAGCTGGTCGGCGACGATCTGCGCGAAGCTCGTGAAATGCCCCTGCCCCTGGGTGCCGATGCCGGTCGCCACATTGACCTTGCCGTTGGCCTGCACCTGCACCTTGGCGCCCTCATAGGGACCGATGCCGGTCCCCTCGACGTAGCAGGCGATGCCGATGCCGACACAGCGTCCTTCCTCGCGAAACTTCGGCTGCTCCTCCTTCAGGAAGCGCTGATATCCGATCGCGTCGAGCGCCTTGGCGAGAACAGGCTCGTAATTGCCGCTGTCATAGCTGAGCGGGGCAAAGTCCTGGAAGATGATCTCGTTATTGTACGGGAAGGCGTCTGGCGGAATCAGGTTGCGCCGCCGGATCTCGGCGCGATCGATGTCGAGCTCCCGTGCGGCGAGATCCAGCAACCGCTCGATCACGAACACCCCGTGCTGTCTGCCGGCGCCGCGATAGGGCGTGACGATCGGCAGGTTGGTGAACACGGCCGTGAACGTGCTGTCGTAGGCCGGGATCACATAGGGCCCGAGCAATGTGCACTGGCTGTTGATCGGCACCGTCAGGCCGTACGTGTTGTAGGCACCGGTGTCGTGCAGGAAGACGTCCTTGACCCCGAGGATCCGTCCGTCGGCCGCGAGCGCGATTTCGGCGTCGTGGATCTGACCGCGCTCGTGCGTGGTCGCAACGAAATGCTCGAGCCGGTCCTCGATCCATTTGACCGGACGGTTGAGCCGCATGGAGATCCACGGCAGCGCCACCTCTTCCGGATAGAACATCATGATCTTCGGCCCGAAGCCGCCGCCGACGAAGGGCGCGATGACGCGCACCTGCCGCTCGCCGAGGCCAAGCATGGCGGCAAGGCCGTTGCGGATGAAGACCGGCGCCTGGGTCGTGTCCCAGATCGTCATCTGCTGGCCCCGTGCATTCCAGTGCGCGACCACGCCGCGGGTCTCGATCGGCGAGGAGATGCCGTGCTCATAGCGAAAGCGGCGCTTGACGATGATCTGCGCGTTCGCGGCGGCCTTGCGATAGTCGCCCTTCATCTGGTGAACATGCGCCGCGATATTCGAGCCGAGATCGTCGTGGACCCGCGCCGATGAGGATTTCAGCGCCCGTTCGATGTCGACGACCGCGGACAACGACTCCAGCTCCACATCGATATCGTCGAGTGCATCCTCGGCGAGGTAGCGGCTTTCCGCGACGACGACAGCGAGTGGCTCGCCGACATAACGCACCTTGTCCCTTGCGAGCGGCACCTGGGTGCGCGGATTGAAGGTGCTTCCCGGAATCGGCGGCGGCTGCACCAGAAGCGGGCCGGGCTGCCAATAGTCGCCGTAGTCCTCGGCCACATAGACCGCGACGACGCCCGGCCGCTTCCGCGCGCGCGATACGTCGATATGCTTCAGGCGGGCATGCGCGACCTGGCTGCGCAGGAAGGCGACATGTAGCATACCCGGCAGCTCGACATCGTCGATGAACAGCGCCTGCCCGGTCAGGAGCTTCCTGTCCTCGTTGCGCTTGACCGGTGCGCCGAAGAAGCGGGTGCTCATGACGCCTCCTCCCGCATCCGCGCGGCCGCGTCCATCATCGCGTCGACGATATTCTGATAGCCGGTGCAGCGACAGAGATTGCCTGATAGCGCCTCTCGCACCTCGTCCTCCGAGGGGGACGGATGCTCGGTCAGATAGGCCGTCATGGTCATCAGGATCCCGGGCGTGCAATAGCCGCATTGCAGGCCATGATGCGCGTGCATTGCCTGCTGCACCGGATGCAGCTCCCCGTCCGCAGACGCCAGCCCCTCGACCGTCGCGAGCGCGCGGCCATTGGCCTGCACCGCGAGCATCAGGCAGGAGCGAACCGGATCACTTTCGAGAAGGATGGTGCAAGCACCGCAGACGCCGTGCTCGCAGCCGACATGGGTACCAGCCAGCTCGAGCTCGTGACGCAGGAAATCGGACAGCAGCATGCGCGATTCGACCGTGCGCCGATATCGGGTGCCGTTGACCGTGAGCTCAATCTCGTGCTGGTCAGGCTGCATGGCTGATCCGTTGATGAGCGGTGCGGATGGCGCGCCGGACCAGCACGCCGGCCACATGCCGCTGGTAGTCGGCGCTGGCGTGAACATTGCCGGACGGCGCGATCAGCTCCCGCACGCCCGCGGCGACTGCGTCGATCGACTCGCCCGTCACGCGGCTGCCGACCATGGGCAATGCTGCCGCGCCGGCATCGACCGGCGTCTCTCCGACACCGCAGAGCGCGAGCCGGACACTCGCGCAGCGGCGCTCCTCATCCAAGGTCACGACAGCCGCAACGCCGGCGATGGCAAAATCGCCGCGGCGGCGCGCGACTTCCATGAAGCAGGTGCCGCTGCGCGGGGCCAGGACCGGATAAGTGATATCGACCAGCATCTCGTCGCTGGCAAGGTCGGTGGTGAGCAGGCCGGCGAAGAAGTCGGACGCCGCCACCGTTCGCCCGCCCGCTGCCGACCTGATCCGCATCTTCGCCTGCATGGCGACCGCCAGCGCCGGCAGCTCCGAGGCCGGATCGGCGTGGGAGAGATTGCCGCCGATGGTGCCGCGGTTACGGATCTGGGGATGCGCGATATGCGGCAGCGCGTCGGCAAACAGCGGACAGCTCCTGAGAAACTCGCCATCCCGCTCGAGCGCCCGGTAGCGCATCAGAGCACCGATCCTGACTTGCCCCGCTTCCGGGCGATCGATGCCGGCGAGGCTGGTGAGCCCGTTGATGTCGATCAGCACCGAAGGCCGCGCCAGGCGAAAATTCATTGCCGGGATAAGGCTTTGGCCACCTGCGAGAAAGCGCGCTTCGTCGCCATGTTCGGCCTTCAGCGCAAGCGCATGGTCGAGCGACGACGCCAGGACATATTTGAACGGAGCAGGCTTCATATGGCTCGCATATCGAGGGCTCGCGCGCTTGTTGCGAAAGCGAACACGAAACTATCTGCTGTGAACAACGCAAGTCAAAAGCCACCCGCGCGTCAATTGCTTCGAAATCGGACAAGAACCTGCTTATTATGCGCCTCACCTGCGCAAACATTGGGCGCGCCACGACAATCCGCTTTTGCGACAATATTTCGCATCGCCATGCCAAAGCCAAGTCTCTCCGTACCCGACGAACCGCTCGCCGACTCCCGACCGGGGCGGCTCGTCGTCGACGCCCAAAACATCTCGCTGACCTTCGACACGGCCGACGGCCGGGTCGAGGCGCTCTCCGACGTCAACCTGCAAGTCGCCGAGGGCGAGTTCGTCTCCTTCATCGGGCCGTCCGGCTGCGGCAAGACCACGATGCTGCGGGTGATCGCCGATCTGCAGCAGCCCTCCTCCGGCACGCTCACGGTGAACGGCATGAGCGCGGAAGCGGCGCGCCTTGCCCGCAGCTATGGCTATGTGTTCCAGGCGCCGGCCCTGTTCCCATGGCGGACCATCGAGAAGAACCTGAAGCTGCCGCTGGAGATCATGGGCTATTCCGAGATCGAGCAGCAGCAGCGGGTCGAGCGCTATCTGTCGATGGTCAACCTCACCGGCTTCGAGCGTAAGTTCCCCTGGCAACTCTCCGGCGGCATGCAGCAGCGGGTCTCGATCGCGCGCGCCTTGTCGTTCGATCCGGCGCTGATGCTGATGGACGAGCCGTTCGGTGCACTCGACGAGATCGTGCGCGATCACCTCAACGAGCAACTCCTCCAGCTATGGAAGTCGACCGGCAAGACCGTGCTGTTCGTGACCCATTCGATTCCGGAAGCCGTATTCCTGTCGACCAGGATCGTCGTGATGTCGCCGCGCCCGGGCCGCATCATCGATGTCATTGACTGCGATTTCCCGACCGAGAGATCCTTGGAGATCCGCGAGACGCCGGAATTTCTGAAGGTGGCGCAGCGCGTCCGCAACGGCCTGCGCGCCGGGCACTCCTATGACGAGTAGCACGCTCGCCCTGCCCTTGCGTCCCTCGCGCGCGCTTCGGGACCATCCCTTGGTCACGCGTTACGCGCCGGTTCTCGCCATGGTGCTGGCGCTGGTCGCGATCTGGTACGTCGCGGCCGTTGCCATGAACTGGTCGCTGGTCCGCGACGGCTTCGAGCGCGAAGAGACGCCCTATACCATGAGCGACGTGCTCGCGGGCACGATGGATGCCGAGCGGCCATTGCTGCCGGCGCCGCACCAGATCGCCGCCGCGTTCCTCGATTCCGTATTCGGTTATCCGCCGCTGGCGCCGCGCAGCCTGGTCTACCACTCGCTGGTGACATTGTCGGCGACCTTGCTTGGCTTCCTGCTCGGCGCGCTGTTCGGGATCGTGCTGGCGCTGCTGATCCTGCACAGCCGGGTGCTGGAGCGGAGCTTACTGCCCTGGATCATCTGCTCGCAGATGGTGCCGGTGCTGGCGCTGGCGCCGATCTTCATCGTGGTGCTGGGGGCGCTGGGACTGCACGGACTGCTGCCGAAATCGATCATCTCGG
The DNA here is from genome assembly GCF_022012555.1 of Bradyrhizobium zhengyangense. Classification (NCBI taxonomy): domain Bacteria; kingdom Pseudomonadati; phylum Pseudomonadota; class Alphaproteobacteria; order Hyphomicrobiales; family Nitrobacteraceae; genus Bradyrhizobium; species Bradyrhizobium zhengyangense. The sequence continues at coordinate 26,213 of NZ_JAKLTZ010000003.1, read as the reverse complement.
CCTATCTGTGCTTCTTTCCCATCACGATCGGGATGGTGAAGGGCTTTGCTTCGCCCGATCCGCTCCAGCTCGAACTGATGCGGACATGGTCGGCGACGCCGCGCCAGGTGTTGTGGAAACTGCGCTGGCCCGCCTCGGTGCCTTATCTGTTTGCGAGCCTCAAGGTCGCCGTGACGATTTCGCTGATCGGCGCCATCGTCGCGGAATTGCCGACCGGCGCCGAAGCCGGCATCGGCGCGCGGCTGCTCTCGGGTTCCTACTACGGCCAGACGGTCCAACTCTGGTCCGCGCTGGTCGCCGCCGCCGTCCTCTCCTCCGCCTTGATCGCGCTGATCGGACTGATCGAACGAACCGTCGGCCGGCGCATGGGAGTGCATTGATGGATCCGCGCAAGCTGAGGCTGGGGTTCATCGCCGCAACCGCCGCTCTGGCGCTCGCCTTCGCCCTTCCGCTCGCGCCGCAATCGCTGCCCTTGTCGGCTCGCCCCGCCCTCTGGCCCGTCGTCGGCGCAGCCGGCTTGTTGTTCCTGCTGGCGGCCTGGCTGTCGGATCAGCGGGCGACCATTCTCGGTCTTGCCGGCGCGATCCTCGCCGCCGCCGCCTCACTCATCCTGCTGGAGGATCCGGCCATGGCGGGGACCGCACGTGCCAGCTTCTGGATGATCGTGATGGCGTGCTGGCTGTCGGCGGCACTTGGCGTGGTCAATCTCGCCGGGACGCATCAAGCCCGGGGTAGGCGGCGGCGCGCGGTCGATCTGCTGGTCCCGCTCCTGTTCGGCCTCACCGTGTTCTATCTCTGGGAGGTCGCGGTGCGCGGCTTCGGCGTGCCAGCCGTGCTTTTGCCGTCACCGAGCGCGGCGGCGACCAAATTCATCCATTCGCTGCCGATCCTCGGGGCCGACTTCGTCCAGACCTTCGTGCGCGGCGTGCTGGCGGGCTATGTCATCGGCTGCGGCGCCGGGCTTCTTGTCGCGATCCTGGCGCACCGTTACGCCTTCCTCGGCCGCGGCCTGTTGCCGCTTGGCAACTTCTTTTCGGCGCTTCCGCTCGTTGGCGTCGCGCCGATCATGGTGATGTGGTTCGGCTTCGACTGGCCGTCGAAAGCCGCCGTGGTCGTGCTCGTGACCTTCTTCCCGATGCTGGTCAACGCCATCGCGGGGCTGAATGCAGCCGGCCATATCGAGCGCGACCTGATGCGCTCCTACGGCGCCACCCATGCCCAGGCGCTGACCAAGCTCCATCTGCCCGCCGCGTTGCCTTTCATCTTTAACGCGCTCAAGATCAACGCCACGCTTGCCCTGATTGGCGCGATCGTTGCAGAATTTTTCGGAACTCCGACGCAGGGTATCGGATTTCGCATTTCCACCGAGGCCGGCCGCATGGCCATCGACATGGTCTGGGCGGAGATCGCGTTGGCCGCCCTCGCCGGGATGGCTTTCTACGGCATTGTCACGCTGGCCGAACGCGCGACAACGTTCTGGCATCCGTCCTATCGGACCTAGGTCGGCGAGGTCCACGTTGAATTGGAGTCTTGCATGAAGCACGCATTGGCACTGGCCGCAGCTCTTTCGCTCGGCCTGACGCTTTCGAACGCACAAGCAGCCGAACCCGTCGCCATCCAGCTCAAATGGGTCGCCCAGGCGCAGTTCGCCGGCTACTTCGTCGCCAGGGACAAGGGCTTCTACAAGGAGGCCGGCCTCGACGTCACCATCAAGCCGGGCGGCCCCGACGTGGCGCCCCCGCAGGTGATCGCCGGCGGCGGCGCCGACGTGACCGTCGACTGGATGCCGTCCGCGCTCGCCTCGCGCGAGAAGGGCGTGCCGCTCGTCAATATCTCGCAGACCTTCAAGAAGAGCGGCCTGGAGCTGACCTGCCGCGCCGACACCGGCATCAAGAAGCCGGCCGACCTCAAGGGCAAGACGCTCGGCGTCTGGTATGGCGGCAACGAATATCCGTTTCTGTCCTGGATGTCGAAGCTTGGCTTCAAGACCGACGGCTCGGCGGGCGGCGTCAAGGTGATCAAGCAGGGCTTCAATGTCGACCCGATCCTGCAGAAGCAAGCCGACTGCGTCTCCACGATGACCTACAACGAGTACTGGCAGGTCATCGACGGCGGCTACAAGCCGAGCCAGCTCGTCGTCTTCAAGTACGAGGACGAAGGCGTCGCCACGCTGGAGGACGGCCTCTACGTGCTGGAGAAGAACCTTAAGGACCCGGCCTTCGTCGCCAAGATGGCGAAGTTCGTGAAGGCCTCGATGAAGGGCTGGGAATATGCCAAGGCGCACCCGGACGAGGCCGTGAAGATCATCCTCGCCGCCGACACGACCGGCGCCAAGACCGAGAAGGATCAGAAGCGGATGATGGGCGAGATCAGCAAGCTGCTTGGGGACACCGACGGCAAGCTCGACGTCAAGGACTATGAGCGTACCGTGGCCACGCTGATGTCGGGCGGTTCCGATCCCGTCATCACCAAGAAGCCCGAAGGCGCCTACAGCTTCGCCGTCATCGAAGCGATGAAGAAGTAACCCAACGGGAGGACGGGCGCGCGGCGTCCCGTCCTCCAGATCAATTGGGATGTGGTGGGATCAGTCGAGAGCCGACACCAAGTCGCTATTACCTCTCACGCAAGGCCTTCTGCTTACGTCGCAGGAGTGGCGAGAGCAGATGTGTGATGACGGCGCGCGAGCCGGTCTTGATTTCAACAGTGACGGCCATGCCTAGTGACCGGTTGACCATGTTTTCGTCAACCTGCATCTGGGTTCGGTCGAGCGAGACGCGCGCTGAGCGGGATTATACATCAAGCGACACGCAAAACACGCAATGGGAAAGACGCGTCAGAACGCGTCAAGCGGCCCAGTGGTCAGAATGAAATCCGACCACCCGCCAAGTCTTTGAGCGAAGTCTATGAAAAGTCTGGAGCGGGTGAAGGGAATCGAACCCTCGTATTCAGCTTGGAAGGCTGCTGCTCTACCATTGAGCTACACCCGCGACAGGGGCTCCCTAACACGGCCGGGCGGCGGTCTCAACTGCCCCCAGGACGGCTTTCGCGGGCTTTCCGCCCTTTGCGCACAGGAGCCGGTTCCGCTCGGCCTGCCGCCCCCTTAACAGGTACGGACTTCCGCCCTATATTGAGGTCTCCCGCAATCAACGAAAGGAGGTGATCCAGTGTCTTTTACCAAGCGCTGTCACCTCGCTGGGATCGCCCGCTAAGCCTTGGATTGGGCTTGGCATCGGGGCGCTCTCAGCCCTGGACCAGCGAGCAAGAAATCGGGCGCGACGGGGTCTCCCCGCCGCGCCTTTTCTTTGGTCAGGCCATTTTCGCTGATATCGCGCCCCTCACTCAGAGCGCCCCCGCCCCCCGAGCACCTCTCGGATCTTTCGCGACAGGTCAGCCTTCCGGTATGGCTTGCGGAGCAGCGCCACGTCGGGATCGAGCTGCCCTTCGTGAACGATGGCGTTGTCGGTATAGCCGGAGGTGTAGAGCACCCGCACGTCCGGCCGGCGGAGCCGGACGGACTCTGCCAATTCCCGCCCGTTCATGCCGCCGGGCATGATGATGTCTGTAAACAGAAGATCGAAGCTCGCTCCCCGGTCGACTAACGCCAGCGCGGTTGCGCCCTCGCTGGCCGTCAGCGTGCGATAGCCGAGGCTGCCGAGCTGGGCGATGACGTAGCCTTGCACCAGCGGATCATCCTCGACCACGAGGATGGTCTCGTGTCCACGCGTCAGCGCCGGCGTCGGAGCCGGCTCCGTCCGCGCCGTCGCCTCGCCCGCCGATCGCGGCAGGAACAGCCGCATCACCGTGCCGCGCCCCTCCTCGCTCTCGATCGCGACGGTGCCACCGGTCTGCTTGGCGAAGCCGTAGACCATGCTCAATCCAAGTCCGGTACCGCGACCGACCCCCTTGGTGGTGAAGAACGGCTCGAACACGCGGTCGCGAATCTCGGCAGGAATGCCGTGACCGGTGTCGGCCACCGCGATCATGACGTAAGAGCCCGCTTCGCCTTCACCATTGTCGGTGCCGTTGAATTCCCGGTTTACGGTCTCGAGCGTCAGTCTGCCGCCGCCCGGCATCGCATCGCGTGCGTTGACCGCGAGATTGACGATCGCCGACGAAAGCTGCGACGGATCGGCCATGGCTGGCCACGCATCGTCAGCGAGCCGGGTCACGATCTCGACATGCTCGCCGAGGATCGGCCGCAACAGCTTCGCCGTCTCGGCGACGAGAGCGTTGACATCGATCTCGCGCGGCTCCAGCGGCTGGCGCCGCGCGAAGGTCAGGAGTTGCGAGGTGATCTCGGCGCCGCGCGAGGCCGCGTCGTCGATCAGCTGGGCGATCGCGGCGAGCTCGGGCTTGTCCGCGAGCCCCTCCTGGATGATCTCGATGGTGCCTGTGATGACGGTCAGCACGTTGTTGAAGTCGTGCGCGACGCCGCCGGTGAGCTGGCCGATCGCATCCATCTTCTGGGATTGGCGAAGCCGCTCCTCGGTCTCGTGCTGCGCGGTGAGATCGGTGGAGGAGCCGCGATAGCCCATGAAATGTCCGCCGTCGCCAAACACCGGCTGGCCGTTGACGCTGAAACAATGCAGACGCCCGGCCCCGTCGCGGCCGCGATACTCGAACTTCCGGAACGGCTCGTGGCGGTCCAGCGTCGCCATGTGGTCGTGCCACTTCTCCACTTCGGCGTTCTGGTCGAAGGCGGCATCCGGACGTCGCTTGCCGATCAGGGCCTGGCGGTCCATTCCGAAGGCATCGGCCCGCTCGGAGATGTAGGTGAAGACGTGATCCGGTCCGGTTTCCCAGAACCAGTCGGAGGCGGTCTCGGCATAGTCGCGAAAGCGCTGCTCGCTCGCGCGCGCATCCTCTTCGGCGCGCCGGCGGATGTTCAGATCACGATCGAGATTCGCATTGGCCTCGCGCAGCTCGCCATAGGCACGCTCGAGGTTGGTGCACATGCCGTTGAACGCGTCGATTACCTTGTCCAGCTCGTCGGGATCGGAAGGGGGCCGGCGTTCCAGATGCAATGGAGGAGGCGGCCGCGCCAGACTGTATTTGCTGACGAACTCGGCGATGGCGACCAGGTGTCGCGTCACCAGAACGTGGAACATATAGATGATGAACAGCGAGACGAGGAACGTCTTTGCGGCCTGACTTGCCAGGATGACGAGGGCCCGGTTCAGCAATTGCTGATAGACGTCGCTGAGCGTCGCCTCGACATGGAGCACGCCGATTCGGCGTGCGGTCCCTTGAACCGTGTAAATCAGGGGATAGTCGCGCGTGACGACCGAGCGGCGACCTCGTTCGCCGACGGCGACACTGATAGGGTTGGGCCGATCGGCGATCTCGCGGACCTCGGCGGCGCGCAGACCAGGTAGCCGCAGGATTCCTTCGAGCTGAAGCTTGAGCTGGTTCTGATCGAGACTCCACAGACTCTCGCCGAGGCTGCCCGTAGTGCTGCGGCCGACCTCCCCGAGCCTTGTCTCGATCATGCCGACTTCGCGATCGTAGTCCAGATAGAGCTGGAGCGCAGTCAGGGTCAGCGTCACGATCGATGAGAACAGCAGCACGGCCGCAAGCAGGCGTGGCCCGATACCGCTGCGCGACCAGTTGAATGCCCGCGACGACAGGCTCGCGAGCATCGGGGACGTGAACGCAGCTCCGATGCCACTCAAATCCTGCTTCGCCGCCGCTGGCGCAACAGCGCGGCTGCGATCGGGACTCTCTTTACCTGCGTTGCCCATGAACCCCGCCCCGAAAAATGGCGACACTCCTCTTCGGCCTGCTGGTCGCAGCCGCACGCGATTCGACGATTTTGAATCTTCCTCAGCACGCGGTGCGCGCAGCAATCCTGTCGGCCCTTGGGCGATCTGAGGTCGGCGGGGTCATATCTCGCGCCCAGCAGCAGGATATTCGCGCAAACTACCACTTCGCGTGCTAGAATGACATTGGTGATATCAGGGATTCGCGCGCATGGCGGGCGAGCGGTGAGCGTTGTGGCTCCGCGCCGCCGCCATCTCCGGTAGATCGCGCTCGTATCAGAACTCAATGGTAGCAAGGAACGGCCGAGAGGCGCTAATGTGGCGGATCATCGTCGTCTGCCTGTCGCTGTTTGCAGCCGGCGCATCCCAGGCGCAGTCGGTGATCCGGCTGGCCCGGATCGCCGACATCCCGGATCAATATGTCGGCGGCGAAATGCTGCGCACCGTCTACGCCAAGCTGAACATCAAGCTCGAATTCGTAGACGTCCCCGGCAAGCGGGCGCTCGCGCTGTCTAGCGCCGGCGAGGTCGACGGCGAAATCCAGCGCATCGGAACGCTGTCGCGCGATTACCCGACGCTGCTGCAGGTGACGCCCTCGATCAACTACATCGAGCCGGCCGTGTTCACCACCAAACTCCATTTCGTCGTGGACGGTTGGAATTCGATCCGGGACTACCGCATCGGCATCGTCCGCGGCGTCGGCTCGTCGGAAGCCGGCACGCGCGGCATGGACCGCGTCACGGCAACCACCGGCATCGAGAACATGATCACGATGCTGGATGCGGATCGTTTCGACGTGATGGTCACCGACCTCTTCAGCGGGCTGGTCGCGGTCCGCAAGCTCAATCTGCAAGCGAGAATCTATCCGCTCTCGCCGCCGCTGGAGCGTATCCGCATCTTCCATTATCTGCACGAAAGCCACCGCGACCTGGTGCCGAAGGTTGGACAGGTGATTGCGCAGATGGAGGCGAGCGGCGAGCTGGCGACGCTGCGTGAGGCGCTCGTCAAGCAGGTGCTGAACACGCCCTGACGATGCCGGCTGAAAGCGCGATTCAAAATCCGAAGATGGCGAGCACGGACGCGCGCTTGCCGCGGCGGCTCTCGACAATGCGTTCGCCGCCGTTCTCGACCGAGCTGCCGTAGTAGCGGTGATGGCCTGCCTGGTCATGCAGATCAGCCGGCTCCGACTTCCCCGCCCGCCGCGCGTCGCAGATGATCTTGATGGTCGACATGGCCGCCTCCGAGTCCTTGATTGCTCTTGGTGGCCATCAGTCGCCCCGCGTTTGGCCGGCGTTCACGGTGCCGGGCCGCAATCGGGTTTCAGAATGGTTTCGTCAGCATCGCCGTGACGCAATATTTTGCGCACCGGCCATTGCCGGCATCGGCGGCGGTGATACATCCTTCCGGTTGCGCGCCAAAAAAACAAGCGAGGTGAGAATGCTTTACGCGATCCTGGCCTACCACGTGGAAGACGAGCTTTCGGCATGGACGCCGCAGCAGGACGCCGCGGTCGTCGCCAAGGTCATCGAGGTTCAGGCACCCTTGCGGGCCAGCGGACATCTCGGGCCGGCCGCTCGTCTGGATGACACCAAAAAGGCCCGGACCTTGCGCGGCCCAGGCGCAGGCATGGTGCTGGATGGCCCGTTTGCCGAGACCAAGGAGCAGCTTCTCGGCTTCCACCTCGTCAACTACGACACGGATGAAGAGGCGATCGCGGCGGCGCGGAAGCTGCGTGAGGTCAACCCGAGTGCGGTCTACGAGATCCGGCCGGTCAAGCTTTACGTGCCGGCCGACGGGTTCGGTGCGACACCGTCAAAGGGATGACCGACAGCCGCGCCGTCAGGTCTTGCCGGCCGCCGCCGTATCCAGGCGGCGGCGGATCAGCAGTCCGCCAAAAGCCAGGAACCAGAAATAGGATGCGTATTGCGGGGCAAACGCAGCCACGATGGTTCCCGGCAAAAATACGGCCAGCGGAAACAGGGCTGCGATCAGCTGGTGGCGGAAGCCGTGCATCACGAGCCACCACAGGGCGGCATTGAGGCCGGCGATGACAGTGAGATGCAGGCCAAACAGCACGGCCACGGCGCTGCTTGCGCCGTAATTGCCGTAAAGGCCGTTGGTCACCGGCAAGAGCACGATCGACAGCAGGAACAAAAGGTTGAGCAGCACAATATGGCGGCCCGCCTCCGGCTGGCGGGCGAGCCGGCGGTGATGGCTGATCCAGAACACGCCCGCGATGATGAAGCTCAGGATCAATCCGGTCAGGCGCCCGGAATAAAGCTGAGCGAGATCGCTCCAGGTGGGCATGGCCTTGAACTCGCCGGCCTTGGGCAGATCGTTGGCGAGCAGTGTCATCGCCACACCAAAGATGGTGTTGCTCAGCGATTCCAGCCGGCGCATCTCGAAAAGGTCGGGCGTGGGATCGGCCATGTCTGCAATCCGCGTCTGCAATCCGTCCGGACTGGAACTTGAGCTGCCCTCTCCCCTAAATCCTCAGGCGACTGGCGTCCAGCCGCATTGCGATTCGGCGGGGGATCGTTGATTCTGACCACTTCATCGGGGCGATTCGTGACGTCATATCTGGACACGCTCAATGCGGAGCAGCGCCGCGCCGTAGAGCATGGCGTGGCCGATGGCGCGACCGTGGGCGCACCCCTGCTCGTCATTGCCGGCGCCGGTTCCGGCAAGACCAATACGCTCGCCCATCGTGTCGCGCATCTGATCGTCGCCGGCGCCGATCCCCGCCGTATCCTACTGATGACGTTCTCCCGCCGCGCCGCGGCCGAGATGGCCGGACGCGTCGAGCGCATCACCCGAAAAGTGCTGGGCGAGAACAATGCCGCGATCATGCGCGACGCGCTGACCTGGGCCGGCACCTTCCACGGCATCGGCGCGCGGCTCTTGCGCGAATATGCCGAGCGCATCGGCGTCGATCCCGCCTTCACCATCCACGACCGCGAGGATTCCGCGGACCTTATGAACCTGGTCCGGCACGAGCGTGGATTGTCGAAGACCGAGAGCCGCTTCCCGGCCAAGGGCACATGCTTGTCGATCTACTCGCGCTGCGTCAATGCCGAGATGGAGATCGAGAAAGTGCTCGGTCAGCATTATCCCTGGTGCGCGGGCTGGGCGGCCGAATTGAAGGGGCTGTTCGCCGCTTACGTCGAGGCCAAGCAGGCGCAGCACGTGCTCGATTACGACGACCTCCTGCTCTATTGGTCGCAGATGATGAGCGATGCGCTGATCACCGACGAGATCGGCGGCCGCTTCGATCATGTGCTGGTCGACGAATATCAGGACACCAATCGCCTGCAATCCTCGATCCTTCTGGCGCTCAAGCCTGACGGCCGCGGGCTCACCGTCGTCGGGGACGATGCGCAGTCGATCTACTCCTTCCGCGCTGCGACCGTGCGCAACATCCTGGACTTTCCGCAGAGCTTCTCGCCGCGCGCGGAAATGATCACGCTCGACCGCAACTACCGCTCGACGCAACCCGTGCTGGCGGCGGCAAACGGCGTTATTGGCCTCGCGCGCGAGCGCTTCACCAAGAACCTCTGGACCGACCGCACCTCCACGCAAAAGCCGCAGCTCGTCACCGTCCATGACGAGGCCGACCAGGCGCGCTATATCGTCGAGCAGGTGCTGGCGAACCGCGAGCAAGGTGCGTTGCTCAAGCACCAGGCGGTACTGTTCCGGACGTCCTCGCACTCCGGCCCGCTCGAAATCGAGCTGACCCGCCGCAACATTCCGTTCGTGAAGTTCGGCGGGCTGAAATTCCTCGACGCCGCGCATGTCAAGGACGTGCTGGCCTTGCTGCGTTTCGCCGAAAATCCGCGCGACCGCGTCGCCGGTTTTCGCATCCTGCATCTATTGCCGGGCATCGGCCCAGCCACCGCGCAGCGCGTGCTCGACCAGATGGCGGAGAGTATGGACCCGCTGCACGCGCTCGCCCATCTCCCGGTGCCGGCGCGCACCGGCGATGACTGGACCAGCTTCGTCCGCACGGTCGAGAATTTGCGCTACTCGGAATGGCCTGTGGATCTCGAGCGCGTGCGGCTCTGGTATGAACCGCATCTCGATCGCATCCACGAGGATTCCGAGACACGACGCGCCGATCTGATGCAGCTCGAGCAGATCGCGAGCGGCTATTCCTCGCGCGAGAAATTCCTGACCGAGCTCACGCTCGATCCGCCTGACGCGACCAGCGACAAATCCGGACCTCCGCTCCGCGATGAGGACTATCTGATCCTCTCCACGATTCACTCAGCGAAGGGCCAGGAATGGAAGTCGGTGTACGTGCTCAACGTCGTCGACGGCTGCATGCCCTCCGATCTCGGCGCCGGCACCAGCGCCGAGCTGGAAGAAGAGCGCCGCCTGCTCTATGTCGCGATGACCCGCGCCAAGGATGATCTGCATCTCGTCGTGCCGCAGCGCTTCTTCGTGCACGGCCAGGCCGCCAAGGGCGATCGTCATGTCTACGCCTCGCGCACCCGCTTCATCCCGGAGCAGCTCGTCTATCTGTTCGAGCGTACCGCCTGGCCGAAGGCCGCTGCGGGAGCCGCGCGCACCGGATCACAGGGGCCGAAGATTGACATCGGGGCGCGGATGCGGGGGATGTGGCGGTAGACGCAAGAGGCTGGTCTCGGGATCTGCTAGGATGACTGGAACAACTGAGGTCCGAGATGAAAGCTGTCGTCGTCGAGCAATACGCGCCCATCGATCAAATCGAGCTGAAGGACATCCCGTACCCGATCATGGAGCCCGGGCAGCTGCGCATTCGGGTGGAAGCAGCCGGAATCGGCTTTGTCGACGGCTTGAAGATCGAGGGACGCTATCAGACCAAGGATCCACTGCCCTTCACTCCCGGGACTGAATTCGCTGGGGTCGTGGCCGAGGCTCCGGGCAGGCCTGGCGGCTTTCAGCCCGGCATGCGCGTGGTGGGAATGACGCGGTCGGGCGCACTTGCCGAGGAAATCGTCGTCGACCCGTCGGCGGTCTATCCTCTGCCGGACGGCGTTGCCGCCGAGGTCGCCGCCTCGTTTCGCGCCAATTATCTGACGGCGCTCTATGCGCTGAGTGCGCGCGCCACAATCGTCGCGGGTGAGCAGCTACTCGTGCTGGGGGCAGCGGGCGGCACCGGCATCGCGGCGGTGCAGATCGGCAAGCTGCTCGGCGCTCGCGTGATCGCAGCGGCGTCGACGCCGGAGAAGCGCGAATTCGCACTGGCGCACGGTGCCGATGCTGTCATCGACTACACGCAGGCCGGCTGGCGCGACACGCTGAAAGAATTGACGTCAGGACATGGCGCCGACGTGATCTTTGACCCCGTCGGCGGCGACATCTCGGTGCAGGCCTTTCGCTCGATCGCCTGGCGCGGGCGCCACCTGGTGGTCGGCTTTGCCGGCGGTGCGATCCCCGCGCTGCCGTTCAATCTGCCGCTGCTGAAGGGCGGCGCCCTGCTGGGTGTCGACCTCGCGCAGATCCCCACACGCGAGCCCGATGTGCAGAAGCGCCTGATGGCGCAGCTGACCGGCTGGCTCGCCGACGGCAAGCTGAAGCCCGTCGTCGGCCGCGTCTTCTCGCTGGAAGACTTTCGCGAGGCGTTCAGGACGATGCAGACACGCGGGGCGCTCGGCAAGATGGTCGTGCGCATCTCGAAATAGACGCACAAACGGAAACCGAGCATTTCCGGAATGCAGCCTTGTGACGTCGCGGCTATCAATTAAATCTGGTCGATCCTCCCCACAGAGACCTGATCGATGACCGCACCGCTCGAATTCGGAATGGATACCTTTGGCGACGTCACCAAGGACGCCACCGGCAACATGCTTCCGCATGCGCAGGTGATCCGCAACGTCGTCGACGAGGCAGTGCTGGCCGACGAGCTCGGCCTCGACTTCATCGGCCTCGGCGAACACCACCGTTCTGATTTTGCGATCTCCTCGCCGGAGACCGTGCTCGCGGCGGTCGCCTCGCGCACCAAGCGCATTCATCTCGGCTCAGCGGTAACGGTGCTGAGCTCGGACGATCCGATCCGCGTGTTCCAGCGCTTTGCGACGCTGGATGCACTTTCCAATGGACGCGCCGAGGTCATCCTCGGCCGCGGCTCGTTCACGGAGTCCTTCCCGCTGTTTGGCTTCGACCTGCGCAAATACCAAGAGCTGTTCGAGGAAAAACTCGATCTGTTCGCCGCATTGCTGGCGCAGAATCCGGTGACGTGGCAAGGCAAGCTGCGCCCGCCGCTGAAGGAGCAGCTGGTCTATCCGCCGGTCGAGAACGGCCAGCTCAAAACCTGGATCGGCGTCGGCGGCAGTCCGAAATCGGTGGTGCGCGCCGCGCATTACGATCTGCCCCTGATGCTCGCCATCATCGGCGGCGATCCAGAGCGCTTCGCGCCTTACGTCGATCTCTATCACCGTGCCTTCAAGGAGTTCGGCCGTCCGGCGCAGTCGATCGGCGTCCATTCGCCCGGCTATGTCGCCGAAACGGATGAGCAGGCGCGCGAGGAGCTGTGGCCCGACTACAAGGCGATGCGCGACCGCATCGGCCGCGAGCGCGGCTGGCCGCCGATGGGTCGCGACGAGTTCGTCAGCGAGGCCGAGCACGGCTCGCTCTATGTGGGCTCACCGGAAACGGTGGCGCGCAAGATCGCGAAGACGGCCAAGGCGCTCGGCATTGCGCGGTTTCAGCTGAAATATTCGGCGGGGCCGCTGCCGCACGAAAAGCTGATGAAGGGCATCGAGCTTTACGGGCGGAAGGTGGTGCCGATGGTCAGGGAGATGCTCGCCTGAAGCTCCCGTTTGATCCACGTCAAGCCGCATGCGGGCGATTTCCGGGTAGAAGCGGATTCCGGCGCATCTCAGGGCAGGCAGACGAATGACATCTCTTCCCCGGCAGTCCCGGCAGGCTCGCGCTCGAAAGAATGACGTCAAGCCGGTCCGGCGGGCCAAATCAGCGGCCGCGCGGACGCAAGCGATCGAGCTTACTCCGATCGAGCGCTCCTTCGCCGAGCAATCATCCGCCGGCGCATTGCAGGCCGAGATGGCCGCACTCGACAGCGTCTTGACGGGGCCGCCGGCCCTCGGACCGGATAGCGAGCCGGTACAAGCCATTCTCACGGGCGCGGCGCCCGACGATGCGAAGCATCTGCAGGCGCTTCTGGTTGGCAAGGAAGCCAAGCGTGCCAAGCGGACCACCAGCGACGAGTTGGCCGACGACTGGCGGTTTGGCGGCTACCCTTACAAGTCCCGGATGTACCGCCGCGACTACGAAGAGCAGAAGTTCGTTCTTCAGACAGAGTTGTTGAAGCTGCAAAATTGGATGAAAGAGAGCAGGCAACGCCTCGTTCTTCTGTTCGAGGGCCGCGACGCGGCCGGTAAAGGCGGCGCAATCAAGCGTTTCATGGAGCATCTCAACCCGCGCGGCGCCCGCGTCGTGGCCCTGGAAAAGCCAAGCGATGTCGAACGCGGGCAATGGTATTTCCAGCGCTATGTGCAGCATCTGCCGACCGCCGGCGAGATCGTGCTGTTTGACCGCAGCTGGTACAATCGTGCTGGCGTCGAGCGCGTCATGAGCTTCTGCTCGCCGACGGAATACGATGAATTCCTGCGCCAGGTTCCGGAATTCGAACGCAACCTCGTTCGCAGCGGCCTGCATCTCATCAAGTTCTGGTTCTCCGTCAGCCGCGAGGAGCAGCGGCGCCGCTTCAAGGAGCGTGAGGGCCATCCGCTGAAGCAGTGGAAGCTGTCGCCGATCGATCTCGCCTCGCTCGACAAATGGGACGACTACACGCGGGCCAAGGAAGGCATGTTCTTCCACACAGACACGGCGGACTGCCCGTGGATCGTCATCAAGTCCGACGACAAGAAGCGCGCGCGGCTCAATGCGATGCGCTACGTGCTGCATGCGATGCCCTATGCCGGCAAGGACACCAAGCGGATCGGAATGGTCGACGATCTCCTGGTCGGGCGCGCCAACGTGATCCACGAGCGCGAAGAGCACGCAAGATAGGAAGAGAACGGCCGATATTCGGCGTAACAGCGAGCGAACGGCAAATGTTTGCCGCGCCTCACTGCCCGCTCGGTGGGGCGATCACCGCACGGCCGCTCATGCCGGCCATCAGTTCCGGCGCGGTCTGCGAGATCTCGCCGATCACCTTGATGGTCTGGCTGACGGGGTCGACCCGCCCGCTGAGCCTCGTCACCTTTGCGGTATAGGATTTCTCGGTCTCGTGGATTTCGACCTTGAAAGCCATGCCGGGCTTGAGCCAGGCGAGCCAGCGCGACGGCGCGATCAATTCGACCTCGAGGCCGTGGTCATCGAGGATGTCGAGCAGAGGTTGGCCGGCATTGGTGTACTGGAATTCGCGCGCCTTCTGGTCCACAGCAATGCCGTCGAAGGGTGCGATGATGGTGCATTTGGCCACCGCGGCTTCGGCGGCGGAGCGATCGGCCTTGGCCTTCTCGACCTCCGCGGCCGCGATATCGAGCTCGAGCTGGCCGGTCGACTTCAGCTGCATCAGCCGCTGGTTGATGACGAAGGTTTTCTCAGCCTGGGTCAGCACCGCCTGGGCATGCGCCAGCTGCGCCTTCTGGGCGGCACAGTCAAAAGCCACGAGAACATCGCCCTTTTTGAAGCGCTCGCCGACCCGGGTCGCGATGCGATCGATCCGCGCCGCCATCTCGCTCGATAGCGTGGTGTATTGGCGCGGCGTGAGCTGGGCGCGAATTTCCTGGCCCGATTCCAGCACGGCAGCATCCGGGCCATCAGGCAGAGCCTGGGCACGCGCGCCTGGTGCCGAGACGCCGAGGAGGACCGCCAGTGCAGCGAGCCGAGCAAAGCGGCGCTTCACGCCGCGGCGTCGCGTGGGCAGATTGACTGCTCGATCTGCCCCGCATTTCTGCTCATGCGCCGGCATCGCCCCTGCTCAGTTGACGCCGGTCTTCTGATCGGACGCCGGAGGTGCAGCCGTGGTGGCGGTGGCGACGCTGGATGGCGCGGCGCTCGGCGGAACGGTCTTGGCGGTCTCCGACTTGACCGTTTCTGACTTCACCGCTTCCGGCTTGGCGGTTTCCGGCTTGGTCGTTGCAGTCTTGGCGGTTGCCGTGCTGGCAACGTCGGACGGCGCGGCGCCCTGCCCTGCATCCGCCACCGGCTCAGCGATCTGGCCGCGCTGCCATTCCAGCATGCCGCGCCTGATCTCCCTGGACAGCTCGATGACGTCATAGGAAGCGGCCGCGCTCGGCACCGGATCGACGCCCAGCGTCGCATAGATGCGTCCGAGTGCAGCCTGCGCCTCGGCATAGGCCTGGTACCGCCGCAGTTCAGAGAACACGGCTGGTCACCGATCGTGCTGGTCATCATATCGCGATCGTCGATTGGGCGATCGTGCCAGAGATGCGCGGCCGCGGCATCGGCACGGCGATCCTGCAGTCCCTCATGGAGGAAGCGCGACAGACAAACCGCGAGATCCGCCTCAAGGTCGCATCCAGCAACCCCGCGGCACTGCGGCTCTATCTGCGTCTCGGCTTCGCGCCGGTCGGTGCGCTTCCGCTCTATACCGAGCTCGCATGGAGCGTCGACGGATCGCAACGAAGGGTAGAATGAGCCGGTACACAGCCCGCCTGCGCCCTTCGGGCTACGGCGCGGCAGCCTTCGCTAGCTTCGCGACGAGCATCTGGGCTGGCCTGCCGAGCCGTAGCTCGCGAAGCGAGCGAAGGCTGGTGGGGGAGGCAGGACTCGAACCTGCGAAGCCATGAGGCGGCTGATTTACAGTCAGCTCCCTTTGCCACTCGGGACACTCCCCCGCTCGACGGCAGCACAATCGGGCCGGACCTTGCCGGCGGACCGAAGACGGCCATGGAACGTGAAGGCCGCGACAGCCCGGATGGGGGCGCGACCGGGCGCGTTTATGGGCGATGCGGTGGGGCAAAGTCAACCGAGGCGAACAGCTAAAATCGCCCTTGAAGGCACCCAAATTGCCATATTCCGGCACCCGTGACACAAGCGAGCCCATGAAGGACAAAAAGATTGCCCCGAGGGGGCCCCGTGGCGGGGCTAAGCCCTTCAACAGAACAGGAAAATCGGCTGGCCGGCCGGCCTGGCGCGAGCGCGATTCGCACCCCGATAGGCCCGTCATTCTCTACGGCTGGCACACCGTCACCATGGCGCTCGCAAACCCGCAGCGGCGGATCCGCAAGCTGACGCTGACCGAGAACGCCGCACGGCGCCTGGCCGATGAAAACATCCAAACCCGGATCGCGCCCGAGATCGTCCGTCCCCAGGAGATCGACCGCCTGCTCTCGCCCGATGCCGTGCATCAGGGGCTGCTCGCCGAGGCCGATCCCCTGCCCTCGCCCGACATCGAGACTTTGAAGCAGGAAGGCATGGTGCTGGTGCTCGACCAGATCACCGATCCGCACAATGTCGGCGCCATCCTGCGCTCGGCCGCGGCGTTCGCGGTGAAGGCGATCGTCACGACCGCGCGTCACAGTCCGGAAGCAACCGGCGTGCTCGCCAAGGCCGCCTCCGGCGCGCTGGAGCTGGTGCCCATGGTCACGGTGCAAAACCTCGCCCGTGCGCTGACCGCCCTGAACGAGCGCGGCTTCCAGACCGTCGGCCTCGACAGCGAGGGCAGCGCGGATCTCTCTGACGTGACCTTGCGCGAGCCGCTCGCCCTGGTGCTCGGCGCCGAGGGCAAGGGCCTCAGGCAATTGACGCGTGAGACCTGCAGCGTCGTGGCACGGCTCGACATGCCCGGCGAGATCAAGAGCCTCAACGTCTCGAATGCCGCCGTGCTTTCGCTTTATGTCGGTGCTGTCAGGCTGGGGCTGATGAAGCCCTAAAAAGCAAAGCGCCCGTCCGCATCCACGCGAACGGGCGCTTCGTTGGCTCAGCCGATCAGAGATCAGTAATAGCGGCGCAGCACGCGATGGCCGCCATAGTACGGCGCGTAGCGATGGGCGTAGCCATAGCGCCGACCGTAGCCGTAATGCGGGCGCGGCAGATAGCCGTAGCGCGGGCCGTAGCCGTAGCGATACGGACGGTAGTACGGGCGGTGATGATAGGCGTACGGCGCAACGGCAGCCGCGCGATAGCCATAGCCGTAGCCATAATTGGCGGGCGCGACGACCGCGTCTTCCTGGTAGGTCGGGGTCGGCGCGAAGGCACCCGGACCGGTGTAGGTCGGGCCCTGGTTGACGTAGTAATACTGCGAGGTCGGCTCGGCGAGGCGCTCATAGCCATAACCATAGCCGGCGCCGTAGCCATAACCGCCGCAACCGGTGTTGCAGCCGGAATAGACCGGGGCAACCGGCTGGCACGGGTTGAAGCCGCAGGCCATCGCGGGCGCAGCGCCCACAAACATCACGGCAGCTGCCGCGACCAGTCCTGAAATCATCTGACGCATTACTCTCTCCTGTTGATTTCCGTCTTGTTGTCTGACGTTTCTTAACCCGGCGGCCTGCCGGGCATTCCTGTACGCGGCCGTGGCCGTGGTGGTCGCGGCTGGTCGTTGATCTCCGGCGCGAGGATCACCGGCGGCGGGTTGACCGGCACATCCATCTGTGGCGGCAGCGGCGCCGACGATGCGCCCCAGCTCTGGTGGTAGTTCTCCGCGGGCTTTGGCAATTTGCGGTTCGCGGGCGGCTCGACCTCGAGGCGGCCGTAGCCGGGCTGCAGGCCCAGGCTCGGATAATAATGGCCGACGTCGGAGGGCTGCCGTTCCGGGACGTACACCCCGCCATAGATCGTGGGCTGCACCTGGACGTTCTTGCCCAGGCCCCAGACACCTTCGACCACGGCGTAGGACGCATCGATATTGTTGATGATGATGGGCACGCCGGGACGGCCGGGCACGACGATGTCGAAGCCGCCGCCGGCAAAGGCCGTCGCGGGCAGTCCGATCAGAAAGATTGCGAGCGCGGATGCGCGCATGAAAGAGTCCCGGTTATCCGGCCCGCAAACTATCCGATCGCGACGCAGAGAGGGTTAAGGACAGCTGACCAAATTCAGGTAAGCCTAACGCGTAAGGATCTCGCACTGCTCAAATGCCGTGACGCGCACTAGCGAAGTGTTAACGGGACACGCCATCCCGGCGCCGATGTGCCTGCAGTTGCGCGGCATAGACTTCACATCCTGGGCGCGCTCACGTCGATGTGACCCCAGCTGCGAAGAAGGTGCGGAACGACTACCGCAGGTCGTACTTAGCACTGATCTCAACAAACGTGGAGGAAGTGCCATGACGAGCCTGAAGCTAGTTGGCTTGGCCGCAATCGTCGCGTCTGCGCTGGCGACGCCAGCCCTCGCGCAAACCGCGGCTGACAATGCGGCCCGCTGCGCAGGTCTCTTCCAGGATCCCAGCTGCCAGAATCTCGGTCCAGGCCATCCCGCCAATGACCGCGCCTATCGCCGCCGGCACATGGCGCATCGGCAGATGAATCCGAATGATGGAACACAATCGGGATTCGCGCCGCTCGACGCCGCGGATGCAGTGGCCGGCGCTGCCGTCGGTACCGCGGCAGCGGTCGCCAGCGCCCCGTTCCAGGGCTGGGGCAATTCCTACGCGAGCTACGACCGCGGCGGACCTGCCTGGTACGGCGACTGGAACGCTTATGCCGCCCGCAACGGCATCGTGTGCAGACCCGGCACCTGGTTCAAGGGCGATGACGGCCGGCAGCACCTCTGCCAGTAAGGCCCGATGTCAGGCGAAATGGTTCAGGCGGCCGAGGGGCCGCCTGTTTCATGCCGGGTAAATCGCCGCCGCGGGTTCTGGCACTTGGCAAACAAGTCTGGTATTGCGACGCGCGGACGGGCGGCCCGGCACATGCTGGCCCCTGCCCGCTTCCTCAAGCGCGTCGCCGGCTTAGCTCAGCGGTAGAGCAGCGGTTTTGTAAACCGAAGGTCGGGGGTTCAATCCCCTCAGCCGGCACCATTGGTTTAGCCGACACAACGGACTTACCTATGCGGGCCGATCTGCCCCCCATAGTTAAGGCCGCCTGCACGGCCTCAGGGCGCCCAACGGGCGCCCCAATCAATGCTGCCAGCCGGCCACGGGTTTCCACTGTGTAAGGCTCACCGGGCTTTCTGGGCAGCACCACGACGCTTTCAACTAGCTCCCGAAAGCTGGCCGCGATTTGAGGGTCTGCGCGATCCCCAGCACCGGCGATTTGCTCCAAATTCTGCCTAAAGCGAGCCACGGCAGTGGGATGCAGGTCTACCGAAACGATCTTCTCGTCTGCCGTTGCCAACTCCCGCTCTAACCGCGCCTTCTCAGCGCGTTGAGGCTCCAGCCGAGAAGCAATTTCCTCCATTCCGAGGAGCCCCTTCTCGACGGCGGCAATCAAGTTGTCGATTGCCTTCTGACAGCCCACAATCTGCGCCGTGATCTTTGTCCTATCGCGGCGCGCGCTCGCGGATAGCGCCCTCCTCTCGGCGAGATAGGCTTCGACAAACTTGCCCATTTGCTTGGGGTTGTCGATCTGCGCTTTCAGCCGGGTAAGAACAAGCCCCTCGATTTTCTCGACATAGTACCGCGTGCCGTTGTCGCAGGAACCGCTTTCCCGATGGCGCGTGCATTGGACGCGCGGGCCGGAGCGGTCATGGCCCATCAACGACATGCCGGAACCGCAGGCACCGCAGCAGAGCAAACCAGACAGAAGGCGGGTAGACTTAGGCCGCCTGCGAGAGGCAGGCGTTCCAGCCTCAAGGCGTCGTGCTCGGACCGCGTCGAACAGTTCGTCGTCAAGGATGCGCAACGCATGCACCTCCTGAACAACCCACTCGCTTTCAGGATTGGTTCGGGTCACGCGTCGCGCGGTTTTTGGGTCTTTAATCGACCGCCTCTTGTTCCAAACCACACGACCCACGTACCGCTCGTTTAGAAGTAAGCCCTGCCCGCGCGCGGTGTTGCCGTTGATCGTGGAAGCGTTCCACTTACCGCCACGAGGCGCGGGAATGTTGTCCGCATTCAGCCCTGCAGCTATGGCGCGCGGCGACGAACCGGCAGCGTATTCTTCGAAGATGCGCTGCACGATTGCGGAGGTCTCCGGATTGATATCGAGAACGCCGGCTTCGCCCTTTCGTGGTGTGTAGCCGTATAGATCGCCGCCCGCACTACGCCCCTGACGAACTACGCCACCGAGTCCGCGCCTAACCTTCTGAGCAAGCCCCTTCAAGAACAAGGCGCTCATGGTGCCTTTGACACCAATGTGCATTTCATTGATCAGACCGTCAGCCATCGTATGAATCTCCACTTCCGCGAAATTCATATCTTCGAATAGCTGTGCAATATCCGACTGGCTACGCGACAGTCTGTCTAGGTCTTCCGATAGGATAATATCGAACGATCCTGCGTGCGCTTCACTGACCATCTTTGCGAACTGGGGCCGACCAAAAATCGAAGCACCCGACGCGGCGCGATCATAGAAGTTTCCTACGACCTTCCAGCCCTGCTTCGCTGCAAACTTTTCGCAGACAGCAATTTGGTCTTCGATAGACCTATCGTTTTGCAAGTCAGACGAATAACGCGAGTAGATCGCGGCCCGCTTAGTGGATCGTGTTGTCATCGGCTGCGCTCATTGCCTGAAGGTGGTCGATACGGGCTTGGTTGCGGGCGAGCGCAATTACGAACTGATCCAACGCGGTTTCCAGGTGAGCATCTAAGACGGCGCTCCCGGCAAACAAAAAGGCCGGAGAAACATTGTTATTGGCCGGTGTCGGCAATTGATTTGGCTGCATATTTTCTCCAATAATCGTCCGATTCATTATCCGACGATTGGTCGGATTTCAATGTGTCCGCAGAAATAATGGTTGAGCGAGATTTCTCCCTGTTGGCAGCGCAGATTAGGGCCGCGCGCGGGTTGCTTGGTTGGTCGCAGGATTACCTATCCAAAGGCTGCAAGATACATCGCAGCACGCTAGCCGATCTTGAAACTGGCAAGCGCGAGCCGCATGAAGCGACGCTGTTGGTTCTAATGAGCGAGCTAGCCGCAGCGGGTGTCGTCTTCACAGAGACAGGCGTTGAGTTTCGGAAGTGGCCGCCGAAGGCTTATGTGCCAGCCGGTATCAAGAACCCGAAGAAGAAGTGATCGCCTGCAGGACGGCCTGTCCCGAGACACCACGCCAAACCGAAAACGGAAAAACCCTAGCTCCGGCCAGAGCTAGGGCTTCATTTCCAGAAGGTGCGTTCAGCAGGATGGGGCCAGCAGAACGCGCCTGCACTCTCTCACGTTCCACGTTCAAGCTAACTCATCGTTACTATGCGCAGAGCGCAAAGCCCGGACCCCGCAGATGCTGCCAATTTTCGATAATCGGCAGTATTCGACCGGAGGTGCGCTCGGAATTCCAAAACCTTAAGGTGCCCGCTTTTTAAGGGCATTTGAATGAGGCGGGCCGATCCTCCTATTCTCATTTGCAGGCAATGCAGGCGGCCCATGGAGTACCTTGCGACACTCCCAAAGATTGCAGGTTTGCCGGCTGTGTATGCCTACCGCTGCTTGCCCTGCCTGAGGGTCGACACGATCCCTATACCAGCGCGGTAGGATTTCTGCGTACTTGGAAGGCCGCTGCCTCGAACGCAGCGTCGATTGTCGTGAACTGCACTTCTGCTCTCGCGCGCTTCGGCGTCGATGCTCTAGTGATTAGCCACATGCTGCTAGCACAGCCAGCACATTCATAGAGCTTTAGCTCGCATCCTTCAGCCATCGGAAAAGGTCGTGTCCCCGAGGGTGGTGTAGCTGGGTAGAGCAAAGCCGCCCGGACGCGCGCCCCCAAATAGCGCCGTAGCGGGCGGGCGGCTTTGCGGTGGTCACCGGCAGTTCTCCGGTAGGATCGGGTTGCGACACGCCAACGCAACCGAGGAACCACCGATGACCGACGACATGATGAACCTGCGCACGCTCGTGGAGAAGACCCCTGATGCCGATCTCTTGCGCGAGATGATTGGCTTTGCTGCCCAGCGCCTGATGGAGCTGGAAGTCGAAGGCCAGACCGGGGCGGCTTACGGCGAGAAGAACCCCGAGCGTCTGGCCCAGCGCAACGGTTACCGCGACCGGATCTGGGAGACCCGGGCCGGCACGGTCGAGCTTCGCATCCCCAAGCTGCGCAAGGGCTCCTATTTCCCGGGCTTCCTGGAGCCGCGCCGCATGGCCGAGAAGGCGCTCACCGCCGTGGTG
The DNA here is from genome assembly GCF_022012555.1 of Bradyrhizobium zhengyangense. Classification (NCBI taxonomy): domain Bacteria; kingdom Pseudomonadati; phylum Pseudomonadota; class Alphaproteobacteria; order Hyphomicrobiales; family Nitrobacteraceae; genus Bradyrhizobium; species Bradyrhizobium zhengyangense. The sequence goes on along the minus strand of NZ_JAKLTZ010000003.1, from coordinate 4,282 downwards.
CAGGAAGCCTATGTGCAGGGCGTCTCGACCCGCTCGGTGGACGACCTGGTGCAGGCGATGGGCATGACCGGCATCTCCAAGAGCCAGGTCAGCCGGCTGTGCGGCGAGATCGACGACAAGGTGAAGGCCTTCCTCGCCCGTCCGATCGAGGGCGACTGGCCCTATCTGTGGATCGATGCAACCTACGTGAAGGTGCGGCAGAATGGCCGCATCGTCTCGGTCGCAGTGATCGTCGCCGTCGGCGTCAACAGTGACGGCCGGCGCGAGGTTCTCGGCATGGATATCGGCCCGTCCGAAGCCGAGACGTTCTGGACCGCGTTCCTGCGCAAGCTCGCCCGCCGCGGCCTGCGCGGCGTCAAGCTGGTCGTCTCCGACGCCCATGAGGGCATCAAGGCCACCGTCGCCAAGGTGCTCAATGCCAGCTGGCAACGCTGCCGCGTGCACTTCATGCGCAACGCATTGGCCCATGCCGGCAAGAGCGGACGACGCGTCGTCTCAGCCTTCATCGCCACGGCCTTTGCCCAGGACGATGCCGAGGCGGCCCGGGCGCAATGGCGGAAGGTCGCCGATCAGCTCCGCCCCAAGCTGCCCAAGCTTGCCAGCTTCCTCGATGAGGCCGAGACCGATGTGCTCGCTTATATGACCTTCCCGCCGCAGCATCGAACCAAGCTGCACTCGACTAACCCAATCGAGCGCCTCAACGGCGAGATCAAGCGGCGGACCGAGGTGGTCGGCATCTTCCCCAATGAAGATGCGATCGTGCGACTGATCGGCGCGATCCTGCTCGAGCAGAACGATGAATGGGCCGTCCAGCGAGCCCGCTACATGACACTGGAAACCATCGCGCCATTGAGCGATGATCCAACCGTCAGCCTTCCGGCGATCGCCAGCTGACCTGCCCGGCTCCTGCCGGTGAATGCGGTGCCCCGACGCCAGCTACACCACGCAACGGGACACGATCATCGGAAAAAGCGCAATCAGCGCTCTGGCTCGGCAGCAAACGATGCATCCGGCTTCGCCGTGCACGCGAGTCCCCCCAATTCCGACCCCAACCAAAAGAAGTCTGAGTCTGGAATCGAGAGCAATGCCGTACAGCTAGTAATTCAGCGGCGTGCTAAAATCGCCACACCGACGTGTGTTCCTCTGACGGAACAACGATTTAATGTGCGACGAAATCATCCTGAAACAATCTGCCGCTTCAATCCGTACGTCCGGGAGCGAGATTTCATCCTTAAACGTATTTCACCCGGGGCTGGATTTAAGACCGATCATTTTGACCAGCGGAAAGGGTCGTCCGATCAGGCGGCCCTTTCTTCTTCGTTAGCGCTTTCCCCGCACAAGCAACGTCCAAACAGGTGACGCACCGTCCCAGCGTCGCAGGCGTCCGTCGAACCGCACTCGTACCCCAGCTTCCCGCAGCCGCTCGACGACAAGATGAAGCGCGATCACGTCGCCCTCTGCCAATTCTAAGCAGCCGCGCTTGCGAGACCACACCGCACCTGGGAAACGAAAAAGATTGTGCTTTAGCCATCGGCCGCCGCGCTTGGAGAGCGTAGCAGGTCTACCTGCGCGCCTTTCCGTGGCCTCACTCCGACATCCGGCAGGCGAAGCCAATTCGCAATCCATCCCATCTGCACCCCCAGCCCTCTCGGCTTGCACGAAGCCGAATGAACTTGTCAATTTCGACGAAGGGTCAAATAGAGTTGCAGCCCTACGCGTATCGCTGCTTGCCCTGTCGGAGGGTCGACACGATTGCCATCCCTGCCGAGACAGATCGCGCGCTCCTGACTTGGCCCGGGAACCAGTTCAGCATGGGCCCGTTCACGTCAATGACGTTCACGGTCGAAATCTACGGGACTGCCTTAGACGGTTCAGAGTGGCTTATTCACCGAACGACCGTTTGGGCCAACAACCCACTCGCAGCGCGCAAGACAGCGCACACCCTTCTAGCCGAGCGTAAGAAGGCAACACGCGCTTGCGTGATGAACGCGCAGGGGGACATCGTTTATATCGTCACCAAGTAAGCGCGACGGCCCCCAGCGCCGCGAGGGGCAGAGGAACGGGGACGCCGGCGCCGCGAGCGCGCCAACTCGAATACACTAGCGCACCAACCGCCCAACAGGACGAGCGCCGCCGTCGTTCCTACCGGCAGATGAATCCTTCGGATCGACTGTGCACTTTGGTACGTAAGAACCTCGCTACAGCGTCGCGACCCCTGCTCAGCGCAATCTTGCAATGACCGGAAGCACGCTTGTCGCGTCGGCCTCTGGCGGGCCGACTAGAGCCCAGATAGCGAGGGACAAGACAAGCGCGCTGAAAACGGTCCACGCTGCCAATCGTATCACGGCACCATCGCCATTACTGACAGATCGGCATCACTGAAGCTTGGACCGCCCGATGCAAAATAGATTGCGGCGAGTAGAACTCCTGCGAATGCGATGTAGCCGAGAATAATCAAGCCATCGTGGCTGCGAACAGAAGACGGAATGGTGTGTGCAATTGCCATGACCAAATTCCCTGTCTGAAATGGCGCTTCGTTGCGCCACACCATTTTAGGTTTGGTCTGCCAAGTCGCTGTGAAGCAATTCACAGCATTGGCGCACAAATTTTCGTCATTTATCCGTTAGTTGTATTTCCTGCAAATGCTCGCGAGTTGGATGCCGACATCAGGTCACGACTCGCCGTTGATTTTGTTGGCCGCCAGACTTAGCTCCAAATCGGTTAGCCGTTCGATCAGCCGCTCTACAATTTCTTCGCAATCAGATGGAGCGAGCGAATTCACGCCACGTGCGGCAAGCTCGCTTTCAAGAAGTTTGGCCAGCATCGCCTTCACGCTCATATGGCGCAATCCAGTTGCCATGAAAAAAGCAAACGATGAACCGCTCGTAGACAGACGCGCAATCCGTAGTAAGACGCAGATTCTTCGCGCCAACACCCTCTCGTCCTTCGACCACGCAGCATTCATAACCTGAAATTAGGAGACGACGGCTAGCCTCAGGCTGTCCGGGGACGGGTGGGATGCTCTCAACCCCCACTCGCGGATAAGGCCCCGGCTATCGCGAGTACCGGGGCCTTTGTTTTGCGCGCGGATAAATCAGTCGTCTTTAAGTGAAAGAGGCCGCCAACTGAGGCGGCCTCTTTCAGCGCCCATTTATCTGCTAATCGCATCTTATGCTTGATCCGTTGGTGGCGCACACATGCCCCCACGAATAGCCTATTCCTGACCCGTTATCATAGTACTTGAAATCAAACCCAGGAATATGGATCTGGAGGAGAAGATTCGGTTCCCCGCCCGAAATCATTTCCAGTTCGTCGCACGAAAGCAGATTGATTTCGCGTTCCATGTCTCTGTCTCCTGTTGTTCAACGAAGCGACCACCCGCCTCGTTAGGTTGAGGAGACTAGATGCCCCACCGCGCAACGTGCCGTGAGGCAGATCACTGCGCTCGGAAATAGGCCAGCGCCCCACCTCTCATAAGAACATATTGCGAACATGAACAAAACTGGTACACTCCTCGGATGCCTGTTTCCGCTTCGAGCCAGCCCGATTCCGACCACCTCGAAGCCGCGGCCGATCAGGCGATAGAAGCTTGCGGCGGAGACGCGCGTGAAGCTGTCAAAGCCTTGATCGTTGCCAACGAATTTCTTGAGCGGCGGCTAGAGGAGCTTGCTTCGCCAGGCTACGCGCGTGGTCGCGTGCTGCCGCGTGACCGAAAAGATTGGTACGATTGAATCTTAACGACTTACAAAATTCCATAAATGCGACTAGCACAGGCTTTGACTGAATCCGGCGCCCCATCAGCGAGGTCCTGAAGGTAACGCAAGAATTCATCTGCGGTATCTGCGCCAACTCGATAGCGCCGATCGGCAGGAGCCATCGGAAGCGATCAGCATCAAGACGACGAGGATCAAGAAAAAGATCGCTCGGCTGAAGCAGGAGATGAGCCGCCTGGAAGTGCTTGATGCGCAGATGCGCAACACGCCGGATCAACAGATATCGCTGACCGACCCGGATGCCCGTTCGATGGCCACCAGCGGACGCGGATCGGGTGTCGTCGGCTACAATGTCCAGGTCGCGGTGGACACCGAACACCATCTGATTGTTACGCATGAGGTCATAAACGTCGGCAACGACCGTGGGCAGCTTGCTCGGATGTCGAAGCAAGCCAAAGAAGTGCTCGAAGTGGACAAACTCGAGGCGGTCGCTGAGCGAGATCGCCGCCAGCATTTAGCCAGCGCATCGGACCAGGACAACAGCAACGCTCGCAGGAGGTCTTGGTCAT